>JBGSQP010000019.1:0-110798 GCA_041738095.1 Waddlia sp.
TGGATTGAACCATTTTTACGAACTAGACTTGAGTGACAGTGAGGGCAAGAAATTTCCATGAATTTTTCCAAAGTTTTCAGAAAAAATAATTGAAATGGCCATAAATTTAAACCTTTAAATCACTACCTGTTTAGGACTACCCATTTCTTTATTCCACAGTCACCGATTTCGCCAAATTTCGGGGCTGGTCGATGTCCTCTCCCCTTTCCAAGGCCACATAGTAGGCAAACAATTGAGCTGCAACCGTAGAAGGAATCACAGCCAGCTCGTCAATTGTACGCGGTGTCCAAATGATTTCATCGGCAATTTTTTCAATGCCCTCATCCCCTTCCTCGGCAATCGCAATGATTTTTCCATCACGCGCCTTTAATTCCATCAGATTGCTGAGAAGTTTATCGTATGTCTGTTTATTGCCACAAAAAGCCACCGAGGGGCACTGGTCATTAATCAAAGCAATCGGACCATGTTTCATTTCTCCGGCAGGGTAGCCGTTGGCATTGATATAGGAAATTTCTTTTAGCTTTAAAGCGCCTTCAAGAGCCGTCGGATACATATAGCGGCGTCCAAGGTAAAAGAAATTCTCATATTTAGCGTATTTCTTGGCGATCAACGCGATGTGATCGGCTTGATGAAGCACCTTTTGCACCATTTCAGGCAGTACTTTCAAGGCTTGGATGAAACTTTTCCCTTCCTGTTTGCCCATATGGCGCATGCGCGCCATCAGTAAAGAAAACAGACTTAAGACCGCCACTTGAGAGGTAAACGCTTTAGTCGAACACACCCCAATTTCAGGACCGGCTTTTAAAAAGAGAGTACAGTCGGCTTCTCGAGCCAACGTGGAGCCATAGACATTGCAGATTCCCATAACTTTAGCGCCTTTAGCTTTCAGTTCCCTAACGGCGGCGATGGTATCTGCCGTTTCCCCCGACTGGCTAATGGCAATGGCAAAGGTCCCCGGCGGAACGATCGGGTTTTTATAGCGGAATTCCGAAGAAATCTCTGCCTGGACGGGGATGCGCGCCATATCTTCGATCATATAGGCGCCGACATATCCTGCGTGCCAGGATGTACCGCATGCCAGGATTAAAATCCTTTGCACCGATAAGAGCTCATTGACATCAAACGCCATCTCCTCGAAAACGGCAATCCCATAGTCTTCCAGGTAACGGGACAAGAGCGCGTTGCGCATCGTCTGAGGCTGCTCATGGATTTCTTTTAAAGTGTAGTGCGCGTACCCTTTTTTAGACGATTCTTCCACTTCGTGCAGCAGCCTTTCGGTTTCTTTCTGAACTTGTTTGCGCGATGCATTGAAAATTTCCAATTTTTGCGGCCTGACGATGGCAATCTCTTCGCTCGAAAGAAACACCACTTCCCGGGTATGGGAAAGAAAAGCATGGGAGTCGGAAGAGATAAACGCTTCATCTTGTCCGATGCCGATGACTAAGGGGGATTCGTGAGCGACAGCGATGATCTGATCCGGGTAGTCTTGGTGCACCAGCGCAAAAGCAAAAGATCCCTTTAATAGCGGCACTGTTTTTTGCACGGCTTCTATAAGATCGCCCTCATAAAATTTACCGATCAGATGGGCGACGACTTCCGTATCGGTTTCCGATTTAAAAACATTCCCTTCTTTCTTTAACTGTTCCCGTAACCCCTCATGATTTTCAATGATCCCATTGTGCACAAGCGCCAGCGTACGGGCGGGATCAAAATGGGGGTGGGCATTGGCGTTGCTAGGCTTCCCATGGGTCGCCCAGCGTGTGTGCGCAATGGCGATATCGAGAGACAAATGCGTTGCCTTCACTTCCTTTTCAAGACTGGCCACTTTGCCTAATTCTTTACAAAAAAGGAGCTTGCCATCTTTAAGGCCGGCCATGCCGGCCGAATCGTAGCCCCGATATTCCAATCGTTTAAGGCCGGCGATGACCATATCAACTGCATTTTTTTTTCCCAAATAGCCGAAAATACCGCACATATTAGACCGCTCCGATCGCTTTTTTGATGGTTTCCGCAATTTTTTTTGCCATTTCACCCACCTGTTTCAAATTCGGACCTTCAATCATCACACGGCACAAATTCTCGGTTCCCGAATAACGCACTAAAACCCGCCCCATCTTCCCAAGACTCTTTTCCACATCAGCAATGGTTGACTGCACCTCTTCCAAAGTCTCGAGAGGCGGCTTGGAAAGAACTTTAACGTTGACCATCGTTTGCGGATATCTCTTATACTTTGCCACCAGATCCGAAAGCTTGGAATCCGTCTCGATCATAATTTGCAGGACCTGCAAGGCAGAAACCAGTCCATCGCCTGTCGTGTTGTGTTCTAAAAAGATCAAATGGCCGCTTTGTTCCCCGCCAAGTATGGCACCATGCTCGATCATTTCTTGAATCACATAGCGGTCCCCTACCTTAGACCGGGTCACGGTAATTCCCAGATCTTCCAAAGCGTTCACAATCCCCAGGTTGGTCATCACGGTACCGACCACCCTATCGTTTTTCAAGATGCCCCGCCGCTTCATATCTTCCGCGCAGATGGCCAATATGGCATCCCCGTCCACAATTTGAGCGTTTTCATCCACCATTACCACGCGATCGCCATCACCATCCAATGAAATTCCCACGTCTGCGCGATGATCGAGGACCCCTTTTTGAATGAGTTCAGGATGCAAAGAACCGCACCCCTCATTAATATTCAAACCATTAGGACTGGCTCCAAAATTAAAGACCGTCCCGTCCAGTTCACGAAAGACATGAGGTGCGACACGGTAAGCGGCACCGTTTGCGCAATCCAGTGCGATTTTTAAATTTTTCAACGTCAAGCGCTTGCCGAAAGTCGCTTTTACGAATTCAATATACCGTCCGGCCGCATCGTCGATTTTCGTATTGCGCCCAATGTTCCAATCTTGGGGCAGGTCATCTTCAAAATTATTTTCGAAGATCAGCCGTTCCATCTCTTGTTCCCAGGCGTCGGGCAATTTGAAACCATCCGCAGAAAAAAATTTAATACCGTTATCGGTATAGGAATTATGGGAGGCTGAAATCACAATACCGGCATCGGCTCGATAGGCACGGGTGATAAAGGCCACACCCGGGGTTGGCAAAGGCCCTACCATCAAGGTATCGATTCCCATAGAGCATAGCCCGGCAATCAGGGCGTTTTCAAACATGTAGCACGAAAGGCGCGTATCTTTTCCGATAACGACCCGGTGCTTCCCTTCGTGTTTTCGAAAAAGTTTCCCGGCCGCCCGCCCAAGAGCAAGAGCCGTTTCCACAGTCATGGGCGTATGATTAGCCCTTCCCCTGACCCCATCCGTACCGAACACTTTTGGAGGTATTTTTTGATTCATAGTAACTTCATTTGGTAACAAGTGAACACCCATAGTACATCTCTCGGATAACGCGCACTGAGAATAGCGCAATGATTAAAATGGGGAAAGCAATTCTTAAAGAAAAAAGAGCACTCCTTCGGTTATACCGAAAGGAATTGAAAAATCGGAATTTTGACTTAGAGGTTTTTTCATTTGACGAAGCGCGAAAATCGATATCAACTTGGAGAAGTTGATGAGATTGAACGCAAAGTCGGGCGGAAAAAGATCAAGTCGAAAACCGATTCTTCAATTCCTTTCGGTATACAATTGACTCTTAGGCCTAAATCGGCTACCCTTAAGTCTTTAATAGAGATCTAAATAGTTAGAATTTGTGCGACCTAAAGAATTTGTAGCAGATGAACATGAAATCGATCCTTCCCAGATCGATGCAGACGCGCTCTTCGTTATCCAAAAACTAAACGAAGAGGGTTTTAAAGCGTATTTAGTCGGCGGAAGCGTGCGCGACTTGCTATGCAAACGCATCCCTAAAGATTACGATATTTCCACTTCTGCCCGCCCGCAAGAAATCAAAAGAATATTTCGCAGAAATTGCTTCCTGATCGGAAAACGTTTTCGCCTAGCACATATCCGATTCGGCCACAAAGTCATCGAAGTCTCCACATTCCGCTCCGGCGATAACGACAGCGATCTCATCATCCGCGACAACACCTGGGGTTCGGAAGAAGAAGATGTTTTGCGCCGCGATTTCACCATTAACGGCCTCTTTTACGACCCCTTCCATCACAAGGTAATCGACTATGTAGGCGGTTGGGAAGATATCCACAAAAAAGTCTTACGTACCATCGGCGATCCCCTCATCAGATTCAAGCAAGATCCTGTCAGAATGATCCGTCTTTTGAAATTCAGGGCGCGCTTCGGCTTTGAAATCGCCCCCGAAACCAAACAGGCCCTGCTCGAAAGCCGTGAAGAAATCATGAAAAGCTCTCCTGCCCGCGTTTTAGAAGAGATGTTGCGGATGCTGGAATCGGGTGCAGGCGCCCCCTTTTTATATCTGATGATCCAGGCGAAAATGCTCAAACTGATTTTCCCTGCATTGAACGCTTTCCTGGAAAGTCCGGAAGGGGGGAAAATCTACAACCTCCTGAACATCGCAGATCAACTAAACAAGCAGGATCTAAAACATCCACTCGACCGTTCCGTTTTGACCTCATGCCTGCTCTATCCCATACTGGAAAAAGAGATCCATAACCGGTTTATTGCCCAAGAGCAAACACCAAATCTCGGCGACGTCATGACCTCGGCCCATGCCTTGATCACGGCCTCCGTTACCGCTTCATTCACGCATTTCCCTAGAAGGATCAGCTCTACTATGGCCTTGATCATGGCCATGCAGTACCGCCTAACCCCACCTTCCGGAAAACGTTCTTACCGCCCCAAAATTTTGGGCATGAAAGAATTCACTTTAGCCTTGCAGTTTCTCAAAATGCGCGCTGTCGTGGACCGCAGATTAGTGGAGTCTTACAATTCCTGGAACAATGCTTGGAGGCAATTCCAGAAAAAAGGAGTGCATAAAAAGCATTCGTATACCCCCTTTCAGCAAGAAGCCCCGCATGATGTCCAGGAAGAACAGCCCGCAGATTATTGAGTGCCCTTCCGGCTTGCCCGTGTATTTCACGGGTCCGTCCCTTGAGTTAGGGGCATTGCCTGCCTTTTTTTATTTTGCCCTCTCCGGAAATGAAAGCCTCGAACTCCCTCCGTTTAACCAGCCGGCCCTCCTTTTGAAAGATTCCTCTGTGCGTGTTTTCTCCTGCACGATTCCGGGTCACGGATTAGGAATGAAAAATACGGAAGCGATGTCCCAGTGGACCCAGCAGATTGAACAAGAGATCGACCCCATCACGCCCTTTCTAACCCAGTGCGTCCAAAACATCGATTTCCTCATTGCCGAAGGCGTGATCGATCCACAACACCTTGCTGCCGGCGGCCTTTCCCGGGGGGCCTTTATCGCCACCCATATTGCCGCCAAACATAAAAGCATCGGCGCCGTTCTAGGATACTCCCCTTTGACGACGCTTAAAACCATTCAAGAATTTGGCACCCTGGCCGATCGGCCGATCGCGCAATCCCTCGAGCTTACTAACGCCATCCCGGGATTAATCGGCAAACAGCTCCGTTTTTACATCGGCAACCGAGATGTAAGAGTCGGGACAGAAGAATGTTTCCGTTTTATCCGCCATCTAACAGAAGAAAGTTATCTGGCAGGCATCCGCTCTCCCCATGTAGAGCTTCACACCTTCCCTTCCATCGGCCACAAAGGACATGGCACACCGGCGCCCATATTCCAAGAAGGAGTCGACTGGCTAAAAAATCAAATAAAACCTGCCATCAAATAGAAAATTTTTCATTAGTTCAGCCTTAAGAATGTAGCTGAAAAATATAGGAAAATCCCCTATACTTTCCCCTTAAAATACAAGCATAGGCTAGTGATGCCCCTTAAATTTTCCGTAGTGATTCCCTTAAAAGATGAAGAAGAGAACATCCACCCTCTCATCGAAGAACTAGAACCCGTGATGAAGTCACTCGATTCCCCTTGGGAATTGATTTGCGTCGATGACGGTTCGACGGACCGTTCTTTGGAAATCTTAAAAGGGCTGGCTAAGGAAAAACCGTACTTGCGCATCATCGTTTTCAAAAAAAACTATGGGCAATCAAGCGCCTTTGACGCCGGATTTCGCTCTGCAAAAGGGGAATTTATTATCACCTTAGATGGCGACCGGCAAAACGATCCGGCCGATATCCCTAAAATGGTGGCTGCCGCCGCCCGTGCTGATCTTGTATGCGGCATCCGCGCTAAGAGAAAAGACACCTTCATTAAAAGAATCACCTCTACGATCGCCAATGGGGTACGCAGTCGCGTTTTGAACGACGGCGTCAAAGATACCGGCTGCTCCCTCAAAGTGTACCGCAGAGAATGTTTGGGAAACATCAAGCTCTTTCACGGGATGCACCGCTTTTTACCGGCTCTTTTCTTAATTGAAGGATATAAAATTGAGCAAGTCCCGGTCAACCACCGGGAAAGGACCAAAGGGAAAACAAAGTATAATTTCCTTAACCGTTCCCTTAATACGGTTTTCGATCTGTTTGCCGTCTGCTGGATGCGCAAAAGACATTTGCACTACACAATCCACAACGAGCGCCCATGACCCAACATTTATTCTTGCTGGCCGGTGAAAAAAGCGGCGACATGATCGGCGCCCGTCTGCTTAAAGCCCTTAAAAAAAAATTACCGAACTATGAATTTTCCGGCGTGGGCGGGCAGGAAATGCGGGAAGAAGGCTTTACAGCCGTTTTAAGAACCGAAGATTTTGAGATCCACGGATTCAGCGCGCTCATAGGCTCCTTCTTTAAATTAAGACGTCAATTCCATGAAGTCCTGCAACATATTTTAAAAACCCGCCCTGAAGCCGTGGTTCTGATCGATTACCCGGGGTTTAACTTAAGGCTGGCCAAGGCGTTAAGAAAACAGGGGTATCAAGGGAAACTGATCCAGTATGTCAGCCCTACAGTCTGGGCCTGGGGCGCCGCTCGGAAACAAAAAATGGAGAGCACGCTCGATCTCTTGCTGACCATCTATCCTTTTGAAGAAAAATATTTTGTCTCTTCTATGCTAAAAGTTAAGTATGTCGGCAACCCGATCCAAGAAATCGTCAATGAACATAGCTACGATGAGCATTGGGCGGCCTTATTCGGCATTAAATCTACGAAAAATTTGGTGGCTTTATTTCCTGGGAGCAGAAAAAGCGAAATCGAATTGAACCTCCCCTTCCAGCTCAAAGCCTGCGAAATGCTCAAAAAAGAAGTGCCCGACACGATTTTTGCCATCTCGTGCGCTCATGAGAAAATCATCCCCGTCATGCATCCTTTGCTGGAAAATAATTCCCTGAAACTACATCGGGATCTGTTTTTGCTGCCAAAAACCTTTTCTTATGAATTAATGCGCGACTGCCGCAGCGCTATTGCCAAATCGGGAACGGTAACGTTAGAACTTGCCCTCCACCAAAAACCGGCCGTCGTCATGTATAAACTGACGCGTTTAAACCGCATCATCGCTCAGTATATATTAAAGTTGAACCTGCCCCACTACTGCATCGTCAATATACTAAGCGATAAAACAGTCTATCCCGAAATCATCGAAAAAGGACTGACGGCTGAAAACCTCTATCGTGAGTTTAAAATGCTCAATAATGAGACAGCGGAACGTTACCGTTGCATCGAGCAATGTAGTAATCTACCCGCTATTTTACAAAATTTAAAAGCCAGCGAAGAAGCCTCTACGGCCATTGTAGGACTACTCTCATGACCTTTAAGGAGCGTCTGCGCCAAAAAATTCTCCCCTTTCTAGTGGGGCATACTGTTAAAATGTTGTTGACTGTCATCGGTTGGACCTGCACTTTCCGTTTTACGGGCTTAGACCACCTGATAGCAACAGCTTCATCTTCCCGCTGCATTTTAGCCTTTTGGCATAACCGCTTGGGAATGATCACGGAAATTTTGAAACGCGCCGCCCCTCAATTCCGTTACGCCGCCATGATCAGCAATAGCCGGGACGGGGAAATCATTGCCGTGGTTGCTGAAAGCTACCGGCATGGTCGCGCCATTCGCGTGCCGCATGATAAAAGAGCGGAAGCCTTGCAAACAACGATTCAGAATTTAAAATATGGCAAAGAAATCATCATCATTACCCCTGATGGTCCAAGAGGGCCTCTTGAACAGGTAAAACCGGGCGCGGTACTTGCCGCCAAAGCAGCTGAAGCCACGATTATCCCCCTCTCCTGGACGGCAGATCGGGTATGGCGCTTCAACACTTGGGACAAATTAATGCTGCCCAAGCCTTTTTCCAAAATTGAAATCAACATCGGCGAGCCCTTCAAATTAGACGGTGATGAGGCAAAAGCGCACGCCATGCAGCTGCAGGATGCCTTGCTCTCCCTATGAGCACAAAATTCTCCATACATTTGGATTTTGAGGATGTCGGCGATGCTTGCTTTTGGGAAGAACAAATGCACCTAACGACGATGAAAGAAAGCGTCTTCCTAAAAATTAAAGCTGTATCGGAGGATATTTTCATACACGAGAATATCAGAGCCTTAATCCCTCATGATAATAAACGAAAAGTCTACGTATTTTCCAAAGTCGATACCCTCTTGGGTCCCTATGTTCTGCGGAAAGCGTTATTACCCCTTTACCTCAAAAAAGGGATCACGATTTTTGAGGGTTTCTCTTAAACCCTTTGGCAGATGGGGCAAAGATGTGTACCACGCTGCGCCACTTTGATCTTAATAATAGATGCGTTGCAGCGGGAACACGGCTGACCTTCACGCCGAAAGACTTTTAATTGAAACTGATGCCCCCCTTTGCGACCGCTGACGCTATAATAATTGGCAAAGCGGGAGCCGAGAGTTGTGCCTTGATGCTCGATGCCGCTCTGCAATACATTTATAATGGCCCGATGCAGTAATTTGATCTCTTTTTCCGTTAGTCTATTTGCAAGTTGCAAGGGATGTATTTTTGCTTCCCAAAGAGCTTCATCGGCATAAATGTTTCCGATGCCGCAAAGGTGCGCTTGATCCAGCAAAAACGGTTTAATCGCCCGGCGATGAGGCGCCAAAAGCTCCTTAAATCTTTTTAGTGTAAATTCTTCCGATAAGGGCTCAAGCCCTAAAGAGGCAATCCTTTCCTCTAAGCTTCCCACCAACGACCAACGCCCGAATTTTCTTTGATCTTGATAACATAACATCGATCCATCGGAAAGGTGCAGCCTGATACGTTCATGCGGAAGAGGCATTTTTTCTGTGACAAAGGAGAACCTGCCGGTCATCCGTAAATGCACTAAAAGAAAATCTTTGGATAAACAAAATACAATAAATTTTCCTCGGCGCAAAATGTCTTTGATCCCTTGTCCGGAGATCAAGGCCGTGAATTCGGCGGCGGAACGCCCCTCGAGGGTACGCTCCCAGAAAACCTGCACCGATTTTATTTTAAGACCGATCATTCCGGATTGGGATAACTCCCTGACAATTGTTTCAACTTCGGGAAGTTCAGGCATCTTTCGTCAAGACCTTGGCCAACACAATGCCGAGCTCATACAAAATACAGACCGGCACCGAGAGGATAATTTGCGATAGCACATCAGGCGGCGTTAGCAGCATCCCTAGTGTGAAAATAGCTACGATCACATAGGGGCGCGCGTTTCTAAGCTGTGCTATAGTGACAACGCCGGAATATACTAAAATAATGGCGGCAATGGGAACTTGAAAGGCCAAACCGAAGGCAAAAAATAATTTAATACAAAAACTGAAAAATTGATCGATATCGGGAGTGAGAGCAACACCGGCCGGCGCATAATTAATGAAAAAATTAAAGATCAGCGGCAACACTAAAAAATAGGCAAATAGCAACCCGATATAAAATAGGGCCGAGCTGAATACTAACAAAAACCAAGCAATTTTCTGTTCCTTGACATAGAGCCCCGGGGCGATAAAAGACCAGGCTTGGTAGAGAAGATAAGGGATCGACAAGCACAGCGCGATAAACAAGGTCAATTTGAGCGGCACAAAGACCGGAGAGGTTAGATTAATGGCGATTAATTCCCTCCCGGAGGGAAGCTGAGCTAACAAAGGTTGCGCGAGCAATGTAAAAAGGTGCCCGGAAAACGGGAACAAGGCAAAAAAAAGCAAAACAATAGCGATAACGGAGCGGATGACCCGTTTACGGACTTCTACCAGATGACTCAAAAAACTCGATTCCTCGCTCACTTCCCCTTATCCTTGAGTTTTTTTTCCAGCTCATCCAGGGCATCGGCGCTTTTCTTTTTACGCTCCTTTGCCTCCCCGGTAAAACCGATTTTCTTGATCTGAAGATGGCACGCGTCGACCGTTTCCCTCCAAATCCCGAACAATTTGCCTGCATTATAAAATAATCCGGGCAATTTATCAGGCCCGAACACAATCAACGCCACAAGTGCTACAATCACCAATTCAGAAATAGACATTATTCCTTTTTATCTTCATCTATAGAGTCTTCTTCATCCTTCATTCCTTTTTGGAAGCCGCGCACAGCGTCTCCAATATCTTTGCCGATCGTTTTCAACCGCTTCGTTCCGAAAAGCAATAAAACAATCAATAAGACCAATAATAGGGACAACGGGCTAATGCCCGTTAATCCCGCTAAATACAACATGTCCACTCCTTGAAATGCACTTTCAGTATTCTTTATATAGCCGAGGTGGTAATTCCTGTACAATCACTCAAGGAATTTTCCCTTTCTTTAAAGCTCCAAGGATTTGGTTCGCTGCACGGATACCGGCAAGCAGCGCTCCCTCCATGAATCCTTGCCATTCCGCAAACGGACTGCAGTGCTCTCCTGCAAAAAAGATCCGCCAATTACCGGGGCCGGCATCAGGAAATAATTCACCGATTTCCCCATCGGGCATCCCCTCGAAATCCGCTACCTGCATAAAGTAGTTCGGCATGTTGCTTACATAAGAGCCTTTGGTTAATGGAAATGAGAACCAGGCCTCCTTATTGATGACGTTGTTCCCTCCATTTTTTTTCACAAAATCGGAGATCGGCTTGCTGCCTGATGGCAGGTTATACGCCTTTGTGAATATGAGATCCATACGCGCCAACATCTCCGTCGTTTCTCCTTGGAACTGCGCGTTGGTGAAGTCTGCGATGCGGATCGCGCGGTCTCCTCCGATGTAGTCGGTCAACAAAGCGGCGGCTTCTCGTCCCAGCAGGTCGTCATCCAAAATGGCTTTTGTGTGGTTTGTTTCCCATGTCGTATTATGAAACGTTTCTGGGTCATTTGGCCAAGCGTCCCGATCCGAGAACGTCACGCCATTGTTTCCATAGGGGCGCCACACCGGTCCATTGAAAGCATAATGAATTTTAGAGCTATGACCATAATCGATAAGATGGATCGCCCGTAACTTATGTACGGTCAGTCCTAGCGGATTTATAAAATCGGGATCCGAAGGAGGGACGACCATTTTGACTGCCGGTGTCACTTTAGATAAATCGATTTGATTATTCTGCAATCCAGGATTTAAGCTGTTGCCGGGATTGCTGCCGATCCCTTCAACATCTCTAAGCACACTGAACGGCGTGGCAAAAACCACAATGTCGGCCTCGACTTCCTGCCCTCCTGCAAAAGTCAGAACAACTTTGCCGTCAGACGACTGCGCCACTGCCGTTAATTTATGATCAAAATGAATTCGTTGTTGCCCCTCGTCCACACGCTTGGCAATATTTAAGGCCACTAAGTCATTACCACCGACAATGTGGTATCTTTCGTCACTGAATACACCATAAGGACGGAATTTAGAGGAGCGATCCGCATGGGCAAACTGCAGCCAGGTCAATACGGAAAGGTTATCAATTTCATCGCCGTATTCATTAGCATAATTTTCTTCGAGCATGGAGTAAAGAATCGATCCCTTATCTAACCCGTTCTGATCTAAAAAATCCTTAATCGAAAGATTGTCTAGCTGTTTATCGGCTTCTGTAATGTTGCCTTGCTCTGCCAGTATGGCAGTCGGAGGGGTCAGACTTTTGAAGGCCTCGCGGAAAATCGGCACAAACTCCCGAAAGGAGCCCACCACTTCTTCTTCGGAAAGCACCGTCGGCTCCGCCGGATCACCCACTCCATAATAGTGAATATCTTCCCCTTGCCCTTCAGATTTATTGTAATCTTCCAGAGGCAGTTTGAATTCTTTTGCATAACCGAGCATTGCTTTATGCAAATTATCGATCAACTCCGCTCCTTTTTCAGCGACTTGAAAATGTCCCGTAGAATCCGGAGTATACGGTTCAATATTCCAGCCGGGTTCGGTTAAATATTCGGACGCCCCGGCGCCATGCAATTGATCTAAATCATTACCGGTTAAACCATCAGGCCTTAAAGTTGTGCAACGTCCGCCGACATGGGATTGCGCTTCATAAATTTGCGGATTAAATCCTTGCTGTACAAGCACATCAGCACAAGCCAGACCGCCAAGCCCTCCGCCGATGATCGCAATTTTTAAATTAGGAGCACTTTTTTTGACAGGAGCCGCAAATCCCTGGCCAAAAGGCAATACCATTCCCGCGGCTCCAATAGCACCGGCAATCCCGGCCGTTTTTAAAAAATCGCGCCTTTCTTGATTAAACACGTGGAGTTGTTTTTTAAATTTATTAAAAAAAGAGATGCCTTCCTTAGAAGACATCTGATGATCCTCACAGTAAAGAGCCGTATAAAAATCCTGCCAGAACTTCTTCATTTTCCTGGAACGAGACATAATCTACCTCCCTATTAAAAAACAGCCATAACTTGATTTTATAATAAAAATTTTAAAAAGGCAATTTTATAAAGATTTTTAAAAAGGAGAGGGTAATGCTAATTAAATAGATAATTCAGCACGCATTTTATCCAGAAGATGATTTCGCGCTAAAGTCATCGCGCCTTTAATGCTTTGCATCATGCCACGCATAGTGGCAGCTCCATGACATTTAATGACGATCCCCTCCAGTCCGCACACCAAGGCGCCGGGATATTCATCATAACTGAAGTGACGCTGCATTTGATTTAACAGGTGCTGCACAACGGGCGTTGGCGTTTCGATCAGGGCTTTTTGTAAATAATCGAACATAAAAGAAGAGATGCCTTCTGAAGTTTTAAGCATCACGTTACCTGTAAACCCATCAGTGACAAGCACATCAACCTTGCCAAGAAAAACCTCGCGACCTTCCAGATTGCCGGCAAAATGAAACTTTGCCCCCGGTCGGCGGCATTCCTCTTGAAGGATCTCATAAGCCCCTCTGACTTCGCGCGTCCCTTTTTTCGATTCTACGCCTACATTTAAAAGCGCCACCGTCGGCATGGGTTTGGCAGTACGGCACGTTTGATAGGCAGCGCCCAATTTTGCATATTTGACGAGTAAATGCGCATCGGAGACTAAAGAACCTCCCACATCGACCATCGCCATAGGATCCCCTTGGGTAGGCAATAAGGCTAACAGACAACTTCTTTCTACCCCAGGCATCGGCTCCAATAACAAAGTAGCGCAGGCAATCAGTGCTCCGGTATTTCCGGCGGAGACAAAAGCGTCAATTTTTTTTTCTTTTAAAAGTGTGATGCCGGCTACGATCGAAGAATCTTTCTTCAAACGAATCGCAGACAAGGGGTCATCGCCCATCTCAATCGTTTCTTTAACGAGATGCACGTCGATGCCGGAGAGATTGAATTCTAGAAATGGTGAAGCGTTTTTTTTGTCCAGGTAGCCGGCCAAGGCCTCCGGGGTACTAAAAACAACAAGCGAGTCTCCCGAAGTCAACTCGCTTGTACAATTGCATACGGCTTCGAATAATACTGCAGGGGAGCTATCGCTCCCCATCAGATCAACACCGATACGCAAGCCTTTGCTCTACTCGGCTGCTTCTTGCTTGCCTTCAACCATCGTACGGCCGCTATAGGTGCCGCAAGAGGGGCAAATGCAATGAGGCATTCTGTGCGCGCCGCAATGATTGCATGCTGTCAAATTTTTAGGTTTTTTAGCATGGTGCGAACGGCGGTTGTTTTTTCTAGCATTTGAAGTACGATTACGTGGTACTGCCATTTGATATTCTCCTCAATAACTTACTTTAAATCCGCAAAAGGACGATATCCATCCGACTCATCGTCTGAGGATTCCTTTACGTCTTTGATATATTGTTTAATTTCTGCCCTGTTTGGGCATTCTCCCCCCCGGCATTCGGCAAAGGCAGGTGTTTCCAATAAAATAGAATCGCGCACAAAGGGGGTAAAGTCGAAAATGCGCCCTTTAATCTCTGCAATGGGAATAACATGGTAAGCGCCTTTTATAAAAATAGGCACCTGCACCGGTTCATTGCAGATCGTGCACGGGATCGTCGCTTCGGTATTAAGATCCAAATGCAAAATGAGAGCGTCTTCGGCAAGATAGGCTGCGCCTGAAACGCTCACTTCTTTTTGAAAAGCGAGTTCTTTTTCCTCGACGGCCATTATTTCAGGAGGGAGATTGCAGTCAATCTCTTGCGTTTTGCCGCCTCTCAGCTGATCTACGAAAATTCTACAGACATCATCCATTGCGATCTAATTCTTGCTCTAGTTTACCCCATGAATTTTATCTCAAAGAGGAATAAAGCGCCAGCGCTTTCGACAGCCCCCATTTCCCGCAGCATGCCTGACACCCAGTCGCATACTAATTATTTTAAGATTATGGTCAACGTTTGGGTAGTTTAATGAAATACGAAAAACAACCCATGTGCTGGATACTGCAGTTTCACCACCCCAATCTCTCGGGAAGCCCGCCTTCTGTGAAACTACAGCTGCCTTCTGCCGAAGAGATTAAAAAACCTCTACAGAAAAAGAACCGACATCGCTATAGCGATGAACAAAGAACTAAAAACTCTTCTTTTGATCATCCAGCAGATCGCGCATCTTCTCAAAGAGCTAAACCCTCCTAAAGACCTCCCTCCCTCTTAATTTTTCTAGAAAAAGAACCGAGAAATAGGTTATTATTTTCTTTCGCGGTTACACTGAGTCTTTTTTAGAAGCACAATGTGTATAAAATGAAATAATCATGAAAGACAGCCCATCGCAGCACAAGCTTGAATCACTACATTTTCCAAGGCGGATTTCCCCCTTGAATAAAAAACGGAATGTTGAACAATCAAATGAAAGACTTCAGGTTGGATTGTCCTGCTTAGCAGCGAATGGTTGCCTCTCGCAAAACGAAAGGTTGCCTCATGCAAGAAATACTCTTAAATATCGAATCGAAAGAAATCCGCTGTGCATTTCTTAAAAACGGTTCTCTCCACGATTTAATTCTTGAGAGAAAAAAAGACCGGCAAATTACCGGAAATATCTATAAAGGCAAGGTCAAAAACATCTTGCATAACATCCAATCTGCCTTTATTGACATCAACGAAGGGGAAAATGGATTTATTCACATTTCCGACATCATAGAAAATACCAAAAAATTCCAAGAACAATTCGAACTCGATTTTGAACTCGATCACGATCCCTCGCAAAATAACGAAAAAAACAACAACGTGGCGATCGAACAAGTCTTAAAGATCGAGCAACCTGTTTTGGTCCAAGTGATCAAAGAACCGATGGGCACAAAAGGCGCCCGCTTAACCTCTAACGTTTCTATTGCCGGCCGCTATTTAGTGCTACTGCCAAACTCTTCCCATCGAGGCGTTTCACGCCGCATTGAAGACAGGCATACTAGGGACCGTCTGAAAAAATTGATCCGTTCTTTCGAAATGCCCAAAGATATGGGATTGATCTGCAGGACCGCAAGCGCCCTTGCCACAGAAGATCTACTCATTGAAGAGGCCAACGATCTCTTACGCACATGGCAGCAGACAATCGACCAATTTAACGCCACAGAGGAACCTGGCCTCATTTACGCCGAGTCCGATTTGATCAAGCGCGCCTTGCTGACGGCAGTGGACAAGCGCTTCGATAGAATCCTGATCGATGATTATCAAGTGTATCAGGCGTGCAAAAGAAGCTTTAGCAAGTACGCCCATGAACACCCCTTAAAAATTGAATTGTACCGCGATAAGACCCCCATGTATGAACGCTTCAATGTGGAGCGGGAGATTGAAAAATCCTTAAAGCGTAAAATCTGGCTGCACAGCGGAGGCTATCTCTTTTTCGATCGTACCGAAGCGATGTATACCATCGATGTCAACTCCGGCAGAAGTTCGGGCAGCGATACCGATGTGGAAGAAACCTTGGTGCAAATCAACCTGGAAGCTGCCGAAGAAATCGCCCGCCAGCTGCGCCTTAGAAACATCGGCGGATTAGTGATCTGCGACTTTATCGACATGCGCTACCGTAAAAATCAACGGCGCGTTCTTGAACGCCTTAAAGACTGCATGAAAGAGGATTCGGCCAAATGCACCATCTTGGGTATGAGCGAATTCGGACTGGTGGAGATGACGCGCCAGAGAAGCCGCGGTTCGATCATACAAACCGTTTTTACAACCTGCCCCTACTGTTCCGGAAGCGGCCTGGTCAAAACGCATGAAAGCGTCTCTATAGAAATCGAACGCGCCCTTAAAAAAGTGATCAATTGCAAGCAGCAGTTCGGCATTAAGCTCATCGTGCATCCCCACATGGAACACTATCTTAAAATGGAAGACCGCGATCATTTATTTTTAATAGCCGATGAATTGAACGCGCACCTGCATCTTGAAACAGACGATAACATGCACATCAACGATTATCGATTCTACTCCACAACCAATGGCCAGGAAATTGAAGTTTAAAGAACGGGTCCTGCAGCTTGTTGAAGAAAGCGCTTTCCCCTCGGCACTAGCCGAGGGATTGCTCCGTTTTTATGAGAGCTATCTCAATGCTACCCGGCAAAATAATGGCTGCCCTGATGACGCCGATGCCACCTTGGTCTTTTTCTTATCCAGAGTCCAGGAGCAGTTAAAAAATCCCTACCGATTTGCTCCTTATCACGAAAAGATGACGCACCCGGAAGATTATTATCAGTTAGGACAAGACTTTGCCCGTCATTTGATCAAGCGTTCAGAATCGAAAATATCGGGTTTAGAAAACGCCGATCAAATTTCCGCGCAGATAGCGCGCGGTGAAAATGCCATTCTATTGTCCAATCACCAAACCGAACTCGATCCGCAAATTCTCAGCTTAATGCTTGAAGAAACACATCCCCGGCTGGCAGAAGATATGATTTTTGTAGCCGGCCATCGTGTTGTGACCGATACACTAGCGGTTCCCTTCAGTCTAGGGCGCAACCTCCTTTGCATTTATTCCAAAAACTATATCGATTTCCCTCCAGAACAAAAAAAAGATAAAGTCACGCATAACCAACGCACGATGAAAAGGCTGCTGGAACTTTTATCCGATGGAGGCAAATGCATCTACGTAGCCCCCAGCGGGGGACGCGACCGTAAGAATTCTTTAGGAACAGTGGATCCTTCTCCATTCGATCCCCAGAGCATAGAAATGTTTGCTTTCATTGCCGAACATGCAAAAAAACCAACGCATTTCTATCCTCTTGCCTTGGCCACCTACGCTTTATTTCCTCCTCCGGAAAAAGTCCTGATCGCTCTAGGGGAAGAACGGATCGCCCATTGCTGCCCTGTCGGCATTTCCTTAGGCAAAGAACTTGACATGCCGCATCTTCCGGGCAGCAATCTTCAGGACAAATTGGAAAGACGTAAAGCACGCGCTTATCATATTTGGACGGAAGTAAAAAACCTTTACGACTCAATAATGATAAAACTCTAACCCAGGAATCTTGGGTTCTTTAATTTCCGGGTCTACGTCTTCCCTAGGGTTTAAAGCAGCATATTCAGCAAATGGATTATGATAGGTTGTTTTCTCCGCTTCGATCACTTTCTTTACTTTTCTTTCTACAGGTCGCGGTTTCTCATTTTGCGCAAAGGTTGGAGATTCGGCTCGCACGCGCTCAAGAAAATCCAACATTTTTTGCTGTGACCCCGGAGAGCCGATGCCTAATTCCTTTTTAAACTGACCCGGCGGCAAACGAAAAATATCGCTTGCGCATTGTACTGGACTTGACATATGGATATACCTCTTATGATTTAACAACCAAGAAAGTTTAGCCGAACGAAGTGAAAAATTCAAATCACTCTTCGTCTCAACTTCGATGGTCATTCTTTAAGGGAGAAAATCTATGCATATGAATGAGTGGAGTAGTATTAACGGTTCCTTAATTGCCCGACTTGTACATGAAGATCCTGAATATTTTGCCCATAAGCTGGGAGTTTCCACCGTTGGCAGACCGGATCAAATCGAGCGGATTTGCTACGCCTGTCTCGAAAAACTGAATTTTTCAATCGTGCAGATCAACTACTTGCATGGAAAAATCGAGAAACCACAGTCCCCTGTCGTTACGACCGTTCCCTCCAAAATCGACAGTACTAAAATCCAAAAGCAGCCCATTGTCTCTGAAGTCACCCAAAATATCGAGGTTTCCAAAAAAAACACGCCTCCGCTGCAATTTGATTTGGAGATAGACAAAAACGCCTGACTTATTTTCATGGTGATTTACCGGTATTTCTTCTAATATTCGTTGTTTTAGTGGACCTAGCCCTTAAGGAATTGCCATGTTGAAAAAAGCCCTCTTTGCCTTTATTGTTTCGATCCCTCTACATATTCAAGGAGATTCTTACACGACTCTTTTAGAAAAAGGGAAACTCCCCTTACTCTCTCCCGCAATGAAAGAGCGTAAGACAGCTAAAATCCGCCTGAACAATGGCTTGGAAGCTTATTTGATCAGTGATCCGCTGGCTGAATTATCGGGGGCTTTGATGTCGGTGAAAGCAGGCAGTTGGGAAGATCCGAAGGAGCATCCGGGTCTTGCGCATTTCTTAGAACATATGCTTTTCATGGGGACGGAAAAATATCCGGATGAATCGGAGTATTCCCGTTTTATCATCGAGCATGGCGGACAAAGCAATGCCTTCACGGCGAGCAACACCACAAATTACCTGTTTACCGTCCAAAGCAAGGCTTTTCCGGAAGCGTTTAAGAGATTTTCCAATTTTTTTGAAGAACCCTTATTAAATCCCTCCGGTGTCGATAGGGAATTGAAAGCAATCGATCAAGAATATGCTAAAAATCTGGAAAATGACGATATCAGGCAGCTCTACGTCATCAAAGAACTGGTGCAACCGGACCATCCTTTCCACAATTTCAATATGGGCAACTCCCAAACACTTTCCAAAGCCTCGCGTGAAATCTTAATTGATTGGTATAAAAACCATTATTCTCCTCATCTCATGCGGCTGGTAGCCGTTTCCTCCCTGCCGATCGAGCAACTTAAAGAACTGGTCACAAAAGAACTTTCAGAGGTTCCGGGCAAAGATCGACAGGCATTCAGCTATAATAAACCCGCCTTCAGCCATGAATTAGAAGGCAAGTACATCTATATTGAACCCATCAAAGATAAACGCGTGCTCTCCATCTTATGGGAGCTGCCCCCTAAATTTGCGCATATGATCGACTCTAAACCGCAAGACGTCGTTTCTTTTGTGCTTGGACATGAAGGGGAACAAAGCCTTTTGGCGCAACTGAAAAGGGAACAATTGGCAGAATCCCTCTCCTGCGACGGCTTTAAACTCGGCAATAATCTAATGGTTTTCTATGTGCAAGTCGAGCTGACCAACGAGGGGCTGCGCGATGTCGACGAGGTGCTTGCGCGTACTTTCCAAGCCATCAAACAATTCCAGCAAACAGGCGTTCCAAGATATCTTTTCGATGAAATTCAAACGATGAACCGCATTGAATATCAGTACCAGTCCAAGCAAAATGAGTTCTTATCCTTAATGGACCACGGCTACAATATCCAAGATGAAGAGCTGACCTCTTATCCTGAAAAAACCAAAGTGCTGCAAGAATATGATCCGGGAGCCGTCCAGGAATTTTTAAGCGCCCTTACGCCTGAAAACGGACGTTTCCTCATCATGGCACCCTCCAAGCAAACGTTGATCAAACCTGAACGGAAAGAAAAATGGCTGGGTGTGGAGTACAGCGTTAAACCCGTGTCCAAGGATTTGATTTCCAAATTGAAACATGTCGATGTCAATCCCGATATTGAGCTTCCACTACAGAACCCCTACATTCCGCAAAATCTAACGTTATTGCATCAAGCTGTCCCTTCTCAAATCAAACGGGTTCCTATTCCTAAGCTCTTGATCAGTGACGCGGTGTCGACTTTCTACTACGCACCGGATACCCAGTATGGAATCCCGAAAATCAGCTGGACAATGCAGATCAAAACACCGCAGGTGTCCCTTGAAGATCCCGTTAAGGTTGTCATGGCAGACCTTTACGTCAAATGCATTGAAGATGCTTTGAGCCGCTACAGTTATCCGGCAAAAATGGCAGGATTGAATTACAGCATCAAGCGAGAAGATAACGGCATTCAAATTGCATTAGAAGGCTATAGCGAAAATGCCTTAAGTTTTTTCAAAGAACTTTTATCGCAAACCACAGCTTTTGAACCGACGCAGGAAAAATTTAGGCTTTATAAGGATTCTCTTCTGCGCAAATACACGAATTTTGCTAAAGCAAGCCCTCTAGAGCAGTCCATGGAAATGTTTCGCTCCCTGCTCTACCATGAATATGTAACGGAACAAGAAAAAGCCGCAGCGATCCGAAAAGTGACTTTTCCAAAATTTGCCGAATGGCACGCTCAGCTTTACAACAAAACCTTTTTAGAAGGCATTTTCTATGGTAATTTACAAGAAGCAGAAGCCCGCGAGGCCATTGGGCTGGCACGAAGCGCCTTTTACCACGGGATTTATCCTAAGAACGAACAGTTGAAAAACAAAGTGATTGTCCTTCCTAACGAAGATGGCCCCTATTTTGTAGAATCCCATATAAAGTCGCAGGGTAATGCCGTGTTGTTGGCTGTGGAAGATAGCCGCTTTTCTTTTAAAGATCGCGCCTCGCAGCAGATCTTAATGCAGGCAATACAAGAACCATTCTTCACAACCCTGCGCACCAAGCAGCAAACCGGCTATTTAGTGCACAGCTTAGCAGAAGAAGTGGAAAGGAAGCTTTTCAATATCTTTGCCGTCCAATCCAATACGCACGATGCGCGCGATCTGTTATCCCGCTTTGAAACTTTTATTGAAGGCTATTTGCAGGAAATGGGCAAAGAGACTCTAACCAAAGAACAATTTGAACATATCCGAACGTCACTGATCACCAAACTGCAAGAACCGGCTAAAAACATCAAGGAAATGGGTGAACTGATCAATCTCTTGGCCTTTAAATACGATGGCGACTTCAATTGGATGAATCAGCGTATAGATGCCTTAAAAACCCTGGAATATCCTGAATTTCTCGAGATTGCCCACGATTTTATGGGGCGGCAGAATAAACGGCGCTTGGCCATTTTGCTAAGAGGAGAAATCCCGCAAGAGCATAATTTTTCCTATACGCGCGCCCGTACCTGGAATGTGATCCGCAAGATCAGCGACTATAAGGCCCGAAACGGAGAAGGGCTCGTTACGGACAAGAAAACTCCCTGATCCTCTCAAAGAGGGAAGCGTCAAAACCCTTCCCTCTTTTTCTCCCGCTGTAACCCGTCTTGAGTTCCATCCATGAATACCAATCTAAAAACGAGATATCTTGCATCTCTATGTTCTTGACCACTTACCGGTGGTTTTTTGAGAAAAAACAAGGAGATGAAGGATGGCAAGGCGTGGCCCTGAAGTTGAACCGGGCGAAGCCGGCGCGTCTCAAAATCAGCGCCTGACGACGTAGCCAGAAACCAAATTGTGAATTGCGTTCGGTGTATAACGGTTATAGGAAAAACTAGGGCAAAAAAAAGTCCATTTACTTTCGTAAATGGACTTTAACAAAGGAGGAGGATAAGAAATCCTTAACCTTAGGTCGTATGCGCTAAAAAGTCGCAGACTTCGGGCAAGTTGATTTCGATCGGCCATGGAAGCTGTTCTACGCCGGGTAATGCCAAAAGCTGACCGGAGAACTTCGTTCTATCCAATGTCATATACTCAGGCACATCGCGCATAGAGTTATCCAAGGCTTCGTTAATGGCTTTAACGCTTTGAGATTTCTCTCTAACGGAAATTACCATGCCTGGGCGGACTTGGAATGAGCGAATATCAACTTTTTTGCCATCAACAAGGATATGTCCATGGGCAACAAGCTGATGAGCGCCAAAAATTGTCGTAGCAAACTTCAAGCGATATACCATCACATCCAAACGGCATTCCAGCAACTGGGCAAACATCAGAGCAGTGTTCCCTTTAACTGCAAGGGCTCTCTTGTAATAATTGACTAATTGCTTTTCGCTCAACATGCCATAAATGGCTTTAAGTTTCTGTTTCTCCTCGAGCATGAGTCCGTAGTCTGACTTCTTGCGGCGGCGTGCTCCATGCATTCCTGGAGGATTGGGTTTATGAATCATCGGATTGCGTGCGCGTCCGAAGATGTTGACTCCGAAGCGTCTAGCGATCCTGTTTCGGTTTCCTGTATAGCGTACCATCTCTTCTCCTAAACGAAAACGATTGCTTTGTGAGCCGATTGGCTCAAACGATAGGTTTTTTCCAAATCGCAAGTGGGAATTATGTCATAAGGGGAAGTTTTTGTAAACCTCCACATTGCATTTTTTACGAGAATGATTATTTTCTTTTTTTCCTTGAGGTCCGCATGCCTTAAATTTGATTCCGCTGCAGTATATTATTTTTTAAAATAATACGATAACGGATAAGATGGGAATTATGGATGAAACTAAAAAATTAAAACCTTCAATGGAAAACTATTCCTCCGCCGGCCCGCCATTCCCCGGAGAAACGATCACCGATAAACTAGAAACTGCCTATGCCGCTTTACGCAATCGATATGACGGCCTAGACCAGGAATTAAGAATGGCCAACAACACTCTTATGGATAAAATCCAGGAACTAAACTTTTTTACAGGCTATCTAAACAGCATTTTAAGCCACATTTCGCAAGGACTGCTCTTTATTAACACCAGCGGCGTGGTGACAACTTATAATCCGGCTGCCGAAACGACCCTGCATAAGCCACAAAAAGACGTACTATTTCTACAATTTTGGCATAGTTTTTCCGATACCTTCTTCGGCTTTTCCCTAAAAGAAGTCCTCCAGAAGAAAAAGGGGCCGGAATCCCCTATCACGATTCAGGTAGAATTTCAAAAAGGAGACCCCCGTGAGCTTGAAGTCAACAGCAGCTTTGTAGCTAAGGCAAGACCCGGCCAGCAAGATCCCCTTGAAGGCTTGATCGTGCTGGTTAAAGATGTTACCGAATTTCGAAAGCTAGAGCAAATCGCTCAGCGAAAAAACCGCTTAAATGCTTTAGGGGAAATGGCTTCAATGGTCGCCCACGAGATCAGGAATCCCTTAGGCGGCATCAAAGGATTTGCCTCTCTTTTAGAAAAAGACCTGGCCGACCGCCCCGACCTGCAAAAAATGGCCGCCTACATTTTGAAAGGTACCGACAACCTTAACACAACCGTCACCCGCATCCTCGACTATTCCCGTCCTCTGCAAATGCAAGTCAAAATGACGGACCTTACAGTTTTATTAAACGATTTGAAACTCCATTTGTTGACGGATGAAAACGTTGCCGGCAAAGCGGAGATTCTGATTGAATGCATCGAAAAACACCTGCACGCACCGATCGATACCGACTCGATGCGCTCAGCTCTTTTGAACCTGGTATTCAACGCCGTTCAGGCCATGCCCCAAGGAGGAAAGATTGTTCTTTCCTTAAGTCAGGACGCCACGCAGGCCATTATAGAAATTAAAGATAGCGGTATAGGAATCCCTCCAGATAACCTGAAAAAAATCTTCTCCCTTTTTTTTACAACGCGCTCCGATGGAAACGGTTTTGGATTGGCAGAAGTTCAAAAAGCCGTACAAGCACACGACGGCACCATCAGCGTCGATTCAGTGGTAGATCAGGGAACCACCTTTACCATTAAACTGCCCTTAAAAAGGAAAGCCTCAGATGTCAATTGAAAAGATCCTGGTCATAGACGATGAAGAACTCGTAAGAAGTTTTATCGCTGAATCCCTAAAGCGTAGCAATTATGATGTGGTGACTGCCCGCAATGGGAAAGAAGGGATTGCTCTTTTCAAAGAGACATCTTTCGATCTTGTGTTCACGGACATGAAGATGCCTGACTTGACTGGCATTGAGGTATTAGCCAAGATCAAAGAAATTGCGCCGGACGCCATCATCGTGGTCATTACCGCTTACGGAAGCGTTGAAAATGCTGTGGAAGCTATGCGCTTGGGAGCTTTTAATTATTTAATTAAGCCTTTTTCGCCGGACACGCTAGAAGCCGTTATCGTCAAAGCCAAAGAACACCAAAAACTGCTAAATGAAAACCAATACTTAAGGGAAGAAGTCTCGCGTCAAGGCAGCAGTAAAGAATTCAAAGTGATCGCCGAAAACGCCGTTATGAAGAAGATTTTGAAAGACGTGGAACGTGTTTCAAAGAGCAATGCTAGCGTATTCATCGCGGGAGAATCAGGTACAGGGAAAGAAGTGATTGCTCAAGCAATCCACAACCAATCGTTACGGCACGATCGCCCGTTTATTAAGGTCAATTGTGCAGCGATTCCGGAAACCTTGATCGAATCGGAATTTTTTGGGCATGAGAAAGGCGCCTTTACAGGCGCTCATGCCAAACGGATCGGCCGCTTCGAACTGGCACATGGCGGCACGCTGCTACTGGACGAAGTCACCGAAATCCCTTTAACCGTTCAAGCAAAGCTCCTAAGAGCCATTCAAGAGCAAGTATTCGAAAGGGTCGGGGGTTCCAAACCTGTAAAAGTTGATGTGCGCCTTATTGCAACGTCTAACAGAGATATGAAACAAGCGATCGAGAATAAAATCATTCGGGAAGACCTCTACTACCGTTTGAATGTCGTGCCCTTTATCCTTCCACCTATCAGGGACAGGAAAGAAGATATTTTACCGCTTGCTTACTACTTCCTGGAGCGGATGTCTCAGGAAAACCATAAAGAAATAAAAGCGTTAAGCCCGGAAGCTAAACAAAAAATGCTTTCCTATAATTGGCCGGGAAACGTGCGGGAACTTGCCAATATCATCGAGCGCGCGGTAGTGATGTCTTCTGCCGACACCATTGGACCGGATAACCTCTTTATCGATTCCAGCATTCCCTCCCCTCAATCTCCTGCTCTCACCGAAACCGCAGGGAGTAGCATCCCTGTAGGCGTGACCCTCCATCAACTGGAGAAAAGACTGATTATTGAAACGCTGCAAGCGCATAATAACAATAAAAAGAAAACGGCAGAAATGCTGGGCATCAGCGCCCGCACGCTGCGGAATAAACTGAATGAATATCAGATAGAGTGATCCAGTAATTGTAAATTGACCTGAGCGGCCTGGAAGAGAAAAGTATATTTTCTTTCATTTAGCTCCAGCATTTTTAATGATTTGTCCGGTTCCATTAAACCATGCATTTCATTTATTTCCCGATCAAGCACCCTGGAATAAACCTCATTGAAAACATTAAGGACTGCGGCAAACCCCTCCTCTTCGGCCAGTTCCGTTTCGGCAAGACTCGCTTTGGCCGTCAAATTTTGTTCCGGCTGTTGACCTTTTTGGACTTGCTTTCTTAAGGTGGAATTTTCATCGCTTAACACGCTCAAATACTCCAGACAACGTGCTAAACTCTCTTTCAGGACATCCTTTTCTTTCTTCACTTTGGCAGAAGTCACTTGCGGCATTTGCGCAGTCTCTAAAACCTTATTGATACGGGACCCCAATGGCACTGTTTTATTCAGATGTTTTTTTATCACATCTTCTAGCGTTTGATTTGGAATGCCTTCAAAGCCGATCCCTCCTTCGGTCGCATTGATCAAAATATGATCGGGGTGGTCTTTGGCAAAAGTAGAAATCCACTCAGACTCTGCCACCCACTTCCATAAGGTATAAACCGGAGTTCCTTCAATAGTGTTTCGTAAAAAAGCCCCCTTCTCCAGCTCCTCGACCTCTACCGTATTCTTTTCAACCTTGTTGGTTTTAGAGATAACCCCGGGGCTATAAAGACGCAAACCCGTATAGGCCAGGTCCATTCCCACAAACACAATGGGATTGCAGCCCATCGCATGAGCCAGTTCCAATGAGAAATTCACCACATTATGCCCTTCTTCAATATCATCGCCTGCAATGCCTAACCGTTTTTCAAACCAATGGGAAATTTCATAGCCTCCCCCTCCCGTGACATAAAGCTTTGGGCCTTGCATTGCATCCAAGGCCGCCGGAAAAAGACGGTTGCGATAGAAATACGGAAAGCTGCGCTGTTTCAATTCATTTAAACGATCCGCTTGTTTAGGATTAGGATCTATCCCGACTCCAAAATGGGGAGAAATCTCTGCTGCGGCAAGTGCGTTGAGAGCGGAACTCCCCGCAAAGATCAATGCTTTGCTTTTCAAGGTTTTAAGTAAGGAAATATTTTTCTGAAGGGAAGGACCCGCGCCGCAAATGATGGCCGGTACCTCTTTAAACTTTCCAAAAAAAGCGTTCCCCCATTGCGCATCGGGCAATTTCAGCAAGTTGGCATAGAAATTGTGAAAAAAAGTAGCGCCGAAGTTGAGATACTCATCTAACAGCTCATTTTTGGTAGAAAATTCATACTTGAGTTTTTCCGCCAACTCTTGAGAACGTTCTTTTTTAATTTTTTCATAAGCGCTAGAGACAGAAATTGCAAAAGGCAACTGTGTGTAGTGCCAAAAAAGTTGATTGAACATTTCAGCCGATTGCAAATCTTTAAAATAATATAAGGATGCCTGCGGATGTAGCAGTAAATCTGAACCTTTTTCGGTCTCAAATAATCGCGCAATTACCGAAAGATCGTCTTCCAGAATCACCAGCCTTCTTTCTGGATCCTGCTCAAGCCAGGGTGCGGCTGCTTCAAAGTCGTATCCCACTCCCGCCCCATAGTGGAAAATAAGTTTAGCGCCATTCAGGGTTAAATGTTTAAAACGGATCTGAGATTCTAGTAGCGGGTTCTTCTTGGAATGATAATAAAACAAAGTGCCGTCGTTAGATTGCCTTAAATTATACTGTCCGCCTGTTTTACAAATTTTTAGATGGTCTGCATCCACATAGTTTAGCCAAACGGCTTCGCGCGGATGTGAACGGGACCACCGCGCAAGATTTTCATTAAATTTCTTTTGGCTCATGGACTTTCCGGAGGTTTTTTCTTCAATAGATCAGCCAGGCGTTTAAACGCTTCTTGCATAGCAGCCATATCCTTGGCAATCTTCCCTTTTGCTTCATCCATCTGTTTGCCAAATAACCGCATAGTTTCCGGATTTTTCCACAACGCTTCTTTGGTCTCATCGGAAGCCTCACTGGCAAGAGACACCATTTCCCTATGAAAATTTCTCAAACTCTCGGTCTGCTGTTGAAGTTCGTTCATTTCATTTTTAAGATTTAAATCGCCTTCCGGCAAATGCAGCATCATAGCCCCCATATGGTCAGAAATTCCGCCGATCGAATCGGCCAAAGCGCCTGCCTGCTTAGTGACTTTTTCATAGCGGTCCGGCCGATACAAAAGTTTGGAAGGAAGCTGTACTCCGTCTCCTGTCCACAGTTTTATAGAGGTGGGGCGAAAATTGTGATCATAGTCGATTTCTTTGACTATTTGCCCATTCGGATACCAGGAACGCGCAACGCCTACAGGTTTATCCTGCCAGTAGCCCACTTCCGATTCTTTGCTGCCAGAAACGTCCCAGGTTATTTCCATGCCGTTGCGTTTCCCTTCTTTGAAGGAAATTTGCCGTTTCATGCGTCCATTAGAAAAATAGAGTTCCACCAGCCCATGCAGCTGACCCGTTTGATAGTCAAGCGTCGATTTCAACGTGCCGTCGGGATAAAAAAATTCTTGCCTGCCCTCCCAAACCCCCTTTTTGAACTGCTGAACACTAAAAAGTGCACCCGTTGGATAAAAGAAGAAACCTTTTCCATCCGGCACGCCATCGACATAGTTGATATCCGATAATAAAACTCCCTGGCTTGAATACACTTTGGAGGTACCTTCTCTTGGTTCATCCATTGATCGCTGAACATTGCGGGGATTTTCCGCCACGGGCGGCTTTAATAGCTCTTCACTCTTGCGATGCACCTCCAAACATTTTTTAATTTGGGATATATTGTTGAGGCACACGGCCTCTAAAAAAGCAAAGCGTCCCTTGTTCCGCAGCGCTTGCCTAATAATTTCCTTACCAGGCGTTCCGTGGCCATAGAAGTAAAGATAGGTCTCATTGAATTGTTTAAGAAGAGCGTCATAGAGCGGCTCCTCTTTTAATCTTCTGATGAGGTCGGCTGTAAGGGGCGGAATGACTTCCTCTTCTATAATTTTTTCAAAGATGGTTTTCAATTCCGCGCACTTGGATTTTAACGCATTCAGTTCGGCGATCAAAGCCGCTAATGTCTCAAGGATTTTTTGCTGATTCAAGTGAGGGGGGAAAGAACTTTCCTGAATGGCGGCATGCACAAGCCCAGGGATTTCAAACGATCGATTTAAATATTTATCCTCAACTTCTTTCAATGAAAGGTTGGACACCCCCTGCATCCCGATCCCTTCTCCTGAGGCATTGACAATCGTTTGTTCCGGATGGGAAGCCGCAAATTCTGAAATCCAGGAGGCGGCAGCAATCCACTTCCATAATGTAAGCACAGGGCGCCCATGGATATCCTCTTTTTCTATCAATTCCTCTTCAGGGTTTCGGGTGATAGGCATTTGGCCTGGGCTCAAGATGGGATGCGGGATAATGCCTGAAGCATACGACTTGCCGCGCGAGTAGGCAAGATCGACGCCGACTAGTATTAAAGGGCTGCAGCCCATGGCCTGAGCTATGGCCAGGCTAAAATTGACAACATTGCCTCCTTCCGGAAGCTCCTGCTCATGAATTCCTAACCTTTCTTCAATCAATTTCGGCAGTTCATACCCTTCGCTGCCACTAATATAAAGGTGCTCGCCATGTTGAAGATCAATCGCCCCGGGGAACGCCCTGTTGCGGTAAAAATACGGCACCTCATAAGCCTGATTCATGTACATGCGTGTATATTGGCTTGAATTCGGATCGATTGTAACTCCAAAATGGGGCAGAAAGCCATTGGCATTGACCGTGTTCATCGCCGAACCCCCGGCAAAAATCAACGCGCGGTCTTTTAATTTCCCCAGCAAAGGCAATTGCTCTTCCAAAGAAGGTCCTGCGCCGCAAATGATGGCGGGCACGCCTTTAAATTTGTTAAAGAGCAAATTCCCCAATTTATTATCGGGCAATTTCAACATATTGCTATAGAAGTTACGAAAAAACCCTGTGCCGAAAGACATGTATTCCATTTCCTGACTGATCTTTACATTTTTCAAATAGTCCAGGGCATTCTGAAACTGAAAAACCTTTTCAGGCTGCTCTTTCAGGTAACAGCCAAGAGCCGAAAAGACTAAAGGGTAAAGAAAATACCGTCCGGGAAGTTCATCAAATCGCTCTAATTTTATTTTCCCTTCTTCTGGCGGTACATAATAAAGACGGACCTTTTCCGCTTGCAAAAGTTCACCGGCCAACTCAGTCTGCATCAGAGAATAGAGAACATCAAGATCATCTTCCAAGAAAATCAGCGCCCTGGTATCCCCTTCTTCCAGCCATTGTTTAGCGGCCAAATAATAGTAACCGAGCCCTACGCCATAGACGAAAACGGTATTAATACCGTATAGATCGAGCCCTGCAAACCATTTTTCAGCTTCCGCAAGAGCCCCTTGAGGAGAATGGAAATAGGTTGCATGCCGTTTAAGATTCAGTTCCCCTCCTGTAGTGCAGAGGGTTACCGCTTGACAAGAGTGCAGTGAAACGCGTTTTGCCTCTTTGGGGCAATACACTGCCCAACGTTCAAGATTTTTCTGAAAACGATCGCTTACGGCCATAAAGCTTCCTTAAATCGGTGTCCAACCCTGCCCGCCTAAACGCTTAAACTTTTTCTTGCGCTTGGCACCGGCCGTCTTGTTCTTTTTGATATGGATTTTCTGAAACTTACCCCTTAGATCGTATTCCTGCTCTAAGTTCACCAATTCTGCCTTGATCTTTCGCGTCCTTTCAAGCACTCGTTGCTGTTTTTTAGCAAAATCGCTAGGGGGTGTTTGGATTGCTTTTTCCAGGGCTTCCTCATTAATCCCGCTGCTTTTGATAGCTTCATCGGTGATTTTGCGGAAAATTTCCAGCTGTTGTTCCAATAAATCCAGTTGCTGCTTGGTGTCTTCATCGACTTCGCCCACGAGAGGCTCCCCTTTCTTTTTTTGCGTAAGGGAAATGAGATCAGCGATTTGATCAAGAAGGGCGTCAAAAGGGTCAGGATTTGTCATCGTTTAAAAAGGGGTGGTTTAAAATTTTATTATACCATCTGCAAAAGCAAAAATGCAAATTTTTGACTTGGAAATAATTTATATTATCATTTGTGAGTTTTTAGCTTGTGAAAGCAAATCCGCATAAGGGGGGAAAAAAGGAACAAAGCGGTATCCTTTTTCTTGAGCTGAATACCAGCCTGTCATTACCTGATCCTGATTGGCCAAGACGATAAAGCACGCTTTAAGAAAGTAATTATAGCCGACAGCCTGTTGGATAGCCTCTTTTGAAAGCGGCCCTGCTTTGCACTCTATGAGCGCAAGCGGGGAAAGAGGAAAATCAGGATGAAGTCCGCTTGCAAAGCAGACAATATCAGCTCTACGGTGAGGGAGTTTTTGGGGATTAAGCGCTAAGTGAGGCATTTGGGCGAGGCCCTTTTCAACGGCTAATGTGCTTTTAGGATATCCTAAATCACCAATCATACGCTGCAAAAGGGCCTGCCGTACCTTCTCTTCGGGAGTTTCGGTGATCCGTATCCCTCTGATAAGGCAATGAAGGAAGGGCATTAAACCTCTACTTCGATCAAACCATAATTTTCATCTTTGCGCCGGTAAAGAAGATTGATCTTAAGATCTTTCTCATTTTTAAAGAGCAAGAAGACATCTCCGGAAAGCTCCATCTTCATCAACGCTTCATTATAAGTAAGGGTTTTAAGGGGGCGGGTTTCCTGAGAGACAATTTCATGCGGCTGAAAACCATTCATCAGGGAACGGCGATTTTCCTCTTCGATCTCTAAATTGACATCGATCACTTCCTCTTCACTTGGCTTTTTTAGTACGTTGACTTTAAGATCGGTGACTTTTAAGGCTTTAGCGGTATGGTCGTTGATCCGTGTTTTATAACGGGTTAACTGTTTTTTTATACGATCTACGGCAGTATCGATAGAAGTGTACATATCAGTGGAAGAGGCTTGCGCCTTGATTTTCACATGATCCACCCTCATGACGATATCGACGCGATGCTCAAGCTTTTGAATTTCCATAGTGACCGCAACATCAATGATGCGATGACTGAAACGTTCAATTTTACCGACTTTTTCAATCGCGTAATTTTTCATCGCTTCGGTGACAAACACATCGCGTCCGGTGACGTGAATTTTGTATTCATCTTCTTGGAATTCTTTTGCTTTTGCTTTCCCTTTCATAAACACCTCGTTCTTAGACTTTGCGTTATACCTAAACTCTATGTTCACATAGGGTATAATAATTTGTCGACAAATTCTCTAAAGATTTTTTACGTGACTTGATTAAGCCGGACTGAAAGCAATGCACCGAAGAGGGCTCGAACCTCTAACCACCCGGTTCGAAGCCGGGTACTCTATCCGATTGAGCTATCGGTGCAATTATGATAGATATTCTACTGAGGAGGAGATAAACTGGAAAGGAAAAAGATATAATGACTATCGAAAGAACAGAAGGCATTCTCCTCCACACACTCGATTTTAGAGATCACGATCTGATCCTGACACTGCTCACACGCAATTTTGGCCTAATCAAACTCATCTATAAAGGGGGAAAAAGCTTTAAGAGAAAACAAGGCGCTGTCACAGCGCCATTAACCTTAGCTGAATGTGTCTACCGGAAAGGAAAAGGGGATTTGCATTCGCTGCAGGAAATTTCCGTAATCGATGCCGGCCTACGTTTGCGCTCCTCATTAGAATCTTTAGAAACCGCCTGTGGCATGCTCCGGATCATCAATGCCACCCAATTGCCGGGGAAACCCTCCCCTGCCCTCTTCCAGACTCTTAAGATTTTCTTAAAAAACCTACCCGACTTTCCTTTTAAACCCACCCTTGCGGCCGCATTTTCCCTGAAATTGTTGAAACATGAAGGACTGTTCTTCTTTGATCACCTGTGCTCCATTTGCGGCAAAACCCCTGAAGCCCTTTATTATAAAAGAGAATCTTTTTGCCCTTTGCATGCCCCAAAAGACGCTCTAGCTCTATCTAGAGAAGAAAGAGCAGCCATTGTACGGATGGCGCAATGCCGCGCTTTAGCGGAAATTGCCTCCCTTGAAATAACGCCGGAATTAAGCGCAAAAGTCGATCGCATGGTAGCGGATGCAATTTCGCTTGCCTGATATCATCAAGTCCTGCTATATTTCAGGCTCATTTCTTGCGAAAGTGGCGAAATGGCAGACGCACTACCTTGAGGTGGTAGCGGGGTTTCCCCATGGGGGTTCAAGTCCCCCCTTTCGCATTTTTTTGTTTTGCGTTTTGCAAAATATTAAAAATGTTTCAAAACACATGTCCTAAAGGACATCATCAAGTTTATTATGGAATGTCACGCCTTTTGCACGACTTCATCTTTTAAAATAAAACCTCTTTACGATTCACTTAAAGGACGGTATAAAACAACCCTCTTCCGCGATGTGATCCACCTGGAAATTCCCAGAGAAGAACAACATCCGATCGATGTGTTTTATTTTCCCTATGGCACCATGATCTGCTGGGCCTGTACCTTAGAGGATGCGGAAATCTATTTAATTGAGGCGCTCGATTTTCAAGGACAGGAATTAAAAGCGCGTGAAATCGACAGTTTCACCTTTTGCTATGGCAAAAAATTTGCCTTTGTCGATGACGAATTCCATTTATATGACCACTCCGTATTGACTAAGCTGGCGGTATCCCATGGACTGGCGCAATCGGTAAAATTAGGCGCTTTCGAACATACCATCTCCGAAGCTTTTGAAAAAACGCGCCAAATCCCCGAAGACTTGGCCAAACGTGGTAAAATTTCTCTTTCTAGACGCGAGATCAGGCGGAAGATGGGGGAACTATTTATCGACCGCAGCTCGATCAATCTTTATGTCGATGTGCTTGATACCCCCGAATTTTTTTGGGAACATCCGGAACTAGAGCCTGTTTATAAAGTTGTTGCCAACGAATTAGACATTAAAACACGTGGACAAGTCCTCAATCAGCGCCTGGATGTGATCCGCGAGCTATTCGAAATGCTAGGCAACGAGCTGAATCATCAGCACTCTTCCCGCCTAGAAATCATTATTATTATTTTGATTTTAATTGAAGTTGTGTTTTCTCTACTCACCAATTACGACTTGATGTGAGAAGCGTTTTTATTTTTTTCATCAAAACTTACCAATTGTGCATCAGCCCCTTTCTTGGTTCCAACTGCCGTTTTTACCCTTCCTGCTCGTGTTATGCCGAAGAGTCTTTGAGGAAATATGGTGTGTTGAAAGGAAGCCGGCTAGCCTTGATACGTATTCTCAAATGCGGGCCTTGGCATCCCGGCGGTCATGATCCGCTGTTATAAGCTCTACCGAACCTTGCCAGGCTCAATTCATTCGGCATAAAGAGGGCATGAGGTTTAACCCTCATCCCCTAACCTGCTTTCTAGATCGTCAAGCTCTTGCTTTATCCCTTCTGGCAGCTTATCTCCGAAGATAGTGTAATATGCACGTAATTTCTTTACTTCTTCTTTCCACGCCTCAACATCTACAGAAAGTAATTCTTTTAAGGCTTCCTTCGAAAGGTCAAGACCGTTGAGATCCAACCCATTCTCCGCAGGTAAAAGTCCGATCGGCGATGCCACTGCCTTTCCTTCCCCTGAAGTTCTCTCAAAGATCCATTTAAGCACACGACTATTTTCGCCAAAACCTGGCCAGAGCCATTCGCCCTTGCTATTTTGCCGGAACCAATTCACATAATAGATCCGAGGCAATTTGTGTTTTTCTTTGTTTTGACCCACAGACAGCCAATGAGCAAAATAGTCGCCCATATGGTAACCGCAAAATGGCAGCATCGCAAATGGGTCATGGCGCAGCTTTCCTACCTCTCCCTTAGCGGCCGCAGTCGTTTGGGAAGAAACACCGGAACCTAAAAAGACCCCATGCTGCCAACTCAGCGACTCAAAGACCAAAGGCACAACGGAGGAGCGGCGTCCGCCAAACAAAATGGCAGAAATAGGAACGCCTTTCGGGTCCTCCCAAGCAGGATCAATGATCGGGCACTGGGAAGCTGGCGCGGTAAATCGGGAGTTGGGATGGGCAGCACGCTCATTAGAATCGGGCGTCCACTCCTTGCCGAGCCAGCTTGTCAAAGGAAGCGGGGGATCTTGCGTCATACCCTCCCACCAGACATCTTTATCAGCTGTCAGGGCCACATTGGTAAACAAGGCATTTTCACGAAACGAGAGCATGGCATTCGGATTCGATTGCATCGAGGTGCCTGGTGCTACACCGAAAAAACCGGCTTCGGGATTGATGGCATACAGCTTTCCATCTTCGGCAAATTTCATCCAGGCAATATCATCGCCTATAGTTTCTACCTTCCAACCCGGCAGAGTAGGGGTCAGCATTGCCAGATTCGTTTTTCCACAAGCACTTGGGAAAGCGGCGGCTATATATTTTTTTTCCCCTTGAGGATTGGTGATGCCTAAGATAAGCATATGCTCGGCCAGCCATCCCTCGTCCCTTCCCATAACGGACGCAATGCGCAAGGCAAAACACTTTTTGCCCAATAAAGCATTGCCGCCATACCCGCTGCCGTAAGACCATATTTCCCGCGTTTCAGGAAAATGCACGATGCGGCGATTTTGCGGATCGCAAGGCCAGGGAACATCTTTTTGGCCGGATGATAAGGGATGGCCTACTGAATGCAGACAAGGAACAAAAAATTTATCCCCTAAGTGTTTAAGCACCTTTGAACCGATCCGGGTCATGATCCGCATCGAACATACCACATAAGGAGAGTCCGTAATTTGGATGCCGATATGGGAGATATTAGAACCTAGAGGGCCCATGCTGTAGGGAATGACATACATTGTCCTCCCGTGCATAGACTTTCGAAAAAGGGTTAGCAGCTCCTTTTTCATTTCCGTAGGATCTTTCCAATGATTGGTAGGGCCGGCATCTTCTTTTGATAAGGAACAAATGAAGGTACTTTCTTCTACCCGCGCAACATCGTCAGGATGGGTACGGCAATAATAACTATTCGGCCGCCGCTTTTCATCCAGTTTTATGAAAGTTCCCGTATCCACCATTTCTTGACAAAGACTGTCGTATTCTTCTTGAGATCCATCGCAAAGATGCACCCTGTCAGGTTCGCACAGTTCTCTAATCTGTTCAATCCATTGATCGAGTTTTTGATGCCTAGTCCGGGTTGTAACATTCATTCTAACTCAACTTTCTTTTCTTAAATTTATCAAGATACTCCAAAGCTTTACCGGTGCCTAAGCACACGGCCAGCAATGGATTGGGAGCAACGATTACAGGCAGCCCGGTTTCTTTAATTAAATATTTATCCAAACCTTTAATCAAGGCGCCGCCGCCTGCTACTACCATTCCCCTTTCCACCAGGTCAGAAGCGAGTTCGGGGGGACATTTCTCTAGGGTCAATTTTACGCTTTCAATAATTTGCTGGATCGGCTCCGACAAACATTCCCTGATTTCCACAGAGTTGATTCTTTTCGTGACCGGCAATCCCGCAACCTGATCCCGTCCGCGCACTTCCATTTCCAGTTCATTAGCGCCTAGCGGATAGGCTGAACCGATCGTCATCTTGATTTCTTCAGCCGTTCGGGGACCGATCATTAAATTATAGGTACGACGCATATAATTAATGATGCACTCGTCAAATTCATCACCTGCGATACGCAGGGAACGGGATTCTACAATGCCTCCCAAAGAAATAATAGCGATCTCGGTTGTACCGCCGCCGATATCGATAATCATGTTGGCGCACGGTTCATGCACGGGAAGATCGACACCGATAGCGGCCGCCATGGGCTCTTCAATCAAAATTACCTCTTGAGCGCCGGCATGCAAGGCCGAGTCTTCTACAGCTCTTTTCTCCACCCCGGTAATTCCGGAAGGAACGGCAATTAATATTTTCGGTCGAAATAAGCTTCTGGAAGGTGTTACGCGTTTGATTAAAGCTTTAAGCATCCCTTCAGCGACCTCAAAGTCTGCGATCACGCCGTCTTTCATAGGACGCACGGCATGAATTTTACGCGGGGTCCTGCCCAACATAGCCTTAGCTTTATGTCCGACTGCCAGCACTTCATTCGTCATCGAGTCGACAGCGACGACGGAGGGTTCGGCTAAAACGATCCCTTTCCCTCTGACAAAAACAAGCGTGTTGGCAGTGCCTAAATCGATCCCGATATCATTAGAGAAAACGCCTCTGAAGTTTGACAGTTTCCCAAAGGCGGAATGGTAAAGCTGTCCGATTGTATTTTTTATCCCCTGCGGGGCCTTTTTACTCATTATGTGGTGACCTCGTATAAGTATTGCTAAATGGAAAAACGCAAACCGGGCGATACCCAGGCTTTGCGCTTTTTCTTATCTACTGAAGTGAAACGCTTCGGTAGATTTTATGTATTTAAACACTCTATATTTTTTAAGTTTGCAAAAGTTCCAATACTTCTTCCCAAGTCAGTTTAGAAATGGCTTCCTCATCGGTATTAATGACTTTTTTTACTAACCCCTTTTTCCTTTCCTGCAATTCCACGATTTTCTCTTCAATGGTGCCCAATGTCACAAGTTTATAAGAGGAAACGGACTGTTTCTGTCCAATCCTGTGCACACGGTCAGTGGCCTGGTTCTCAACTGCCGGGTTCCACCACATGTCATAATGAATGACTGTATCGGCGCCCACCAGATTAAGCCCTGTGCCTCCGGCTTTCAAAGAAACCAGGAAAACCGGGATATTCTCGTCTTCGTTGAATTTTTTAACAATATTGATTCTGTTTTTTGTTGATCCGTCCAAATATTCAAAGCGAATACCCATTTGCTGAAGATCTTTGCGCATGATCTGCAACATACGGGTATATTGACTGAAAATAACGGTTTTATGCTTCCCTTCAATAAGGGTTTGCAAAAGCTCCATGAGCATCTCATACTTGGCAGAATCCCCCTGTTCCGCTTTTTCTTTAGCAAAAATAGCGGGGTGGCAACAAATTTGTTTCAAACGCGTCAGAGTGGCCAAAATATGGATCTGGACTTTGTCGTAGCCTTCCTTTTTGACCAATTGTGAAAGTTCTTCTCGGGCCGTTTTAGCGTATGAGGAGTAAAATTCCTTCTGCGTATCGGAAAGGTGGCAATGGTAAAGAATGTCTGATACCGGCGGCAACTCCGAAAGCACATCTTTTTTCATGCGACGTAAAATAAACGGAGAAAGCTTACGCTTCAACAATTCCAAATTTTTCTGATTGCCCTGCACTGAAGGACGCACATACTTTTCCACAAAGCGTTCATAAGAGCTCAAAAGACCGGGCATCAAAAAGTCAAACAAGCTCCACAGTTCATCCAAAGAATTTTCTATCGGAGTTCCTGTCAGGATCAATCGATGGGCGCATTGGAGGGATTTAACAGATTTGGCATTGCGCGTGGAGCGGTTTTTGATATGCTGCGCTTCATCTAAAATCACATAACCGAAAGCAAGTTGGGAATAGAGTTCGATATCTTTTTGCAGCAAGCTATAAGAAGTGATTGCTACATCGTAATTTTTTAAACTCGCAATCAGCTTTTTTCTCTGCTGCGGAGTTCCGTCGATAGGCAACGCTTTGATCTTTGGATTAAATTTAGAAAACTCTTCTTTCCAATTATACACCAAAGATGTCGGGCAAACGACGATGGAGAGAGATTTAGGATACTGATTTTTATATTGGGTGAGGGAAATAATGGCCTGTAATGTCTTTCCAAGCCCCATATCATCGGCCAGCACACCGTTCAAATGCATGGTGCGCAATTTTTCAAGCCAACCTATTCCCTCTTTTTGATACTGACGCAATTCGGCTTTAATTTCTTTGGGGATCGCCTCGGAGATCGGCGTATCGGATCCCAGCATTTGTTTCTGTATTTCCTGGAGCCTAGGGCTCATGGAAAACGCAATGGGCAAATCTTTAAATTGCGCGGCATCGATGCAGGCCAAACTCCATAAAGGGCGTTCTTCTTTATGGTCTTCCAGTTGATTAATGCCCATTTCGTCAAAAATTTGCACAATGGGTGCCAGACGGTCTAAGTCTAAAACAAGAATTTTGTTCTTTTTAGTTCCCCCTTTACCTTTACCGAAGGAGGTACGGGACAGCTCGATGAATGGGCGGCGGGAAGCAATGCATTCCCATAAAAGATCAATGGATAACCCATTGAGATGTCCATTTACCGTTAAATCGACCTCGTATAGATCGATGCGGCCGGTTTCTTTCAAATCGATTTTGAAGGTGGTTTCATCATATAGAAACTGGTCTAAGAGATTTTCCGGACAATGAAAAGTGACTCTATCGTGATTCTGCGGTATCACTTCCGTCATGAACTCGACAATCTTTTTCTCAGATTTTGTAATATAGTTCCCCTCTTTAGGGTCAAACTGGAAATCCTGGAAAAGACGATCGATAATTTTTTGTTCTTCCGTTAGATTTCTGGCTAAAATCCCCTGTGAGGTTACAAATAGGTCGAGGTCTTTTGCCTGCAGGCGTGTTGAATCGGCAGGCACTTTGATAGAATCATAAAGAAAATGCAAGGTGGCGTCGAGCTCGCCGTCCAAATAATTGATCCGGCATTCGGCCAATAGTTTTCCCGTAAACGGTAACGTCACGAAATTTTCTATAATTTCTTGATTGGCGACTTCTGCAAAACGCATCAACTCGGTCATGGAATTTTCAACAAAAGTGCCGAATAATGGTTCCGGGATCGTAATATCCCTGATCTTCGTCAGATTCCTTAAATGGCGGCGCCGTATTTGAGGTTCGAAGCGGTAATACGTATTCTGATAAACCATTCCGGGTTTAGAACACTCAAAAAGACTGGCTTCTTCAAGCGTTTTAAGAACTCTATCAGCGATAACAAGTGTGGGATTAAGAAGAATTTTTGGATCGGGTGTTTTAAAATATTCCAACTCGATACGCAGCAAGGCCGCTGTATTGGAAAAGCGGAGCGGATCTTCTAGGCTTTCCCGATAAATCCCGGGGAATAACAGGGTTTCGTTTTCCTCAACACTTAGGCGCGATTGCATTTTTTCGATGTTGGAGTCATAAGCTTGCGCTAAAATAGTGCCAAAGGCTTCCTTATCCAGAAGAGCATAACGAAGAATTTTCTCTCCTTTAACCTCTGCAAAACGTGCGTGGTCCAGCAACATTTTCAAAGCACCCCGGCCGGCCTCCTCAAAAGAGCTTAACGTAAAATTGAAGCGCCTATTTCCAATATAAACCATCTCATGATAGCGGATCGCTTCCAAAAACATTTGAATATCGACCACATTCATGGGTTTTGAACGGAAAGGAAGCCTTAAAGCAAGTTGTACTTCAACAGTATTCTGGTCTTTAGGTTCTGAAAATATAATAAGCAGTTCTGCTTTATCTTCAGGGAGTTGCTCTTCAGGAAGAAAAAATGGCGACTGCCCCAGGATTTCAGCGGCGTATATATACTCATGCAGCAACTCTTTCTGCTGCTTCTTGCCCTTACGCTCAACTTCTTTAGACTCTGCCTCTTCAAAAGTTTTCTTAAGGGTGGCTTTTTCTTTTGCATCGATGGCCTTGGATTGCTCAAGGTTAGCTTCTTTCGAGTAGGCGACAACGAGCTTATCCAGATTTTCTTCCAAATAGAACACCACGGCTGCCAGGTGCTGGCAGTCGTATTTATACGTACAATCGCAATTGGAATCGACGATCGAAGAATCTTGCCGATCGATCTCGATCTCACATTCATACGCATTATCGAAATGTCCCAGAACCTTGCATCCCAACCGTACATTTTGTCCGGTAAGGCTGATGATTTTGGCAGACACTACCATTTTTTTATCGAAAAATTCTTTTCCCTCCCCTAATATTTGAGGAGAAAAATCCTTTTTGAGCTTTCTGAAGTTCAGCATGGCCCTTCCGATGATTACAAGTCATGAGTCGCGATCATACTTGTGCTCAAAGATATTGTCATTAATTTTTATAGATAATGCAGTGTAGGGTTCAATTCAGTTGATACTTAATAATTTGGATCCAAAAAATGAAACGCAAAGGTGCAAAGATATAACGAGCGCAATTCATAATTTGGATTCTAGCTGCGTCCACAGCCACTGACTTGCAAATTCAGGGCGACTCCTTGCCCTATTTCACGCGTCTTTAGGTTTCAATCTAAACTATTGATTATCATGAAATTATGTTACACCTCAAGGGGTGACTTGGAAAAACAACACTCAAATTATTTACGCTAAATCGTATGGGTAATTTCGCACAAAAACCTAGAATTTATATGACAAAGCGTGCATAACACAAATTAATGCGTACTTGTAAATTATTCACCGCAGCCCGGTTCTAGATCAAAGTTTCCTCCATTCTTTGCTTTAGAACCGGTACTTTTTTCAATGTATCTTCACATAAATCTTTAACTCCAAAAAAAAGCGCTTGCGGTTTATGCTGTTGAAGTTGTAGCATTATCGCATAAACCATGTGGCTGTGGTTTAAAACGAAAATGCGGGTGTAGCTCAGTTGGTAGAGCATTACCTTCCCAAGGTAAATGTCGTGAGTTCGAGCCTCATCACCCGCTTTTCAGAAAGGATGCGCAAATTTCTTGAAGAATATTCGCCCATCCATTAGCCTTTATCATCTTTATGCGGGTGTAGCTCAGTGGTAGAGCATCACGTTGCCAACGTGAGGGTCGTGAGTTCGAATCTCATCACCCGCTTTTCATTTCTCTAAATAAAGATAAATTATGAGCAATACAAAAAAAGACACAGCGATCGAGTCCCAAGATCTCCAAAACGACCACGTAAAAATTCTTCTTGAAAAACATCCCGGGTGCCAAGTCGTAATCCATGTCGATGTTGTACCGAACGCAACCGAAGCGGCTTATCAAAAAGCCATTAAAGCCATTAACAAAGAAGTTTCCCTTCCCGGTTTCCGTAAAGGAAAAGCGCCCACAGACATCATCCTCCAGCGCTATTCCAGTCATGTAGATCAAGAGTGGAAAGAGATCCTGGTGCAAACAGCGTTTAAAGAAGCTGTTAACTTGTCTCAAGTTTATCCCTTAAGTCAAGAAATGATCAAAAAGCCTGAATTGAAGCATGCTTCAAAAGATAAAGGCGCTTCGATTATTTTCTCCTTCGAGTCAACTCCGAATATTCCGAATATCGATCCTAAAGACCTTACCCTAAAATCCGTCGAAAAAAAAGCAGTCACTCAGGATGACATCGAAACCGCCATGGAAAATCTCCGCCTGCACCATGCAGAATGGGAAGAGGTAGAAGGTGCTATCGAGGAAGGACACTATATCGATGTCGATATCGAAAATGCCGACAAACCTGGTGATTTCATTTGCCAAAACACACGCTTCGAAGTCGCCGATAAAAAAATGGGCGATTGGATGCGTAAATTAGTCGTCGGCAAACATGTCAACGAAACCGTAGAGGGAATGAGCGAGCGCTCGGAAGAAATGGATCAAGCCGCGCCGTTTGTCCCCACGCATTGCAAGATCACAATTAATTCTATTAAATCCGCAAAGCTTCCCTCTATTGATGACGCCCTTGCAAAAAAAGTCGGGGCCGCTTCAGTCAGCGAGCTGAAAGAGCGCATCGAAAAAAGCCTGGAACTCCAATCAGAAGGTGCCATACGAGAAGAGTTAAGACAGCAATTAGACCATATCCTTGCTGAAAAATACGCTTTTGACGTTCCATCTTCTCTTATTCATAGTGAACTGAAAAACAGAATCGATTACGCCAAAAGAGAACTACATAAAGCCGGTAAATCCGATCAAGAAATTGCCGATAAAATCGAAAATCTACGGGAATCTCTTGAGCAAGAAGTTTTGCGTGCATTTCGTCTTTTCTTTATATCAAGACGCGTTGCCGATGAGAACCAGATCACTGTAAGTCAAGGAGAACTGGTCAAAGAATTGATGATGCAGCTCTACTCCCAGACATCTCCGATGGACTCGGCGATGGACACGGAAGAGGCCCGCAGCAAAATTTATGTCAGCCTTCTTTCTAAGAAAGTAAAAGATTTTCTGATTGATCGGGCGACCATTCAATAGCATTTTTTCTTGCTATTTAAAGTGAGCTCATATCAACTGTTGATAAATAAACGGTCTCTAAACTATTAGGGTAGGATGATGAACAGGCACCAAGACGACAAATATTCTTTTAAAGCTTCACTTACTCCTTACGTAATCGAGGATACAGGGCGTGGCGAGCGTTCCATGGACATTTACTCGCGCCTTTTAAAAGACCGTATTATTTTCATCGGTCAAGACATTACCGACCATGTAGCCAACGTCGTGGTCGCGCAGCTTCTCTTTTTGCGAATGGAAGACCCTAAAAAAGACATTAATATCTACATCAACTCTATGGGTGGCTACATTACAGCCGGCCTTGCCATCTATGATGTTATGAAATGGCTGCCTTGCAACGTCAACACCTACTGCATCGGCCAGGCCTCTTCAATGGGCGCCTTATTACTAACTGCCGGGACGAAAGGGAAAAGACATGCCCTTCCTAACAGCCGCATCATGATCCATCAGCCTATCGGCGGCATTGGAGGGACCTCTTCTGATATCGCCCTCCAGGCCAAGGAAATTCTGTTTATGAAAAACCGCCTAATTGAAATTTTGGCTGAATGCACCGGCAAGCCGATCGAAAAAATCAGATCAGATGGAGAAAGGGATTTCTTTATGAGCCCGCTAGAAGCAAAAGAGTATGGTTTAATAGATAGCATCGTGGAGCGCCCTGCATGAGCAATAAAACATTAACGCCTCGAGAAGTTGCCTCTTGTTCCTTTTGCGGAAGAAACGAAGAAGGCGTTGAGAAACTCATTTCCGGACCAAACGCCTACATTTGTGACAAGTGTGTTAGGCTTTGCTCCAATATCCTCGATAAGAAAAAAGCCACAAACTATGAATTATCGGTATTAAAGCCTAAAGAAATCAAAGCCCGTCTCGATGAATACATTATCGGACAAGATAGCGCAAAAAAATCGATCTCTGTAGCCGTTTACAACCACTATAAGCGCATTCTCTCCCTTAGTAAAAAATCGGAAGTCGACTTCCACAAGTCAAACGTTATGCTTTTCGGCCCTACGGGTTCCGGCAAAACATTAATGGCCAAGACACTGGCTTCCATTTTGGATGTCCCTTTTACAATCGCTGACGCCACAACTCTAACCGAGGCCGGCTATGTGGGTGAGGATGTTGAGAATATCATCTTGCGTCTTTTGCAAGCTGCCGACTTCGATGTCGCCAAAGCAGAACTCGGTATCATCTATATCGATGAAATCGACAAGATCGGGCGCACGACTTCCAATGTTTCCATTACCCGCGATGTCTCTGGTGAAGGGGTTCAGCAAGCATTATTGAAAATAGTGGAAGGCACCATTGCCAACGTACCTCCTAAAGGGGGGCGCAAGCATCCCAACCAAGAGTATATCAAGGTCAATACCGAAAATATCCTCTTTATTGTAGGAGGCGCTTTCGCCAATATGGATAAGATCATCGCCAAAAGATTAGGAAGAAGCACCATTGGCTTCACAACAGCAAGCGGCGAAGTGATCGATCCCAATGAAAAGTCTAAATTAATGGCACGTGTAGAACCGGAAGACTTTATCCAGTTTGGCATGATCCCTGAATTCGTCGGCCGCTTCCATACCATCGCCAATTGCAATGAACTGCATTTAGAAGACTTGGTCAAAATTCTATCCGAACCTAAAAATGCGGTCATTAAGCAGTACATCGCGATGTTTGAAATGGAAGAAGTCAAACTTAATTTCTCTGATGATGCCTTGCTTGCCATTGCCAAAAAAGCGTTTGCAGCTGGAACCGGCGCGCGCGCTTTGCGTATGATTTTGGAAAACATCATGCGTGATTTAATGTTTGAAGTGCCTTCGGACGATACCGTTCAGGAAATTTTGATCGATGCGGACACTGTGCAAAACGGCAAACCGCCCCACATCAAACATTCTAATAAGCGGAAAAAAATCGCCTAGTAAAATCTTGTGAATCTAGTCGTAAGTTGCTAACTTACGGCTATGGAAATCGTTGCCCTGGATTTTACTCAGTTGGATCCTGTCAAAAAGCAGGCTTATCTGCTGATGAGCACGCCTCGGTTCCGTTCAATTTTGTCGGGAAAAAATCCCTACGATTTATCCTTCGGGTCCTTAATCGCTTTCGGAGCGGAGGATTCAGGAATGCCCCAGGGTCTTTGTTTGGCGGCTGTCTACCCGGAATTGCTATACGGGGAGATCTATACCCTCCATGTAACCCCCTCTCAAGACTTCGAAAACGTGGGACAAGCTCTTTTTCAAGCCACAGAGAAAGCCTGCTTTACCCAAGGCGCCAACCACCTGGTTTTTCTCTATCTCAAAAACACCTCTACCGCCGCTTCCCTGGAAAAAGTATTGGAAAATTCCGCCTGGAAACCTCCTCATTTATTTATCCTAGGGTATTTTTTGGACTGCTGGACCTTTGATCCTCCCTGGTTCAATACCCCTCCTTCTCTACCTCAAGAGTTTAAAGAATTCAAATGGATACATTTAAAACCAACCGAAAGAGATGAGTTGCTGCACAAATACCGGCAAGGACAGTTTACTTCCCGTGTCTCCCCTTTTCAAGAGGTCCATACAATGGAACCCCTTAATAGCATTGGCCTTAGGCACAAGAAGGAAGTGATTGCCTGGATGATCTGCCACCGCATGGCTCCGGATACTATTCGTTATACGGCTTTGTATGCACAGCCTGAATTTTTAAAAAAAGGGCTCCCTATCCGCCTTTTAGTCGATGCCATCGATCTCCAACGCAACTCCCCTGTCCGCTGGTCATTGTTTGAGGTGAGAGCGAGGGATGGCGATAAAAGCTGGTTGCAGTTTGTACAAAAAAGACTGGCGCCCTATGCAGTAGACACGGCGCATATTTATAGGAGCTGGAAGGCTCTTGCGTAATTCAACGCAGCCAATCTATAAATTTAATATTTTATTTGTTATAATGAAATTAGTATAGAAGTCATGTTTTTAATCAAGGAGCCCATTTATGGTTAATCCTATACCTCCAAACTCCCCTCCGCCCATCGAGCCCGTAGATGGTGATGATCCTCCTGTCATAAATTCCCCTCCTCCTGCTCCGCTGTTGCAAACGGATACCTCCCAAACGGCGACTATCAACGATTCTATCAGTCTAGGGATCAAAAGCGGAGTCACGCTACCGGCAGGGGAAATTTCTTTGCTGGAATTTACGACACTTGTCAATAAATACATCCAGGCGTTTAAGGACGCAGTTCGAGACAAAGAACTTAACGACTACGACATCTCCCGAAAAATGCATGAATCGATAGTTGAAGGATCGCTTGACATCGTCGCTCGGAAACAGCAAATCACAGAGCAAGTCGAGGATTGGAACGATCGAATTGACAATGCTAATGCCACTATTTCTAACGGCTTTAATAACTTGCGTACAGCTTTTACAGAATTTAATGAAACTATGGAAGGAGTCTGGGAAGATGATGTCGATGCCCTAAATGATCTCAATGAATTATACGACTATTATAACAACCTTACACCCCAGCAAGCTGCAAATGAATATTATAATGGAAATCCTGCAGAAGCTCTTGCCGCAGCTCAAGCAGATAACTTTCAATTGGTGATTGACGATTTAAACTTACAACTGGCCCCATACAACACCTATACAGCTAGCCGTCCGGATGTACAAGGCCCTATGGACACTTTATTCAATGAAGTTGAAATTTTTAATGGGCTGATCCAACAAGCAAATTCCACTCTCGAAGACATCAACACTGAAAGAGAGCAACTTGATATTGCAACACCGTTAAGCCTTCTTGAAGAAACCGAGGCTCCCGTTTCGGAGCCTTTATATCTATCTCTTGCGCAGGAGCCTTCATTCAGCAGCCCTCTTTTCCCCATTAATTCTAGAGATCTTCTTGAAGTTCCTAACGCAGCACAAAATGGAACGATCGATCCAATTCTCCCTGACGCCCCGGCACCAGAAATACCTGCTATAAACGTAAATGATGTTTTGGAAGAAATTTGGCTTCCTTCGGCTCAAAGTACATTAAGCTCAATCAGCGCATTTTTGAATATTATCGAGTTGGCGAATGAATTCATTTACACCACGTCATCGGCCTCTAATGCCATCAGCCTTAATCTGACAACTCCGAATGGATTATTCCAAAACGTCAGTCCGGTCTTTTTCTCGGGAAGCGGCGCCGCGGGAGGGGTAGGACTCGCTTCGGCAGCAATGGGATTGCAGACCCGCAACCTGGAAATCATTTTATCCACTTCTATTTACCGCGCAACGGCTCAAAATTTTTCCATGCCGATTTCGGGCAGACTCTTTGCACGGCTTCAATTTACTACCATGGAATTGTTGGCTAAAAGTTCACTTCTAAGCGCCAATCCTGCCATGCGGATGCTTGCTTCGCGGCTCGGCATGCTGGGAGCCTCCAGCCCTGCCATCGCAGCAGCTATTGGTTTGGGCACTACCGGCCAGGTGCTTGATCTCATCAATTCGGGGCAACCGAATGCTGTAGTCAATGCACTGACCACCAGCCTGGGATTTTTTGCCCGTACCGTTCAGACTGAGGCTTTACAGGGCTACGAAGAGGCAGAGTCCGGACTTTTAAACGCTATCAATACGGGAAATCCTGCCGCCATCGAGGGAGCCCTGCAAACATTAGTGACAGCGTCTCTTCAATTGGGGGAAACAACACGCCTCATGAGTGCTTTTGGAGAATCTTCCCTTGGGGAAATGTCTGCAACAGTCAATAGTACTGCCGCCGCAATTAATCTTTCCCTCTTAGGGGTGACAATGAGCCAATTATCCCAAGCAATCGATTTACCTAGTCTGGTTCCTGACTTATTCGCTCAAATTTCTCAACTACCACCTGAGGATTTATTGGCCGCCTTCAATACAGGGACAAGGATTTTGGATGTGCTGGACAATCCGATCAGTATGGTAGCTATCAAGCAAAATCTGGCAGAAACCTTGATCAAAGAATACGGTTTAAACCCTGAAAAAGCCGCCATTCAGGCAAACAACGCGCTAAACGGCATTATCCTTGAAGCCAATGGAATCAATACATTCAGTCAAATGCAGGATCTACTGAGAATGCAGTTCGAGATGGCCGGTTTTAATCCACTCATTGCCAATACTCTTGCCAACCAAACAAACGCCATGCTCCGCGGCGATATAGGTGCCCTTTATTTAAATGCGGCCTACAAAATAAATGCAGATTCCTCATCCATTGCCTCAGCGCTTGCAAAGCACCTAAATGATGCTTCACTTGCCACTTCGTTACAAGGCGCTATTGACAGCTCTCTTTTAGGCACTTATGAGACGCAAAGAGAATTCCGCGATGCGGTCATGAATGGGTTGAAGGCCAACGGTTTTAATGATCAGGATGCGGTGTTCTTAGCCAACAGCGCAGCCCTTTACGGTTTAAACGGCTCCTTGATATCCCCCAACGGCTCGGAAGCCATCCTAAACGCTGTCAGCAGCAATTTTTCAAGCGCTGTTGTCGACCTGGCCTTGACCCGTGCTCGGGAAAAAGGCCCTTTTACTTCAGATGATGACTTTCGCATCATGCTCCGAGAGGAAATCCATCAAGCAACGCTGGAAATTACAGGGAATACCGACGGCAATGTACTCTTTGATCAGGCAGTTGCCGCCATGAATCCCACTCCGCAAAAAAGCATGAATGAACTTGTCGAACAATTACGGTCCCATGTTTACGGATTGCTTAGCCCCCACTTAGGTTCACGCCTCTCACAAGAAATCACAGAATCGGTCCTTAAGACCGTATTAGGCGGCACCAGTGTGGACGAAATCGAAGAAAACAAAAATCCTGTCTCCGTTTTGAACCAGACAAGGGATCAGATTCATGAGTTGATCAACGAAGAGGACCTGGCTTACATGCGCGATATGATCCGGCGCCTGACCCAACTCATCACGTCCCTAACAACACCCAACGCGCAAGTAGGCTACACTGTACGGACTCTGGGAGATAACCCGGGGACATTTGTCAATGCAGTCAATTCGAGTATCGGTAGCGATAACTACCAGAATCTGCAGATACCTATGTAGCGCCTTTTTCCCGAGCGGCGCGCATTGCCTCTAGCCGCTCTTTCAGCTTGTGCGCAGACTCTGTCACGCTTTCCTGGGCTTGGAGTGCCTTGCTGCTGAGGCCTTGAGGGAAATAATCGCTCCGGTAAATAAGATTTCCTTGCGCATCCCATCGTTTTTCATCAAAATGTTCCTCGCTGTCGTAAAAAATAATTTCGCTTTCCGGCAGCCCTTCCTTGCTCCATGTCATGGTTTTACCGGTGGCCTCACCCATGGTAAATTCAGACTCCATGATCAATACGCCGTTATCGGTCCACAGCCTTTCTTTTCCGTGGATTTTTCCGTTTGCAAAAGGAATTTCACGCTTCATTACTCCATTAGGATAGTACAGCTGCACTATTCCGTTTAAATATCCCCGGGAGTACTCAAGATGGGATTTTAACAACCCGTTTTCATAAAAATATTCCTGGAGACCGTGCGGCTCCCCTTCTTTAAATCGTTTTAAACTATAGAGCTTTCCGGAGGCGTAAAATTGCCGATTGATACCGACTTGCAGGTCTTCAATAAACCAGCCTCGCGCTAAAATATTTCCCTCCCGAGTGTAAAATGTGGAGGGGCCATGAAGTTTTCCTGCTTTATAATACCATCTGCCTTTCAACCACCCTTCCCGATCGTAAAGCAGGCACTCCCCTTCTGCAATTTCATTCTTTTTTTCAAAGACGTAAGAGCCCGGGATTTTAGACAAATGGGAAGCGGAAGCCGGCTCGAAAACTTCATCGAAATAAAGCCCTATTTCCGGCGCCTCAATCCGTAAACGCCCCTTTTCAAAACTATAGTCGGGAGGGATCTTAGGCTCTTGATAAAGAGTCTCAGCCTCTTGTTTTTTTTCTTTTTCTTCTTTCAGAATTTGATCCAGCATCTCGATCTGATTTTTGGCAACACCCAAACACATGGTCCATTTCATTAAGGAATGCTTCCTCTTTTGATCTGCTAATTCTTGCGCAGTAAAGTGTTCAGAATGCCTTTCATGACGCAATCTATCCCTTGCCGCATACAATTCGAAGGTTTTATCAAAATTTTTTAAAAAATATTTATACGATTCGGCATTTTTCAGTTCTTCTGATACTATTTGTTTGTTTTCTAATGTCAACTCTTTGATCAATTCAATTAACCGATCGACAGCTTCCTCCAACAGCATTTTCCAATCTAAAAGAACATTTCTTGCATTCTGTGCCTCAAGAGGGAACGGCGGGGAAAGAACAGTAGTGGCATGCACCCAGTTCTCAAGATCGAAACTTAGCGGCAGATGCTCTTGGAGATCCGTCAACTTGACATGGGGTAAACCGGCCATAGATAGACCTTCTACTGTGGCATTGAAAATCTGAATATCAGGGTGTTTTGCAGAAAACAGCATGTAAAAGGCACCCTCATTCAACCAATCAGATCTTGTAAAAATCCGATGCCCCTGAATACTTTGCGTAGGAATCATCTGTTCTTTCTTTAAGTACTGCACATACAATTTTTCATTCACAATATCAGACGGATGCGCCCTAACGACATCAGGGTATCGTTTTTTATCCGTATAGGAAAGATCCAAACCTACAAGTATAATTGGACAAGCTCCCAACTTATCTGCTAAAGCTAAGCAGCCACAGGTTGTACTGATGACAATCTGTAATGGATCTTGACTTTCTATATCAAGTGCATCAAAGAGCCAATCGGCAAATCCGAAACCATCTATATTTCTGAACCAGAGCTTGGGGCCATGAATAAAATCCAAAGCACTATGGTTATACTGCATGATAAAGAAATAGGGCGTTTCATAGGCAGTATTGGTCATAATCCTGCTTTTCGATGTCGCATGTGGATCGATGCCGCAGCCAAAGTGAGGATTGATGCCGTAGGCATTTAAAATATTCATTCCGGTTCCTGCGCCGAATATTAAAGCCTTATTTTTCAGAAGCTTTATAGACTCCATTTGGGAAGTAATCGATGGGCCTGCACCACATATAATCATCGGTATTTTTTTAAACTGCTCAAAAAAATGGTTGCCTTGAAAGGCTTGAGGAAGAGTAAATACATTTCGATATATATTATCCATCAGTGAATTAAAGAGTTTTTCTTCCGTAAATGAAAGATTCATTTTTAATTCTTCCATTCGTTGTTCAAGGGCTATACTTAAATTGGCGCAAATCTCATTTTTTTTTTGGCGGTAATATTCCAAAGCTGAAAATAATATTCTCGTATTCACAGATGCCGCTACAACAAGATTAATTTCCTGAAAAAACAGTAAAATTTCTTCAATATTGTCTCTTGAAAAAGGAATTAAGATCACCTGAGGGTTTTTAAGAAGCTCCTCAGCAATATCTACTTCAAAAAATCGCAGCAAAACCGCAGGATCATCCTCGAAAATAAAAAGAAGCCGATCGGATCGCTGCTCAAGCCACGATTTCAACTGCAGGTAGTAATATCCCAGACCGATTCCATAGAGATATAATGTTTCGGTATTCTCTAGACTAGGCAGTGAAGCCAGCCATCTCTCCGCCTCTATATGCGCGCCACTTGGATCATGAAAATATTTCTCACCATCTGATAGATTTAATTCACCCTCTGTTTCACAGAAAATTAAAAATGAGGGATCACATTTTTGCAATTTTTCAGAAAATGCAGGATTCTGTCGTTTAAATAACTCCAAAACAAGCAAAAATGCTGCTGGATTCCTCTTCATGAACCCTCTTGGGAAGACTTTTTCATTAATTCCGCTAAAATTTTTAGGGAATCCTCAATTAACTTGATATCATTGGCCATTGTTTTTGTGGCTTCTTCTAATTCCTTTCTCACAGTATCACCGACTTTAGCAGTTTTCCACAGGGCCTTGTTTGTTTGTTCTTCGGTTCCTTTGGATAAATTTTCCATGGTCTTTTGAAAACCTTGTAGCTTTTGCATCTGAGCTTGCAGCTCCTCTATCTCACTATCTAGTTCATTCGTATGAGGCAACGCATCCAGCTGTTGATATACGAGCTTGATGGAATCGCTCAACCTCTCCGTTTGTTGCGTCGCTTGCACCAAGTAATCCCGCCCTGTAATAAACTCATCGGCCAACAAAATACCTTCATGAGTCCATAAGCGTTTAATTTCGGGCTCTCCAGGACCTTTATAAACAATCTCTTTTGCAAGCTGCCCATTTAAATACCAGGAACGAGCGCTACCTATAGGCTGATCCTGCCAATAGTTGACCTCAGACTCTAGCATTCCGCCAATATTAAAGATTTGTTCCGGGCCATTCCTTTTACCATTAACAAATGAGAGCCTACGCTTTAACACACCATTGGGAAAATAAAGATCCACATTTCCATCGATCCTCCCTTCACGATAGCTTAGCAAGCTTTTTAGAGAGCCGCTCGGATAGTAAAACTCCTGCTTTCCGTTCCAAATACCATCTTTAAATCGTTGCAAGCTATACAAAGAACCCTCAGGATAAAAATAGCGGGTCCTTCCCTGTTTTACCCCATAAACATACCAACTTTCGGCAAGCAGTCCCAGGCTTGAAAAGACCCTGTAGGGTCCATGAAGCCTTCCTTTAAACACATAAAACGCAATACGGATCTCTTGATCTCCTGTTTCCTTAAACTCCGAAGTAAAGGCTTCATCAAACACAAGGTCCAACTCTTTATCCTCGATTTGATAATGCCCCTTTTCAATACTATAGCAAGGGACCGCGCCTTCTGCCGCTTTCCTAAAATATGCATTTGCTGACATGATTTGCTTGCGCAACTGAAATCCTTCCATCACATCGTTGATGTGCTGAATATTGCGTTGGCAGACTGCAGATAAAAATGAAAAACGGCGAAGACTTATTTCCTTGCGACGCTGATTAGCCTCTTCCTGATCGATGATTTTCCCCTTATCATCCAGCAGCGCCTCTACTCCCTGAGCACCGATAAATGACAAAAAAGCATCATTGAAACGACTTAAAAGCGCTGCGTAAAGAGGAGCTTCATTTAATTTTTTCAAGTATGCCATCGCTCCTTTAGGAACCAACGAATCTTCATGCAGAGTTTTTTGAAACTCTTCTTTTAGGTGATTGCAAACGTCTATAAGTTCTTCCAATTCCTTAATCAATCGACGCAGTTCGAAAATGATCTTTTGCTCCGTCATCGATTCGGGAAAGACACTTAATTGCGTCAAAGCATGCTGTCTTCCTGCTAAATCTTCCGTATTAACAAAAAACCTCCGTTCTATATCCTCAAAGTTAAGATGCAAAATTTGAGGGATGGCTACCCCGCCACCTGTTGCATTGATCAATTGCACATCAGGATGTTGATTGGAGAACTCTACGACTGCCGATCGAGTGGACATCCATTGGTCTGTTGTTACTAACGGGCTGTTGCTTATGGGTTTGGTTCTAAGATCAACTTTATCCGAATCCCATTCTAGAAGAGGATGGGGCAAATTCCCTTTAGAATAAAGTTTACCTTGCGAAGCTGCCAAGTCTACGCCCAACAAAATAATGGGATTGCAACCTAAACTATGAGCAATACATATACTTTGAAGAAGAGTATCGTTCCCCGCTTCAAAGTTGAATCCCTCCATCCCGAGTCGTTCTTCCACTAACTGACCCAAACCAAAAGAATTGCCACCGGCTAAATATAAACGCTCTCCTTGCTGATGAATTAAGGACTCAGGCTGTATTCCATTCTGATAAAAATAGGGGACCTGATAGGCTTGGTTCATAAGAAGGCTTGCAGATTGTTTTTGATAACGAGGATCCATCACTGCAAAATGAGGCAAAACCCCGCCTTCGTTCAAAGCGTTCAAAGCGATCCCACCAGCAAATATCAAGGCCTGATCTTTTAGTTTTTCTAATAGGGGTATTTTTTTTTCTAATGAAGGTCCGGCCCCGCAAATGATCGCCGGCACGCCTTTAAATTTACCAAACAGGTGATTTCCTAATTTACTGTTTGGCAGTTCAAGCATATTACGGTAAAAATTATAGAAAAAATCTTTGCCCAACATCAATTTTTCCATTTCTTCACAACTCTTCTCATCTTTTAAAGCATACAAAAGCTGCTCATATAAGGAGAAATTTCGTGAATTCTTTTCTCTATACACATTTAAGGCGCTTACAGTAAATGGCGTTAAAAAATATCCTCCGGGGAGTCTTTCAAAAGAGTCGGCATACCTCTCAAGAACAGGATCGACGGAATAAAGACGTACCTGATCGGAATGCAGCAGTTCACTTCCCTGCTCGGTTTCAAATAAGCAGTGGATCACTTCCAAATCATCTTCAAGAAATACCAGATCTCTCTTCCGATTTTCCTTTAGCCAAGCTTTAGCTGCCTGATAGTAGTACCCTAAGCCTACCCCATAGACAAAAATAGTTTTTACTCGACTCAGCGAGAGTGAGGCAAACCAGGCTCTTGCTTCTTCCATTGCCGCACCGGGTTTATGGAAGTACTCTGCCTTACCGTCTTCAACTCTTTTTAGATTCATCTCACCAGGTGCTGTCTCGCAGATCTCTAACGATTGGCACCGGTGGTCCAACATTTTTTTGGCTTCATAGGGACTATAAAGCACCCAACGATTGATATTTTTAAGATATAGCTCACGGGGCATATACGATCTCATCTCTTAAATTTTTACTTTCTAAATAATACCTGCATCCTACAAGCTTGTCATAAATAAATAAATTGAATTTTTTGTCAATTTATAATAAAATAAAATTATAGGAGTATAGGGGATTAAGTTTATTCCTGAGACGCTCTCCCCTCCGACATTAGTTGTTTGATGGAAATTAAAGGAGATTTATCATGACAGCCCTTCTTCCAGTCAATATAAACGGGATAGAATATCAAGCGCACGCAGAATACACTAGAGGCCCAATTGTCGCGCAATATGAAGAACAATTAAAAGTTTTTCAAAATTTAGAAAAATTAGGAATCAGTCCTCCTTTTGTAGAGCCTGTTTTTCCAGAAGGAGATCTAACCGTTGCAGAAATTCGAACCTTTACCGATGCGCAGATCGCACAAAAGACAGGACTGTCAGAAATCACAGTTTCAAATCGTAGAATCACTGCTTATAATGCTAATACTGCCGCTGTAAAGGCCTTCATTGAAAGCAATCCATCTTACACCACAAACATGCAAACTGCCATTTGGAATTTGATTCAATTCGCTAAGTTCGGGATCCCGGATGAAAATGATGTTGTCAACCCTTTAAGACCTCACTTTTTAACCATGGAGATGTCGCATGCCGTCGATCAGCTGATTAAGACATTAATTGCCGCTGGAGCAAACATTCCTATGGCGCCCACATCAGCCTCAGCTATCACCATTACTACAGATGTCGTTCTTAAATGGAAAAACCTAGTCGCCAGTTCAGATGCGGTACGCCGCATCTTATCATTTGCATCAGACTCTGCGCTATTGACCAACCGATCGCTACAGGCGCTGATTGAGCTTGTGTACGTTAAAACCGGTAATGAGATCATTACGACAAATCTAGGCACACTAGAAAAAGCCTTAGCATCTACACAAGATTCCTTGAAAATACTGGAGCAGTTGCAAGTGTTGCATAATAAAATAGAAACAACAGAGTCAGGAACTTGGTATTCCGGAGCGATTGAAAATTCTACAACCATCAAAGCGAATAATGTAACCTATGCCATTGGAATTACGGCAAGTATTGGTGATGCTCCAAATCTTGCATGGGATTCGATTCAAGCTGAAATAGCTGCAGGAAGATGGGGTCAGGCATATGCTAAAGATGGTACCGGACCTCTGCAAGCTCTTGGTGCATTAGCCTATGATTTCCTTAAAGGGGGCGGGAAATTTGTTTTAAATAATAATGTAGCTGGCATTGCCACTCCTACCGTAAGAGGCGATTTCGAAGGCTTTGCCGCAGACCTTTACTCAAAAGGTTTTGTTAATAAGGATGTCTTCATTGATGGTCTTGACGCCTTAGCCAAGCAATTCTTCAAACCGCTGGATCCTACCGTTCCCATTGATAGTATCTCCTCTTTAGACCGCGCTCTCTTTTTGGAATTACGAAAACAGCTCATTCGACAAATCTCGACATTAAGCAGAACGACCCCCACTTTAGATGATGGCAGAGAAGATGGAAATAGCCTGTTGGGTCAGATCCGCAATGTTTATAATAATATAGAAGCCGCAATCACGGCTGCCGGGGGATTAGGGGATGATGATCGCGTAACTCTTGCAATGAGAATGTGGATATTGGACAACGAGCAAAGCAAGGATAATTCAGGCTCCCTTAGGATTAATGGCATTGACACGGGGTCCATTCAGCGTAATATCACCGCAGCGCTTACCGCTGGCACTTCCCTGAACGACCAGCAAAAAGAAGAAGTGCGGCGCTATTTATTTGTATTTGAGGAATACTATAAATCGGCCGCTGCCATCTTAAATAAGATCACGCAGATCTTAGAACGCATGGCGCAGGCAATTGCCAGGTAAATTTTCCTTTTCCCGTAAACATTGGTTTTATGGCATGGATATTGCAATGCAATGTCCATACAGCTAAATTGATTTTAAAAAATATAATGTCAAATAATTTATTTATGATTATAATGATAGAAGGAAACATTCCAAATAATAATAATGTAATTTATAGAATTCTCTTACTTAAAATGGAGAAAATTTATGTCACATGAAGATATAGTCTTTAATGGGGCAAACTTTGTTGATAATGCCGCAAAACACCTAATTCTTAAAGACACCTCACCTGCATTCTGGGGCATTATAAATGATCTTTTCACCCCTATGAATGATATCGCAATTAGTCAGGGTTTAAATCAAAGTGTTGTAAACGAATATTTAGGTTCGTTCAAAAAAGAATCAAACCCTTTAATTAGCTGGGATAAGTTTGTTGATAACTTTTTTATATTTATTGCTTCTAAAAAATATCCCCTAGCAACCGACGCAATAGCACGTAATTTTACTCTTACAATTTTAAGATCGACCCCAAAATATGACATGGACAAGAGCTTAGTCGACTTATATCGCCACCTTATGGTAATGGGACCGGCTACCGCAATCGACGACCCTGTGGCAGGTGAATGGACTACATTAGATGCCGCATTAGTCGATAAGATCGATGTATTAAAACAAGCTAAATACGCTTTTGACCACTTTGCCGAAAGTTTCCGCTATGTACCAAACGCCACAAGTCTTGAGTTTTTTGGAGATTTGACCTATTTCCTACAAACCACCGCCTTCCTAAAAGCAGATACACAAATTACATACGTTGTTGTCGGAAACAACACAACCGACTCTCGCATTCCCTCTTATGAAGAAATATTCAAAGGGTTCTTTGGCAATACTTATAACTCAACCGTTCTTGATAATAATGGAAAAACCGAACTTGATAGAAAATTCAATGAAAGACTGGCCAAATTTTATATCGATAAAACAGATATTACTAAAGAAGGCGGCAGCCTATTTTTTATACCCAGCCACTATTTCGACGAATGGATGGAAGAGTTGCGTTCAGAGTACATTACAATGAACATTGTTTCGTCTGTCAACACCGGCGATGCGAGTAAACTGCTGGTCATCGACCGCATTTTGAAATTGTTGATTTCCATGGTAGGCACCATGCAGAGAATCACAGCTGCCCAAGCGGAAAGATTGAACTTTTTAACATCATGGCAGGAAGCCTATACTCAGCTATTAAATCAGATCCCTACCTATGTTCTGGGGGGTGATCATCCGATAAGCGGTAGTGGGGATCCTGATTCTGGAAGTCGAGCCGAATTAAACCCCGCCATGCAAGCACTTTCTGAAAAAGTCCGTGCCTTGAGAGGCACTGTGCAGGATTCCGCCAAGCAAATGCAAAGTACGGTCAACCAAAGCCAAGATGCCGCTAACCAGCAGGTGCAAATGGGAACGGCGCTGTTGCAGCAATTAAGTACGATTTTATCGCAAATCTATCGTTAAGCGGTAGAAGAGCGCTCAGTCAATAAGTGTTCTAAACCGTGGAGGAGGTCCGCCATGCAGGGGGAACAAAAAGAAGAAACCAAGCAAGCAATGAAGGGATTAGGAGCCGGCATTGCCAAAAAGAATGGCAAAGAGGTGGAAAAGCTCTCCAAAGATGCTTTGATGCAGCAAATGCTTCCCAAGAACGTTTTAGGCTTAAGCGATGCTATGGTGGAAGGAATCTACAGCCAGGCCTATCGGCTGTATAATACCGGAAAATATAAGGACGCCATCCAGCTTTTCCGCCTTTTGATTATGATCGATTCCACGGCAGCAAAATATGCCATGGGGCTGGCAGCTTGTTTTCATATGCAAAAAGAGTATGCCAACGCCATCAGCACCTACGCCCTATGCGGCATCATCGATCCGGACAGCCCGATCCCCCACTACCATTCCTCAGACTGTTATATGCAGATGAAGGACCCTCTCTCTGCCATCATTTCTTTAGAGATGGCTGTTAAACGGGCAGGCGACAAACCGCAGTTTCAAGCGCTTAAAGACCGTGCTCTGATGACGATCGAAAGTTTAAAGAAAAGCGCCAACTTTAATGGAGTCCCTGTTGAGAAACAAGCGACGAAAGCAGAAGGAAAACCAGTTAAAAAGTAAAATTTCCTGATTGAAATCGGAGCGAAATAAAGGAGAACTTATGGAAATTCATCAATCTTCCTCTCCCGGATACATCCCCCCGGCATCAGTAGATAAAGTCCCTGTTCATACAGAATTAACAGCAAAGGGATGGCAGGAGATGGGAGAAAACCTGCAGTCCATGGGCGGCACCGGCGTTTGGGGAAATACTCCTTATCTTCAGAATATTCAAAATCCGACTCTGGCTGCCGTTTTATGGAATTTAAGCGATCAAAAACCGGGCCAGGAGTTTCAGGAGACAGCACTCCCCTCTAACGTTTACTACGATGCGTTTTCAGAAAAACTGCAGCAATTGATCGATACATCCCCCGGGCTAACGGAAGAGCAGGTCAATAACATTCTCGAACACCACTTATACGGCGATCCTCCGGTCAAATTGATGGCAGGACTCGAAGGAAAATATGCCGAGCTTTCAAAAGCCGGTTTAGAGGCTCTCCAGTCTCAAATCCCGGATGTCGGCACGCAAGCCAGACACCTATTAGCCAATAGCGGCTCTTTGAGACAAGAGCTTGACAAGCTCAGAGAGCATGCCCCGGCAGGCTCACAACTTTCCAATCTATTAGGCAAAATCAACAGTAATCTAAACAGCATCAATGAAAATATGTCCCAGGCAGAACTTTCCGCGCTCGCCGAAGATCTGGCCAAGAATTTAACAGATCTGAACCAAGAGCTGCAAAAAAACGAATACGTCACCCTAAGCGCAAGCATCAATACAAGCACATTAAAAGATGTCGCTAACGAGATCGTCCTTTCGGGAAAAATCTTCTCGGGAAATGCAGAAGGCGCTTCCAGTCCTTTAAAATTGCTGAATGCCGACATGATGGGAGCAAACTATGACAGCAATTTTAACGCCGAACTTGCAAAACTGCAAAACCTGCCGGAGCCGAATAAAATGGATGCCGAGATGGCACAAAAACTTTTATTGATCTTCAACGGCGCCGCAAAACCGGGAGATTTCACTCCTGATTTAACCGCGCAATTCGAAGCCGTTAAACAAGCCGCGTTACAAGCCAGCGGGCTGCCTGCAGGCTATGAACCACATCATACCGTGGCCTCAGATAGGTTTTTAGGACAGCTGGCAAACCAGGCCGATCAAATTTTTGAACAAGTATTGGATGCCCAGGATCCTCCACTGAACGACACGCAAAAAATGAACCTGTTAAACATCTACCACGGCATTGTGACAGGAGAAGTACCGACGGAGATCATGGAACAAGTGTCTCAAGAAATCGAAGAGCAACTAGGCCTTCCGAAAGGAAGTAAATTGCCTAAGAGTTCCAACCGGGAAGCACAAATCAATGGAGAGTTCATGATCGCCTTCATGAGCAAGCTCAATAACCTCTCTTCCACGCAAAAAGAAGCGGTTTTAGCAGCTTTGGCCAATCCGCTGAATCCGGTAGATGCTGCTACCCGAAAACTGATCAAAGAACTTTTTGACGGCGTGGACGGCAGAGGCGGCGCCGCCGCAGATATCCGTGAGCAATTTGGCTTGCCCGACGACTGGAAACCCCCGGTTGCGCTGCTGCGAGAAATCGGCACAATGACACCAACAGAACACCAGGCAGTTACTCAAGTCAATAATTTGCAAGCGAGCGTGAACGTCTTTATGAATCTCGTCAAAGGAATGCCTGATGGCCCGGAAAAAAACTCCTACATGAACATCTTAAAAATTGTCATGGAAGCGATGGCCGACTTAAAAGCAATGGTTGCCCTGATGCAAACTTTTGATTTTGAGACGGCATCCAAACTTAGCTCGGTGAGTACTCAGGCTGCCCTAGATAAAATCGAAGTTGCAAGACAAAAGAAAGCAGAAATCGAAGATAAAGAAAGTAAAATGGCCAGCATGCCTGAAGGAGTGCAGGTCTTCCTGAAGGTTCTGCAATACATCGGCGAAGCAGTTGCTTCCTGCATGGGAGGCCCGATCGGGATCGCCCTTTTTATCGCGCAAACAGTTATCAAAGAGACGTCACCCGACAAAGATAAAAACATGATCGGAGATGCTTTTAAGGCCGTATTTGAATTTGTTTCCGAAACGGTATTCGGCTGGCTGCCGAATCCTTTGAATGAAATCATGGGCCTCGTAGGGCAGATGGCACTCGTCTACGCTTCGTTGTTTTCTGGAACGTTTACGCTCGGATTCCAGCTGTTTATAAACGGCGGTGTCATCGAAACCGCTATCGGGGAGGTCCTATGTCCCGAAAACGCATCTCCAGAAGAGAAGGCAAAATATGAAATGGCAGCCCAAATTACGGCAATGGCAGTCAAGCTGGCAGTTGATATAACCGCAATGGTTGTGATGAGCATCGTTTCGGGAGGGGCAGGCGGCGCTGCGATGGTGGGAAAAATCCTGGATACCATCTCAAAAATAACACACCTTTCGCAAAAAGTCGTGAACATCGTTATGAGAGGAATTCCTATCCTCATCCAACTGGCAACAACTACTCTTGCAGCGATAAATGTGGGAATACAAGCCAATAATCGCTTTGTTCAGGCCGATATTATCGAGTTAAGAGGGAAATTAGACGCGATGACAGCTGAGATGGAGGCTTCGATTGCCGGCATTCGAAAATTGCTTAATAAGCTGCTGGATATGATCACCGGCATGTCCGCTTGGGTAGCTGAAATCGATCAAGGACAAAAGAGGTTCGTTCAAGGTCAAAGTGAAACGTTAAATGCAATTTTCCAAGGATAGTAAGAGGAGAGGTCAAATGGTCAAAATCAAAAAGAAAAAACCTAAAGATCCCATTGAAAAACAAGGGCTAACGCCGGAACAAATTGAAATAATGATCAATGAAAAGGTTTCAAAGCTGGACCACCTCCCCGAAGATCAACGCAACGAGCAGGCAAAGGTCTTAAAAAAAATATTTACCAATGGAATGTCTCCGCGTCTGGCCATGGGGCTACCGGCTGATTTTGGCACCATTTTGTACACTTACGCCTACAATCTTTTTCAAGGGGGAAAATATGGGGAAGCCGGCGGCATTTTCCGCATGCTGGCTTTGTTGGAACCGACAGTACCTCTTTATCACCTTGCCTTGGCTGCCACCTACCAACGGCTCAAAGAATATAAAAAAGCGATCGAATGTTATTTTGTGACTGCCGTCCTTGATGAAGAGAACCCCTTACCTTTTTTCCATATTTCCCACTGCTATGAGCAATTGGACAACAACACCGGAGCTGTCATGGGGCTGGGCGGCGCCATCACCCGCTGCGGCGATGAGCCGAAATATGCTGCCATTAAAAACAAATGCCTCATCATGTTGAATAAATGGAGAAAAAGCGTCGGCATGCCGGAAGAAAGCGAGAAAGCTGCAGAGCAAGGTACCGGCAATGCGCTGCCAGAAGTTGATGACCTTTTCGGACAGCTGCAGGATACCGCGCGTAAGGAAGGAGAAAAACAATGACTTTTCAAGTAGGCTCGGGCGTCGGCGGATCGCCCCAGCCGCCTCAGATTAGGGAAAGCGAAACAACGGCGTTTACCGAAGTGAATAAAGCGTTGTTGGCATTAGTGCCGGCAGACACCTATGAAGTGAGGCCATTTTTTGAAAGATCAGATCATGAACTTTTTAAATATAAAGCCGAATCGGGCCATCCTACCCTGCATCCTTTATTATTTTTGCGTGCCGGAGCGGCCGAAGATTTACCTGACGGCAGCTGGAAAGCCGCTTACGATGAACTGCTGGACTTCCTCCCTCCCGATGTCAAAGCCAGACTAACATGGGAGCTCCAGCAACCGGCAGCAAATAGGGATGCCGACTATACCGCGTTAAACGAAGTCTTGACAATGGTTGCCAAAGGACTCGGATGGCTAGAAACCGTTTCCCGGCCCACGGATCCAAGCAGTCCAGCGGCTGCGCTGCGCGTTATGAATAGCGCCCTTCCCTATGTTGCAGCCGAAGCCGGCATCCGGCAGGCAGCAGTCGTTTTTAATGCCGTGAATATTTCAACAAACGATCCGCACTATGAAGTCGTGACACGTTGTTTGACAGAAGGCAAAAGCACCGTTGAGGATTTTTCCGCCCTTTTAAATGAGATTAAAAAGGGGGGGGATTCCCCTGAACTGCGCGTAAAAATCACCCTAGCAGCAGACAGGCTGGCCTCCTTGAGCGAAGACTTTACCGCAAAAGGGTTGGACACAACTCATGGACAGCTCGGCGCCACATTAAGCGCTTTATCCACGGCTGCTCTAGCGCTCTCTTACGGCAGCGGCACCCCCTCTCTTTTGATTAGCTCAAGTATTGCCTTAATAGGGATCGAAACGTCTGCAAGCGAAGCGGGGTTGATCGGGAAGGCTTTAGGGCAACTATTGGAAAATACACTCGATGGCGTTTTGAACGCTATTCCCTCAGGGGTCGGAGCGGAAATCGAAGAACTGGAAACACTTTATGGCGACCTGATCGTCTTTAGAGACAACCGGGAGGGGGGATGATGGGAAAAAAAATCCTTCTAGCCCGACGCCCCGATTTGGCAAGAACCCTCGAAAAACATGGACTCTTGCCCCTGGGAAAACCTGAAAGTCGCTATTGCGGTTGCGCCAAGAAATGGGCCGCAGAAAATATCGCTCCCTATGACACTTCGGAAGCGCAAGCCTTGGCCGCGCGGCTACCGGAAGGCTGGGAAGAGATCGGCGAGGAAGAATTTAACGCCTTAATACAAAAGGTCAACGATAAGACAGCCTCGTTAAAAAAAATAAAAAAAAACATCCCCGATAGGCGTGGGAGCGCCCTGCTCAAAAACTTAACAAAAGTGGCTTTGCTCGGTATTTCAGTTACCTTTTCTACCCTGATCGAACAAGGGATCACTACGCTGCCCGAGAAAAACGAAGGGGAAAAAGAGCGCGCAAACAGATTCTCCTTTGAACTTATTTTGCAGCTTATAAACAGCAGCGGCCTATTAGACAGCTTATTCAAAGAAATCTCCCGCACAACTGTTACGACAGAGAAATACCAAAAGCTGTTGGCCGAAATCCTCAAACTGCTATCGCTGATAATGGCCATTATTACGGCCTCAAAAGGGCGGCAAGAGGTTCTAAACACCTTGACCGGCAATTTTAAAGCCGAGCTTTTGCAGGGCTTCAACCATGCGGAACGCTTTGTAAATGAGCGGCTGCTAGAGGGAAAGTTAACGGGCGGGCACGCTGAGGGCGCTGCGCTTTTTTTGCAGCAAGCGCGCATTGCCCTAGAAAAAGAAGACCATGAAGGGTTAAACGCAATCGTAAATGACGGTTTGGGGCTTTTGGATGTCGAGCCGGATGCAGTATTTGATGAGTTGAAAATTCTTCATGAACTGGCCGGTAAATTGTACGTTGCATTGACAAGTGGCCTAAGGGCCGAAATAACCCCACAGACGACAATGTCTCAAGCCATGTAAAGAGGAGAAATTATTATGGTGGATGGAATTAATAATACACCGGCACCGATCATGTTAATACCGCCGGAGATGACCGCCGAAGTGACAAAAACAATCGTCGATCGGATGATTGAGACAGACCCTAGCCTTGAGATTCATCGTGATGTCTTAATGAGCGCTACAACGGCGGCTTTGAAGGGTGCAGTTAGTTACCCAGAAGGCTTTTTAAATAAAGTAAATTCAGACAACCCGGGATTGCCCCCACCCACATCCGTTGATCTTGCACCGGCAGAAATGCAAAGCGTTGTCTCAGGCAATAAATGGTTTACAGGAAATGCCATGGCGATGCTTTTTCTTCTGATGCTTGATCTGGCCGCTCTGATGTCGCAATCGAAATTATCTGAAGCAGATGTGATTGCAACAATGGTCAACCTATCGATGGAGATGGCCGGTGATATCTCGGATTTGATCATTGAAATCTCTAAAAACGAAGCCCAGCAACAGAGAAATACGGCCATTGCCGATATCGTAGGAGGCGTACTAAATGCAGTAGGCTCTTTAGCAAGCATTGGAATGCAGCTCAAAGGGATGAGCATCAGCAATAAGGCCCTGGCTCCAGGAACTACAAAAATCGAGGCAAACACTTTGAACCAAAGGGCAGCCGGTTATTCCCAAACGGGAGGTGCCATTGCAGGGGTTACGGGAGGTGCTGGCGGTATTGCTAAAGGGGTTGTAGGATTTATCAATGCAGAATTAACTTTAGATCGGGGCAAAATGGAAGGTCAGAAGGCCATTATGGAAGCTGCCCAAAGGATCATCCAAGACCGCGGGGTTAACGCCGCAGTCGATGCCTATAAAGGATTTGACGACACGATCGGCCAAATTCTGCAATTGCTGAATAAAATCGTGGATGAAAACTTGAAATCGCACGGTTTTTCAAGTAGATAACAAAAATCGGGGGTAGTAATTTTATGTTGGATACATTCATGCGGCAGCTGGCTGCAGATCTTGAGATCAAAGACTCCCTGACGACGGAAGTCCCCGGGGTATATGCCTTCCCTTTAGAAGAAGGACTGACGGTCTTCATCTCGGCCATCCCGCATGGATTCGAATTCACCTGCCAGGTCGCAGACTGTCCGCAAGAAGAGGAGCTTTTTTATCAACAAGCCCTTTTTGCCAACCTTTATGGCAAAGGAACGGACGGCTGCGTACTGGGCATTGATGCCGATGGGGAAAAAATCACCCTGGCACGCTCCATTGATGATACGGTTAGCTATAAAGAATTTAATGAAATCTTAGAGGATTTTCTCAATACGGTTGAATTTTGGAAACAGGAAGCCGAGGCTTTTAGTAAAAATTGAGAAAAGGGTTGTTTTGGCATAGAACTTGAATAGATTTCGTCAACACACGATAATAATCGGTGTTGACATGGATAAATTAACCTAAAGGGAATACCATGGCAGCTAAGTTTGTCGCTGAAGAAGGGCATTTAACAGGGCTTACATTATCTCTAGAGAAGGGCGATCACTGGGTGATCGGACGCAATCCGGAGGAATGCCAGCTTCTGATTGAAGATCCTTCCGCAGCAGATAAACATCTGGTATGCCGCAGTTCTCCTGAGGGGATCCTTTTGGAGAATCTAAGCGTTACCGATCCGGTGCATGTCAACAATGAACAAGTGAATGGTCCACGTCTCCTGAAAAATGGAGACACCGTAAAAATCGGCAATGGCCTCTTCCGCTTTTATCTAAATCACGACGGCGGAGAGGAAGGAGAAAGGGCAATGGATGAAGAAAAAAATGACGTAGAATCTTCCGAGCATGAGACAATTTTCGAAGAGACCTCTTCAGAGGATAAAGGCATCCTCGCAGAGATTGACTTTGACCTAAGAGAAAGCGGCCGATGGCTGCTAAAGGTTGTAGGAGGCCCTAACAACGGCGCCGAATTTTCGATGCAGTCCGGTTCAAGCTACGTTATCGGCACCGATCCAACCTCATGCGACGTCGTTTTTCACGATACCAGCGTCTCCCGGCAGCACGCCCGCATTGCCATTAATGATCGGGATCAATTAACCATCGAAGACCTTAAGAGCCGCAACGGTACCCTAATAGACGGCCAGCCAATAGAGGGCAAAAGCCCCTTAGACCCAAATACTTTGATCACTCTAGGCACTACATCGTTTATCGTCTTCGATCGTGAAGGCGACATGCAAACCATCATCTCCCCTTTACTGCCTTCCATCGTCAAAGTGTTGCAGCAAGAAGATGAAAAGAAGACCAAAGACGAAGCGGCAGCCATTGCTGCCAACGCCCATAAGGAAGAATTTATTCCGGCCCCCCCGCCTAAAAGAAATAACCTGGGGGCTTTGATCCCTTTAGGGATCATCGCAGCGCTTTTAGTGACGGCCGGCATCGGCACAGTGGCGCTATTTCGCAGCGAACCGATCCAGATCAGAGAAGAAGTAGACGTGGATACCGAGCTTGCCTTAGCTTTGAGCCCTTATCCCAGCGTCAGATTTTCTTATAACAAAAATACCGGACGTCTTTTGCTTGTAGGCCATGTGATGTCTCTTCCGGATAAAAACCAGCTGATGTATAGCCTGCAAGGATTGGAATTTTTAAGAAGCATCGACGACAGCGGGCTGATTATTGATGAATACATCTGGAGGGAAACCAATCAGGTGCTCGGCCGCGATCCGCGCTGGAAAGGGATCAATGTACATTCTCCATCAGCCGGGAAATTTGTTCTCTCGGGTTACTTACAGACACGCCAGCAAGCAGATGATCTAAATAATTACATCACGGCAAACTTCCCTTACCTTGACCTCTTGGAAAGAAGGGTCATTGTTGAAGAAAGCGTCCTAAATTCTGTCCAGACCGATTTGGAAAATGCCGATTTACGCAACATGCAAATACAGCTCAACAATGGTGAACTTACGATCTCGGGCAATGCATCGAAAGAGCAGGTGGCTAAAATCGACCGGCTGGTCAGAAAATTCAGAGAGATCCCCGGTGTCAGAAGCGTGAAGACTTTTGTCAGCGAAATCGCGCCAGAACTCGACATGGAAAATATCACCTCAAAATACAAGGTGACCGGCTTTTCCCATCAGGGTGGGGTCAATCTGACAGTGGTGATCAACGGCCGGATCCTGCAAAGGGGAGATACTTTGGATGGCATGACCATCACCGGTATCCGCCCGAGCGTGATCTTTTTAGAAAAAGACGGTAAAAAATTCAGAATCGATTATAATCAATAGGGATTATTGATAAAATATACTTTAATATGATACAATGAAGCTATAGATATAAGAGGTATACAATGTTCGGACTTCAAGGGCATCAGAAAAAGAAAAAACCGAGTGAGTTTGAATTCGAACTTGAAAAAGAGTTAAAAAACCCTAAGAGGCACAAAGAGCTGAAAGAACAGGTGGAAAACCGGATCCAGGAGATCAAACAGCTCTTGCGCGACGGCGAGAACAAACAGGAATTTGAAAGATTCGGTTTAATATTGCAGGGATATACTTCGCTGCTCAAGGTGTTTTCAAGATTCAACCCAAAGTAATGGGTTAAAAAGCTTTCCGTCATTAGGCGGAAATAATATAGATTAAGTATTGAGGAGATTCGGAAAAGTGACGGTTCTTCCAAGAATGCGGTCTCAGGAAATGAAATTTCCAGTAGGAATCCCTAGTCAAGCTTATTCTCTTTAAATGATACTCGATTTTAGGAGGATAAGTCATGCCTGTTCAACTCGTAGATAATTACGAAGAGTTCTTAGGTAGTCAAAAGCATTCAGCTTTTAGCGTCAAGTCTCTTTTCAGCCTTGTAAACACTGCTACAGTGTCCGCTAAAGCTAAGCTGCTAGAAATTCAAGAACGCCGAAGCGCAATCAGCATTGGCGATATGTTTGAAATGCAGATGCTGATGAACCACCTATCGCAACTATCCGAAATGTCGACCTCTGTTGTCAGTGCGTCGCATACGGCGATTTCTTCAATGGCAAGAAACGTTAAAGGATAATCGATAGGTTGATAGCGACGGTGACCGAGGACAGGTTTTGAAAGCCTGTCCTCGGTGTTCCGCTCCTTTAAGGCATGGATTGCCTAAGGGAAGCTTTAGAAGCTGGCGATGGAGCGCAAAAGTCAGATTAACATGCAACAAGGTTGATAGGGAATGAGCGCAGAAGAAAGAATTGAGATATTCAAAGAAGACTTCTCCCTGCTGATAGAAGCGGGGTTTGTCGCAGTGAAGCAGTTGGATGCTATGAGTTCCAGCCGGATTTTTGTCGCGGCTCAGATGATCAGTCCGGGGCACACCGCTCCGCAAATCGGTTTAGGGTATATTGCCTTAAACCAGCTGAACGTCAAAGAAGCGACCCACATTTTTGAAACCATTGTGGAAAAGGACCCAGAAAACTCGCTGGCACAAACGTTTCTAGGGATTAGCTACCTTCTCTCCAAGCCGAAACGGAAAAAAGGAGAGAAGCTGATTAAAGATGCGATGGATAGTACGGATGATCCGACCATCAAAAACTTGGGAGAAATCTCGCTCGAATGGGCAGATAAGGACTTGAAAAAAGCCAAAGCACCCTTTTTCGAGCAGAGCAAGGACTAGAAAAAACTTTTTCTAGAAAGGAATTAGGCGATGTCCATAGACAAAATTGAAAAAATTAAACATGTTGGCGGCAAGACATTAAAACAAGCGCCCCAACTGGAGCCTAACAAGGACTATTTCGAAGCGCTCATGCGTCAAAAACGCGTGGAGCCCGATCCGGCCCTGACCATAGCAAAGAATGAAGAAGCCATAAAAACCCATTCACTCTTTGACGAAGTCAGGCAGTCGAACAGGAGACCCGATCAAACGGCACGGTCTTCCCCGGACGATCTGGTAGCGCAAGCGACGGACGTAGTCTCTCAAATCGATTTGCTTAAAACCAAACTCGAGACTCCCGACCTACAGGTCAAGGGCTCGGTGCAAACACTTTTACGCAATAAGTTAACGCACATCGACGAGAGCTTACAGGTCGCCCTCGACAAAGCGGGCATTGAATATGTGGCGCCTGCACAATCGGATGGCATGTCCAAGCCACTTGATCGGTTTTTAGGAATGTTGACCCATTCCCAAAATCAGCTTGAGACATTGGCCGGCGATGTGGCACGTTTGTCAGCCCAAGAGCATAGTCTCGCCCCTGCCGATATGCTGCTCATACAAATTAAAGTAGGGCAGATTCAGCAAGAGGTGGAACTTTTTACCAGCATGCTGAACAAAGCGCTTGAGTCGACCAAGACGATTATGAACGTCCAAGTCTAAACTAAGTTAGGTCCAGGAGGAATGACGCGTTCGTGTCCCTCCTGCCTATTTTATTATAAGAGGTTTTTCATGCCACTATCAGAAGATTTCGATACTCTGCTGTCCGGACTCGATGATGTAGAACTGACCACCGTTAACGGCCGGATTACCGAAACCGTCGGAATGTTGATGAAGGCTGTCGTTCCTAATGTAAAAATCGGGGAATTATGCTTGATCAAACGGGAGGGAGAACCCCTCCGCGCTGAAGTAGTCGGCTTTACCCGCGACGAAGTTTTTTTATCTCCTCTAGGTGAAATGTCCGGCATCGGCCCCTCCTCTGAAGTGATCCCTACAGGGCTTCCACTGCACATTAAAGTCGGACAAAAACTACTGGGCCGCGTCCTGAATGGCTTAGGTGAACCGATTGACACGGAAACCCACGGCCCGTTGGATGTTCACGAAATCTACCCCGTTATCCAATCCCCGCCCGACCCTTTAAAGCGGCAAAGAATCAGCGAACCGATTTCCGTCGGCATCCGCGTTATCGACGGCGCTCTGACCACCGGACTTGGCCAAAGGATCGGCATCTTTGCCGCCGCCGGAGGGGGTAAGTCGACCCTCATGGGCATGATCGCAAGAAACGCCCAAGCCGATGTCAATGTCATCAGCTTGGTGGGAGAAAGGGGGCGGGAACTACGCGATTTTATCGAAAAAGACCTAGGCCCCGAAGGGCTTAAAAAATCGGTACTCGTCGTTTCCACTTCCGATCAATCGGCGCAATTGCGCTTGAACGCCGCTTACGTTGGCACTGCCATCGCCGAATATTTCCGCGATCAAGGCAAATCCGTGATCTTAATGATGGACTCGGTCACCCGTTTTGCGCGGGCGATTCGCGAAGTGGGACTGGCTGCCGGCGAACCCCCGGCCCGTGCCGGTTATACCCCTTCCGTATTTTCTACCCTCCCTAAACTTTTGGAACGGTCCGGGCGCTCCGATATCGGATCGATCACGGCGTTTTATACCATCTTAGTTGCCGGAGACGATATGAACGAGCCGGTAGCCGACGAGGTACGCTCCATTTTGGACGGCCACATCATCCTATCTGCTGAAATGGCGCACAAATACCACTATCCGGCAGTTGATGTCTTGTCTTCTGCCAGCCGGGTCATGCAATCGATTGCCTCAAAAGAGCATCTGGCTTTGGTAGGCAAGCTTAAAGAAGTGCTGGCCAACTTTAAGAAAAACGAGCTCTTGATCAAAATCGGCGAGTATAAGCGCGGAGCGGATAAAGCCGGCGATTTTGCTATCGACCATATAGACAAAGTAAACAACTTTCTAAAACAAGGCGTAGAGGAAAAATGCTCGTGGGAAGAAACGATGCAGTTGCTCAAGTCGTTGTTCAAATAGGATAAATCATGTCCGCTACTATGCCCACATATCCTTTAGAAGGCGTCATCGATATAAAAAAAAGACGTGTCGCCCAGGCAGAAAAGGTGGTCAAAGAAAAAAAGCGGCTTTTGGATACCGAACTCGAAAAATTAAAACTATGTGAAGAAGAAAGAGACAAAGTCAAGCGGCACAAGCAAGACAAGTTGAACCAACTACGTGACGAACTGGATAAAGGCACCACCTCCGATAAAATTTTGTCGATGAAATACTATCTTAAAGTCGTCGATGAAAGAGTCGTTGTCGAGCAAAAAAAAGTCGACCAACAAAAAGGGCAAGTTAAAATAGCTGAAAAAAATCTCGAAACCGCCAAAGAAGAACTGCGCATGAGAAGACAGGAAGTCGACAAGCTTAAAACGCATAAAGTAGACTGGACAAAGCAGATGCGGCGCGAAATGGAGATCATCCAAGAAAAAGAAATGGATGAGATTGGCCAAGTCCTTTACTCCGTGCATCAAAGAAAAGGCTATTAAGGAGAACTCCGATGACAGATCCATCATTCAATATCAACAAATTCGATTCAAGGGATACCACCCCTAATTCCAAAGGGATCGGTCGCTCCAAAGGGGAGAAAGACTTTAGGAAAATTTATTCTAAAAACGAAGACGGCGATAAAGAGGATCCTGAAGGCAAAAAACAGGTTAAAAGTTCTCGGGTCCAAGGGAAGGAGAATTATGAAGATGTCGAACTTGAGCTAGAAGCTTATCACGCCAAACCTCAAAAAACCGGGTCCATATCCTTGTTCCAATTAGCTGCAGCTGCCGAAATAGACCCGGAAAGTCCCCTTCCCGTTGTCGATGAAATCGAGGAAGAATTCCCGGTGCAGGAAATTTCCCCTAAAGTTAAGGAAGAATCCTTGTCGGCTTTGTTTAATGGCTATGGCACCAAAGAAAAACTGCGCCATATTCAAAACGAAGCAAAAAATATGCCGCCGCAAGAGCCTGACATTTCCTACAGCAAGCGACTTTTAGTTGCTGAAAATGCTCCCATGGCGCAAGAAATCCCTCCCGCTCCTCTACCTATGCCTAAGGAAAAGCCTAAATTCAACACACATTTTGCGCGTGAACAGCCGGACCTTGCTTCCATCAATCCCATGGCATTGAATCCGGCGCCGCCTGCTGGTGAAACGGCCCCCGTTCAGGCTCCTCAAGTTCCAAGGATGACCTCTCAGGAACTTCAAGAAATCATTGACCAAATTGTAAGTAAAATATACACCGTTAAGTTAGATGGACAAACGGATACTGTGATCACCTTGAAGCACCCTCCCCTTTTTGCGGAGGCTACAGTTGTGCTTAAAGCGTTTGAAAATGCAAAAGGGGAATTTAATATCGCCTTTGAGAATTTAAATCCGGCAGCGAAAAAAGTGCTTGAGATGCAGGAAAATCAAAATTCTCTTCGCTTTGCCTTAGAGCAAAGAGGTTATGCCGTTCACATTATTACGGCGACGACATTGACGGAAACGGTTAGAATCGTCGATGCTGAGAGTCCTGAAAAAGGAAAAGACGAAGACCGGGAAGGATCCCAAGGCAAAAGAGAACAACAAGAGCAAGAATAAAGGTTAACGAAACGTGAGCGCAACGACTACTCCCTATTCCTGGATTCGAAAAATCCCCGCGCGCTTAAAAGAACTCGATACCAGCCCCCAGCTGGGCTATCCCCCTTCTTTTCCCGCTAAAGACTTTTCAGAACAATTGGCCAAAACTTTAGAAATCCCGCAACTCGATGTGCAAGTTTCCGATTTTGCCTGGAGGTCCGCAAACGAGCTATTTTCCGGTCTAGGCAAGCCCCTCCTCCCCCTTTCTATTGCCATAACACCATTAAACGGCCTACTGACCTTCGTGATGACTGAAGAGGCGCTGCGTAGACTGATCGAGGCTCTTTTGTTGAAGCAGCAAAAAACATTGCTGGAACCAGAGTTCCTGCAAGGATTCTATGAATTCATCGCACTGGAAGCGATCCATACCCTTAACCGGCTCAAATTTTTAGACAACTTAAACACGCAGCTTGTCAGCCCGGCAGACTTGCCCCAAGGGGAAATGCTGGCTGCGGATGTCACCTTGGTCATTGCCGGAATTTCTGTTGCCGGCAGGTTATTTATTTCACCCGATCTTAAGAAGGCTTTAAGGGAGCATTATATACGAAATGCCGACAAAGCGCCTTTTGCCTTGCCTCTATCACAGCAAATCGATGTGACCTTGCATGTAGAAGGAGGGGCTGCCACTATCAAATGGAAGGACTGGAAAAATATTAAACCCGGAGATTTCCTGTTGTTGGACTCCTGCTCATTAAAACCGGGCACAGATGATGGACGGGTGATGCTGACGCTCAACGGACATCCGTTATTTCGCGGTAAGATTAAGAATGGAAATATCAAAATTTTAGAATATCCCCTTTATTATGAGGAACGGCAATCTATGGTAAAAGAAGAAGAGGACGAAGAAGAATTCGAAGAAGAAGACGAAGATTCTGAAGAAGAAGACGAGGAATCGGAAGAAGAAGAAGAAGAAGAAGAAGAAGAAGACGAGGAGGAAGAGGAAGAAGACGAGGAATCGGAAGAAGAAGAAGAAGAAGAAGAAGAAGAAGAAGAAGAAGCCATTTCGACCCCTTCAATTTCAGCTCCTTCAACTGAAAAGAAGCCCTTTTCCCCTCAAGAAATACCTCTTAACGTTGTAGTAGAAGTGGGACGTCTGCATATGACCGTGCAATCCTTAATGGACCTTAAACCGGGCAATCTGCTTGAGTTGAATGTGCACCCGGAAAGCGGCGTCGATCTTGTGGTCAACGGCAGTTGTGTCGCCAAGGGAGAGCTGATTCAAGTCGGCGATCTCCTAGGTGTACGCGTTCTAGAAATGGGGTAAGCCAAAAAACTTAACTGCAGGACTTAGAAAGCATGCTCTCTTTTGGCCGTGCAGTTAAATTTCAAGAGCTGCAAACCGGCAATAACGACGAATTTTTATGAAAGAGCGCCCTGAAAATCCCCCCCTTCCCGGAAAAATCGGCCCTTATAAAATTGAGGCCCTTTTAGACAAGGGCGGTATGAGCTACCTTTATCTCGGCATACATCCCGAAACGTATCTTCCCCTAGCTATCAAAGTCCTTTCGAAAAAGTATATTTCCCATCCCGAAGTGATCCAAAGTTTTATCACCGAATCCGAAATCATTTCCATGACCAATCACCCCAATATCGTTAAATTGCATGCACATGGGGAATGGGAAGGGGGACTTTATATCGCAATGGAATATATTGAAGGGACATCCCTTCGAAAATACTTCCACAAAAACCCTCTTTCACTTCAGCGCGCAGTCAGTATGATGATAGAAATCGCCTACGCGTTGTGCCATCTTCATACGCATGGTGTTATCCATCGGGATTTAAAGCCCGAAAATATCCTGGTGACCGAAAAAGGGGAAATTAAAGTCATCGACTTTGGCATTGCCCAGCTCCTCTCTGATAAAGAACTTTCAGACGAACCTCCGAAAGCACGGCTAATCGGGACACCCATTTATATCAGTCCCGAACAAAGAGATAATCCGGAAAGTGTCTCTTTTCCTTCAGACATTTATTCGCTCGGCATCATTGCTTATGAACTGATTTTAGGAAAACCCAGTATGGGACACATCCAACTGTCCCTAATGCCGAAAGGCATGCAGCCCATCTTGTCAAAATGCCTCCAGCCTAATCCTGATGACCGTTATCAAGACATTGTCGATTTCATTACCGATGCTTCCACTTATTTAAACTCCCCTGCTTTACAAAAAGAAAAACAGCCTGTGGATGCCTTATGCGAAATGGATGAAGAAATGCGGCGAATGTACCCTCTGCTTGCCTCTCCTACTGCTCCCCCATGGAATCCTTTAGAATTAGGCCTTGCCACTTACAGAGGGCTAGGCCATTCAGAGGTCTTTTATCATTACATAGAAACGGGACATCCGTCGCATGGACTGCTGATCGGAGAATCGGGAGGCACCACGATAGAGAACTTTTTTAATAATGCCTTTATCATGGGTGCTATTGCGCCCCTTAAAACGATCGCAAACCAGCCGGAAGCGTTCGTATCAGCCTTGAACGATCTGCTCTTTAGAGAAAAAAAAAGACCCTTCCTCCATTTCACCTACATGCATTTCAACCCGTCTACGCACGAAGTGTCTTGCATCGTATGCGGGCAAAGCTCTTTTTGGCATATTCCTTTTAGAGAACAGACCATAAATCGGATAGAACATCGGAATGACTTACTGGGCCTAGAGCAAGGATACAAGTTTTCAGATTCCAAAATCTCATGGAAACCAGGAGATGCATTGATAGTCGGTACAAGCCCCATACATCAGGAAAAAAAAATCCTTGCCTCCATTAATGAATGCGTGCCCCTCTCTGCGCAAGACTGCGTGGATCACCTTTCTAGAAAAATCCGCCTGAATTGTTCTGATAAAGACACTATCCCCTCCTATACACTCCTCTGCATCCGCTATAAAACAGATTTTTAAGTATCTTGTAGACCTTCGACTGGTTCTACACTGTAGCAACAGCATGGGAAAACGATAAGTTTGCACAAAAAAAAGAAAAAGCTAGCCAAGAATTTCCAGGTTTTGGGATAAAGGGTACTTTACTTGTTCACAAAACACGCACTTTGATCAAAATAGTTTAATAACATCTGCCGCATCCAGGGCAGTGACACAACACGTTATAGGGTATGAAAAAAGCTCTCGGCCGCAGATTCGTCCAGCTCTCAGTAGCTGTTTCACTCATTGCACACTCCATCCTTTTTTCAGCGAATCCGCCTGATCACATTTTTTCCCTGACGGAAAACACGGTGCCGAGTGGAAACGCTCGTCAGGTGATCCAACCGCAAACCGAACGCCCCATGTTCAACGACAAAGCAGACGCTACCGATACTTATGAAAGCGCTTGGGAGAAAGGTTGGGAAGTTGAAGTTGATACCAACCAAGGCGACATCGAGACATTTTTTCCTCTACAGGAACCCGTTCGCAGCACAGTAAAATTTGACAATGCCGTAAAAAAAGAATCAGAGCAAGCGACCCACTACTTGTCGCCGGCAGAGCGCCTCTTTTCACTCAGCCAAGAAGAGAAAAACACACATTCCTTGTCCCAAGAAAATGACTCCCCCTTCAAAGGCAAAACCGATCACGATTATTATCTGGGAGAAGAATCGAAAAGACAACCTGCCGATATTTCTTCGGCCGTAAAACAGAAAGCCTCAATTTCCAAATTAGATGCCGGCGCCCCCATAGAACCCAAATCCATAAGAACTACGGCGCAAAAAACATTATCCCAGATACCGACAACTATCGGAAATAAAACCGTAGCGGTTGAGCCTTTCTACGATGTCCAAAAAAGAGAAAATATAAAATCGCAGAAGTTAACCGCAGAGAAAAAAGCGTATAAAGAAGATGCGCCGCAAGAACCCTTTTGGGGATTATTCGGCCCGCAAAAACCAAAGATAAAAGAAGAAAAAGCGGCACTTTCCGGCAAATCCGGTAAAAATACAGACATCGCTTATCAACCCTCCTCAAAAATTATCGCTCAAATCGATCCGATCGGCGCCCCGGGCAGCCAGGCAAAAACTCCCCCTAGAACCATTCTGATCAATTTCAATAATGTCAGCATTATCGAATACATCCGCTTCATTAGCCGCATCACCAATAAAAATTTTGTTTTCGACGATGCCGATCTGCAATTTAACGTGACCGTTATTTCGGAAGAGCCTACTACCATTGAAAATGTGATGACGGCGTTGATCCAGGAGTTGCGCATCCATGGACTTTCTTTGATCGAACAAGGAAATAACCTGATCATCCACAGAAATGCCGATGTCAATAGTATCTCCCGCGTGAGTGTAAATGGAGCCGATGCCATTAGAGAAACTGAACTGGTGACTCAAGTATTTAAACTGAATACGCTTGATCCAGACCGTGCGCGCACGATCGTTGCTCCATTGGTATCCAAACAGGCTTTAATCGAAATTTCCGATGAAACGCGCCATATTGTCATTACAGACCTCGTTACCAATATCAAACAAATTGAAATCCTTTTCAAAAGCATCGATTCCCCTAATAGCGGACTTGTGATCGGACAGTATGTGGTTAGAAACACACTGATCGATAATTTAATCGATCTGGCAGAAAAGATCATGGATCCGATTGCCCAAGGGCAGCCTTTGCAATTCGTTCCCCACAATGCTGCCAAAAGCATTTTCGTGGTTTCAACCCCCTTCCTGGTGGAAAGAACCATTTCCGTATTGCAGCATTTAGACCAATTTCAAGGCGCCACGCGCATCTATGATCTGGAAGAACTCAAATTCAAACAGTTACCCGCCGATGGCAGAAAGCAACTGCCCGCTCTTGATAGAAAAACGCCTGCCGAAGGAGAAACCGCTCCCCCTGTTGTCGTAACGCCTGAAGATATATCGGCTCCTGCAGGTAGGTGGGAGCTCGCTCCGGATGGCGGGATGATTTTCCGTCCCGGATTTCCTGTGGCTCCTTCCGCGGATCAAATCCCTCAAGGGAATTGGACGCTGGATATGCTAGGACGGTGGTATTTTTTACCGGAAGGCACAAAATATCCTTTTGAAAGAGAGGGCACTCCTCCCGGATTGCCGGGCGGGCCTATCGGTTTTAAGAGCATTGGAGAAGGTTATGCACTTCTACCGGGAGAGGCTCCTAAAGGGAAATGGCTTCTTGACCCTCAAGGCGCCTGGATATTCCAGCTGCCGACAGGCGCCCCCTTACAGCCTGAACGTTTGAACCGTGCTGCCAGACTTTCAGAAGATCTACCGATGGGGCATATCGATCGCACGAAATTTTTTATCTACAAACTTCAATTCCGCAGAGGGACCGATATCGTTACCGCCCTCCAACAAATCGGTGAAAGTTTGCAGCATGCCGGTACTGCCAATGATGACCTGGCATTGACGATTGAAAGCGTCCAGTGGCTGGAAGCTTCAAATGCTTTGGTATTTACCGGCACGGAGATGACGCTTTTAAAAGTAAAAGAACTCGTTGAAGAAATTGACCGTACACAACGGCAGGTCTTTATCGAAATGCTGATCCTTGAGACCACTATCGATGATTCCTTGACTTATGGCGTCAGCTGGGGTACCCGATCAGGCGGTGGCAATACAGCGACCTCGCAAGCCTTCTTAGGAGGCGCATCCCCTCTGGTCGGCGCCTTAAGTTCTGCCGGAGTCGGCACCGTACCGACAGCTGCCACCCTTGCAACAACAGTCGGCTATCATTTAGGCGTCATCGGACAGCGCTTAACGCATAATGGTACGCAGTTTGCTTCATTAGGAGCTTTGGTTGCCGCCGTACACCAAAGAGGACAGTCCAACATTGTCTTGAATCCGAAGATCATCACCGAAGATAATAAGACCGCAGAAATTTTTGTGGGCATCAATACTCCCTTTCAAACGCAGGCTGTGGCCAACGACGAGGGAAGCATTATCACCAGCAACTTTGAATTCCGTGACGTCGGCACTACACTCCGGGTAACACCATTGATCGGCAACAGCGACATCATCACCCTTGAAATCGAGCAAGAATTCAGCCGCGCAGGAGACATCAGCAATCAGGGAGGAGGCTCACTGCAATCGACTTCTCCGGGTCCAACGACCAGCGTTAACCGCACGTCGACCGTGGTCCATATTCCCAACAAACATTTTGTGATCATCAGCGGGATGATGCACGATGAAAAAGTACACAATCGCAATCAATTCCCCTGCCTTGGAGGCATTCCTTTGATCGGCGCAGCGTTCTCTGATAAAAACAATCTGGATGCCAAGCGCAACTTGATGATTTTTATCCGCCCCGAAATCGTCGATACCGGCGAGCAGTACAGAGACATCACACGTTCACAGCAAGAAATCTGGAAACAGAAAAATCGCGTGAAAAAAGAGTGGAAGTACGAAATGGACGAGGGCATGGACTTGCTCAATATAGGCCCTAACTGCTGCGATGAGTGCGATTAAAGTCTATCTATTACCTTAAATCACTTTCATGCTATCTTGCTCTGCCGATGCCCAGCAGTACCATGGAGTTTTACCCAAGTGCACGCAGAATATTCCCAGTTAATGTTGAATTCCGCCCGAAGCGCGAAAAATAAGTCCTCTTTGCAAATAGGCCGTATTTTACTGATGGCTTCCCTCCTACTCACCGGCTGCCATCCGAACAGCGGCCTTTTCGAGCCCTGCTTCGAATACACACCGCAAAAACGTTACTTACAATCACTTCCTTCCGCTTTTGAGCCACTATCTTCCCAAGAACTTCAAGAAGACTGGGGCAAAGAAATCAAAATCGGCAACGCACTGGCACAAGATCTCGATCTCTATCGGGCCATTACGGGTTATAAACGCGCCACCATCTTGATGCCCCCTGAGACATCCGATCGCCGTTTACAAGCAGACTTTGCCATGTTCCAGTCCTATTGGATGGGTGGCAAGTATTGCGAAGCGATCGAAGTATTTGAGGTCACACCCTTGCATACTGTATCGAGCGCATTTCCCGCCTTCAGGGAATTACTGGTGATTCTTTACGACTGCTACCTTCACACGCAGCAAGAAGAAAAAGCCCACGCAGTGATTGCCTTAATGGAAAGAGGCGCTCCGGAAACGGCCCTCGATTTAAAATTATTCACTGCCTTTAGCAATGGCAACTTAGCCTGCGTACAAGAGTATGCCAAAAACCATCCCGGAAAGCAGGAGGTCGACTCTTTTGTCGAAGGATTTCATCGTTGCAAAAAATCCGTTAGGACCGCCCAAACCCTCAATGCGCTTCTCCCCGGAGCCGGCTACTGGTATGTCGGTCAAAAAAAATCCGCTGTGACTTCTTTTTTGATCAATACAGCCTTTGCCTCGGCGGCCTACTACTTTATTCACGAGGGAAATTGGGGAGCGGCAGCCATAGCCGCCAGCCTTGAATCCGGCTGGTATTTTGGCGGCATCAATGGCGCCGGACTGGCTGCAAGAGATTATAATGAATGGTTATATCAAGCCTCCGGCAAAGATTTAATGATCCGTAAAAAACTTTTCCCGGTACTTATGCTGGAAACATCTTTTTAACTAAGGTTATCTTAATGATCTCATTTCATGAAGCACATTTTGAAATTCGCAATCTGGCCCAGACAATAGCTGATGAATCGCCTGTAGCGAGTGGAAAAAGACCCTCTGCTAACACGCTAGAAGATCAGCCGGCCGCCAAACGTTTCCGTTTGATTGATGATACATGGAAAGCGGCGCCGGATATCCGCCAAATGAATGAAGCGACAGCCGCCCGTATTGTTCGTCTTTTAAAACTTCATCCCGATTTACTTCAGGTCCCTTCCACTTTTAACGATTTAAGCCTGCTGACAAGCCGGATCAAACTCACGCTCCCCTCTCAAGAACTTAGTGATGAGTGGAACTTATTTCTCAAGCTTTTAAACCGCCCTGTGGTTGATTTAGAGGATTGCGAAAAGAATATCATTCCTTGCAATGCTGCCTTGCTGGCCTACAATTCCACCTATTACAATCATGTGCTGCAATCAGTAATTCCTGAGGCCAATTCCAAGGTATTTAAACTCGCTCATAACCAAGCTGAAATTGCAACAGCCCTCCGTTTTTTGCAAACAGAGGATGAGGGACTCATCACGAATGAAAATGGCTGGGATTTGTTGCGTTTGGCGCATTACATGCAATCCCCTAAACTCATCAATGTGTGTGAACAAACATTAATTAATTACATCGATAACTCTGATCTTTGCACTACGGAAGATTTAGAAAATATCATTCAGATTTTTGCCGAAAGCGTCGACGGCTCAACACGCGCTTTACTGCCATACGTACAGAAAAAATTTTCCGACTATTTTCGCCAGATCTTTAGAGAAAATTCCGCACTTCCGCCGGAATCCTTTTTGGAAGTTAAAAACAAATTAAAACAACAACAATTGCCCCTACTCATCGACTGGTCCCATTCCGAAATTTTTCCGCAGGACTTATTGCTGCTCGAAGGGTTGAATATTCAAAGCCTCTCTCTTGAAAATTGTGCCCTGCCCCCCAAAACGGTGAAAATCTTGGCAAGCCCATCACTTGCTTTGGCGAGCCTGAATCTTGATCATAACGGATGGGTGGATGACGCTTTATGCAAGACTTTGGCTGACAGAGGCTGTTTGAAGCAGATCTTTTTGAACGACTGCCCTTCTTTAACATTAGAGGGGCTTTCAGCGCTTTGTTCGCTGCCTTTGGAACGACTGGAAGTGGATGAATCTGCAGCTGACGATACGTTGATTCAACAACTCATGAGCATCTCTTCTCTAACACACTTAAGCTTGTCCGGTTGCCCGGGTATCACAGATTCCTCCTTGCTACATTTCGAAAAAATGCCCCAATTGGAATCTTTAGATCTTTCTAATGCGTCGATTACGGATGCCGCTGTAAACTTCGCAAGCTCAAATCTTTCCACTCTTTATTTAAATCATTGCCCTCTTTCCGCAGAAAGTATTGTCGCTTTAAGCCATGCGAAAAAACTCAAGCACCTGTATTTAAGCGGATCCGGGCTAACCGATCCACATTGTAATGCTTTGTCAAAATTAACCGCATTGGAAACCCTGGACTTGTCCGGCTGCCCAAATATGACGGAAAATAATTTGGTCACTTTATTACAAAGTATCCAATTTAAAGATCTTGCGCTGCCGCCGCTTCCTCTTAGCAAAAAACTGCTAGAGCTCCTTTCGTTACAAGGGCAGCTCTCCTCTTTAGATCTTACCGGTTGTACAAACGTCGATGCCGAAAGCCTTGAAGTCCTTATTCCCTTAAACAACTTGAATTCTCTGGCAATAAAAGGAGCAAACATTACCTTAAAAGAGTGTAAGGTTTTAGCGCAAATGACGCAGTTGGACAAGCTTAATCTAGACAGCAAAAAAATCAATGACGCTTGCATTGAAGTCCTCAATGAAAACTTATGCCTGTCTGAATTAACGCTAATCAATGCCAACATTACGGGTAGCAGCTGCAAACACTTAGGAGGACTCGGACTCACCCACCTTACGCTGAAAAATTGCTCAGGCTTTTATTTTTTTAAAACTAAACACTTTGAGCACCTCAGATTTCTCACAGTCGAAAACTCTAGCCACATAGGCGCCATTTACCTCAATGAGCTAAGGGATAAAGGAGTGATCGTTTCTATAGATGGTTAAAATTAAACTCTTACCGTTGTTTTTGGTTCCAATCGCCCTTTTGAGCGGTGACCCTTGGGGTAAAGACGCCGATTTAGCAGAGTCGCCTTCAACTTTCCGCTGCGCAGACATGCCCCACCGCAACCTGGCAGCGGAAGCGTTAATTGCATTTCACAAAAAAGTCATTTCTCCTGCCGATGGCCCCAGAAGCCATCATAAACCCAATAGCTCACAATATACCTTAGATGCTATGCGCAAGTATGGATTTTATCGGGGGTTTCTTATGGGTTGCGATCGTTTGATGCGAGAAAACGATGATCCCTGGATTTATAAACCCGTCAAAGACACCTCGGGAGATGTTTTTAAATGGGATCCGGTAAAGTAACGCCTTGCGGCTGAAATTCCACTACAGGATCTTCCTTAACAACGGCAGTATTGTCTTTGATTAACTCTTTGGCCCGTTCAATCGCTTTATCAAAATACTGGCCGGGATTTTTATCATTGATCAGGAAAATATTTTCTTTACCGATAGCCTTGAGCAAACCTGAATCGCTGATCACTTCCCATATAGGCAGCGTTAAACCTGCCAAAATCAAATGACGCTCCGTTGCCGTCAAATAATCATGCAGCTGCTGCAGCGCCAAGCAAGCGGTGGCATCAATGTCTCTGGCATTTTTAAGCTGCAGGATAATCAGCTTGGTATGTTTCTCGTTTTCCGCTATCGACTTTAGCGTCGTCTGGAAAAGATCTGCCGCGCCAAAGAAAAGCTCCCCTTTAATTTTAATAAAGCAAATGGCGTTTGTTTCTCCAGGAACTGCATTGTCCCGATTTTTCAATTTGCCGGAGGCGTCCACATAATATTGCTGCACATGGGGAGCGGCCGCCTTCGTTAAATACAAAGTAATCGATAAGCCCACGCCGATGTAAAAAGCCACATCGATGCTAAAAAAAAGGCACGAAAGAAATGTGGCTAAAAAGACGAAGGAGTCTGAGCGTGTGCTTTTTAAACAAAGCAGCACCTGCCTTTTTTTTACCAATCCCACGGCCGTCATCAAAAGTAGAGCCGACAATGAAGCTAAAGGGATTTGCGAAACAAAATTTTTAAAAACATAAAGAATCAAGCCGACCGTCAAGGCTCCGAAAATAGCAGATAGGCGGGTTTGCGCCCCGCTTTCTAAATTAAGAAAAGTGCGGGAAGTGCTCCCCGAAACAGGCATCGCGCCGCATAGCGCCGAGGTCAGATTCCCCAGTCCCAGCCCTAAAATCTCCTGATTGGTCGATAGACGCTGACCCGTATGGGAGGCTATCGATTTAGCGACGGAGCTGGTTTCCAGGATACTTAATAAGCCGACAGCGAAAGCTACCGATAGCAGGCTGTTCATGATATTGAAATCAAAGTGGGGAAGCATGAGCTGCGGACGCAGGTCCGAAAGCTCCCCCGCATCCCCGATCACCAGCACCTGATGCGCCTCTCCATCAGTATAAATTCTTATGAGAACTAACGCGGCCGTGGAGACGACATAAGTGATTAAAGCGTAGGGAATACCGCGTTTTAGTCTTTTCAAGCCCACAAGCAGGGTCAAGCTTCCCAGACCGAAAGTCAGCGTCATCCAATGGATTTTCCCGGGATTGGCAAGTAAATGCAACCCTTTGGCCAACAGGGAGTGAACCCCCTCCATTTCCGGTACGCCTAAAAACACATAAAGCTGGTTGATCATAATAGCAGCAGAGGCCCCCATGACATAACCAAGCACTACTGAATAGCTCACAAATTGCGTCAGACGGCCCAGTTTGAAACCGGCAACCAATAGGTGAACACCCGCGACCAGCAGAGTCAGCTGGGTCATGATTTGAAAAGCCATGGCATCTCTTTCGGGGCCAATTAAGTCACGATGGTATTGGTAAAGGATCTGGGCGGTTCCGCACTGGATTAAAATCGATATGGCATTGCTAGGCCCTACGATTAAATGACGCGATGAGCCGAAAATAGCAGCGATCAGGCAAGAAAAAATAGCGGCAAAGAGCCCGGTTGAAAGCGGCAGTCCTGCCACAAGAGCATAAGCCATCGCTTGCGGGAGCGTCAGCAGGGAAACAGAAACGCCGGCTGTCAGGTCCTTCTTCAGAGCTTCCAAGTTGTAGCCCTTGAATTCCGCCTTGAACGGCGTAAAGGAGATGTCATCAAAATAATGGTTAAGACGCATAGGGCTACGAGGTTGTCACACACTCCATAACATGCCTCTTAGAGGGAATTAAATGCCACCACAGTCTTAAAAAATACGACATAAAAAATATCCGCGCCAAATTTTATATGATTTTAAAGAAGATGGAGAGTGTTTTAAAAAATTAATCATAACAAAGGCTGTCTTTGTGATCAAGAAAAATTGAGTTAACTTTAAAACAGGTTTCGTTTATTATATCTCTTTTATTATCAAAAGATCATGCCACAAAAACCAAAACTTGCCATTGTCGGACGCCCAAACGTTGGAAAATCCGCACTTTTTAATCGGATCGCCAAAAAAAGAATCGCTATTGTTGATGAAGCAGAAGGCGTAACCCGTGACCGTATTTACGCCGAAGCTGATTTTTTCGGCACTCCTTTCGAAGTGATCGATACTGCCGGGATCAATCCCCGCTCAGCCGTTCCTTTCAACGAGCAGATCATCCGGCAAGCAGAAATTGCCATCGAAGAAGCCGACGCATTGGTGATGGTTGTAGACGGACTCGTAGGGATTACTGCGCTTGACCATGAGGTCGCACAAATTCTGCTGCGCACCAAAAAGCCGGTAGCCCTTGCTGTCAATAAAATTGATGACCAGAACCAGGCCATCCGCATCCACGACTTCTATCCGCTGGGTATTTCCCATATCGTTCCCGTTTCTGCCACGCAAAACTGGCAGATCGCAGAACTGCTTGAAACTGTCATTCCGGATCTCCCCCCAGCTGACGACAGTGAAGAAAAAGATTATGGCATACGTGTGGCCATCGTGGGACGCACCAATGTCGGCAAATCCTCACTTATCAATTACATTTTAGATGAACAGCGCTGCTTGGTCAGTCCCATCCCAGGTACCACGCGCGATAGTATCGATGCTCTTGTGGTGCGTGATGAAGAACGGTATACCTTTATCGATACCGCCGGCATTCGCAAAAAAGGCTCCGAACATGAAGCCGTGGACAAATTCGCCGCTATCCGCACCGAAAGAGCCATCGAACGGGCAGACGTCTGCCTCCTGGTACTGGACGCCCAACAAGGCTTGACCGCACACGAGAAGCGGATTGCCAAAATGATCGAAGAGTCAGGCAAAGGCTGTATCATCCTCTTTAATAAATGGGACCTGGTGAAAGGGTTCCGCATGGAGCATTGCTTAAAAGAAATCGACGAAGAAATCGCCTTCTTAAAGCATTGCCCTAAACTGATGACTTCTGCCGTCACTGGCAGAAACATCGAAAAAATCTTTGAAATCATTCAAGACACTTACCATGGCGCGCAATTGCGTATTCCAACTCCAGAGCTAAACCGCTTCGTGGAAGGCGCTATCCAAAGAAACCATCCGCCGATGATCAAGGGCAAAAGACTGCGTATTTACTATCTTGCCCAAGTTGACATCCAACCGCCGCGCTTTGTGGCCTTTGTCAATAATACAGAATTCATGGCCGATAGCTGGAAACGGTATTTGATCAATCAATTCCGCGAAATGTATCCCTTTAAAGGGATCCCTATCACCTTCGAATTGAGAGGCAAGAAAAAAGCGCATATTTCGGAAGACGACCGCGTTGCCGACTAGTCGAAAAATAAACAGCACCTGCAAAGGTGCTGTTTGTACACTCACTTTTTACGCCCTAAATCCTCTAACTTATAGTAATTGATTTTTTGAATCAGTTTTTCATAGTGGCGCCCTTCCTCTTTCGAAACTTTGTGTTTTTGTTCCTCTGCGATCTTAAGAGGCGTTTTTCCCGGCAAGCCATTCCAAAGATAATTACTCATCTCCTTAATATTTAGCGAATTAGGAAAACCTCTCAATACAATTTCCAGGCAATCTTCATGCCCGAATTGCGCCAGAATATGCAACGGCGTCTGCTTCATTTCATCTTTTCCGGTCAATAATTCCGGATATTTCATGATGACGCTCTTTATAAAATCGACTCCTTCCGAGGCTATCGGATAGGGTAAAGAAAAGAAACGATGAATGAGATTCTCTTTATGATTATTTACAATCGTTACAATCGCCTTATGTTCATACAAAAGTTTGCAAAGGGAAAATTTCCGAAGACTGACTGCTTTCGCAAGAGGAGTGCTCCCTTCTGCATTCCTATGGTTTAGAGAGCACTTTGCATTGATAAGGAGCTCCACAACGTCCTCACTACCGCTTTCCACTGCATAATGCAGGCAATTATTCCCTTTGTGATCAACAGCGTTAAAATCGAGCCGGTCTTTTTTATTTGCAAAGACAGTCTCTAAAAAGCGTAAAAGACCCACATTCCCCCCTAAACAGGTTAAATGCAAAAAGTTCTGGCCATACTCATTGGGATAGAGTACCGGAGCTTCAAAACGCAGCAATAACTCCAGAGCCTTTTTTTGACGCTCCTCTTCCATTTTTGACGCTGGTCTTTTCTTCAAAATTTCCAACAATGAAATTTCTTTGCGGATATCATGAATTAAAATAAGAGGAAGGCCAGCCAGCCCTTTGGCTGTTTCTAAGAGCAGCGCCATTGTCTCTTTGTCTTGATGAAAGGCTGCCTTGTGCAGAGCGGTCTCCCCTTCAAAATCCTGGGCCCGTATATCTACTTTTTGAGCAAGCAATCGCTTCAATACTTTGGTTTTGCCTTCCTGGGCGGCCATGTGAAGAAGCGACTCGGAAAAAAAATTAGGGGTTTCTGGATCAAAGCCTTTATCGATAAAATACTTTACAACATCTTCATGACCCTGGCCGGCAGCAATATGTGCCGGCGTATTCCCTTCATCATCTCCCATCCACATGATAGCGGAAAAATGACTGGCCATATACTCCACCGTCTCCAGATGGCCATAACGGGCAGCCAAATGAATCGGAAGATCTCCATGCCCATCTTTGGAAAGGATAAATTTTCTAAGCCCACATAACTTTATTAACGAGACATTGCCGCTCCTTGCCGCAATATGCGCCGCAAGGCGATTGGCATGATTTCGAATGGAAAAATCAAAAGAGGTTTCATCAAGATGTTTCAGGAGTTTTTGATGATGGAAAAGCGCGGCAAGATGAGCAATCGTATTACCGAACCCATCTTTTAGCTGCCGGTCAATTTCTAATTTCTCATAAAGCTGCACGATCGGCAAATGCCCTTTAATCGCTGCACGGTGGAGCGGTATTTCTTTACGGCAGCTGCCATCAGGTTGCAATGCCTGCGAAGCATCCCCCATAAAAAGCTGTTCAAGCAACGGAAAGTTTCCGCTGTCTGCTAAAATATGCGCTAAAGGAAGACTTTGCCCCTTTAAGCGATTGTAATCCGTAGAAAATACCGCGAGTTCTTTAGGATTCAAGGGCTGAAGGTGGGCATTAATAGCTGATTCATCTTGATTAATGACCGCAAGATCAAGCGGCAAAAGAGAAGAAAAGTTTTTTTGCAAAGCCAACTGCGGAAAATTTTTGATCAGCCACTGAATGCAAATTAAGTTTCCTGCTTCCACCGCATGGTGCAGACTATTGTTCTTTTCTTTATCCAATAAATCCGGATTGGCTCCTTTTTCTATGAACCCCCTCAGCAGGCTTTCATCAGGGTCATCGGATGGAGGCAAGTCCTTAACATTAATTACCGAAAGATGTGTGTTTATAGAACGTGAGGGAATATGGCCGCAATACATCATAAACGGAGTGTCTCCGAATTGATTGGTGATATTGGGTTTTGCACCTAGTTCCAACAATTTTCTCAAGATACCGTTTTGCCGATAAAGAGCCGCAAAATGTAACGGCGTCATGCCAATTTGGTCCTGGGCATCGACATCTGCCCCTGATGCGGCAAGAAAACTAACGGCATCCACATTCCCGGTCACTGCGGCAATGTGCAGCGCGCGGATTCCCAGCGGACTGCTTCCAAAAATCAATTGCTTTGTCAGTTGAGAATTCAAAACTTCTTTTTTCCGCTTTTGCGGATTTAGAATCTGATGGAAAAGCTCATCGATTTTAAAGTCGCCGCTTTTGATCAATTCCGTAAGCTCCAACGTTTTCGATGTCAACCCTTTGGAAATCTCATCAGGAACAACGACAGCCTCCATTGATCGGTTTAATTTCAATACGCCCTTTTCCTCTCTAAGCTGCATGCGATTTTGATGAAAGGAAAACCCCTTCCGGTATTTTCTCGATTGTAGCATTTTCTCAGAATGAAATTTGGCAAAGTCCTGCGAGCAGCAGATCGTAGCGCCGTCTTCTGACAGCACAGCTGTTAAATACACCCCTTCCAATGTTGTAAAGGCACTATTATTGCGCAGTTTATCTTCAATGATGTATTGCACAATCAACTCGTGCATACGGTTACCGGACTTGGCTTGAATACACGCCACCTCAAGCGCCGAAGATCCAAAAATTTCTTCCCGAACTTTTGCCCCTTGCCTCAGCAGGAAATCGACCACAAACGCATTCCCCTCTTGGATCACCAGATTCAAAGGCGTAAACCCCTTAATATCTCTTGCGTCTAGCTGCGCCTTATTTTGAACCAGATCATTTAAAATCTGATACTGGGAAGCACTGTAGTGCTTGGATCTGACAGCTAAATGAAGCGGAGTTTCCCCTGCATCGTTTGCTTGATCGACACTGGCGCCGCCATTAAGCAACGCCCGCACCATCTCTGGGTGACTTAAGGAAACCGCCAGATGCAAGGGAGTGTTGCCGTTAATACGCTCTTTGGCATCAATGTCTAGCTTAACCGCACTTTGCCCTAAAAAGTTGACCAGATTGACATTCCCTAATTCCACCGACATGTAATAGAGATTTTTCCCTTCAAAATCAGGACCGATTAATCCCGGAGCAATTTCGGCAATACAGGAAATGATCGCTTTGACAACATCCATGTCTTTAGAAGCCGCCAATAGTTTGGCAATCGAATCGGCGCGTTGGTTACCGATCCCCTTGATTTCTGCAATCCGCTTAAGAAAAAAATGGATCACATGGGGGAAATACGCACTTTTAAATAACGTGTTGCTAAGAAGCCTTTGCAGATTTTTCTTTTGAAAGACGGTTGCGGGAAGTTGATGCGCCTCTACCAGACCAAGCGCCAGATAAAACCTTAACAAAATAATGGCCGTATTTTTTAAAGCAGTATTTTTCGCAGACGACATTCTGCGCAAAACAACAAAAATCCGTTGTTGAATCTCTTCTTTTTCAGAAGTCATGAGCTGCAACAGCAATTTTAACGCGCTTTCCTGGATTTGGGGGTGATCGATAGCAAACAAAACAGACTCTAAATCGATCACTATCCCTAAAGTCAGCTTAGTGTCGTTATCCATTCCCGGATCACCCGGGAGGGCGATGGCATCTAATAAAGAAGGCTTTTTGACCTGAAGCATCTTGGTTTGAATCAAGTCCATCAGTTGGGAAAAAAGTTCCGGCCGCCCTAAACAGCAGCGGCTCAATTTCCGAATGAACAACAGGTCTTCGAACCAATCCTTCTTCAATCCAAAAAAGGCAAAGGCATTTTTCAAATTCTGATAGGCGCCTTCTAATTCCTCATCGGCATCCTCAGGATTTTGGATTGCCCGGGCAATATTAAAACCCACCTTAACAATGTTCCAAACCCTACCCAAAGCGATCATTAAATCGCTTTCATCGGTTTTTATCCTTTGGACTGCCTGATGGGAATAATGGAGCCAGAATTGGATTTCTGTGCTAGAGCCTTCCAAAAATGACTTTAGATCATCCACCCCCTTCCAAATCTCTTCTTTAGTCGATTGCTGGATGCGGCCGATGTTGGGGTCCGGCGAAGACATTTGCAGCAGGATTGCTTCCAAGGTTAAAGCGTACGCTTTGACCAATAAATGCTGCAGATCGGGATATAAATCGGTGACTCCTTCCTGCTGCTCCGGAGATCCATCATGAATTTTACCGATCAAGCATTTTTGCAGACTCACCAAAAGGTAAGAGGAATATTTGGAGAGAGGATCTCCTTCCAAAATTTCAATCAACGTGCGCAGCACTTTGTCCTTAATCAAAGGGTCTTTGCAATGATACAGCTGCAAAAGGGACAGCCTTAAGGAGCCGATGGCCCGATCGTTGATTTTATCGGCTTTGATAAAGACTTCATTCCTAAGATTTTCGATCCGTTGCAAGACTGAGGCCCTGATCTTGTTCTGGTCTTGGGCAAATTCATTGAAACGCACCACGATCCCCTGTTCGGAATAAGAGGAAAACTCATCCGGATCGGATGTTAACAATTTTTCGATCTTTGGCAGCTGTTTTGAAAAAATTAAATACTTTTTATCCGTAAGGGGCAAGGCCGTTTGATTGAGCGCGGCAAGGGCGTTTTTATAGCACTGAGCAAAATGAGGAGCAGACTTCGGACTGATTTGTTGGATGGAAAGTAATTTGTTTTTAGCGGGTAGTTTACCTGATAAATGGCGGGCTTCTAAAACCTCCTTGATACATTTAGTCAATTGCGTTGTCAGAGGGTCTTTAAAATCTTGAACGCTTGGATAAAGAGACAACCGGCTGCTTGACAAATCAAATAACGGGACATTGGAACTCATAGTTCTCCTTTTGAGTGGGGCAAAAGGTAAAACTACGGATATTTTCAAGAAAATTCAAGAAATTATTTTACTACATATCCTAGTGCAAAGGAGAAGAGAGAAGCTGCATCAGTTCATGGCGGTCAAACTGTTTCATAAAGCGGTAATCATCAATGCCCACCACTTCTTCCATGAGTTTTCCTTTTCGGGAAATCATTTCATCGATCTTTTCTTCAAACGTGCCCTTGGTCACTAATTTAAACACCTGCACGCCGCGGGTCTGTCCGATCCTATGCACGCGGTCTGTCGCTTGATCTTCACGCGCCGCGTTCCACCAACGATCATAATGGATCACCACCGAACCGGCCGTCAGGTCGATACCTAAACCTGCCGCCTGCAGCGAACCTAAAAATACAAGGCAGTCGGGCTTCTCATTAAACCGGTGTACTTCCTCGCCGCGCTTGGCAGTGGCGCCCCGAATTTCGGCATAGCCGATATTGTTTTCCTTAAGATAGCTGCCCATGATATCCAGCATGGCCAGGTATTGGGAGAAAACCACAACCTTTTGACCGCTTTCAAGAGCTTCATTCAGCAGTTCGGTAAATAGCTCCCACTTGCCGGACTGATATTGTCCGTAAGCTTCCGGAATTTTAAGATAAGCAGCCGGATGGTTGCAAATTTGTTTTAGCCCGGACAACACACTAAAAATATGCAGGTAAGGAACCGGATTCGCATCATCTTTTAATTCCTGAAGCAAGCGGTCCCGTACTTTGTTCAGTAAATCCCCGTAAAGCAAGCGTTGATCTAAGGAAAGCTCGCAATGAGACACTTCCTCGATCTTTTCCGGCAGATCGAATAACACTTCCTCTTTCCTGCGGCGCAAAATAAAGGGTTTGATAAAACGATGCAGCAGCTCTTTTCTTTTCTGGCTATTTTCCTTTTCGATCGGGATGATAAATTCATCCCGAAAGCGGGCTTCTGAAGGCATAAGTCCCGGCAAAATCAAATCAAAAAGGGCTTTTAGTTCTCTTAGCCGATTTTCAATCGGAGTACCCGTCATGCCGATTTTAACCGGAGCCTGCACTTGAGTTAGGGAGGCGTGCACCCGGCTTTTTTGATTTTTTGCCGCATGGATTTCATCGAAGAAAGCAACACCGAACGGGATTTTGGAAAGCGTTGCCGCTTCTTTACGCCAAATGCCATACGTCGTCAGCAAGATATCGTACCCATCTTCCATCACACGGCCGGTGCCATGAAACTTAATGACTTTAAAATCAGGCAAAAATGTTGCCAGCTTTTCTTCCCAATGGAAAATCACTGAGGTGGGACAAACCACCAGCACCGGTTTCTTGATGGCTGCGATTAATGCCATCGCCTGGTGGGTTTTTCCCAGCCCCATGTCATCGCATAATAAACCGGAAAGTTGGTGCCTATACAAGAACCAAAGCCACTTTACCCCTAGCATTTGGTACGGCCTTAAATGACTTTTTAAAAGGGAGATATCCGGTTCTTCCGCTTCTTCCAGGCGCAGTAGGCGCTCTAAAATCTCCTTCCCTTGATGAACGTACGGCGGGTCAAAGACTGCCAGCCTTAACAACTCCAATGAAGAAAGATTCAGGCGCTTCCCCTCAAATTTTTCTTTACCGCGAATCCACTGAAACCGCTCGTCATCCAAATCGATCAGGCCGGCCGAGGTAAAGAGATAACGGGTCGTAGCCCGCAACACTTCCTCCAAGGGAATGCTCCCTTTTTCACTGCGGTAGGCGCCCAGCAGGCTGTAGCGGCCATTTTCCTCTACTAGCGATTCCACCTGCAGTTCTAAATTCTTAGGTTTCTCCAAGCGGGGGTCTATGGAAAGAATAAAGGGACGGATTTTATCCAAATCGAAAGAGAAGAAGGCGTAAAAACGATCTTTTTCCAGATAATAGGGATGAAAGTAGCGGGCCGGCAATCTTAAGTGGGCAGGAATTTGACTGAAGCCCTCTTCTTGCACAAAAACAAATTCATCATAAAAACGCACTTGTTTTTCCTGATAAGCCGGCAGCAGGCGGTATTCGGGGGTAATGGCAATCGTCCCCTGGTCTGCCAACTCAATTTTAAGACCGCTTTTTTCGACTGGACAACACGCACTGAAAAAACCGACAATGCCCTCCAATTCCCGATGATTGGCGCGTATAAAAAGAGGGATTTGATCCGGTGAAATCGAAAGTGTGTCCTTAATCGGCAGATGAATGGGGGATTGTACTTTAGCAAAGAAGCCCTGCCCTTTAAGGTACACCCATGCACCGAAATCTTTTGCAGCTCCTGCCTCTTCTTCCAATACGGCGCGTTTGGAAAACTGCAAACGCCCTTCATCGGTAACTGTATAAGTAATGACCGTTTCAATCCCGGCCAAATGGGTATTAAAACCGGGTTGTTTGTCGAGCCAGGCGCGATGGCGCCTGATCAGATCGGGCACATTTTCATCGATCACCACCAGACGGGCAGTATCAAATTCCATCCCTTCTAGGTGATAAAAACCTTTCCCTTTCAGATAAGCCCATGCGCCAAAAATAACCGAAAGATCACCGGGTTGAAATAAATAACTTGTGATGTGTAAATTCCAAGAAGGATCAAACGATAAAAGATAAGAGACTTTGGAAAGTGTGGAGTGGATGGGAGTTTCCCGCAACTTTTCCACAATCAGCTCCGGAAACTGCCGGAACGCTTGCTGAGGAGTATACGGCCTTAACAATAAGGGATGCGCATTCTTAGGGTAAAACCCTTCTTTTGGCAAATAAATCCATGCGCCGACCGTCATGCCCTCTTTGTTAAAACGTCTTAACAGCTCTGGATCAGATCCCCTCGAAATCACTTGAAAACTCTGATTCTTTTCATCATAGAGGATTTTTTCTATCCCCTCTTCCTGGGTATGCACCTTTAACGGCCCTTCTCGCAGAAATGGAATCATTAAAGGCAGATTTTCTTCTTCAATTTCCAAAACAATGGTCATTGAAGGGAAGCTCAAACGCAACGCGCGCGGGAGTTGATTTTTTGCATATTCAAAGGAGAGATCGTACGGTTCTTTCAAAAGCATCAATTGCTTGGCAAAATCGTACCAGGACGAGAGTTCAAAGCTCAGCTTGGGACTGGGGCGCCCTTCGCGCCATTTTTTGATTTCGTCTGCAGAAAGATTAGAGAATTTGAGAGACGTTTCCTCGGTTTCAACCGGGCGTTCCAAAAAGACATCCTTTATAAACGCCTTTCCTTTCCCATTTTTAGGCTCCATCGTAAAAGCCTTACCGAATGAGACCTTCCCCTGCCTTGTTTTCAACAGTAGCTTTCTTTCACCCCATTGCCTGTAGGCGATTTGAGCAAGACAAAACCAAAGCGATTGCTCAAACCTTTTATGAAGAGGCTCTAAGGTGCCATCATAGATGGCACTATAAGCGGCAGCCAAATGCGCGCAGGCCATCACCTCACCGCCTTCCTCGCAGGAGCAAAAGCGGTCTTTCAATTCCCCTTTAAGGTCAAATTGCAAAAAGGCCCAGATCGGCTCTTCCCATTCGGGATCGGCGATCTGGACCTGGTAGGTGGCCCCGGCAAACTCCACAGCCTTTACAGCGCCGGCTTTGATCAATAAATCTGCGGCTTGCCGAAAAGGCTTGAAGTCTTCCATATTAATTACAGCACCTGGTCGGGCGGAACATAGTCATATCCTAAATCATGGGCAACCGATTCGTTGGTCACATGGCCATGATAAACATTCAAACCATTCTTCAATCCCGCATTTTCCGATAGTGCCTGACGGTGCCCTTTGTTAGCAATCTCGAGAGCGTAGCTCATCGTGGCATTTGTCAAAGCCAACGTTGCAGTGCGCGCGCAAGCTCCCGGCATATTGGTCACACAATAGTGCAAAACCCCCTCTTCCACATAAGTCGGGTTGCTATGCGTTGTGGGTCTGGAAGTCTCGCAGCATCCCCCCTGGTCGATCGCCACATCCACAATGACTGATCCTGGCACCATGTGGCGTAGCATTTGACGCGTGATGAGCCGTGGGGCTGTTTTGCCGGGGATCAAGACCGCGCCGATCACCAGATCCGCTGTTTTCAGTACATTCTCGATTTCTGCCGGCGAGGAATAAAGCGTTTTAATTTTCGGCGCGTAGTGCGCGTCTAAATAACGCAATCTTTCCAAACTGCGGTCCATCACCACCACGTTGGCGCCAAGCCCCATGGCCATACGGGCCGCTTCGGTACCGACCACACCGCCGCCGATCACGACAACATTTGCCGGCAGCACACCCGCGACACCGCCAAGCAGCAAGCCTTTGCCGCCATGGTTCATCTGCAAGTAAGTCGCCCCGGCCTGAATCGAAATTCTCCCGGCGATCTCGCTCATTGGCAACAACAAAGGCAGTCTTCCGGCGCTATCCGTTACGGTTTCGTAAGCAATGCCCACCACGCGTTTTTCAAGCAGGTGCCGCGTTTGCTCCGGATCGGGTGCCAGGTGCAGATAGGTAAACAGAATTTGCCCTTCGTGCATTAAGGAAAATTCTTTCGGTTGCGGCTCCTTTACTTTCAAAATCATTTCTGCCGTATAGACATCTTTTGCTTCAGGTACGATGCGGGCCCCTGCTGCCTGATACATTTCATCATTAAAGCCGATTTTCGCGCCGGCATCTTTTTGCACCAGGATGCTATGTCCTGCTTCTACAAAAACACGCACCATAGAAGGCGTTGCGCCGACACGGTATTCATGTTCTTTGATTTCCTTGGGTATGCCAATAATCATGGGAGTGACCTCGTTATATTTAATTTTAGGACATGATTATAGGCCATCATTTCCTTTTCAGCCAGCGAAAGCCTTCAAATTTCATTTAATAATATAAACCCTGCTTAAACAGTAAAAATTATTTTATAATTTAATAAGGATTACGATTAAAATAAAGGCAGGTTATGTCAATAAATCCGCAAAAAAATGATTTCAGTATTTTTTTGCGTCAGATTCTTCTTACCCTTCCTTTGATATCTCATAATTTTTAGAAAATGGACTGAAATAACTTGGTATACTCATCAATATCTTCTAGTTTTTCAATCATTTTAAACTAACCATTTAAAGATGTCTTTAGGAATGCGTTTTTGCATAAAAGCGAGCTTTTTGAATTTTCTACTATTTTTTTACTAGCCTACGAAATCATCCCATTAAATTTTTTTAAAAATGACTAAAGTCCAGATAAAACGGATGCGGAAAATGAAGGCTTTTTTATAGAAATGAAACCGGGCAATAGCATGGCTTGATGTTTATACCAACACAACCTCAGCGCTTTCACCTTCCTCTTTCGCAAATTCCATTTGCAAGATTTTCGATACCCCTTTTTCCTGCATGGAAACACCGTAGAGGCGGTCGGCAATGGCCATGGTGCGTTTGTTGTGGGTGATAATAATGAACTGGCAACGGTCGGTGAATTGTTTGACCACGTTTAGAAAACGTTCCACATTGCTGTCATCGAGGGGCGCATCGATCTCATCCAAGATGCAAAAAGGCGCCGGTTTAACTTCGAAAATAGCGAAGAGGAGCGCAACAGCCGTCAGGCACTTTTCACCGCCCGACATGAGGTTGATCGAACGCATTGCTTTGCCGGGAGGCTTGGCAACAATCTCAATCCCCGCCTCTAAAATATCGCCCGATTCGGTGAACATCAGATCCGATTCGCCGCCACGGAATAAAATGTCGAAATTTTTCTTAAAGTTTTGACGGATGATTTCAAAGGTTTCCTTAAAGATCTTGCGGCTCTCTTCATCCAATTGGGTAATGATGGCCACCAATTCTGCTTTGGAAGAAGCTAAATCTTCCAGCTGTTTATTGAGGAATTCGTAGCGCTCTTTATGCTTATCGAACTCTTCGATGGAGGTCATATTGATGTCGCCGGCCTCTTCGATTTTACGGCGCAGCGTGCGGACTTGCCGCTCAGCCTTGTCCAAAGACTCTTCCAAAGGCTGCGCCTGCGCCTGAATTTCTTCTAATGTCAGACGGTACCGCTCCAGGCACTCAGCGCGCAATGCTTCATCAGCAGACTCGAGTTGTGCCCGCTGAATACCCAGCTCATGCTGCTCTTTTTCCTGTTGTTTGATGGCTTCCCGTTTAAGGTTCAATCCCTCTTCAACCTTCTGTATTTCTTCCTTGATGGCTGCAGCGTTGCTTTCCAACTGGGCGCACTGCTCCACAATCTCTTGCAGGGAGCGCTCTATTTCTTCCAACTTCTGGTCATAGTCAACGCGGTTTAAACGTATTTCGGAACGTTTTTCCTGAATCAGCGCAATCTCCTCTTCCAACCGTTTTTCCTGCTGCAGGCTTTCCAAGTCTTTAACTTCAAAAAGATTCAAGAGGTGACCAAGTTTCCGCTTTTCATCGGCAATTTTCTGATAGGCCGATTCTTTGACCTCCATTTCTTGTTGCTCGATTTTTAGGGTCTCTACGCGTTCCTGTAGTTCCTGATTATAAGCCTGAACACGCCGCTGCGCCTCTTCGGCCTGCGCTTTGTGTTCGGCATGGCGCGATTGCAGCTCAAGCATTGTTTGCTTCAACCCAGCGCTCGACTCCTCAAGCAAGTCGATTTCTTCTTGACTACGCTCCACATCGCGCAGCAACTTCACCTTTTCGGCTTCAAACCGTTCCAAGGCGTACCGTTCTTCGACCAGCTTAAATTCAGCCTGACGCATCGTTTGCTCGAAGGCAGTTTTTTCTGTCTGGAGCTCATTCCTTTCCTGTAGTAATATTTTGAGGTCTTGCTCCAGCTCTAAGCGCTCTAATTCCAAAACGGAAATTTTCTTATCGAGCGTGTTAAGTTCCGCTTCACGCAAGAAAACGTTCCCTTCCCCTTTAGCTGGATAAAACACCACACGGTGCCGATCGACGTAGATCCCTTCTTCAATCCAAGCTTCTTGACCTACAGACATTGACTCTTCAGCGGTATCTCTGACCATGACTTCTTTTAAAAAGTGGCTGGTTAGGAAGTGATCGCCGAATTTAGCAAGAAGTGCATCCGGCTCTTTAGAGGGCATTGGGGATGGCAAACCCTCCAGGCAAAGCAATGAGAAATCACTCCAGCCATTTTTTTTAGCGTGGGCGACAATCTCCTTAAAATCGGCCAGGGTCTCTACCACTAGCGTCTGGGAATAAGGCTTTAAAACCACCGAAAGGGCCACATTGCCCTCCCCTTCCACATTTAAAGCTTCATAGAGCCCTTTTACCTTTTGAAAGAGGAGACTTTTGCTATTTTGCGCTTCCTGCAGCAGTTTACGCGTGCCTTTAGAGAAGCCTTCCATTTCTTCTTTTAGGCGCAAGAGAGCATTTTGACGTGCCTTGACCTCGGCCTTTTCCTGCAGGGATTTGTTGATCCGTTCCTGACAGGTTTTAATTTGAGTGCTTTGCTTCTCAATATGCGCATGGAAATGGGCCAACTCTTCTTTTTGCTTTTGCTGATAAGCTGCAGCGGAAGAAATCTCCCTTTTTTTGGCATCCAGGCTTTGCGCAAGCGCGGCTAAATGCTCTTCTCCGCTGCGCTGCGTTTCTAGTAAACGGTTTTTGCGTTCATTGGCATGTTCCAAACGCAGAGACGCCTGCTTTTGATCGCTCTCGATCCGATTTCCTGTTTGCAACAACCGCATCAGCTCTTGATGGCCGGCATGCTGCCGGTCGCGCGTTTCAGCCACACTATGCTCTAATAATCTTAAGGATTCCCGCTGCGATTCCCGTCCCTGGTCCAAGCCGGAGAGTTCTTGTTCCACTTCGTGTTGTTTGACCTGGGCATATTCGGCTTCAATTTGACGCTGCTTTCTTTTTTCGACCCTCTCCAGAAGTTCTTTTTTCCACTTCTCCTCCTTGAGGCCCATCTCCCGTAAGCGTTCTTCCTGACCCTCCCGTTCCCTGGTCTGAATCTCTTTTTGGCTGCGGGTTTTAAATACCTCTTCCTTACGGGCCTGCCACTCGCGGGTGGCATGATTTAAACGAATAAAGCTGTTTTGCCGTTCTAAATCAAGGGTGTGCAATTCGTGCAGAGCCCTTTCGTGGCTTTCATTTTTCTCCCTCTCTTTTAAGTTAAGGGTCTCGCTGCGTTTGGCAAACTGCGCAAAGCGCGCAGCAGCCAAGCTAAGTTCCAGAACTTCCAAAGCGCTTTTATCGTCTTTGTAGCAGCGTGCTTTTTCTGCCTGCAGCTGCAATACGGTGATGTGTTTTTCAACTTCCTTGTGGATATCTTTTACGCGTTCTATGTTTTGTTCAGTCTGCTCCAAACGGCCTAACGCTTCTTTTTTTCGCTGCAAAAAACGGAGAATGCCGGCCGCCTCTTCAAAAATATAGCGGCGGTCTAAAGGCGTTAGGTTAATCACCTGATCCAGCTTCCCCTGCTCAAAAATCGAAAAGGCGTCTTTGCCGATGCCGGAATCAAGGAATAAATCATACACATCTTTTAAACGGACAGAATTACGGTTCAGCAAATAATCGGATTCCCCACTGCGGTGGATGCGGCGGGTGACGGAAACCTCATCGTAATCGGTTTTCAATCTTTCACCGACTTCGCCGAATGTGATGCACACTTCTCCCAAGTTAAGCGGTTTCCGTTTGGAAGTGCCGGCAAAAATCACATCGTGCATTTTAGCGCCGCGCATCGATTTGGCGGATTGCTCCCCTAAGACCCATCTGAACGCATCGGAAATATTCGACTTGCCGCAACCGTTCGGCCCGACGATGGCTGTTATGCCGGGATGGAATTCTAAAACGGTCGCATCGGCAAATGACTTGAAGCCTGAAAGCTTGAGTTTTTTGAGATACAAGACGGAAACCCTCTTCCTTTAAAAAATAATAAATATAACATTTCTCTCGATTTCTGACTATAAACGCGTAAAAAATACTTACTTAAACCATTAAATATTAATATTTAACAGTCGAAAATAGCCATTTAATATTTGAAATCAACTAAATTTACCACAGAGCTAAGGAGATCTTCATATTTCAATGAAAATTCGGCATACGATTCAGCTTATACCGCTTGTCTTGCTTCCCCAGTTCAAATGGATAAGTTTGAATTGGAACCGGGATATATTATCCCTAAAATTGCGAGGCCGAGAAAGAGGATTATGATGGAATTCGTCGCTTTAAATTTAGGAGTTTTCGCTCTGGCTCTACCCTCCCATACTCTGTGGTGAAAAAATCCCTCTCCTTTTGCTCATAAATAGTTCTATCCCTTATAGTAGTCCCCTTCTGGAATATAAGGATTTGCCATGATTGACATTAGACTGATACGTGAAAATAAAGCGGCCGTACAAGACAAGCTACGCACAAAAGATCCCGAAATCAATCTCCAACCGATCTTCGATCTCGACCATAGGATCCGCGCCTTGAAAACCCGCGGGGAACAGCTCAAGTCGCAACGCAACCAGATCTCCAAACAAATTGGGGAAATGAAGCGCAAAGGAGAAGACGACACGGCATTGATGGAAGTAGTGGCCGGTTTATCCGCCGAAAATCACGCCATCGATCATGAACTTGGTCCTTTGGAAGAAGGGCTGCGTTATGAGCTTGCCAAGCTGCCTAACTTGCCAATGGATGATATCAAAATCTCGCAAGATCCAAAACAGAACGTCAACATCAAGGAAGTGGGTACAAAAACCGCCTTCAACTTTCCTTTTAAGCACCATCTTGAGCTGAATGAAAAATTGCAGTTGTTCGACTTTCCGCGCGGGGCCAAAATCGCCGGCGCCGGCTGGCCGGTCTACAAGGGATGGGGCGCTCGTTTAGAGTGGGCCTTAATCAATTACATGCTGGGTATCAATATAAAAAACGGATTTCAACAGTGGATACCCCCTGCCCTGATCCGTCCAGAGATTTTATTCGGCTCGGGACAATTGCCTAAATTTGAAAATCAACAGTTCCGCATCCGCGATGAGGAGTACGACCTTTTTTTAATTCCGACTGCCGAGGTTTCCTTAAACGGCCTGCACTTTGATGAAATTTTTGAAGAGGAGCAACTTCCTTTAAAATACTGCGCCTACACGCCTTGCTTCCGCCGCGAAGCAGGAGCGGCCGGCAGCAATGAGCGCGGGCTGATCCGTACACACCAATTCAATAAAGTGGAACTTTTCTGCTATTCCAAACCCGAAGATAGTATGCGCGTCTTTGAAGATATGTTGCAAAGCGCCGAAGAAATTTTGCAAGGATTGGAACTGCATTACCGCAACATGCTGCTGGTGACCGGCGATATGTCGTTTGCCTCCGCACGTACGATTGATATCGAAGTATGGCTGCCGGGACAGGACCGCTACTATGAAGTCTCTTCCGTCTCCAACTGCACCGACTATCAAGCGCGCAGATCACAAATCCGCTACCGCCGCAAAGGGGAAAAACCCGAGCTCGTGCATACCTTGAATGGATCCAGCCTGGCCACCTCGCGCCTGATGGTTGCCCTTTTAGAAAATAACCAGAATGCCGACGGATCTGTCAACATTCCAAAAGTGTTAAGGCCATATCTGGATGGAAGAAGCAAACTTGAACCTATCGACTGAGAACTTTCTTGAAGCCAAAGGCGTTCTTCTAGATGTTAGAAGTCCCCTGGAATATGCCCAAGGGCATATTCCAGGAGCTGTTTCCCTTCCCTTGTTTGATGATTGGGAGCGTGCTGAAATTGGCACCCTCTACAAACAAAAAGGAAAGACCCACGCAATGCAACGAGGCCTCGAAATCACCGCTCCTAAAATCGAGCAGTTTTTTTCAGCTATAATAGGGCACAACTCCCTAAAAATTTACTGCTGGCGCGGAGGCATGCGAAGCCAATCCATGGGGCATCTTTTCCGCATGACGGGATTTAAAGTGTGCATTTTGAATGGCGGCTATAAAAGTTTTCGACGTTTTGCGCTAAAACTTTTTGAGGCAAAACGCTGCCTAAAAATTATTGGGGGCATGACCGGCAGCGGAAAAACTGACCTGCTAAAAGTTTTTATAGAAAAAGGCGAACAGGTCTTAGACCTAGAAGCCTTAGCCAATCATAGAGGCAGCAGCTTTGGCCATATTGGCAAGGGCAGACAGCCAACCAGCGAACAATTTCAAAACTTCATAGCCCTGAGTCTGAACTCCAGCGATCCCAGCCGCGCTTTATGGGTAGAAGATGAAAGCAAGATGATCGGAACATGCCACATTCCGGAGGCATTTTTTGCGCATATGCAGACGTCCCCTTTAATAATAATCGAAAAATCCAAAGAAAAGCGCCTTGATCTCTTAGAAGAAATGTATGGAAACGCTACTAAAGAAGAACTTTCATTTTGCTTTCGCAAACTGGGAAAAAAATTGGGCAGCCAAAAATTAAGTGCTGCGCTCGCCTATCTCGATAAAGGTGATCTGAGAGCGGCAACATCTCTTGTCTTAGATTATTATGACGCCGCTTATCAACACGCAGTGAATAAAAGGATCCCTTCATCCACTGATATTCGGATTGACCACGCGCGCCCCTAATTTGGTCCACACTGCTGTGGGATCGGTCAATTCTTCTACCGATGGATTGCCGCAGATGTAATCGATCAAACTATCCATCATGCCGCTCCACAGACTATCACCTCCACTGGCTTTCACCCCTTCTTGATATAGCTGCTGCAACATTCCCACTAATTGCTTTTCTTCAGCGGACTTGGGCTCTAGATTACCACTGAGCAAATCCCGAAATTCCTGCCCGGTCATAGCACCCGTCCCAATTTTATAAAGTGCTGCCAGCGCTATGGCAATCATGGTCATTTTCACCGTGCGCACCACATCCTGAGTTTGCGTGGATGTCATTTCCCCTTTCGCTACATTGCTGATCAACAGCGACATCAAAAAAGCATTCACTTCATTGCCACTCACTTTATCGATCACGCTGCGGGCAAAAGCGCGGACGGTATCTTCTGTCGCTGCCGGCTTTCCACCCGGCTGCAAGGAATTTCCGATAGCTTCGGCATTAGAAAAATTCATTAACCCGATCGCAAAAAGATTGATCGCTAACGTGACCTGATCCTGAAACTGGGGCATTACGTGAGGCGATACCGCCACTGCGGCATCATGGATAGGATTAACTGCCACCATTTTTGTGCTGGCCACGTCCACAATATTGCCGTAATCGCCGATATAGGAAGCCGTGATAGCAAAACCTGCCGTGATGACACCCACAGAGCCTGCATCACTCTCTTTATTTTGGGAAACATAATTGTTCACCCCATCGATAAGGCCGTTCCACAATCCGGTCGCGTGGGCAATGTGCTGATCGATCCGTTCGGTTTCGGACGCCCTTGCCGCTGGCGGCAAACTGTTAAGCCACTCATTGTAACCGGTAGCGCTGCGCACTGGGCTTTGAGCGTCAATGGGTGTATTACGCTCCACAGCGGCAATAAAGGCCGGCGACTGCAGCTCCAATTTTTGGCGGTACGATGGGGAATCGAGATATTCTTTAATCCGCTCTTTCTGCTCTTCTAATTTATCGTTATAGCTGTCCCATATATCGGAGCCGATTTTAGACATTCCGGAAGACAAAATAGCTCCGGCAGCGGAAATATTTGTCGACCAGGACACCCCCCCGATTTCATTAGGTTCCGGCAGGACAGGAATTCCCATGGAATACAGAATCGATACAGCCTGCTCCGGACTTTGGGCAATGGAAGAACTCATTAAGATATTAACCAGATCCTGATCGCTCGATAACGTATATAAACTCATTAAGTATTCAAGATCAACCTTAGGGATACCTCCGTTCACACTCATATCATCAGGCATACAACACCTCGTATAGGTTGCGTTTTTAAACAATTCAACTGTACAATAACTTCCCTATTTCTAATTATATTATAGCAAACTTTTTCTTTTAAAAAAATAAATCACCCACTAATCTCCATTAGAATAGTAAAATTAGGGGATCAAAAACATGCCACATAACCAAGAAAACACCCAACCTACTCATTTTAAAGGGAAAGAAGCTTTAGGGCATGTGGCTGAAGCTCAAGCACAAGGGATTTTATCGGCAGCAGAAATCCATGGCACCGAAATCCCCGGCCATCTCTCGGCGGCAGGCGATGCTGCCCGCGAAACGGCCATACTTTTATTGATGTTTGGACTGATTTTGATGAAAACGCCCCTTCAACATCATATATTTCTTTTTCTAATGGTGTTCAGCAGCGGCTGGCTGATTTGGAAAGCAGGCAGAAGCGCCTGGCTGGGCTGGTTTCGCTTGGAAAGAATGCATCGGGTCGTCGAGCAGGAACGTTGGGAAATTAAGCATCACCGGAAACAGGAACGGGACGAGTTAAAGGAATTGTATCGCACGAAAGGATTTGAAGGTAAACTTCTCGAAGATGTTTGCGATGTCTTAATGGCAGATGACGACCGCCTTTTGAAAGTCATGGTTGAAGAAGAGCTTTGCTTGTCGGTCGGCTCCTATGAGCATCCGTTAAAACAAGCTGCCGGCGCAGGAATCGGCACCGCAATGGCAGCTTTAATCGCCCTGATCTCCCTTTATTTATTTTCCTGGAACGGTCTTTGGGTCAGCAGCTTTGCCGTACTGGGAGTTGCTGCCGCGTTATCCGCTTATTATGAAGGCAACAAACTCATCCCTGCAGTGGTCTGGAATCTTGGCCTGGGTGCATTAACTGCCGGTACCACTTATTATTTATTGGAGTATGTCTCAAAAATATGACCGAACTTGTCTTTCAAGAATATTTTGAACTCGGGCAGCAGGAAAACTACAGCCCCTTTCTCACACCCGCCTCACGAAAATGGAGCGTAAATCTTCCTTTAAAAAGCGCGTTTGCAGCAGCCTTTTTTTTAACGGTTTCTTTTACGCTTTCTTTTTTTCCCGCAACCCAACCCCTATCATATATCCTATTGATTGCCGTTTACTTCCTAGCCGGCGTCCCCTCATTAATCGAATCGTTAGAAGATCTGACCAATCTAGAAGTAAACATCGATATTTTAATGACCCTGGCAGCCTTTTCCTCCGTTTTTATCGGCAGCGGTATGGAAGGAGGTCTGTTGCTGGTACTTTTCGCCCTTTCGGGAGCCATGGAAGAGGCGGTCACAGCGAAAGCCAAAAGCACCATCAGCAGCTTGCACAAACTATCCCCTACAATCGCACATGTGCTTAAAGCGGATGGCACGCTGGTGGAAACTGCCGTAAAAGAGATCGCTCCGGGAACTTTAATTTTAGTTAAATCGGGACAAGTAATCCCTTTAGATGGAAAAGTGACACACGGCATTTCCTCCGTTAATTTAGTGCACTTGACAGGCGAAAACCTGCCCGTACCCAAAACCGTAGGGGAAGAGGTCCCAGCCGGCGCACAAAACCTGGAAGGATCTTTGACACTGGAGGTCACCCGCACCAGCAGCGACTCCACGCTTTCAAGAATTGTCACCCTTGTCACTCAAGCCCAGGACGCAAAACCGCACCTGCAGCGTTGGTTTGACTCGTTAAGCCGCCGTTATGCCGAAACCGTTATTCTGCTCTCTTCTGCCTTTGCGTTAATTTTACCCTACATCTTGCCGATTCCTTTCCTGGGCACTGAGGGATCGGTTTACCGCGCCCTTTCTTTTCTGATTGCAGCCTCCCCTTGCGCCCTCATCATCGCCTTGCCTATTGCTTACCTAAGCGCCATCAGCGTCTGCGCTAGACGAGGCATTCTGCTTAAAGGCGGTTCGGTGCTCGATGCTCTGGCCAGCTGCAAAGGCATTGCTTTTGATAAAACCGGAACCTTGACCACAGGAGAACTCACTTTAAAATCGATTGAAGGTGCTGCTTCAGAGGTGGAACTAAAAGAGGTGCTTGCCTATGCCTATGCCTTAGAGCAAAATGCCATCCACCCGATTGCCAAAGCCCTTTCCGCCTTTTGTGTTGAAAAAAACGTCTTACCCGCCAAAGTTGCCTCTTTCAAAGCGATTCCCGGCCAGGGCTTGGAAGGTGTTTTCGACGGTGAAGTGATCACTATCGGACGCCCGGCAACCGATTTGCCGCCTGAACTTCATAGCAAAGTGCAGGAAGCACAGGTAAGAGGGGAAATCGTTGCGGTATTAAAAAGAGAGAAAAAGACATTTCTCTTTTGTTTCGGTGATAAAATCCGCCCCCATATGGCCGAAACCCTTCAGGCTCTTTCTAAAAAACTTAAAATTTTCATGTTCACCGGCGACCACCATGCCAGCGCCCGCCGCGTCGCCGAAGAGCTGGGAATCACTCATTGGGAAGCTGGTCTGAAGCCGGAAGACAAACTGAACCGTCTGGCAACCCTTTCTCAAGAAATCGGATTGGCCATGGTAGGCGATGGCATCAACGATGCCCCGGCACTTGCCAGGGCGACAGTAGGCATCTGCATGGGAAAAGTCGGCACAACAACAGCCATGGATGCTTCCGATATCGTACTGCTCAATGATAATATCGAATTATTGAACTGGTTATTTGATAAAGCACGGCAGACCAAGCGGATTGTTAATCAAAACCTAGGGTTGGCCGCCGGCGCTATTGTAGTAGCCAGTCTTCCTGCTCTTATGGGACTTGTCCCTCTCTGGCTTGCTGTCGTTATGCATGAAGGCGGCACGATCCTCGTCGGGTTAAATGCCTTAAGATTACTTAGAAAATAGAATTCTAATTCTACCGAAAGTGATTCAAAATTTGAAATTATGGCAAGGAGTCGCCCTGAATTTGAGCAGCGAAGCCGGCGCCGAAACAACGCACCTTGAATAAGTTGTTTGATGCAGCCAGAAACCAAATTGTGAATTCACTTCGTCATATAAGGAATTCCCGCTTCCCTGCCCTCCGCAGAAGAAAAAACTACTTTTTTAGACAGCATTTTTAGCGCAGCTAAGTATTTGGATCCACCCATTGGGTAAGTTAGTGTAAGCGGGGCCTCTTGCTTCATAAATCACCTGATGTTAAATGGTTAAGAAGCGTAAATTATATCAGATTTTTGTTTCAACTGCCGTTTTTAGGTTAAATGGAAAAGGGTCATATTTCCATCAAATATCTTATCGTAAATACTATCTAGACCGTGTGGGAAAAAAACTTAATTAAAGAGCAGCCCCATGTAGATGTATACTTAAAATCGACTTAAATAGATTAACCAAAAAACATTTTACCACACTAAGACCATAAGCTCTTTTGCAAGATCTTAGAAAAAAACTTAAAACATGCGAACCTTTTCTCGATTATCTTGAGTCATAAGATCTGCCATCAAAGGGTAGACCACCGCCGTTGCTAATATAAAAATAACAGCAGATGGAGGAAAGATTTTCAAGCTTATTAAAGCTATCAATTGGATTGATGTAATCATTGCAATCATACAGAAGCGCGGCAAAATAACTGTGAAAATTCTTCGACGAAAAGAAAACGGCGGAGCCAATTTATTAAAAATATCCCAAACTGCTTTTGCTACTTTTTGAGATGGAGGCTCCTTTTGTAATTTGTCGTCGAAATCCAAAATATGCTTGCTTATTGACTGCCCCCCTAAGTCCGCTAGAAATAATGATGCAGTCACAGATATACTTGCTATAAAGCTAAGGCCGCTCATGCTGATTTTTCCCTATTTTGTAATTCCTGCACCCTGTTTTGCACAGAAATAAATAATGAAAAATCAAGTTTCAAATCCTTCAATGTTAGAAGGTTTGTAGAATGAGGGCACTTGCTTGTACCAGGACGACTTTCAATATAATTATTTACAGAAAAGTAATCAAAGCGATGTCCACATTGGTCTATAACAGGAAATAGAGTGAGCCGTCTTGACAGCTGACATTTTGATTGTGACAGTATTGCATCACCCACCCATTTTTCAGGCACGTCAAGTTTATCGATCATTTTTTTTAATTTCCATAAATGAAATCCTGGAGATATCAATTTAACTGCATCAGGCAATGCCAATGTATCAATCAACTCATTCAAAGGAATGTCGAGCGTATTTAATTTATTAATGTCATTTTTGTATCTATCTATGGCCTCTACGGAAATTGCAGCTCCTCCAGATATTGCCGCTACCAACATTTCCAGTGCAGCCCGATTGCCTAGAGGATGATCGACTCCTGTAATATTTATTATTGATCCATCTAGGTCAATATTAGTTGTGGTTTATCGAGCATCTGATGGTATTTCATTGATATCTTGAATGCTTCTAACAGTGGAAAAAACAGATAATGCTACCGAACCTATTATGAAACCAATTTTTACAAAATCACGCCATCCCTCATCTTTCACATATTCACCATAACCCGATCCAAGTTTGATATAAGCTGCAAAAACTTCTTGTGATTTGCAAGGAAGAATTTTAGCGTCTACAAATTTCTTAAATCTCGTATTTACCAATCGCATAGATAGCAAATCTATCAATGGAAACTGCAATGTTCCTGCCAGTATATCATAAGATAAGTCCTCGAACATGCAACTAACATATGCTGTTATCCTAATGTTTTCTCTTATTTTAGACCTTTTTTTAAGGTCTTTAAGGGTTTTTAGGTCTTGCCTTTGTTTTTTTTCAGTTCAGCGTAACTTGGTCTATCGGTACTAAATATGCGATTAAAGAGGTTTTTCGAATCAGACTCAGTTATACGCCTAATGTATCCTCCGTCATGTACAGATTTTCCATAACTTTGTTTCCACTGAATTGAACTTACTGCAGCCTTGTAAGATTCATACTCGTTAACATCTAAAAATTCTTTGGCTCTCGCTTCATCTGCATTCCATTTTTCCCAAGCTTTTGCCGTATACTCTTGCTCAACTTGCTCTACACTTTTTCGAGCTGGTAAATTAATTTTGTATGGACAATCTAATGTAATTTTAGGCCATGTTGAAATAACAGACATTTCTTTCCCATCATTTTTTTATGAGAATAGTAAAAAAAAGAAAACAAATTAAGCAACAACAAAAATCACATTCCACTATTAAGCAACAGTTTCTATGAAAGATTGGCTGTGTTGATAGTTTAATTGCAAGATCTTTATGTTTTATAATAATTTGTCCTAACCAAGACTTGTCCTTACAGTTATGACTTATCGGACAGCTACCCAGGGCGTTCCCACTAAAAAGATTTAATAGCATTTCCAAACAACTTGACTAACATCCCCTTTAGATATTCGGGTTCATGTGTTGCAAATCGTCTAGCTGCCGCCAACCCAGCAGATGGATCAACTTTTCCCTTGGAAATCCGTTCAGACGTCACCTCTATAGCGGTTTTTAAACCCTTCCATTCTTCAATTTGGGGCAACCATTCTTTTAAATCGCAAACCACCTGGACTGTGCGTTTTTCTTTCCTCCCATGCCCAGACTCTTCATAATAATAGCTGTCATACTCAACACTTTCAAAGTTAACCTGGGCGGCATCTTCAAAATAATATTGGATTTCATCAAACAAACTGCTTTGGTTCCCTTTGAGACCCATTAGGTAATCTGCCTTCTTGCCTTTGATGAGAGTTGGGTTAGCTTTCTGTGTAAACATTGCGTCCATCGATATCAAGGATCCTTCAACATCTACCGATTCCAGAATTGGAGCCAAAGCAGCGAGTTCGTTTTTCTTATCAGGAACACGCTCTTGATACAGAGTGATCTGACTCTCTGAAGCAAATAGTTCTACAACATGGGTTAGGTCAGAACTTGTCGAGGCGCCTTTGATTCGTTTACCGTCTAAAACAGTTGTGATCGTAATTCTTCCGGCAACAAAGAAAACCACTGCTTTAGAATTTTTTTAAACTCATTCGGCGCCGTACAAGCGAAAAATGTCCAAATTACATTGTACGAAGGAGCCTTAAGGAGTACGAAGTAACTCAGCAAACCATTGATTTTTTGCTTTCACAAACAATGCGATATCCTGAAGGGTATCACCGCCTGCTAGATAACCAGATAGAGAACCAAGAATGATGTACCACGCAGGGTAAAAATTTTCCCCTCACGTCTATAATCAATGAAATCGTGGTCAATATTCTTGAATATAGACAGACCGATGCCAAGGGAAAGGGATTAAATTTTTCTTGGGTTACAAATATATCAATATCAGAGACAAATGCAGCAAAAATTGCTAAAGGAGGAAGGGCGCGCTGGAAAATAGAAAACGAAACTTTCAACACGCTAAAAAATTTGGGATACAATTTTGAACATAATTACGGGCACGAAAAAAATATCTTTCTACCGATTTATGCCTTTTGATGATGCTGGGTTTTCTGGTTGATCAGGTCCAGGAAATTTGTTGCTCATTATGTCATAGATGCAAAAAGTTTGCAGGCACTTATCGGAATCTTTGGAAAACTATGCAAACCCTTTCCCATTATGTAAGACTCGTGAATTGGGAAAATTTTTACTTAATGATTATTAAAGAGAAACCTCTGAATACATCCTAGGCGCCTTATCGTATTCTCAACCTGATCTTTTAAGCGTCGTTCACTTGCTTATTATTTTTGGAATTGGTGCCTAGTGAAGGTTACCTCTATGCCTCAGGTTTTTTATCGGAAATTTTGTTACTGAATAATTTATTTAGTTATTCCCAGCGGGAATGGCTGTCGTCATATCAACTTAAACATCTTTAGATTTACATAATACATTTCATGCTTTATAATATTTTATTACAATAAAATAAAAAAAGAAAATATATGTCGTTCAATTATAACATAAACAATGAAAGAAGATACCCTGATTACGATAGAACGCCTATTAGATATGAGGATTTGAGCCCTGAAGAGCAACAAGAAATTAAAGAGGGGATGGTTAAAGTGGCTCAAGCCGCAGGAAGATGTTTTCGCTGTATCACTTTCCCATTCTTGCTACCATTTAAAATTACTTACTATATGTTTAAAATTGTAACCTTACCCATCACTATTCCTTTTACAGTAATAAATGGGTTTATTAATACTGCAGAACGACTAAACGAAATAAATGTTCGTTTAGAAGAATTACGCCGAAGAGAAAACCAACGCCGTTAAATCTCTAGCTGAGAACGAAGCTAGAAACCCCATTTTGATTTCACTTCGGTATATTACACATTAGGTAATTCAGCATCCCAGGATGCTGAATTTTTTAAAAAATCAAATCAAAAGCAAATAGAATGCTAAGGCTTCCATTGAAAAGAACTGTGACTTCTGTTTAAAAATAGAGAGAAGACACAAGGTGGCCCCCCTAAATGATCAAGCCGGAAACTGAAAGTTCTAAAAGTGAAAAGCTTGCATTGGCTTTACACAAGGAAACCGAAAAATTCAAAAAATCTTATCTGTGGCTGGAAAACAACATGCCCCCCTCTTTTTTCGAAGAGGTCACCCACGAAAACATCATTCTGATTGTCCATAACCTGATCGGTTTTGATCTGCAGGAATACTTTACGACCATTCATTTAAAGCGCGCGGCCGTCGTGCTATGCCTCGATAGCGCTGACGCCGACCTAAAAATACTGAAAGATTACGAAATGTATGGGATTAAGAATTACCAGGCATATGTCTCTACAGCCCCCCCGCCCTTTCCGGGCATAAAGGCCAATCTAAGAATCGCTCAAATATTTTTCACTGAAGCTGTGGAGTGTGTTGAAGAGCCCTTTTTGGAACATGAAAAGGATGCCTTGCGCGCTTTAGTCAAGCAGCGTAACCATAAAGTCACAGACGAGGAATTCGATAAGATCCTTCACTCCATCAGTAACCGATTTTTACGATCGCTGCCTTCAGACCGTTTGATCTTGGCGCTCGATATGTTTTTCCGGGCAAAAACACGAGATAATTGCCAATACGAAGTCAGATATAACGAGGATTGGGAAGAAAAAAATGCTCGCTCCATGCAAATTGTCCTGGCCTGGCGGAATACACCCAAACACCACTTCCTTTTCCGCCTGGCGCGCATCGTCCATCGCTACGGATTGGTCATGAACCGTGTAAATGCCTCTTATATCGATCC
>JBGSQP010000023.1:0-4693 GCA_041738095.1 Waddlia sp.
CAAAACGCTTTCGCGTTTTAATCGCACAAGCTCTCTTTGTTCTACATTACTTATCTAACACTGTCAAACAACGACCGAAGCTCTCTGGCTTCGTTTTGTCTTACTTACTCTTCCCTTTCAGGTTTTTCATTTAAGACGCTGGTTATTATGTCTAATGCCCCCATATTTTCACAAGCGAATTTTCGGTTTTTTTTCAAAAGCTTTAAATTCTTGCAAAAACAACCTCAGGAAGCCTCTAAAACCTAGCCAAAAGACCTTTTTTTAAAATAATAATTAGCGCTAAATTGCAGTAAACAGCGGTATAATCCTAGTTAAAAATGTGACTAAACCATTAACATACAACTTGTTAGAATAAACACGCACCTTTTCCAGACGCATGCGCCCTGCAAATTTTAAAAATACCCCACTTAAAGTGCAGGCACGCATCAAAAATCATCTTTTTTCTCCTTTTAGTGCCGTAAGTTCACATCTGAGAAACATAAAAAAACCAAGCACTTGGTTTTAGGACACATTCTCAAAAAACTGGCCGATTAACAACAGCGCTGTGAAATCAGAAAATTAGAAAGAAACAATTAAATTATCGATCCGGAAGCCTTCCTATCAATAGTTAGGTCACCCACTGATTCCGGAACTCTCGGACTATTCGCCATTTAAAATTTCAATAGTTTACGAGATTTCGGCTCTACACCAGCTGTATGCGTAACCCTTCTTCGCGCTGTATTCCATTACATTGATCAGAAAATATACAATGGAAAAGTCCGTGCATTGGCCCGGGTACTAGAATCAACATTCCATTACCTTTCTTCAGAAATCGAAACGACTCTTTGAAAATTCAAACTCCCTCACTTTTATCGATGCTCTGTAAATGCATCTATTCGTGGGGGCCTTTGAAGGAAAATTTGAGACGTGACCTTGTTAAACAAGTGGCAAATCTATGGGGTGATGACGCAAAAATGCAGGGTAATTTTAGCAAACTTGAAAGCCTGTCCCCAGATTTTACTTTAAACGCTTTTGATAATCATAAGCCACTGAAGCTCAATGCCTGCTTGCCCAATTTATCCTTCCCCTGAACCCGTGGTCGATAGCGGCAAATTAAACTGGGCGGGTATTTCTATTTGGTCGCGTCCTCTTACTATCACGCCTTAGCTCAGTTCGAATCGATGTTAATGATCCATTTCATTATCTCTTGAGCGGAAGTTAAAGAATACCGTTCTTCTAAAGAATGGTGGCCTCTCTGATAGGGAAATGCCGATACTAAGGATCCATCTACTATATTTTATAGTGCACCTTCAACTCCTCATAAGCAGTGCCGAGTTTTTAAACTCCTCATTAGTATCCTTGCCCGGATTTTTGTCCGGGTGCAACTTAAGAGCCTGCTTCTTATAGGCTCGAGTAACATCCATAGCCGTGGGATTCGGTTCAACTATCCCTAGAGTTTTTAAATGATCATTTAAAGAATAAGGCGTTGAAGGTTCACTATTTTTTTCATTTTCGGTAGTCCTAAACAGGTAGTGATTTTAAATTTTTGTCATAACTACAAATAAACATTTTAATTATGCCTACATGGTTTTCTATTTTCTTTGAAAATGAAAATGCTTTTCGGACTAGTCTTGAGCATCGCTGTATGATCGTGCAGTAAAATCTTTCAATGTAACTTGTCTTCCCTGATTCTTTGCCGACAGCGCTATGTTGTACCCATGTGATAACATCGTAGTGAACTAAAAACTTATCTCTGTAAAAGTGGGCTTTTTTAGATCTTCCGGCAATTTAGCCATTAACGCCTCCACTGAAATTTTATTCCATTTTCCAACATGGAAAGCTAGAATTTGACGAGTTGCTGAATGCATGACAATCCATAGCCATTGATCATTACCTGCTTCCAACAAAACTCCACATCTCATCTCCTTCAAGAACAACAACTTCAAACTCATCATTTTCAGCAATGACAGTTGCATTTAAATTATCAGGAAGAGACTGAAATGTTTTTTCCATGAAGCCAAGTAGCCATGGCATACTGACATCAAAAATACGGCAAATATCCTCTAATGAAACACGTTCAAAAAGCGTTCTGCGAATTCGTTCTTTGATATCATCCGGAATAATCTTGTTTTGAGGGTCTTCGACAAATTGCTTTCGAAAAGAAAGGCATTCATATTTTTGATTTTCTGAATGAATCGAACCATTTTTACGAATAATGTTTGAGTGATAGTGGGAGCAAGAAATTTTCATGATTTTTTCCAGACTTTTCAAAGAAAAATAATTTGAATGCTAATGAATTTAAACCTTTAAATCACTGCATGCTTAGGACTACCAAAAAATACTTATCTTCTTACTTGCACTTTAAATTAATAATTAATCTAGAAAAACGCTTTATAAAAAACTGTATATACGTATACGTAGTGCAACCCTTGCGGCCGATGTCATAACTAAGCGCAGCGAGAAGTCGCAAGGGTTGCAAGTCACAGCGAGGGTTGCGTAAAAAATAGGTAACTATTCAGGTCGCGTTATTTGCATAACAAACGGGGGGACCTGAATAGTTACGGATTTTTAACGGGTATTATATCGCTTTTCACAGCCATTCCCGCTGGGAATGGCTGAATAAATTTCTCAGTCACAAAAGTGCCGATCGAAAACCTGAGGCATAGAAATACCCTTCACTGAGCACTAATTCAAAAAATAACAAGCAAATGGACAACGCTAAAAGATCAGGTTAGGAATACGAGCTAAGGGTCTAGGACATGTTCAGAGGCTTCTCTTTAATAATCATGAAGTAAAAATTTTCCCAATCAATGAGGCTTACATAATGGAAAAGGGTTTGCATAGTTTTCCAAAGGTTCCGGTACGTGCCTGCAAACTTTTTGCATCTATGAAATAATGAGCAACAAATTTCCTGGACCTGATCAACCAGAAAAGCCAGCATCATTAAAAGGCATAAAACGGTAGAAAGATATTTTTTTCCGTGCCTGTAATCATGCTCAAAATTGTATCCTAAATTTTTTAGCGTGTTGAAAGTTTCGTTCTCAATTTTCCATCGCGTTCTTCCTCCATTAGCAATTTTTGCTGCACTTGTCTCAGATACTGATATATTTGTAACCCAAGAAAAATTCAATTCCTTACCCTTGATATCGGTCTGCCTATACTGAAATGAATTCAAAAATCGGAATTTTGACTTAGAATTTTTTTCGTTTGACAAAGCGCAGAAATCAATATCAACTTGGAGAAGTTGATGAGATTGAGCGCAAAGTCAGGCGGAAAAAGATCAAGTCTAAAACCGATTCTTGAATTCATTTCAGTATATATTCAAGAATGTTGACCCTTACGACGGAATTTTGACTTGTTAAGCAATGCTCTGTTGAGGAATCTAAATTGATGGAAATATCCATCGTAAGTTTTGGTTTCATGATAGAGCGTCTCTTCACTTGTCTCTAACTGTTCAAAAAGGAACTGGTGATCGCCGGGTTTTGCTCCCAGGATATACTTTAAATTAAACTCCTCGATCATACGTATATGAGGTGCTGTAGAACTTAACCCATCTTCTACAAGAATCGCCTTGAGGTGTGGGTGCTCCCTGCAAAATTTTCTAAAAAGCGTTTACAGGCATTTCTTTCACAATCATTCTCGGTATTACCATCCCTGTTCAGAATGACTTCAGGACATAAAGGGATCACGTTTTTCTTGTCAGGATGTACAACGCAAGCACCAAACATCTGGTAGTAGTAGGTTTTTGTGCCGTTTTGAAGCTCTTTCACGCAGCACTGAGAACAACAAACATTGCTCAAATTCTTCGAGTCCTTTTCCGCTTTGAAAAGCAGCCAATAACCGTTTAAAAACAGGACGAATGTGCTCTGGATCGATAGCGTCTAGCCGTTCTCGTAGGTAACATTATCTGAACGCTTTCTATCATAATCAAGCATTGCGGGACACATTAAGCCAAAAACAGCGAGTCCTGACATGAGATGGTCTGCAATAGATATCGTCACGTCTTTGGTAAATTGGCAAGGATCCGGAATTTTTAAAAACTCTAGGTGGATAATCGATAGTAGACCTGGAGCGCTGAGATCTTTTCTGAATGATGACATGATATCATAAGCCTTTGGCATGGTAAAAATTTTGCCAAAATTTTTCGAAATCAAATTTTAATATGCTTGTGTAAAATGCTCAGCGGGAACCACTGCACTTTTCATAAACACATTTCCTGGTTTAAAGGGGAACTTTTTAATACAAGAAAGGGGGTGTTTTAACTGCCGCCCAAAACTTATTTTTCTCTCCACTAAAAAAGACTTTCTAATTTTATTGATTTCACCCATTTTCAACATTGCTGGGATCTCTTTGAACGGCATTGGAAATCGTTATTATAAATAACAATTTCTAATCAGAGAGACCTTTTTTATGGAGTGAGGGGATTGCTTGGTCGTCTTGAATAGAAGCTAATCCAGGTGGCACTAATTTAAATATTTCCATCAGTAATCTAATTTAATTTCCGCGCAGTAAATATTTATTTTAATTTTAGCAAAAAAAAGAGCCTAGAGATTGCTCTCTAGGCTCGTGAATAAAAAAACTTGGCGGCGACCTACTCTCCCACACTCTCGTGTACAGTACCATCGGCGATGAAGGGCTTAACTTCTGAGTTCGGAATGGGTTCAGGTGTACCCCCTTCTCCAATGCCACCAAGTAAAACTTTTTTGATAAGGAG
>JBGSQP010000005.1:0-90059 GCA_041738095.1 Waddlia sp.
CACCGTGGCGCGCCGAGCTAGCCCCTTGGGGAGAGCTCGGCGAGGCGCGCAAGGTGGATTTGGAAAGTATTAAAAAAAGGCAGAAAAAAGAAAGCGAGAGCGAAGATCTCAAATTTTACAGAAAAACTGTTGCTTAATCACATTTCCTCAGGGGGCATAGGCGTATCCATACTGTTTCTCCTTTGTAGTGTTTATTTTTCTTGTACCAGTTTGATTTTTTTTGAAACAGTGATTTTTAACAAATCGAGGATTATCTATAAACCGGAAGCATCTACTTTTATATTACATGTTATTACAAAAGTTTGATTTAATTTTTTTTTAAAAAATAAAAGAATTTTGTGTTGTACTCTTTGATTGATATAAATGATAATTTTAATGTGTTATTTGAACCATTTATCTATAAATTGTTAGATGGATCGGTGGTTCATTTATACACACAGAAAAATGATAGTCCAATTGCCAAAGGAGTTACTGGGTTGGCCAAAGGTATCCCGTAATTTGTTTAAAGGAATTCCAGACACATTGATGTTGACTGCAATTTTATTCACAATAGCATAATTTAGGAATATAGTTGCAGCGACGGGGAGAAAATAATTTCAGCAGGATGTCCCTCCCCATCTACGGACAACGTCTGTCCACTCACTAAAATCCTTTCTAGCGCGAAAACCTAACATTCCTTTATCAATGGTTTTAAAACTGTAAAGGTTATTTATGTTAATGCATGCATTGATTTTGGCTGGGGGCAGCGGCACCAGACTCTGGCCCTTATCTACGCATAACGAACCCAAACAATTTCTACAGCTTTTTGAAGACGCCTCACTATTGCAGGGGGCCGTTAAAAGAGCGCAGCTTGTAGCGGAGCCTTCCCATATTTTTATCGCCACGAATCCCGAGGGGAGCGGCATGATCGGCCGACAGATCGAACACGTGGGGATCCCTGCCGAAAATGTGTTTAAAGAGCCGGTTGGAAAAAATACTGCACCTGCGATTGCATTAGCCTTCAAAAGGATTCTAGAAGCACATCCGGAATTAGAACAGCAGCCTTTTTTTATCTGCCCTTCCGATCATTGGATCGAAGAAGACAGCTCGAAATGGAAAGAGCTATTATCCAAGGGGGCCGTCTGGGCCAAGAAAGGAAAAATTGCAGCTTTCGGGATAGTGCCCGTAGCGCCTGAGGTAGGCTATGGATATATTAAAACCGATGCCGCGTTTCATATTAAAGCGTTTAAAGAAAAGCCCGATCAGGCAACGGCTGCAGCGTATTTGAAAGAGGGCGGCTATTTTTGGAATTCGGGACTCTACATCATCACGCCTTACCTATTTTTTGAAGAATTGGAGCACCACGCTCCTGAGCTAGCCCGCTATTTTAAGAAACCTTTGAAGGAAATTCTTGAGGGGTTTTCGACGCTTGTGCCGCAATCCATCGACTACGCCATCATGGAAAAAACACAAAATGGGGTGCTGGTTCCTTTGACGTTGGGATGGTCTGATATCGGTTCCTGGGAAAGTTTATATCGGGGATTCCAGAAGGATAGCCAGCAGAATGCCAGTCAGGGGAATGTCCGGCTGCAAGATGTGGCGCGCTCTTTTGTGCTTTCAAACGGAAAACCTTTGATGGCTGTCGGTGTTTCTGACTTATTGATCGTGCAAACGCAAACGGCGACTTTAGTGGCCAAGCGGGGCATCTCTGACGAGAAGATGCGGACGTTGGCCAAACAGGCCGGCTATGAAGCAGATCTCGAGTTGGGACATACCTTCCATCGCCCCTGGGGCTCTTATACAGTGTTGGCCCGCAGTCCGAAGTCTCTCACCAAGCGTATCGTGGTGCTGCCACACAAGCGTACCAGCCTGCAATTTCACCGCCATCGCGACGAACATTGGGTGGTTGTGCAGGGGATAGCAGAAGTCACTTTGGGCGAGAGCACCACTGTGCATGAGCAAAACAGCTCTCTCTTTATTCCGAAAGAAACCGTGCACCGCATTGCCAATCCGGGAGATACTCTGCTCGAAATCATCGAAGTGCAGTACGGCGATGTATTAAAAGAAGGGGACATTGAACGGATCAGCGATGATTTTGGAAGAGTCCATGAACCTGCTTGAGTCGGTTGCCCTCTTAGGGATTCCTGTGACTAATCTGACGTTGTCCGATACGGTGGACGCGATTGCAAAACTAACAGATCACTCTTCGGCAACGTATGTCGGCACGGTAAATCTGGATTATCTCTATAACAGCTATGGTCAGACGCCGTTTCGCCGGATCTTGCTGCAAGCTGCGGTTTTGACGCCGGACGGCATGCCCTTGATTTGGCTCAGCCGCTTGCTGGGCTCTCCATTAAGGGAAAGGGTCGCGGGAGCGGATTTGACACCAGAGCTGATGAAGAGGCTGGCTGCCGAGGGGAAATCGATTTTCCTGTTAGGTCCTTCACTGGAAGTCGCAGAACATGCGGCCGCTTTATTTAAAAAAAAATATCCGGGCTTGAAAGTTGCCGGCATTGCTTGTCCTCACATTTCAGGGGAGGAAGATGGTCGTTTGCTCGAACAGATCAATCACGCCCAACCCTCTTTATTATTGCTCAGTTTAGGAAGTCCGAAACAAGAGTTTTGGTTTAGCAATCATGCAGAAAAGCTCAAGGTGCCTGTGACGCTAGGGATCGGCGCTACATTGAATTTTATTACAGGGGCCGTTAAAAGAGCGCCTCTCTGGATGCAGCGCAGCGGCCTGGAGTGGGCGTATCGTCTAGGGCAAGAGCCAAGCAGGTTATGGAGAAGATATTTAAGGGATGGTTGCTCTTTTGTTTTTTATGCCGTTCCTCTCGTTGTGACTCATTGGCTGGTGTGGGCGTTGTCTTTTGCGTCTATTCAAAAACATATTTCTGCCAAGTGGATAGAAACTCCGCAAGGCTTTGAATTGATTTTTCCCTCATTGCTCACGCAGGAAAATGCTCCCCACTTTGTTAAAGAGCTGGAGCAGGCTTTGCAGCAGGAAAATAGCGTCTACAATTTTCAGAATACGGTATTCATTGACCCTTATGTCATGGCCGTATTGCTAAAGACTTTGGAACCGGAAAGAGAACGTTGTGTAGGAATGAAAAAACGGATACGGCTCCTTTTCAAGGTCCATCAGAGTTTACTGGCCCAAGTACAGAAAAGCCCCAGGGCGCTAGTGTAAAAGTAACCATCCTATCTTTGGACTTCAAAGCATCCGTGCCGATTTTGACAAGCTCTTCCTCTTCGTTGGTCGCAAAAGGGGAGTCTGCTTGCAAAAAGCTGTGCAGGGTTGGAAGTGTTGCGCCGTCATCGGGAAATTCCACTTGCAGGGTCGCCGGTGTCGAAAGAGCCGATACGGCCGCCAGCGTCCAGCCTTGCTCGGAACGAAAGGCCGCTAAAGTGATTTTATCCCCTTCTGAGGGGTCTTCGTCGGTGAGTTGCGCCGTGTGAAGATTGCCTTGAATGGCTTGATTGAGCAGCTTCATGGCCAAACCTGTGGGGCGCAGGCGGACTGGCGGACCGAAATCCCGTACGACGCCCCAAAGCGCAACAAATTCGGGGATGTCCCATGCCGGGGTATCATATTGGGAAAGGGTCGATACCATGATCGGATCTGCTCCGGCCACTAAACACTCGATCAGCTTCTTTGCTAAAGCGCTGCCTGAAGCGGCTCCGGCAACCAGCCGGTTGCGTTCATAGCCTTTGGCAGTCCCGCGCGTAGTATTCAGATTGATTTCGCTGACTGCAAGCGAAAGATCCCTGGCGTAGACCTCATCGACGATTTCCGCTAGGGGGCCTGGATCATCTTGAAACAAGCGAGTCAAAGCGTTATCGTCCGGCGTGGCTTTGTCAAGCCCGTAGAGGAAATAAGGAGCAATAGCCACGCCTTGAGTGCTGCGTGTGTTGGCTAAAAATTCCACCGTGTTGGCCGGTGCGGCATAGTGTCCGTTGACTAAAAAACGGATCGGGTGATTTTTACCGGCAGCCTGGGCTGTCAATTCGAAATCCCGGCTTGCCAGATAGCCGTGGAGATTGTAATAAGGCAAGGCTTGGGGTCGGTACATCCAGTTCCAATTTTCATGGCCGAATTCAACGATGATCTCCGGGAAGGAGTTTTTAGCTAAGTAGGCGCCGAATTGTTTAACTTCATAATCGGAAAAAGTTGGCGGTAGGATCACCCAGGGATTAGCGCCGATTTCTCGGCATAATGCAAGAAATTCAGGAAGCGCATAATTGTAAATCGGCTCCTTACGTCCTCCGGAAAGGCGCGAGACCCACGATTTTCTCTCGAAAGTAGGGGCAATCCGGTTTTCCCAGGTGTCACCTAAGGAAGGAAATTCCCGCACAAATGAGGGTTTTAATTCTTTTAATGCATCGATGATTTCCGGCCTGAAAGGTAACTCTTCGGCGATTTTTTGTCCCAGATACACATCATCGACCCACACCTCGTTGCCGGCTTCGTCAGCGGTGAGTGTAAGCTTTAAGCTGCCGGGCATTTGTTGATCGCTTCCGATAAAATCTAGATTATACTCCTGCCATTCGGTGGTGAGCTCAAACGTTTTATCGAAAAAAGAGGGACTGCCATTTAACCTTTGGAAGGTGGCGCGCAGCTCTCCACCCGGTTTTTTGGCTTTAGCCCAGACGCTGAAACGCCAAGCTTGCCGGATGGGAAGCTGGATTCCGGCTCGATCGCTAATGGTATCTAGCAAGGCGGTAATGGAGCTATTTTCGTTTTGCGAGGGGAGCAGCTTGAGTGATTGCACTCCAGGACTGTAAGGGCGCGTAATGGAGGTGTCAATGGAAACTCTTAGAGGCGTTTCGGTTTGCCAATAATCAGGTGGGTCGGGTCTGCGGACTTTGGTTAAAACAATAATATCGTTGGCTTCAACCGAGGGAAGAGGCTTGTCGGCGAAATATTGTGGAAACCCCTCTTTTCCGGAATTCAAGGAACGTTGGACAACTCCTTGCCGGCCGGCAGATTTACCTGTGCGTACTTCAAAGGCTGCCTCGTCCCATTCATGGTCCGGATATCCCCAGCCGGCTTCATCGGAAAAACTGCGCTCATCGACTAGCGATACTATGACAATAACACGATCGATGCCCCCTTCAAATCCGGGGTTCATCAATACATTCGAGCCATACTGTTGAGCGCCCCAGGAGGTCCACTGCCCTAAATTGATCCCGATCCGATTAGGGGATTTTAGGTTGAAAGCGGGTCGAACCTGATAAGAGAGGATCGGCCCACTAACTTCTTTAGTTTTTTCCAGTCCCAGCAGCGTAATGCCCAAAGCGGTGGCAAGAGTGACGAAAAGGACTGTAGGAACGCTTTTACGCATAGGAGCGCTTTGTTGTTTGCCGGCTGACAATCCAAATGGTTAAAAAGTTTAAGGTAAATCCTGGAAGCGTCGAGGGGATGTTCAGGGTCGTTATATAGGGGTTGATTAAATGCCAGCTGGAGCCGATCAGTGTGCCGACGATGATCCCGCAAATGGCGCCATAGCGATTGGCCTTTTTATCATAAAGCGCCGTTAGAACGAGGGGGCCAAAAGCACTTCCAAGACCTCCCCAAGCATAAAAAACAGCTTCTAAGATTGTTTTGTTCCGATTAAACGCAAGTGCCAAGGCAATCAAGGCAATAATGATCACTCCGGCTCTTGAAGCGCGCACCAAAGTGGCAGGTTTGACATCATTTCCGGCGATTTTTTTATAAAAGTCTTCTCCGATAGCTGAAGCGCAAACCAGAAGCTGGGAGTCCATGGTAGATAAGTTGGCGGCTAAGACGCCGCATAAAACAAAACCCGCAAAGAAGGGGTTGAATAAAAGTTTGACCAACTCCACAAAAACCAGCTGGGGATCTTCTAGAGTGCCTTGAAAACGGGCAAATCCGATAATGCCAACTCCCACGGCTGCGGTCAGGGCTAAGAATTGCCAAGTCATTCCTACATTACGCCCTTTGCGGATATCCTTTGGGTCCTTAATGCCTAAAAATTTGGTGACGATATGCGGCATGCCGAAATAGCCGAGGCCCCAGGCAAAAGCGGAAAATATTGCCGAAAGCACGGCTAAAGGGGATTGCTCTCCCATCAAGCTCGTAAAATTGGGTTTGAGATTGTCTAGATTTATGAGTGTGCTGAATGCCACTTGACTATTCAGCAGCGTCAAAATGGGCACCATAATAATGACAATGAGCAAGAAGATCGCTTGAAAAAGATCGGTCCAGGCAATGGTGTTGAATCCGCCGCCATAGGTATAGCAGACAACAACGAAAGTGGCGATTGTAACGCCGATCCAGTAATCGATGCTGAAAATGGATTCGATCAGCAAACCCATAGCCGTTAAGCCGGCGCCTAAATAAAAGGTGAGGAAAAATAAAATGACCGAGGCTGTAATGATGCGTAGAACGCCTGAGGTATCTTTAAAGTGGCTTTCAAAAAAAGTGGGGAGGGTATAGGCGCCGAGATGTTCGGTTTGGACTCTAAGTTTTTGGGCGACCAGTTGCCAAGTGGCCAGCATGCCCGCTAGAAGTCCGATGGCAATCCAACTGCCAGAGATGCCCTGCATATAAATAGCAGCAGGGAAGGCCATAAAGAGCCAGGCGCTCATGTCGCTAGCGTGTGCTGACAAGGCAATCAGCCAGAAATTCAGGGAGCGGTTGCCGACGATGAATTCTTTATTGGAATTTTGACTGCGATGTGAGACAAATCCGATTCCAAGCAGAATCATAAGATATAAAAGAAAGGCAGACAGATATTGTGTATGCATAGTGATTATGGGGGTATGTTAAGAATAAACCGTTTATATGAAAGGAGTTCTCAAAAGTCAAGGATAAGCCGTTTCCAAAGAAAAATAAAGCTTATAAATTAAAAAGAGGCCCCATTTGCTTTTGAAAGTGCTCCCAATCGACAGGCTCTTCCTGCATCGGTTGTACAACAATGAGAACCGGTTCCGGACCGGAAAGGCCTAGAGTAATGCGTCTTAGAGTCGCTGTCAACCAATAGGTCAATGGGGAATTGAATTGTTTGTTTCCGTCAGAAAACCAAAAAAGGGCTTCTTTTTCCTTATCGCCCTTGCGCACGATAAGCAAACTCGCCTTTCCTTTGGGAGCGGGCACTGTTTTTTCATTCAAGAGTGACCAGCCGCTCCCTTTTAGACAATAATAAGGGTCATGCACTACATGCCGGTTGTGCGTGCCGTCTAGAACCGTAATAAAAAACGGTTTGTTGCCGATTGTGTACACACGTTTGAGTACATTGACGCCTTCGAAGATCTTCTTTTCCGAGGGCTTTAGAGGGAGGTCGCTGCCTTTATAGCCGATGCCTATTAACGGCAAAGTTTCCATCCTGTGGAGGGCGTCCGGCAAGGGCTTGAACTGCCATAAAATGCTTAAAATGATTGCAGAAGCTAATCCAAGCCACAACCCATTTTTCATGTCAAATTCCTTGATTTTATCGTTCTGCCCCATCCCCAAAGGATTAGGCTAAAAGCGATGATAGAAAATCTTATGATATATAAACGGCCTGGAGTCCATCCGCTGCCGAACCAGCTGAAAGCCGGCAGCCAGGCCAGTGAGGCGCCTATCCAAGGAGCGAGCTCCCATGACCAGGGGAGAAAAGAAGCCAAACTCAATGCAATGCCGAGATGTTGTAAGGCATTTAAGGATCCGATCGTGCCGAAAAAGGTTGCTAAGAGAGCGCTCCATAAAAGTACCGGCTGAAAGAGATGGTCTTTGGGGTGCTGCAGGCGAGGGATGGCCCGATAGAGGATAAGCGGGGAGGCCCAAAGGAGTAACAGGATCCAGGAACGTTTTTCAAAGGGGGATCCTTGCCAAACAGACAGCAAATCGTTTCCGTTCCAGAGGCAATAGCTTAAAATGGCAAGGGCGATTAGCTTCATGGGTTTACGGCACTGGATTTTGGTTCCTGTAAGGAAAAGAAAAGCCAGCACAGCGCAAACATCAACATTAGAATGACCCAGGCTCCCCATGTATGAAAATTCCCAAGCGCAAATTCCGGATTCACCAGCAACGCCGCGCCGGCAATGGCAATGATGCGGATGGTATTGGCAATCCAGGCCATCACAATCAGAAACGGCAGGTTCCACCAAAATCGTGAGGTGTCTTTCAAAAAGATGAAGGCGACGACAGAGCCTGCGATTAGCATCGATTGTAAAGTGTTTAAACCGGCGCAGGCCGCTTCCACTGAAATGGGCAGTCCATTAATTTCGACACTGGTCCCGGAATAGAGCACATCATAGCCCATGAATGTATAGAAATGGGCGGTAATCCAAGCTCCTGAAAGACGGAACCACCAGCCGATCCGGTCGGCATCCAGCGAGACCCAAGGGAAAGCCATAAGGGGCAGCACGGATAGTTTAGCTAATTGACGGTTACCCTCAAATTTAGTTGATAGCCAGGCATAAAGCAGAAGGGTCCAGCCTAATGCCAATAAAAAAGTGGAATCGATTGCGACTCCTGCAGTAAAGCACACAATGGAGGCGACAGATTGTATTGAGGATAGGGGGGAGGTGCTAGATTTTAGATTCCACGGGGAGCCCAGCCACACGAAAAGAGGAAGTGCCACCAAAAGAGGTAAGGTATCTTCCATCGTCGTCATCCAAGATAAATTGCGCAGCCAAATAAAGGCTGCGAGAAAGGAAAGGAGGGCAAAAAGTCCGTAATCGCGCGTGTTCAGGGCTTCCTTGCCGCTGGAGCTTTTTTTACCGCGTTGCATCATTGGGAGGATATTTGCCCTTGCTCTGCAATGATTTTCTTAAGGTTTTCTTTTAGCATAGGGTTTTCCGGGTAATCAACGATCAATAACTCTGTTAATTCCCTGGCCCTCTTCCATTTTTTTTCATTAAAAGCTTTGCGGGCTAAGTAGGAACGTGCCTCGGGTGAGGTTTTTTCCAGCGCACCATAAAGTTTATCGGCCAGTTCAGTGTTGCCTTCCAGATAAGCAATGCGCGCCAGCGTTTCTTGTCCAAGGACATCATGCACCAGACGGGGTTGAAGATTGATGACGGTTTTAGCGTGTTCGTAATCTTTTTTATCGATCAGGAGGAGGCTGGCCAGCCAGGCGGAACGGTAGCCGATAGCGCTTTCCTGGGTCGCCAGTTTGTTGAGCTTTTCCAAGGCGGCGTCTGCGTTTCCACCAGCTATCAATAGTTCTGCTATTTGCAAAGACAGTTCCGGCGTAGGCTTTTGAATAGAGGCAAACTCCATGGCCTCCACAACTGAACGGTTTTGTTGTAGGGCTTGTGTAAGTGTTGAAGCCACCCAGTCAGGGAATTCATTAGGGATAACGGGGGTTGAATGCAGGGCAAGTCCGGCCTCTGTCCATCCTGCTGCCAGGAAAATGGCGGAAAAGGCCTCTTTGCTCTTAAGCAGTTCCTGTACGTCTTTGGGAACTTCAAGATCACCACTTGCAGCCAGTTCCTCAAGCTGGATAAAAAAGGGATGGACGGCTTCTTTTGGTAAAACGGAGCTGAGAGTTTCCGGCGGCATATCGGCAGTGTCCAGTTTGAGGGAGCCGTTTTGTCGATAATTCATTGTGCGTTTGAGGGCAATCTCAAGTTCCGGGTACCAGGAAGTAGAGGTAAATGGATTGTATTTCAACAACTTATAGGCATCGCTTTCGCTATTCTTTTTTAGGAAATCAATTAATCTGAGCCAAAACGTTTCTTGTTGATTTCTTAGAAAATACTTGCCGTTTGTAACATGTTCGAAAGCTGATTGGTTCCAGAATTCATCGGGTTTTAATTGGATCAGGAACTGGATTAATGGATCCAATCGGCCTTGGGGAATCGGAGTATCGTTCCATTTAAAGTTGATAGGCTTAACGGTACGGTTCCAAAACTGCGCTTTAACCCAAAAAGAATCTAGCGAAGGGGCAGTGAGGTTCTCTTTCCATAAATCGAGCGCAAGAAGATATTGTTTTTGCCTCAGGTAAAAATCGGCTAACTGTTCTTTTAAGAATAAATTTTTCTGATCAAGGCGGGAGGCAGACTGGTACTCTTTGTGCGCCAGGGAGTTTTTTCCTACTGACTCCAAGAGGCGGGCGCGGTAAGAACGCACATCGGGATTTTGCGGATCTTTGGAGTACGCTTCACCTAAGTAAGTCCAAGATTGCTTGGGGTCCTCATTGGCAAAAAGAAGGGCCAGGCGGACGAGTCGTCCGACATCGGCTTTATCGTTAAAGGTGCGTGATTTAAGCATGGTAACGGCTTCTTGCCTGCGTCCTTCTAGTAGAAGTTGATCGACATCCAGCACAAACCATGCGGCCGTTTTCGTTTCCCGATCGGTCCAAAGGGAGCGGATCTTAGTGTAATCTTTGGAGCGGTTGCCGGAGATATAGGCATCGGCGACAAGCAGGGAAGCATTTTCGTTTTCTTTATAAATTTCAGGGAAAAACTCGAAAAGGTAGATCAGTTGTTGAATGTCCCGGCTTTCAAAGGAGGCGGCAATGAAGAGGTCCAGCCACTTCAAGCCTTGCGGCGACAATGTTTCAATCTGCGATTTATACTGTTGAATAATCTCTAGAGCCTGTTCCGGGTGAGATTGTTCAAGCAGTCTGGCAGCCTTTTCAAAATCCTGAGATTCATTTTCATAGCTGATAACAGCAACAGGCGTACTGGTTTTTTCAAGTAAGGGGGGAATGAATTTAATTGCTGCCGCCGTTCCCACGGCCGCTACGGCGATTCCTGCGATAAGAACAACTTGGCGCATGCATCCTCCTGGACAAAATGCTGATTAGAAAATATTTAAATTAAAAAACGACGGATCATTATGCAAAAATTTCACGATTCGTTGTGAAGCACAAGCGCCGTTTTTAAGTTAAAGATATACTTTTAACTGAGGGATGGTTTTTTGTGAAGCGATACCGAAACGAATTCTCAATCTCATCAAGTTGCTTAAGCTAGATGCGTTTAATTTTTTTAGTGATCCAGCGCGCAAAAAGCTTAAGGTCGAACATCCAACCCATATGAACAGCATAATAGACCTCTGCTGCATAACGCTCGTCTTGAGTCGCATGGCTCCCATAATCGACATCTTCTAAAGTGATCAGTCCCGGCTTCGACTGTAGATACAATTTTTTCCAATCTTCCGGTAACGCCTTGACTGCTTCATATGATCGGGGGGGAACTCCAAAGAAATGCATCTCTCCTTTCATGATGTTAAACAAAGCCGGCAGGCGGCGGAATAAACATCCGATACGAGAATGCTCCTCGATGAAGGTTTTCTGGATAAAAGTGTCCCATTCACTCTCAATGAGAGGGGCCGGAAGTTGTATTTTCTCCTCCAATAACAGGGGGCATCTTGATCTCATCCAAAAATAAATGGGAGAAAAACATATAAAAAGCACAAACGCAGCCCCTCTTTCAAAAAAAGGGAGGATTAAGTGATGCATTGAAGGAGGGGAAGATCCCCCAAGCAAAAACTCTTCGCGAATGTAAAGGCGCGTGCCATGGGACAAATTGATTAAAGAATTACGGTCTACGATGCAATGGTTGATTTCAAGGCCCTCGCCGATGTAGCTGTTTTGGCAGACTAAAGAATTCTCGAGAGTGGAATCGCTATCGATCAAGGAGTGGCTTTCGATAATTGTCAAAGGACCGATTTTGGCACCGCTTTTAATGTGGGTGTTTTCGCCGATGAAAACAGGTGGCGCAATTGTTACACCCGGTTCAAGGATAACGGCCTTGGAGATCCAAATGCCGGGTTCCACTTTGCGGGAAGAAGTGGGGAATATGGTTTCAGTTACTGTTTGTGAAAGAACTTTTTGATTCGATTCCAATAATTTGCACAGCTCCCTTGTGGATAAATGCTCCTTGACCTGGATTTGTAAACTGTTTGGAGCGAGTTCAGGAAGAGATTCCAAAGAGGTGTTTGGATGAAGATTTCTTAAAAATTGAGCCTCAAATACGCCCCATCCGCTCCATTGATCCTGTAAATTAAAGAAAACGGGGGCAGATAAATCCAACCCTTTCAAGTCTGGCAATTCAGGAAGGGCGTCTGCCTGGCCGATGACAATAACGCCTCCGGCATCACCGGCTGCCGCAACAATTGCAGAGAGCGCATGTCGGTTATCTTTGCAAATGTGGTACTGTATCTCTACGCCCCAACGTTTTCCATCCTCTAAACGGGCTTCGATTTGTTCCGGCAAATGGCACAGCACCAGATCAAATTGCTGTATCCCTTGTTTGATCAAGGCCTCGAGGATGTGAAATAAAATGGGTTTGTCGGAAATATTTAATAGGGGGCTGGGCCGGTAATGGACGAGCGGTTCTAGCTGCGGGTGGTATCCGGTGGCGATGAGGACTGCTTTCAAAATGATCCTTGGTGCTCGTGCGAAAAATCCACCCACCTTATATATTTAAATTTTTAAATAAACAAGACCCCCTAAGTCTAGGGCAGAGACCCATCTTTAAGTCTATCTTAATTCATTTTAACTCTTGTAGTTTATTATTAGATCATGTTATAATTTTTTTAATTAAACCTTAGCCAAGATAATTTATGTACCATCCAAAAAAAATTCGTAATATCGCTATCATAGCTCACATTGACCATGGCAAAACCACCCTTTTGGATGGATTGCTCAAGCAGGGGAATGTTTTCCGCGATAACCAAGATGTGCCGGAACGCGTCATGGATTCCTATGACCAGGAACAAGAGCGCGGCATCACGATTTTCGCTAAACATACCTCTATTTTCTACGGTGAATACAAAATTAACATCATTGACACGCCCGGCCATGCCGACTTTTCAGGTGAAGTGGAACGGGTGCTGGGAATGGTAGACTCCGTGTTGCTGATTGTTGACGCTCAAGACGGTCCTATGCCTCAAACGCGCTTTGTTCTTTCGAAATCATTGAAAATGGGTTTAAAACCGATTGTTGTCTTGAATAAGATTGACCGCCCTCATGCTGATCCTGATCGTGTTTTAAATGAAACCTTCGATCTTTTCGTTGAGCTAGGCGCAAGCAATGAGCAGCTGGATTTTAAATACTGCTACGCTTCCGGCCTAAAAGGATTTGCAAAGCAAACCATGCAGGATGAATCTGAAAATTTTATTCCTATGCTCGACTTGATTTTAACGGCGTCTCCCTATTCAACCGGAGATTTGGAAGCCCCTTTCTTAATTCAAGCTGCTACGATCACGTATGACGATTACGTCGGAAGACAGGCTTGCGGACGTATTCTTGAAGGTAAAGTGCGTAAAGGACAGCAGGTGATCCATATCAACCGCGAAGGGAAAGAATCCCGATGCACCATTACCCGTATTGAAGGGCATCAGGGCCTTGAAAAAGTAGAGATGGAAGAAGCCGGGGTGGGCGACATTGTTTGTCTGTCAGGCATTCCCGATGTAACGATCGGCGATACACTTTGCGACCCTTCCAAAATTGTGCAGCTACCACCAATTCATCTAGATGAACCAACAGTATCGATTGATATCTTGGTAAATAACGGCCCATTCGTCGGCAAGAGCGGTAAGCATGTGACCATGAATAAGATCCGTGAAAGGTTGTTGAAAGAACGGCGCGCTAACATTTCTTACAGCATTACAGAATCTGACAGCGACCAGCAAAGAATTGCTGTGGCCGGACGGGGAGAATTGCATCTGGGCGTGCTTCTTGAAGCAATGCGACGGGAAGGATACGAGTTTTGCATTTCAAAGCCCCAGGTTATTATCAAAACTGTAGATGGCGTTAAACAAGAGCCAATCGATAAAGTGCATATTGAAGTGCCCGAATCGTATTCAGGCAGTGTTATTGACCAGCTTTCCCGAAGAAAAGGGGAAATGCAGCATTTGCAAACAAATGATCAAGGCATTACGCACATGACATTCCTTGTTCCTACCAGAGGTATGATGGGGTATCGCAATGATTTCTTAACGACCACGCGCGGTCTTGGAATCATGGTATCAATTTTTGAATGTTATGCTCCTTGGAAAGGGGAGATCGAAGGTCGTAAAAACGGAGCTCTTGTTTCCATGTGTTCCGGAAAAGTAAGCGGCTATGCCTGCTTTAACCTAGAAGAGCGCGGAGTGCTGTTCTCTTCTCCAGGAGAAGAGGTTTACGAAGGTATGATTGTCGGAGAGCACAATCGTGAAAACGATTTGTTGGTTAACGTCACCAAAGGTAAACAGCTGACTAACGTACGCGCTTCAGGAAGTGATGAGAATATCGTCTTAACTCCTGCGAGAAAAATCACGTTGGAAAATGCGATCGGTTACGTTAAGAATGACGAGCTGATCGAAATTACTCCCGATTTTCTTCGATTGAGAAAAGGGATATTGACCGAAATGGACCGTACCCGTTTGGGCAGAAAGAAGTAAGATTCAAAGCGCAGTACGGCAATACGGCCGCGCTGCGCTTTTTTTCCTCGATGAGCCCATGTCCTCTTTCAATATCCACATCAGAGCCTACCTATCGAATGAGAGTGATCATAATTCTCAAAAATACTTCAAAGGATCAAATCCTATAGTCAGAGTTGAAAGCAAGAATGGCGACGAATTGGTTTTCGATCTAGTGATCGGAAAAGCAAAAATCGTCAGCAACGATCATGAAATCCTCAAGATGTTGGCCTCTAAAAAATGGGTGCCGATTTCAATCAAAAAAATACAGTCCTCTGAAGATCCTATGGGCTTCGTACCACAAGAAGTCGTTTTTATAAAAATCAATGATGTCTCCAAGTTCCCGTTCATTTCTATCAAAAATGTGGATAGGGCTATCGGCTCTCAACAACAATTTTCTACGGTTGCTTCACAGGTCATTAATTCTCTAACAATTGATTTTCAAGTCTTTTCAGAGGATCTGCAGACTAAAAAAAGCGCGACTCTAAAATGGTCGGAACCGGTAAGCGCAGCGGTTGTGGAATGTGCGGATACCTTGCTAAGGAAAATTTCCGGAAAGCCCTTTACGATAGAAGAAAAAAATCAGCTTTTAAAGGTACGCACGGCCGGATCTGCCACAATTAAAGTCGATCCTGCCAAGCAGCACGATTGGATGAGCGCCGATGCTTATATTACAAACAAAGGGGTGAAACGTAAGGATTTAACCCTGGCGGATTTTTGCCACATCAATGCTTTGTTAAGCGGGGAAGATGCTGCGGAATTAAAAGCCGGTCAGTGGCGCACAGGCCCTATTTCTCTTGGGGGCTTGGGTGGGCCGCACTATATCGGCCGGGATCAACAGGATGTGAAAGAATTGATGAGGGATTTTTCTTCTTGGCTTGATCGAAAGATTAAAAAATGTGAAAAAAATAAAGATAATCCGATTGTGCTGGCGGCTCTCGCCTACCAAAGGATGGTTTCCATTCATCCTTTTACTGATGGTAATGGTAGAACCGCACGCTTGGTAATGGATTATATTCTAGTGCGATTCGATCTCCCTCCGGCGTCTCTGGGATTGGATGTCAGTGTAGCTATTTTCGGGGATCAAAATATCATAGACGTTTCCGCTATCGAGTCAACGCCGACTAAAGCAGTTGAAAAAGTAATCGAAGGAATTAAAAACACCTTTAAGATAATAGGAACTAATTTTTAAGGTATTTATGACTGCATTAGAGACGTTGTATGGAGATAGTTGGAATGCGCGAACGGATCAATTCCTGCAAAGTAGTGTTTATTTGGAGGATCCGTTAAACGTTAAATTTTCGCCCGGGCCCGAGGTACAGAGACTTCAGCAGTGTTTTTTTAAAACCTTGGCCACAGTGGTGCAAGCGGGATTAAATAAAAAAGAGATCAGTTTTTCTTTGATTAAAAGTTTGAGTGATAAAATATCGGCTGAATCAGAAATCAATGAAAAAAAAGCATCTTGTTTTATCGAGAAATTATCCGAAAATATAAAAGAAATTAAAAGCCAAGACCGTTCAGTTCAGGTAGTTAGTTTGCTGGCTAATGTTGTTTTTACTCTGGAAAAAGAGAAAATTTTTGGATGTGCAAATAGAAAAATAACGCTTCTTATCATGAACTATGTGGCGTCTTATTTTGAGAGTCCCCTGATTGTTTTCAAATTTGATGAAAGGAATGAATATCTTGAGGGAATTGACAATGTGTTCAAAATGCGTCTTCTAATAGCAAAAAAAGTGAGGGAATCTGTTTTCTTCCAAGGGCTTCTTATGAATAAAATCGGGGGGAAATACGGTACGGATAGATATCAGAGCACTGGTCCGATAGTAAAGGAGGGGAGGGTGGAATGGAATGATCTGGCCCTGGCAGAATTGGAATGGAAGGAGGGCAGTTGTTCTATTCAGCCCTCATTAGAAAAATAAAGGGTCTTGAGGCTTTGGATCCCCATATTCCGCGCCGGCCGTCAAAATCACTAAATTTCCCAGGGGTTGATAAATAGTTGCCGTGTGAGTATGGCCGCAAAGAACGGTCAGTTGGTTTTTAGGGTGCTGTTTCATGATTTTTAAAAACGCATCCCCTAGGGATTGATTCACAAAAAAAGGCGCGCTTTGGTCATCACAGATGGCATCCTTATGCCTGCTGGCTTCCCTGAAGGGGGGGGCATGCGTTAAAAATAGCGCTCTTGTGTAAATTTTGAAAACGCGCGGCAATACTGTTTCGGCATAAATTGCCGAGGCGTTCCCTAGATTCTCAAGTCTTAATTTCATTTCGGCGGTAAAAATTTGCTTGGCGGAATCCACCTTTAGATCTTCGATTAAAAAGAAATCTTTTAAGATCATCCTGCTTTTCGCAAAATTTCCGGCCCGTCCATCGGCCCATCCATCATGGCCTAGCAAAACTGTTTGTGGGTCTAGTTCAATGCCCTCTGTTTCGTGGACATAGGTAATGTTGGGTAATTCATGGGATAATTCATGAATACTCTTACGTACTTTTTCGAAGGAGCTAAAATAAAAGTCGTGGTTGCCGCACACAAAAAAAATCTTGCAGCTGATGCTTTCATTGATTTTTTTCAAAGTGGAGATAAGCCCGTTGGCTGGGATCGTTTCCCCTGTAAGGGAATAAACGGGATTTTCCCTTCCAAGATCTATATCTCCCGCTAAAAGGAGAAGTCGGGGGCGTTGTTTATTTAGCTTATCATAGAAAATTTGAATGGACTCCTGATCTGCATGATCAAAATGGAGATCAGACGCCCAGGAAATGCGTAATAACAATTCATCTTTTGGTGTCGCTGCTTTCTCCGAACTATTTCCATTTAACTTAAAATTATTGGTGCTTCTTAAAGGAGTCATAATTATCGATTATAATATGATTTCAAATAAAATACAATTATAGCGACATCCCTCAGAGAACGAGATAAAATGGTTTTTGAAATAAATAGTTTAGTTCACTGTAAGTGCATAAAATTAATTGGTTTTATTAGAGAGAATTAGGGCACGCTTTCGTCTTTAAACTTATTAATTGAGGGAATTATAGGTGATGCTATGTATTCCGAAAGGTGTTCAAGAATCGGTTTTCGACTTGATCTTTTTCTGCCTGACTTTGCGCTCAGTCTCATCAACTTTTCCAAGTTGATATCGATTTCTGCGTTTCGTCAAACGAAAAAACCTCTCGATATATAAATTATTTTAGGAAAATTTTCCATTTCGATCGTAATACGGGGTGTTTTCTTCTCAACCGCTGGTGCGGAGGCAGGCAAGAATTCCAAAGATGGACGTATTTCATTATGATGAAGAGGAGGGCGTTTTTAAAAAAACATCAATTGCAGCGCAGGCTTGGCCAGCTCATGAGAGCCATGGTGACAAACGGCCGCTTATAGATCCGGACTTGGATGCAGATTACTCGATTGTAGAAGTCCCTAAAAAAGTACTGTTTGCTGCGTACCGAGAACGCTACACCGTTGACGGGTTCGGCGATCCTAACGCATACGATACCGAACACGGTTTTTTATATATGGAGATCGTCGTAAGGTCTCAGCCCTTCGTTAAATTCGTAGCCTAAAAACTGGAACCCTCGGGAGATGGAATTGATCCGGGTTTTGTCTGGCTGCATTTCTACTTTTAGCAGGTCGAGTATCCGGTTCATGGCCTTAATGGAGCGCCGCATCCGCCTCCTTTATTTGGCTAGAATGATCCAATCATCTATACAGCTGATAGAGAAGACATTCAGCTTTTTCATGGCGTCATCGAGAGGTTTTAAGTAAAGAGCCACCATCAAAGGGGAAAGGGGACTTCGGAATTAAAGCAGGTTAAAGAGTTTTTTGTCGGGTATCATATCAGGCAGCTCCTGTTTGACTTATCGGATGGCGCCTTTGAGTCCTCCGTTTCCTGCAAGTTTACCAGGTGTCTTTTGAAAAAAGGCGTTAGAGTTAGAGCGCAGGCCTTTAATCCGATGGCATCCTGCACCGTCCAGACTAATTTTTTGCCTTCAGGAAATACAGATTCATCTAATGGGCTTTATGTGATGCCAGAAGTGGCGTACGTCCCAGATATCACTGTTGTGGGAGTAATTTTTTCGAATGCCGGCACACCCATAAAAAATTTTTTCGAGGGCTCACTACAAATCGAATGAGTCATTGAATTTGGGGATGACGACATTCCAGCCAAACCGCTCTTCGATCCGTTTTTTAAAGGGTTGGCTGGCGCTTAGCTCGCCATGGGTGAGAAAAACGGTACGAGGCATTTTTGAAAAGCCTTCCAGCCACTTCAACATTTCAGCATAGTCGGCATGACAGGAGAGATTCTCCAGCATTTCAATCCGTGCACGCATGGGAACCATCTTACCATGAATTTTTACTTCGCGGCTGCCTCGTAAAATTCTATCGCCGCGCGTCATAGGCGCCTGAAATCCGGTAAATACGATGGTATGATGATGTTCAGGGCCGTAGCGTTTGATGTGATGTAGAATACGGCCACCTTCTACCATACCGCTGGCTGCGATGATAATCATCGGGTAAGCCTTTTCCTGCAGTTTTTTGGATTCGTCAGTGGAACGGATATAGTGGGCGATCTTGCAGACGTCGGCGCAGAGGGAAGGCGATAGTTTGTGCTCGGATAAATGATGTTTCAAGATGTCGGTGGCGTTTTGAGCCATGGGGCTGTCCAAAAAGATCGGCAGGTTGGGGATCTGATTCTTCTCTTTAAGTTGGTAGAGAAGGTAAAGAATGGTTTGTGTGCGGCCAACGGCAAAGGAGGGGATAATGACATTTCCCCCTTTTGCGGCGGTTTCGCGAATGATTTTACCTAATTTTTCTTCTGTATTTTCCTCGGAGTGGAGCCGGTCGCCATAAGTGGATTCGAGGATCAAATAATCGGCAGTGTCTATCGTGGCCGGGGGTTTAATAATCGGATCGTACGGCCTACCTAAGTCCCCGCTAAATACAATGGTTTCACGATGATAGTGGAAAGAGAGGATCGCAGAACCGAGAATATGTCCGGCACGGCTGGCGTGAAAGGAGAGTTCATCGCCTAAGGCATGCTCTTTGCCGAAGCCGATATCCCTGAATTGTTTAAGCGTTTCAATGGCATCTTCTTCAGTGTAAAGAGGTAAGGCGGGTTTATGCTTGGAAAAGCCGTATTTATTGGCTAGCCGGGCGTCTTCTTCCTGAATTCTGCCGGAATCACGCAGAAGGATTTCCGCCAGATCGCGCGTGGCGGAGGTGGCATAAATCGGTCCACGGAATCCTTGTCGCACGAGCAGCGGGAGATAGCCGCTATGATCGATATGGGCATGGGTCAGAACAACTGCATCAAGAGATCCGGGGGGCACCGGAAACGGCTCCCAGTTTTTTAAACGTAATTCTTTGTAGCCCTGAAATAACCCGCAGTCAATCAGTACTTTATGATCTTGAGTTGTCAGCAGAAATCGGGATCCCGTGACAGTTTCGGCGGCGCCTAAAAATTGTATTTTCATAATTGCACCTTACAAAAGATTGAATTTAAAAAAAAGAATTTGCTAATAAGGGGGCATGGATTTCATCTGATCCAACAAGGAGGCTACGATGAATAATCAACAATTTCAAACACATTGGACAAATCTGCAACCTAAAATCAAACAAAAATGGTCTAAGTTCACAGATCAAGATTTTAAACAGATTAACGGTCAGAAAGATAAATTTATCACTTTGATCCAGCAAAAATATGGGATTAACCAGATTCAAGCGGATAAAGAATTGCTTGAATTGAGCAAAGCTGTTGTAGGCATTGCTACGACAGCTTCTAAGCCTGCTGCAAGCGTTTCGGCGACACCTACAAAAGGCCCTTCGTCCACTGCTCAGCCTAAAAAGAAATAGTTTTCTAAAGGGGAGGCTTTGCTTCCCCTTTAATACGCCCCTCTTCCAAAGATGACTGCGGGAATAGTTTTCAGTAACAGTTTAAGGTCCAATAGCAAACTCTGGCTTTCAATATACGCGATATCGAGCTCAACTTGCCTTTGGAAAGGAATCTCTGAACGTCCTGTGACTTGCCAGATGCATGTCAAACCGGGCGTTGCATCAAGTCTTTTACGTTGCTCTAAATTATAAACGGCCACTTCTTCGGGGAGTGGAGGGCGGGGCCCCACAAGGGTCATTTCTCCTTTAAGAATAGTCCATAGCTGAGGCAGCTCATCCAAACTGCTTTTTCTTAACAGGTTGCCAAAGGGAGTGACGCGCGGATCACGCTCCATTTTGAAGTTTACATCGTTGCCGTGGATGCTAAAGGCTTTTAATTCCCCTTTTTTCTCGGCGGCATCGGGGATCATGGTGCGGAATTTCGGAAAGGAGAATTCACGCCCCCATTTACCCACACGCGGCGCTGTATAAAAAACAGGGCCCCCGTCCTGAAGTTTGATGATCAAGGAGATCGCAAGGAAAACGGGAGCAAGAACGATTAACAAAAATGTTGCCACAATCACATCCAAGGCCCGTTTGGCAAGCCGCGTGCCTTCGACAACTAGCAGCCAAAGATATTTTTTTCGCCAATATCTTAAGCGCTGGCGCATCGAAGTGGATTTGGCAAAGCGGGCGTGCAGCTGTTCGACCAAACGTTTTCGGTGCAGCCCTTTCAACGTTTTATTATTCATGTTTAAAGGAACGGACAGCATCGTCTGTGGTATTGAAAATCTCAAAGATTTTATGCATTTTTACCAATTCGAACATTGTGCGTATGGGTTGGTTCATCCGTGACAGTTTTAAGTCGCCGTTTCGGGAATTTAAAATGCGCAGAACCGATAAAAATGTCCCTAACCCCGAACTGTCAATGAATTGTAATTGATTGAGGTCGAAAACCACTCCGGTGGGATTAGTATCGTTGATCAGGTTGATGACCCCTTCTTTAAAAGAAGGCGCATCCTTGGCGTCCAAACTATCCCCTTCAGGGACAATAATGAGAATATTTTGATCTGATGTATGGGAGATGTTCATTTTTCCCTCTTGGATGTAAAAACGTTTAAAGATATTTAGATGGTTCCAGCTTTCCGGACTCTCTTTTTGAGTATACACTAGAGAGTCGGATAATTCCCGGATCAGATGCCATCCATAACCGGTCTCTTGATTTCCGCAAAAACAGGGGTCATTGATTGCGGAGGGATCGAAGGCATCGCCTTGATCTGAAATTATAAGCTGCAATCCCTCTTCCCTTAGCTCGCCTGAAATTTTTATGGTCTTTTTTCCGTTTTGCAATTTTCCGTGTTTGACTGCGTTGCAAAACGCTTCATCGGCAATGAGCTGCCCTTCTTGAGAGAGTCTTTCCCGATCGCCGGGCGCCTTAAGGCAAAGTTTTTTGACAAAATTTCTGACTGCAGGCAGCTGCTCAAGATCGCCGCACAAGCTTGTGGAAAAGGGCTCGGCTTCAAAAGGCGCGCGCTGTTGGATTTTAAGCACAATAAGGGTGAGATCGTCGTAAAGCTTATGTTGGCTGAAGGAAAAAACAGCTTGGCAGATGAGATCTTTTAAAACCTTTGGTTGCAGGCCGTTATACGCATCGACTAATTGCGCTAACCGGTCGAAACCAAATAAGGCGCCTTCCGAGTTTCTAGCTTCGGTTACACCGTCGGAATAAAAAATAAAGAGATCCCCTTCTGAAAAACGGACATCGAATGTTTCGTAAGAGGCTTTTTGTTCTACACCCAGCGGTAAATTTGATCCCTCCAAAAAGCTAAAAGATTTTTCTTTCGCTTTATAATGAATGGGTTTGGCCGATCCACAATCGATATAGTGAAAAATTTGATGTTTAAAGTTGAAACGGCCGTAGAATAAGGAAACAAAATATTCCAGTTCGATCAATTTGCCGGTAAGCTCCTTATGGACCTGGGTAACAATGTCGGCAGGGGGTAAGTAGCTGGCATGCCAGCCGTGCCCTTTTTCAAAAATGCGCATCGTCGTCGTAGGTAGTGCAAAACGAATCAGCTGTGTTTTTACAGCGGTGCCGACAAGGGCCGCTGAGATTCCTTTGCCCATGACATCGCCAATGACAACATCAAGGATGTGGCTATCCGGTTGATAGAACTCAAAGAAATCCCCGTCGATCTCTTTAGAAGGCACCGACAGGGTGTCGATTGCGGCATGATGCAGGTCCGGCGGGATTTGACCGACTAAGAGCTGTTCCTGTATGCGGGACCCTAATTTCAAATCGTTTTGAAGGCTTTCATGGGAGCGCGCCAATTCCTTATGCTGTTTCTGAATCAATGCTTGTAAGAGCTCATTCTCTCTAACCAGCTTGTAGGTCTCCATAGAGGATTTGACGATATTTTTAAGCTCCGTATTATGCCAGGGCTTGGTTAGGAAATGGTCGACATGTGCGATGTTGATGGCTTCGATGACGATTTCGCTGTCTTGATAGGCGGTAAGCAAGATCTTGATGGTATGAGGGTAGAGGTCTTGAACGTGTTGCATTATTTCGATGCCGCTCATTCCCGGCATGGATTGATCGCAGATAATGATGGCCGGGTCGGTGTTCCGGAGTATCGAGAGGGCTTCATCGCCGTTTGCAGCTTGCAGGATTTCGTACCCTTCCTTTTCCAATATGGCCGAGAGGGCTAAGAGTACTAAGGAATCGTCATCGACGATGAGGATTTTCCCGGTTTCCTCGGTAAGGCTGTGATCCATCATGAGAAAATCTTAATTCTTAAGGATTAATGGGATATGCTGTTTTTATCGCAAGAGCCTTCGCGTCTGCGATTGAAACTGCCGAACTTCTCAGCATCTTTAATTTTTTTTTCTTGTCAAGAGTGATAAAACCTGAAATAACGGAGTATGAGCCCGTTTACCGTTATGTTAGGGTTCTGGAGGATTGTGTAATGTGCTCTATGTCGATGAATTTCAACCAAAAACAAGCGCAAAGCATGAAACAGTTGCAGCGTTTGATCATGTCCCCTCAAATGCAGCAAGCATTGCATATGATGCAGTTGCCTATCATGGAAATCTCTTCCGAAATCGAATTGGAAATGGAGCAAAACCCTGTTTTAGAATATTCCGAAGAACGGTTAGCCAGCGAGGCGCAAGAGCTTCCCGACAATGGAGAAGGAACAGTGGAAAAGGAATTGAATTTTGACGAGGGAGATTTTGAAATTCTTAAACGACTGGATGAAGAGTTTCGCGACCATTTTTCTCAAAGCGAAAATTATTATCTCAAAAGAACGCAAGACGAAGATAAATTGAAATCCTTTCTAGAGCAGTCGGTCCGGGTTGAAGAATCGTTATTCGAACATCTCATACATCAAGCAAAAGAAACGTTTGATACACCAGAAGAGCAAGCAATGGCCGAAGCGCTGATCGGTAATTTTGATGAAAATGGATTTTTGGGATCAGCTCTTCCGGAAATTGCCCTGATGAACAATTTTTCCGAGTCCGAGCTGCACAAAGTGCTGCTGGAGATCCAGGAATTTGATCCTTTTGGGGTCGGCGCTCTATCTTTGCAGCATTCTTTATTGATTCAACTCGAGCGTTTGGGGCGCAAAAATACGTTGACCTACCAGATCATTGAGGCACATTATGATGACCTTTTGCACAATAGAATACCTCTCATCAAAAAGGGGTTAAAGTGCAGTATCGAAGAGATCAATACTGCCATTGAGAAAGAGATTGTCCATCTTGATCTGCACCCGGGTGCCTCTTATTCACGTAAAGGCATTCAGCATATTGTTCCTGATGTATCTTTGATTGAGGAAGGGGAATGTTTTAAGGTAGTGGTCAATGAGGATTATATCCCTCATTTACGATTGAACCGTCGCTACTTGAAAATGCTGGATGACGATACGCTTCCCAAAGAAACGAAAGATTTTATCAAAAATAAACTGGTGTCTGCCAAATGGCTGTTAAAAAATATTGATCAGAGAAATGCCACTATTCAGCGCCTGGCTGAAGCCCTGGCAAAATGGCAGGGGGAATTCCTCAGTGATCCTGAGGGTAAATTAGTTCCGTTGACTATGAAACAGATGGCCGAAGCGTTAGAAGTGCATGAGTCGACCGTCGCACGTGCCGTAATGCAAAAATATATCAGTACGCCACGCGGGGTTTTGCCCTTGCGTGCCTTTTTCACCAATGCCTATACGACGGAAGAGGGGAGTGATATTTCCTCTAACACAGTGCGTGAGGAACTGAAAGCCATTTTAGCGCAGGAAAATAAAAAGCGTCCTTTATCGGATGAAAAGTTGTCATTGCTATTGCAGAAAAAAGGAATTTCTTGCGCCAGGCGCACGGTGGCAAAGTACCGTGCCGTTCTGCAGATTGGAAATGTCAATCAGCGGAGAGAGTTTTGATCGAGCCGGCCTACAGCATCACTAAATGTGACGGGATCACTTGGCTTGCGCCTGACGACGAAGGCTGGGAAGTCTCTGCCTTGGCTGTTGCCGGTCTGGCTATAGGTTTATTCCTCTTGATGCGATGTTTTTATGTAAAATAATTCAGGCAGGTAGTCAGCCCTTCCTGTTCTAAATACTCCTCAAGGGAGGCATACTTTTTAGTGCGCCAAAAAGAGCAGACTTCGATTCCTCCATCCGCCGCCGGTTTAAATGGTACGTTTCTTTTTTCAGTACGCAAGTGAATATAATAAGGCATTCCCTCATCTATTAAAGTGTAGGCTTGAGGCGGCGGTGTTGCGTCAATGTATTTATTTTTAAAGTCGTCCGTGTTTTGTCGAAATCGATGTTCCGATTCTTGAGGTCGTATCAGCCTTGTGTTGCGAAAAAAAGGGCTTGAAAAGGTGAATTGCGGATTTTCCGCAAGAATCGTGGCAAGAGAAGGTCTTTTTTCCGGCGAGGGATCCGTCATCCGATAGATCAGGTCTTCCATAGTGCCAGGGCGGAATGTCTTCTGAGCATTCCAAAACTGGGTATAATTTTCCAAAGAGTTGTGGATCATCCAGGGCGGTGGGCCCCCTAAAAAAAGCTCCCAGAGCGTTCTTCCCAAAGCAAAAACATCAGAGGCAAGAGTTTGAAAAGAGGGGGTACTGTCATCGTAAAGTTCCGGGGCGCAAAATTCAGGAGTGCCTCCGAGGCTTTCGCCTTGTTCGCTCTCTTTGTGGGCAAATCCAAAATCTGTGATACGGACGCTCACTTCTCCATTTTCAACATGCAAAAGAATATTGGCCGGTTTGATATCTGCTAAGACGATCTGCGCGGCGTGGATTTCGGCCACGCGGTTTAAAATCTTGAGGTATAACGATTCCAACTGATATTTGCTCAGCGCGTTGATAAACTCAAGGCGTCCTAAAGGGTGCGTTGCTTTTTCTAAAGAGCCCCAATTGGCCAACGGCATGACCATTTTGAATTTATATCCTGAGGTGTCATGGAGGTAGAAACAGCAATCGAGGGCTTCGCCAAAACTTTTCTGCAGCTCGAATTCTCTTACGTTTTTTGCAAAATTTGAAGGTTCAGGCGTTATCGACCCGCAAGCAATCTTTGTTTCCTTCAAATAGTCGATCCCTTCCCAAACTTTTTTTGAAATCCCTTCTCCTAACAGATGTTGCTTAGGAAAAAGAAAAATCTGCTCTTTGCCTAGATTGGAAATGGAAAGCAGCATGTGCAAATGGGTATCGAGCTTATTTTCAGGTGTCAGGTAAACGGCTGCCCCGTTATATTGCCTGATCAATTGAAACATGTTTTTTCTTAATTTTTCAATAATGGCTACGGAGGTTTGAAGGCGCAACATCAGTAAACGGTCATCGCAGTCGGTCAAAGATTTTATACGCAGATATTTGTCATGAATTTCTTCGGTGATGCCGTTATTTCGCTCGCGCTTTATAAGCGCCTTGATGGCTACTAAGAGGGCCCTCGATGGGGCTTGGTAACGGATTTGAGACATTGAGGAGATGGATTGTGTATCATTAAAGGGAAAGATCACGGAGCCTCCTATTAGTTGAACTTAACTGGTATAGACTATTAGTCTTTATTTTGAAAATAAAGTGACCAAATCAGTTTCCCTCGAACAGAGTGGGTGCTTAAATTTTTAAACAGTTCAGTTATCTCTTTTTTTTGCATTTTTCCTATCTGCCGAATTTCTTTATCGGTAAGACGGAAAAGGAGTTGATCAGCTGTTGGCGCGTCTAGCCAGCTCAATTGTTGCCTGCAGCGGCGCAGCTGTCTGTGTCTGATAAAAAGGCGCAATATTCCCATGCCGACAAAAATTAAGGGAACCGATTTTAGCCACATTAAATTATAATACGCTTCGGTATAGCCTAGGAACACTAAATAGAGATCCATTAGAAAGATCACCATCAAGAGGCCTACAAAAACCAGGCTTTCCCAGGTGGACTGCACGATAGGGCCTAGCCAGCGGCGGAAAGGGGAGGTGGAGGCATTGCAGGCTAAAATCTCTTCAAAGCGGGGTTCATTAAAACTCATTCTCCCTACATGGCAAAGCTCATGGGCAATCAACTCGGAACGTTCGTAGATCCCCAGAAACCGCTTGCGGTTTTTGAGCGATTTTTTCAGTTGTAAAAAAGCAGAAGTAGGGGATGAAACATCTTTTTGAAAGATCCATGCACAACCACCATGCCAGGGCATCAATTGATGATTGCTGAAAAAAATCGGCACCCAATCCGGCGCGATGCCATAGAGTTTTTTGGCTCTCTCCAGACCTTCCCGCATACAGGCAGGATGGTCTTTTTCCGCGGTAAATGGGATTTCTTCTTGAAGTTCTTCGGCAATCGAGGCGTTCAAACTTTGGCAGTAAGCGGCCCGTTTCAAGAATTGTTCTTCCGATTCCTCGGGTCCGGGGATCAGCCCCTTGGCGTTTAATTCGATCAATTGAGTTTCGTTCATGGTGACTATCATAAACAACCTGGTTTGATTTTGCAAATTTCCGGTAGATGCTGCCTTTTGGATTTTTGTTGAAAGGCATCAATTATTCTGGCAACCTAAATAGGTTATTATCTTAGGATACGCAAAACAATGAGGATCCCATGCTCGTAGAAGATTACGAAGACTTTAGCGAAAGCCAGATCAATACCCTTCAAAAATACGTAACGAATACCCGCAGCCATGTTTTTGCGCTTAAAAATTTGCCGGAAGTTATCAAAGGCGCTTTATTTTCCCGCTACTCCCGATCCACGCTTGGGCTGAGATCTCTTTTATTAAAAGAGTTCGTGGCCAATGCCGATGAGAGCGCCTTCAATTCCATTGCCGGGGCAGCCACCGAGCAGCAAGCAGCAGATCAGGCCCTTGCCATTAAAAAAGCCCAGAGTTTCTATGACCGGATTCTTGATGGCTACGGAGATGATTCGATCGGAGAATTGGGAGGGGCGCATTTAGCCATTGAAAACATTTCCATGCTGGCCGCCAAAGCCCTTGAAGATGCCCGCATCGGAGGGTCACCTTTGGAAAAATCAACCCGCTATATCTATTTTGATCAAAAGGTGAAAGGGGAGTACTTGTTTTATCGCGAGCCGGTTCTGATGACTTCGGCCTATCGGGATTCGTATGTACAGACCTGCAATTTTCTTTTTGAAACTTACAGCCGCCTTATTCCTCCTTTGACCGCTAAATTAGAAGAGCAAATGCCTTATGATCCCGCCACGCCAAAGGCGCCCTATACCGCTGCTTTACGGGCAAAGGTGCTGGATTGCCTAAGGGGACTGCTTCCTGCGGGCACCATGACCAATATGGGAATTTTCGGAAACGGCCGTTTTTATGAGCAGATGATCCATAAATTGCAGTGCAGCAATTTAGCCGAGTTGCAAGATATTGGAAAACGCACATTTGATGAACTGAACCAGGTGATTCCGTCTTTCGTACGTAGATCCGATCCTAACCATCATACACATAAAAACTATTCCAATTTTTATGAGGCAATGCATTTGGAAATTGCGATGGTAACCGCCCAGAACATGGCTTTCCCTGAGCGGAATATGGAGCAAGGGGTACGTATGATCTCTTTCGATCCTGAGTCGGTGTCTAAAGTCGCGGCGGCTCTTCTGTTCCATAATTCCGATAAAGGGCTAAGCGAGCTGTATCGTTATTGCAAGGAGCTGCCCAATGAGGAATTAGAGCGTATACTGGACGCTGCCTGCAGCGCCCGAGAAAACAGACGCCATAAGTCTCCAAGGGCGCTGGAACACGCCAGCTTTACCTTTGAGATTTTGACCGATTTTGGCATCTATCGCGATTTGCACCGTCACCGGATGCTCACTCAAGAAAGACAGTTGCTGACTTGCGATTACGGTTATTACACACCTCCTGAAATCGTGGGCATGGACATTGAGGCCGATTATCATGCCGCGATGCAGAAAGCTAAAGAAACTTTTGATACCCTTGCAGTCGAACTGCCGGAAGAAGCTCAATATGTGGTGCCGATGGCTTACCATGTGCGCTGGTACTTTACCGTCAATTTGCGTGCGCTACAGTGGTTATGCGAGCTGCGTTCTCAAGCCGCCGGTCACCCCAGCTACAGGTTCGTTGCCCAGGAAATGGCGAAACAAGTATGCCGCACGTTCCCCCCTTTCGAACGGTATTTTAAATTTGTCGATTATGAGGGGCACGACCTCGGACGCCTCGGTCAAGAGCTGCGAAAAGAAGAGAAACAGAGGATAAATATTACCTGATCTCTTTAGCTTTCATTGCTAATCATTCATATTTTTCCCTCGAATGTGTATAATGGCGCCTCAAAAGGAACTTTATGAATGGATTAAATGTCCCTAGAAGCCGCGTCATCGGGTCAATTTTGATGATTGCCGGCTGCTGCATCGGCGCCGGCATGCTCGGTTTGCCGGTGCTCACTGCGTTGGGCGGTTTCCGCCCCACTATCGGTCTTTTTTTTATCAGTTGGCTATTTATGGTCACCACGGGCTTGTTGGTCTTGGAGGTCAACCTCTGGTTTAAAGAAGATGTGAATATTGTTACGATGGCCAGCAGAACGCTGGGCAGCGCGGGGAAATGGCTGAGCTGGCTGCTGTTTGTTTTTCTATTTTATTCGGTGATGGTCGCTTATGCGTCCGCTTGCGGACAGCTCACGGCGGATTTTGCTTCCTCCCTTTTCGGATTACCTTTGCCGGAATGGGCCGGCAGCATTTTTTTGAGCGCATTGTTTGGTATTTTTTTATATTTAGGCACGCGGGTGGTTGACCAATTCAACCGCCTTTTGATGCTGTGTTTGATGGCCGCTTATTTTGTGTTGGTATCGATGGGCGTCGGGCACATTAATTTTGAGTATTTGCAGCATAGCAACTGGGGATCGGCTTTAGTGGCAGTTCCGGCTATGATTATTTCTTTTGGCTTCCATAATTTAATTCCAAGCCTCTCAACTTACCTGAGCCATGATGTCAAAAAATTGCGTTTGTCGATCATTATCGGCAGCCTGATCCCTTTGGCCATCTACCTAGTTTGGGAAGCGCTCATTCTAGGGTTGATCCCGATTCATGGTGTGCGCGAGGCATTGGATCAAGGGGAGATGGCGACGCGTTCCTTGCGTAATGCCGTAGGCGCTTCATGGATTGTGGATATGGCCGAGTCGTTTGCCTTTTTTGCTATTGTGACCTCGTTTCTCACCGTGGCCTTAAGCTTTGTCGATTTTTTAGCCGACGGACTGCACATTAAAAAAAATCGTTTGGGCACCATTTTTCTTTGTCTTTTGACCTTGGTCCCTCCGGTCGCATTCTCACTTTTCTATCCAAAAATTTTTTTAAGGGCGCTTAGCTACGCCGGAGCCTTTGGCGCAGTGATTTTATTCGGTATCTTACCGGCCCTGATGGTTTGGTCAGGGAGATATCATAAAAAAATGGAAGGACCTGTTTTGGTTCCCGGCGGTAAATATACATTGGGCGCTGTCATGGTATTTGCCGTTATCGTCGTGATTTTGGAACTGACGGTGATTGCATGAGACTGAAAAATAAGGTGCTAGGCGGAGTTCTGCTGGTCTCCGGCACAACTATCGGTGCCGGCATGTTGGCGCTGCCTGTCGTGACAGGTTTAGCGGGATTTATCCCGGCCCTTTGTTTATTTTTGGCTTATTGGGCCTACATGACCTTTACGGCCTTTCTGCTTTTGGAAGTCAATCTTAGCTTGGGCGAAAATGTCAACATGATCACCATGGCCCGGCGCACCTTGGGGCGTGGCGGGGAGATCGTGAGTTGGTGCGTTTATTTATTTTTACTTTATTCCCTGACGGCAGCTTATTTGGCCGGCAGCGGTCCAATTGTGACATCGTGCATTCATTTGGTGACGGGTTGGGAGCTGCCATCCTGGACCGGTGCCTTTCCGCTGCTTTTTATCTTCGCCTTTTTTGTTTATGAAGGCACAAAATACGCCGACTTGCTTAACCGTTGGCTGATGCTGGGCCTAATTTTAACTTACGGTTTGATGGTGGGGCTGATTGCTCCTTACGTTGAGCCGCAATTGCTGGGTTTTGCCGACTGGAAAATGACCCTTGGGGCCGTTTCTATTGCCGCAACTTCCTTTGGCTATCATATCATTATCCCCACGTTGACTTCTTATCTGCACGGGGATGCCCGCAAGCTAAAGCAGGTCATTCTAATAGGCAGCTTGATTCCATTGGGCGTCTATATTATTTGGGAGTTGATTACCCTGGGCGTTTTGCCGCTCGAGGGCTCTAACGGTATTAAACAGGCCTATCAGGAAGGAACTAACGGTGCAAAGCTCCTAGGCGATGCTTTAGGCAACTCCACTGTCGCATTAGTCGCTCAATTCTTCTCGTTTTTTGCCATCGTCACCTCTTTTTTGGGGGTCACTTTAAGCTTGTCGGATTTCTTAGCGGATGGGCTGAGGATAAAAAAGGATCGTTCAGGACGGTTGATATTAGATTTTCTGACCTTTGCCCCGCCGTTGCTATTTATTTTGACCTACCCGCGCGCCTTCTTAAGCGCGTTAGAGTTTGCCGGAGCCTTCGGTGTGGTGATTTTATTGGGAGTGCTGCCTTGCCTGATGGCTTGGTCGGGCCGCTATCATAAAGGGCTCAAAGGGCCGTTCCGCGTCCCAGGAGGCAAGCTGGCGCTGATTGCGGCCATTACCGTATCGATTATCGTGATTCTTATAGAGATCGGAAACAAATGCGGTCTGTTTAGCAAATAACAAAGAGGAAGAAATTATGGAAAAAAAACGGATCTTAACTGGAGACCGCCCCACCGGCCGCTTGCACCTGGGGCATTATGTCGGCTCTCTTAAAAACCGCGTTGCGCTGCAAGATGCCTACGATTGCTACTTTATCATTGCCGATCTGCACGTTTTGACGACTAAGCCGCAAAAAGAGCATATTATGGAAATGCGGGACAACGTGCATCAAACCGTTCTTGACTATTTAGCCTGCGGCATTGATCCTAAGAAATCCACGATCTATCTGCAGTCTGCTGTGCCGGCCGTTTATCAGATGAATTTGATCTTTGAAATGTTGATCAGCCTCAATCGATTGACCGGTCTTCCTAGCATTAAAGAAATGGCGCGCAATGCCCATCTGGAAGCGGACAGCATTCCCTTTGGGTTGATTGGGTACCCCGTGTTGCAATCGGCAGATATTTTAATGCCGCGTTCCCATCTGGTGCCGGTCGGCAAAGACAACGAAGCGCATGTGGAGCTGGCCCGCGATATCGCCCGCAGGTTCAATCAATACTATGGGGAAGTATTTCCTTTGCCCGAGCCGTTGCTTAGCGATGTACCCACTCTCATTGGTACGGACGGCAAGGGGAAAATGAGCAAATCGGCCGGCAACTCCATTTATCTTTCAGACGATGCTAAAACCGTTGAGAAAAAAGTTCGAGGGATGTACACCGATCCTAATCGGATTAGCGCCACTGTCCCCGGAACGGTGGAAGGAAATCCGGTTTTTATTTTTCATGATGTGTTCAATCCGGAAAAAACCGAAGTCGCAGATCTAAAAACACGGTACCGCCTTGGCAAGATCGGGGATGTGGAAGTGAAGGATAAATTAATTGTGGCCTTGAACAGCTTTTTGGATCCTATCAGGGAACGGCGTAAAGAGTTTGAGCAAGATAAAGGGTACGTAGAGCAGGTGATCTATGAAGGCACAAATAAAATGGCAGTAGTCGCGGAAGAAACTCTTAAAGAAATGCTCAGCGCTATGGGTTTAAGAGGCGCATGGAATAAGATTTCCCGCATTGCCCGGGAGCGCCGTGGAATTTAAGCTGCACACGACCTATCAGCCGCGCGGGGATCAACCAAAAGCGATTGAAAAGTTGAGCGCCGGGATTGTAGAAGGGCGCAATTCTCAGGTTTTGCTTGGGATTACGGGTTCCGGCAAAACCTTTACGATGGCTAATGTGGTGGCGGCTGTACAAAAGCCCACGCTGATCATTGCCCATAATAAAACCCTTGCTGCCCAGCTTTATCAGGAATTTAAGGGTTTTTTCCCGGAAAATGCTGTCGAATATTTCGTTTCCTACTATGACTATTACCAGCCGGAAGCCTACATTCCACGCACCGATACGTTTATTGAAAAAGACATGGCCATCAATGACCGGATCGATAAGATGCGCTTGAGTGCGACGCGCTCTCTTTTGGAGCGCAACGATGTCTTGATTGTGGCCTCGGTGTCTTGCATTTACGGCTTGGGCTCGCCGGAATATTACCGCGGCATGAACCTTCATATTAAAACCGGCGGGGAGTATCGGCGCGATGATCTACTGCTGCACTTAGTGGAGATGCAGTATAAGCGTAACGACTACGACTTTTCCCGTTCCACCTTTCGGGTCAGAGGGGATATTTTAGATATTTTCCCCGCCTATGAGGAAGACCTCGCCTTGCGGCTGGAATTTTTTGGGGATGAATTGGAACGCATGACAGAGATTGATCCTTTAACGGGAAAAATGCGTAAAGTCATTGATCAGGCCACGATTTATCCCAGCTCCCACCACGTCACTCCGGAAGATATTCGTTATCTAGCTATCGATACCATCAAAGAGGAACTCAAAGAACGGGCGGCTTACTTTGAAAAGGAAAATAAGCTGATAGAAAAACAGCGTATCCAAGAGCGCACTCTGCATGACCTGGAAATGATCCGAGAGATCGGTTTTTGCAATGGGATTGAAAACTACTCGCGCCATTTCGGCCGTCGCAACCGCGGCGATCCTCCCTCGACGTTGATCGATTATTTTCCTAAGGATTATCTCCTTTTTATCGACGAATCGCATCAAACGATCCCCCAGATGCACGCCATGTGCAATGGGGACCGCGCCCGCAAGCAGGCGTTGGTAGACTTCGGTTTTCGCCTGCCGTCGGCCTATGATAACCGGCCTCTTATGTTTGAAGAATCGTATGCCCGCTTCAACCAAGTCGTGTATGTTTCCGCCACCCCCGGCGCTTGGGAAATGCGTGAAGCCGGTGGGGAGATCGTAGAACAATTGATCCGGCCTACCGGACTTCTTGATCCACTCATTGAAACCCGTCCCGCTACCGGCCAGGTTGACGATGTGTTGGAAGAGATCCGCAAAGAAATCGAAAGGGGAGGGAGGGTTTTAGTCACGACGTTGACCAAACGTTTATCTGAAGAACTGACGCAGTATTTAGTGGATCTAGACATCAAAGCTAAATATTTGCATTCCGATATCGATACATTAGAACGGATACAAATCATCCAGGATCTGCGTTCCGGACTTTTCGATGTACTGGTGGGAATTAATTTGCTGCGGGAAGGACTGGATATCCCCGAGGTTTCTTTGGTCGCTATCCTGGATGCCGATAAAGAGGGTTTTTTACGTAGCGAGACATCGCTTATTCAGACTTGCGGTCGCGCCGCCCGTAATCTAGAAGGGCGTGTGATCATGTATTGCGATAAATTTACGCAATCGATCCAAAAGACCTTAACGATCACTCAAAACCGGCGCGCTTTGCAGGAGTCTTATAATCAGGCGCATGGAATTATCCCACATTCCGTTAAGCGCGAGATCGTCTCGTTGGTACTGCCGGAATTGGAAGAGGAAACAACTTATCCCGCTGCAAAACAGATTGGTCGTAAGGTGGCAGAAGAAAGCCATCCCTATTTGACCCTCGAGGAAGTGCGCGCGAAAGTGGTGGAATGTGAAAAAGAAATGAAGCTTGCCGCAAAAGAAATGCGCTTCGAGGACGCGGCGCGTTTTAGAGATTTATTCTTTAAGTATCAAAAGATTGAAGTCACGATGAGCTGATCAGCAACTTCTGTTTGACGATCTTTCTTCCTTGCTCTACCCCTAGTGTTTCAAGATAAAAGCGGGCACGTTCTTCCAGTTTTTGACTTTGTGTTAAATTCCCGGGACACCCCAGGTGCTGCCTGGTTTTTTTTGTCAGTTCATACAAGACAATGCCTGCCGAAACAGATAGGTTGAAACTTTCACAAAACCCATGCATAGGGATCCGAAACGTCAAATCGCACGCATTAAGAGCCTGCTGTGTCAGGCCGCCCATCTCGTTGCCAAAAAGCACGCAAAAGGGGCGGTCGACCGGAACCTCTTCTAAAAGGGCAGTCCCACGCGGTGCTGCGCCGAAGAGCAGAAGCTCTTTTTCTTTGATACCCTTAAAAAAAGACTCTAGGCCGGTATGTGTCTGCAGATTAAGCCAGCGGTCGGCGCCTTTCATCGTCATTTTCCCTTGCCGTTTTTTCGGTTTGCCGATCAAATGCATGTGCATTAATCCGTTGGCCTCGGCGGTACGGACCATAGCCAAAGCATTGTGGATATCGGAGGGGTCCTCAACGGCAATATGCAGCGAGTCCAGGCGACTATCGATGACGGGGTGTGCTCTTTCTTTTCTTTTATCCGTTAGCATGGGAGAAAGCGCTTCGATGATTTTTTCCGCTCCGAACTGGAGTAAAAGTTCCTGGAAAATGAGTTTTTTTGACATGCTGTATAGTATATCAAATTAGGCTGCCGAAACGAATTTAAAAATTGGAATTTTGACTCAGAGGTTAAACCTATGAAAGTTGATGAGATCGAGCGCGCATAAACAAGGAGATGAAATGATGGCTATTTGGAAAACACCGATCACACTGGAAGAGATCACCGTACTTAGAAAAGGGACCATGACTGATGCGGCAGGCATTGAATTCATCGAAATCGGAGACAATTTTCTTAAAGGTAAAATGCCGGTGGATGAACGTACCAAACAGCCTTATGGGATCATGCATGGAGGCGCCTCTTGCGTGCTGGCAGAAACTTTGGGCAGTGTGGCTGGCTGCCATTGCGTGGATCTTTCAAAAGAGGTCTGTGTGGGTCTTTCATTGAATATTAATCATATACGTATGGTGCGCGAGGGTTGGGTCTACGGCATCGCAAGGCCGGTGCATTTGGGCAAACGCACCCAAGTTTGGGACATTACGCTAGAAGATGAAGATGGGCGTTTGGTTTCCACCACACGGTTGACTTTAGCTGTAATACCAAGAAATGGATCGTAAACCGTTATTTTTTATAACGGTTTAGTTTATTAAAAGAGTCACATTGAGGGCACTTGGTGACCCCTTTGGAAATTTGTGCTAAGTAGGCAAAGTGGCAATATTCACACACTAGAAGCTCCTGTTCGGTAATCACAATTTTTTTCTTGCGCGAGCTTAAGTGATGCCAGCCCCAGATCCCCATTAAAGTGGCCAGGGTAAGGCAAAGATATAGCATCAAAGCCGTAATAGGGGTGAGTTCAATCATGTGCCGCCTCTAATTTCCACGACTCCCTCCACAAGAAATCCAGAAGATAGCGGAACAAATTGTATTTCGTCCAAAATTTCCTCGGCATGCAGGCGCAATTTCTTTTTTAGCTTAGGGGTTTTGCAGTCATGCCAAATAATTTTTCCGGTCGGATCGTCCACTTTAACGGCATAGAGAGCAGCTTGGTTTACAAAAAGAGAGCGATCAATCAAAAGTTTAGGATCCTTGGGGGTTGCAACCATTCTTTCTGCCAAGGGTCCTGAAATGACGAGGGCCGCGGAGGATTCTATCGCAGCCTTTGCCTGTGGAAAGCCGGGCGCACAACGCCATTCGGCTAGGGCGGTAAAAGAATCCTCGGGAAAGGGGTTTGTCTTAGGATAAGCTGGCAAACGGTTAAGGACAGCGGCAGTTAAGGGCGGCAAGTCCGGTGTGGCCCAATGGGGTTCTGGGATCGCTGTTTGCGGCGCCCTTTCTCCTTGCAGTTCGGCAAAAATAGCGCTATTCGGGAGCAACATTTCGATGTTGACTTGTACGGGTGGAAAAGGGGAGGGGGAGTTGCGGATAAAGAAGGGGTGGATTTGGAAGATTAGGATGCCCGCAAGATGAATTCCCAAAGCCACGCTCAATGCCTTGATAAAATTAGGGGTAAAGAGGCGGCTATTTTCCCGCAGGCTGATTGAAGGGGGGCGTCCTTTACCTTTTCGTTCTAAATGCAACATCAGAAATATTCCGCCTGCTGCGATTCTGCCGGCTTATAGACTAAGCGCAAACGGGAGGTACACTCTTGACAAGTGGAAAATAGGCGAAGAAACGCCCCATAATCGACATTTTGATCCACGCTCAGCACAACTGTGGGTTCCATATCAAAGTTTTGGGCTTTTATTTTTTTAATTTCTTCCGTCAAGTGGCTTTTTAAGGAAATCAAATCGACAATCGCTTTTTTAGAACCCACATAGATCACATGCTGCGCATCCATGACAATAATTAATTGTGTCGTAAGTGGGGTAGAGTCTTTGTCCAGGGTAGGGTTTTCAATATTAAGCGATTTCAAAGGGAGAATGTCAGAGGTAATGATAAAAAAAATCAGCATCAAAAACACGACATCGACCAGAGGCGTCAGATCAATTAGAGAATGGGAGGTCTTTAAGGTGGTTTTGAATCGGAGCGGCATTAACTACAGGTCCTCCCTATAGATCAAAAGATCAACGATTTCCGACGATGTGGTTTGGATCTCCAGCACAAAGCCTTCAATGCGGGAGACAATATAGTTATAGGCCAGCACGCAAGGGATGGCTACCACTAATCCTGCTGCCGTGGTGACTAAAGCGTATTCCATAGCCTCGCCGATTCGATTGGCAGAGATGTCGACCAGTCCGCTCATCCTCATCTCGGAAAAAGCCTGAATGAAGCCTAATACTGTCCCTAGCAAGCCAATCAAGGGGGCAATATGAGCAATGATGGAAAGGATTTTGGCATTTTTTTCCAAATGGGAAATCTCGATCAATCCCGATATTTCCATAGCATTTTCAATATCTTCCTTTTTCCGATTGTGTTTCGAAAGACCCGACTTTACGATATTGCAAATAGCACCCCCTGTGCTTTCACAAATTTGTATAGCTTCGACAATATTGCCGTCCTGGATGCTTTTCCGTATTTTAATGATGAAGGCATTGGTATCGATCTCTGATTTTTTTAAATGGAACAAACGTTCGATAAAAATCGTAAAACCCAGCAGCGAGCAGAAGCCGATCACGATTAGAATGATATTCCAATTGGAATTATATTGAAAAATGCTGGCCAGGTGTTCATTGAAATGCATAGTTTTGTTCCAATTTGATTTTTGCTTTTTGGGACCAAGGGCCCCCTTGTTTAGATAAGGCTTCCAGCTGGCGTCTAGCCAAGTCTAGGCGTCCTTGCTGTTCGTAAATTTCTCCTCTCAGGAACATTGCCTTAAGCCTTTCCGATGAAATGGCATCATAATTAATGACTTTGGATAAAATGAGCATTGCCTCTTCAAGTTGTTGTAATTTTTGGTAACAAAAACTCTGCTGGATCCACAGGTCTAACAGTTCATCGGTACTGAGTACCCTGCCTTTAGCCGCGTCTTCTGCCTGGGTTAAGCACTCTAAGGCTTGAGCATGTCGTTCTTTTCTAGTGGCGATCATTCCTTGTTCATACCAGGCGCGCGACAGGTAGTAACCCCTGGAAATTTTAGCTGCATGGTATTTCTCCAGCATTTTAGATAAGATCCGTTCTGCTGTACTATCTTGCTTCCCCTGAATGTAGCATTGTGCTAAAGAGAAAGCGCATTCCTCTCCAGGATGCAGCTGTGCCTTTGAAACGGAAGTGGCAGGCTCATTTCCTGGCGTCTCAAATTCCAGATAGAGTTTATGCAGGATTTTTTCCCCTTGTTCCCATGTCGATGCGTTGGCTAGAAGCAGTTGCGCCCCTTCGAGCAAAGAACGGTAGCGAACGGCGATAAAATACTCCTGTTTATCTTCAGCAACGGTAGAGCTTTCATAAATTGCCGCCGCTTGTTGAAAAGAAGAGAGCGCTTTTTCAAGGTCTTTGGAACGAATCGTTTTCCCGTCAGTTGATTTTCTGTCATGGAGCGCATCAAGTCCGATCAAATACAAGGCGCTGATCCGGTAGGGGGAGCGCGGAAATTTATTCTCTAAATCGAGTAAATGGCGCAGCGCTTCAGGATCGCCGAGTAAATAGTCTTTAATAGAGTAGAAGCGGAAATACGCCTCATCGGCATAAGTGGATTGAGGAAAAGCTTCAAATACCTTTTTTCGGTAATGTTGCACTTTATTTTGGGAATTTCCCAGATGTTCCCTACAGTTGGCAGCCCAATGCCAGGCATCGCCGGCATAAAGGGAAGGGGGGGATTTTTGGGCTAAGATCAAGTAGACGTGTTCTGCCTTTTCAAACATTTTTTGTTGAAAATAGAAAGCCCCAAGCAATCTTAACGATTCTTCATAGAAGCGTCCTTTCGGATAACTATCGATGCAGTGTTTAAGAGAGTTTTCAGCGATGGCGTTAAAAGTATTTCCTTCGGCATTGTCTGCGATTTGAGAAGCCAGCAACCCTTGCAGGTAATAAATTTCATCCGGCTCTTCAAGCAGCCCGAAGAGATCCTCCCGATATTTATTTAAGAGTTTACCGATGATGGCAAGACCTCGAAGCATCCCTTCCTTAGTATTTTGATAATAAAAGGCATAGATTTGTTGACGCAAAGCTTGTGCAGCCAGCGATTTTTCATTAGGAAAGAGCAGGACAAATCCTTTTTCCAAGGCTGTGCTTGCTTCCGTTAAATGTTTGCGAGCCTCTGCCTCTTTTTTTTCTTCCGCCAAGCGCTGCCCTTCATCGAGTTCGTTCAGGCCGAACAAATACCAGGCGTTGGGGTAAAATGGGCTGGCCTGGTGGCTGTCATGGATTAACTTGCGAAAAAAACGTCTGCGGTCTACATAAGAAAGCGCCGCTTCGGCGCGCAAAAGTAGAGCGTGGTGTTTGGCTTGAGTGGTGCGGAAATGCGTTTCTTTGGAAAGTAGTGTGTCTAAAGCGGCTAAAGAGTGAGGATCGGCAAAGACAGAGCCTTTCAGTAAAAGAGCCTGCCCGAGAGCCAGGATCGATTGGTCTGAAGGATACCCTTTGCATTGCGTTGTGAAGAATTCGATGCATTGATCGAGGTGTTCTTTTCTTTCCGTCATCGGTTTTTTCTGGTCTTCGGCTAAATGAAAGTGGCACCATCCTAAGTAGGAGAGCGCGTCGTTGTTCCAGTCATTTCTTTCCGTGTTTCCGGACGCTATCCCTCGTTCAAAGCAAGCTTTGGCCTCTCCCCAGTTTCCTTGGTGGAATAGGACTTCCCCTTCCAGGAATGAAATCGCATAGGGCAGAAAATCGTAGGTAAAGGTTTTAGATTTGAGAGATTGGGTAAGTCGATGGCAGTGTTCCCACGATTTCCTCGCAATGGCGATGCGGGTCAGGAAAATCTCCGCAAGAGGCGCTAGGTGAGGACTTTCCACTTGTTCCAGATATTTTTCCGATTCTGCATACTCTTCCTGATGGAATAAGCATAAGCCAAGTTCCAGAAGTACTTCCTGCTTTATGGAAAGGGGGGCTGAAGGAACCAGCTGTTTGAGGACTTGGGACGCTTGAGAAAAATGTTTCATTTTGCCCAAGGCAAGCCCTTTCAAAAGCATTCCCTCGGCATTTAGAAGATGAACGGCGGGCTGGACATTTAGATTTCCGCAAGGGATTTCGTTAAGAATGGCGGCCGTTTTTTCATAATTTTGCAAAAAATAATACGCCTTTGCCAGTTGAAGACGGGTATGAGCCCGGTCCATGGTATTTTCGTGAAGTTCGCAAAGAAGCCCCTGATAAAGGACGATTGACTTATCGAACAAAGAAGCGTCAAAATAACAGTCTGCCTGTGCAAGTTTGTTCTGCAAGGGGGTTTTGTCGTCAGCATGAAGCGGGCCGTTGGCGGCGCCGATGATCAAAAGAAAGCGGTAAAATTTGTGAAAGTTGCGCATTTGCCATAACCATACACGAAAATGAGAATCTTTTAAAGCACGCTTGTTTATGAAAAAACATTTTATAAAATGGCTTTGTAGAGTATTATGAGGGGTGATTGATAGTGTGTGCGGCATTTTGCGGCCTCCAAAGTTGGCGGAAAGATTAAAAAAAATGTTGCACAATATTGCTTAAAGCAACTATTCAATTAATTGTCATGAACAACTCTATACAAGGAGGAGCATCCGCATGGCGCTAAAACAAACAATTACGCAATTAAAAGATTATCTTGCCCAGATCACGCAGGATCTAGAAAAAGCAGATGGCGGCAACAAAGCTGCGTCCCAAAGAGTAAGAACTGGAACGATCCGTTTCGAGAAATTAGCGAAAACATTTCGCAAAGAATCGATTAAGGATGAAAAAACAAATAAAGGCAAAAAACGCCCAGTGAAAAAAGCGGCTGGTAAAACGCCTGTTAAAGCTCAAGCAAAACCTGTCAAAAAAACAGCGAAGCCTGCGCCCGCTAAAAAAGGTGCTGTTGCAAAGAAAACGACAAAAAAAGCAACAGCCGGCTCTCGTGCGTTTTCTGTAAAAAGAACACAAACAGCCAAGCTTCCTTCCAAAAGAAGGTCTTCTCGGTAAGTCATTTGTTATCCTTTCAACAGTTTAATTGATGAAGGGAGGCCCGGCCTCCCTTTTTTTCTCTGCCGATCATGTTTATGATCTCGAGGATCAAGTTAGATCTTTGATCTTGTCTAACAAGCTGGTGTATTGATTTACTAGATTAGCGTTTAGACCGGGCTCAAGTTGCCTCTTCGCAAGAAAAATTAATTCATTTCCTATTTCATGCTCTAGTTTTTTAAGGGTCTTAGGGTCGCTTGTCGAATCTACAAGCCTTGTTAATGACGCTGCCTTACCAAGGGTTTCCCATAGGGGCCTCCTTAGATCTATCGGGCTTTCCTCTGTATTTAATGAAGCACTGGAAATAGACGATTTTCTGGCTTTATTTTCTATCGATTCTGGTTGTTTTGAACCTAATTCTTTATTAAGTCCCTGATCGGATTTGCGTATTGATTTAAAAAGTGCAATTTTTTCTCTGAAAAATGCGCCTGCTTTATTAATTTTCTTTAAACTGGGGGCTAACATTTTTTTTATGCCCTGATTTTTAGGTCCAGCATTATTTAGATTAGTTGCCTTAATTTGAATTTCAGGGTTCGAACCTGTGCCTGGATCGGGCAAGATCTCTCGGATCCTACTTGCGACCCCAATTGCTGCACTTGTTGGGTGAGTACCTGGCGGAGTAGGAAGGGGGGGGAGGGCGGGCATTTTGGGAGCTGGAGTTCCTTCGGGACTGTTTAAATACTGAGAAAGTTGAGAAGGTGGAGGCATATTAACTTCTGACATTTGTTTCTCCTTTCTATAAACAAAATAACTATTAATTATATTATACAAATATTTATATATAAATTTGAATGAAAAGTATTATTTTTAGCTTGTCCTCTCCTAATATATACTGAAATGAATTCAAGAATCGGTTTTAGACTTGATCTTTTTCCGCCTGACTTTGCGCTCAATCTCATCAACTTCTCCAAGTTGATATCGATTTCTGCGCTTTGTTAAACGAAAAAAATTCTAAGTCAAAATTCCGATTTTTGAATTCATTTCAGTATACTGAACGTGATTCAAAATTTGGAAATAGGGCAAGGAGTCGCCCTGGATTTGAGCCAGGTGAAGCCGGTGCCGAAACAACGCAGTTTAAATAAGTTACGTGATCATGCGGGCCTCAAAATCAGTCGATAACGACGCTGCCAGAAACTAAATTGTGAATGGCGTTCGGTATAAGTGTGGGGTGGGTCAATGCCTTTTGTTTAGGGGGAATCTAGGGATGCGTTCAAATGAGCATCTTGTAACTTGTCAAAGGATGATGACATCATGTCAAAGAAAGATGAGTACTACACCTCTGATTTATCGGTCAACTTAGTTGCCGCAATTCCTGTATTTGGGAAGAAAAGGCCCATCCATCATATTTGGCAGCAAAAAGGGCAGCATCAAATTTATATTCAGGATTTTGGATGCCGGATGCATCGATGCATTTTAAAGCTTTGTCTGCGTTAATTTTTAATAGAGAAAAGCGTTCAGATTCATCCTCTAACTTAAAGTTCTTCCAATCTTTAGTGCAGCCTTGAGCATCTCGAGAAAAAGCTCTTTGGGCTATTGAAACCTCGCTTCCCTTTTTCCTTTTTATAGGGTATTCTATTGGCTAAACCTAACTCATTTGCTTCCAGATATGTCGATTCGAAAAAACGCGCCTTCCGTCACACTAGATATTGTTGAATTCACCAAGAAGGGGCACGGTCTCGGGTATTTCGAAAGGCAGGACGGTACGACATGGCCGGCAGAAACGCCCTTCACTATTCCAGGAGATCAGGTCAAGGCGATTTTAACCAGAAAACGTTCCGGTCTATACGGAACTTTGGTGGAAGACATTGTGAAAGATTCACCCGATCGGATCTCTCCCCGCTGCCAACATTTTGGATCGTGCGGCGGCTGCCGCTGGCAGCAAATATCTTACGAGAAGCAACTGTTAGAAAAAGAAGAAATTGTTAAACGGCATTTCCGCTCCCTTTTAAATGATCAGGTGGACTTTCGTCCGATCCTTCCTTCTCCTTCGCCTTGGAATTACCGCAACAAAATGGAATATTCATTCTCCAGCGATGCCGCAGGTAATAAATATCTGGGGTTGATGCTAAATCAGGGCAGAGGGAAGGTTTTTCATTTGACCGAATGCCACTTGCCTAATCCATGGTTTGTAGATGCAGTGCAAGTTGTCAGGGAGTGGTGGAACGCGTCTGCGCTTGATGCTTATCACCCTTATCGGAATACCGGACATCTGAGGACGTTAACCCTGCGGGAAGGGCAGCGCACCGGGGACCGGATGGTTAATTTGACCGTTTCCGGAAATCCCGACTTTGCCTTAAAGAAACATCACCTGGAAAGCTTTGTGGCGTTTGTACGTGATAAGGTAGAGCTGGTCGATCCGGAAAAGCGCTTAAGCATCTTTATAACCATTCAGCAAGCGCAAAAGGGACAGCCGACCCGTTTTTTTGAGATGCATCTTTATGGTCCGGACCATATTCGCGAGACCTTGCACATCGAAGGAAAAACGTTGACTTTCAGCATCAGCCCTATGGCGTTTTTCCAGCCGAATACGGCGCAGGCAGAGAATCTCTATACTTTGGCCTTGAAGATGGCAAATTTTCCGGCCAGCGCCGTGGTTTACGATCTCTATTGCGGTACCGGCACTTTGGGTATTTGCGCCGCAAAACGGGCCAAACAGGTGGTAGGCATCGAACTGTCCCGTGAATCGTCGCATGATGCCCGCCATAATGCCAAAGAAAATGGCCTCGATAATATAGCGATACTAACCGGATCGGTCGAAGAAAAATTGGAAGAGATTCGGAAAGAAGAGCTTTATCCGCAGCCGGATCTGGTGATGGTGGATCCGCCCCGGGCCGGCCTCGATCCGCGCGCCTTAAAGCTGATTGCTGAACTAGGCAGTCCTAAGATCCTCTACATCTCCTGCAATCCCGCCACGCAAGCCGAAAATATCCAGCAGCTTGTGCAGCAGGGATACCGGCTTGAGGCCGTACAGCCGGTTGACCAGTTTCCTCAAACCGTTCACATAGAAAACATTGCTTTACTTACCAAATGAAATTTAGCTTAATTAAAAAAGATTTGAATTCGAAAGCCCGCCTAGGTGTGATCGAAACGGAACACGGACCCATACAAACCCCCGTTTTTATGCCTGTGGGTACCCGAGGGGCAGTGAAAACGTTGACCAATCAGCAGCTATTTGATATTGGCGCCGAGATTATTTTGGGCAATACGTACCATTTAATGTTGAAGCCCGGCACGCAAATACTGGAAAAGGCGGGGGGGCTGCACGCCTTTATGAAATGGCCACGCGCTCTCTTGACTGATTCAGGCGGATTCCAGGTGTTTTCCCTTTCTGCTTTAAATCGGATCACGGAAGAGGGAGTGCATTTTCAATCCCACATCGACGGTTCCCGTCATTTTTTGGGGCCGATTGAAAGCATGCAGATTCAAAAAACCATCGGTTCAGATATTGTCATGGCCTTTGATGAGTGTTCCCCATATCCGGCCGACCGGATCCGCATTGAGGGCGCCATGGGCCGTACCTTAAGATGGGCCAAAAAATGCCGCGATTTCGAGCTCCAGCCTCACCAAAATTTGTTCGCTATCACGCAGGGCGGGATGTATGGAGATTTGAGAATTCAATCCACCAAAGATTTGGCAGCGCTTGATTTTGACGGGTATGCTATTGGAGGATTATCTGTAGGGGAGCCGGCCGAACAGATGAATGCCATGATTGAGGCCTCCGAGCCTTACCTGCCCGAGCAAAAACCCCGTTATCTGATGGGCGTGGGCACGCCGCGCAATATCATCGAAGCTGTGATGCGCGGGGTGGACATGTTTGACTGCGTGCTGCCCACGCGCAATGCGCGCAATGGAACTGTTTTCACCTGGGGAGGCAAACTTTCCATTAAGGCAGGGCGCTATGCCGACGATTTTTCGCCTATGGATCCGGAACTTGATTGCTATGCCTCTCAATTCAGCCGGGCCTACATCCGTCATTTGCTTAATGTAGATGAAGTCACCGGTTTGACGTTAGTGACCATCCAAAGTCTGGCATTTTATCTTGATTTCATGTCAAAGCTGAGGCAGGCTATCAAAGAAAATACATTAGACCGTTTTTACCAACGCATTTGTGAAATTTATCCCAATTGAAGGAATATCCAATGAATAAAATTTTCATGTCATTGATTCTGTTATCAAGCGCTCCTCTACTGGCTCAAGACGGCACACCTCCACGGGATCCGGGGATGTGGCAGCCGATTGTAATGATTGCCATTGCAATGCTTTTTTTCTACTTCATCATGTGGCGGCCCGAACAAAAAAGACGCAAGGCACTTGAAGATCAGAGGTCTTCTCTAAAACAAGGCGATCAAGTGGTGGCCATGGGGATTATCGGTACCGTTTTGCGCGTGCAAGAACAAACGGTGATTCTTAAAATGTACGATGGCGCAAAAATTGAAGTGTTGAAAGGCGCTATCACCGATGTGACGGCCGAATCTGACGCCGATGTCAAAGAGTGATCCTTTCTTTTTAAAAAGAAAGGAAATGGTCGATTACCAGCTTAAGCCGCGCGGCATCCACGATCCGCTGGTGCTTGACAGTCTTGCCCGAGTTCCGCGCCACGATTTTGTGCCCGAGGCCTTACTGCCTTACGCCTATGAAGATGGTCCGCTTAAAATTGAAAGCGGCCAGACCATTAGCCAGCCCTATATCGTGGCTTTGATGGCTCAAACGGCAAAGATCGGTCCCGATTCTAAAGTTTTGGAAATCGGTACCGGATCCGGTTACGGTGCGGCAGTACTTTCGTTGATCGCCCGCCAGGTCTTCACGGTCGAAAGACTCCCGGAACTTTGTCAAACAGCCAAACAGCGCTTTATTGCGCTGGGCTATGACAACATACAGGTGAAAGAAGCGGACGGTACACTGGGTTGGCCTGAGCAGGGTCCTTTTGATGCCATCATCGTTACGGCAGCGGCGCCCCAAGCGCCACCTTCTCTCCTTAAACAATTAGGCCCTCTGGGCCGTCTGATCATTCCGCTTGGCACCTTATTTAGCCAAGAACTTGTCCGCATCCAAAAAACCTCGGACGTTGAATTCCAAAGGGAGTTTTTAGGGCCGGTGCGCTTTGTACCGCTCATTGGCGACGAAGGATGGAAAGCGTAGCCTGCAATTAGTCTGCGACCACGTAGGGGACAATCGGTTGCGCTTTGAGGCCTGATCTTATGGTATGCAATTGTGCTTCATCAAAAAAGCAGCGGACCTTGTCCGCGGGTATTTCAATGTTATAGTCAAGTTTCAAGGCTTCAGTACAATACTTAAGCAATGACGTATCGAATTCCAACTGGGTGAGCATGTGCATTTTAAAAAGGATCTGATATCCGTTTGAAGGAAAGGAATGACAATCGTGTAGCGTAAGGCGTTTTACCGGTGTTTTGGCAATGGCCGAGAGTAAATCTGTAACAAGGCAGATATGAGATAGGGTTAAGTCCTGCAACTGTTGCAGAAATTTCAGGGCGCGCATAGCGGGGTGGGAAAATAGGCAGTGTTTGATATGCACTGTTTGCAGGTGGGGGAGACGACCTAAGGCTTCAAACCCGTTTTCGTCTACCTCTACAAGCTCGATACTTAACGATTTTAAACGGGAAAGATGGCTGCACAGTGTTAAAGTGTCTCCTTCTATCCTGTTGTAGGAGTGGGGTTCTACGTATCCGCTTAAGGATAAATTTTCTAGCAGGGTCAGGCGCGCTAAAGGGGTTAGGGTAGTGTTATTGCACTTTTTCGGGTGGAACGCATACTTTAAACTTCGCAAGTCGGTCAGTTGGCAAATGGCCCGGAACTGTTCCTCTGTGAAGGCTTCGGCAGGCTCTTGCAATTCGAGCGATTCCAGTTTTACTAGTTTTAGAATGTTGAGATGATCGGATGTTTGAAAGTGATACCGGTTCATTTTAAGCTGGCGCAGCTGTGTAAACTCCTGAATGGCATCAATGATCGACCCTTTAAAGAGGGCGTCTACTTTAAATTTTAGACGTTCTAGAGACGGCAAGGCACTCAAAGGCGCCAGATCCCGGGGGTTTCCCTTCCCGGTGAACTGGATGGTATGCACCTGTCCTAAGCCGGTCAAGCTGAGGATCAATTCCGGAAGCAAGGGACTCTCTTCATAGTGATGTAGGGTGATGGAACGCCCGAAGGTCAATTGCGGCATGCCTTCTTTTTTCCATTGATCTACGGTATGAAAGTAGGAAAAATTTTGAAAAGTTGTTTGCGCTTTTTTGGAAAGATATTTAGTGATTTTCCCCGCCTTAGGGCACAAATGAATATGGAGGCTTACATGCTCTTTAGAGGTGCAAATGGTGGCTTTTCTGTTTAATCGTACTTGATCATAGTTCAGCATGTTTGGTAAGTGGTGTAAGATCTCTTCGAGCTCTTGTCGCAGGCTTAAAAGTTTGGCCCCTTCAAATCGATCTTGGGCAGTGAGTGGCTGTAGGGACATGTCATCCTTGCAGGTGTAGTTTTTGAGCGGCGTCTTGGATTTTTATGAGATAGAATGCCGGGATTCCGTCGCTATGCCAAAAACTATACTCAATCCTTTCCAACAACTCAAGACTTGCCTCTTCCTCTAGCTTTTCAAATTCCAGGTACAGATTGATCAGGGTTTGAGCATTCCCTTTTGGAATGTGTGAAGCTTGCAGTTCATAGCCTACGTTCAACGAGTACTCCAGATGCATTAGAAATTCCTGTGCGTACCGGCAGGCGGCCCTTTCCATCGGAGGGAGCCTCGTTTCCTCTAGATGAAGAGTAAGCTGCTGAGTAAGCTCTGAAATAAAAACCGTAAATACCCGTTCGTCAATATAGTTAGGGGGTAGCCGGGGGACGGGGAATTGAGGCTCTGTAATATAAAAAGGATCTGGCGCATTTCTAAAGGCGATATTTTTCTGACACCAGGAAAAAGCCGCCGGAATCCACAAAATCAAATAAATTAAAGGGGCTATAACGGCAATGGCAATGCGCTCGATCAGCTCTTTCAACGAGCGCTGTTGATTTTGGAACGGCTGCATCATCCATTGATGAAAAGCACTTAATGGATAATCCCAATGGCTAACCGAAATCATCATCCTATTGATGATTTAAAAAGTGGGTCGTTGTATTCCTAGGTAGAATGACCGCCTCGCCGGTATCAAAATTTTGAGGTTTTCCGGTCATTAGGCGTACAATTTCTCGCGCTGTTGTCGCATGGGTGACAATCACAACATTTCCCGCAATGTTTTGGCTGCCAAGTTCTTTAAGCACTTGGGTGGCGCGTTCGAGAACATCTTGTTCCCGTTCACCTCCGAGGCTTTTGGCCTGTTTATGGTAACGGGCTTGCCCCTCAATATCGAATGCCTCTTTACCTTCCTTATCTCCCAATTGCATGGCCGTAAGGCGCGGGTCCATAACGATGCTGGCTCTGGCTATGACACCCCTATCTGCCAAAACCGCCGCTGTTTGCATGGCGCGTGGAAGCGGTGAAACTAATGTGAGTGAGACATTGTGTTGATTAATGCCCTTATCGAGCAGTTGCTCGGCCGTAATTTTGGCTTGCCTTTCCCCAATTGAAGTTAGGTAAGAGGGGTGATAGGAGACGTGTGCAGGATTGGAATTGACTTGGTGGTCTATATTATGCTGCGCTTGAGCATGCCGGATGATGATTAAATTTGCTGCGTCTGCTCCATCTGTTAGACTGTGAATCGCTAGCAATATTAAGATAAGAGTGCGCATGAAGTCTCCTTATGCAATTTTGCTTGATGTTATACGATCGGCCGAATTTCTCAAGCTTCTTTTTGCAAAGGGAAATCCAGGGTTATTTCTTGGTGCACCGATTTGGTTTTACCCTCTCGAATCTCAAGGGGGCGACTATGCAGCAGCTGTTCTCCTTCGGCTTCTTGCAGTATAAATTCCAGGGTATATCTCCCTGATGTTATATCTTCTATAGTGACCATCTTCCCATGATTCAGGGCGATGGTCGACTCGGGATTTATAACGAGAGGGTAAATCCCCCCATTTTCATCTTTCAGGCGGAATATCACGTTCTCAGCCAGGGTTGAAAATGTCTCCGATATTTCATAAGACACTATGAGCTTCCCGGTGCTAAGATGTTCTTCAAGTGCTGCAAGGGATTGTTTTTTTTTGATTTTTACATCTAGCCGGAGTTTTTCTCCGGCAGCAATCTCAACAGTGCGCGCTATGGGGTCTTCAAATTGAGCCTTGGTATTAGGGATCAGGAATTGCAGCGTATAGTTTCCCGGCGGCAGATTTTCGATGACCACTTTGCGGGTGCTATTTTCACTCTCTAGAAAGGCAGACTCTTTAGGATAGAGGGATTGTTTATTAGGGGCGCTTTTTAACCAGAAACGGATCCGGTCTAAATAGTCCCCTTCTTCGGGGGTTGTGTAGGTCACAATCAAAGTGCCCGTTTCGGGAGCTTCTTCAGCCGCTAGAATCCCGGAAAATAATAGAAGTATTAAAAAATAGCGCATTCCATCCTCAAAATAAGTCGCGGTTAGGGTATCAAAAAAAAATATAAGGAGGAAGATCCGCTTGAAATTTTTAGTGTTTATATTCGTCGAAAACTTTTCCCTGGGAGTCAATGGCTTGATAAAGCCGTTGGCCATTCTTTAAAGTCACCAAAATAAAATGACGCCTAGCGGAGGCCGTTGCCAGATAGCGCTCTCTTTTTAGATTTTTAGGGACGCGTGGGTTTTTTACCCCATAGGCGCCATCCCCTAGATAAAGGATGCCGGCAGGATCTATTTTTCCCCCTTTAAGAAGATACGACCTCTTATAGGTGTGCTCATGATTTTCAAAACACGCTGTAATGCCCCCTTGTTCAAAAAGAGGGACCCAGTGCTTTCTGATGGCGGTATGCTTGATCCCTTTAAATTTTCTGACCGAGGGATACGCCGGCACATGGTAAAGCGCAAATTTATCTTTCACCAGTTTACGTTCATTCAAAGCAGCCTCTAGCCAAGCAGCCTGCTTTCCTTCTACCGGATGCGTATGATGTGTGTCTAGGACGAAGATGCTAAGGCTCTCTCCACAATCGAGGACGTTGCATCCGGCTTCTCCAGGAAATGGGAACAACGCATAAAAAAAAGGGGCTTCTTTAGGGGTTTGTCGAAACCGCCCATTCGTATCGTGATTGCCGATGGCCGGGATAAAAGGAATCATGAAACCGGAAGGGGTGACCATGTGCTTGTTCCATGCGGCCAGCCATTCGATCCAGCGTCCGTCTTCCGGTGAGCTTTGACCTACCTTGCTGGTGGAGGCATAAGCGATGTCTCCGCCTACTAAGGCGAAGTGGGGATCGTGTTTAGCAGCTTGATGATGCATCTCGACCAGGGGCTCGATCTCGTCATGATACATATCGCCGCCCACAACAAAACGGAGCTCTTCTGCCGGTTTTCCGCTGAGTGTATTGAATTTATGCGTTGCGTTATCCCAATTGCCCGTTTTAAAATGGTAGGTCGTTCCGGGCGTCAGTCCGGTGAGTTCTACCCGATGCAGAAGGTAGGGCATTTTTTTGGGCAGAGGGGAGTGGTTGCCCAAAGCAATGTGCCACTCCTCCTGTCCCTCTTTTTGGTACCAAAGATCATTGCTTTCTTGCGTCAAATCAGAAAGCCACTGCACGGTCATGGTCGTGCAGGGGTCGTGTTGCCAGGTTAAGTAGACTGCTTTAGGTTCGAACCGGCCGCATAAGCCGGTCGAACTAAGGCAGAGGATAAAGGCGAGAAATAGCTTAACGCGCATTATGTTCCAATAATTTCCCTAACAACTCGGTGCTGCGTTGAATGAACGCATGGAACGCCTCAGGACCCAATTCTTTTTGTGATAAAAGGGAAAGGTCGTAAACCTCCTGTACCAGTTCTTGAGCCAGTTCCGGATCTGTGTCATTTACAGCTACAATCTTTTTCATTAAGGGATTGTTGGTGTTGACGACGAAGGTGCGTTTTACCAATTGATGCATATGTCCTGAAGAATCCTTCGGATTCATGGCCATCATGTAATCGCGCATGCGGCGTTGATCTTCTTCGATCATGACAAAACCGGGAACCGTATCGCTGGCTAGGCTTTTGGCTTCCACTTCGATATGATGAGCGGAGAGTTTGCTGCGGATCAGGTCGGCCAGGCGGGCAGACTCTGTTTTCCCTTCGCTGTCCAGGACGGTCTTTTCCCGCTCTTTATCCAAAAGGTGATCGTCGACTTTGGCATCGATCCGTTGAAATTTGACTGAGGGGAGTTTACGTTCCAGCTGTTGGAAGATATAGGTGTCGATCGGATTTGGCGCTGAAATTACTTCTACTTGTTTCTTTTTATAGATCTCTAAGACATGCGACATATGCCCTTCGTCTTTGGTATAGATTACTTTATCCGGCATTTTATCACGGTTGCGCTCCAGATAATCCTCGATATTGGTCCATTCGCCGCCGACAACTTTCCAAATCAAAAGATCCTTCACGCGGTCATAAAATTTTTCATCTTCCAAAGCGCCTAGTTTAATGATGGGAGAGATGTCATCCCAACATTCGATATATTTTTCTTTATTGGTTTTCCAGAGCGTCGACAAACTATCCGAAACCTTTTTTGAAATATGGCTGGAAAGTTGACGTACAGTACGGTCCATTTGCAAGGAGCTGCGCGATACGTTTAACGGGATGTCGGGGCTGTCGATAACGCCTTGCAGTACCATAAGGTAATGGGGGATGATGTCTTTGCAGTTATCGTTGACAAACACGCGGTTGCAATAGAGCTTCACCGTGTTCTTATTGACGTCGAAGTCTTGCCGTAGTTTCGGAAAGTATAAGATCCCTTTTAGATGGAACGGGTAGTCAACGTTCAGATGCACCCAAAAGAGCGGATCTTCCTGCATAGGATAGAGGTGGCGATAGAACTCAAGATACTCTTTCTCCGTGCAGTCGGCAGGAGCTTTGATCCAGAGCGGTTCATGCGTGTTGATTCTTTGGCCGCTTAAATAAACCGGGAACGGAAGAAAGGCACAGTAATGCTGCAGTATGGTCTTCAAGTGGGCAGCATCGAGCACTTCATCGCTGTCTTTATCGATGAAAAGTGTGATTTCAGTGCCCCTGGTCGCGCGGCTTCCTTTTTCCAGGGAATAGACGGATTTCCCATCGCTGCTCCAAAGGGCTGGTGCGGCGCCTTCTTTATAAGACAAAGTATTGATCTCTACTTTTTCGGCCACCATGTAAGCCGAATAAAAGCCAAGGCCGAAGTGGCCGATGAACTGATCTTCTTCTTTATTGCTCTTATATTTTTCGACGAATTCTTCGGCGCTGGAAAACGCGATCTGGGCAATATATTTTTCTACTTCCGCCGCCTCCATGCCAATGCCGGTATCGATGAATTTAAGGGTGCGGGCCTCTTTATCGATTTCGATATCGATGCGGAAGTCCTCATCGGTTGCCTGCGCTTCCCCTTTATCGCGCAAAATTTTGACTTTGCGAATGGCATCGCAGGCATTGGAGACCAATTCTCTAGCAAAGATGTCTTTATCCGAATAAAGCCATTTTTTGATGATCGGCAGGATGTTTTCACTATGGATTTGCAGGGTTTTTTGCGTCATAAGTCATTAACCTCACTTTTTAAAGAACTAATTATCAGACTTTTATCCGTATGTGTCAAGGGCATACCGAAAAAGAGGTTTTTTTCTTTAGACATCTTTGCTTGCCCCTAAATCTCTGCACAAGATACGATACGTTTATCAAATTTCAGGGGCACGCCATGTCACTTTTTGGAATCGATCTACTGCTTACAGTCTATGCGATTATTGCCTTTATCCTGATCTGTTCGGGATTGGCGGCCATGATCTTATTTGTAAAAGCAAAATTTGTCAGCAGCGAGGCGTGCAAACTCTACATTAATGATGATGGTTCCATGACCAAAACCGTCAGAGGCGGCCAGACGTTGTTGAATGCCTTGTCGGGTGAAGGGATCGCGGTGCCTTCTCCTTGCGGTGGCAAAGCGACTTGCCTGCAGTGCCGGGTGCAGATCACAGAAGGTGCCGATCCCCCATTGGAAACCGATAAATCGACCTTTTCAAAAAGAGAGCTAAAAGCCGGGTGGCGCTTGTCTTGCCAGTCGAAGGTCAAGCACGATTTGCATTTACAAATTAATGAGGCAAGTCTTGATGTTAAAGAATTTGAAGCGAATGTAATTTCCAATCAAAATGTGGCCACATTTATCAAAGAACTTGTTGTTGAAATTCCGGAAGCGATTCCTTATAAAGCCGGCGAGTACTTACAATTCCATGTACCTCCTTATAAGACGAATACCAATGACTGGAAAGAGACCATGGATCCCCAATTTTTTGCGGACTGGGAAAAATTTGCCCTCTTTGGCAAGGAAATTGACTTTAGCAAATTGGCCGAAGGGGAAGTGGTACGTGCGTATTCGATGGCCTCTTATCCTGATGAAGGGAAAATTGTAAAATTCAATATCAGAATCGCCACGCCTCCTTTTGAAGCCGGTAAAGTTTCCACTACCATTCCTTGGGGCATTTGTTCCTCTTATACCTTTGGTTTAAAAGCCGGAGACAAAGTTAAATTATCAGGTCCCTTTGGTCACTCCTTGATGATCAACGATCAGCGCGACCTGGTATTTTTAATCGGTGGCGCAGGCTCCTCCTTCGGCCGCAGCCATATCTTGCATTTATTCAAAACGGAACAGACCAAGCGGAATGTCACTCTCTGGTATGGCGCGCGCTCTTTAAAAGAAAATATTTATGAACATGATTATCGAGAGTTGGAAAATGAATACCCGAATTTCAGTTATCGCTTAGTACTTTCCGAACCTTTACCAGAAGATATCGAAGCCGGATGGCCAAAGAATGATCCGTTAAAGACCGCATTTCTCTATAAAGCCTTTGAAGAAGGGCAGCTTAAAAAACTGGAGTATCCCGAAGAGTATCTTTATTATGTTTGCGGGCCCCCAATGCACAACAAGTCGGTCATGAAATTGTTAGATGATTATGGCGTACCGCGGCAAAGCATCATCCTCGACGACTTCGGTAGCTAACCTCTAATGCGCATTTTAATTGCTCAAATCAATCCCACTGTCGGAGACCTAGAAGGCAATTGCCAAAAGATCCTGCACGGCATACGTAAAGGGCAAGAACAAAAGGCAGAGCTCGTCTTGTTTCCCGAGTTGGCCTTGTCGGGCTACCCGCCTGACGATTTTCTTTTGCTGCCTCAGTTTACGCAAGCCATCGATCATTATTTGGATCAAATTGTCCAGGCCTCCAAGAATATTGCCGTAATAGTAGGTACGCCAAAGCTCAATCCAAAAGGAAGAGAGAAAAAGCTGTGCAATAGCGCGGCCATTATTCATAACCAGACACTGATCGGCCTTCAGGATAAATCCTTACTGCCAACTTATGACGTTTTTGATGAGCGCCGTTATTTTGAGCCTTCTTTAAAGCATTTTGTATGGCATCTCAATGGCCGTCGAATTGGCATCACCATCTGCGAAGATATTTGGCAGCATTCCGGATTGATCCGAGACACCCATTACGATTACGACCCGATTGAGGATCTGCGAAAACAAACGCCCGAATTAGTCATCAATTTATCCGCATCCCCCTACCGAATGGGGAAATGTGAAGAGAGATTCCAGGTTTGCGCCACTGCGGCGAAAACCCTGCATTGCCCTATTGTTCTTTGTAATCAGGTTGGAGGGAACGACAGCCTGATTTTTGATGGCAACAGTCTGTTTGTGGATGGCCAAGGGCGTCTTATAAAACAGGCCCGCGGTTTTGAAGAGGATTGGATGCTGGTCGATGCCTTTAAAGTATTACCGTCGATGGCTTTGCAAGCCGATGAGGTAGGGGATCTTTATAAAGCGTTAATTCTAGGGGTAACCGACTATTTTAAAAAGCTCGGATTGAAAAAGGCGTGTCTAGGGATTTCCGGCGGGATAGACTCGGCTGTAGTGGCAGTTTTAGCAGCGCAGGCTCTAGGTCCCGAAAATGTGCTGGGGCTAATGATGCCTTCCCGGTTTTCTACACCTGAAGGGATTGCCGATTCCAGGCAGTTGATCAAAAATCTGGGCATTGCCCATCAAGAAATCTCCATAGAAAAACCTTTTCAAGGGTATCTAGATCTTTTGCAGCCGTATTTTGAAGGGCGCCCCTTTGACGCCACTGAAGAAAATTTACAGGCTCGTATTCGAGGCGCTCTCTTAATGGCTTTTTCTAATAAATTCGGTCATATCGTTTTGAGCACCGGCAATAAAAGCGAGCTGGCAATGGGGTACTCCACACTCTATGGCGATATGGTAGGCGGCTTGGGTGTCATCAATGATGTGACGAAAAAATATGTCTATGAATTGGCGCGCTGGCTCAATCGCAACGAAGAGGTGATACCCGATACCATTATCCGACGCCCCCCTTCCGCTGAACTAAGGGAGGGGCAATTAGATTCCGATTCGCTGCCCCCATATGAGGTTTTAGATACGGTGTTGTGTGCTTATGTAGAAGAACATCTTTCCCCCGAGCTGATTGCGGAAAAATACGATTATCCTTTAGAGCTGGTACAGGAATTGATACGAAAAATTCACAGAAATGAATATAAGCGGCGCCAAAGTGCGCCCGGGCTGCGCGTAACCTCCCGGGCTTTTTCTGTAGGACGCCGCTTTCCCATTGTACAACGCTGGGTCTACTGAGCGCTCCCTCTGACTTTATCAATCAACTGTTGAATTTGTTCCTTGGAGCCCGCTCCGGGAAGCACTAACGCTTGATCCGTGCTGCCTGGCGTTGACTTCAATACAACAAAAAACGGAGTCCCGCGGATCGAAATCGCCGTGGCCAATTCTTTGACCTGCTTCAACTCGGTTGCAAGAGCAGGATCTTCGATATCTTTTTTAAGTTGACCTACATCCAGCCCATTGGCTTTTGCCAATTCCAAGACCTTTTCGTTGCTCAGTTTTTCTTTCTCGTTTAAGAGGGCGGCATGGAAAGTGGAAAATTTCTTTTGTTTACCGGCTGCTAAAGCAGCTTTAGCCGCGTATTCTGATTGTGCGCCAAAAATCGGCAGTTCTTTTATGACTACTTTCAAAGAAGGATTTTCTTCGATAAGATCGCTGATCACCGGTTCCATTGATTTGCAATGGCTGCATTGGTAGTCTAGAAATTTTACCAGAACGATAGTGCCGGCAGGATTTCCCAAAATGGGGCTTGTCGATTGTGTTAATTTATCGGCATGTGCTTTAACGGCCTGCGTGGTTTTTGCAGATAGTTCCTCCTGGGATTTTTTTTGCCAAGCTTGGGAAACTTCGACTAAAACTTCCGGATTGGCAATCAGGTATTCACGTACGATCTGCTCAATTTCTTTCTTTTGATCGGCATCAAAAGTTGTTCCCGTAGGAGATCCTGTGAGGGAAGAGGGCGTGACAAAGAACCAGGCAGTCGCTAAAACTGTGACTAGCGCCGCCGGTGCAATAAATTTTGTACTGTTCATCGATAACCTTATTTTGTTGGTGTATAGTATTTTATTGATACCGAATCCGTTGAAACAAGTCAAATAGAGGGTGATTACTTTATTCTGGAGTAGATAGGGCTATAGGCGCCTAGGTATTCCCTTTTCCACCATGCACCCCTTTCTATTTTTTCTCTAGGCGTCGTAAACCGATAACGGTAGATCTGCGATCGAATGTATTTAGGCGGTTGGTCAGGAAAAGGATTATGGGCAAAAAGTTTAAGGACATCCGGCGATCCCTCTAGCAAGCGTATCATCAAGCGCGCAAACCAATCGCTCTCATTAAATTGAGTTAAGGCCGCAAACCACATGTGCCAATCGAGGCGCGGCTGGTGGGGAGCAGCTAATTTGGGAGCACGCAGGAGATCTTGCGGTTTCCATTTAAAGACATAAGGCTTCCATTCTTGCTGATCGTGGCTACCTTCGATGATGATTTCATTTCTGATCGTCGTCATGTGGACGAATAATCCATAGCCGTTCACCAGGCTCAGTGCTTTGAAGGGGCGCAGCGCTTTATGAATAGAGGGAACCGATAGAAATAATGTAGAAAACTCCAGAAGATTCAGCCCAATAAAAAAGATGCCGGCAAAGGTTAGAAAACCCCCGGCGGAATCGAATAGGGGAGAAAAGGATGCCAGCCCTGCAAAGGGCGCTAAATAGGCGTCACTTAATAAAGGTAGGCAAAGCACGATGGTCAGAAGGTTGAAAAAAGCGTAGCTTCCCGTCGCTAAAATCAATATTTGCAGCCCTGCCAATATCCAGAATGCAGCGATCCGATAGGGCTCCGAACCAAAAATAAATAAAGGAATGAGGAGCTCAATCATAAAGATGGCAATAACCGAGGCCTGACTTAGCAGACGGGGCTGACGATGCGCGTAGTACGCCAGCCTTGTGGGCAGCGGCTGCGTTTCATAATGGTAATCCATAGCAGATAAGTCGCGCCATTCAGAGCTTCCGTACGCCAGTTTGGTAAAGCCCGATGAAAACATGAATCTAAAGAGCAGGAGCCACAATACAATCAGCAGAAGCGGGTGCAGAGGCACCACCAGAGCGACAAAAATAGCGATAAATCCACATTCCAACAATAAAGCATCCCACTGGAAATTCAGGAAGGGATAGCCCGCTAAATGGAAAGAGAGGTACAAAAACCAAAGCAGAGCAAGCAAGGGACTCATGGCAAAGCCGAACAAGGCGATGAAAGAGGCCACGATACCCGTGCAGGCTGCTCCTTTTAAAAAACGATCCGTGTCTTGAAACCAAAACAGGGTAGGAACGTGCCAAAATTGCTGCGTCGTACGCACCCATTGCATGGTTTCCCGAATTGGCGCAAGCCCTTGCGACCCGTAAAGTCCCAACAACTGAACCGCTAACGAGCAAAAAGCGATAAGGTAGATCAGGGCTATCCCTTTGAGAAATAAACCCTGCGCTATGTAAAAAGAGCCCTCTGGCATAGGGGCCAGATTAGAGGACGAAAGAATTATTGTCTATTTTACCGCATCGGCGATTTTGTGTTTTTCTTTCTGTGCTTGTTGCAGCGCAGCGGATTTTCTTTCTTCCCTATCCTCTAAAGTTTTTAAGGCCGCATCGACGACCACATCATTTATAATGACAGGGATATTCATATCATCGGATCTTTTCTGCACAAAATCTTTCAATGCCGGAACCAAAAAACGGCTCAGGAGAGTCCATTCATTCAATTTGATCTTAGCATGGGGGGTCAGTTTTTCCTCCTGCACTTCGTTGATTTTCATCACCGTCAGGTAGGTCTTCTTTTTAACTGCTGACAGACTTTCTTTTGCTTTAAACAGATGCTGCAGTTTTATCTTTTCAAGTGCGCAATCTGTGGATAATTTTTTGATGCGGCTTTCTAATTCGGAAATCCGGTCGGTAGGGTCATCCATATCAAAAGAAGAGGTTTGCTGCGCGACGGCAAGAGCCTTTTGATTATTTAGACCTTCGATTTCTTTTACAATAGAAGGTTGTTGGGCCGTTGAAGTGCTTTTGACGCATTCTTGCAGCGTGAGAAGGGAGTAATAAGGCTGTGCTAAATTCTTATCGCTGGTCTTTTGATAGATACTTTGTAGAGCGCCTTTTTCGCACAAAGCATTTTGATGGTTTGCCAATAGGGTATGGGTGAGGATCTCTTCGGTGACCACCGCATCGGTGTTTTCCAGGGTGATCGGATTGAAGCGGTTTACGAAAGCTTCGTCGGAATGGATGTGCGTTAAAAATTCTTGCGAAGTCGTAATTCCGATCACCAGCGGCAGCTCTCCGTTCGGGTCAAGCATCTCTTTCATTTTTTGGCCTAAGCCATGCGACATAGTCCTTTCTCCTTGGAAGATCGTATGGATTTCGTCAATGACAATAATGATATTGTCTCCATGGCGTCCAATGCCCTCACCAATTTGCTCCAAGGGATCTTTCCCTACAAATTGGTCTCCATTTTTAAGCAGCTTGGATGCGTTGAGGTAGAAGATTTTTTTTCCTGAGAGTTCCGGGTAATCGCCCTGTTCAACGGCTTTGACAAACGATTGAGCGGTTTGGGTTTTCCCTACCCGGGATTTTCCGATGAGCAAGGGATGTTTTTTGATTTGACCAGTTTGGTTTTGGATCAGTGTTTTGGCGACCTCATTCAAAATGTTTTTTCTGCCATGAGCAATAGACAAATCGCCCAGCTTACCTTGACGACATAATTTGGTCCAATTTTTGGCATAAGGCAATTGAGAAGGAATCGGGCAAATATGGGGATAAATGACGCTTAAGACGCCGATTAACAGCAAAACACCACCGATTATCGGCGCTGCAACCGAGAGGCCAAGCAAAGGGAACAGGGTGGCGCTTAACATGGTGGTGAAGCTGATTAACATCGTGATTTTTTGAAACTTGAACTGATTTTGCATTTGAGAAGTCGCCGGTTTAAAAAAGTCCGCGATCCCAAAGGATGTGAGAATGGTTTCAATGAATGAGATCAAAGTGTCCAGGACATCCAATAGCCTAGAACGAAGCGTTGGCGATGTTTGCTGATCGGTAGTTTCCAAGTAGTATTTTGCTTGATGCAACATGTTTTTGGCTTTGGCCAGAGCTTCTTCAGGTTTTGTACCGACAGCTTCTTGCAGTTTTTCAAAAGGAATGGTTTCTGCCAGTTGTTCTAAAGCGCTGAAGGGGTTTGCTGAATGGGTAGCCGCAAGGTCTTGAAAACAATCATCCAGCAGATGCTTCAGGTCTGCAGGTTTTATTTTTGCAAAATCATTGAGTAATCCTTTCTTTTCATAAGTGAAATTCCCGCTCTTAAACGCACTTAACAGACGTTGAGAAATAGGGGGGGTGTCTTTTTCTTTAACAGTAGAAGGGATATTAATATTTATATTATACGAATCAACTAAAACGGTCATGTTATACTCATGTTTTATTATAAAAATAGATAATATAACATAATAAATTAAATAATGCAAAAAAGAGGATAAAATTCCAAGACGCATACTGAAATGAATTCAAGAATCGATTTTCGACTTGATTTTTTTCCGCCTGACTTTGCGCTCAATCTCATCAACTTCTCCAAGTTGATATCGATTTCTGCGCTTTGTCAAACGAAAAAAATTCTAAGTCAAAATTCCGATTTTTGAATTCATTTCAGTATAAAGGGAAAGTAAGGAGAGGCAGTTGAGGATTTTTAATCGTTGGTGGTGATTACCACGATTTTTTTTCTAATTCAGCGTAGTAGGTTTGCCGTTCGGATAAGGGGATCACATCGGAGATGTCGTCTTTTTGATGCCGCAGCATCATCAAACGGTCAAAGCCTACGGAAACGCCGCAGCATTCCGGCAGCCCTTTTTCTAAAGCCTTGATGAAAGGCTCGTCGATAGGCAAGGTGTCTTTGCCCAAGCTTTCTCGGGTATTGTTGCTTTGGATCAAGCGGGCCAGTTGTTCTTCGGCATCCGCCAATTCGTGATAGCCGTTGGCCAGCTCCATGCCTCTATAAAAAATTTCAAAGCGCTCCGCCACTTCTTCATCCCCGCGCTTTTTGAGTTGGGCCAATGCCGACTGTGAAGCAGGGAAATATTGCAGCACGCAAATCTCTTTTTGTCCTAACTGAGGCTGGATGACAACGCCCAAAATGATATTGAGTAGAGCATCCTTGCCTTCTTCTTCAATATTTTGATAAGGGTCGATGCCGCGTTCTTCCAAATAAAGGAGCAATTCTTTTTCTGTGGCCTTTAGGTAGTCTATGCCGGCGTATTTTTTGAAAACTTCCCGATAGGTGATTTTAGTGGAAGGGATATCGCCGATCAAAAGTCTGATGAACTCTACTGTTTCTTCGATCATGGCATTAAAGGTGAATCCCAATCTGTACCACTCCGCCATGGTAAATTCGGGGCTGTGGCGCATACTGTATTCATTATCTCTGAAGACATGGGAGAGTTGGTAAATATCGCCGATGCCCTCAGCCAAAAGTTTTTTCATGCCGTATTCAGGCGAAGAATGGAGGTAATGTGTTTTTGAAGAGAGGCCGTAGGCGCGGATTAAGTCGATATGCACATCCACAGAAGCAAAAGCGCTCATGGCAGGACAATCAACTTCAGTGACACCTCTGGAAGAGAAAAAATGCCGCGCTTTGGCAAACATTTCAGCGCGGTCTTTTAAAATACGAATTAATTCAGGCTGCATTCAAGTGTTTTAATATAAATGTTCATAATGCTTGCTCGAATTAACTGACGCGGGAGACGTACTCTCCTGTGCGGGTGTCGACTTTAACAATCTCTCCCTCTTCGACAAAGAGAGGAACTTGGATTTTAGCGCCGCTTTCGATTTCTGCCGGCTTTAGGACGCGGCCGGATGCTGTATTTCCACGGTCGCCCGGATCGCAGCGGATGATTTTAATTTCCATGAAAGTCGGGGGCTGCACCGCTACCGGTATGCCGTTATAGAACAAGACAATATACATTTGATCTTCGAGCATCCATTGGTCGGCATCGCCGACATGCTCAGTGGAAATTTTGATTTGCTCAAATGTTTTATCATCCATGAAAATGATGCCTTCGCTTTCGCGGTAGAGCATGCGCATATTGGCTTCATGCACATCGGCTAAATCAAGTTTTTCACCGGATTTCAACGTTTTATCGACCGTTCTTCCGGTTAATAAATGTTTGAATCGGACGCGGTTGAACGCCTGCCCTTTCCCGGGTTTGCAAAATTCGTTCGTTACAATAACAAATGGTTGGCCGTCCATTTCAACTTTTATGCCAGGTTTGAAATCGGTAGTAGTGATTTGAGCCATGGAATGTTCCTCTTTAGCAGGCTGTTAACTGTATCATAGCCTAAAGTTATCCTGCAAGAATATACATAACGGGTTAAGCAACAGTTTTGTGTTTAATTCCTGGATTTGTAACATTAAGTTTTTAGTATCCAGTGTAGGAGTAATGCATGTGGCCGAAATCTTATAAGAACTACCCTCAGGATTATCCTTTGATCAAGGAAAAAGTAGAACCGGGCCGCGGGATTGTAGGGTGCGAGATGCATGATCTTAACGGCTGGGGGGAAACGCACCATCAACCTCCGGCGCGCAAAGCAGGATTGTTTTACGCTCTGTTCGGTAGATTCTTTTCAAAAGAGAAAAGGTAACTCATGGGACAAAAAGGCGCTCATACGTGGGACCTCTTCCTTCACTACCATCGCTGCCCGCAATGCGGTTATGTTTTTGAGAGCCGCAAAGCGCATGAATACGTCTTAGGTAAGTATCAAAAGGAGGAGTCGTGCCCTCGCTGTGCGCATCGGTTCATGCATTATAGAGCCATTGAGCCCTCATTCGGACCTTTAATAGGAGAACCTCAACCCGCTGAAACCGAATGGGGGGACTGATGGATGAGATCGGACAGGAAGAGTTAGATCGGCGCGAGGAGTTGCTTGCCATCGATTTTTTAGAGCGGTATTCCGGATCAACAGTCCAGCAATTCCAGCCTTTTCTTCTTCTGACGAATTTCCCAAAGTATGTGGATTATTTTGCCGCAAAACGGCAGCTTGCCGTGCATGAAGGTTCCATGTTCAAATGTGCCCACTCGGAAAGCGAGGGGATCTCTATCCTGGATTTTAAAATTGGATCACCGGCGGCAGCTCTTGTGATTGATATTTGCGCCAATATTCCTCTTCATGCCGCTTTGCTTTTGGGGATGTGCGGAGGATTGCGCAAGCAGTATAAGGTAGGGGATTATTTCGTCCCGATTGCCAGTATCCGCGGTGAAGGCACTTCCGATTTTTACTTTCCTCAGGAAGTGCCGGCCATGGCCAATTTCTTAGTGCAAAAGTCCGTCACGAATGTGCTGGTAAAAGAAGAGGTGCCTTACCATATCGGCATTACCCATTCCACTAACAAACGGTTTTGGGAATTTAATAAGAATTTTAGAGAGCGTTTAGTGGCTACCCGGCCGCAGGCAATTGAAATGGAATGCGCTACGTTGTTTATGTCCAGCTACTATCATAAGTTGCCCTTGGGAGCGTTATTGTTGATTTCTGATCTGCCTCTAGCTCCCGGGGGCATGAAGACAAAACAACTGTCTGAAACTGTTTATCTGCAATACACTGCCGATCATGTGGAAAAGGGTGTGAAAGCTTTACATGAGTTGCGTGAAAACCTACAAAAACAGCCTAAAGGGATTTTTCGCGGCAGCCGTCGTCGGTTTGAAAAAAATAGTTAATTCACCCGTCATCCCATAGAATAACGGGTGAATCTGCTACAGTAGGCCGACGGTTGTCCAACCGGCTCTGACGGCATCTCTTTCAGGGCCTATTTTGGCCGCTTTAAGCGTTGCCTTGACAAGGTCATCAAACTGAGAGGTCGGCTTTAATGTTTTTAAGGCTTCAATCCAAATTTTTCCGACATGATCCCAGGCAAAGCCGTCTAATTTTTTAGCGGCGATAACAAAGGCTCGGTTAAGGATGCCCGAGTAAATATGGACCCCGCCATTGTCATACTCGTCAGGCAGCACAGTATAGTCGCCGTAATGGGCGGGTTGCTCATCATTTTCAATAACGGGATGGTCTTTAAACGCTTCCCCGGGTTTTTCCATGCTGCGCAGCGCAAAAATGCCCCCTTTATCGATCAGCACTTTCTCGCCGATCAGCCAATTCGACTCATGAACGGTTTGAGGTTTGCGCAGTTCCGGTTTCAGAGCCGCTTCAAATGTCTCGTCGGTATCTTTCCCCCCGAAATATTGTTTGACCATGATGCCGATCACATCGGCAAAGTGTTCGTTCATTGCCCCTGATTGACCGGAATACTCCAGATCGCAGAAAGTTTGAACGACCGCATGACCGAATTCATGGGCTAAAATATCGATATCGCTAGAAAAGCGCGTGAAATAATCTTGGTCTCCCATGCCAATGTACATTTGACGTCCATTCCAAAAGGCATTATTCGTACTGGAGTCTCCATCATCATGTACAATATCGACCGTACATCTGACGTCGGCGCCTTTGTTGTCGTAGGAACGCAAGCTGAACTCTTCCCATAAAAATAATAGCGTGTTTTTAAGCCCGTAGTAGGCTTCATATTTGAATAGATTCGAGACTCTTTCGTTTTCTCTTTTTCTATTCGAGGAGGGCTTGCGGACTTTTTGTAAATCCCTTAGTGAGGGTTCCCGATTTTTAGTGACTGCAATCGTGCCCGGTAACTTAGTTTCACTTTCGGTGATGTAGACATAAACATCAGTCTTTTCTTTGATCTTACCGATAAAAGCGGCACTTTTCTTTTCTTCCCTTTGCAGCACAGCTCTTTCCAGGCGTTGCATTTTAAAACGGTAGAGATCCAGACGTGATTTTTCCCTTTTTTCGGGATCTTCATAATGTTCTGCGATTTTGGATTGATAAGTAGGGGGGATAATGCTGCAGACAGCGATTTTTTTATTGTTTCCGTTTGGCAGCGCCATCTTTCCTTCCTGCGGAAGGCTCCATTGTTTGACGATATCTTGTGACATCCATGAGGTCGCGGTCAATGCATCCATGGGGTACTCCTTGTATACAGGAAGTCTATCATGGATTTTAGAATTAAAGTAAAATATTTAGTGTGTGTTTGCGGCTTTGGCTAAAGCGGCGTTCACTTTGGTTTCCAACTCTTGCGGAGAGGAGATCTTTCCGATCATGTGGCGTGTTATGTGGGGGACTTTCCCTTTTTGCCTTTCGGCAATCAAGGTGACTTTTTCCATTTTAAGCTTCGTAAAGCCATGCAATGTGGCATAGATTTTAATGCGCGTGATGTGCAGCAGCCAAAGCACCGGTTCCGGCGGTGGACCGAAGCGGTCTTTCAGTTCTTTTGAGACCTCTTCGACTTCCTCATAAGTTAAGGCATCGCCCAAACGTTGATAGATTTCCATGCGCAACGTGACTTCATTAACATAGGCTTCAGGCAAGCGCGCATCGACCGGAAAATCGATTTTGGCTTCGGTAAGGATGCTGGGGATTTTCCCTTCGAGAGTTTTGATGGTCCGCTTCAGCAGCTTACAATAAAGATGGAAGCCTACAGCTGAAACATGTCCCGACTGTTCCGTTCCCAAAATATCTCCTGCTCCCCGGATCTCCAGGTCGCGCATCGCCAGTTTCATACCGCCGCCATATCCGGAGGCTTCAGCTAAAGCTTGCAGGCGCTTGCGCGCCAGTTCCGGCAGCATGTGAAATTTAGGGATGAGGAAATAGGCAAAAGCTTGCCGATTCCAACGGCCGACACGCCCTCTTAATTGATAAAGATCGGAAAGACCGAATCGATCGGCACGATCGATCAAAATGGTATTGGCATTCGGCATATCGATGCCGCTTTCGATAATACTGGTGGCAATCAAGATATCGATGGAACCATTTTTAAAGGCATGAAAGACCGAGTCGATTTCGTCGGCATGCATTTGGCCATGCACAACACCGGTTCGCGCTTGAGGCAAAAGTTCTTTAATACGGTCTTGCATCCCGTAGATGCTGTCTACGCGGTTATGAATTATATAGGCTTGTCCATCACGGGCTAATTCCCTTAGGAGGGCATTTTTAAAAAGCGCCGGATCGGGTTCGGCAATCACGGTTTTGATTGGCAGGCGGTCTTGAGGCGGTGTATTAATGAGCGACATGTCTCTGGCACCCACTAACGACATGTAGAGCGTGCGCGGGATAGGGGTGGCCGAGAGGGTCAGGCAATCGACGCCTGTTTTGATTTTTTTGAGGTGTTCTTTGGCCTTTACACCGAAACGCTGCTCTTCATCGATGATGACCAGGCCAAGATTGTTAAAGGTGATATCTTGGCTGATCAAGCGGTGGGTGCCGATGACAATGTCAACCGTGCCTTTGGCTAGATTCTCTACCGTCTCTTTGATCTCTTTTTGACTGCGGAAGCGGGAGAGTACATCCACTTTAACCGGGAAGTTGCGCATCCGGTCCAGAAAATTTTCATAATGCTGCATGGCCAGTACTGTGGTAGGCACGAGGACGGCAACTTGTTTGCCGCCGTCCATCACCGCTTTAAAGGCGGCGCGCATGGCCACTTCGGTTTTTCCATAGCCCACATCGCCGCATACGAGGCGGTCCATCGCTTTTCCTGTGCGCATGTCGTTTTTAATGCTTTCGACGGCGTTCAGCTGGTCTTCGGTTTCAGAATAAGGAAATTCCTCTTCGAAGGAAAGAATATCGGGGCTGTCTTCAGGGTAGGCAAACCCCCCTTTGACTTCTCTTTTGGCATACACTTGCAGCAGCTCAGAAGCGTAGCCTAAAATAGCTTGTTCGGTCACTTCTTTAGCGCGCTTCCAGCGTGTGCCGCCCAAAGTATGCATTTTAGGGGTCGATTCATTGGCGCCGATGTATTTGCTTAGTAGATGCGCTTGATTGATCGGTACGTAGAGTTTCGAATTTTCAGCATATTCCAATAGGAAAAATTCACTTTCAATCCCCAGATTATTCGGTTTTTTTTCCAGTCCAATAAAACGTCCGATCCCATTATTCAGGTGTACCACCATTTCACCCGGAGAAAGGTCATAAACTTCAGTCGGCGCGGTATTATAGGAGCTGCGCAGTTTTTGCCGCCTGATCTTATAGCGTTTGGTCATCTCGGTAATGGGGAATAAAACGAGTTCAATATCGTGCAGCACGAAGCCGCTGGAGAGATAGCCGTAATGAAAATCGGTCTTTGCCGGCAGCTGTACGTAGAGGTCGGATAATTTTTTTTCCAAACCCGTTTTTTCCGCATCGTTGGAGCATAAAAAAATCAGGGTGGAGTCTTTTAACTTTGAAACGGCTTCCAGCAGTTCATCCGGTGAAAAGGTGTCCCCTTCTTCCTTATGGGGTAAGAGCGTCGGCGCTACGGGAGAAAAGGGGTTTTTCCAACGCTGCGCATGGAATTTACGATCCAATGACTGAAACGACACTTCACCCATAGGGGCCGCATCGGAATAGTAGCCGCTGGTGCGCTGCAACTGCACTTCACTTAACTCTTCAATCGGTTGGTGGGTCCAATAGAGGGTTTGCAGGGGAGTGATCTGTTCAAAAAGTTGATCCAAAGTGCAGAAATTACGGTTGGGTTTGCCCAGCATTCCGGCGATGGAGGCCCATTTATCCTCCAATGCTAATAAATCATCCAATACGACGATAGTGTCCTTTCCTAAATAATCGAGCAGGGTGCTGAGTTCCTTCTCGGTACCGATGAGCTCCAATTCTTTGGCCGCCGTAATTTCCCCTTTTTGCACATGCTGGACCGATTTCTGCCCGATCGGATCGAACAGGCGGATCGAAGAAATTTCATCGCCCCAGAATTCAATTCGTAGGGGATCGGGAGAAGAAACCGGGAACACATCGATGATTCCTCCACGGATAGCAAATTCCCCTTTATCGGAGGCTACCGGAGCTCTTTGGTAACCCATGTCTTGAAGCTGTATGATGAACGCTTCAAAGTCCAAAGATTGCCCGACCTGTAAAGATAAGAAAAGCTGATGGAATCTTGCAGGTTGAATGAGGCGCTGCAGGCAGGCGCTTAAGGTGGCTAAAATGATGCGCGGCGATTTATCCTCAACCAACCCCTTAAGGACTTGATACCGTTCTCCTACAATGTCTGGGCTAGGTGCCACATTTTCGTGAGGCATCGCTTCCCAAGCCGGAAATTCCATGACAGGACGCTCTGAAAACAAGGGAAAATCATGAAATAATTTGGATTCCTCATGGCCGGCACCGGTTAGTATCAAGATGTTCTTGCCGGTAGCCTGTTGGGCAAGCGAGGCAATCAAGGCTTTGGGAGAATTCCAAAGTTCTTCGATTAGCACCGACTGACCGGCTTGCAGTGCGCGGTGCAATTCAAGCAATTTAGAGCTGTGGAGCAAACGTTCAATCATCATGAGAATTAGAAGACCACAAAGACTAAAGGAGTATCTTTGTGGTCATTTGTTTATTAAGCAGATAACAATGCTTTTGCCGCTAGCAAAGCTTCTCCAATTTTTTCCGGGGATTTGCCGCCCGCTTGCGCCAGGTTGGCTTTCCCTCCGCCGCTGCCTCCGATCAAGGGGGCAATCGATTTAATCAATTCGTTGGCTTTAATGCCTTTATTAATGAAGTCATCGCTGACGTGAGCTATGACTTGACAACGGTCGTCTGCCGCTTTAGAGGCCAATACAATCACTCCCGATTGGAGCTTGATTGCCAGGTCGTCGGTGAGCTGCCGCAACTCTTCGGCTGAAACGGCTACTTCCTTTCCGATAAAGGGAATGCCACTGATTTTTTCAACCGATCCGAACAACCCTTCGACCACATCTTTTAATTGCCCTTTTTTTGATTCTTTAAGGTCTAGGGCCAATTGTTTATTTTCTTCCAGAAGTTTTTCAATGCGTGTTTTCAATTTGGCGGGCTGCGTTTTCAAGGTTTCGGCCAAGTTTTCCAGCAGATCTTCCTCTTCACGGCAGATGGCCTCGGCTTCTACCCCGGTTACGGCTTCGATACGGCGGATGCCGGCGGCAATGCTGCTTTCTTTGGCAATACGAAATAAGCCAATATTGCCCAGCTGCGCTGTGTGGGTTCCGCCACACAGTTCTTTGGAATAGTCGATATCGATCACGCGCACAACCCGCCCATATTTTTCGCCGAAAAACTGCTTGATGTCTTCTCGGCGCATCACGTCTTCGTAGGGCAGCTCATACCAGGCCACCGGGACATTTTCACGGATTTTGGCATTGACCAAGTCTTCGATGCCACGGATATCTTCTTTGCTTAGCGGTTTATGGTGGCTGAAATCAAAGCGCAGCCTGGTAGGATCGACTACGGAACCCCCTTGCTTGATATGTTCGCCTAATCGTTTGCATAAGGCCCAATGGAGTAGATGCGTTGCTGTGTGATTATTGGCAATTTTCTGACGTCTGTCGGCGTCGACATGGGCCATCAAAAGATCGCCTACCCGAACCGCGCCTTTTTCAACTTTGCCACTATGGGCGGCCACTCCTTTGAAAGGGGATTGACAATCGGTTACCGTAAATACCGCAGATGCACTCGAAAGGGTGCCGGTGTCTCCTACCTGCCCCCCTTTTTCGGCATAAAATGGCGTACGGTCCAAGATGATCATCCCTTCTTCCCCTTCAGATAACGCCTCCACAAAACGGCCTTCCGCTACCAGCCCGGTGACTTTTGCTTCCCCTGCAAGCTCTTGATAGCCTATAAATACGGTTTCCCCTTGGGTAGTGACAAACTCTTCGAAAAGGTTTTCCGCTGCGATTTGTTTGGAAGTTTTATGAACGCTGCGTGAGCGTTCTTTCGCTTCTTCTTCTAATGCCAAATACTTCTTGGTATCGACTTGCAGGGAGGCATCGCGTGCCAAAAGTAAAATCTCTTCCAGGGGAAAGCCATAAGTGTCTTTGAGCTTAAAGGCTTCTTCGCCGCTAATTTTGCGCGCTTCTTTTTGGGAGTGTTCGATGATTTGGTTAAGAATATTGCCACCGCGCCGTAAGGTGCGCATAAAGCTTTCTTCTTCCAGCGTTAAGATTTCCCCGATTCTGTTTTCGCTTTGCTTTAGTTCCGGATAATCTTCCCCCATGGTTTCGAGAAGTGTCGGGAAGGCTTGCGCTAAAAACGGTTTATCCATGCCGATGGAGCGGCCATAGCGTACCGCGCGGCGCAAGACTTTACGCAAGACATAACCGCGGTCCACATTACTGGGCTGCACCCCGTCGGCAATGGCAAAAGCGAGGCATCTCAGGTGGTCGGCGATCACACGGAAAGCGGAAGCACTTTGTTCGCCGGGTTGATAGGCCACTCCTGACAAGGTTTCAATGCGGCTGATCAAGGCGCGTAGAATATCGGTTTCAAAGACCGTTTCCGTGCCCATCTTCAGATTAACGACCCGTTCCAGACCGGAACCGGTATCGATAGAGGGTTTCGGCAGAGGCTGTAAAATCCCGCTTTCATCGCGGTTGTATTGCATAAAGACCAGATTCCAAAATTCCAGGTAGCGTTCTTCGGTCAAGTCTTCTAAAGGATTTTCTGCAGGGCCGTATTTTGGGCCGCGGTCATAGAGTAATTCTGAGCAAGGGCCGCAGGGGCCTGTATCTCCCATCGACCAGAAGTTATTTTTTTCATCGAAACGCACAATGCGCTTTGCGGGCACATACGCTTTCCAAAGTTCAAAGGCTTCATCATCATCGCGAAAAACGGTGGGCCATATTCGGTCGGCATCGAAGCCGAAAATTTGTGTCGAAACTTCCCAGGCAAACTTAATGGCGTCTTGTTTAAAGTAATCTCCGAAAGAAAAATTGCCCAGCATTTCAAAAAAGGTCAAATGACGGGTGGTATGTCCTACATTTTCCAAATCATTGTGTTTGCCGCCTACACGGATGCATTTTTGGCTGGTGACGGCACGTTTATAATCCCGCAGGCTTTTTCCAAGAAAAACATCCTTAAATTGATTCATACCTGCATTCGTAAAAAGCAGCGTCGGATCGTCATGCGGCACAACAGGCGAGGAGGGAATGATCGTGTGTTGTTGTTTGCGGAAATAATCCAGGAATTGTCGTCGTATAGCTTGTGTCTGCATGGGAATGCGTCTCGTAAAAATTAATTTACCGTATATTGTATATCGAAGGGGTGAAATTGTCTATAAAGCGCGAAGCAAATGGTGGAGAAAGAAAAATTTATGAGTTCGCATAAAACAGGGAAACGGATATTTTTGCTAAGTTGGACAGCACAAGGGGAAAATTCTATGAACATTTTTTACGCCTACAATGGTGACTACCCACCTCTGCCGCTTTATACTACGCAGATCATATACCCGCCTTTACCGGTGGATTTAGTTGCTAGGCAAAATTTTAGCGCGCCCGAGCATGATGATACTAGGCAGGATGTTAACATATTATTGGATTTTAGTGAGGGAGCCTCCGAGGAGGCTAGAGCTACGAAAGTAGTTTCTCCTCGGTCTTTGAATAAGTGCAATCCAACTAAAATTGTTTTAAAAAAATCAAAGATCACCCGTACGACAAAATACAGTCGCCATGTGGGGAAAATTCATGACCTGTTTTTTTGTAAATTGTGCAAGACATCAGGTGGAAAATTTGAGTCCAAACACTCTCATAGCGTCACCCGGCATATCAAAAGAGTGCATTTTTCAGGGTAGGGGTCCGAACAAATCGAGTAACTTTTGTTTCCTAAAAGAGAAAATATGCTCGATATCCTTTTTCACTTTTCGATGCATCAGCTGACCGAGCGGTCCGTAGGGCAGTATATAAAAAATGGTGTCGCTCATCAGGGTGCCTTCCGCGATCGGCTCAAAGCGGTGTTCGTGGTGCCAAAATTTATAGGGGCCGAATCGTTGTTCATCCACAAAATAATAAGGCTCTTCAACATGTGTGATCTCAGTGACCCACTCTATGGGAATATTCCAAAGGGGGCGGATAATATAAGAAATAATCTGCCCCGGAAACATTTTTAAAATCTCCCCATTTGTGATTTCAAATCCCAGATAGGGGGGAGTTAAAATCTTTAAATTGGCGGGATCGGAAAAAAAACGCCAATTTTTTTCGAGGGAGAGGGGGATTTTCTGAGAAAATTTGAGACACTGCATTTCCTATTCATGACATGAATGTCAATTTTGTTCAATCTTCAATTATTGCAAATTAAAGGCATGTAAACCTCTGAAAAGCGCCACATGAGGAAGCTCTGCTTTTTTTAAGGGAGCAGGGGACGGTTTAGGTTTTTGGGACTTCGTCTTTCTTAGGGCTTCCAGAGGAGGTGTTCGGCTTGTCATAAAGCGGCGATCAGGATGATCCCAGGGAGGGATTGCAGGAGGCACCATCGAAGCGGGGACCAGGTGATGCAGGCCGAACCCATATAAACATTCATATCCCCATTTTTTTCCGCAGGCAGAGACAGCTTCCCCAAGGGTGAAATCAACTTCTTTTACCGATTGATGGAAATTCTCGACATGGTTCAATCCCGCTTCCACTTCATTAATCATTTTTTCGGCAGTCATGCAAGATCCCAGTTCATCCAGAACCCTTTGAATCGTTTGCCTGTTGTTTTTAAGTCCCTCAACCAGGAGTTCTTTTTGGTGCACCAGTTTATCCAGGCATTCTGAGCTATTGATGAACAATAAATTGACGCTTTCTTCTCGGACGCCTGGAGAAAAGGAAAAACATTCGATGGCGTCCATCAGACGCATACTGAGGATCAAAGCTTTTTTGCCAACCTGTAAAATTGAGAGGGCAATCCATTGTATCCTTAGCAGAATCCGTTTAGTGCCTGTTTTGATCCACAGGATCGTTGAAAATGAAAACACACTTCCCTTTCGATAGCCCTTCCATTCTTGCGAAAGCGGCAATGGAAACTGATTGCGGAAGGCATGCCCCATTTTCTTCCACGATCTTTGCAGCCCGTCAAAGGCTTCGACAGCGTCCAAGATGCGGGTTGCGATTAACACAGAAATAGCTGCCACGCGTACAAAGGTGGAATCCCCTGCAAGGGCATTTAAGCCGTGGCCGGCAGCCAGGCGCAGGAAGTTGTCCTGATTTGTGTAGATTTTACCAAGACGTATCCAGCGCCACCCCTTATGCATCCATAAAAATGCATTAAAAATGATTTTTGCCGGCATAGGCAAGATGGAGGGGCCTGAGGCCATTTCCTCAGTAAGTGTTTGAACAAGCGCCAGGGGGGACATGCCGGAAACTATAAGATTTTTTGTTCTTGATCGTCAAGCGGGGTTTCTTGTAAAAGCTAGAGAATGAATCCGATCACCACAAAAAACTGGATGCAGAATTTGCCTTCAGAAGCAAAAATGCTGCCTTTGAACCGGCTGTTGATTCCGGGCACCCATGATAGCGGCACCGTCCGCCTCGATTTTTCCAGGCCGATCGGCGCCGGTATCTGGTTTAAAGCAGCCAATGTGGCGGCGCGGATTTTGCCTTGCGTCGGAGGGGTTATTAAAGATTGGACAGTGACCCAGCAATGGGAGATTGCCGGTCAGTTAGAACAGGGTATCCGTTTTTTTGACTTAAGGGTCGACTACTACTCTGGGAATAATCAGTTCTACATTACCCATACGTTTACTGCGTGTCCCTTGCAAAAGGTAATAAATGCTTTCAAGGATTTCTTAAGTGAGACAGAACAGGAAGTTCTCCTGCTTGAAATCAGTCCGGAGTGGTACGGCCGCGCAAGGATGACACCCGCTATCAATGACCGGCTCTTAAGTCTTATCCGGCAAGAACTCGGAAACTGGTTGTGTCCTCCGGAGAAAAATGGTCTTTGGGATAGCATCACTATTGAAGCTTTAGCCCGAAAAGGGAAGCGCTTATTGGTTTACTTCTCCGGTCAGACCCATACGGTTTTCGACTTTCTTTGGAATCCAGCGCAGCTCCATATTCCCTGGAATAATACATCCACAGTGCAGGTCCAGGAAGCCGGATTAGTGAATAATCTCGCTAGCATGGTGCGCAGCGATAGTGAACTGAACGGTCTGTATTTCACGTTGACGCCTCAAACGCAGGATGTGGTCCAGGATGTGGCGCGGCGCATTTTTACACCCTGCTGTTATCAACCTAAGAGTATTCTATCGTTGACGCGCAGCATACAAGGCTACCTGGATTGTTTTATCGAAGGACATCGGGAAGAGATCAAAAGCAAAAACGCACTTTTCATCACAGATTTCCCCACGGAGGAATTTATACAGAAGGTGATTGATTTAAATAAGCGGTCAAATCCCCCAACTTCTCTTTAGTTGATGATGCAATCTACGCATCAAGTTCTTGGATTAATTCTCTACCCTTAAGGTCGCCCTGATTCATGGCAGTGAAAATATTTAGGAAATATTCGATTAATTTATTGCAGTTCCCTGCTTTTCCTTGGGAATAATCTTATCTTTTTGGAATGCCATCATGAGAATTTTTTTAGAAAGTTGCCAGTCAGACTGTCCAGAAATAGCTTTTACAGCATTGGAAATTCGGTAGATCACCCAGGCAAATAGGTCGCCTGCCTGATCAGGCTGGGGGTAGAAAGCTACTGTTCTTTTAATTAAATTATTATATTTTCTTCCTTAATTAATTTACTTATAGCCATTAGGGTAGCTGTATTTAAATTTATGTGCAGATCGGCTACTTCCTTGTTTTTAAAAAAAATCTAATAAAAATTACATTTTTATTCAGCTAAAAAGGTGCAAACTGGATGTATTCCTGTAAAATTAACAAACGGGCCTATTACTATTTAGATTGCTGTTTTGTGCTACTTTCAATAAAATTATTTTTTAAATTATTCACGGAGCTTTAAATGAGAATAAATCAATTCGTATCAATTTTATTGGCCCTTTTTGCTTTCAACTCCAGCCTCAGCGCCCATAGTTTTTATCAGCAGATGGCCGTTTCTATTGTTGAAAAATGCACTGATTGCGAGGAAAAGCCCAAAGGGTCTTATGACTTCAAACAAACGTTCGGCGTGGAGAAAATCACCCTACGATTTCCTGCTAAACCCAAGTCAATTTTGGAAGACGGCGTTTTGGAAGTCGCTTTAAAAAAAGATAAAGTGGAATACGTCTTTATAGCTCCCAAACCCCCTTTGCAAGAAGTCGATGCAGAAACACTTTTCGCGTTGTTTTTAGAAGACTTTAATGAGTCTTCTCTAGAGGTTGTCAAGCAATCGATCTATGCCGGAGATTATGGGCAAACAATGGATGTTGTAGTGAAAGATAACGAAACTAAGCGCTCCGTGAAAGCCCGATTGGTTGTGACTAAAAATAACTTCTACCTGATCGGCGTGGAATACCCTAATGGTGGGAAAAAACCGGTCATCGATCAATTTATTCATTCCTTTGAAATCAAGTAAGGAACGACCCTTCCGTGTCAAACAGAGGCGGACGGTAATTGGCAGGCTTCAGGGATAGGGGGCTTTCCCTTTCCGGAAAATGCCTCTCCTTTAACAGCTTTAATATTAGCGGATTTATCTAGAATATTCTGCGACCAGCTTCCTTTGGAAACATTGGCGATTTTTTTAAGGCTGGATGATCCATCCTCATAAGAAATGCAGAGGTTGACATTTACGTCCCAAGGGCAACGGTTTAAGTACTTTAGATTAAGTGAGGCGGGTGAATGGCTTTGACTGATAAACACAAGGCATTCATCATCTGTAAATATAGTATTTCTAGTTTCTTTTAATGGCTCTATTTTTAAAAAAGATACAACCATAATTAAAGGAATTAATATCTTAAACATATTATTTTTCTCATTGAGGTTTCATCTTTTCCCAATTGCAATTCCCATGCCGCATATTGTCTTATGCCAAAGGCCTTGCGTCATTTCCTAGCAAGCCGTTAACATGTGGCCATTTCAACTAACCAAAGTGCGCACCCATGGCATCGGCAAAAAACCTTTCATTCAATGAAATGAATTCCTTACAAACACGGCCTCTTGATCCCGATCTGAAAAATCTTTTGGCAAAAACGGCCAATACGATCCGCGGTTTATCGATGGACGCCACGCAAAAAGCCAATTCGGGACATCCGGGCATGCCCTTGGGATGCGCGGAATTAGGTGCTTATCTATATGGCGTTCTTTTGCGGCATAATCCCCGGAATCCGGACTGGTTGAATCGGGACCGTTTCATTTTGTCGGGAGGGCATGGTTCTATGCTCCTCTACTCCTGCCTGCATTTGGCCGGGTTTGATTTGTCTTTAGAGGAAATCAAGCATTTCCGCCAGCTGCATTCCCAAACGCCCGGTCATCCCGAAGAACACACCCCCGGCGTTGAAACAACCACCGGTCCGCTAGGGCAAGGGGTCGGCAATGGTGTAGGGCAGGCTTTGGGTTGGAAAATCCTTGCTTCACGTTTCAACACTAAGAAACATAAGATTTTTGATAATAAGATTTACGTCTTAATGAGCGACGGCGACATGATGGAGGGCGTGGCTTCAGAGGCTTCTGCCCTTGCAGGACACTGGCAGCTTGATAACCTGATTGTATTTTACGATTCGAATCATGTGTGCCTGGACGGTTCCCTTTCAGAATCGAGTTCGGAAAATACGAAAATGCGCTACGAGGCGTATGGTTGGGAAGTTTATGAAGTCGATGGTCATGACCTTGACGCTATCCATGCCGTAGTTTCTAAAGTGCGCGCTTCCCAAGAAAAACCGGCATTGATCATTGCAACGACTATTATCGGAAAAGGGGCTCCCAACAAGGCCGGAACGCATAAAGTGCACGGATCCCCACTGGGTGAAGAAGAAGTCAAGGCGGCCAAAGAGTTGCTAGGGATACCTCTTGAGCCTTTTTATGTGCCGCAGGCTGTTTACGATTTCTTTGAAAATAAAGCCGATCAGGGGGAAGTTCAGCAAAAAGAATGGGACCGGCTGGTTACAGAATGGGGCCGTGAAAATCCTGAAAAAGCCAAAGATTTTGAAGCCATGAAACGGCGTCTACCGCCTGAAGATTTGGAAAAAATCTTGTGGGATGTAGAAATTAAAACTCCGATAGCCAGTCGCAGCGCTTCTCATAAGGTTTTACAGAAATTAGGCGCCGTTTTGCCATATTTATACGGCGGTTCGGCGGATTTATCATCTTCGGATATGACCATGATGGAGCAATTTCCGGTCATTGCTAGAAATGCATTCGAAGGGCGCAATATCAAGTTCGGAGTGCGTGAGTTCGGAATGGCCACCATCGCCACCGGCATTGAGCACACCGATATGATTTTGCCGTATATCGGAACCTTCCTAACTTTTTCTGACTACATGCGCAATGCGATTCGCCTCGCTTCTCTAATGAAATCGCACGTGATTTACCAATTTACCCACGATTCGATCTTTTTGGGTGAAGACGGACCCACGCACCAGCCAATCGAACATTATGCCGCTTTACGCGCCATTCCAAATTTGAGGGTTATTCGTCCGGCGGATGCCAACGAGGTGAAGATGGCCTGGCTTTCCGCACTGAATACGGCCTGTCCGACCGCGTTGATTTTATCGCGGCAGAACTTGCCTGAATTGCCCGGAAGCAAAATTCCTTTTGCCGAAGGTTTGGGAAGGGGAGCTTACATCCTTAAAAAAGAAGCTGGCAAGCCGGATTATATGTTAGTGGCCACCGGTTCAGAAGTAGCGCTTGCGCTTGATGTGGCCAATGAACTGGAAAAACGGGGCAAATCGGTCCGCGTGATCTCCATGCCCTCTTGGGAACTATACGAAAAGCAGCCGGAAGAGTACAAACAACAAATCTTCGGCGGTGATTTAGGAAAAAGGGTGAGCATTGAGTCCGGCGTCGATTTGGGGTGGCATAAATACATCGGCCGCGAAGGGATCGCTATTTGCATGGAAACATTCGGCGCCTCTGCTCCGCAAAAAGCATTGGCTCAGGAATTCGGATTTACAGTGGATTCGATTTTAGAAAGGATCCTTTAGTATTCTTGAAGCCTTTTGGAAAGTATCAAGACAGAGTCGCTGGCAGTCGTTAATGCAGGGTATTGCCAGCAATTTCTGCAGAAAAAAGGATTCTGCTATTAATCCCATCGATCTTGGGGGTAGTGTTTGATTGGTCGGTATTTCCTCAACAAAATCATCCAGACCAAACACACCATACCCTCATATTGAATGGAACGGATCTTGACGCAGAGGCTCTTAAAGAACGGGTCACCCAAACTTTATCGCGCCCCTCGATTATTAACATGACCCCGAATGTCATGACAGTTGATTATGCGCAACATGCCATTCTACAATACTATGTGGGCTATGTCGTTAAAATGAAAAATATCGTTGAGCTTTTAACGAGCAGTCATCCCAATGTGACGCGGGTCGGTAATCGCTATGGAGGGATTTCGGTCAACGAGTGCATCGCGAAAATTAAGGCAATCGCAGACTTGCATTCAGATATCCCTCGATTGAAAAATAAAGAAAAGCATACTATAATAATATAAGAGGAATCAGCAACCCGAGGCTTACAATATGTTCGACAAATTCACCAACCGAGCCAAGCAGGTAATTAAGCTAGCGAAAAAAGAAGCGCAGCGCCTAAATCATAATTATTTGGGCACGGAACATGTGCTCTTAGGGCTATTGAAGCTAGGGCAAGGTGTTGCAGTCAATGTCTTGCGCAATTTGAATATTGATTTTGAAACCGTACGCAGTGAAGTAGAAAAATTAGTCGGCTATGGTCCGGAGATTCAGGTTTATGGGGATCCGGCCTTGACAGGCAAGGTGAAAAAAGTTTTCGAGTATGCCAATGAAGAAGCCGCAAATCTTAACCATAATTACGTGGGAACGGAGCATCTTCTATTAGGTCTTCTAAGGCAGACGGATGGTGTGGCCGCACAGGTTTTGGAAAATTTAAACGTAAATCTTAAAGAAGTGCGCAAAGAGGTGCTGAAGGAACTCGAGACCTTTAACTTGCAGCTTCCTCCTATCGGTCAAGGAACGCCTCCTCCAGGTCAACAAGGCCCCGCGGGTGCTGGTTCCAGCGGACGCGGTTTTGAAAAAGGAGCGGCGACTCCAACGGATAAAATGCCCGCTTTACGTGCTTATGGTTATGACTTAACAGAGATGACGCGTGAAGGAAAGCTCGATCCGGTAATCGGCAGAAAAGAAGAAGTAGAGCGTTTGATCTTGATCTTATGCCGCCGCCGGAAAAACAACCCGGTTTTGATCGGGGAGGCAGGGGTTGGCAAAACGGCAATTGTGGAAGGTCTGGCTCAGGCGATCGTTCGCGGCGATGTGCCGGACAATTTGCGCAATAAAAAATTAATCACATTAGACCTGGCTTTGATGATTGCCGGTACAAAATACCGTGGGCAGTTTGAAGAACGTATCAAAGCCGTCATGGATGAGATCAGAAAAAATGGTAATGTGCTGCTCTTCATTGATGAATTGCATACCATTGTGGGCGCAGGCGCAGCGGAAGGCGCAATCGATGCTTCCAATATTTTAAAACCGGCCTTGTCCCGCGGTGAAATCCAGTGTATTGGTGCTACGACCCTAGACGAATACCGCAAGCATATTGAAAAAGACGCGGCCTTAGAGCGCAGATTCCAAAAAGTCACCGTGCAACCGTCTTCAGTGGAAGAAACGATCGAAATCATTAAGGGGCTGAAACGTAAGTATGAAGAGCACCATAAGTGCACGTACACTCAGCAAGCCATACGCGCAGCAGCCATTTTGTCCGATCGCTATCTGCATGGACGCTTCCTACCGGATAAGGCGATCGATTTGATCGATGAAGCGGGCGCTAAGATGCGCATTTCCATGATGAATCAGCCTCAGGATATTAGCCGTTTTGAAACAGAAATTGAAGAGGTGCGTCTGGCTAAAGAAGACGCCATCAGTCATCAAGAATACGAAAAGGCTGCTGGGTTGCGCGATAAAGAAAAAATGTTGCGCGAACGGCTGCAGAATATTCGTGCGGAGTGGGAAATTAATAAAGAGGAACATCAGGTTGTTGTTGAAGACGACGATGTTGCTCAAGTTGTGGCAAAGCAAACCGGGGTTCCCTTAAACCGTTTAACTCAAGGGGAAACCGAAAAAGTTCTCCATATGGAAGAACTCTTGCAAAAAGGAATTATTGGGCAGGACGAGGCTATCAAGACGATTTGCCGCGCGATCCGCCGCAGTAGAGCCAATATCAAAGATCCAAATCGTCCCATTGGAGCCTTTTTATTTCTAGGGCCTACTGGGGTTGGAAAAACGTTGTTAGCGCGTTTGATTGCTATCCATCTCTTCGGGGGTGAAGACGCTTTGATCCAGGTCGATATGTCCGAGTATATGGAGAAATTCGCCGTCAGCCGCATGACAGGTTCACCTCCGGGCTATGTCGGACATGAAGAAGGTGGGCAATTGACGGAGCAAGTTAGACAGCGCCCCTACTCGGTTGTTTTGTTCGATGAAATTGAAAAAGCACACCCCGATGTTATGGACCTCCTTCTCCAAATTTTGGAAGAAGGGCGCTTGACGGATTCGGTAGGTCGTAAAATCGACTTCCGGAATACGGTGATTATCTTAACGTCAAATAAGGGCGCCGAACAGATCAAGAAGACAACAGAAGTGGGTTTTGGAGCCAAAGAAGGCTTCATGAGCTATGATAAAATTAAAGAAAAGATCGAAAACGCCGTCAACAAAGATTTTAAACCGGAATTTTTGAACCGCTTGAACGATATGGTGATCTTCCAGCCACTAGACCGCGAGCATCTATTAAAAGTGATAGAGCTCGAAGTCAAAAAAGTCCAAGACCGTTTAAAAGATCGGGAGATCTTCATTACGCTTGATGATAAAGCAAAGAATTTCTTGGTAGACAAAGGGTTCCAACCGGAAATGGGAGCGCGTCCTTTGCGTCGCACCATTGAAAGATATTTGGAAGATCCATTGGCAGAGAAGCTGTTGTCGCACCCCGATGAAGGGCGTCGTAGTCTGGTAACAGTGGTAGAAGATAATTTGGTTTTCCAGGATCAAGAAGTCTTTCCGTTGCTGACTTCAAAAGAAAGAAGAGCAGATAACCCTATTGAAGAAAAAGCGCTTCAACCCGTGGAGAAACCAAAACCGGCAAAGAAACAGAAGACACCAAGTTCTGAATGATGCTAAAATGGGGTGTCATTTAATGGTCCTATAGGCCTTAAAGGCGTATTGTGGGAAATACATTAAATGCACCCCAAAGTCCACTGATAAAGGTGTTTTATCTCCGCTAGCTATCTTCTCTAAATTTTTTGCAATTAAGTTATTTATCTTAGAATCTATGGTGCGCATGCCCAGCTTATAATAAAAACCGTGTGAGTTTCTGGCTGCTTCTAGAAAAATGCGCCCCTCATAATTGTTCTTAAAACTATAATCAAGGACGTTGTTCATCAAGGCAGTTCCTACTCCTTTGTAGAGATTTTTTTGAAAAGACTGAAGGCTTTCGATACAAATTTTATCAATTTTTCCATAAATTAAATGGGCTTGTTGCTCTTCTTCGCTCTCCTCTCTGACTTGTGCTGATTTAACGATTCTGATCAGTAAATTGCCCAAGTGTAATGAGAAATTCGATTCCTGTAGATAGGCGTCAAAACCCAAAAATTCTGGAGAGATTTGTGTCTGTGTGATGTCAATAGCGATGATGTTATCATCCACCAGGCTGATAACAGAGGCTGAGCAGTTTTCAAAGGAGAAGTTCATGATTTCCATATCCTGTTAAGTTTTGAGAAAGGATTCTTTCTTTCCAGATCAGAAGAGCATCCGATGGAAAGCTCATGACGCAAGGAACGGGATGGTAATCCATTTCATGGTCTAGAATGCGCCGATTAATTTCAGGATCGGGACTCCGCATTCCAAGCTTATAATAAAAGAGATGGGAACTTTGGATCGCTTCTAAAAAAAGGCGCCCTTCAAAATTTTTATGAAAACTGTATTCTATTACCGATTGCATCAAGGCGGTCCCTATTCCTTTAAAGGATGTTCTGTGGTAGGAAATCAGTCTTTCGATGTAAATCTTATTCATCTTTTCGTAGACGGCATTCTGTGTCGTGGAGTGCTCATTTTTAATCTGTATTGAAAAAGTAACTTTGCCGATACAGATGTATTTATTTTGTTCAGGCAGAAGCGCATTGAATATAGTTAAACGGTTTGATAGATTTTTAATTTTTTGAATTTTAATATCTACAGGATGATTCCCGGGCCGTGATTGCACTACAGCAGAACCAATGAGGGCTTTCTGTTGTATTTCTGAGAATAAATATTCCGTGTTCATGTTTAATATATTACATGATCAATATTAAGACTTAATAAAGTAATATTTTTTTTATTTAATGGACGAATAAATGATGATCACGTAAAATTAATTTTGTTTTTATAAAAAACGTAAGGAATTTTATGTATAGGAAGCTCCTGCCTCTCTTTTTTATGGCAACAGCACCGCTGTTAGCCTTTTCCTCATCAGCACAGGAAAAAATGATTGCCGATCTAGATGTGATCAAGAATACATTCGAAGCGAAATACGCGCCTTTTGAATGGAAATACACTTATGCAGGTTGGAATTTGGAGGCACAAATGGATCTGGCAAAAGCAAAAGTGTTAGAAAATGGACCCATCTCCATCTATGAATATCATCATATTGTCCGAGAATTTTTTAATTCCACTAGAGATTACCACGTAGGCGTGCAGTTTTATTCTACCGAGTTGGCTGTGCTGCCGTTCCGCATGCACAGTGCCCAAGGTAAATATTACATTGCCTGGACCTATACACCTTACTTGTCTGAATTAGAAATCCCTTTGGAAAAAGGGGATGAGGTGATTCTTTTCAACGGTTTACCTATCGATGCTGCTTTGCAGGAATTTAAATTGGCCGAATTAGGCAATCCCGAATCGGCAACGGATCAGGCATTAGCGGAAGCACTCTTTACTTTGCGTACTGGAAGCAGCGGAATGCGCGTACCTCAAGGCCCGGTGATGATTACAGTGCGTCATGCCTCTAACCATATGATGGCGACGTACCAGTTGGACTGGGTGTATAACGCTGAAGAAATTTCTGATCCTTTCGCTAACCAATCTAAAAAAGATTTCGGCACTCTTTTATGCCAGCACTCTTTTTTTTATAAAAATATGACAGCTCCTTTCTTCAAATCTTACAAAAATGGATTAACAAAAAGGGAACGCCTCTTTCACAGCATGCAAGACAGTGATGAAGAAGATGATTTATTTGTCGGTTCTGAGAAAAGTTTTCTGCCTCCTTTAGGCCGCATTTTATGGACACCCGAAGATGAGAATGCATTTGATGCTTACCTCTATTCGACCCCTGCAGGAAAAAAAATAGGATTTATCCGTATACCTCATTATATGGGATCAGATAAGGCAGCTGAGGATTTTGCAACTATTCTTCGCTACTTTCAAGCAAATAGCGATGCGTTGGTGATCGACCAGTTGAATAATCCGGGCGGAAGCCTGTTTTACATGTACGCTTTGGCCTCTATGCTGACCGATAAACCCCTGCTACTGCCTAAAAACCAGATGACGATTACCCAAGAAGACATTGCGTTCGCCGTAGATTACATAGAACTATTTGAAAGCGTTCAGAATAATGAAGATGCCGTCGACCTTTTTGGCGCTTCGTCGATTCAAGGCTATCCTGTGGACTACAGTTTAGTTCAAGATTTTATTCGATATTTTCAATTTATGCTCCAGGAGTGGAATGCGGGCAGATTATTGACAAGGCCCGGATTTATTGAAGGGATTGAAACACTGAAGCCTCATCCCGATGTCAATTATACAAAGCCGATCCTGCTTTTGGTTAATGCACTGGACTTCTCTTGCGGCGATTTCTTGCCGGCGATTTTGCAAGACAACAAGCGCGTTACCATCATGGGAAGACAAACGGCAGGTGCAGGCGGCTATGTATTGGGTCACAGCTATCCCAATAGCTTAGGGATTGCAGGTTTTTCGTTCACCGGATCGATTGCTCAGCGCATAGACTTGAACCCGATTGAGAACTTAGGCGTAACTCCTGACCGCAAAGTCGAGATGACGCCAAATGACTTAGAACACGGATACCGAGATTATGTGAGAGAAATTCATAAAGCGGTAACAGACATTATGAAACCTTAAAGACAACGGAGCATCTGCCTTTGCAGATGCTCCGTTATTAATTGCCACGCCATTGGCGGAATTCTTCAGGCTGTAAAGAGTTAAAAATCCCGAAGATCGTACCGAGCAAGAAAAAACGATTGATCAAGTAGCTCATAGGGTACTGAATCAGGAGTCTGAGCCTCGGTCAAATCCCGAAATTTCAGAAGCAGTCTTAATCTGGAAAGATTTACAAGCCGTTATACCGAACGCAATTCACAATTTGGTGTCAGGATGTGTCGTCATCGGCTGATTTTGAGGCCTGTATGCATCACGCAACTTATTCAAGTTGCGTTTTATTTTGGCGCCGGCTTCCCCTTAGCTCAAATTCAGGGCGACATGACACATTCGGTATACACCTCGACCCTTTCCATTTCTTGAAATATCACCCTGCTGGACTTTAAGCAGCAAGGCTGGTAATGCTTATGGCAGCCTCATGAGGCCCTTACCCTAGGACAAGGTCTTTATTTGTTTAAAGCTTTTCCTCTGGCATGCGAGAGCAAAACGCTAGCGGCCTGCGATACATTTAATGAATCAATCGTGCCGGCCATGGGAATGTACACCTTTTCATTTGCCAGCTTACTAATTAAAGGCTGCACGCCTTCTCCTTCCGAACCCATAATCAGCAGGGTCTTTTCAGGAAATGTATAGTTCCAAAGAGGCTTGGCGTGATCATCGATTTCGGCGGTCACGGCCGTGTAACCTTCTTCCTGAAAACGGCGGACGGTTTCAGCAAGATTGGAGACAATGATTAGCGGAACTAACTCGGAAGCTCCGACACTGGCTTTAGTGGCAGAGGGAGTTAAAGAACAGCCGCGGTTTTTAGACCAAATGACAGCATCCACACCAAAGCACTCGGCCGCGCGCAGCAGTGCACCTAAATTTTGGGGATCGTTGATTGCATCCAGCATGAGGACGAGTTGGTGGTCTTCTTCCAGAAAAGCTTTGAGATCCGGTTGCTTTCTAGGGCGCACCTGAGCAACATACGACTGATGGGAATCGGATTCCACCAATTTATCAAGCTGATGCTTGCCGATGAATTTAACCTCAACACCTTCTTTTTGAGCTGCTGCTAAAAGAGGATCGTCCATTTTTTTAGAGCTGAATAAAGTCACAATGCGTTGCGGCTCTTTCTTTAAAACGGTTTCCACACAATTTTTTCCCATGATCAGCATGCGAATTGGGTTCCTTTTCTATGGGGATTGTTCAACGTATCAAGCGCCTCTTCTTCACGGATAGGCATTACATTAAACTTTCTTGAGAGTGAGTTTTGAAACTGATTTAAGAAATCTTCTTTGGAGGAGAAGTGTGGTTTTAGTGTGCAGAGAAAATCTCCATGGTCTCGGTTGTTGCGGTATTCCGGCCGTTTGGAAGGCAGTTTTAATACGCTCATTTTCTCTGGGCAGAAATCCCAGAGCAAGGAGCTATGATGCAGCCAACGGTTTTTTAGAATGTATTGAGCATTGCCGCCGAATTTACGATCATCCAAAACATAATCATTTTCCCGTACGCTAAATTTTTTATCGGGAAACAAAGGCTGATAAAATTCTCCGCTCCACTGCATGATGTGCTGTGGAAAGGGCGCTACGCTGACTGAATGGCGGTTGTAGATCAAGGTGATAAAAAGGGTTTCTTCGTCGATCAATACGCAACCGCCCCCGCTAAAGCGGCGGATGACGGGCATTGGTAGAGTGCGCTCTTCAATCAAATCTTCTTTTTTCCCGGAGATACCCATTACGATGGCTTCCGGTGATCCAGTATTGATCAGGCACCAGTTACGATCATCCGTGCGCAAGAGTGCTTCTTCTAGTTGCAGTTGTTTATAAATAGGCCAATTGTAAAGACGAAGTAGATGGATCATGCTGCAGAGGGCGATTGCCGTTCTCTTTTGGTCAATTCGATCAAAAGAACGGAAATATCGGCAGAAGAGACACCTGAAACGCGGGAGGCTTGTCCTACCGTAAGAGGATTGGTTTTGTTGAGCTTTTGTTTGGCTTCTGAAGAGAGGCTGGTCACTAATGAAAAGTTATAGCCGGCTGGAATCTTCACTTGCTCAACATTAGAAAGGCGTTTGATTTCGCCGTTTTGGCGTGTGATGTAGCCGGCATACTTTAAATTAAGCTCGATTTGGAAATTGATTTCAATGCCGTGGTCTCTTACATCATCTGGATATTGCTCGAGTAGTTTTCGGTAGGTATTTTCCGGCCGGCGCATAAGCTGCGCCAAGGAATGTCCTTTGCCATCCAGCTGCTTATAAATTTTTTCTAAACGGATCAATTCTTCCTCGAGGCACGTTTGCTTAACTTGCAGGCGCTGCCAGCGAGTAGCATCAATCAGTCCATATTCATAGCCGTATTTACGCAGGCGCAAGTCGGCGTTGTCTTGACGCAAAAGAAGTCTGTGTTCGGCGCGGCTAGTAAACATGCGGTAGGGCTCATCCAGGCCTTTGGTGATCAGATCATCAATCATCACGCCGATATAGGCTTCGGAACGGCCAAGGATAAGCGCAGGCTTACCCTGGACTTTGGCAGCCGCGTTGATGCCGGCCATCAGCCCTTGTGCAGCCGCTTCTTCATAACCGGTCGTGCCATTGATTTGCCCGGCGAAAAATAACCCTTCCACTTTTTTTGATTCCAGACTAGGACCCATCTGACCTGAGGTGACGTAATCGTACTCAATGGCATAGGCCGGCCGCATGACTTCGGCATTTTTTAAAGCCGGGATACTGCGGATGAAAGCGTCCTGCACATCAAGGGGTAATGAGGAAGAGATCCCGTTAATGTAAATTTCGTCGGTATGAATGCCTTCCGGTTCCAGAAAAAGCTGATGCCTTTCCTTGTCGGCAAAACGCACGATTTTGTCTTCGATGGAAGGGCAATAGCGTGGGCCGACCCCTTTGATTTTACCGGAGTAAAGAGGAGAGCGGTGCAGATTTTCTTCAATAATGCGCTTTGTATCAGGCGTTGTGTAAGTGATGTGGCAGGAGATTTGCGGCAATCGCGGAATCCCTTCATCATCAAAGGAAAAACGGATGCCTTCTTCGCCCGGTTGTTCTTCGGTTAAGCTAAAATCAATCGAACGACGGTGTACGCGCGGGGGAGTGCCGGTTTTGAGGCGGCCAAGTTGAAAACCGCACTTTTCCAGACTGGCCGAGAGGCCAACTGCAGGCTGATCTCCGGCTCTGCCGCCGGCAAAATGATGATTCCCAATGTGTAGCAGACCACGCATAAACGTGCCTGAGGATATGATGACAGTGCGGCCCTTGTAATGGAATCCTTCTTTAGTGATCACACCCTGCACGCGTTCGCCGGTGACAACCAGCTCCTCTATCGTGCCTTGTTTGATTTCTAAATGGGGAGTTTTTTCCAGGCGCCGTTTCATGTCGAATTGATAGGCAACCTTATCCGCTTGAGCGCGAGGTGCCCATACAGCAGGACCATTGGCGGCGTTCAGCATCCGAAACTGGATGCCGGTAGCGTCAATGGCTTTGCCCATTTCCCCGCCGAGTGCGTCAATTTCGCGCACCATGTGACCTTTACCAATGCCACCAACAGCCGGATTGCAGCTCATTTTGGCGATCGTATCAAGGTTCATGGTGAGCAAAAGGGTGCGCGCACCCATGCGTGCCGAAGCGAGGGCGGCTTCGCAACCAGCGTGCCCCCCTCCCATGACAATCACGTCGTAGTCAACGGGGACTGTCCACATGATTTACTTACTATTTGTTCTTATGACGGTCGCGTCGGCTGCGTTTTTTGCGTTTATGTTTCGCAATTTTCTGCCGGCGCTTCTTTTTTACAGAAGACATGGTTTCTCCGAAATTACTCTGTTTGAGCGTTCAATGAATAAATGGTAGCAGAAAGGTCACGATAATGTAAAGAGGATTGAAAGTAATAGAAAAACAATAGGCTATCGATGTCATTTTAAAAGTGGAAAGGCGCGCTCAAGGGGCGCCTTTTATTTAAGCCTTGAGTTTTTGAAGTTGAGTCAAGGCCTCTTCAATCGAGATCCTTGTAGGTTTCCCTCTTTTACTTTCTGTCCTGATTCGAAGAAGTTGATGGGCCACATTTAACATTCCACGTTTTAGTGGATCCTGCTGATGTGTTTCCTTTGCATCATTTAGGATTTTATCAATGTCTTCTTGTTTAAGTTCGGCAAAAACACGGACCAGGGGATTCCCCTTTCCATCTATTTTCTGTTTTCCATCACCATCAAAGACTTTAGGGAGAGAGCCTGTGGCCAGCTCGAAAATGGTAATTCCAAATGAAAAATTATCCTTTTTACGGCTAGCCTTATTACCACCTGGAGAATTATATGTCGGTCTAAACACTTTCATTGGTTTTCCCGCTTTTCTTACCCACCCGATATTGCGAATTTTGCCTTTAAAGGCTTTATCACCCGGTGATTTTTCAAATACCAATGCGCCGGGCTCGAGATTTGTATGCACAAATTCTTTCTGGTGCAGATGCTCCAGACCCTTAGCTGCATCGATTAACGCGTTCAATAGGTGGTCGGAGGAGGATTGTTTCAAATCCATGCGTTCGGTCTTTGGAGAAAAGTCTAAATAGGTAGAACCTGCGACTAGAGGTGGTCTAAATTGTTCGATATGAGAGCTTGTTGTTTCAGGATCTTTGAGGATTTTATAGAGCTCGTGAGCATCGTCTCTAGGTTTTATGCCTAATTCCGCTTTCCCACCAAGTGCTGTTTTGTCTTCCCAGCCGAATTTAAGTCCGACTTGAATTTTTTCTCCTCCTCGATCTTCCTCATCGATTCGCTGCATAATGTAGGGAACGGAAACATCATTTAACCGAATGGCATCAGACGAGGGAACACCTTTTGCGGTATGGAAAATGATGTAAATATTTTCACCTTGAAGGGCGTAAGCATGGGTTTCCGATTTGCCTCCTGAGCCTTTTTCCTCTTTGAAAATGTTATTTTGCTGAAATTTTAAAGCGTTGCCAATTGCGCATAAGGTCTTAAAAAGCAGGGGTTTATCTGGGTCTGTTGTTATGCCCAGCAGTTTTTTTAGTTCGGAAAACCCGATCTTACCGCCCAGTGATTTAAGATCACCAACGTTTTCATTATATCTCTGTATTTTATCATAGGAATCGCGAGGGTGTGGTTTGAATGTGTCCTCAAAATTTTTGAGGACGATTGTTTCGCTCTCCTTGCTGTCGATTTTTGCTTCTTGAGGTGAAGGGGTAACTTTTTTAGCCAGACTTTGCACAACTGCTGTACCTTTGTCTAAAGTATGAACGGGAGTGGCCGCGTGTTTTTTTGCATTATAAACAATGTTTATTCTGTCCAGGGCTTCTTGCATTTCTATGGGAGCAGCATTCTTTTTTTTCTTAATCAACACGGAAACTTTATCCTTTAGCGTCTTTACCTGTATCTCAGTGAGGGAGGCTCTATTGTTATTAACAAAGGATGCAATTTCTTCGGCAACTTTCTGTGCCCTGCAGTCGGCAAAAGCATCGCCTGGGGTAAAGATGCCTTTGATCCATCTTAAGAAACGCCCTAAACTGTTGACCTTTTCAAAAATACCTCCGCTAGCAGATAGGATCTCTCTCTTTAGGTCTGTACTTTCAATTTTTTTAAACTGATCTTGTATAGGATTAATACTCATAGGGGTTCTCTCTCAGGGATTAAATTATATTTTTTACTTTAATTAAATCAGCTTATGCAATCGATCTTGTTTCATAAGACATCATTATCAAAAATAATTATAGTTAGTTTTTATTAATATTGGATTAAGAGGTAAATTCAACGCCATTCACAATTTGGTTTCTGGCTGCGTCGATATTGGAAAAGTAGAGGAGGTTGAACGCAAAGTCAGGACAAAAAGATCAAGGCAAAGGGATAAGTTTGAATTGGAGCCGGTATAGGATCGTCGTTCAGGACGATACAACTCTTGAAGCAAAGTCAGCTTGGATGAAGGAGTTCAGTGGAAACTCAAAGGTCGAACTTCACTTTTTGCCTACATAAAATTTAAATCTTAATCCAATAGAGCGGTTATACAAGCGGATGAAGCAAAGAGTGATCTATACTGAAATGAATTCAAGAATCGGTTTTCGACTTGATCTTTTTCAGCCTGACTTTGCGCTCAATCTCATCAACTTCTCCAAGTTGATATCGATTTCTGCGCTTTGTCAAACGAAAAAAATTCGATTAAGCAACAGTTTTTCTGTAAAATTTGAGATCTTCGCTCTCGCTTTCTTTTTTCTGCCTTTTTTTAATACTTTCCAAATCCACCTTGAGCGCCTCGCCGAGCTCTCCCCAAGGGGCTAGCTCGGCGCGCCACGGTGGGATATCTCTCCTTTAAAAGGTTACATACCTTTTTCCGCTTGCCCAGTCTTCATGTATATCTACTGCAATCGCTGTTACCAATCGATTACAGG
>JBGSQP010000001.1:0-30089 GCA_041738095.1 Waddlia sp.
TTCTGCGATTAATGGGGTAAACAGTTTGTTTGAGATCATGATTTTCTCCTTTTTTCACAATTAAGAGAGTCTGATCTCAAACTTTTTCTTTCAATCTCTTTTTTCGGAAATTGAATTTACAGAAAGAATGTTACACTACCCTTCTTCCAAGGAGCTAGCAGAATTGGGAGTTGCGCGAGTTATGGGCTAGTCCATATTGTCAAATTATGGAAGTATTGAAGCAGGGGGGCGAAAAGCTCTTTTATCATCAAAATTACAGAGGTTGCTATGACTATACTGGGCAGTGATGGAAAAAAGCGTTGTTTTGGTGGACAACCTGGCAAGGAATTCTATGCTCGATATCATGATAATGAATGGGGGATTCCCGTTCATGATGACCAACATTTATTTGAAATGCTTATTTTAGAGGGTGCGCAAGCTGGGCTAAGTTGGGAGACTATTCTTAAACGCCGCGAGGGATATCGGAAAGCATTTTATCATTTTGACCCTTTTAAAGTTGCCTCCATGAATGATGATCAATTAGATGCCCTGCTACAAGATGCATCCATCATACGCAACCGATTAAAAATCTACGCTGCGCGTCAGAATGCTCAAGTATTCTTAAAAATTCAGCAGGAATATGGTTCTTTTGATCGCTATCTATGGAGTTTCGTAGGAGGGAAATCTATCGTTAACCACAGAAAATTGTTTTCAGAGGTTCCTACTTCTACTACAGAAAGCGATGCTCTTTCCAAAGACTTAAAACAACGTGGGATGACATTTGTTGGTTCTACAATTATTTATGCTTACATGCAGGCCGTCGGTCTAGTCAATGACCACCTAGCTGACTGCTGGTGTTGCACCCGTTAAAGCATGGGCAAAAATATGTAAGAAATTCAAGCCAGTATGCCATTTTTCGTCTAGGCTCTTTTCCGCAATTGAGTGGAAACACACGGCATTATCCGGAATTCTCTATTTTGTTCAGAGTTACACGGGGTAAAGCACTCCTAAACCGTTGGTCCTAGGTTCAAATCCTTGTTGCCCCATTCTTTCATGATCACACTACGTTCAAATTTTGATGATTTTGATCTAGTTTTTTGGAAGAAGTTCTTCAAGGCGGTTGTAGGGATTACGCATGATCCTTCTCAACACGTACGCTTATCAAAGAGATATTCATCACTCCATTCTTATCAAAGGCAAACACTCACGCTAAAGTAGTGCAAAATACACCCTTCATAGATAAGTTTTCTGGTATGATTTTTCGAAAAAAAAGGTCCTTAGGAAGAATTGGGGGCACGCTTTCCTTGAGATCCTCGGTTTTCAACTTGATTTTTTCCGCCTGACTTTGCGCTCAATCTCTTCAACTTCTCCAAGTTGATATCGATTTCTGCGCTTTGTCAAACGAAAAAAATTCTAAGTCAAAATTCCGATTTTTGAATTCATTTCAGTATAACGTCACTGTAAGTCGGGCTATCAATTATGGAGGTTGCTGGGATAAATGTCTTATCATTAATATTTCAAAATTATGATAAAAACATCATACTTTTTAGATTTCGACGCTTTTATAAAAGAGTCAGCGGTTGAAAAAACTTCTTTAAATCAATCATGACTTTTTCCAGTGCTACTGATTCATGCGAAATATCTTTTAAAAAGGCATTCCATTTGTCTTTCTTGATCTGATTATCATAGAACGATTCCAAAAATGCAATTGGAGATGACGCTAAAACTGTTCCACGGTTTTTGAGAACTTGTTGAATGATTTCCTTTAGCTCATTACGATCAAATTCGAATTGCTGGATCAATAGCCAGATGTCATAAAAGTCTTTCATACGTGTGTTTGCAAATCCCAAGCGTATGATGGATTCAAATTTTTCTGCGATTGACGTTTGAGGGGTATATCCTTTCAGTTCTGGGGCAGGGAAATCCAAAAGAGTGGGATATTTAAACTTTGCAGGATGAGGTAGAATGGTATCACTAAACCCGAAATCTATTCGCATGGGAAGCTTTGCTGTAAACAACTGCGCTGAAAATGCAGCGCTAATACCATGATATTCCGCCTCTAATTGTGCTTCCGTTAATTTTAATGAATCAGACGCAAATTTCATACCGTCAGGAATCACTTCAATAGCGCAGACTTCATTAATAATTTTCTGCAAATTTGCTATAGAATTTGAGGTTTTTGCAAGAAGATCGATGTCTACCGTTGCTCGATGGCTCATCGGATCCCATACCATTAACATCAAACCCCCTTTTAAATAAAAAGAACTTTGATGTAAGGATACACTTAAACGGTATAAGAAGCGTTCCATAGCATAATATTTTAAAACTTCCTAAACTGGCCTTTTTCTTTGCTTGGCGACATTTTTTAAACGGCTATAAATTGACTCTTCAAGTTTCTTCTTGGGTTTTACCATTCTTATTGACTCACTATCGTTTCCATAATGGGTTGAAGGATTTTTTCAATACGGTTAATTTTTGCATATTCATATAACTTATCAATTTGGGTGCCCTTGCGTTGCCAGTACATCTTCAATGCTTCAATGACAACGTCCATCCCAATTTTATTACGAAATTTAACACAATCGGCTAAGGTCTTTTCGATGTCGTAAATTTTGACGGGGTATCCACCGATCAACTTGGTTTCAACGCCAGAGTTGTACACCTTTTCCGAGTATCGAAAATATCGAAGGGGTGGATATTCCAACTTAGACGCTCTTGCTTTGGTTGGAATGGCAACATAAACAAAGTGGGGAATCTGGGTTGTGATTTCGTGATAAGCCAAAGCTGAAATCAAGCATATGACGCCATGAGGAATTTTCTTGGAAACAAGAACGAGATCGGGCTCGGAAAAATCAGGAACTTCAACCAGCCTATAGATCCCTTTCGTCAATTGCTCTAATAATCCTTCGTCTCGAAGCTGATAAATAGTACGTGGGTGAATACCCAAGCGGATAGCTTCGGCTGTTCGAAGCAAGCCTTGGTTTTTTTTAAAGAGCTTTATGGCTTTCTGTTTTGCATTCATGGATAACAATGTCGGTAAATGTTGTCTTTTTACTACATTCTTATCCATCGAGCTTTCATAGTCAATAGGAATAGCACTTGCTGCCTATACTTCAATTGCTACTTGGAAATTACGTAATTTATACGCAATCGGTGGGGAAAAGCTACAATAAAAAGGCGCAAATGAGCACAACTGGCACTTTCATAAACCGCTAATTTAACTGTGCCTATGTACTCTCTTTTACGCTCTGCTACGGAAGATCTACCGACTCATAATCCGTTGGTCCTAGGTTTAAATCCTAGTTGCCCCATTCTTTCATGACCACTAAGAAATTCTTCTTCGTTCAAATTTTGGTGATTTTGATCTAGTTTTTTTGGAAGAAGTTCGTGAAGGCGGTTGTGGGGATTACTCATTATCCTTCTCAACATGTACGTGTATCAAAGAGATAATCATCACTCCATTCTTATCAAAGGCAACCACTCAACCGCTAAAGTAGTGCCAGATGCACCCTTCATAGATAAATTTTCTGGTATGATTTTTCAAAAAAAAGAACATCCTTAGAAGCTGTCGTCATAAGATGTTTCCCCAAATAGAGATACAGCGAATGTCAACTGCGGCTAAAAAAATGTTATAGATAAGGCATAATCGGACAGAGGTTGCTGCCCGATAAGTCATACCTGTACGGACAAGTCTTGGCGAGGACAATTTAGTTTGTATCTTCTTGCTCCAGGACGATTCGTTGCGCTTCTTCGAAGGTTTCCTCTGTATTCGAGGCATATTTAAATGGATCTGTCGCGGAATTAGTGTGATAATATATGTTACCATCAAACGCAGAGAGTGCGCTTAGGTGCGGATGTACTAATTCTTCATTGTCGGCACCCATGATGATAACTGAAATTTTTATGTTATTTAGAGTAAACGGTTTCTCTAGCAGATATGGTTGCATCTTAGGATTGATATTCAATGTGTCGAGCAGTAAGTTTGAGGAATGCACTGCAATTGTTCTTGCTTCGTCATTAGATGAAATTCGGGAAACTTGAAAAGTCAATCCAATAAAATTATAGCCAGTTTTATTTCCACCTTCAGACAATCCTATTTGAGATATATTATATCTCTCTTCAAGAGATTTTGAAATTGCGCGAACGATTTTATGGGTCGTGCGTACAGAAGGATCGATTTCCAGTTCATTTTTAATTGTTAATAGAATTAAAAAACCATTCCACAAGCCATTAAGAAGAAAAAAATAAAACGCTTATACATAGGAACCTTGGGATGTCAAGAAAAAGGTCCTTTCTAATCCAGTTGTAGAGCAAGAGAAAATTAGGTCATTTAAGTAGTATTGCTCTTTCATGCTTCACAAAAGCTTTTTTCTATTGATTACAGTGACCATCGCGTCTCCGGACATTTGCAACCTCAGCCTCGTAGACAATTGGAATCAATAGGTTAAGGCAGGTCTTTTTTCTTAGGGACTACGGACTTGGTGATGTTCAGTTTTGAAAATAGGCCAACACCCTATCACTTTCAACTATGTGGTCACGTCCATGAAAAAACCGAAAAAATCGGACTATGGGTGGATCAAACAGGGGCAAACTCAATTGGGATGGACGAAAAGGGCGTTTTCGCAGCATAGTGGTGACTGTCAGCTCCTATAATTTGCGGTAATTTAAGAATAAGAAAGGGGCTCATAATGGGTTTATCCTAGGCTCAAACTTAGTTGCTCCACACTTTGATTTCATTGAACTATCCAAAAATCCTTTCAAAGAAATTTATTGTGATCTTACATTTGGGCGAATAATTAGGGCTGGCTAGTGGTCTTGCGCGTTCTGAACTGCTCTTGTTCATTATATAGTGAACAGATTAAAGTAGAGGCCAAAAGAAGTTATCTTTAGAGAAGGAAGAAGCGTATGAGCAAAGCTGTGGAAAATCTTATAAAAGCGCAACAATTCGCTATGAGCATTCGTCCCAAAGTAGGCGGTTTTCCTTACCTTGCTGAGGCTTTAAGAAAGGCTGGGATTACGCGAAATATTTGGAGCCTTCCTTCTTGCCAGAGTGTTTATTTAACCGGGCATGGTTCTGTTGTAAGCCAAGGCACACCCCTTATTAATACGACTGTTGATATTCCTCGATTTGATCGCGAGGCTCTTGTAAAAGTCCTAAAGATCGATCAAGCAGGACAAAGCACTTTTCCTGAATTTCTAAAGGGTTCTTGGGAGGCGGGTGTGGTGAGTTATATTGTAGACTTTGAAAAGCGCCTGGTCATTTATTATGGCGTTTTGGGTGAGTCATATTCTGAAAATTACCCTGCCGTAGAGATTGGATAGCTATGACAAAATGGCAGAACGGTTCATTCTTGAAACTGTGAAAGAAATGAATCGTTGTCATATCAATCATTGAAATGAGTGTATTTTTTTTCGCTGACTTACTCGGCAAATTGTCACACGCAATTGTAAGCAAAAAAATCCTGATTTGCATGTGCAAGTTTTACTCAGTCTTGAAGATGCTCTTATGAAATTTGGTAGAGGGAAGTAATGACTGTTTTTATGTTTCTCCTGGGGTTGGCCGGTTTGGTTTCAGGGGCTGAATTCCTTGTCCGCGGCGCCTCCCGTTTAGGAGTCGCCAGCGGAATTTCCCCTTTAGTGATAGGTTTAACAATTGTCGCTTTCGGTACGAGCTCTCCGGAAGTGGCGGTCAGTGTGAAAGCGGCATTTACAGATCACTCAGATATCATTATTGGGACTTGCCTAGGGAGCTCAATCTTTAATATTTTATTTATTCTTGGTTTGTCTGCTTTAATTGCTCCTCTTGTCGTCTCGCAACAGCTGGTTTGGTACGAGGTGCCTATCATGATAGGCGCCCATTTATTACTTTGGGTAATGTGCTGGGATGGGAAGATAGACAAAATAGATGCTTTAATATTGTTGGCAGGGATTGTTAGCTATACGGTCTTTGCAATCTTTAAGGGGCGTCGGGAAGCTAAAACTATAAGGGATGAGTATGAGCGGGCGCTGCCGGAAAAAAGGACCGGATCCCTAATGATTTGCAAGCAGCTAGGCTATATCATTATCGGGTTGATGTTTTGTGTCTTAGGAGCAGGGTGGTTATTAGATAGCGCAGTGACATTTGCAAGAGTATTAGGTGTTAGCGAGCTTGTTATTGCGATGACAATCGTGGCGGCGGGCACTTCTTTACCTGAAGTGGCTACTTCTGTAGTCGCAACCCTCCGAGGGGAAAGGGACATCGCCATTGGCAACGTTGTGGGCAGTAACATTTTCAATATTCTAGGGATCATCGGGGTGGCGGGTTTAATCGCTCCGGATGGTATAGCGGTGGCTCCCTCTGTGCTGCGATTTAACTTGCCTGTAGCCATTGCGGCATGTGTGGCTTGTCTTCCTGTTTTTTTTACGGGTCATAGAATTTCGCGTTGGGAAGGAGGGGTGTTTTTAGGGTATTACGTCGTTTATGTCGGTTATTTGATACTGGTGGCTAAAGATCATGATTCTCTCCCTATGTTCAGTTGGGTCATGATGTGGTTTGTGATTCCATTAACGTTATTAACGATTGCCATAGTGACTTACCGAACGGCTCGTAAGCTCAAAATTTGATTCCCTAAAATGCCTTTTTGATAAAACATACGAAGCTAAAAAACAGCTCCAACTTTTCCAAAGCACATGACAGCTATTACACTCATTTTTCCTGACCAGTTATTTTTAAAGCATCCTTGCATAGTTCCGGGGCGTCCTGTCTATCTTGTGGAAGAGTTTCTGTTTTTTAAGGTCCAGCGATTCCATAAACAGAGACTGGTTCTGCTAAGGTCTGCTATGCGCAGTTACGCCGAAAGGCTTCGCAAAAACCAAAATGAAGTGATCTATATCTCTTCAAAAGAACTCAATGGTCGGGGGAGTTTTGTTGATATTCTTGGTAAAAAACGTATCAAAAATATTCACGTTGCGGAATTTGCAGATGCTTGGCTCCATCAAGACTTAACAAGTGGTGCTGAAAATTATGGATGGAATATCCAGTTCCATCCATCCCCGGGATTTATTTGCTCCAATCACGATTTGGAGACTTTTTTCAAGGGAAAAAAGCAATATTCTATGGCTCAGTTTTATGCCTACCAGCGCAAGAGTCAGGATGTTTTAATGGATGGCCAAGGTCCTGTAGGAGGCAAGTATAGCTTCGATACGGATAATAGAAAAAAAATGCCTAAAGGGCTTTCTGTTCCTCCTCTTTTTCTTCCCCCTAAAAACCGTTTGACTGAAGAAGTGATTGCTGAAGTGGAAAGTGAATTTCCTGAGGCTTTCGGGAACGCTACACCATTTTTATATCCCACAACTCATGAAGAAGCTCAAAAAGCTCTTGAGTTGTTTTTAAAGGATAAACTCGCTTGCTTCGGCGCCTATCAAGACGCGATACAAAAGGAAGATTCGTTTCTTTTTCATAGCGTGCTCTCGCCAATCCTGAATATTGGGCTTTTGACTCCCCAAGAAGTGATCGACGCGGCAATTCAATACGCCCAAAAACATGCCGTGCCCTTGAACTCTCTAGAGGGATTTGTGCGGCAAATCATGGGGTGGAGGGAATTTGTAAGAGCGTCCTATTTGCTTAAAGGATCTTTTCAACGCTCGCTCAATTTTTTCCGGCATCATGAGAAGATTCCTAAAAGATTTTGGGAAGGGTCAGTGGGAATTTTGCCTATTGATACGCTGATTAAAAGAACTTTACGAACCGGCTACTGCAACCATATTGAGCGCTTGATGGTGCTGGGAAATTTTTTATTGCTGACAGAGACTTCACCGCATGAAATTTATGAATGGTTTATGGGGTATTTTGTCGATGCGTATGATTGGGTGATGGTGCCAAATATTTACGGGATGAGTCAATACGCTGATGGGGGCACTATTGTCACCAAACCTTATATCTCCTCTTCAAATTATATTTTAAAAATGAGCAACTACCCCAAGGGGGAGTGGATGGAGATATGGGATGGTCTTTTTTGGCGTTTTCTGCAAAAACATCACGCTCTATTTTCTGCGAATCACCGTACAGCAACATTAATGAAAATGTTACACAAAAACGAAAGCAGTATCATTCCGAAAATTCAAAAAGCTGAAGTGTGGATGAAAGATTATAGGTCAGACAGCAGTTATTAAGTAAAGTAGAGCCGGACTGCCTTAATTTTTTTTACTTGAAATAATATTATCAACAGCCTACACGTAAGTGCAAACATTTTGGAGTAAAATCTACCATGGATACTGTCACAATAGTTCTTCAACTATTTGTAGCATTTGGTTTGCTAAACGTTTGGATCATTCGAAGTCATCAAAAAACCCCTTATCGGGGGTCCAATAGTAGTACTTTAAAAAGTGAATTCGCAGCTTATGGTCTGCCTTTATGGTCTTTTTACGTGATTGGATTTATCAAAATCAGCTCAGCGCTCCTACTTCTTTTAGGGCTCTGGAAACCTTTCTTGGTTTTTCCAGCAGCTCTTGTTGTTTCTTTGGTGATGCTGGGAGCTGTATTCATGCACATAAAAGTCAGAGATCCCTTGAAGAAATTTTTACCTGCTTTGATCATGCTATTTTTAAGTATCGGCATATGTATTGGATCATTTTATAATACATGATTGGCTCTATTTCTGATTGCAACTAAAATGTGCTGTGTTATTTGGGACTGGGTTTAACTTCTGATACGTCTTTTTTACTCTTCGTAATCTATGCTTAGGCAGCGGTGTTATACCGAAGTAAATTCAAAAGTTGGACGCAGGTGCACCCATCGCCTTCAAATTATCCCTTATTCTGCTTCTAAAAGATTGGCCTAGCTCAGATTTCGCCTTTTTTGATCCATCCATAACCCGGTTGGACGTTATGTGTGGGATGAACCCCATCCATAAAACAGATCGTTTCATTTTTAGGGAGAGCTTGACGAAGTTTCTCGTATTCCGCGATCCATTCCCTTTGGCTCTGTTCGTTAGCTTTTCCTGGCACTACCGCAGGCTTCTTGTATGAGAAACCATGCCTTCTTAGCCAAAAACGCATTCCGTGAACGGTATAATTGACGCGAAAGTTAATCTTTACGTACGTCGCAATGTCTTTGACGTATAGATAGGTATACTCCTGAAGATGGGTCTCTAGGTTTAAGGATTGTTACGAGGAAGGTTTCTCTTGAGAGCCTCCACTATCTGGACGCAATCTGCGAGCGGTTTTATAATTGTCAAGATAGTTCCGCACGGCCGTACGATGACAGCCGCAACCTTTTGGTCGGTACTTAAATCATGTTGAGGATTTTTATTATTTGGAAGGGCTCTTCCCGATCTCTTTTATTCTACTGGATACACCATTATCTATCCCCTCAAAAATGACTTTCCAACAGGGCAGGTTTGATCTCTCGGCATGTTGATTAAACAGGTCTTCCCACCACTGCCAAGACTTTACAGTACAATGAACGTTCTCTCCGCTAGGCAAAAATTTAATTGCAGGATAGAGAGCAACAGTGGCAAACAAAAATTTATCCGCAAAGTCGAATAAATCCTTTAGAATCCATGGGAGGTCTTCTTCAGGACAATGCTCCAATACATCTGTACAGATCACTCCTTCATAAGTGCCTGTGGGATACTCTTGAAATGGGGGGTAGCCGGGATCAAAACACCGGACCTTCTCGATTCCCCAATAGGCATCAAGTGATCCCCAGATTCTTATAAAAGGATGCCTTATGCTTAACTCACGATTCAAATGGTCTTTATAATACCATCCCTTGCCAGATCCATAATCTAGCAATGATTTGGATCCTGTGTCCCTGATCAGGTCTTTGATTTCTTTCGCATGGTTCAAGACCATATTCCCAAAATAAATGGTGCGAGAATGCTGGCCGTTAAATTTATAGCCTTCGGCGTGCATTCTTTTATATTGCACTATAAGTTCACGGTAACGAAGGCTCGGGTTGTTTCGGGAATATTCATTACCACTCATTGCTTAAACCTCCTGCTGGAGCCTCTAAAACCCCGTTGGGTTGTTTTGGAATATTGTGCGCAGCTCCTGCAACGGTTGCATCCTTTTTCCACATGATCTGCTGTGTAACGAATGTAGGCAGTGTCTGTCTGTTGCCGCATGCTAACCAACCGCTTATTAGTGAAATGGGTGATGTCGATATGACATGGCACTCCTTTATATATCTATAATTACAATCTTGCAAATTCTGCCGCTTTTTGCAAGGCAAGACTCTGCAAAGCAGTTATCCAATTACTTTCGGCTATGATACACCCTAGAAAAAGCGAAACTCGTTCGAGAAGTGCTAAGGATAAACTGGCGCCCGCAATTTAGACATTGATGATTTTGTTTTTCATTATGAATATGGCCATTTTTTTGATAGTCGATGAGTTGCAGTTTGGGCATGTCAAAGTCATTTTAGGTCTCCATTGGATGAAGCCCAATAAGAAAACCCAAAAGATCCGCAAAGTCAAATGAAAGTTTTAGGTAGCATTACATGTTTAGGACTACTCCATCTCAATGAGGGATAAGAAGCGCTCCTTAGAGGAGTCGCCAGCTGTCAGATAGCCAATAAACGCTTGTTTATTAGTGAAGGCTTGCGATATGCGCGACATCTTTGTCTCCTCTGCCTGATAGGTTGACTAATACGATGGTTTCTTTAGGTAACGTCTCGGCAATACGGGTAAGGTAGCCTAAAGCATGCGAGGATTCAAGTGCCGGGATGATCCCTTCTGCTTTTGCCAGGAGCTTGAATGCGGCAAGGGCTTCTTCATCATTGCAAATATCATAGACAACCCTTCGTGAATTGTATAAAGAGGCGTGCTGAGGGCCTACGCCGGGATAATCGAGTCCGGCTGAAATGGAGTACGTATCTTAGGTCTGTCCATTTTCATCCTGCAGTAAAAAGGAATCGATGACGGCTTTTTGTGTGATTAACTTCTCATAGAGCAACTCAAGTTCTTCCTCGTTTCCGATGATCGATAGGGCCGCTCTGCCGGCTTGATGATCAAACGCTACAGCGGATCGGTAGATCTGGAAAAAGTAGTCTTCATCGTATGATACATAACCAACAGGTCCTCCTGTATATAAGGCTAAGGGATGGATGGCGCTGATGGGATGTTTTTCTTTAAGTTCTCGTAAGGCTGAAACGTAGTTACCTTTTCCGGAGATAGAAGTGATCGGATCGATACCGACATAAGAATAACGATCTTTTTGGGGAGAAGATTCGAGAATGCAAGCACCTTTGGTTGCCAACGCATGATATGCTGTAATGGGCGTATGGCAGTCATAGGGGATTTCCCGAAATAAGGCTTTTCTCATACGTTGCTCCTTTTCTCAGGAGAGGTTTTCTAAGAGCCTCCTGAGATCTTTATTAATCATTTTAAGATAATTGGACCCTCGCGTGATCTTGGCGATACTGACACCGAGATCTTTTGCTAGCTGCCTCTGGGTCTTTTCCCCTTTGACCAGTTCCCGGACAATTAAATAGCGGTTGGAGATATCTTTTCGTTCTTCAGGCGTCAAAAATAACCAAAGAAGGGCTTTCAGCTCCTCCGGGGTTTCTGTTTTTATGCAAAGGTTTAGAAACCCTCGCCAGCCATCATCTTCTGGTTGTTCGTCCATGCAAATTCTCTTGTTGTTATATATGTAACGCTACATGATTACATGAAGTTAAATCAACTGATTTTTTTGAGTAAAAAAGATAGGATGAGGGAAATGCTTTTTCTTTCAATCGCTCGACCCGGTTCGATGCAGCACAATCTTAAGAAGTTAGTCGCAATTGAATTGCGGCTGGACCTGTTTCCCCTTAATCAGGAGTCCGTTAAAAGCTTACTCCAGGAATCTTCTTGTCCCGTGATGCTCACGCTGCGGAAAGCATCCCAAGGGGGAAAATTTAGCGGTACGGAAACGGAGAGGGAGGCTTTAATCCTGCAATTTTTAGCTCTGGAGCCTCCCTTTTTCGATCTTGAATACGATATGCGTCCGCAGTTCCTTAATGACGTGATCAAGAAGTATCCGAAGACGCAATTTGTCCTTTCGTATCATAATTTTCATGAGACCCCTAACGATTTAGAGGGGATTTATCGTGCCATGCAGGAATATACGGCCTATAGTTATAAGATCGCTGTGATGGCGCAGTCTGCAAACGATGCGCTGAGAGCGCTTCTTTTCGTAAAAGATCACCCTAGAACAAGCGTCATTTGCATGGGGGAAAAAGGGGCATTTGCCCGGGTTCTGGGGCCGGTTGCGGGAAATTTGATCGATTATGGAAGTCTTGATTCTTCAAAGACAGCCCCGGGGCAGCTTCCCGTACAAGAAATGGTGGATATTTACCGCTATCCTTTATTGAATCGGCAAACATCGATTTATGGCCTCATTGGAGATCCGGTAGAAAAGAGTTTCGGGCATCTTTACCATAATGGCGTCTTTCGAGACCGAGAGCTGAATGCAGTTTATGTGAAGATGAGCGTCAAACCGGAAGAACTTGCGGAATTTATCCCGTTGGCTAGAGCCATCGGCATACGCGGGCTTAGTGTGACGATTCCGCTGAAAGAAAAGATCCTACCATTTTTGGATGCAATAGAGCCGTGCGCCCAACAAAGCGGCGCCGTCAACACGCTTCTCTTTAAAAAAGGGAAAATCATCGGCACCAACACGGATGGCCCGGGCGCTCTTGACGCAGTTGAAAAAAAGAGGTCTGTTCAAGGCTGTAAGGTGGTTGTTATTGGAGCCGGAGGCGCGGGGCGCAGTATCGCCTTTGAAGCCAAAGCGCGGGGAGCTGATGTTTTGATCTTGAATAGAACCGTGGCAAGGGCAAAAGAGGTGGCAGCCGATCTGGGATGCAAGGCGGGGGGGCTCGATGAAGTTCCCGGCGACTATGACATCTTGATCAATTGCGCGCCCGACCCAATGCCGATTGCTGCCGCACTTATCAGGCCGGAGACACTGGTCATGGATGTCGTCTATTTTCCTAAAGAGACAGAGTTGCTTAAAGCCGCTTTCCTAAAGAAATGTCAGATTGTCTATGGTGAAGAAATGTTTTTAAATCAGGCAGCAAGGCAAACAGCTTTTTGGATGGGCGCATGAAAAAAATTCTCATTCCTCCGGCGACAGAGCTCTATTTTGGCCGTAATCTTATGACCAAAGTGAGGGAGTCTTGCGGCAGCTTAAGAACGATTGTGATAGCCGATGCGGCGCTCAAAGAACTGTATGCAGAGGATGTGGCTAAAAAAATCGGCGCTGAGCTTCTCACGATACCGAGCGGAGAAAAAGCAAAGAGCCGGGAAATAGAACACTATCTCATCGATGAGCTCTGCAAAAGGAAGTGCGGTCGCGATACGCTGCTGATCGCTCTTGGAGGGGGTGTGACGACAGATCTTGTAGGGTTTGTCGCTTCCATTTATATGCGTGGAGTGCCTCTGATACTTATCCCCACAACTTTATTAGCCATCGTTGACGCTGCTATCGGAGGGAAAACCGGCATCGATACCTCGTACGGTAAAAATCTTGTAGGCACGATTTATCCACCGCAAGCCATTTTTTCCGATCTCAACATGCTGGATACGCTTCCTGAAAAAGAGTGGTTTAACGGTCGTGCAGAAGTTTTAAAAATGGGGCTTATTCAAGACGCTTCCATCTGGGAAATGGCCGGGAAAAATAGCCAGGATCCCGAGATTATTCTTAAAGCAATCGAAGGGAAAATTGCCATTGTAACGCAAGATCCTAGAGAGCACTCTCTAAGGCGCGTGTTAAATTTTGGCCATACGATAGGGCATGCGTTGGAAACGGTTGCCGAGTATGAGATGCCTCATGGAGAAGCTGTTGCTTTAGGCTGCGTTGTGGAAGCTCACTTGAGCATGCAGTTAGGATATTTGGAGGAAAACGCCTTCGAACAAATCCGGGCGCTCTATGCTTCTTTTCCTCTAAAATTACCTATTAATTACAGTCGCAGCGCTCTCTTGCAAGCTATGGCCCATGATAAAAAAAAGGCCAAAGGAGAGGTCCGTTTTGTCCTGATCGACAGAATTGGCCATGCGCACCCTTTTGAGGGGGCTTATTGCCGTACGGTCACTCAAAGTGCATTGGAACCTACACTTGATTGGATGGAACGTTGGAAATCACCCCGTTAAAAAAGCCTGTTTGCGTCAGTGTCCGGGTGCCCGGCTCTAAAAGCTACACCAATCGTGCGCTGATTCTGGCAGCGCTCACCAAGGGTTCTGTCTCTCTTTTAAATCCTTTGTATAGTGAAGACACCGAGGCCATGATCGGTTGTTTGCGCACTTTGGGGCTAACCATCGAAACAACGCCTGAACGGATCATTGTGCAAGACGATGTGACCTGTATTGCAGAGAAAAATTATCAATTATACGCGCATGATTCCGGAACGACGGTGCGGTTTATCTTGGCTTTGCTTTGCATTGTTCCGGGTGTTAAAATTCTCCAAGGCAGCAAGCGGTTGAATGAACGGCCGATCAGCGACCTGGTCGAGGCGTTGCAAAGCTTAGGCGCCGGGATTTCCTATTGTGAAAAAGTGGGGGAACTTCCGTTAAAGGTCAACACATCGACCCTTTTCGGCAGCGCCGTTTCGGTTAATGGCGCGATCAGCAGTCAGTTTTTTTCGGCGCTGCTGTTAATCGCTCCTTATATTTCCAATGAATTTACCCTCCACACGACAGGAACGCTGATTTCTAAACCCTATAGCGACATGACCATCGGGTGTATGCAAGAGTGGGAGGTCGAGGTCCTCCAGAATAAAGAGGGAACCTATGTGGTGCCGGGAGGGCAGCGGTATCAAAAAACAGACTATAAGATTGAAGGGGATTTTTCTAGCGCCGGCTATTTTTTCGCCATTGCCGCATTAACGCAATCAACTATTACTGTAGAAAACTTGAATCCGGAATCGCAGCAGGCCGATCGTAAATTTTTAGAGATTTTGGCTAAAATGGGAAATCGGGTGAGCTTTGGCGACAATGCGGTGTGTGTTGAAGGGGAACAGGTGCTCCCTTTGGATGTGGACATGGAAGATTGTCCTGATCAAGTGATGACTCTGGCGGTGTTGGCCGCCTTTGCAAAGGGCGTGACCAAGATTAAGGGGGTTCGTTCCCTTAGAGTTAAGGAAACTGAGCGCGTTTTAGCGCTTAAAAACGAATTGGGGAAGATGGGGGTTCAAACAGAGGATACGCACGACACCTTGACCATTTACGGAGGCGCGCCTCGTGCAGCCACAATCGCTACCTACAACGACCATCGCATGGCGATGGCGTTTGCCGTTGCCGGCACGCATCTGCCGGGTATGGTCATTCAGCATCCCGAAGTTGTCAATAAGACCTTTCCCAACTTTTGGGAAGTTTTAAGGAGCTTGAAATGAAGATCGTGCTCATCGGCTTTATGGGATCGGGGAAATCCACGGTCGCTAAAGCCTTAAGCAAGTTGCTCGGCTTGGAAATCCTTGAGATGGATGATATCGTCTATCAAAAGACCTCTACCCGCAACATGCATGAAGTGTTTGCTAAAGGGGGGGAGTTACTCTTGCGTGCAACAGAAATTGCGATCGCGAAGGAGTATGCCGCCAAAGACGATGTGGTCATCTCCGCGGGTGGCGGCGTCGTGTTGAATAAAATTATTCTCGATTATTTCAAAGAAGCGGGTGGGAAAGTGATCTTCCTGAACGCACCCTTTGATCAAGTCGTTAAACAGTTGGAAGGGGATAACTCTAGGCCGCTGTTTAGGGATTTAAATAATGCAAAAAAAATGTACGATCTGCGGTTGCCGCTCTACCTCAATTACGCGGATGCGGTAGTAGATGCGGACTGCCATACTGCAGATGAGATCGCTCAGGAAATTAAAGAAATGCTTAACGGGAAAGGTTCCTCACATGGCCTCTAATTCATTTGGACAAATCTTTCGCATCACGACCTTTGGAGAATCGCATGGCCCCGGGATTGGGGTTGTGATTGACGGATGTCCTGCCGGACTTGCCGTGACCGAGCAAGACATTAATGAGCAGCTGGCCTTACGTCAGCCCGGAAAAAACATCTACACGTCACCGCGGACTGAAGGAGATACAGCAGAAATTTTTTCGGGTCTTTTTGAAGGGAAAACCACAGGGGCTCCTATTGCCATCCTCATTCGCAACAAAGACGCTGACAGTTCCCAATACACGGCCATTAAAGATCTCTATCGCCCCGGGCATGCCAACTTCACTTACCTCGAAAAATATGGCATCTTCGACTATCGAGGGGGAGGAAGATCTTCTGCCCGCGAAACCGCTGCTAGAGTCGCCGCCGGCGCCATTGCGAAAAAATTGCTGGCCCACTACAAGATCGATTGCGCAGCCTTTGTCGCTGAAATCGGAGGGATCGCCATAGCTCCCCAAGATCTCTCCGATCTTAAAAAATTACGGGAAAAAACATATTCCAGTCCGATTTTTTGCCCCGATGAAAAGGCTTCTTTGGAAATCATGGAAAAAATCAGCGCTGTAAAAGAAGAAAAAGATTCTTTAGGAGGTATCCTTGCCTGTGTCGCCCATGTGCCTGCAGGGTTAGGGGATCCGGTCTATGGGAAACTGGAAGCGCTTTTAGCCTGTGCCATGCTTTCCCTTCCTGCATCCAAAGGGTTTGAGATTGGTTCCGGGTTTCAAGCGGCTAGAATGCGGGGATCTGAGCACAATGACGGCTTTACTTTAGATGAAGAAGGTCATGCACAAACTTCCACCAATTTTGCCGGCGGAACCTTAGGCGGAATCTCAACGGGCTCACCGCTCTTTTTCCGCGTTGCGTTCAAACCGACCTCCAGTATAAAAAAGCCCCAGCAGACAGTCACTCTCTCAGGGGAAAATGCTACCTTTCAACTCCCCGAATCAGGACGCCACGATCCTTGTGTGGCCATCCGGGCCGTGCCGATCGTTGAAGCGATGACGGCCCTGGTTCTTGCAGATACTCTTTTGATCAACAGAATTTCAAAGCTGTAAGCTTCCTTAGGCTCAATTCTTGCCCGCTAAGAATTAGTATGGTATGATACTTCGATCCAAACTTCTCTGCCTTTTTCAGGCAAAATAACCTCGCAAATTTTAAATAGGAATATGAAAAATAAATCGCTAGTGATTAGTACCGGATTTGCATTGTTTTCTATGTTTTTCGGATCAGGAAATTTAGTCTTCCCGATAACTGTAGGGAAAGAAAGTGAAGGGCATTTCCTCGTGGCTGCCTTAGGTATTTTGTTAACGGGAGTGGCTGTGCCGTTTCTTGGGGTGCTGGGGATGATGCTCTATAAAGGGGACATCTACCATTTTTTTAGTTGCTTTGGCAGGAAGGGGACGTTTCTCTTTTCATTTTTGGCTTTGGCGTTAATGGGGCCTTTCGGCGTTCTAGCGCGGTGCTTAACTGTAGCTCATGGAGCTTTATTACTTTTATGGCCCAGTGCCTCTCTCCCTGTTGCAAGCTTGATAATGTGCGTCATTATTTATTTCTTGGCAATCAAACAGCATAAGATCGTTGCGACTCTGGGAGCGGTATTAACCCCTTTTTTACTTTTTGCGATCGCTGTGATTGCCTTTTTCGGATTATCCCAAGGCACTTTCCCTGAAACATCGAGTTTGAGTGGGTGGGGTGCTCTGAAAAATGGCTTTTTTCAAGGATATCAAACGATGGATCTTTTAGCGGCGTTTTTCTTCTCCCAATTTGTGATCAAGCATTTGCATAAAACGTTGCCAAAGGATAGCGAGTCTTCCTTAATGAAACATTTTTATAAATCCTCCTTGTTAGGTGCGGGCATTTTATCCGTAGTCTACTTCGCTTTAGTGTTACTGGGTTGGATCTATTCCCCTCTATTGCTTGATACACCCCCTCAGGAAATGCTGGGGAAAATTGCCATTGCATCTTTAGGGGGGATCGCAGCCCCTTGCGTTTGCCTGGCTGTCTTGTGTGCCTGTTTGACGACAGCTATCGTGCTCGCCTCATTATTTTCAGATTTTTTGCGCAGAGAAGTCGCTAAAGATAAAATCGGTAATAAACAAGCTTTGTTGATTACTTTAGCAATCGGTTTTGTGGTGTCTACTTTCGATTTTGCCGGGATAGCGCAATATTTAGGTCCGATGCTGGAGGCAATTTATCCGGCGCTGATTGTATTAACGTGTGTCAACGTGGCCAGTCAATTTTTCGGAAAAAAATCTTCCCATTGGCCGTTTACATTGACGTTGGCAGCCAAGCTGTGTTGGATATAAAAAAGCCCGCTTTTTAGCGGGCCTTTTTCGTTGGGTAATTAAGTACTTGGTTGCAGTTGAAGTGCGACCTTGCGTTCTGTTCCTTCTTCGATGGATTTGATGCTCTTATCAAGTTTGAAAGCTGCAACAAACCAGATGACTAGAATGATCAGTGTGAATCCTGCGAGAAGAGGAATCGACTGAATCATGGAAACTCCGGGGAAGAGTGTCTGGATAATGAAGAAGGTCAAGGCTCCGCCCGATTTTCCAAGTCTCGATCCTACCACATCAACGGCGGCTTTCCCTTTAGTTTTAAATTCTTTGCTTAAGGGAATATAGGCCATCTCTTTTGTTGGATCAAAGAGCGAGTACTTGGTCGCTTTGGTCAGGGCGTTTTGGAACATACCGAATTGAACGCCAATTCCTAGGTAAGTCAGTGAAACTCCGCCAACACTTAAGAAAATGGCTTGCGGATCGCCGGTGTAGTGTCCGAGCATGATCAAGGAAAAGAAGCCAAAGCCGGTAACCAGGAGAATGACCGGGGTGATCAGCGCAGCGTTTCTCCAGCTGATGTATCTCAAGATGTTGCCGCCGATCAGCATGATTGGAATGGCCAGCAAGCCCGTTGTGATGGCAAAGCTACCCATGTAGTCCGAATAGGCATTATGATTGCCGGCAAAATAAGCTTTTGCCTGTCCTTTCCAGATCACATCGACATAATTAATGGTGATGCCATAGGCTAACACGATCATGGCGATGCAAAGCAGGTGGCTTGAAGAGAGTAAAAGGCGCAGGCTTTCCATAATGGAGAGTTTCGGCTTGGATGTTTTTTCCTTTGGAGTCGTTGCAGGGGCGCTTTCAACGGTACGCGTTTCGATCGTGCGGTTGATTTTATAAAACAATCCTGCAATGAAAAGGCCGCTGACCACAATGATGGGCATTAAATAGTTTAAGGTCTGCTGCCAAGGGTCGCCGGAGGTTGTTTCTAATCGGGAGAAAAATTTGATCAAAAGACCCGCTATAATTAAGCCGATGTTGGCGATCATGCCGAATAGGGGGTAAAAGCGTTTGGTTTCATCTTTTTTGATGATGTCATTGGCGAACTGCCAAAAAAGCAGGGAAAGAATAACGCTGCCCCAGAGTTCTGCCAGAATATAGAACACAGAGTATGACCAGTTGCCCCAGATAGCGATAAACCACTTGAAATTTGGGTAAGCTTGCATGAGAGCGGCGACCTTTTCCTGATCCGGGTGCAGGAATTCCAGATTAGGGTAGATCAGGAAAGCAAACGCTCCAAAAAAGAGAACAAAGGGGAAGAGGCAGAGATAAAAGATCTTTTCCCTTGAAAAGAGATTGGTTAACTTACTGTAGAGGATAATGAATAAAAAAGCGGATGGCATGGTGCCCCACAGTTTAAGAAAGGAGATGATTTCAGCATCAGATCCTTTGGCGTTAACAACCAATGTGTCTTTGACGTTCCTAAGGATCGTATAATTACAGAGAATTAACAACATCATCAGCGCCATCGGCACAAATACTTTCAGTTCATGCCAATGAACCGGGAATAAGAAGCCTCTAATAAAAGAAAACTCATTTTTAGTATTAATATTTGTTTCCATATTACCTTTTTATGTTTAAATTGAATACAAATTATAATATATTCATTAATTTAATTCAATACTATAGTTGCTGCTAGGTTTGATGCTAATATAGAAATGTCTAATTTATAAAATGACTATTATTAAATTAATTAGAGTTTATTGAGGTTTTAAATGAAACGGTCTAAAAATTAGAGAACGAAAATCTATACCGAATTGAATTCAAGAATCGGTTTTCGCCTGGATCTTTTTCTGCCTGACTTTGCGCTCAATCTCATCAACTTATCCAAGTTGATATCGATTTCCGCGCTTTTTCAAACGAAAAAAACTCGAAGTCAAAATTCCGATTTTTGAATTCATTTCGGTATACTTGGTTTGAAAGCCCTTATTTGGTTTCTAGCGACGTTCTTAGTCGTTGGTTTTGATGCCTGCCTGCATCCCGCAACTTATTCAAGTTACGTCGTTTCGGCGCTCGCTTCATCTGGTTCAACTCGTCGTTCGGTATAGCGCGTCGCTTAATCTTGGTAGGCTTCTATCCCAAGCATCCGTTTGTAAAGTATCGGTAATGCTTCCCGAAGTTGTCTTTCCACTTCTACTTGAATGGATCGTGGTACGGCGGCAAAATGAGGTGGTTCTCCGAAAGATTTATGTCTTTCGTTCAGGCTGCCTGATGCCTTTAAGGGAAGTTTTGGTAGTTTCCAATGGCTTTCGATGAAGTCGATCTCGATTTCTTTTTTATGATAACGGATTAAAAAAACGGTCCTTATGGTGCCATCATAATATTCATTATCCAAGAAGGGGGCTTTTACGGGATCGGAGGCGTGGAAACGCTCGACAATGAAAGAGGTGTTTCTTTCGGAGGCCCAGTATTTCATTGCCGGGTCTTTTTCGTATTTAAGGCGGTTTTTGTCTCTAAGAATCAATTGCAGAACATTGTCTAGATTATTTTTTTCTACAATGATGACGCCGTTTCCTTTGAAAGATCCTCTAGGCTTAATTACAAATATTTCACCTTTAAGTTCGTCTGTAATCGTTGTGGCCAGATCCTGATGGTAAACTTTTGGATACAAACCCCAGGCAGGTTTTATGGTTTCTAGAATCGGATCTCCTTTAAAGAGCTCTGACATTTTATATTTATCTATCCAATATGGATAACTGCTTTGGTCAAGTACAAGGACTCCTGGAAATCTTTCTTTAAAGTCGCTGACTGAAGGGATGATCTTAGGAGATGAAATTACCAGGGTGTGGTAATCGAAAAGGTTTTCAGGATCATTGGGGGCTATTAGGGCTCCATTTAAAAAATCATCGTTCTCTATTAGGCTTCTTATAGTTGAGAAATTGTGCGCCTCAGTATTGGCTAATTTTTGCCGCAAGGCCTTGCTTGCAATATAATGTTCTTTATAAAAAATACGAAAGGGATATTGCAGCAGGTTTTCCACTACCGAGCTTTCAACAAGACAGTCTGTGCCATTTAAATAATCGATTCCTCTAAAGACTGAAAGTGTGCCTTGTTGCACTTCGCAGATTTTTACACCTTCCTCTTTGCTATATTTCATATCCGCAATAAGAAAACTGAGATCTGCCTCAATGCCTTCCAAGAATGTCTGAAATAAAATTAAAATAATGAATAGCTTTCGGCGCATCGATTCCCCTTATGAAATTTTTTTCTTAAAAATTAAGGTGGTTCAAATAAGTAGGGGCATTCTGTTTTTTTTAAAATATTAATTCAAGTTCTAAAGAGAATATACCGAGGTGAATTCAAAAATCGTTTTTCTACTGGATCTTTTTCCGCCTGACTTTGCGCTCAATCTCATCAACTTTTCCAAGTTGAGATCGATTTCCGCGCTTCGTCAAACGAAAAAACCTCTAAGTCAAAATTCCGATTTTGAATTCATTTCGGTATATAAATCAAATTTTGAGTTCACTTCGTTATAGGAGCAAGAGGCCGCTAAATCTGCGGCCTCTTGTGAAAAATTACTTTAGACGAATAATTAATTGCGTATCGGTTCTACGCGGTGAGGTATGGATTAGAAGAGTAGACTCTTCTTTTGTCAGGTTATATAGCCCTGATTCCATAATTGGCCAATCCCTGCCCACAAATTTCCATGCGGCACGTTGGTTTTGAGGATCAATGCCACCTTGGATCTCGAGCATTTCATTGTTCGCTACATCGAAATACGCTCCTGTGACAGCGCCTTGCTTGCTGATCGCAAGAGAAATATAGCGCTTCGGCATAGCGGAGGACTCGTCATCCGAGGCTAGCGCAAACATGCCAAGTGGCAGCCAATCGGATTGACTTCTTGGCAAAGGACGCTGCGTATTGGCAATCCTGGCTGCTTCTGCAACGAATTGCTCTCTGGAAGAAACCGGTGTGAGGTAGGCGAAATCTTCTGTCGCGCTATAATACACCATGCCATCAGATCCATAGTAATAATAGATCGGACGACTCATTTGCCAAGGAAGCCATACGACCAGGCTTGGCCAGGTGGTTTCTACGCCCCAGTGAAAACGGTTGTCAAAAACCCAATTCCTATGGCTACTGCGGAAGCGGTTCCAAAAATAATCATCGAAGATACGCTCCCGTTTTCTATAATCTTTAAAATCGCGTCTCCAATGTTTTCCGCGTGTATTCCATCGTTGTTCCCTTTCTCTTAAGCGGTCTTTGGAGAAGTGGTCTCTTCGGTCGCCACGGTCTTTTTCGACGTCTATACGGATAGAGTTTCTTGTCCTGTCAGACTCTATAACTCTTGGGAGATCCTTTTTGTTCCAGTCACGGTCAAAATCTCTGGAAGACCTGCGGTCGCCGTCACGTACGCGTTCCTGTTCTATTCTTAAATCCCTTGAGGGTTGTTTACGATCATCGTCTCTTTTAAAACCGGGAGGGAAATGTGTGTCGATTGATCTTTCTTGTGGCTCTTGACTTTCTCGCTCACTAGGTTCTTTGCGCTCCTTTCGGTCGCCTCCGCGATCTTCACGTCGCTCTTGACGTTGCGATCCCCGTTCTTCTCTGCGCTCCCTTCGGTCGCCTCCGCGATCTTCACGTCGCTCTTGACGTTGCGATCCCCGTTCTTCGCGGCGTTCTTCTTTTTTTTCTTTTCGATCACCTCCGCGGCTCTCTTTATCATCGTCTTTTGCATGCACAGCGTCCCATGTAAACAAAAGAGAAGATGTCATTAATAAAAACAAGTGTTTTTTATACATCGATTCTCCTTGCGGATTTATTTGTTAAGTTTTTTACCTTAACGCATGTAGTCAAAGGCGTCAATGCGCTCTTTATTGACTTCGGCAAGTGGTTTCTTTAAGGTAGATTTTTATGGATACTACCGAAACCCAACCTTCTTTGCTGATCAGGCTGGCAACAGTGCGCGACATTCCGGGCATTCGAGAGTTGTCATTAAAAGTGTACCCGGAGATGCAGGGCTACTCCGAAGAGCAGCTTTTAGGACAGATCAACCATTTCCCCGAAGGGCAATTCGTTGCCATTTACGATAAAAAAGTCATCGGCTATTGCGCTTCCATGATTGTAACGGAAGCTAAGGCGCTAAGTAAGCATTCTTGGCGGCAGATTACCGGAAATGGCTATTGTTCGACGCACCATCCGAAAGGAAATTATCTCTACGGCGTCGATGTCTTTGTTGATCCGGAGTACCGAAAAATGCGGGTGGGGGAGCGCTTCTATAAAGCCCGGCAAAATCTTTGTAAGAAAATACGGCTGAAGGGTGTTGTTTTTGCCGGTCGTATGGTCCTGCTTAAGAAAAATATACGAAAAGTCAAAACGGCCGAAGAGTACTTAAGGCAAGTGCTGGAAAAAAAGATTCGGGATCCGGTGCTGAATTTTCAAATCCAGCAAGGATTTGAAGTTTTGGGCATTTTGGAAAATTATCTGCCCGGCGATATCGAGGCTTTGGGCTATGCGGTCCATATGATCTGGAAAAATCCCCAAATGACGGCCGAAAATAGTTTAAAAAGCTCTTATACGCCCCTTTATTCGAAAACGGTGCGGATTGCATCGGTACAATATATGCAAAGGCAGATCCAATCCTTCGAGGAATTTAAGTCGATTATCACGTATTTCGTGGATGTGGCGCACGACTACCGGTGCGATTTCCTTTTGTTTCCCGAGCTCTTTACCATGCAGCTATTGTCGATCGATAAGCAAAAGATGCCGCCGGACAAGGCCATTGAAAAACTGACAGAATATACAGACAGCATCAAAGAGTTTTTTCGGGAAATCTCCCTTAAATTCAACGTCAATATCATCGCGGGTTCCCATCCGACAAAAGTAGGGGAAGAGATCCAGAATGTATCTTATGTATTTCTTCGGGATGGTAGCATTTACCAGCAGGCAAAGATTCATCCGACGCCGGATGAAAGGCACTGGTGGAAGATCAAAGGGGCCAATAAACTGCAGGCCATACCCACGGATTGCGGAGCGATCGGAGTGTTGATTTGTTATGATGCCGAGTTTCCTGAGCTCGCCCGCTATCTTGTCGATCAGGGAGCCCATATCATTTTTGTTCCTTTCTGCACCTCTGAAAGACAATGGTATTTAAGGGTGCGGTACTGCGCTCATGCAAGAGCTGTAGAAAATCAGTGCTACGTGGTTCTATCTGGTAATGTCGGGAATTTGCCTCAGGTACAGAATATGGATATCCAGTACGGGCAAAGCGCCATCCTGACCCCGTGCGACTTTGTGTTTTCCCGTGACGGCATTGCCGCAGATAGCACGCCGAATGCTGAAATGTTGGTGTTTGCCGATCTGAATCTGGAATCGCTTTATGAGTCCCGCTCTTCAGGCACCGTGTTGAATTTAACCGATCGGCGCCATGAGTTATTTAGTTTAGTCTGGCACAAATCTTAGAAAGGGTTTTATGACGCTTTTACTTCTGATGGTCAGTATGATCATTCTTGTAACGGGGGCTGAGTTCTTGGTGAGGGGAGCCTCGCGCCTGGCCAATGCTTTTGGTGTCTCGCCGCTGTTGATCGGGTTGACCATTGTTGCCTTTGGCACAAGCGCGCCGGAATTGGCAGTCAGTATCAAAGCAGTGTTTACGGGGCATGCCGATCTTGTTGTAGGCACTAATATTGGTAGTTCTATTTTCAATATTCTCTTTGTTTTGGGGCTGTGCGCTTTGGTGGCTCCATTAATTGTAATTCAGCAGCTGGTGTGGATTGACGTTCCTGTGATGATCGGGTCTCATATCCTGCTCTATATCATGTGCTTTAACGGAAAAATTGAACGCTGGAATGCAGCTATTTTATTTACCGGTCTTGTGGTTTACATCCTTTACGCCTTAAATAAAGGGCAAAAGGAAAGTAGGGCTGTCAAAGAAGAGTATGAACGGGCCTTTTCTGCAAAGAAACCCAAACCTACGACGCGCACCCTCTTAACGCAGCTTGGATTGATTATTTTTGGATTGTTTTGTTGCGTCATCGGAGCCGGTTGGTTAGTCGATAGCGCCGTCGTCCTTGCTCAAGATTTTGGTGTCAGTGAACTGGTTATAGGAATAACGATTGTTGCAGCCGGCACCTCCCTTCCTGAGGCGGCCACCTCGATCGTTGCCACTTACCGTGGGCAAAGAGACATTGCTATTGGTAATGTGGTCGGAAGCTGCATCTTTAATGCGTTGGGGATTATAGGCGCAACGGGTTTGGTGGCGCCGGAAGGGATCGCTGTTGCGCCGGCGGCCATCAGTCTTGATTTACCGGTTGCCATTGCGGCCACTGTGGCCTGCCTGCCGATTTTTTTCACCGGACACCGTATTTCCCGATGGGAGGGAGGGGTCTTTTTCGGGTATTATTTGATTTACACAAGCTATTTGTTAATGGCGGCCAATCAGCACGATTCCTTACCGCTGTTTAATACGATTCTAGTGTGGTTTGTGCTGCCCCTTACGTTGATAACGCTTGCTGTTTTGTCGTATCGTTTTTCAAAAGCTCAATAAGGAGAATGTTATGTCATTTATGCCGAAAGTGCATTCAGAGGGTTCCTTAGATCGGGAGCTGGTTCGGGAGTATCACCGCGATGTTGCAAAGCTACAGCAGGATTTAGTGCAATTGGCCGAGGTCAGTAAGTTGGTAGGCGTTTATTTTTCGCAACACGAAGAACGGCTGAATGTGATTGAGAAACAAGTGGAAAATGCCGTCCATGATGTAGACCAATCCGCTCTTATTTTAAATGAAGTTGTTAAAGAAAAAGGAACGTCACGCCGGTTGATTTTATCTGTAGGCTTAGGCGGTGTTGCGGGAGGGGCGTTGGGCGCTGTAGGGTTTGCCGTTAATCCCTTGGTGGGGGTGGTGGCGCTTTTAATTTTTTCAGGGATTGGAGCAGGGACCGGTGCTGCCGTTCATGCCTTTAAGTAAGAGGTTTTAAGGCGCGGGTTTTCAATAAGGCAACCATTTTTTCAGCTGCCGCTTCTTCATCGCAGACAATGGGGATGTTGCGGGTTTTAATGTTTTTATAGTCGGATCGAAGTTTTATGCGGCTAATGATCTCGGCCCTTGCATTGGCACGCTGCACCGAGTCAATGATCAAACTTGTGGTAGGGGCTTCTGCTGTTGTGATGACCACTAAATCCATGTTCTCAATGTTGGCGCGCTCTAAAAGTTGTTGCTGCGAGGCATCCCCAAAAAGGAATTTAATGTTTTTTTCTTTAGAACGGGACACGGTGTCAATGTTTTGCTCGATTACGACCACCTGGAATTTTCCTGCCAGGTATGCGGCAGCGGCGCGTCCCACGGCACCATAGCCGATGACCATAGCTCTTGGCAGGAAGGAGGTTTGAGAGCTTTGCGGCCGGTAGAGCGTGCTGATGGAAAGATCCATCATATCGTGGTTTGTCGTTCTTTTTTCAGGGTGGATCCATGATTTAAAAATCTGAAATAAGATCGAATTCAAAGCGATGCTGATAAAAGCGCAGGCCACAATAATATCATAAGCATTGTCTGGCAAAATCTTTAGGTTGCTGCCCTCTTCGGCAAGAATGAAAGAATATTCCCCGATTTGGCTAATGGCTAAAGCGACAGTAAATGCCATGTAGGAAGGGTATTTACCGATCTTTAGAATAAAAAAGGTCATCAACGGTCTGAAAACAAGCAAAATGGCTAAGATTCCTAGAAACAAAGGGATGTTATTTTGGACGGCTACCGGATTGAACAACATGCCGACTGAAAGGAAAAAAATGACCGCAAAGGCGTCCCGCATTGGGAAGGCATTGGCAGCGGCCTGATGGCTTAATTCGGTTTTTCCAACAACTGTTCCGGCGATGAATGCCCCTAAAGCAATCGAGATGCCAAAAAAATACGCGCTTCCGACAGCAATTAAAAAGACGCACGCTAAAATTGCCAAAGTGAACAGCTCATGCGAGCGCGTTCTGGCGATGACGATCAACATTTTTTCTATCAATCGTTCCCCAACAAAATAGACAATCACTACCAAGGCAGATATTTTGAGGGACACAATCAATAGGGGATACGCAATGGCTTCAGACAGGCTAAATTCACCGCTCGAGGCCGTGTAGACTAGGGATGGCAAAAGAATCAGGCCGAAAACGGAGATTAAGTCTTCGATGATGGTCCAGCCGATCACCAGAGCGCCTTGTTGTGAACGTAGCAAGTGTTGGTCTGTCAAGATGCGCACAATGACAACCGTACTGGATACGCAAATGGCCACGCCCACTACAAAGCCGGCCTTAACGGTTTCACCCAAAGAGACGCTTAAGCCTATGCCTGCCAGAATGGATAGAATGGATAGAATGACAGCGCCGGGCACCACGGTTTTTTTTAGGGCGTTAATATCTTTCCAATTGAAATTGAGCCCTACGGCAAACATCAAGAGGGTGACGCCAATGGTGGCGAGCTGGTCGGAGATTTCCTGGTTGGCAGTAAAGCCCGGTGAGTTGGGGCCGATTATAAAGCCGGCTAACAAATAGCCCAGAATCGGGGAGAGCTTAAGGCGCTGCGCTAGATATCCTGCGCCGCAAGCCACACTGAAGCCTATCGCTAATATCCATAGAGTTTGTAATTCATGAGGCATGGCGTCTCTTTGCCGGTATGGCTGTACACTACTTCAAAGTAACGTACTCTTCAAGCGTCATTTTCTGTAGATTTTATGGGAAAAATTAATTATAATATCTCTATAAGAATGCAATATTTTCTTAAATATAATTCTATTAATGATCTTTATTTAAAAGTGCTATGGACGACCTTTCAAGCCTGATCTCAAATCGCCGGACTTTTGCTATTATTAGCCATCCGGATGCCGGAAAAACAACATTGACCGAAAAATTGCTGTTGTACTCGGGTAAACTGCGTACGGCCGGCATGGTCAGGGGGCGAAAAGGTAGGAAAATGGCCGCCTCCGACTGGATGAGCATGGAACAGGAAAGGGGGATTTCGATTACAGCCTCGGCCATGCAGTTTATTTATAAAGATATCATTATCAATATCTTGGATACTCCCGGCCATGAAGATTTTTCCGAGGATACCTACCGCACCCTAACCGCCGCCGATTGCGTGATCATGGTGATCGACGCCGCAAAAGGGGTTGAAAAACAAACGCTTAAGCTTTTTGAAGTGTGCCGCCTGCGGAAAATCCCCGTTTTAACCTTCATTAACAAGATGGATATGCCCGGCCGCGAGCCGATGGATGTGATGGATGAGGTGGAGAAAATCTTGAACATCCATTCATTTGCCTATAATTGGCCCATTGGCGCCGGAAGGGAATTTCAAGGTGTCTACGATCGTATACTTAATAAGTGTCAGCTCTTTACCAAGGTGGGGGTAGGGGGCGCGCACTTGGCTCTGATGGAACAATTTGATCTGGAAGATCCGCACGTTGTTGAAAAAATCGGAACGCACGAATTTGAACAATTGAAGCAGGAGCTTTCTTTATTGGAAGCTGCCGGTAATGCCTTTAATCGGGAAGATTTTTTAGCCGGCAAGGTAACGCCTGTCTTTTTCGCTTCTGCACTATCGAATTTCGGTATTGAACCCTTTTTTGATGCTTTTATCCACTTGGCACCGTCCCCTTATGGCCGAATGGCCGATGCGTATAACGGCACGGAAATCTTTATCGATCCTTTGGCGTCTTTTAGCGGTCATGTTTTTAAAATTCAGTCGAATATGGACCGGAAGCATCGCGACAGCTTGGCTTTTATGCGTGTTTGCTCGGGAAAGTTCGAGAAAGATGTCGTTGTCAAGCACCATCGCTTAAAGCGCGAGATCCGTTTGTCAAGGCCCCACAGCATGTTTGCCGGAGAAAGGGAGACGCTTAATGCGGCCTATGCCGGCGATATTATCGGGGTGATTAATCCCGGGTTGTTTTTCATCGGTGATACGGTCTCGATGGATGGCGGATTCGATTTCAAACCTCTGCCACAGTTTCAGCCCGAAGTGTTTGCAAAAATTTATCCGAAGGACGTCAGCAAGCGTAAAGCTTTCGACAAAGGGATCAAGCAGCTTGCAGAAGAAGGCGCTATCCAGATTTTGTACACCGAAGACCGCATAGGCGATACCATTTTTGGCGCTGTCGGAAAATTACAGTTTGAAGTGATGCAGTACCGATTGCAGGATGAGTATTCTGTCGAGACCAGCATCGTTCCTCAGCCTTACCAATGCAGCGCCTGGATTGTCGGCGATATGTCCAAATACAAGAAATTGTTTAATTCTATTCTGGTCAAAGACCGTTGGGGTAAACTAATGGGGTTATTTGCTTCTCCCTGGGAGAAACAATATGCCGTGCAGCAAAATCCTGACTTTCAAATTCTAGACATCAAGTACTGACGGTGTTTGTATAAAATAGGATCTTGCTTATTGTTGAAGCAAAGGTGTTATCAATGCTGCGGAAACTTCTGTTTGGACTTTATTTTATTGTCACTTTACCCCTTTTTGCCGAGGAGTCGACTGTTAAATCCGGTGATGCAGAATTATTCTGCAGGACCATAGGTAAAGGCGCTCCGCTGGTTGTATTGCACGGCGGGCCCGGATTAACTCAAGATTATCTTTTGCCTCAAATGGAAAAGCTCGGTGATCATCATTTCGTGATTTTTTATGACCAAAGAGCTTGCGGAGCGTCCGGCGGAGAGGTGAGTTGTGAAAAGATCACTCTTGCGAATTATATCAATGACCTAGAGGTAATTCGCAAGGCATTTAAGTTAGAGAAAATGGCCCTTCTCGGGCATTCCTGGGATTAAGCAACAGTTTTTCTGTAAAATTTGAGATCTTCGCTCTCGCTTTCTTTTTTCTGCCTTTTTTTAATACTTTCCAAATCCACCTTGCGCGCCTCGCCGAGCTCTCCCCAAGGGGCTAGCTCGGCGCGCCACGGTGGG
>JBGSQP010000014.1:0-2415 GCA_041738095.1 Waddlia sp.
CGACAATACATGCGAATCGGTTTAAAGAAAGAAAAGCATGTATACAGGAGGGTGTGCTGATGCAAGACATTCGTTTTCAACATCATGCGCTTAAGTTGACGCCATTGGGCCCGGCCCTTTTCATTAGTGAGTTATGCATTCCGATATTTCCCCTTTTGAATGGAGGCCTTGCACAATACCTTATGAGCCTTTCTAGGCCATCCTTACAAAAAGGAGAGCACCAAATACCCCAATGACATAACAAATTTAGCTTGTGATTTTTTTTCGATCAAGCCTATAGTCACTGATAGATCGCACCATAAGAGCACCAATTCTATAGGTCAACTTCATGAAAATTGCATTTATATTTTTACTAAATATTCTTAGCATCTTTAACCCTCTCTTAGCTACTGATGGAGAATTTGTAGATATCAACGATTTAACAAAACAAGTTAAATTTGTAGATTATGACTACGTATTAGAAGTGAACAACCACTTATATTCAATCAATTCTATTTATAGCGATGACCGAGGTTTTTGCTTTTTGCAAACAGGCAAGAAAAACAAGCGCCACGACGAATCAAGTACGGATGATGATGAATTAGCCTGCATAATGGAATGCCCAGATTGTGGTAAATTTCAAACATGCGGTTTAGTCTCAAAAAATAAAGGTCGTTGCTCTAGTTGTAGGCAAATTTTTCCTGCGAGCGCATTATCATGGGAATGTACGAGATGTAAAACTCAAAATTATTTTAATCCAGAAAAGTGCGGTTGGCCGGGTTGTAATTGCCCACGTTACCTTTGCGACAAAGATGAGAAAAAAAATATCAACACAAACACTTAACCATATCTTTTATAGGTTAAAATGTTTACCAAGCCTTTATTGTATTTACTTTTATTACTTAAATTCGCATTTTTTATGCCTATTTGTTATAGCAAAGATTTAAGCGATCAATCTGCACAACTTAGGCTCCAACAGATCCCTGACCAGGATAAAGAAGACCTATCCCTCTTCTTTGAATCACTCATACGTTTAGAGGGATTTGGATACACTATTTTTGGTAATAAACCAGTTACACAAGCTGGTTGCTGGATCACTCCTGCTACGAACGACTTCTATTTTGATAAAGTTAAAGTTTATAAAAAAGGCCAAGAGCTATGCGAAAAATATTCATCGTTTTTTAAAACAAACAATTTAATAATAAGGTTTGAAGCTTGTGGTAATTGGTATGGAATTTACATCATCAATAAAAACAACTTCTTAACCACGATAGATCAGAATTTAAGGCTTTTCAAGCAAGTTCTAGGTGAAACCACCACTTCTCAGAAAATTTTTCAAAAACTTGAAACCAAAGATAAATCATTTTCAGAAATTCTTAACAACGATGAATGTTTATTAGGCATATTATTTGGTTATGGCACTAAAAACTCTATTATGTTTAAAAGGAAAACGGAAATTGCTCAAATTTTGCAGGCACACTTTTCAATATTTTCCTCCTTGCCTGAAAATCAACAATTCGTTTTGCACCATTGCAAATCAATAGAAAGACTAGATTTAAGTGATGATGAAATTAAAAAATATATACAAGAATATGATCGTATTAATGAAACACTTACCCCCAGTTCACAAAACGCAAAAATTACAGATTTGTTTCCGGAAGTGGGATTTTTGTGTGATATGACTGATGAAGAAACTCAAAACATCCTTAATCACTACAGAGAGACACAACTATTAATAAGAAAAGCTTTTGAAAATGAAGTATTAGAGGCTGTTTTATGCAAATTCAACGAAAGATAGTTTATTGCATATTTTTGTTCTCAGCCCTTTTTCTAGTATCACTAATCATGAGCACTAAAAAAAATACATCTTTTGCTTCCGGAACATTTGAACAAATCTGCAAAAAAAATTTATCACGCTCAGAAGATTTTCTTGCAAGCCTAGCTCATAATCCCAGCATTCAAGTTTTAGTTCCACACAAACTTTATTATGAAATTCTAAAACCCGGAGTAAGTCTTAATACGACATCTCCATTATCATTTCGCTATAAAATTACAACATTAGACAACTTAGTCGTTGCCGACACCTATGCGGATCTGAAACCAAAACAAATTCACACTAGCAACGCGATATTAGGGCTATCCAAAGGCATCCAAAACATTATGCCAGGGGAAAAAAGAAAACTCTACATACATCCAGATTTTGCTTTTCGGAAAATTGGCATTTTCACCCCCCCTCAATCACTTCTTATTATAGAGATTGAAGCTGTTCAAGCATAAATTCGATTTTAACGCGGAAAAAGAATTCAATTATGGGCCTAGTTCAAAAAGCCCAAAAAAGGGAGGAATAGGAAATTTAAACTATCCTTAACCACAAATTATGAAAAAAGCGCCGCTCTAGCTCTCCCTTCTCCATGGGGAAGGGAGAGCTAGAGCGGC
>JBGSQP010000020.1:0-38058 GCA_041738095.1 Waddlia sp.
CATATTAGACCCCATATCCTCGGACCAGTCCATGGTGCGTCCGGTGAGGACGACATTCTCGGCTCCGTTATAGAGTGTGCGCGTGCAGGCTGTACTTTTTGAGGTAAAACCACCGCTGATTAGCAGAGAGGCGAGGAAAAAATGTTTAAACATAGGGTCCTTAATTTCGAAGTTGAATATGTTTTTGATATAAACAATATTTTAGTGTCCGTCAAGAACAAGAGTTTTCTTGAGGGCTGAAGATTTTTCTCCAACGGAGGTGATTGATGCAGGCAGGTCTTAATGGAAGTGGCTGATGACGTCCAGATGGTTGTTCTTATTAGGGAGCGAAGAGAGTGTTCCAGTCCTGTTTCATACTAACCACAATCCAACCTTTTGCTCTTGCTTGCCGCATAAGCTCAGCAGAAAATCTGCCAATCTTTGAATCTTCATCATAGGCGTACTCTCTTTCTGCATCGTCATGATGAACCAATAAAGCTAATCCTTTCGACCACTCCAGCATCTGTTGGTCCCCAATTGAATTGCCAAATGCAGCCACAGGGCGTTTACCTATGAATAAGTTAATGCCCTCGGGCTTGCCTTGTTTGTCATCGATGAAGAAGACATCTGGGATCTTCGTCAACACCGGCTGGTCATTTACAATCTCATACCGTACTTTCCCGGCAGTTCCTATGATGTGTTCGGTTGGAATTCCGTACACTTGATCCCCGTAGGTACGGACGAATTCTTGTCCCCCGCCAGTAACAATGTAGGTCTTAAATCCCTTTTCCCTCAGGAATTTCAAGACCTCAAGCATGGGCTGATAGGCAAGCTCTGTATAAGGCCTTTTGAACCTTGGATGCAAAGCCTCTTTTAGCCAGTCGTGCACTAATTGGTGATATTCTTTTATCGACATTCCTGAATGAGAAACGGCTAAAATTTTGCCAATATCTTGCTCCGTAAAATTTTTGATCGCTTCTTGATCTCTTTCGAGTATGGCTTGAAAGGGAGCTTGATGCTTCCATTCGGGGTGTTGGGAAGCTAAGGCGTGGATTCGCTCAAGGGCAAATGTCCCCTGCGCATAAAAAGGTTGTTCTACCCAAAGCGTACCGTCTTGATCGAATGTAGCGATGCGCTCCTCCGGAGGGATAAAACCTGAGCCCTCCTCTGTTGTCATTTTAACAAATTCCAGTAGTTTTTGTTTGGCAATGCCTTCATTCCAAGAGGGAAGGGGGTCGATTGCATGTAAAGGACATAGGATAGCGATAAATATTAAATAAAAAGACTTGATCATAGAGTTACCGAATTAAGACCGTACCCATTATTTGAACTGTAAATGAATTATACACAAGGGGATTCTATACCGGTTCCAGTTCAAAGTTATTATTTTTTGCGTCTGACAATGCGTCGAGATTGAAATCTCTTTGAAAAAGTAGATGAGATCGAACGCAAAGGTCAGGCACAAAAAGATCAAGGCAAATGGATAAGTTTGAATTGGAACCGGTATATACCGAAGTGAACTCAACATTTGGAAATAGGACAAGGAGTCGGCCTGAATTTGAGCAGGCCGGTCTTAAAATCAACGGCTAAGGGCCGAGCCAGAAGCCAAATTGTGAATCGTGTTGGGTAGAGAAGTGCTCATGGAACAAGGTCTCTCTGTTTTTTGTTAAAATAAACAAATAAAAATCTATAATTAAACTAATTTATTGTGTATTATATCTTATAAAAAGTAATGTTTTAATGAATATTAATGGTTCAAATAATTTTCCAGTTCAAGGTTCTATCCATTTATTGAATGTAATGGAACGAGATCTTCGCGTCTGTCGAGGGTCTTCTAATAAGTTGGCTTTTATTGTGAATTATTTGGAAAGGATCACATCCCCTGCGGCTTTTACGCCTCTAGATGCACAATCTTTAGTCTGTCGCTTTAGAAAACAGGTTCAGAACGAAGAGGTAGTGAATAAAATCCGACATCTTTGTATCGAAAAATTAAAGGGATTGCATCATTGCGGCAGAAGCCTCGATTTGCTGCGCAGACTTCTGGATCCTAAAGATAAAGAAGCGATGGCTTTTTTCCTCTTGGATGTAATGGATGAGCAAGAGATCGAGTTGATGGCGATTCAATTTAATAAATTGGGATTGGCAGCGATTCCCTTTGCCCCAAGGCTTGATTTAATCCAAAGTCTTCTAAGCGGAATGAGTCTCCAGATTCTAAGCATACAGTTCGGAGATTTCGGTTTCATTCAAGATTTTCAAGACTGTGCTTCATGGGAGCAATTTGTGGCTCTAGCACAAAGACTGCTAAATTTTTTAGGCGAGCGCACAGAAAGAGCATTAATTTATAATTTTGAAGCATTAAATGTTTTGCGATTTTTTCCCGATCCTGAAAAAAGATTTGATGTCTTGATGCGCGCAGACTTGTGGATGGTGAAAGGGCTGGTTTCAATGGGGGATTATAGAGATCTTTTGGAGGGATTTTCCGTTCTGCAACGTCTCGATATGGCGCATAAAATGATTGAGTTAGGAGAAAATGCGGCCATTATGGTGGCAAAAAACTTTAAGGATTTTGCATTGACCGCGCAATATTCTTCCGTAAAAAGAGACTTAATATTGAAAGTTGTCCAAAGCGGGAAGAAAGCTGCGGAAAAGTTGTCAAAATTCGAAGACGGCTTGGATCTATCGAGCTTGGAGTTTAGTGATAAAATCACACTGCTTAAAGAGGTGATTTCAAAGGCCGGTTTATCTTATGAAATATGCAAGTACTTAGGTTTTGATCGGGAGTTTCAAAAATGCGCTACTTTTGAGGAAAGGTTGGCCTTTGCAAAAATGGTGGTAGGTTTAGAGCCTTGGGGAATGGATCTCATTTCACTGATCATAGAAGAATCGGGATTTATCCGTGATTTACAGACGGCTGCAGATTATGAAGAACGGTTATATAGAGCTCAAATCCTTTGCGATCAATTTTTTTTAGCGCCCGAATTTTTACAAAGAAATCTTGGATGCTCAGGGTTTCTTCATGATATAGCCGAAAGTTCTTCTTTTGCAGAGAGGTTGCAGCGAGCCCATCGATTTGCCGCTTTAAGTGAAGATACCGAGACTGCTTTACAAGACAAATTTCAAGAACTCGGCTTTGCAAGTGATTTAAATACCTCCCATTCTATCAGTGAAGGTTGCCTAGACTTAATCAGCCACGGCCAGTGGGCCGCTGTGGGTTTCTTTTCCATTATTACCGCGTTGAAGCTGCCGGAAAAAACGCGTCTTGATCAACGAGTCATAATCGCTAGCGCCATAGCAGAGCAAGGAGAAGATTCCGCAGAAAAGTTGGCTAAAAAATTTCTCTTATTATTTCCTGAAAAACTCCCCTCGGTGGAGGATAGGATCGCCCTCGCTAATAGGGTGATTTCTCAAGGCGGACTGGCGAAAGACGCCTTAGATTTTATCAAATGGGGTTTTTTGGAGGACTTTAACAACTGTTCCTCTTCTGAAAAAATTGAATTAGCCTTCCGTTATGCTGCTGAAGGAGACTGGTGGGCTAGAGCTGTGGCGGAGCATTTATTTATAGGATTGCGTTTAAATTCATTAGAGATGATGTCTCTTGCCAAGCTCATTGCCAAGCAAGGGCGTCGAGGGTCTTCCGCCTTGATTAAGATCATTAAAAATAGGCGTTTTGAAAGTTCCCCGCAGTTATACGAACTGCATAAACTTTTGTATCTATCGGGCTGCCCAATGAGCGATTTTTACAATTTTTTTGAAAAAACTAACGGTAGGGCTATTGTACGGCAGTTACGTTTGGAAAACTTGGAACATAATGATGCCGACGACTCCCTTTTAGATCTGTTTCTTTCCAAAGCCCGGATTACACCGGAAGAAATGCAATTAACTAGAGCGCGTTGTGCGGGATTGGAAAAAAAAATTAGCGCTATGGCTTCATTTGATGGACGGCCACAGGTGAAACGATTGCTTCAGCGTTGGCTGGACTATACACAAGCTGCTTTTTTTGATTTTAATGAGGATGTCAGGGAGGTTCTGCTGTCTTCCAATCTCTTGTTAAACATTGCAGACCATAAACATCCTGATGACCGTTATGTACTAGTCCGGTACTTGAGCTTTTTGAATACTCAAGAAATAGACTGGGTCAATCAATCAAAAAAAGCGTGGGGGCAGCTGTGTTCCATTTTACTTGCCTGTTTACAGAGGGAGGGTTTAAGTAGACAGGATGCCGATGAAATGCGGCAAAGCATCGAGAAAATCCGTGCTTTTAAAACGATAAAACAGCTGCATACGCTCCTTCAAGTGTTTCTTGAGGTGTTGATGTATACACCTCTCACAGTGGAAGAAATGGAAGTTTTTAGTATGCGCTTGAAGGATTTACTTAAACGTTCGAAAATCCCCGCGGCAGCGGCCGAGTTAATGGGAGAGCTGCAAGGACTGCGGACGGTAAATGCGCTTTTCGGGAGAAAGGCGTTATTCGACTGTTTGAAAGGGAATGGCAAAAAAGATGAGGTCAATCGATTTTTCAAGGAGAAATTCCAACGTTTTTTTCCGGTCACAGGCGTTGATTCCTTTGCTGTCCGCTATCAAGAAACCTTTGGAAGTTTTAGAAATCCATCCGCTTTATTTACATATCTTGGAACCGTCAACCAGCTACCTCCTAAAGAAAAAGAGTCTGTGAAGGCCGCTCTGACACGGTATGTTCAGGCCGTGATGGATGGAAGCTTTCCCAAAATGCGGTACGAAATCTCCCCTAAAAAAAAGCATCTTGCCCAGTGCGCCGGCTTTGACAATGGCGCTTTGATGAAAAAGTGGCAAAAAGCCGACGCCAAAAGGGTCATCTCCATCGATAAAGGGGCAGCCATTACCGAGATGCCCATAGATTTTATTAGAAAAAAAATCGCGGAAAAACACCTGGACATCACCCGATATCCTATTTTGCAGAAGTATTTGTCAGGTAAGGATCCGAAAATTATCGAGGAAGGTAATGATGACGTCCTTTTTCAAAATGCGGTGATTTTATTTTGCTTAGGTAAAGTTACGACCACAGATTTTGTGGAAAAGGTGGGGAAACTGCATTTGAACTTAGGGGAATTTCACAACGATCTGAATGCTCTTAAAAAGGAATCTCTGAAGGGAACGTATACAATTTCCGAAAGTGATCACGCAGACGACTTGCTAATGATCGGTACAGAGATCCAAGGCAGTTGCCAAAGGGTCGATGGGGAGTCCCGATTCAATAAATGCCTTCCTTCTTATCTTTTAAACGGGGAAATACGGGCGATTGTGATCAAAGACAAAAGCGGAAAGCTAGTGGCGCGTAGTTTGTTGCGGTTAATGTGGGACGGCAAAAACAACACTTTGCTTTTACTGCAGGAACGGATCTATTCCAATAGTCAAGAAGCTTCTATTGAGCGTTATCTGGAGTGCTTTGCGCTGGAAAAAGCAAAGAAAATGGGGCTTCCTTTGGTAAGCAATGAAATAGGGAAAGGTCCTTCTTATCCCGGTACAGTTAAATATTTAGGAGGGGATATCCCTTTCATCTATAGCGATGCCTGCGGAGGGATAAAAAACGGGCAGGAGGAGTTTGAAGCAATCGGCTGCCATACCCTTTACTGCCCAAATTCTCTTTAAGACTCTTTCTCAACGCTTTCATTGACAGTTGCGGGTTTTGCATCCTCAAAACTGCCCGTAGGCACCGCCAGTTTAATCCCGGTAAAGCCGGAAAACGCCATAGACATTAACCCCGTCGCCATGAAAGTAATGCCCATGCCTTTAAGCGCGGGAACGACATCTGAAACGGCCAATTTTTCCCGAATAGCGGCAATGAGGGCAATCGCCAGCCACCAGCCCATTCCTGAACCGAACACATAGACCAAATTAGGCAGGAACGGATAGTCGCGGGTGACGGCAAAGAGGCAGGCGCCCAGGATGGCGCAGTTAACGGTGATAAGGGGTAGATAAACACCCAAGGTCAGATAAAGCCCGGGAGATACCTTTTCAATGATGATTTCAAGCATTTGCACAAAGCCGGCAATAACGGAGATGAACAGGATGAATTCCAGAAAGTTCAGGTCGATGCCGGCCGGATCGATGCCGATATAATTCAACCAGGATAAGGCGCCGGCGCCGGTGACAAAATGGTGCACAAACCAGTTCAGCACCCCTGCAACGGTCAAAACCACTACGACAGCTACGCCTAAGCCATTGGCGGTAGCCAAGCGGGAAGAGCAAGCCAGGTAGGTGCACATCCCCAAAAAGTTTGCTAGCAAGAAGTTTTCTATAAAGATCGCTTGAATCAGTAAGCCGAATAAATTCAGCGGTTCATAATTTCCCATCCACATTTCGGTGACTCCTTACGGGTGCTTGCTTTTTTTGATATTATAGAGCCAAATAAATCCGCCGATGATAAAAAAGGCAGCCGGAGGGCTTACCATCAGAGAAAAATTTTCATAGGCATTAGGGTTTTCGGCGGTCGCATAGATCCCTTGGGGGATGATTTGATAGTTCAGCAGCTGTCCAAATCCGAAGATTTCCCGTATAGCGCCTACGGCGCAAATAACAATCATATAGCCGGCGCCGGCGCCTAACCCGTCCATGAAGGCGGGGATGGGGGTGATGTTTTTGGCCATACTTTCCGTGCGGCCCATCACAATGCAATTTGTGATGATCAGGCCGACAAAGACGCTCATGACTTTAGACACCGGGAACATGTACGCTTTCAGAAGCTGATCGATGATCGTGACGAAAACAGAGATAATGGCCAGCTGGGTGATCATCCGGACGCTGTCGGGAGTGACATTGCGTAATAAAGACACAAAAAATGCCGAGAAGGCGGTCACCAGGGTCACCGATATTCCCATAGTGATCGCTACCGACAAGCGGTTTGTAATGCCCAAGGCAGAACAGATCCCCAAAACGGCCACTAATACCTGGTTGCTGCGCCAAAGTTGATCTGTAAAGTAACTGACTGTGCTTGGCTTATGCATCTTCTTTGCTCTCCGTTTCTTGATGGATTTTTATAAAGAATGGACGGTAAGAAGAAAGCACGTCCTGATAGGCGGTTGTTACGCCATTGCCGGTTAATGTGGCGCCTGGCATACCATCCACGGCCGTTTGGGCTTTCGGCGCTTCTCCTAATACTTCTGAGACTTTACCTTTAACGACCGTAATGCCGATCGGGGACGTTTTAAAATCGGTAGAGCCATCAGCGTTGGGTTGAAAGATTTTTTTCCCGGGAAATAAGCTTTGCCACGGTTGTTCGGCGATATTGGCACCTAGCCCCGGCGTTTCTTTTTGATCGTACCAGGAGATGCCGATGACGGTATTGCCGTCGGTTTTTACTGCAATGTAACCATAAATGGCGTCCCAGAGTCCATAACCGTTGACCGGAATCACATAACCGAGAGGTTTATCCTCTGCAGATGCAGCTTCTCCCTCTTTTGGGTTGGGCAAAATTTCATAAAGAAGTTTGAGCGGCTGTTTGTAATAGCCGGTTTTTTTATAGTCGGCCACGTAGTTGTCGAGATCGAGACCGGCTTTTTCAAATGTGGTCAGCTCCCCTTGATTATTGACCAGAAACGGTTTGAGCCTGCGTTTGTACACCTCAAGAATGTCATTTTTAGTGGCAAAGTCTTCAGGGGTGCCGGGCACCAGCACGCCATCGCCAATGTGTTTTGCGGGAACTTCTTTCCCTTCATCATTCTTTAGCAGGAAATAGCCTTGATAAGTATAAATGCGGGCGGCAATCAACATTTGTTCGCTGCGGTCCAACTCTTTGGCAATTTCTTGCGGTTCTTTCAAGGCACTGGCAAGCGCCGCCAGAATTAAGGCACAAAAAAAGCTCAACAGGACGGTAAAGACCATCACTTGGCTATTGGTTCTTCGGGCTTTAGGCTGCGGCTCGGACACGGCGCGTACTCCTGGTTCTGTTATAAAGGGCTGCGTAGTAGTCAAATAAAGGGGCAAAAACGTTCCCCATAAGGATGGCAAGCATCACACCTTCAGGAAATGCGGGATTGATGATCCTGATAATGACGGTAATCATGCCGCAGAAAAGGCCATAGGCCCACTTGGCCGAATTCATATCCGGAGACGATACCGGATCGGTGGCCATAAAGACGAGGCCGAACGCCATGCCTCCTAAAAGCAAGTGTTTGTAGGCCGGAAAACCGAATTGGGCAGGGGTCCAGGCACCATGATCGGCGGCTAAATAAGTGGACCCCAACTGGAATAGCAGGGCTGTGAGGTAAGCTCCTAGACCCATAGCCACCATCGTGCGCCATGAACCGATGCCGGTCCAGATAAGGAATAGGGCGCCTAAAAGGCAAGCCAAGGTCGAGGTTTCTCCCAAACATCCTAGTTTATCGCCCAAAAAGAACGACCAGTCGCTGTTGTGCCCGAAGCCGTAGTTCAGGCTAGAGAAATGGAAGGCATCTTCATATCCTCCCGGAGAGAGGCCAAGACCGCTTTCGGCAAGAGGCGTTGTTACGAAACTGCGCATTTGTTCTTGCGTCATTTCTCCTAGCACGGCGCCATGTTCTCCGGCAGCGTTCCACTGAGTGAACTGTTTTTCGATTGCTTCAAACGAGCCGACATCCTTACCTAAATTGTTTGTTGCGATGGCATCGATATGGATCCGTTTGATTTCCGGAGCGATATTGAACTGGGCCAGTTTTGTCGCCTGAGTATAGCCGTCTAAAGCTGTGGTTCCGGCATCTTGGTTCATTTTCAGCAAGCTTTCGCGGACGACGACCGGATTACTGCCGACCCACACATTACCCGACATTTTTCCCGGATAGGCAAAGAACAGAAAAGCGCGGCACGCCAGCGCCGGGTTGACGATGTTCATGCCGGAGCCGCCAAAAACTTCTTTAGATAAAACGATCCCCACCGAAACGCCCACGGCAGCCATCCAATAAGGAATGGTAGGAGGCATGATCAGGACATAAAGGATACCGGTGACTAAAAAGCCTTCAGAAATTTCATGGCCGCGCACCATGGCAAAGAGCGCCTCCCATAAACCGCCGACAGCATATGAAATTAAAACTAAAGGGAACAAGATAATGCTGCCTTCCGTAAGAAAGGAAATCCAGCGGTCGTTTTTTCCGGCAAACGCTAAATAATCGGAAAGGGATCCGGTACTGGCTAAATACTCATCCATCAAGCGGAAGTCGCCGCTGGAATAAACAACAGACTGCAATCCTGTATTCCAAATCGCTGCCAGGATGCAGGGAATGAGGGCGAAGACGACCATGATCATCCAACGCTTAACATCAATGGCGTCCCTGATGTGAGGTCCTCGTTTAGTAATATCTGGAGCCTCGTAAAGGAAAGTGTCAGCCGCTGATATCAAAGGCTTAAGAAAGTGAAGAGGCTTCCCTTTCTCAACAAATGAGAGCTGATAATCGAGGAGTTTTCTGAGCATCTCTTCTCCGTCCGTCTGTTAATCGCTATTGCTCCAAAGGCTAGCAAATTGACAGGAAAACTCAAAGAAAAAACAATACTCTTTTTAATTTGCCTTATCTCGCTTACATCTTTTCGACGGTTTCAACGCCCAAAAGCTGCAATCCTTGCTTTAAAGTGCGAGCGGCGGCCTCCGCAAGCAAAAGGCGGGAATTCTGCTCGGGCACTCCTCCTACTTGGCAATCGCGATAGAAGGCGTTGAATTTTTCAGCCAGCGTAAAAAGATAATCGGTCAAGCGGTTGGGCAGCAAATCTTCGGCCACCTGCTCTAAAGCTTCCACAAATTGCACTAAGTGCATCCCCAAGGCAATTTCGGAAGGGTGCTCCAGTTTGATGTTTTCTTTGATCGATGAGATTTCGACGCCGATCTTGCGCTTGATTCCGGCAATCCTGACGTAGGCATACATCAAAAAGGCGGCGGTATTTCCTTCGAAACGGAGCATGCGCTCATAGCTGAAGGTGTAATCGCTGGCGCGATGGCAGGACAGATCGGCGTATTTGATAGCCCCGATGCCTAAGGCAGCAGCGATCCGGTCCCGTTCTTCAGCATCCATTTGCGGGTTTCTTTCCCGCATAATTTCTTGCGCTTTCTCGACGGCGGTATAGATCAGATCGATCAGTTTTTCCACTTCCCCGGCACGGGTACGGAATTTTTTCCCATCGGCGCCTAGAACTAAGCCAAAGGGCACGTGGTCGAAGCGTACTTTCTTAGGGTCTAGATACCCAGCTTTAACGGCCGCGGCATGCACCAACTGAAAATGGGTGCTTTGCCCGGCATCGGTGACAATAATGATCCTTTCAACTTTTTCTTCAGCCACACGGTGGCGCATGGCCGCCATATCGGTCGTATCATAGCCGTAGCCGCCATCTGATTTTTGCAGCATTAATGGCATGGGAGTGCCTTCCCGGTTTTTAAACTCTTCAAGAAAAATACACTTGGCCCCATCGGAGACTTCGAGGATGCCTCTCGATTCCAGATCTTTGATGATTTCAGGGAGCAGGGGATTATAAAAAGATTCGCCCCGTTCTACGATCTTGATATCAAGCAAGTGGTAGATTTCCATATAGGCGCGGCGTGAGATTTCACAAATAAGGCGCCAGGCTTGAAGGGACTCTTGATTGCCGCCTTGCAAAGCGACCACTTCGAGCTGCGATTTTTTTTTGAAAGCCGGATCTTCATCGAATCGTTTCTTCGAAGCTTTATACCATTCCACCAAATGGGCAAGGTCCGTATCTCCTTCTCCGGTTAAGATGTGGGGATGTTCCTCTTTCAAGTAAGCAATCAACATACCGAACGCCGTACCCCAATCGCCGATGTGGTTCAGGCGCAAGACATCGTATCCAAGAAATTCAAAAAGGCGGGCCAGGCAGTCGCCGATAATCGTTGAACGCAGATGGCCGACATGGAGTTCTTTGGCAATATTGGGGCCGGAGAATTCAACGATGATCCTTTCCGGTTTTTCCGGAGGCTCCAATCCTAAATGAGGCTTCAGCAGTTCTTCCGTTTTCCTTGCGATAAATTGAGGGGCAAGGGTGATGTTGATAAAGCCGGGGCCGGCGATTTCCAGGGTCTCGATCATCTCCTCTTTGGCCACATGGTCCATAATTTTTTGGGCAATGAGGCGCGGATTGAGGCCTAAGGGTTTGGAAAGTTTCATTGCCATGTTGCACTGGTAGTGCCCGAATTTATCGTTTGAGCTTTGGGCTAGATCCACAGCAGCATCTTCCACTTGCGGAAAGGCTTGAAGAAGAGCGTTTTTAAATGTTTTTTTTAGGTCTTTGATCACACTATGCATAGAAAAGATTCCCTGGAATTGGAAGAGATATATACCGATCGTCATTCATAATTTGGTTTTTGGTTCCGTCGTCAAATTTTTGAATCATGTTCGGTATAGCATAAGGCAAAACAGGGCAAAATTCAATCGATTCGATCTTTTTCCGTCTGAGTCGTTAAAATCTTAATTAAACTCGATAGGTACCTTGCGTTGGCCGATCTTATGCAGCAGTTTGTGCTCTGCCAGCTCCCGGGCGATTTGATTGGGGGTTTTATCCTCTTTTTGCGAGCGCTCAAAGATTTCCAGAAGGGAGTCGTAGATTTTATTGACACGGTCCCTCGATTTTTTAGGGTTATAGCCCCCCGGTTCGAATTCGGCAGCCACATTAATGATACCGCCGGAATTGATGATGAAATCCGGCGCATAGAGGATGCCTCTTTCCATCAGCAGGCGCCCATCTCCTTTTTCCAGGAGCTGATTGTTGGCAGCTCCGGCCACAGCCTTGCATTTCAATCGTGGAATCGTTTGCTTGCTAAGGATTCCTCCCATGGCGCAAGGCGCAAAAATATCGCAACGGGTGTCATAGATATTTTCAGACGGAATTTCCTGCGCGCCGTCTTTAAGGGCCAAATCATGCACTTTCTTGGAATCCGTATCGGTGAGGATCAGTTCGGCGCCTTCCCAAAAGAGGAGGTTTGCCAAGCGGCTCCCCACATGGCCGATCCCTTGGATGGCGACTGTTTTCCCTCTAAGTGAAGGGGTTCCCCATAATTTCATGGCCACGGCCTGTATTCCTTTAAAAACGCCCCAGGCAGTAAAGCGGCTGGGATCGCCGCTGCTGGTATTTAGGGGCAGAGCGCAGACGTAAGGGGTATTTTTTCGGATGATCAGCATGTCCTCAGGACTGGAGCCGATATCCTCGGCCACTATATAGGTTCCCTGCAAGGAATTGACCACAGTGGCAAAGGCCAGCAGTAACTGATCCGATTTTTGCGTCTTGGGATCTGCGATGACGACGCTTTTGCCGCCGCCCAGCCCGTTTTCTACGATAGCAGATTTATAGGTCATGCCTTTAGCCAGCCGCAACACATCTTCTAAGGCCTCTTCTCGATCGGAGTAAGGGTAAAAACGGGCGCCGCCCAGAGCAGGCCCAAGCGTGGTATCGTGGATGGCAATAAAACAATGGAGTCCGGAATCGTTATCCAGAGCCTCGATGACCTTTTCATATCCTGGCACCTCAATCTCATTGATCACTAGCATAGGTCCGTTCCTTTTTCTTTGATTTTGTTAAAGATTCCATTGTTTCCACCGATTTCAAGATGCTTCTTGTTTTTTATTCACTTTGGACGGTATTATATTTATATCAATCCTTTTAAACTTCTAAGATTAAGTTGACTAAAGAGGCCCTCTAAATGACAAAAGTGAGTATTTCAAAAGAAACTAAAGAGTTGCTGGATCAATTCCTCGAGGAAAATAGCCCAGCGCCACTCGTCAATACCTACCTCTTTTTTATAGAAAAAAAGTTTAACCTTCAACCTGTACTCTTTCCGAAAGACAAACTAGTCTATCAGAGCTCCGAAAGCGCGATCAGATCTTTGGAAAAAGAAAATAAGCTTTGGCACCAGACCGAAATCAAGATCACATTCGGCGATCAGAGTGTTAACGAACAGACGAAAAAGATCTATATATGCCCTTTCAGCGGCAAGGTTTTCGGAGATAATACGCATCCTAATCCTCTTGATGCCATTTATGACCATGTCGCTAAATGCCCCGAAAATACCGAAAGAATGGGCGGACTGCGTGTTAAACGTTTCCATGTGTCGGAAGATCCTGATGTCATTAAGAGCTATTTAGACAAAGAAGTCAGAAAAGCCCCGATTACAAAAACGGTGTACTCTTCCGTACTCAGCGGCAAACTGTTTAATACAAAAGAAGCTGTCGTTCAAGACTTTAGAAAAAACTACCTGAAAAAAATGTCTTTGGCCGAAGTGCAAAATCAGAATAAATACACCATTGAAGAAACCTTTTTGGAATTCATTCAGACACAGCTGGTAGAAGATAAAATTGCAGGTTTTGTAGAATCGATGGCGGAAATCAAAGATTTCGAGCCGATTGTGGAGCGATGGCTGTCGTAGTATCTCTTTCTCCTGAACAAACAGAAGAGATTGGAGAGCAGTTCGGTAAGACGCTGCCGCAAGGGAGCGTCGTCTGCTTTTTTGGAGATTTGGCGGCAGGAAAAACCACGTTTATCAAAGGATTGGTCGCAGGAGCCTGTCGTTTGGACCCTCTGCAGGTGTGCAGTCCGACGTTTGTCTATCTCAATATTTATGAAGGCGCAAAAACTCTCTTTCATTTTGATCTCTATCGGTTAAAAGGTTCTCAAGAGTTTCTGGGAATGGGTTTTGATGAGTACATGGGCGGCGAGGGCATTTGCTGTATTGAATGGTCCGAACGGATAGAAGAGCTTTTGCCGCCCTCCTGCATTAAAGTTGAAATGACCCATATCGGAGAAAATAAAAGGAAAATAGTGATCACCCCATGAGCGTAATAAAATTCCATACTCCCAAATTTGTCAAAACGGTGGTCTCCTATAAAGACTATCCTGTCCTAAAAGATGATCGTGGAGTCACATTGCCCGAAATCGCCGTTGCCGGACGCTCGAACGTTGGTAAATCCACGTTGCTCAATCATCTGTTTCAACGCCAAGGACTGGTCAAAACCTCCTCTACGCCCGGTAAAACGCAAGCCTTGAATTTTTTCTCTGTTGACAACCGCCTGGTGTTTGTCGATCTTCCGGGTTATGGCTATGCCAGCGTCCCCATGGCGGTCCGCCATAAATGGGGGCCTCTTATAGAAGGTTACCTGTCCAAGAGGGAGGAGTTGAAACTCATTCTCTTTCTCTTTGATATCCGTCGTACGCCGAATCAAGAAGATATGCAATTGATGGAATGGATTATTTACCATCAACACCCCTTCATATTGGTATTAACAAAGGCCGACAAAGTGAATCAAAAAGAAAAAGCTGCCAATACCAAAGCCATTTTGGAAGCTTTCAATGTTGAAGAGATGCCTTACGTCCATTATTCAGTGCCAAAAAATAGAGGAAGGACCCAACTGCTAGCTATGATCACGGAGGTTATATGAGCAAACAATTTATCTGTCTCGATTGCGAATTGACAGGACTCGACTATAAAAATGACCGGATCATCGAAGTCGCTTGCGTAACGTTCGATCTCGATCAAAGTTATGAGACTTTTGAAACATTGATCGATCCAGAAGTGGAGATCCCCGCCAGTTCCACCGAGATCCATCACATCACTATGGAGATGGTCAAAGGACAGCCTCTGATTCAGACGGTATTGCCTAAAATCCTGTCTTTAGTTGGCGATAAGATCATTATGGGCCATGGTATTGATCTGGATATCAAATTCATCATGGAAAGCTGCTATAGGGCGGGCATCCCGACAACCATCCAGCACAATCGTACCATCGATACCTTGCGTATGGCTAGACTCTATGGAGAAAGTCCGGTCAATTCCCTGGAATCTTTGCGTAAACATTTCAATATTGGAGCAGAGATCGCGCACCGGGCCATGAGCGATGTGACTGTAAACATCGACGTTTTTAAAATGTTGATGAAATATTACCGTTCGGTAGATGATCTTTTTAAGGCTCTTTCACGACCGATATTATTGAAAGAAATGCCTCTTGGTAAACATAAAGGACGTCCTTTTAAAGACATTCCGCTCCAATATTTACTCTGGGCGGCCAATAAGGAATTCGATCAGGACTTGACCTTCTCTTTACGCTCCGAGATAAAAAAGAGGAAGCAGGGCAATTTGTTTACCCAGGCGACAAATCCGTTTCACAATTTATAAAAAGGTTTCATGAGGGGTTATGGCAAACGGGGAAAAAGGATCTTTTGAAGTTAAAGTCGGCCTTGCCGAAATGCTCAAAGGCGGCGTGATCATGGACGTGGTCAACGTCGATCAAGCCAGAATTGCCGAAGACGCGGGCGCTATTGCCGTCATGGCCTTGGAAAAAATTCCTGCCGATATCAGAATCGAAGGTGGCGTGGCCCGCATGTCCAATCCGGAGCTGATCCAGAAAATACAAGAAGCCGTTTCGATCCCTGTCATGGCCAAGTGCCGTATCGGCCATTTTGTCGAAGCACAGATCCTGGAAGCTCTTTTTGTCGATTTTATCGATGAAAGTGAAGTGCTGACACCGGCAGATGAGAACCACCATATCGATAAGTTCGCTTTTCGTATTCCGTTTGTTTGTGGAGCGTGTGATTTAGGGGAAGCCTTGCGTCGTATCGGCGAAGGCGCTGCCATGATCCGCACCAAGGGAGAGGCCGGAACAGGGAATGTGGTTGAGGCCGTACGTCATATGCGTGCCATTAATCGGCAGATAAAAATGCTGACCCAATTAGAACCTTCCGAGTGGATGGCAGAAGCTAAAAAAATGGGAGCCCCCTACCACCTAGTCAAACAGGTGGCCGAGACGGGTAAATTGCCTGTTCCCAATTTTGCCGCCGGCGGCATCGCAACACCTGCGGATGCAGCTCTCATGCTGCAGCTGGGAGCAGAAAGCGTGTTTGTTGGGTCAGGAATTTTCAAATCGGAAGACCCGGCAAACAGGGCCAAGGCCATTGTAGGCGCGGCCGCCTTCTTTGACGATCCGGAAACTCTGGCTAAGATTTCAGCCGGCCTGTTAGGCGCGATGAAGGGGCTTGAAATCCAACAGATCAAACGGGAGGAGCTGCTGGCTCTAAGGGGATGGTAGTCGGTGTTCTGGCGTTACAGGGAGCTTTTGCCAAGCACCTTGAAGTGCTGGAAAAATTAGGAGTCAAATCCTTAAACGTTAGAAGGCCTGCGGAGCTGGCTGCTTGCGATGCCTTGATCATTCCGGGCGGCGAGTCCACCGCAATTGCCAAACATGTGCGCTTTATCGGGTTATTAGATCCTTTAATTGCCTTTGGAAAAAAGAAGCCGGTCTTCGGTACCTGCGCCGGTATGATCCTTATGGCGCGTCATTTGGAGCTATTGGATGTAGAGGTTAAGCGTAACGGCTGGGGCCCTCAGTATGAGTCCTTTTCAAAGACGGTAGAAACGGAAGTCGGCCCTTTCCCTGCGATGTTCATCCGCGCCCCGCGTATCAAAAAATGGGGGAAAAACGTCGACGTTTTAGGCAAAATCGACAAGGAGCCGATCCTCGTCAAACAAGGGCATCTCCTAGCGAGCACCTTCCATCCGGAATTAACCGATAATCTTTCTATTCACCGTTACTTTCTCGATTTGATTAGGTAAATTTCAAGGCGATAGACGCGTCAGTTTCCATTTTCCTTTTTCAAGCAAATACTCGAAGCGGTCGTGTAGGCGATTTTCACCGCCTTGCCAAAATTCAAAGCGCAAGGGGATCAAGATAAACCCTCCCCAGGTTGTAGGCAGGGGGATTTCTTTGCCGTTATATTTATGCTCCAACTGCAGGCATTTCGCTTCAAGCGCAGCTCTCGATTCCAGTGGAGCGTCCTGCTTGGAGGCGCAGGAGGCAATCTGACTTTTGCGCGAGCGTGTGGCAAAATACGCCTTGGATTCTTCCCTAGGCAATTTTCTTACTTTCCCGTCGATGATGATTTGGCGCATTTGCTCTTTCCAGAAAAAGACTCCGGAGGCAGCGGGATTTTCTTCGAGGTCTTTGGCTTTGCGGCTTTCGTAATTGGTGAAAAATATAAGACCTCTTTCGTCGATACCTTTTAATAAGACGGTACGGCATGAAGGCTTTCCTTCTGCCGAAGCCGTGGCAAGTGCCATGGCATTCAACTCGGCAATGGTGGCAAGTTTTGCTTCTTCCATCCAGGAAATAAATTGCTCTTGCGGCAGATTTTTCATATCTTGGCTACGCAGAGCTTCTTTAGAAAAGTTATGGGGAAGCTCATTGAATTTCATTGATCACCTTCATTTATTTGCTCTTTGACGTAAAACAACAAGGGTCTAATAATGGATTTTAATTTAACCCCGGTATTCCGCATGGCACGCCTCCCTTTAAAAGATCTTCCTCTTAAAGGAAAAAAAGTTTTGATTCGAGTCGATTTTAATGTCCCCATAGATAAAAACGCAATGATCACCGATGACTCGCGGATAATCGAGTCTTTGCCGACGATCAAATATGTCTTGGAACAGGGGGGATTTCCCATTTTAATGAGCCACTTAGGGCGCCCTAAAGGGAAGCCTGCAACCGAATTTTCTCTATATCCTTGCGCTAAAAGGCTCTCTCTATTGCTCGGCAGGCCGGTAATTATGGCTCCTGATTGCGTCGGTCCCAAGGTGGAAGAGTTGGTGAAAAAGATGAAACCTGAGGAAACGCTGCTTTTAGAAAATCTCCGTTTTCATCAAGGGGAAGAAAAACCGGGAGATGAGCCCGGATTCGTCGAAGGGCTGGCTAAATTGGGGGATGTGTATATTAATGACGCTTTTGGAACGGCCCATCGGCAGCATGCTTCCACCTATCATATCGTCGATTATTTTCAGGGGAATGCCGCCGCCGGCTTTTTATTGGAAAAAGAGATCGAATTTTTAGGAGAAGCGCTTTTAAAACCGAAACGCCCCTTTTATGCTGTTATCGGCGGGGCCAAGGTCTCGACAAAAATCGGTGTGGTCCGTTCTTTGGTGCGGAAAATCGATCTTTTGTTGATTGGCGGCGCCATGGCCTATACTTTCCTAAAGGCCAAAGGAATGTCGATCGGCAACTCGTTATACGAGCCCGATTTTATCGATACCGCCAAGGCCATCATGGCCTCCTTTGACAAAGCGGGCGTGCGTTTGCTGCTGCCTGTCGATCATGTGATTGTTCCGAATCTTGAAAGCACACAACCTCCAAAGCTGGTGGATAGCAAAATGGGCATCCCGGATGGCTGGATGGGTGTGGACATCGGACCGAAAACCATCGAGCTCTTTTCCCAGGAATTAGTGAACGCTAAGACAATCTTTTGGAATGGCCCGATGGGGATATTTGAAAAGAAACAATTTGCCGTGGGGACGAAAGCCTTGGCCGAGGCTATGACGGAAGGTAAAGGGACGAAAATTGTCGGAGGGGGAGATTCCGTCGCGGCCGTCCGCCAGTTAAATCTGGTGCATCAGTTTGATCATTTGTCAACAGGCGGCGGCGCTTCACTGGAATACATTGAGTTCGGCTCATTACCCGGAGTGGAGGCTTTAGAGAAAGCCGGCGACCGGAAGAGGACTTTTACCCTCTAGGAGATGTTTGATTTTCTTCATAAACTTAATTTAAGCAAGCGTGTATACTGCAAATTTAGTCTGAAGAGTTAATATACCCTTTGCAACATGAAAAAAACTGACCGGAAAATCTTGATTTCTACCGTATCTGCCGCAGCGATTCTGATCGCATTGCTTTGGGTTTCTTTCCGTTTATTGACCGGAACAATCGGTCCGGGAGTTCCCTCGTACCAAATCGGTCGCGACAGTAACTGGATCCCCTTAGATTTAAGGGGCAAAGAAAGAAATATGGTAGGATTTTCCAATGATCTGATTGCTGTGATTTCACAAGAAAAAAACTTTAGGGCCAACGTCTTCGAAGTGGGTCCGCATGCTTTATTCGATGGCTTGAATGTCGGCAACTATGATGCGGTTTTTTCTTCTTTAGATCCTAGTGTTACCAATCGTAAACGCTATCTTTTTTCAGATCCCTACTATCGAATCGGACCGGTGCTGGTGGTTCCTATCAGTTCTGAAGTGGATAATTTAGCTGAAATGAAAGGAAAAATCCTGGGGATAGAAAGCGGGGCCTTGCAGATCTTCAATATTCCTGAACCAGCCGATGTTTTGATCATTCCTTATGAAAACGCCGCTCAGGCGTTGGATAATCTGGATAAAAATGTCATCGACGGTGTTTATTTGGACGCTCTAAGGGCGCATGTTTTTACCCAAGGTTTTTATCTCGGCCGTCTTAAGGTGGCGACGTCTCCCTTGACGGATAAGGGATTGCGCCTAGTGGCTAGAAACGAGCCACAGTCGGAAAATTTGATCCTGCAATTCAACGAAGGCTTGGCAGAAATTAAAGAACAGGGGATTTACCGCCAACTAATAGAAAAGTGGAATCTGATCGATACTGAAGTGGAGCAATCTCAGGAGACTCCTTAATGCGCCTAACTTTTTTTCAGTTTTTCACAATTTCTATCTTTACCCTGTTTATGGGGATGCTGCTGTTTGTTTCGGTGACGGCATTTTCCAGGACTTCCGGCACCAAAGGCCTTTCGATGGCTAAAATTCAAAAAATACGTTCCGAAGTTGCCTTAAAGAAAAAATGACGCTTCTTATTTCGATGCTTCCCCTTTACCTTCTCGGCAATTTGCACTGCTTGGGGATGTGCGGACCGCTTGTGTTTTTTTTGGGAAAGCATCCCTACCGCCATTTTTATTTTTTAGGGCGCACCCTTTCCTATTCCCTGGCAGGCTTTATTGCCGGAGGTTTGGGCTCGGTTTTAAGTGTCACTCTGCAAACCTATCATCTAGCGGCTTTGATCAGCTTTCTGTTTGGCGGTGTGATCCTATGGACAGGATGGAGCATGGCCTTCGGCAAGAAAATGGCGCTCAACGGATGGTTGGCAAAGCGCTTTGAATGGGCGGGAAATTCCCTTTCCCTTCTTTTATTGAGGGAAAAGCCTTTGCCGGCTTTTCTTTTCGGTTTCTTTACCCTCTTTTTGCCGTGCGGGCAAACGTTGATCGTCTTCTCTGCCTGCGCGCTTTCACAAGATGCTTCCATAGGCCTGCTAAATGGGTTTGCCTTTGCTGTGTTGACCTCGCCTTCGCTGTGGCTGGCGATGGATACGCGCGGCTATTTGCAAAAATGGCGCGGCAGAGGCAATCAATGGGTGGGCTTTTGCGCTTTAGGAGCGGGGATGATCGCTATTCTCAGAGGGCTGGCTGATTTGGAATGGATTCCCCATTTCATTATCAGTTCTCAAGAGAACCTGCATATCGCCCTCTACTAATTAGGGGCAGCAGCAACTTTCCTGTTTGACTCTGGCTTCGACATCTCGGTGGCACAAGTAAACAATCCAGCCTGCATATAAGAGGAGCGGTGCGGCGCCGGCTATCGTGCCCATTGCTAAACCTAGCGAGCTGAAGGCTTGTCCCGAGATCAAGGAGATAATAGGGGTTTGGGAGAAGAGCATGGCTGCCGCGCCGACACAAGAGGGCAACGCAAAACGGAAGGAGCAAAAGCGCTCTACTGCGGCTCTGTAAATAACCGATCCGGCCAGAATCATTCCGCAGGTGACCGGGAAAGGGAAAGGGGAGACCATCATCAAAGCGAACATTCCGGCGGCCCTAAAGAAGTGGCTGCCGAGGAGTACTACCTTGAAGACGGTAGGATGATTATCCAAAAATTTTCCGGCATTTTCGTAAGCACGATCCAGTTTTTGTTCGATGGAATGGACAAAAGATTCGACCCGGTTCATAACAGCTCCCGTTTTTCCTGGCCATCTTATGTTTTCAAAATGTAAAAGTCGAGGGGAATAAATGGAAATTTCTTTAATTAAAAAAGATAGATTATCTTGCCGAAAAGCCCCTTGCTCAATGGGAGCAGGGGGCCAGGATAAATATTTTACTCCAGATCTCGAGTTCTTAGCTGTATGATTTTTACCTCTGAAGGCGTGCCTCCGCCAAATGCAAGAGAGTGTAAATTTCTAATATTCTCATGCTTAGCCGGAGGAGAACTTTCTGTTGAGGTTTTGGTTGAATCCACAATGACGATCTTTTTATTTCCAAAGATCTTATTGAAAAGACCTGAAAGCAACGACGCAAATTTTGAAAATAGTTCTCCGATGGACTTAAACGCGCGTAAAGCCACATTGTCGACTTTCTTTTGGGGTGCTGTAAGCTGAGGTGCTTCTGGCTTGAATAATACCACACTTTGCTCAACTTTTGAATTAACTGGTGATGACATATTATTATCTCCTGTTTAAATTTGTTTTTTTTAATAACTAAATAATAACAAATTAATGTAAATATATAATAAATATCTTGTTAAGGTAGTGTTAGTATCAAATTGGAATTATCTGGAAAGTCTTTCGATTGCTTCCCGATCTTTTACGCTCATAGCCGGGAACTGCTTAAGAAAGGACGCCTTTCTTTTATCCGACATGCCTTGGGTGACGATCTCTAAGCAACTGTCAAAGGGATCTAATGAAAAATCAGGCTTCCATGTGCCGTAAAAAGTCGTAGCGTATCTCTCCGCTAGGGTCAGTCTGCCACCTGGATTGACTACGCGGCGGACACGTGCTTTAATCAGGCCGGCCGTTTTATGCTCGACCTGTAAGCCTGTCGTGATGATGAGATATCCCGGCGGCACCGCAATCGGCTTCCACTGACCATCGGCTTGCAGGGTCTGCAATCCCGGGATTGTTCCGGGAGTCAATAAGGTAAGGGCATTGGGATCTTTATGAGGCGCTGTCCAAAGAGCTTCCGGCGCATCGGTGGGCTTTAGAGTCAGATAGCGCGTCAGGCAGAGAGTATTAGCGTCGTTACTGAACCATTGATCGACTTCTGCATGCGGCCGTCCCAAGTACTCGTGCAGCACCTTGAATAAGCTTTTGGCATATTCATGCATATAGGTATGGTATTCGGTAATCGTGCGGGCGAAAGAGGGGGGTTTTTTAGGCCATCCTTTAAAGCCTGGAGGGACATAATAAGATTCTTTAAGATCGGCAAAACGGGAGCCGGGGGCGCATTCACTGCCTTGATGAAAAAAACCTTGTAGGCCTTTGTTGGCTTGCCAGTCGAGAATTTTTTGATCGAAAGAGCGCTGGAAATAACGTTTCATTTCCTCATAGGTTTGATGGATGACGGGATTAAGCTGCGCCGCGTAAATGCCGACAAATCCTTCGAGGCGCAAAGCGTCGCCAAAAGCCTTGACCAGTCGTTTCCGTGCCTCGCCTTGTGTTTCGGATAAACGGTCTAAATTAACGAGGGGAATGGTGGCGTCTACCGCAAATGAATTGGCAGGGGAGAGGCTGACGCGTGAAAATTTAGGGAGCGTTTTGACCAAATCAAAGATACGGTCCGAATAGGAGGTGGCCATGCTGGAACGCACAAACCCCATTCCTTTTTTGAAGGAGCCTTTTGGAGAGGGTGTCCCGCCGCCGTAAGAATGCGCGCTATGACTCATGCTGCAGCTCTTTCAATTGATGCCAGACCTTTTCAGCATGTCCCTGCGCTTTGATGTTGATCCACTTGGCTTTGATCGTTCCCTCTGGATCGATAAGAAACGTAGAGCGGATCACGCCTTCATAGACCTTGCCGTAATTTTTTTTCTCGCCCCAGGCGCCATATTTTTTTAATACCGACTTTTCAGGATCACTCAGGAGGTGAAATGGCAGGCTTTGGTCTGCGATAAATGTGCGGTGAGAGGCGGTAGAATCGGGGCTGATGCCGATGACTTGGGCATTAAGTTTAGTAAATTCCGTGTGCAGCCGCGCAAAATCGCACGCTTCGGTAGTGCAGCCGGGTGTATTGTCCTTGGGGTAAAAATACAGGACGGTCCATTTTCCTTTGAGAGCGTCCAAGGTGATTTCTTCGTCGTTTTGATTGTGCAGCGTAAAGGGGTGGGCGCTATTTTTCATTCGGGGTCTCTTTTTGCATGAGTTTATTTTTTACAATGTTGTTGTATTGCAGAAAAGTCAAGGCGAGAAAACTGAATAACCCCCCATTGACGGCTCGTCGCAAGAAACCGCGGGAAAGAGAATTGCCTGCTAAGGCGGCCGGGGCAGTTAAAATGCACAAGGCTAGGCTGGCGATGGTATCAATCAAACCACCAATTGCTAGAATAGCAAGCGCTGCGCCTGCCGCAATCTTCCTTAGGGTTTTATCCAGGCCGCCTCTTCCATCATCTCTCCAGTCTGCGACGATCACGGCGCCGATGGCATGCAAGGGCGTTTCCAAAAGTGTGTAGTGTTCCTGGGTGGCGGGACTTATGCTCATAGTGAAAATCTTCTTTTTTCGAAATATTAATGCATAAATATTTTAATCGAATCCCTCATTAAATTCAATTCAAAAAAATATCATTCTTTCTGGACATCTTTAGCATCCTCCCTTTATTCTGATGCCTTATGCAAAAAGAACCTTTGTCGCTTTACCTCTTTCGTTTTGTACTGGCCTTCGGCCTGTTTGCATTTATGGCCATGCTCTACTGGTCATCTTTGCTCGTGGAAGAGGATCTCAAAATAATAAAAACGCAACTGCAGCAGCTGAAAGAGCAGACACGTCAAACGAAGAGTGCCGTTTCCGAATCGGCAACCCCTCGTCCGGCAAGCACGCCTTCTGCTGCGCCTTTAAAACGGACGCATATCGATCCGGCTTTGACCAATCTGCTTAAAGAAGACCCATTTTATGCCGAGACCCTCCCTAAATTGCTGGGACCAACTTTTAAGCCGCAAGGAGTTAGCCGGGGGGCGACCATTGGGCGCCCCGACGATCTGCATCCTTTCTCCAATTGGGCCCAGTCTAATGCCTGGACCTCGCAATGTCTGGTGGGCCTTGCGCGTCTGGAATTCGGTAAATATGAAACCATGGCCCCCGATATGGCCATTAAAATCGAAGAGCGGCAGCAGCAAGGGACAAACGTGCCGGAATTTTGGGTCCATTTAAGGGATGGGGTTTACTGGCAGCCTTTAAACGAAGGCCTGTTTGAGGGGAAAGTCACCCTGGCGCCCCATTTTTTACAAAAACATCAAGTGACAGCCGAGGACTTTAAATTTTGGTTCGATGCCATGATGAACCCTCATCTGCAAGCGCCGGGTGCCGTTTCTTGGCGGACTTACTATGGCGATCTGGAAAAAATCGAAGTGATCGATCCGTTGACTTTTGTGGTCCGTTGGAAACCGAAAGAATTTACCGATGCCGCAGGACAAAAAGAAGAGCGGATTAATTATATCGCCAAACAACTGACGGGAGGGCTGCGCCCTTTAGCCTCCTTCCTCTATAAATACTTCCCGGACGGCACTAAAATCGTAGAAGACGATCAGGATCCGGAAACGTACCGGACAAATTCGGTTTGGGCGCAAAACTTTGTTGAACACTGGGCCAAGAATATTATTGCCTGCTGCGGCGGCTGGATTTTTGAAGGCATGACCGAACGGCAAATTTCTTTCCGCCGCAATCCCGATCACTATTTCCCCTTAGATGTACTGATCGACAGAGAGGAAGCGGAATTTAAAAATACAACCGACGCGATCTGGCAAGACTTCAAAATCGGACGTATCGATTCCTATACCCTTCAGCCCGATCAAATGATTGAATTAGAAAATTTTTTACAGTCGCCCTACTATCAGGAACAGGAAAAAAGCGGCAACTCTATTGAAAAACTTCAGTATAACGCCCGTTCTTATAACTATATCGGCTGGAATCAGGCGCGTCCTTTTTTCAAAAGCGAAAAAGTGCGTCAAGCCATGACGCTTGCCATCGATCGCACGCGCATAATCCAACAATATTTGAATGGCATGGGCGCGGCAATTACCGGTCCTTTCGCTCATGATTCGCCGGCCTATGATAAAAGCATCGTTCCTTGGCCCTTTGATGTGCAAGCCGCCAAGTATCTTTTGGAAGAAGAAGGCTGGATCGATAGTGACGGAGACGGCGTTTTAGATAAGATGATCGACGGCAAGCGGGTGCCTTTTGCCTTCAGCCTAACGTATTTTGTAAAAAATCCTACAACGAAGTCGATTTGCGAATATGTGGCGACGGCACTCAAAGAAATCGGGGTCCAGGTCAAATTAAACGGCGTCGACATGGCAGATTTATCCGCAGCGATCGACGAGAAAAATTTTGATGCCCTCTATATGGGATGGGCGCTTGGAACGCCTCCTGAAGATCCCCGGCAGCTCTGGCACTCCAGCGGGGCCAAAGAGCCCGGATCTTCGAATACGATTGGATTTAGCAACGCCGAAGTGGACAAGATCATCGATCAGCTTACTTTTGAAAATGATCAAAAAAAACGGTTGGCGCTTTATCACCGCTTCCATGCGATCATTCATCAGGAGCAGCCGTATACCTTCCTTTATGCTCCAAAAACAACGTTCCTCTACCGCAGTTACCTGCAGAATGTCTTTATACCGGCTGAGCGGCAAGATCTGGTGCCGGGAGCCGATGTGGCCCAACCCATTGACTCGGTATTTTGGATTAAGAAAAAATGATCCATTATCTGGGAAGACGCCTTCTGCTGCTGCCGGTCACACTTTTTTTTATCATTCTGGTCAACTTTGCCATCATTAATTTAGCTCCCGGCGATCCCACGACCGTCACGGAAATTTCACCGGAAGGTTCCGCCAGCCGGCAGGAACAGCGCGCCGTCGCCTTCGGCAGCGATGATCGTTACCTGCAGTTCAGAGAGCATTATGGGTTGACTTTGCCGATCTTGCTGAATACGTGGCCCTGGACAACCCAAAAGAGTGTGGTGGAGAATTTAGAGAAATTAGCGTGGCGCGGCGACATGCCGATTAAAGAGTACGACCGGCTCAGAGTCCGCTTTGGCGATCAGTCCCGATTTGTCATGCCCCTTTTGCTGGAAGTGGCCGGCGATGACAAACAGCCCGAGGCCGTGCGCCGCATGGCGGTACGCTTTTTTGTAAGGGGAGGGACAAGGCAAGCGTATTTAGGCCACCGCTTAAGCGAAACGGAAAAGCTGTATAACCGTAAGATCTCTCAAGATAATGATTTTCTTAATACCGTTTTGACCAGCCCGGAAAGTTTGGAGCAAACCGCTCAAAAACTGCAAGCATGGTATCAGGAAAATAAAGCCTACTATGACTTTGAACCCGGTACGCTGCATAAAGTGGGTCTGTTGTTTCAGACGCGCTTCATTAAATATTTAAGCCGCGTGGTGTCTTTAGATTTTGGGACACTGCGCAACGATTCTTCCAAAACTGTGATCGGTGAAGTGGTCAAGCGGTTTAAATACTCTTTGACCTTGGCCTTGTTGCCGATGCTGATCACTTTTGGATTAAGCCAGCTGTTTGGATTTTTAATGGCGGTCTATCAAAATCATTGGCAAGATTTTTCGATGAACGTTGTGTTTCTATTTCTTTATGCAGTCCCGGTGTTTGTTGTGGCTCCTTTTTTGATTGAGAAAGTGGCTCTGGAGCATACGTTTCCGTTTACCAATACCCCGATTCCCATTAGCGGCTTTACGAGCCCGGAGACACTCTATGCCAAGATGACTAGCAGCGAACGGTTCTGGGATGTTGCCCGCCACATTTTTTTGCCGCTGGTTGCGATCATGTATGGCAGTTTGGCCGCTTCCGCCCGTCTTTCCCGCACGGCCGTGCTGGAAGTCTTAAGGCAAGATTATGTACGCACAGCCCGCGCCAAGGGCGTGCCCCGTTTTACCGTCTTATGGAAGCATGTGGGGCGCAACGCAGCTATTACCATCCTCACCTCGCTGGCCGGCTCTTTAGGCGTGGTCTTAGGAGGTTCTTTAATTGTGGAAACCCTTTTTGAAATCAATGGTTTCGGTAAGTTTTTTTATGACGCGGTCATTAACCGTGACTACAACGTCATCATGTTTTCCGCTTTGGCCGGCTCCTTTATGGCCCTGATGGGATATTTAGTGGCCGATATCAGCTATACATTGCTTGATCCGCGAGTGACTTTAGAATGAAAGACGATTATTGGAATAGAGTATGGCGCCTTTTTCTATCCCATCGCCTAGGCGTCATCGCTCTTTTGGTTGTCGGCGTATTTTGCCTGGCAGGAATTTACGCCCCCTTGCTGGCCTCCAGCAAACCTCTGGTGATCCATTATGACGCTCACTGGTACTTTCCCTTGTTCCGCTACTTGTTTTTTGCGGGATTTTACACGAAGGGAGTCGACCTGTTTTTTAATGTGCTGATGTTCACTTTTCCCCTTTTTGCCGGTGCCTTTTTTTTCGGCAAAAAAAGAGCGTTTCTTCTTTTGCTGGCAATGCAACTCCTCCTTTTTCTTTACTTGTTTTTACCCCTTCCAAATGACCCGGCCTCCGATCCGCAATTAGTGAGGGCCCGTCAAGAAGCTCTGGTTAAATTAAGGCAGGAGAAAAAAAGTCCGACTTGGGATTTTGATTTGAAGTTCATGAACGACTATGCCAAGTTAAACCTGCTCTTGCGTTACCGGCAGCGTCTTGAGCAGCATGAACGTCTGCAGCATTTTCTTTCCGGTGAACCGACGACCTTGCACGCTATCGAACGAAAGCATGAGCAAGAGCGGGAAGTACGCCTGCTGCAGCAATTGGAAATAGAAGTGCCGGGCACTCCCGCCTACGCACTCCACTTGGCCGCCTTGCAGTATATAAAAGAGCGCTCCTCCTGGCTGCAATCGGAAAGCCAAAAAAGTTCCTGGGAAGTCATGCCGTTGCTGCGCCCTTTCCACTGGGAAGATGATGCCGGGGGAGATCAACTCACCAACCGTCAGGTTCCTTGGTGGGATCTGACCCGCATTAATCGTAAAGATTTGGTAGCCGGACTGATTTTTGGCATTCGCATCTCTTTGGTTGTCGGCGTCATGGCCGTGGCGCTGGCAATGATCATTGGCATACCGATTGGTGCTTTGGCCGGCTATTACGCCGGTACACTGGATATTATTGTCAGCCGGCTACTGGAAATTTGGGAATCGATGCCTACCTTTTTCATGTTGCTGCTAGTCGTTGCCATGACCCAAAGCAAATCGATTTATATTGTGATTGCTGTCGTCGGGATATTTGGCTGGACAGGATTTTCCCGCTACATCAGAGGGGAATTCCTGAAGCAGCGTAATCTACCTTATGTGGAAGCGTGTAAGGCTCTAGGCTTTCATGATGGCCGTATCATTTTCTCCCATGTGCTGCCTAATGCCATTCCACCGGTTTTGACGCTGCTGCCCTTTGCGATCATGGGCGCCATCACCAGCGAGGCGGGCCTTTCATTCCTTGGGCTGGGAGAAGAAGGTTCTTGTTCCTGGGGTGTGTTAATGGATGAGGGGCGGTCGGCGTTTCCGGCAGAAAGTTATCTGATGTGGCCGCCGGCCATTTTGCTGACCCTCTTACTGATTGCCATTGCTCTTGTAGGCGATGCGCTGCGCGATACTCTTGATCCCAAGATGCATTAATACTTGGGTCTTATTCCCTTTAAATCATCCGGAGAGTGCTTTTTAAATGACTGGTTCAGGGTGCAAACAGTGCATATTTCCTCTGAGCAATATTTATGAAAAAAATGGCTGCATTTTGCTTGTTTCTGAGATTGCGTAATTAATAAAGGTTTTAAACAAGCTAAACAAATAGGTTTCCGATTAGAATTTACAGGTGATGTCATAAATTATCCATTTTTTGATCAAGTATATAGAGTTTTTGATTTTTATTAAATAAAAAATAAGTATTTGATATAAATTGTATCTATTTTTAAAAATTAATAATATGAGTTCTTTTCGTTTGACAAAGCGCGGAAATCGATAGCAACCTGGAGAAGTTGATAAGATTGAGCGCAAAGTCAGGCGGAAAAAGTCAAGTCGAAAACCGATGCTTGGATTCATTTCGGTATCAATTCAAAAGTTGGACGCAGGTGCACCCATCGCCCTAAAATTATCCCTTATCCTGCTTCTGAAAGATTGGCCTAGCACAGATCATCACGGCTTCTCTAGACTCATCAAAATCCTCGTAATACGTATTTTAGATCACTTTCTTATAGGACTGATGCAGGCGATTAATGTCTTACAAAAAATTAAAACGCTGTATTTATCCCATATCGAGATCGAGTTACCAGAGCATGGGCTTACTGAAATTTTCTTTGAAAATTTTTTAATCATATTTAAAAAGACAATATAATCTGAATACTTATTGGGAACCAATCCGGAAAAACCTATCTAGGTATTCTTGTGGGAGAACTGATCTAGGAAAAACCCTCCAGAAAACCTTTATCATTCACGCTTCAAAATCAAAAGGTGAAGACGTTAGTTTGAGGAGACCTTTACGGCTTTTTGTTCGGAGGGTCCCTCGTAATAATAGGCAGAAAAGGAAATCACCCGTGTGCCGGTGACTTCCGGCGTGTCGCCAATGGAAACAACCGCTTCATATTCCCGCATCGCCCAATCATTGCGGATAAAATCAAACAAGGAAGGCCATTGGTGCGGTGTTTTGAAGCTGATGGTGACTTGTTGGCCGGGAGGGATCGAAGGGAGTTCTACTGTTTCGGTCTCGAACAGCACGCTATTTTTCTGTTTATCTAAGGGTTTAGGCAAGGCAAAACGGAGATGTAGTGTGCCGGGCGCATTGGGCATGTCGCCCACGTTCCGGACCAACGCTTCGAGCTTCATGCGCGTGCCGGGTTGGATTTTATTGGGGGCTGCTTGGGTTTCTTGCAGGGGAGAGGCATGGATTTCCGTTTGAATGAGAGCGCCTTTAACTTTTCCTTCAACATATTGAGTAAACAATAGGGCCAACGCAAATAAAGGAAGCAAAATCTTTTTCATATCGAGCTCATCCAAATAGAAATTTGATCACATGGAAAAAGGCCACGGCTAAAACTGCGCCCGCAGGGACAGTTACTATCCAATAAATGACTATATCACGAGTCATTCCAATATTCAAGGCCTCAATGCCGCGCGCCAGGCCAACGCCAAGGACGGCGCCGACTAGGGTGTGTGTAGTGGAAATCGGCAGCCCTATGCGTGAAGCTACCAGGATGGTAGCTGCGGCGCTGAATTCGGCGACAAAGCCGCGCGTGGGCGTCAATTCTGTGAGGTTTTTGCCGATGGTTTCGATGACTCTCCATCCCCAGGTGGCCAGGCCGATGACGATGCCGATACCGCCTAATGCTGAAGCCCATAAGGGAACGGTGGATTGCATCGGAATGATGCCGGTCGTTAAAGTTTCATAGGCAGCTGCCAAGGGACCGATGGCATTGGCCACGTCATTGGCGCCATGAGCAAAAGCCATTAAACCGGCACTCATGATTTGCAAGTAGCCGAAAATCTGTTCTACGGAACGGTATTCCGAAGGCGGCACTTCTTTTTCCATGTTCTGTTTCAAGGAATTGGTTAAATTATCGACTTCGTCCAGCAATACGGACGTATGATAATTTAATTCGCCGATCGAGGCCGCTTGGACTTTTTGCAAATGTTTACGGGCTTTGCCTAAGGAATAGGTGATTTCGGGGCCGTAGGATGGTCTATTTTTTTCCGGAATGGGTGGTACACGTAAAAAAAACTAAGTTTACCTGACAATATCTCGTTGTTAGCGCTACCAGCGACATTTCCTTAAGTTAAATCCAACAGGACAAGTAGGGTAAGTGCTAAGAGATCGATCTCTAGGGAATCGTTGTTTCATTCGTAGGAACAGCTGTTGTGATGCCTGAAATCATGATCCTTCAAATGCCGGTGCTGTACGAAAGGTATGCTCGAGAGAGTGGGATAAAGTTTATTTTTGATAAATAGTGTTAGTTTCCTTTAGATTAATGGGGTCTATTTTACCCCAAATCCGTGTCTAAAGAAACTGGTGGCAGTATACAAAAATACTCCTCCCCGCCATCATTTTTAATGATTTAAGTGGGAGGTACTCATACTTGACACAAGTAGCTTATTTTAAGCTACTTGTGATTAAATTTAAACAGTTTGATTGACAGGCCCTATTTATCATTGGGCGAAGAGGAATTTTTTTCCTATGAGATGATGTACTTAATTTCTCTCTCTATAACGTTACTAATAAACGATGAACTTCTGTTTGAAGAAATAGAGGATTCTGCACCAATTTTAGCACCTTCTAGGTCAAGTGCAAACAAGGCTGTAGAGTAAATGACATCAATAGAAGCATAAATTCCAGCACCTAATAACCCAAGAACTTCAAACCCAGCCAATATCAATTGATCTTTTGCCCGCATGGTTTCTCCTTTAACAAGATTTACCATTCCCTTAATCAATGCTTCGCCGAATACTGCTACTCGCTCTACTAAATTTAATAGGGCTTTAGCCATTCCGATGGGAAACCCGGCAAATCGCATAACTGTTGAATATTTTTTATCAACATTCGCAAGCTTTTGATACATGGACTGTTCAATTTTTCTAACAAATCCGCCAACTATATAATCATTTAAATTAAATTCACTCATTGAGTGGTTGATATCTCTAATAAAACTATAGTCATTTAAATTTAAACTCATAATAAAAAACCTCTTATATTTGTTATTAAAAGATAAAGTATATCACATTATAATTAAATTTACAATTAAGTTTTTGTAAAGATTACGCAAAGTGTGAATTTTTGAAAAAACAGCATGGTATAATTCATTGCAACGTCGCAATTCCACCAAATACTCCTTGCCCGGTTTGTTTTGGTCCTTTGAATGAAGATGTCGTATTATACCGAAATGAATTCAAAAATCGGAATTTTAACTTAGAGGTTTTTTCATTTGACGAAGCGAGGAAACCGATAGTAATACTTTAGCCTGCTCTATCGAGCATAACTTCCGTAAAGCACCGGCATTTGAAGAATCATGATTCCTGGCATCACAACAGCTGTTCCTATGAATGAAACAACAATTTCCTAGAGATCGATCTCTTGGCATAAAAAAAATAGGAGATCATAAACTGAATTTAATTTTTAATAAACGGTGCTAGGTGTTCTGATAACAGAACTGATCTAGGAAAAACCCTCCAGAAAACCTTTATCATTCACGCTTCAAAATCAAAGGGTGAAGACGTTAGTTTGAGGAGACCTTTACAGCTTTTTGTTCGGAGGGTCCCTCATAATAATAGGCAGAAAAGGAAATCACCCGTGTGCCGGTGACTTCTGCCTTGTCCCCGATGGAAACGACCGCTTCATATTCCCGCATCGCCCAATCATTGCGGATAAAATCAAACAAGGAAGGCCATTGGTGCGGTGTTTTGAAACTGATGGTGACTTGTTGGCCGGGAGGGATCGAAGGGAGTTCTACCGTTTCGGTCTCGAACAGCACGCTATTTTTCTGTTTATCTAAGGGTTTAGGCAAGGCAAAGCGGAGATGTATTGTGCCGGGAGCATTGGCCATGTCGCCTACGTTCCTGACTAGCGCTTCGAGTTTCATGCGCGTGCCGGGCTGGATTTTATTAGGAGCGGTTTGGGTGTCTTGCAGGGGAGAGGCATGGATCTCTGTTTGAATGAGAGCGCCTTTAACTTTTCCTTCAACCTGCTGGGTAAACAACAGGGCCAACGCAAATAAAGGAAGCAAAATCTTTTTCATATCGACCTTATCCAAATAGAAATTTGATCCCGTGGAAAAAGGCTACAGCTAAAACCGCGCCCGCAGGGACAGTTACTATCCAAGAAATGACTATATCACGAGTCATTCCAATATTCAAGGCCTCAATGCCGCGTGCCAGGCCAACGCCAAGGACGGCGCCGACCAGGGTGTGCGTTGTCGAGATCGGCAGCCCCATGCGTGAAGCTACCAGAATGGTGGCCGCAGCGCTGAATTCGGCGACAAAGCCGCGCGTGGGGGTCAATTCGGTGAGGTTTTTGCCGATGGTTTCGATGACTCTCCATCCCCAGGTGGCCAGGCCGATGACAATACCGATACCGCCCAATGCTAATGCCCATAGGGGAACGGTGGATTGCATGGCAATCACGCCGGTGGTTAAGGTACCATAGGCAGCTGCCAAGGGACCGATGGCATTGGCCACGTCATTGGCGCCGTGGGCAAAAGCCATCAAACCGGCACTCATGATTTGTAGATAGCCGAAAATCTGTTCTACGGAACGGTATTCCGAAGGCGGCACTTCTTTTTCCATGTTCTGTTTCAAGGAATTGGTTAAATTATCGACTTCGTCCAGCAATACGGATGTATGATAATTTAATTCACCGATCGAGGCCGTTTGAACTTTTTGCAAATGTTTGCGGGCTTTGCCTAGGGAGTAGGTGATTTCGGGACCATAGGTCGGCCTGTTTTTTTCCGGAACGGAGGGTACACGCATCTTGCGCACAAGAAAATAACTGATCAATGCACATAAAAGTCCGAGGGTGACCCCGAGCGAAAGGGCCTGAAAGTCATTTAAGAGAATGCCGATTTTGCCGATAACTTCTACGATCAGAATTTGGCTCAAAAGACACACGACGATGAAAACAAGAAAAGGGGTCAGTTTTTTTGCTTCTTCCAGGGGATTATAAGTGTAAAAAATCTTGTTTCTCAGCAAGCAAAAAAAATAATAGGCAATCACACCACCGGCCAAGGGGGAAATGATCCAGCTGGCGACGATCATGCTGATCGTATCCCAATGGACGGCATCTATACCGCCAATGATCATGCCGAAACCGACAACAGAACCAACGATGGTGTGCGTTGCTGAAACAGGTAAACCGAACCAGGAAGCCAGCTGCAGCCAGGCCCCCGTGGCCAGCAAGGAGGCTAACATGCCGTATACTAAGTATTGCGGATTAAATAAAAAGACTTGCGGGTCGACAATCCCTTTTTGGATCGTTTCGGAGACATGGGAGCCAAAGAAAAATGCGCCGCAAAATTCCAATACGGCCGCCAGGCAAACCGCCTGCCTTAAGGTCAATGCGCCCGATCCTACAGAAGTGCCCATAGCGTTGGCCACATCATTAGCCCCGATGTTCCACGCAGCGTAGAATCCGGCCGCTAAAATGAAAGCTAATAGAATGGTCTCAGGTGCTATCATCGTGGTCTTACTTTAACTCCAAAGTCAGACGTACCCGGTCGGCTAAATTTTCAGAATAATTTGAAATGCTGCTTAGCGCTTCAAAAATCCTTTGCCAAATATAAAAGGAGGAAAAATGCATCGCGTCGTCGCACTTCATAAAGCCTTTAAGCAGCTTAAGCTGCACAACATCGGTTTCATGTTCGTGGAATGAGACTTGATCCACCATTTTGCGCACTTTATCAGCTTCTATGCCGCCAAAGGTGGTCTCCAAAAGCTCATGCAATTCTTTTACAATTTTGCGGGCGATATTGAACGTTTCGATGTTTTTTTCTAAAAAAATAAAGAAGTCTTCCCGGAAAGCGGGCAGGATCTCAAGTTGTTTTAGGGTGGTCAAGACGGCTGCGTCTTCAACTCTGTCGGCAATGCTGTCTTGCAAGGCCAGGATTTCTAGCAGGCTGCTGCGTTCGATCGGCAGGAAAATTCTTTTCGGCAGGTGATTACGGATGTCATTTTTGGTAATGTCGGCTTGATGTTCCTGCTTGCCGATTTTTGTGGCAATTTCTTCCACTAGGGGATAATTTTTTTTGTCCAGCGCGTCAAAAAGGTCTTTTAATAAGTAAACGCAGGTCGAAACTTCCTCCATGTGCCTTTCAAGAGGTGCAAATGGAGAACGGCCAAAAAGACTGAGTAACGGATTTAACATAAATAAGATCCCATTTCTTACAAGAAGTATAGTAGCTAGCGGATTAATGTAAAGTAGAGGAATGATTTACATTTTCTCGGATTTTCCGTCTAACCATTCAAAGGGCACGGTCGGTTGCGGTTTTACAGGAAAAACGATCCTTTTCGGGGGATTTTCTGCCAGTTTTATAATGGAGAAGCTTTTTTCCGTTACGCAATAGAGGGAAGAGACGGTATCGAAGGTAAATGCGCTTACATGCTCTAAGGTCGCATAACGTACTGGGGCGCCAAGGGAGATTTCCGATGCGATTTCATACTGTTCCTCTTGAGGCCTCTTTTCCCAAATCCTGATCGAGCCGTCTGCTGCTGCCGCAGCCAATCTAAAAGGGCCTGATAGAAATAGAACGTCTGTAATTTTTTCCGGATGCTGTAAAAGGGCAACGCATTCATAAGTTCTCGAGGCTTTTTTCCAGAGTCTGATCGTACGATCGACCGAACCGGTTGCCAAGATGTCATTGCACGGTTCGTAAGCAATAGCGGTAATTTCCCCTTGATGGCCGAGGAGTGTTTGCGACCAGCTTAGGACTTTTCCATTTTTCTGCCAGACTTTAACGGTGCCATCGATCGATCCGCTGAATAGCTTGCGAAAGCTGTAAATGCCGTCGGTTTTAAGGACCGAGATGCCTCTGCTATGGCCATAGAACAGTTGACGCAGATGATAAGAGGGCTTTAGTGAATTATAATCATCGGCCCAATAAGCAATTTTTCCATCCTCTGATCCACTGAAGAGGCACCGGCTGGTGCCGGTCACTGCCGTGATCGCTGTTTGATGGGCTTCAAGGGTGCCGCTATTTTCAAAGCGATCGGACCCTAAAATTTGCTTCCAGATCTTCAGCGTCTTATCTGAGGAAGCGGTGGTTATAAAAGGCGTGGATCCTTTTTTTTGATAATAAAAAGCATTGATCGAAGCCGTATGGTCCGTTTCTGTGTAAGTGCACTTTAAACACGTATGCTGATAACTGTAGTCGGCTTTCCAAACGGCGATCGTTTTGCCCCAGGCGCTATACGCTTTCCCTAAATGGGATTTTAGGCAGCGGATCGCCGCCCCCGGGCGGTTCAGGGCATAATGCCCTAAGATATTTTCCTCGGGGCCGGCAGCAAAACTTAAAGGGGTTTTCATTTTTATTTTTTCTTTCCATAGGGAATTTTCTGCGCTAATGCGTTTCCATAAGCTGCAGACTGTGCGTACAGCCATCAGATCTCGTTCACTTAAGAATTCGTAAATGTTCAATAACATCTCTTCGGGAAAGTGGAGGGGAAAATGAATACCGGACATGGTGCACCTCTTTTTCTTACATATAAAAACTAATTTTATTTTTTACTTGGGTTTTTTTCTGATAAGATAGTCGTATGAAAAAACCGATCCTCAGCGTGAAAAATCTGTGCACCCCGTTAGTCGTGGGAAATAAGGCCTACAATGTAGTGGACGGCCTTTCATTCGATCTGCATCTGGGAAAAACCTTAGCGATCGTAGGGGAGTCGGGATGCGGGAAATCTTTGACGGCTCTTTCGATCCTACGCATTTTACCCGTGCCTCCTTGCTTGCCGCCTCAAGGGGAGGTACTATATAATGGGGTCAACCTATTGAAGCTTTCCGAGGGGGAAATGCGCGCTATCCGCGGTGCCAAGATCGGCATGATCTTCCAAGACCCCTCTTCATGTTTAAATCCGGTATTCACGATCGGATCTCAGCTTACGGAAGTGGCCGAGCTGCATTTAAACCTCTATGGGAGTGAAGCGGTAGAGCGTGCCTTACGGGCTTTGGATGAGGTCGGAATCCCGGATCCGGCCTCAAGGCTGGATGTCTACCCCCATCAGCTGTCGGGAGGAATGAAGCAGCGGGTCATGATTGCCATGGCCTTGATGTGTGAGCCCGATGTTCTCATCGCTGATGAACCGACGACGGCGCTGGATGTGACGATTCAAGCTCAGGTCCTGGAGTTAATACGGGAATTGCAGCGGAAAAAAGGGATGGCGCTCTTGCTGATTACCCATGATATGGGGATAGTGGCTGAAATGGCCGATGAGGTTTTAGTGATGTACGCCGCTCAAGTGATGGAAAAAGGGGGCGTCTTTGACATTTTTGACCAGATGGCGCACCCCTATACTATGGGGTTGTTTGGTTCCCGACCTTCGGTGCACGACAAGAAAGGGAAATTAAAGCCGATTACCGGTACGGTACCTCCTCTAACGCAATTTCCTCAAGGCTGCCGCTTCAATAGCAGATGTCCCTATGTGATGCCGATCTGCCTCAAGGGGGAAGTCCCCGATTTTCAAATTACTCAGGAGCACCACAGCAAATGTTGGTTGAGCGGTGATGAACGATAATATCCCTTTGCTTCAGGTAAGAAATCTTAAAAAGTATTTCCCCGTGCTGTCTGGTTTTTTTCGCCGCCAGACCGGGGCTATAAAGGCCGTGGACGGCATCGATTTTACGGTGTATTCCGGACATGTGTTGGGAATGGTGGGGGAATCGGGGAGCGGGAAAAGCACGGCCGGAAGGGCCGCTATCCGCTTGATCGAACCGACCGGCGGCGAGATTACTTTTCAAGGGGAAAACTTATTGGCCTTGAATAAAGCGCGCATGAAAGAGATCCGCAGGCAGATCCAGATCGTATTTCAGGATCCGTATGCTTCTTTAAACCCGCGCCGCTCGATCGGCGACAGTATCGGCGAGGCGCTTCTATATCATGGTCTGGCAGCCACTAGAGAAGAAATGCAGGCGCAGGTGGCAGAAACCTTAAAGCAAGTGGGGCTTTCACCCGACATTATGCATCGTTTTCCCCATCAATTTTCAGGTGGGCAGCAGCAGCGGATCTGTATCGGCCGGGCCATTGCTTTAAAACCTAAACTGGTGGTCTGCGACGAAGCGGTGTCTTCTTTGGATGTCTCTGTGCAGGCCCAAATTCTGAATCTTTTGATGGATTTGAAAGAGGCCTGCAATCTGAGTTATTTGTTTATCTCCCATGATTTGTCCATCGTTCGGCATATTGCCGATGACGTGGTGGTGATGCACGGCGGAAAATTAATGGAGTCTGGTCCTGTAGAGCGAATTTTCCGCCATCCGGAACATCCGTACACGCAAAAGCTCTTGGCCGCCATCCCCATCGATCACCCCCGTGAGAGAATAAGACGGAAAGCTCAAGATCTTCTTGCATAATTCAGTTTATTGCCCAACAGTACCTGTTCAGGCCCTCTTTTGCCTAGCAATCGGATTAAGCAACAGTTTTTCTGTAAAATTTGAGATCTTCGCTCTCGCATTCTTTAAATCGTTTTTTTTGCAAAGTGAATTTTCAGAAAGAATGTTACACTACCTATTTTTTGAGCTACAGGACTCGCCTCAGAGGCGATTTTTACAACCTTTTTACACTCCATAACACGATGGGTTGCTTTAGTGCATGATGTCACCATCTTAAAACTGTTTGATGCTGTTTTAAGGCAGAAGCCTCCTCCCTT
>JBGSQP010000006.1:0-158744 GCA_041738095.1 Waddlia sp.
GGATCAATGCCTAATCTTGCAAAAACAAAAGGGGAAAAAGTCCCCAAAAGAGTGGCATTTAGGCAGGCGCCGAATAATCCGGTACCCACAAGCACTCCGAGAGTCAAGGGATCAGTATCGAGATGCTGCTGAATCCCTACAAGATTTAAGACATACACCATGATTCCACAAGACAAACCAAAGGTTACGCCAATCAGCAACCCGATGGCAAGTTCTCTCATAATCGCATCTTTACGAAAACCAGATGGCAGCTCCCCTGTTGCCATTCCACGCACAAGAATAGTACTGCATTGCAATCCCACATTTCCCGACATGCCTGCAATCAACGGAACGAAAAATGGCACCAGAGCAAACCATGCCAGTCCTCCGAATTGGGACATTGCAGTTGAGGTCACCATTCCTGCCAATAGGGTAACGATCAACCAAGGAGCCCGGTACATGTAGCGCTTAAAGATCGGCTCATGCTCGCTGAAGTCCTCTGCGGTACCTGCAATGTTGGCAATGGTTTCGTCTGCAATATCTTCCATGGCCTCAACCACATCATCGTAGGCAATGACCCCAATCAAATGATCATTTTGATCGACGACAGGAAGAGTCGGAATAGAATAACGCTCTACGAGATCAACAACTTCATCACGGGTTGAATCAGGCGTGACCGTATGCAAGACCGGACGCATCACTTGCCGCAGGGGCAAGAAGGGCGGATTGACAATAAGATTGCGCACGGGGACAAATCCGGCCAATTCGCCACTTTCGCTCATGACGAAAATACTGCGCGTCAGATCGATTCCTGGGTGGTCACGTATGTAACGGGAAACCTCACCTATAGTTGTAGACATGGGAAAGGCAAAAAACTCGTCGGTCATCAAACGCCCGGCACTGTTGCGTCCGTGTTTCTGCAGATCGCGAATACGCGTGGCTTTTTCCGAGCCAATCTCGTCTAGAACTCTTTTTAGACGTCTATCAGACATATCATCTAAAATAGCGACAGCTTCATCGGTTGGCATATGTTCTATGAGATCTTTTATCTCATGATCTTCCAATTGTCGAAAGATTACCGAACGGGTTCCCGAAGTGGTGTTAATCATGAATGTGGCTTTGGCATCAATATCAGGAAGATTTTCGTAGACTACTATCCTGGCTGATAAAGGAAGGCGCGTAACGGCATAAGCCAAATCGATCGGATCATGTTCAAATGCAATTTTAGCAACATCATGGAGGAGAAGAAGGGAGGTCTGCTTGTGGAAGGCATTTTCTAGCTTTTCATTTAGAGCATCATCAAGCTTCGAAGTTGGCGAGTCAAGAAGAGAGGCAGCTTCGACGTACTCAAAGTTATTTTCTTTGTTATCCATATGCCTGCCCTCGAAAGCTGAATTATATCTTTTATAAATAATAAATTCAAGGTTATGCGAAGAAAATAAGACTATAGCTTAGTATAACAAAGGAATTGTGAGGTAAAAATAGAGCCAGAACTTGGCTCTAGCGTTTTAATGAAAGCAATTCACAATTTGGTTTCTGGTTGCATCGTCAGCCGCTGATTTTGATATCCGCCTGCATCACACAACTCATTCAAGTTGAGCTGGCTTCGCCTGGCTCAAATTCAAGGTGACTCCTTGCCATATCTCCAAATTTTGAATCCCATTCGGTATATTCTTCAAATATCTTCTTCTAAATGAAGAAGGAATTCTCGAAATTCCGCTGTATGTCTTACTCCATCAATCCAATGATCACTTAACAGTTCCTCAACCGGGGGCAAAGCCCCATTAATTTTTGCATGCTCAAGAAAGTGAAGTGACGCAGGGTAATTTCCGGTCAGGGAATGAATGCATGCCAGATGATAGAGCGCTGTCGTATTTCCTAGTACCCTGGCGTGTTGAAATTTCCCTTCTGCCTCTTCCATTAATTTCACGAACAACTCATGCTTTGTCGGATCCTGGACTAAAAGAGCCATCTCGATTAATGTCACACCCCACTCATGCCAGGCAAAATCATCTTCAGGCTCCATGGCAGCGTAGGCTTCCATATACTTATTGGCTTGAGAATAACTTTCTAAATCTGCAGAAATTTCGCCGTGATGGGAATAGGCAATCGCCAAGTTATAATAGGCATGGCGAAAATACGGATCTGCCTCAATCACTTTTTTTAATGCGTTGATTGCTTTTTCGAAATAAGTGGCTTCACCTTCAAAATCTCCTAAAAAATCTAAAGCGCAGCCATAATTATAAAGCCATTCAGGTTCAAGGTTGACATCGCGCACATCCTGGGAGCGAAGGCGCAAAGCTTGCTCGAATCGATTAAGAGCGCATTCCACAAGCTCTTTCTCATCCGTCATGGTACCCATTTTCATCAAAACAATTCCCCAATCATTCCAGTATTGGGCGATGGGATGCCCTCCGAACTCAATCGCTTTTTGGCAATAATCTGCAGCTTCTTGCAGACAATTCAAGTCTTGCAAATGATGCCCAAGAGAAAGATACGCTATCCCTAAACCATGCCAAAGGGAACTTTCCTTGGGATAAAGATTTAATCCGATTCTATATTTCTCAATAGCTTGGGTAAAATAATCGGCATGATCGAAGTACCTTCCGATTTCAGTCAAACAATTGCCATACAGTAACCAGCTTCTTGCATGATCCCTTGAAAGTTCGATACTTTTAATGATCTTCTCTTCGGCTTCTTTGATAATCTTAATCTCGTCTGCACCCTCGCCGATCCGAATTAAAGCTTCTGCCCAATCCCTTAAAATGGATGGATTGGCCGGCTCGAGCAGATCCGCCGTTTCAAATTTTTGGCAGCTATCTTGAAGGGTATTGATATCTCTGGAGGATTTTCCTTTAAAAAGTTGGAGCTGTCCCCATTTTATCCAGACTTCCGCACATTTAGGATCTAATTTTGAGGCCTGGTCAAATGCCTCGAAGGCCAACGTGTAATAGGAGTCAAGGGGGTGGAGTTCATATAATGTTTTTAAAGCCTTGGACAAGTGATGCCAGCCGTCAAAAAAATCAGGTTTTAAACGAATCCCCTTCCAATACATCTCAACAGCTTCCACCAACAATTCATGCTTGTTCAGCAAGGAGGAAAGTTCTACCAGGCAGTTGCCGTAATCGTTCCAGAGATCATGGGAGTTTGATCCGAGCTTTAAGGCTTTTTGATACATCAGAAGAGAAAGCTTGAAATCGCTTGCTTCGCCGGAAGACTGTCCATAGTGGTACCACAAGACGCCATAATCGCGATAAAATTCCCCTAACTTGTGCTTTTCAGAGGAGGCCAACTCTTCTGCTTTTTTAAACTTTGTCAAGGCATTCTGAAAATCTTTTTCTTCACGTGAATGGATCCCCATTAATACAAGGGCATTTCCCCAAACGTGCCAAGCTTCAAAATAATCGGGTTTTAAGACGACAACGCTTTCAAAAACACGGTTAGCGGCTTTAAGGCAGTAGATATTATGAATTTGTCTTGCGAATGCCACTCCTTGACGAAACATAATCTCCGGCGTGTTGGGCGACACTAAATTTGCCAACTTGAAACTATCCAAAACCTTATTGTCACCTTGCTCAAGAAGCTTCTCTCCTTGCATGACAAAAAGCATGCTCAAGAGAACTTTATCTTCTCCGTTGAGATCATCCCATTGACTTCCATCCGAAAAGGAAGATAATAGCTCATAATTTTGAGAGCTAAGAATTTCCTCTAACGTTTTTTTGCACAATTTAGTTTTCTTCATTCCAGAGACTCAGGGATTTAGATACGGTTAGACCTAAGAATAATCCATTGCATCATTATTGTCACCTCGTCTTTATAAAAAATTTAGTGATCATAATCTTTGCATGGCTTCTCTGATCAGCCCTATCTCGGTTAATGGTTTTTCACAGATTCGGTCATGGCAAATATAGACCGTCGTCTTTCCGTTTAGCGGAACCTGCCTTTCTATTTGAGGCAGGAGCTTAAAGAGTTCTACGTCCTCTAGATTTCTCCAAATGATGGCTCGGTGCGGCATAAAAACAGCAAATATCATTTGACGAAGCTCTTCTTCCAAATCGTGTCCTGCGTTCAAAGCAATGACGATCGTCGGAGATTTTCCATCGTAATAACGGATTAAATTCATTAAATGGAAGCTATACCCGAGAGGATATTGCGTAAAATATTTTTCTACGCCTTTTAAAATATCTTCGGCCTGGCTTCTAAAATCGGGATTATAGGTGAGCTGATAAAGTCTGAGTAAATTTTCGCAATGAATAGAGTTTCCTGAAGGCTCCGCCCCATCGGAAAACTGACATCTTCTCAAAATTAAATAGGGATCCGCTCCATCTGTTTGATAGAATGCGCCATTGTCCTCTTTATGATAATTTTTTAAATATTCCGTCAGCTCCAACGCCCAAGACAACCACTCGACACCAAAACCTGCCTCAAACAAAGAAATTAACGCTCTAATTAAATAAGCATACTCTTCCAGACCGCCAATATACTGAACGTCCTTTTCTCTCCAACGCCGATATAGTCTTCCATTTCTCCACAAGTGCTCCCTTAAAAAACAGGCCGCTTTAAGCCCTGCCTCCAAATAAGCTGTGTTGCCAAACGCGTTACCGGCCTCAACTAAAGAATAGATCATGGAGGCATTCCACGACGTTAAAATTTTATCATCTTTCAAAGGGTGAATTCTTGACTTTCTCTTTAAAAAAAGCTGCTGTTTCCAGTCTGCAATCCACCCTTCTAAACTCAGAGGATCGACACCTGCATCAACAGCAAATTCATCCGCTCGTTTGGGGGTATGGATAATCGACCTGCCCTCCATAGGTCCAAAATCTGAAACACCGAAAAACTGACAACAGACCCTCCCCTCTTGTACCCCTAAAACGTCTTCAATTTCACCTGGAGTCCAAGTATAGAAGAGCCCCTCTACCCCTTCAGAGTCTGCGTCTTCTGCGGAATAAAAAGCTCCTTGGGGACTTGCCATATCTCTTAAAACATAGCGTAATATATCTTCGCAAACTTCTCGATAAAGCTCTCTTTTTGTTAATTTCCAGGCATCTAAATACGCATACGTTAAGATGGCGTTATCATAGAGCATCTTTTCAAAATGGGGCACGAGCCATTTTTCATCCACGCTATATCTGGAAAATCCTCCCCCTATATGATCATATATGCCGCCTCGGTGCATCATATCCAACGTGCGTTCAGCAATAAACAGCGACCTTCCGTCTTGCATGAAGGACGAATAGCGCATTAACAAGTTGGTTTGATAACCGATCGGGAATTTTGGTGCGCCTTTCATTCCTCCATAGAGAGGATCTGCCATTTTATAAAAAAGCTCGATTGAGGCCTCGATATCTCTTTTCCCTAAAACATGCGTCCCTTTCGTGTGGATACTCTCACGAAAAACCTCAACAATTTTATCCGCTTGCGCAAGAACCCTCTCCCTTTCCTCCCCTTGCCAAACTTCTCCAATCCGTTGGATCAATTCCACAATCCCCGTCATTCCTTCAGCAGAATAAGGAGGAAGATATGTTGCCGCAAAAAAAGGACGCAATTGAGGGGTCAGGATGACATTTAAAGGCCAACCACCGGCGCCGCTCATCATGCTTTGAGCAAACTCCATATATTGACTGTCGACTTCAGGAAGTTCTTCCCTATCGACCTTGATATTGACAAAGGTATCGTTGAGAATCGAGGCCACATCCGGATTTTCAAACGTTTCTTCTTCCATGACGTGGCACCAGTGACACGTGGCATAACCGATGGAAAGAAATATCGGCTTATCCTGCTCAAAAGCAGTTTTAAAAGCCTCCTCTCCCCATGGATACCAATCAACTGGATTATGGGCATGCTGCAGTAAATAGGGGGATTTTTCACGTATCAATCGGTTTGTATAGGAATGCTCTTCGCTCATAAATTTCCCCTAATAAAAATCTCATATTCAGATTTTCTCATCTGGTGCCGAAAAAAAGTATATTCCACTCTCATGACTCTCAAATCAAGTTTTTTCTGATTCTGCAACTTAAATCCAACATATCGATTAAATATCAGACTTAAACCTCTGTGGAGCAGCAAAAAAGAAAATTTTTAACTTGAGGTTTATTGATCTAGAGGCTATCAGATAAATATATGTTTTTAAATCTGCATCAACTTCCACGAAAAGGGATCTAAGCAATGGAACATCAATACCCGGAGAACAAACACAACTCTGACGGAAGACATCCGGAGGGTCACTCAAGCCATGCGCAGCCTCAACAAGAACCGGTAAGGCTGAAAAAAGAAAGCCTTAAAACATCTACGATCGCAATAAGCATCCTGCTGACTGTTTCATTAACACTGATTGGATTTGAAGTCATCGATCGTAAAACAGCGCCTATTACTACTCAGGCGACAGACAGAGGCAGTAAATCATTATTGATTCTTGCCCACGAAAAGGAAAAAGAAAGCGCAGGGCTTATTACAAACCTCTACCAGTGGGATGAACGAAGCGGCTTGGAACCGTCGACACAAAAAGAAATCAACAGACTGCAAGCCAACAAAATCAATGCTCTAAAAAGACAAGTCATAGAAGCCAATCAAAAACTGCATGAAGTCAAAGCACACCTGTTTACTAAAGGTGACCCTGCCGATCGCGCGCGTCTGGCAGAGATTTGTCAAGAACTTGTAGACAAAGATCGCAAAAACCACGAGTATCAGGATAAGCTTGCCGAGCTGCAATCAGAAAGAGAGCTGCGCGAGCAAAAAATCAACCGGATGGAACACACCATCGACGCATTAGCCGCGATGACAGACACCCAAAGAACGACTAAAGAGCAGGCAATTTTCACCTTTCAACAGCAAGTGGAACAGCTGGAGGACAGCGCAAATAAAGAGCGTGAAGACCATGAAAAAGCCCTGGCAGAACTGCAGCAAGCGCAAGCCTCCCTTAAAGAATCCCTCCAAGAAAAAATGATCAGCATTAAAACTCTTGAAGATGAAATTGCCTGGCAGTACTCAATACTGACTGAAAAAGACAAGGAAATTCAGAAACAAAGCCAACTCTTTACATCATCGGAAAATCAATTAAACAGTCAGTTTCAAGATCTCGTTGCCTTGCTGGAAATCGAAACCGCAAAAAGTCGCGAAATGGCAAGCGATCTAGAAATTGTGCAGGCCCGTCAAAAAGCCCAAGAACAATACTCCAAATCTCTGGAATCGCGCCTTGCCCAGGCTCAAGAAGTTGCTAAATCCAATCTGGCTTTAGAATCTGCATTAGCGGTAAATTTACTGCGCGAGTATTTTGACCTTCAAGGTTTATTGGACGTTTACACACATGCTCATGAACAATTCTCGACTAAGAACCAAAAACTGGCGCAGCTTGTACGGGATGAGCAAAAACAAGCAGAATCATTACAAAAAGAACTTAAGCAAACGTTTGCTCTTTATGATGCCGAGCAACAACGTGGGTTCTGTCTTGAAGAAGAACTGCATGGAACAGCCCAAAAAGTGGCCCTGTTACATCAAGAACTGAAAGAACGGGAAGAAGTTTTAGCGAGCAAACAACAAGATCTTGAAACATTAACCTACTCACAAGCTTCCCTAAAAGATCAGCTGCATGAAAAAATCAATCAATTGAATCTGGCCTTAACCCTAGAGCAAAAAGCCGTTGTCGAAAAAGATAGCGAGATACGGGAATTAGCGATCAACCTTGAACTTGAGCGTACAAGGGCGCAAGAACTTGACCATATGGTAAAAGAGGCGGAATCGGGCTATAGAAATGAATCCGAGTTGGCAAAAAATTACGAAATTCAACTAGGACAAAAAGCTGAGGCTCTCGTTGCTTTGGAAGATCGTTTGCAAGACAAACATCATGAGATTGCTACCCTCAAAACACAGATCAATACATTAAACTCCGAGTTTGAACTGGAGAAAATCCGTTCGGGAGAACTGCACAAAGCGCTGGTCACTGCTTTAGATGAAAATGAAGCCGATCGATCCGTCATTGAAGGCTTGCAGCATACTGTCGATAAGAATACAGACACCCTTTCCCTTCTGCAAGATAGAATGGAAAGCAAAAAAAGAACTATTGAAGACATTCAGCAAAGATTTGATGAACTGGCTATAGAACTTGAAGGGGAAAGACAAAGAGGGCAAGAACTAGAGCAAGCACTAGCTATGGTCGGTTCTCAAAAAGAAATCGTGGCAGAAAAAGCTAAAACGCTGGAGTCTAGCGTAATAGCCAACACCCACACTATTGTTTCCTTACAAGATACTTTAGCTGACAAGCAGCAAGAAATCCGCAGCTTGTTAGATCAGATCAATCAAGTCTCCCAGCATATGGAACAACAACAGGCTCTGACAGTGCAGCTCCAATACGAGTTGGAAAACGCCCTTTCTAAACATCAAGAAGAGCAACAAACCATTGCCTCTAATACACAGCAAATCTATCAGTTGAAAAACCAACTTGAAGAGATATCATCCGCTTATCATTACGAAAAAACCCGCGCTGACCAGATCGAAGGACACCTGATGGAAGCATTGACAGATCAGAAAATCCATAATGACCAAAACAGATCACTCGAATCCAGCTTAACCAGTCATCAGCAAAAACTGAATTCCTACGAACAAAAAGTTCTTGATCAACATCAAATGATTGAAGATCTAAATCGCAAAATCAGTACGCTCCAACATCATGTCGAGTTGGAGAAAAGCCGTGCAACAGCCTTTGAAAAAGCAAACGCCAAGGAGCTGGAAAAAACAGCTTATCTTCAGCAACAACTGGAAGCCTCTAAAAACACAGACGTTGCTTATGAGCCTTCACGTAATCAACAAATACAGGAATTGCCCGAAGCATTAAGCCATACTGTAAGCAAAGGTGAGACTTTGAGCTCAATCTCTGAATACTATTATGGAACTCCCGATCGCTGGGTCGAAATTTTTAAAACCAATCGCAATGCAATTCCCGATAAAAACCACCTGGTCGAGGGGACCAAATTGGAAATACCCCAGTAACGATTTTAACTATCGATAGGGGAAAATTTTTCCCCTATCTTTTTATACTATTTTTGAGGCCATCATGACACAAGCAGTCTATGCACATCTACCCATTTCACAAATTATATTACGCCGGGAAGAATTACTGCATACCATCAACAAGGAAGTCGAAACCCTAAATCGTCAATTCCAGGACAACCCCTTAAAAATTGAGGCTGATACCATCAAGCAGCTTTTCGATAATCTGCAAGAGATCAATTCCTCCTTAGAATCAAGAAAAAGAGAACATCTGGAAGAACGTAAAAAAAACTGCTTTGGGGCAAAAAAAACCACATGGGCAGTCTTCGGTTTGGGCATCGTGTCAATGGCCATTACTGCCACTATTTCCATCTACAATTTATCTACAGGGAAAGAAGAAGACCAGCCTAAAAATATCGCCCTGCTCTCCGCCTCTATTTTCGGGATCTTCCTACAATCAGTTCTGGGGCCGTTGATCCAAAACATCGATCAGGACAACGATTTTAATAAAACCCTAGTAAGAATTTCAGAAGTCAAACAACAGGGGGAAGATTTAAAAGAATTCATAAAATCTTTTGTAGAATTCAAAGAATCTCTTCAAAAAAGCAAATATTCTACCCCGTTAGTACAAAGTTCCGGATTAGCTAAGTGCATCAGAAAATTGGATCAAATAGATGATGATCTGAAAACTAAAATCCCGCCCCACGATCTTTGGGTTTCCCATATGATCCAAATCCTTCCTGAGGATCATCCCTTAAAAAAACTGACCAATGAATTAAAGGAAGAGACAGTAGAAGCTCTACGCAAAAGCAAAGGTTCTTCTTCAACACTGCCCTCCAAACACCACAAACACCATAAGAAGTCGCACCATTCCTCCGAATTTGAAGGAGAAAAGCTCCCCTTTTCTGCCATTACATCCCTCGAACTCCCTAAGGAGAAGCTCTTTGAAAATACAGCCTCTGTCCATCTTAAATCGAAGAAATATGTTGAGAAATTAACTTCTTACTGGTCAAAAATTGAGAAAGAGTTGGGCACGCAAATCACCTGTTTACAAGTAGATGACATTGGAATCAATCGCGATGGCCAAGTGGCGCCCTCCATCCGTCAACTCTTGCCGGATGAAACAAGCTCCGACCACGTCATTATTACGCTTTAGCCTATTAACTGATTAGTGAAAGATCCCTGCTCGCAGAAAGGAAGATCGTACGCAGGCAATGTCCATAATTCGAATGCATTCTTACAAATCATTGCTGTGATCCAAGAATTTCCTTGAGATCACGGCGTGATTGATAGCATTTTAAACAGAGGAAAATATTTGACTTCATTAAAGATTGACCAAATCAGCTATTCAGTTTAAAATCCTTGGCAGATGATCTGAATTACCATGCTAAAATTATGCCCAGGTGGTGAAATGGCAGACACGCCAGACTTAGGATCTGGTGCCGCGAGGTGTGTAGGTTCGAGTCCTATCCTGGGCATTTCAATTTCCCTATCGTGAAAGAAAGTGTAAACGCTATTATTTTCAATTCCCTCAAAGACAAGGTTCTTATTATCAAGCGAAGGGATGTGCCTGTCTGGGTATTTCCCGGAGGAGGGCTCGATCCGCATGAAATTCCCGAAAACGCCATTATTAGGGAAGTCCTTGAAGAAACCGGATTAAAAGTGGCCATCCATCGAAAAGTTGCTGTCTACACCCCGATTAACAGGCTCACTTCAAAAACCCACCTTTACGAATGTCTGGTGGTGGATGGCAATCCCATTACAGGAGATGAAACTGCGGCGATCGGTTTTTTTCCACTTAATAATCTACCCTCTTCATTTTTTCATATCCATCAATCAATGCTCAGGGACTGCCTGAACCATCTTGGCTCCGTTTTGGAAAAACCTTTGGATAATGTCACTTATTGGGAGCTTATAAAATATTTTGTGAAACATCCCCTGCTTGTTTTACGTTTTGTACTTTCCCAATTTGGGTTTCCTCTCAATTCTAAAGAATAATTATTGCATCTAAAACCGGCATATTTTAAAAAGCTTTCCTTATTGCCTATGAACGTCTTTACCCGCAAAAAAACAGCCACAATGATTCACTGGAAAATTCATACTCAGACCGTCATTTTTGATTCATGGTGGGTGCTTCTAACGTGTCTTTTATGTTATATAGGACTTGAGCAGGCCCAGAAATCTGTACATGCACATCAGCAAACTTTATCAGATAGATTAAGGGAATTGATGACAGAGAAAAAAAAAGCAGCAGAATTGCAAAAAAAGCTAAAAATGGAAATCAACAGTCAAAGCGACCCGGCATGGGTGGAGCTGACTCTTATGAAAGGTCTTGGATTAGTGCCTGAAGGGCAAAAAAAAGTGTATTTTTTAAAAGACCCCCTTCAATGACAATCACAATCCTTTTACTAATTCTATTGGGCTTTATGACGCTTGCTTCCGCTTATTGCTCCGGGACTGAAACCGCACTTTTCTCCCTTTCCTCTCTAAAAGTAAAAACCTATAAAACAGATGCTGATCCAAGAAAACGTTTAATCGCTCAACTGTTAAGCCAGCCGCGCGATCTACTGGTGACCGTCTTCATGCTCAATACGTTGGTCAATATTCTGCTACAAAACGTCGCCTCGAGTTTTTTCGGAGAATCCGCAGGCTGGGATTTAAAAGTAGGGGTCCCTTTATTCCTAACTTTAGTACTTGGTGAAATTGTACCGAAAAATATCGGGATTATGAATAATGAGTGGATATCCTATCATTTTGCGCCTTCTATAAACTTCTTCCATCAAGCTCTTGGATCAATAAGAAAATGGACAATTGCGATTACTCATCCTGTTTCACGCACTCTTTTTTTCTTTCTAAATAAAGAGCCGAGCATTTCCAAAGAAGAACTCGAGCATGTCCTGAATACTTCAGAGGAAACAGGAACTCTCCATAAAGAGGAAGCAGAGCTTGTTTGGGGCTATATTAAATTTCAGGACGCCACGGTAAAAGAGATTATGGCTCCTAAGGAAGACATTTTACATTACGATATGGCAGAACCGGTTTCAAAATTAACACATCTTTTTGTGGATGAAGAGTGCTCCCGTGTTCCGGTCTGTAAAAATGGATTGGATACAGTCGTGGGAATTATTCATGCGAAACAATTTTTTCTTCATGGCGCCGCCATCAAGTCAGGAACAGAGTTACTGCCTCTGATCAGCAAACCGTTTTTTGTTCCTGAAACTACTGGGGCTAAAACACTGCTGCGTCAATTTGATGAAACAGGACAAGTCATTGCGTTAGCTGTCGATGAATACGGCTCAATTTCCGGCCTTGCAACACGTGAAGATATCGCAGAGCTGATTATCGGAGATATCGCCGATAAACGGGATCAAAAAGCTCTGTATACCGTAGCGGGCACATATGAAATCATTGCCAGCGGAAAGCTGGAATTGGAAGAATTTAATCACATTTTTGACGCGAATCTAGAAAGCGCGTCGAATATGGTAACTATCGGTGGATGGCTGATAGAAGAATTGGGAGAGATCCCTAAAGGGGGTACGACTTTCCGCACCGATGCGTTTTTATTCCAGATTTTATCTGCAGACCCCAACCGCATTAGGCGCCTGTATATCCGCAAACTTGTTGATCAGGAGAAGGAAGCGTGAGTTCAGCTGCGCCTTGGTGGCTATTTTTAAATCTACTCTCCATTGTTTTTTTGGCATTTTTTTCCATGATCGAAATGGCCTGCGTTTCGTTTAACAAAGTTCGCTTACACTATTATGTCAGTAAGGGGGTTCGGCGCGCGCAATGGATCAATGATCTATTGAAACACCCATTCAAGCTTTTTGGAACAACGCTGATTGGAGTCAATGTCGCCATGGTGATCGGTTCGGAATGCGCCCGGGAATTCCATAGAAGCATTGGTTTAGATCCTGATTTAGCGCCGATTTCTCAAGTGATCCTGGTTGTGATTTTGGGGGAGCTGGCCCCGATGTTTGCCGCGCGCCACTATTCCGAACATGTTGCCATGCTTGGGGCCCCCCTTCTCTACGCAACCAGTAAACTACTCACTCCCGTGCTGATCTTGCTAGGCTGGTTTTCCCGTTTGGCTGAACTTGCCATGGGCAGCAAGCGTTCGACAAATACGATGTTTTTAAACCAAGAGGAATTGCAGACCATTTTGGAAGAGCATGGCGAAGAAGGGCCCCGCAGTGACACCCAAGACTTTAACCTGATCACACAAAATATTTTCAAATTACGCCATAAAACCGCAAATGAAGCGCTCAGGCCATTGCACGCCTTTCCCCGCCTCCCTTCAAATGCGACCGTTGCGCAAATGAGAACGCTGGTTCAAAAAACCAATGCCGACTTTGTTTTAATCTATTTTAAAGACTACACAAATATCGTAGGAATTTCCTTTCCAAGAGATCTCTTAAGAGCACAGGATACGCGCAGAATAAGGGATTATGCCCGCCCTCCCTGGTTTGTCACAGAGAAAACCAGCCTGACGCAGATTTTAGAGCAGTTTCAGCGAAGCAGTCAGACCGTGGCAATCATTTTAGATGAAGAAGGACGCGCAAAAGGAGCCATTGCGCTCGATGATCTGATCGATGAAATCTTTGGGGAAGTGAAAACGTCACAATTAATTAAGCCTAAAAGCTCATTTATCATGGAAAGAACTTTCCCGGCTGACATGAAAATCAAAGAATTCAGAGAGAAGTTCAATATCGTTTTAGATTCCAACGAAGAGCTGACGCTAGGGGAACTCATGGAGCAGCTTTTAGGGCATGTTCCTGAAAAAGGAGAGTCGGCTTATTTAGATTTCTTTGAGCTAGTAGCCAAAGAAACCTTTCTTCTAGAAGTGAAAAAAATCACGGTGAAGACGATCGGTTAACCCCTCAGCTTGCTCACAAGGAATGAAATGACCTTGACGGCCTCATGGATTTCTTCTTCTGTAGTATCTCGGCTAAAGGAAAACCTCAAAGAAGAATTAACTCTTTGTAGCGAATACCCCATATTTACCAGAATACGGGAGGGCTCCAAGGAGCCTGAAGAACAGGAAGATCCATGACTGGCAGCGATTCCTTCCATATCTAATAATGTTAAAAGGGTCTCTCCATCGACCCCTTTAAAGTAAAGATTGCTTGTGCTCACGCTTCGCGGCCCTTCCCCATTGATGAATAGATCCGGAATGCGCTCTTTCAATTTAGACTCAAAATGCTCACGCAGACCGTGCATTTTCTGCGTAAACTTGTGCTGATTTTCTGATAAGATTTTTACAGCTTCTCCCAAACCTACAATTCCTGGAAGATTCTCCGTCCCAGCCCGGCGTCCAGACTGTTGGGCCCCGCCGGTGAACAATGGCGAGAGTTTTAAACTGCGTTTTATATAGCAAAAACCGACCCCCGGTGGGGCATGGATTTTTTGACCGCTAAAAGCCATAGCGGAAATTCCGGGATAGATTCGTAACTCTTCTCTGCCTAGATGAGCAATAGCATCTACAATAAAAGGGATATTTTTTTCCCTAGCCATCTGAGCAATCGGCTCGATTTCCGTTTTCACCCCGGTCTCATTATTGACCGACATTAAGGCAATTAGACGTGTGTCGGGTCTAATTGCCTGAAGTACAGCCTCAGGCTTAATAGCTCCCCATACTCCCGGGGAAAGATACGTAACCGCCACGCCTCTCTTTTCCATGCACTTGACGGTATTAAGGACACAGGAGTGCTCTACGTTTGATGTAACGATATGTCCTGTTTTATCCTCATCAAACATCCCCCTGATCAACAGATTGATCCCTTCAGTTCCTCCCGAAGTAAAGACAATTTCTTCCGACCGGACTGCTAGAAAAGCTGCAAGCGCATCTCTCACAGATGTTAAATAATGGTTTATTTTTTTTCCAAAACGATGGGAACTTGAGGGATTGCCATACATTTCCTTCAGATACTCGTGAATTTTTTCTACAACACGAGGATCCACAGGTGTATTGGCGTTATGGTCTAGGTAGATCGGCCTTTTCATGAGCTGCCTGGATTTTCATCAAGATGACGGTGATATTATCATGTCCGCCGCGCCGTTTTGCTTCTTGAATCAGCGTCTCCGCTTTTTTTTCAATGGTTTGAGAAGAGGCAACGATCGCCTCGATTTCTTCATCAGTTAACAAATCCGTCAATCCATCGGAGCACATCAAAATCAGATCTCCGGACTTAACTTCTACCTGATGAACCGAGGGGTCGACGTAGGGCTCAGTGCCAATGGCTTTCGTGATAATATTACGGTGGGAATAATCGCGCGCCCGTTTTTCAGAAAGCTCTCCCAGCTCAATCAATTCTTGTACGAGAGAGTGATCTTCTGTAAGCTGGCGCAGCTTTTTTCGGCGCATTAAATAGAGGCGGCTATCCCCTACGTGGCCATAAATCATTCCTTCCTGATGAAAATAACTGACAACCAGTGTTGTCCCCATCCCGCGCAAGTCTGAATCTGACCGCCCCATGCGGTGGACAGCATGATTCACTTCCCTGATCAATTCGCGCATGATCTTGGCCGCCTGCATAAGGTCGGCCTTAGTTTCAATCGATAATTTTTCTTTTACCAGATCCGTATAGTGTTCCACAGCGGTGTGTGCTGCGATCTCCCCGGCAGAATGTCCTCCCATGCCATCGGCAAGGATGAAGACATTATTTTGAAGCTCTACCTTCCACGCATCTTCGTTATTATCTCTAACAAGACCCACATCGGAACGGCCGCAAGCTTGGATAGTATAAGGAATTGTACGGGTTAGCATAGATTCTTTTAGATTATTTTAAATAAGAGTTTAACACAAAGACCCTTTCCTTTCAACCCCATTCAAGTCTTTTTTATAAACATCATTCCATCATTTGCGCTAAAACAATCACATTAATCGTATTAAACACCATATGCATTCCAATGGGTGCCCATAAGGAGCGTTTCTTCTCATAGGCAAAACCCAAGAACAATGAAAGGATAAAAAGAGAGGCCAAAAGTTCAATATTACTCAAGCCCTGACTGGGAGAAAAATGAAAAAAGGCAAATACAAGAGAAGAAAAGCAGATCGCCGGCATAGCCCCCATCGACTTACGTAGCATATTTTGAAAATAGCCCCGAAATAAAATTTCTTCTACAACAGGAACCACTGTCGTCACACAGAAAACCATCGCCGCAAAAAGAATTGGGTGCTGGAACGTACTCTTCAACGATTGAACAGCGATCTGCTCCACTTCCTCCGCTTGAAACAACAGATGCATGACCAAACGAATGATCTGCCCGACAGTAATCACCAGAGGGTAACATATTGCTAAAGCCCAAACCCCAAAGAAAAAATCTTGAACTTTCTCCACATTAACATGTCCGGACAAAAGAAACCCGGCATGGGATGCGCCGAAGCGGGTATACAAAAGAATCGCCATCGTAGAGCCCAGCATAGAAGCAATTCCAGCCCAATTCGACACGCCTCCCGGAAACCACTTTAAATAACTTGCCTGAATCAGCAAATGGCTTCCTAGAAAAAGAATAAAGGCTAACACGAGTTCTTTAAGGGGAATCACTTCATGAAAAGGCTTCGCCGGTAATTGAAAAAAACCCATCCTTAGAGCCAAAATCAAAGAAAAGATAGAAACTGGGAGAGAAAAAGCCAAAATTCTCAAGTGACCAAACACAACATCCTGATATTCAACTATTTGCATATTTCTTTGACTCCGACATTGCTATTTAACAACAGATTATCAAAACAAAACTGAAAACTCAAAAAAAATATCCAACCTAAACCATTAATAATTATAAATTTGAACGGTTAGTTTAATTAACATTAAATTTTTTAGTTTGCAAGCGACAGGCGAAACATTTAAAATAAGACTATAGAGATAGAGGAGAAGAATATGACCACTACTAAATTAAAAAAAATATTCGCCGCAAGTGCCCTATTGATGATCAGCTGTTTTGCAGGTGATCTACGTGCAGCTGTGTATATCTACGACTTAAATACTGTCGTTACCGGATCGACTCCTTCAGGCCCTTCCCCCTGGGCAACAGCAACATTTACCGACAACGGGGCCAACACAGTAAACCTGAATATGAGTTTCAATTCAGGAGGCGACTCAACAGAATTTATAAGTAAGTGGCTATTCAATTTTTCCGGAGATGCTGACAACCTAGCCTTTTCACGCACGGGCAGCGTCGGTACTATCGGGACTGTAAATGTTTCAACATCTGATGGTGGTGAAAATGCAGGGGCCGGATATAAATTTGACATTTCTTTTGATTTTCCATTACCAGCTCCGTCCGGCAGATTCAATTCGGGCGAGAGCATTACTTATGAAATAACAGGCAGTGGCATTAATGCGTCGTTGTTTGATTTTCCAAGTACCAAAAAAAATAGCCCCGATTACACCACAATGGCGCACGTTCAGGGATTAGATAATGGGAAAAGTGGCTGGATCGGAGATGGCGATGTACCGATACCTGAACCTTCGACTTACTTAATGTTGGGGTCTATGCTAGGGCTAGTACTTTTGATCACTGCAAAAAAAAGAAAAGCGCTCAAAAATAAAATGAATTCATAAAAACCAAGAAGAAAATTTTTCTTTTTGCTCATTTAGCCAACGATTGCCGGCAGGGTCCGCAAGAAACTTTCCGGCAATTTCTCTTACCCTATCATTAGTCTGAATGCGAAAATCCGGATTAGAAGTTGCCACGACATCCGCAATCACACAAGCCACTTCGTAGGGAGACTGCCCCTCAGCTACAATTTGAGCCATTCTCTCTGCATAGCGGCTGCAAAATCCCATATAGGGATTTTCTTCCACAAGACGGCTGCCGGTACGCAATGAATCGGCAAATTGTGTTGCTACACCTGCGGGTTGAATGACAGTCACCTTAATATCCCAGGGAAATACAGTGGCTGCCAACGAGGCTGAAAATGCCTCTAAAGCATGCTTTGTTGCACAATACCACCCCAGACCAGGATTGCTCGCAATTCCTGCGATGCTGCTGATATTGATGATATGACCGGATTTTTGCGCGCGCATTAGAGGTAGCACGGCACAGCTTACGCGCCACACTCCATAAACATTCACATCGAAAAGATCTTTAATTTCTTGTTCAGCAGCCATTTCCACGGGAGCTAACAAGCCGTAACCTGCGTTATTGATGACCACATCAAGCCTTCCCTGCTCTTTCAAGATTTCCTGAACAGCCAAATCAATCGTCTCCTGTTTGGTAACATCAAGAGTCTTAACGAAAAGATTTTCAGGATAAACCTCAAAAGAAATAGGGGTCCGCATCGTCCCATAAACAATGTGTCCTCTCTTAGCTAATTCCAGTGCAGACAATTTACCGATGCCGCGCGCGCTTCCTGTGATTAAAATAACTTTTGATTTCATAAAGCTGAGAATACAAAACTTGCTAATAAAAACTCTACGTTTTAACTTTTTTATATGATCCACCTTATTGCCATTAGACATGCCAAGCCCTTAAGCGAGGGATTTGCCGACGAAACGTTACGACCTCTTTCTCCGGAAGGAATTGCCCTTCAAAAAAAAATTACGCGGAAAATCCAGCAGGAAGGATACCGACCTACTTCAATCTATTCCTCCCCGCTTCTTAGGGCTGAACAAACGGCAGCAATTATTGCGGATGTATTTGAACTGGAATACCAGGTCGAACCGGCTCTTGGATACGCCTTCGATGCGGAATCTTTGCTGCATTTGATTGAGTCAACTGAAGCTGGTGCCACGGTATGCTTTGTTGGGCACGCGCCAACACTTGCCGGTTTTATCGATTCTTTAACAGGAAAATCTGCTCTGCCGGCAGGTTTGCCGACAAGCGGAGTGGCGATTGTACGGTTTGCTCAAAATATCCAATACGGCAGCGGTGAACTGATTGGCATATACCATCCAAAAGAAAATTAAAAATCATTTGGGATTAAATCATTTCTTTTGCTATCAACTTTTCTGTATAAAAAACGATGGAATCTCATGCCTCGCATTTTTGCCTGGACCTTTATCATAACCACAGTCTTAACGGTTCCTGCGCAAGCATTAACATTTTGGGGTGGTACTTATCCTGGAATCACCGAAAACGTTAACGAAACGAAAGCCTTTTATTCTGGTGGCTGCGATCAAGGAAACGGCTATTTATTCGCGCTTGAGGGACTATGCTGGACCATTTCTCAATCAGGGCTCGATTACGCGGTCGACTTCAACGATGAAGCGGCAATCTTAGGAGATGGCAGAACTCACTGCATGGACTACAATTGGACAGGAGGAGTGCGCGGAACCTTAGGCTATCAAACATGCGGTTTAGACATTAAAATTACTTACACCTGGTTTCAGAACGATGCGCACGGACAAAGCGCAGACACGCAAAAACCTTCTTTACTACATCCATCGACCCTTGAGACCCTCGCCGATAAAGCGCATGCCAACCTGCAGCTTAAATATCAAACCTTCGATTTCCTATTTGGCCGCCAAATCAGTGTCTGCGGCAATACCATCGTTTTACATCCTTTTTTCGGACCGCGTCTACTCAAAATCGAGCAGGATTTGAAAGCAAAATATGAAGGGGAAGAATTTGTCGTACCGGCCAAAGTCAAATGGGACTCAAAACTTGAAGGTGCTGGCCTTCTGGCAGGTCTCGATGTCCATTTTCGCTGGATTTACGGTTGGGGTATTTATGGATCGGGCAGTTTTTCAGCCCTCGCCGCCCGCACTGATAATCATCACACACAAACATCCTCTGAAGATGAAGAGGCCTTTATCATCGATCTTAAGGAAAATGAAAATATCGGAACTCAAGGATATCACTTGCAGGCCGGGATCGTATGGGAAACAGCCTGCGGCTGCACTTACATTCGCCTAAAAGCAGGCTATGAGTTCAATCGATGGTTCAACACTCCACAACTGCGCCGCTATCAATACGGCAATGATGGAGCTTCAAATTCAGCAACGGAAGGCGGAATAGGACTTCACGGAGCCTTAATCGGAATCGATCTTTACTTCTAATGGAGGACGCATGAAATACAAACAATCCTTTAAAAACACCTTGCTGGCAACACTACTTGCCTCTTGCGGCTCTTTAGCCGGCTACACTACCGACGTCCCCTGCTTTTCTATGGGGGAAACATGTTCGACTCTCAGGAAAAGCCATCTATTTTTCGGGGCCGAGGCCCTCTATTGGACAGTGTACCAATCAAATCTTGATTATGCCGTTGATTTCCATACAGAAGTCAATGAAATCCTAGGGCCCGGTACGACACATTTTCTCGACTATGATTGGAAACCAGGCGGACGCGCATGGTTCGGTTGGGAATGGTGCAACGGCTGGAACGCGACGACAGTCTATACGTATTACTATAACAGAGCTAAAGGAAGCGTTAGCACTGAAGGCAGCGATATCGGTTTAAAAGCATCGCTGCTGCACCCATCGACAGGCTTGGCCAATGCAGAAAAAGCCCATGGCCATAACAGTATCACTTATCAAACAGTCGATTTCTTAATCGGCCGCACTGTTTGCCTTTGTGATGACACAGTCACCTTGCATCCCTATTTTGGAGTAAGAGGACTGAAGTTGGATGAGAAACTTTGGATTACTTATGAAGGAGATGATTTCGAAGACTTTCCGTCCCGCGTGATTTTCGATTCGGATCTGCAGGCAATCGGGCTGCATGCCGGGCTCACCTCGAAGTATGGCTGGGATTGCGGTTTCGGCTTTTATGGAACCTTTGCTGGCTCTTTGCTTGCGACCCGTACCAACACAGATCATCGCCAAATCGTTTTAGACAGTGATTTTGACACTTTTGAAACAGTGATCGATTTGAAAGAGAGAGAATACATTGTGATTCCGGCTCTTCATCTTGCGGCAGGATTGGAATGGGACTTTGACTGGGGAAGCTGCATCACATTTCGTGTTAAAGCCGGTTACGAATTCAATCAATACTTCAATACCCCGCAACTCAGACGCTACCACTATGGCAACGATGGCGTGTCAAGCGGATCGACCTCAAGCAATGTAACTTTGCATGGAGGGGCCGTAAGTTTTGAGCTCTATTTTTAAAGAAGCCCTTTTTCTTTTTTATAAGAGGCCCAATGCGCCTTTACTGCAAGAAAGTCCTCAAAATTGACCGCCATAATAAAAGGATTAGATGCCTGCTCTAATGCAAGTGTAGAAGAGGAACGACATCCATAATCATGCCCCGGCCAGATAGTGGTCTCAAGAGGCAATTCCCGATAGAGTTTTTGCAAACTTTGATATTGGTGCTTTGCTGTTTCCGTCGATGAAGTGCCTCCAATTTTTCCGACAAATAAATGATCGCCGGTAAGTGCAATTTTATAGGGTTCAACATAGATCACAACATGATCTTCGCAGTGGCCCGGAGTGTGCAGTATGCGCAAAGTCAGATCCCCTAAGGGAATCTGACTTCCTTCTTGAAGAGGCACATCCGGATTAATAAATGAACCTTGAAAAGCGGCAATGGGCGCGCCGGTCAATTCTTGCGCTTTGTCATTACCATTGGTATGGTCGGCGTGACTATGTGTGTTAATAATATGGGTAATTTTAAACCCTTGAGCTTGCGCTCTTAAAACAAAGTGCTCCGGATGATAAGAGGGATCTACCAGTACCCCTTTTTTCGATGCAGGCTCTCCTATCAAGTACCCAAAATTTCTGTCTCCACCCGAACGAATTTGCTCAAATACAATCAAAGACATAAGGTATTACCGGCTATTCTTTAGAACTCTTAATTTGTTAACAGTCACAGGCTGCTCTGTCTCGGGATGTTTCCATATCGCTCTTTGAAAGGAAAAAGTGATCTGCTCAATCGGAGCTCCTCTTCTATCCTTGGAACGGTCAGCATGGATACTTGTGGGAATCACATCGGAAAGTTCCCAGCGCACATACCTTTTCCCCATACCTGAATGGACCGGAACATCTAACTGTACATTTCCAAAAAAGGTGCCTGATAAAACTGCTTTATAAACTTCAGGAGCACTATGGGAGGCAATGCGCGTAACAGTCAAGGAACCCTGCCCCAAACTGCCGGATTCTTTAGGCAAAAAATCTGCAGACCCATCAACTTTAGTCCATCTATAGGGTCCTTGATCGAAAGATACGACTTCAAACCACTCTTGATGGTTTTGATCTTTGCTTTCGCCTGCAATGCCACCGATCTTTAAATAGGCATTATCCATAGCATACAATGATGCGCTTAAAACCATACATCCCAAAGTCATCAAAAAGGTATTCATTATATCTCCTAAAAATTCTTAAAATTGCACTTTTCCTGATGCGGGATAAAATTTCAAGGATTTAGTATTTTCTAAAATCCCTTGGGTAAAATATTGAGGTTACATATGATTTGGCCATGCAAGGATTAGCCGGTATTATCTATCCCGATATTTTTCAGGTAACCAATCTGATACAAAGTATGCTGCGCACGCAACGGCATCGCTCTCTCAAAGATCAAGAGGTTTTTACCCATAAAAATATACAGATTGGCTTGTGTGGAGGTAAAATCGTCTCTAATGAAAAGAAAACCATTTTTTCCGGCATCGACGGCACCATCACAAACTCATTAGAAATTCAGTTGGGACTAAGAGAGAAAGGGATTGCTCTAAACGACACCTCAGACGCGGGAATCGTTTTAAAGTCTTACGAATGCTATGGGGTCAAATGCTTTGATAAGCTAGACGGTGATTTTGCCCTAATGATCTTAGATACGCACGAACAGCGTTTGATCCTAGCTAGAGACCGGATAGGGAAAAAACCCCTCTACTGGTTTCAAAATCAAAACAGCTTTATGTTTGCAAGCGAGCTAAAAGCATTGCTTGCCACAGGCCTGGTGCCGCAAACACCGGCTTTTGACGCTCTTGCCTCCTATCTTTACTTTGGCTATATCCCTCAAGATATGAGCCCTATCGAAGGTGTCAGCAAACTCCTTCCGGCCCATTATTTACAGTTTGAATTTAATGGCTCAAAATCAATCCACTCCTACTGGTCTTATAGTTCCTATTTTGAAAAAACAACGACAGAGAAAACAGAGGATATTCTTTACAATCTAGATGCACTCCTTTTGGAAAGCGTTAAAAAGAATATGACGACAGCAGATCGAATGGGCTGCTTTATTTCAGGAGGCATTGGTTCTGCAACTATTGCCTACTACATGAAACAACTTGCAACTGCGGATCAAATCACTACATACTCCGTAGGATTTCAAGGAGAATACGATCAAGACCTGTTGATAGCTAAAGATGTAGCAGCCACATTAGATCTATCGAATCATTCATACGCTATTCCTCAAAATGAATTTTTAAATGATTTGTGTAAGATTATTTGGTATTTGGATGAGCCCCTAGCCGATCCTAACATTATCAGCACTTGGAAGCTTGCTGCAATGGCCTCTAAAGAGACCCATACGACTTTTTCCGGCATGGGCAGCGATGAACTCTTTGCCGGACACAGCCGCTACACAATAGAAGAACAGGGCGCGCATCCTTTGAGAAAGCTTTTTCAACCACCGCTATCCCATATGCGAAAGGCGCTTATTCCATTGTTGCAACGACTCTACAAACCATTTGCCTATCATTTAATCAAAGAGAGCCGTACAGATCCCTGGCAATTCGGTTACTTGCGCCAAAATGCCTTAATAAATGAACATGAATTGCATAAGATTTCCCCTAAACTTGGCTTGATTTTCGATCCAGGTGTTTTCTTGCATAAATTTAATCACCTCCACCGCATCCAATCCAAAGTTGCTTCTTATCTCTATTTCGATGTAAAAACACGTCTGGCAGATTGCTATGTACTGCAATTTGACAGGCTCACAGCCGCTCACGGGATTGACTGGAAAGCCCCCTATTTAGACCGCCGCTTGGTTGAGTATCTTGCCTCATTACCTGAACCGGATGCGCTGCAAGAAAAAAGGACTGCCACCTTTCTTAAATCCTTAATGAAAAACACTCTCCCTGCATCAATGATCGATCGCCCAAAGCGCACCCGCAAATCCTTCCTTAAGAATTGGATCGAATCGAATGAGGTAAAACCTTTATTTGACCTTTTAATGCATGGCACACTGATCGACACAGGACTTATATCCGGAGTGTGGCTAAAAGAGCACATCAATCGATTAGGCAAAGGAGAAGACGCCCATAAGAAGTTATGGGCTGTTTTAGTGCTCGAAATTTGGTTCCGCCTCTATATCAACCGCTCGATTGGAACAGAACCTCCCCGTCTTTCTGTCATCGACTTATTGAAAGAACCTGCATGAAAAAATCGCTCGCTATTATCTCTTCCTCTGAAACTGGTGAGCGATCGTCTCTACCGGTTCCTAAAACCAGAAGGGAAGAAACGCAGGCCATTTTTGAACGGAAATGGCAGGTGCATCCGGAACAATTTGATGCGTCAAGAAATTGCATGGAGCGGGAACGAATCGAACGTACCGTGCACCTTATCCAAAATCATCTTGATGTTAAAGACTGCTTAGTTGCCGATTTAGGTTGCGGAAGTGGAGCTCTTGCTTGTCGATTAAGAGATTTGGGAGCTAAAATCCATGCCGTCGATGTTGCCAGAAACGCTTTGAAAAAATTGGATGGTGAAGTGTCGATCACTCTTATCCAATCATGTCTACCTGTTACCACTCTCTGCGATGACTTCTATGACCTTGTCATTTCGACAGAACTGATCGCTTATCTTCACCAAAAAGAGCACCGTCTGTTTTTTAATGAGCTGTCCAGATTGGTAAAACCCAAGGGGAAGATTATCTGCTCTTCTCAGATTGACATTAACTCAGAAGATGCTTTAGAACAATTTGCCGCCCTGGCCGCGACCGAAATCGAAATATCAGCATGGAAATTTAGCTATCACAGTCTTTATATCCGTATGATCGACTACTTACGCGCGCCGCAAAGTTTTTCAGAGGCTTCTCTAGACCAACGTCTAAGGGAAAGAGGATATAATGAACGATACGGCATATCCAAATATTGGTTTTGGTGGAATTCCTACAAGCCTATCGGTTTAATTTGGAAAAGTGTTCACATGCTCTTCTCCCCTTTTATTCAATGGACGCGGCAAAGCAGAAAGCTATTATTATTGCTTGAAAAACTTTCGTTTACCCTATGGGGTGACTCAGCCATCAGCCATGCCATTTTTGCCGGCACACGAAAACCACTGGCAAAACCTTTGCCGGAGACTCCCCCTGTGGAGAGAAAACAGAAACGCACCGTTTGGGAATAGGAGTTTCCTAAAATGGCGGATAAGTGGTAAATTTACCGTTCTACAGGAGAATTATCTATGACTAACCCACTTACAAACAACCTACTGCAGATACTTACAAACAATTTTTCGTTATATATCACGACCCTGAATTTCCATTGGAATGTCGTTGACTCAAATTTTTACTCACTTCACAAATTCTTTGAAGAACAGTATAAAGTGCTTGCGCAACAAAACGATGATATTGCCGAGCGCATCAGGCAGTTAGGAGAAAAAGTTCCCGCCTCTTTAGCCTACTTTTCAGAAAATGCCACTCTAACCCATCCTTCTGAAAATGTTAATTCTGAGGGAATGTTAAAAAATTTGACATTTCTTTATGAAGCCCATAATCACAACATCCATAAAACACTGATCCAAAGAGATATAGAGTGTGACATGGTCACATCAGACCTTTTAGTTAAGATTCTTGAAAAGAATGAAAAAACATTATGGATGATTAAAAGTCATTTAACAGACAACTAAACTGTATCCATTCAATTAAATTATTTACTTATTAATTCATAACCACTATAATACCTTTATAGGTTATGTGAAATTATACATGAGTAAATTTTTATATATATTAGCATTTGTAAGTTTGACATATTCATCCCTATTATTATCGGGCGACCTTACAAACATTAACAATGATTACTCCATTCAATTCCCCAAAGAGTGGGAGATCTTAAAAAATGTGATGGATACCGATGTGATTGCCATTGCCCCTAAAATTGATCCCGAAGATCTTTTCAGGGAAAATGTAAATATCATAAAAGCCACCCTTGATGTTCCAATCAGTCCCGAGGAATACTACTTGATTAATATTAAAAGCCTTGGGAATATTTTAAGCGACTTTGACCTTGAAAAATCCGAAGATATACTCGTTGATGGCTCCCCTGCTAAAAAAATAGTTTTCACACACACCATCGGAGTTGTCAACGCGAAGGTACTGCAATACCTTATATTAAAAGATAACAAAGCTTATGTTCTTACGTTTTCAGCGGATCCCATGGATTTTCCAAATTATTTAATTAAGTTTGAAGAAATCATGCAGAGCTTCAAGTTCAAAAAAGATTTCATCTAAACGCAAACTCCCTACTGTAGATTTTTTCCCATTGAATGGGTAGAATGACCTTAAAATAGGAGGCCCCCTCATGAGCGCTATTCTACCTTTGGATCATCGACCACCTGCTGAATCTACTTACGATCCCATTGCAATACCCAACACAATTCAATTTCACTCCAGCGCATTATTGATCGATGAGGATTATCTAAATCGTGATGTTAAGCCGCTGCAAGTCAAAAATTTACTCATTCTCCTCCTAGATCAGGTAAAAAAAGACAAAGAACAAACCGCAAGTCTGATAGAGGCCTTGCAAAACGAAATGAAATTAAACCCCGATCAACATAAGGAATATCAAGAAGCCCTCTTCATTCTCAAATTAAGTAATCCCCAGTCGCACATTGAAGAGATCGACTCCTTGGAAAAAAAGTGGCTGGAGGATTGTATAATCGTCGAGAAGAATACAGATCGGCCTATACAAGACACCTCATGGAAAAAGCGGCGTTTATTATTACAAGCTTTAAAAATTTCGGGTTATGCGACCCTTTTCTTTGTGGATAAAATCTTGCTAAATGACAAATTTTTAAAAATTGCAAGCGCAGCCGGGAGCATTGCAGCGTTTTCCAGCTTTGCTACTAACCCTAGCTTGCCCGTGTTTATCACGGTCGCAAGATTCGTCTACCAGAAAATCTATTAAGGCTTTCTTAAATAGGCCTCTATGATCATCAAAATGGTGGCTAAAAGTACAGTAATGACGGCAAACCATGGCAGCCATGTCGCCAAACGATTGATTCCCTTCAACTTTTGATCGATATCCTCTTGTTTATGCTTCTTAATCATGATTGACAAAATCCTCTATGAAACATCATGTTAAAAGAAACGGAGTATTTGGCAAATATGATTTTCAGAGACCGTGTGGATGCCGGAAAAAAACTAGCCGAAAAATTATTGAATTATTATCAAGCAGCCGAAGCGATTGTGATTGGCTTACCAAGGGGTGGTGTCCCTGTGGCCTATGAGGTAGCTTCTAGGCTAAATCTGCCACTCGATATCGTATGCCCTCGGAAGATCGGCGCGCCTTTCAATAAAGAATTAGCCATCGGAGCTATAACGGAAACAGGTGATGGGATCTTCAATCAAGAACTCATAAACCGGTTAAAGATTTCGACAGATTATATCAAAATGGAAGTCGAAAAAGAAGCGTTGGAAGCAAAACACCGCCTGAACACTTACCGTTCAGGAAGACCCTCCAGACATCTAATGGGAAAAACCGTAATCATCGTAGATGATGGATTAGCTACCGGTTCTACAATGAAGGCGGCTATCCGCTCTATCCATAACGAACATCCTGAAAAAATCATCGCAGCCGTTCCAGTATCACCTCTGGACACATTGAAAGAGGTCCGCAAGGTAGTAGATGAAGTTGTATACCTGGAGGCTCCTCTATATTTTGAAGCCGTGGGTCAATTCTACAATGAATTTAGTCAAACCACAGACAGTGAAGTGATAAAGCTATTAAGTAGCAAGCTCTCTCTATAAATACTGTAAAAACCAATGACGCGCCATATGAGAGGCTTGCTCTAGTGTTCCTTTTTCTTCAAAAAGATGAGTGGCTCCCGGAACAATGGCCAATTTTTTGATACAATTGAGTTCCGCCAGTGCCTGCTGGTTGAGAGATAAAACGGCGTCATCGTTTTCGCCCACAATGAATAGGGTTGGAGCTTTTACCTTCCTAAGAGCTTCCCCAGCGAGATCGGGCCTGCCACCGCGGGAAACGATGGCACTTACCGCATTCCCAGTAGAAGACGCAGCGACCAGGGCTGCCGCAGCGCCGGTACTCGATCCAATATAGCCAATTTTCATTTTTGAAGTGTGTTCATGGTTTTGGATCCACTTTGTCGTTAAAAGAACACGCTCTGCTAGCAAGGTCATATCGAATCGCAGATGGCGCGTTACCAGATCTATCTTTTCTTCTTCCTCTGTTAATAGATCAAATAATAACGTGGCCAATCCATAATCATTGAATTCCTCGGCTACAGCTTTATTTCTAAGGCTATGGCGGCTGCTTCCGCTCCCATGTACGAAAAGAACAAGACCCGTAGCATTTTCCGGCAGATAGAGAAAGCCTTCCAAAGTTACCGGGCCGGCATTTATAGAGATAACAGTCATATTCCCTCTTTTCGTAATATAATAAATTATTTAACATCTTTTTTAATGAGAGACAATACCTCCGAAATTAAAAGACTATTTTTTGCCTACAGCGTATGCGCGCCTTGGCCTGCAAAACTCCCAGAAGGGAGACTTCTAAAGGAAAAAGAACGGCACCTTACCCTTGCCTTCTTGGGTAACGTCGACTGGATCCCCATAAAGAGGCATCTTGCAGAAATACCTACCCCACCTTTTATTGTAGGCCTCTCGGGAACATTTGATCATGTTCTTTTTCTCCCTCCTCGCCGCCCAAACGTCGTGGCATGGCATGTCAAATGGCTGGATACGGGTGTTGATTTTTGCAACCATCAAAACAACCTTATTCAATGGCTGCAAAATCTAGGATACAACATCCGTTTACATCCGGGAGATTTTTTACCTCATGTTACAATCGGCCGTAAACCCTTTTCCACTGAAGAATGGGAAAAAAGCTTTTATCCATTGCCGATGACAATCCATAGTTTCCATCTCTTTGAAAGTCTTGGAAACCTCACCTATAAATCCCTCTGGAGCTGCCCGCTAAAACATCCATTTGAAAAAATAGAAACCGGCTATCTAATTCGCGGAACAAATGAACGAAACCTTCTTAATAATGCCTGGGCAGCGTATGCCTTTAATAATCCTAATACTGCCATGTCAATCCCTCTCTTCTATAAAACCTTAAGGGATCCGTTGCTTGAAGCTGATGGCTCCTTTAGTTGGGAAATTGCCTTTACTTATTAAAAATCGTACCACAACTTTGCGAAATGGAAACCACACGCTCTTCAATCAAATCAAAAGCACGGTTAATTTGCTTTCTTTTCGCCTCGAGATTTCCCTCTGATTTAAGCATGAAGTGGGCATAGCGTAGCACTTCATTAAGCTGCTGGGTTAAATGAGGAATTTTCTTTATTTTTCCCGATAAAATAGACGCGCGGCGATCAACTTCTCTTTTCATCCACTCCTTGTCGGCAAGCCTGGCATACACTTTAGGAAAATTCTCCAGTAAGACAAGATTTGCCCGATACAACGCATAATGGGATTCCGAGGCTTGTAGTAAAACTTCAGGTTTACTCGAGGAAGGTAGATGATCCAGTGCCTCCCTTCTGATGCCTTCAATTTCTTCAAACCTTGCATCGTCTAACTTGCCCTTCTCTTTCATTTCATTGGCCAAATGATTGATACGAGCAGCAAACACTTTTCGGATAATGGAAGTAACTGCCAACTGCCTGGTCAATAATTGCCTTCTTAAAATTACTTCTCTTTGAAACGGTTTGGCCCATTTAAACAGTTCCATTTCATTGATCAGGGCATAAACAACCATGGAACGTTCCTCTTGAAAGTCAACCCCTTCCAGTGAAGCTTTGGAAAGCCAAGGAAGCATATAATCAATTGTAAGCTTTGCCAGCGACTGGATAAGTGAAATTTCAATATTTCTTCTAACTTTACGAATAATCTTTCCTGCTAAGCACTGCTTGGCTTTTTGAAGACGCACGAGATTTAATTCTTCCGGGGATCTTTCTTGGATCTGCTGAAAATCTTTTTTAAGCCACTTTAGCGCACCGACTTCCTCAGAAATATCAATCTGGTTTTCCTTTGCGATATTTTTCCAAGAGCGTAAAATATCATCCAGCTGCGCCATTTTTTCATGGATTCTTTGGCGCGCATCATCCGTTAAACACGCAAAGGAATCACACGTTTTGTTTTTTATTAGGACGCTCATAGCCCCTCCTTTGTAAAGGTTGGATTAAGTCCTGCATCCTCTCTTAAACCTTTTTCCCTTTTATTTCCAAAGAAAGAAAAATAAATAACCCAGCTTGACGAAAGATAGATAAGGTTTATCTACAATCGTTTCACAGACCAATCCTCATCGTATTTAATTTGAAAGGATCCGCTTGCATTTTTTCGCATCCTATATCAAACGGATCTCATAAAAAATCCTCACTGGTTTTATCATCATTAAATCAACACAGAAATAAAGAGATTTTATGAACTCCGTATCCCCCTTGCTCAAAATGAGTATAAACTTTATGGGCATCCATAATGCAATCACAGCAGGAGTCGCCCTGAATTTGAGCCAGGCGAAGCCGGCGCCGAATGCGCTCAACCTGAAGTTGCCTGAGAATCCTTTCTTTCCATTGTTGATTTTGTGCGATTGAGAGTGCTGTTAGCATATTGGTCCGTTCTTATGTTTCCTTGATGTGTACTTTAAAAGATCTGCAGCAGGGACAGCGTTTTATATTTTTCCGCAATCGGCCACGGAAAATGATGTGATCGGTCTTGAATTCAGTATTCAGAAAGATGGTATTTAGATCATCGATTAGCGATGGACATGGTGGAATCTCTTATTTTAGATTACATAGGATTTCTCCGTGCCCTCTTTTTTTGTCTAAAGAATTAGTTGTTTATTAGATTTTTCCAATGCCTCCAATTCTTTCCATGAACCGAATTTTTCGAATTTAATTACCTCTATACATCAACAAACTATTTAAAAAAAACAAAAACAATTACAACAACCGCTAAACTTTAACCATTAATAGTTTATATAAATAAAATATACTTCCTAGAAAATTCATCTTTACCTCAAATAAATATGCTGATATTTAAAAGTCAGAACGACGAATAATGGCAGCATGCTGCGTATGCCGAAAGCAATTCACAATTTGGTTTTTGGCTGCGTCGTCAGCGACTGACTTTGAGATTCGCCTGCATCACGCCGGCTTCGCCAGGCTCAAATTCAGGGCGACTCCTTGCCATAATTCCAAATTTTGAATCACGTTCGAAGGCCATTTTAACGCAAAAAAAATAAGAGGTACCCCCATGAGCGAACACTTAGTCGTTGTAAGTAAGGTAAAGAAGTTCATTAAAGAAAAAGCAGGAATGAATACATCTCTTGCAGTCATGGATGAACTTTCCAAAATCGTCGAAGTGGAAATCAACAAAGCTATTGAAAGCGCTAAAAATGACAATCGAAAGACTGTTATGGACCGCGATTTCAACACAGAAAAAAGCTTTTCAAGCCCTTATTAAAACTGGGAAAGCAAAAGGGACTTTAAGGCTAACCCTTAAAGTCCCTTACTTCTAGTCCTTAGGACCGATCCAAATAATCCCTTCTTCCAGCCATTTTAAATCCCCTTCAATAACACGCTTTGCAAGCTTATTGGCCGTGCGGTCATCGTTTTCCGTTAAGGAATGAAAGTGGTTTTCGATCCGACGCTTAGCCATCTTGCAAAAATAATCCGCAAGCTGAGTCGATGTATCATCTCCTGTTTCCTGCTTTAACTTATGAGCATAAGAACAAGTTGCAGTCATCGCAAAAATTTCAGTACCAATCTCCATTAACCTGCCAAGAATCATCTGCCTTTTCTCAAGACCTTGCTGATATTTTGCCATATACCAAAAGATATTTCTGGCCAGCTTATGACTGGTTGCCTCGCAATAACGGAAATACTCTGCCAAGGGCCCCAATTCTTTGTATGATGATGTGAACAGTGAACGAACCAATTGCGAAGGATACCAATAACTATAATGGCCAATAAGTGAAAAAATTTTTGCAATCTTTTGCACTGTCGATAATTTCCCGGTTAAAAGATCTTTAATCTTCTTAAGATGAGGGTCCATTGCTTCACGAGCTAAGAAAAGGCGCATAATTTCAGTGGATCCTTCCAGAATCGTATTTATGCGACAATCGCGCATTGCCCTTTCTACAGGATACCCAGGCTCCCCCCTTGCCTTAAGAGAAGAGGCTTTTTCATAACCACGACCGCCGCGAAGCTGCATAGTAACATCTGTGATTTTCCAGGCCGACTCCGAGCAAAATAATTTGGCCATCGCCGCTTCAATCCTGATATCAACTTTACCTTCATCTGCCCAAGCACTTGTTAGCCAAGTAATAGCTTCAATGGCAAAAGTCGTAGAAGAGATATAAGCGAGTTTATTTCGCCCTTCTTCGTGAAGACCTACAGGAAGGCCCCATTGCACTCTTTCTTTTCCCCAGCGCCTTGCGATCGAGAGGCATTGTTTTCCTAAACCCGCAGAAGCAGCAGGCAGAGTAAGTCTTCCCACATTAATAGTTGCAAGAGCCATTGCCAATCCACGCCCTTCATCGCCGATCCGATTTTCTGCAGGAATTTTAACATCTGTGAACTTCAACATTCCATTGTAGATTCCTCCCAACCCCATAAATTCACAACGATGGCTAACTTCAACGCCAGGTGTATTCATTTCAAGGATAAAAGCAGATATTTGTTTTTTCTCTTTTCCACGCACCATCTTAGGCGCCGTATTAGCCATCACCACGATCACATCTGCAATTGTTCCATTAGTGCACCATAATTTTGTGCCATTAAGGATATAGTGTTTCCCATCTTCTGTTAATTTAGCCTCGGATGCCATGCGCGCAGGATCAGAGCCTACATCTTCTTCAGTCAAAGCAAATGCAGATATTTTCCCATCTCGAAATAACGGTAAAAATTTTCTCTTCTGATCTTCGGTTCCAAACATTTTTAAGGGCTGAGGAACGCCGATCGATTGATGGGCGGAGATTAAAACAGCCGTTGAACCACAGTAGGAGGCCACCTTCATCACTGCCCGGTTGTAATTAGTCACAGAAAAGTCCAGTCCGTTGTACTCTTTAGGCACCTTCATGGCAAACACTCCCATGCGTGCCAATTCATGAATGACCTCCTGAGGAATTTCCCGATTGCGCTCAACTTCTTCTGGATCAAGGTTTTTCTCGAGGTAATCCCCCAGTTTAGCAACGAAAGCATCACCGATTTTCTTTTCTTCTGTAGGCTGCTCAGGAAAAGGAAAAAGGAGATCGGGTGAAAATTTACCCATAAACATAAGACCCCCAAAGCTCGGATACCGATATTTTTCACGGGCATCTTCTGCAATTTCCATAGCCTCCAGCTTTCCCTGTCCCCCCGGCTCTTTCTGGTCGATAAGGCCGATTCCTGAATCTTCTGTTTCCTGTTTGGTCATACCATCACCTGTTAAATGTTTAATAATAAGTTGTATACTCTTTAAATTTTTTTATCAATTGTATTTTTTATTTTTATCCTATTACACCTCAACAACTTATATATTTTGTAAAATAATTTATATAGACACTCGTGTTAAAAAGTGATACCCAAGTGTCTGAAGAGCTAATCACCTGAGGAGTCAATATGAAAGTGCTGCCGAGAACCCTCTGGGTTCTATTAAGCGTCATACTCCCCTCGGCACTGATCGGTCTTGCTACTGAACAGCACAGAGCGTGCGTCCTGGCAAAAGGAAGCGGATATGCTTCAGCAACATACTGGACATATGAAAGTTCCACCTTTTGGAATTCAAATGGAAAAGAAAAAGATGCCTACAACGAATTTGAACAACAAGCAGTCTGGCTCTTTTTACAATATGGACTTACAAACTGCGATACCCTCTCAATTGAGGGGGGCTGGGCTCGTATAGAAGAGAGCCTCGACGGCAAGGCTTTTGGTTTTGAAGATGTCGAAATAGGCTGGAAACATTGTTTTGGCACAAAATGGTATCATACGATCTCGGCGCAAGTCATAGGGATTATCCCTTCAGAAACGGAATTTAAACCGGGTTTACGCTATGGGCAGTTCGGCGGCGAGATAGATCTTATGGCATCAAAAGGCATCCACCTTTTGGGCTGCCGCGGGAGCTATGACCTAAATTTAGGCTACCGATTTTACGAAGGATTTCCTTCGGATCAAATCCGCGCTTACTACGGAATCAATCTGTTCCCTTGTTCAAGATTGATGCTGACAGGCTGTTTGCAACTGGAGTATGGCCTTTTTAATGGCGATTCCAGAAAAGATACCAGCTTTTTTCTATTAAACCCTAATTACCGTTTGCTCAGGGGACAGCTCGAAGCACAGCTTTATTTAATCAAAGGCGTCTCTCTTACCCTTGGATATCAACAACACCTTTGGGGCCGCAATATCGGCACTAATGGGGGTGTTTATGGGGGCGCTTCTCTGACATTTTAGGAGAATACTATGTTTGCTGCGATATTTACGCTTTTAGGAATCTGCGTTGCCCCATTAGAGAATGCATATGAAAACAAAACACCGGAATTTTTCTGCGGAAGCGATGCTGCAGAAACCGCTATTGTTCACTATCAAATCAGCACTCATTCAACCTTCGATGATTATGTGGAAGGTTGGGCACCGTTCAGTGAATGCTTTCGACTCCAAGAGTATACAACGAGGGAATTGTCCGAAGGCTCAGCTTATTTACGTACACAAATCGGCAATGGCAAATCTTGGAGCTTGTGGTCGGATCCGTGTGTATTTACCTACAATTCCCCAACTTCATATGTTCAGGGCCGCCATGTTGATGATACGACTTGGACCATTGTCAAACCCTATCTTCTACCTGAACAACTACCCCTTAAAGCAAAACTGGATGCCTTATTTTCAGCAAGCCGTGTCACCCTGTCCTTAGATTCGATGAAAAAAGCAGGCTTTATCAATCCCAAGCCAAGAGAATGGACGAGACTCATTGTAACTAAACACCCTGATTTCCCAGGCTACATTTTCAAAATCTACCTGGACGCGCAGCGGTACCATAAAAATAAACCGGAATACATCCAATGGATACAGAGAATCAAAGGCGTTGCGGCTATACAAAAGGAAATAGACAAAAGAGGCTGGCAAAACGATTTTAAAACGCCTAAAAAATGGATCTACCAGCTCCCCGACGAGCCCTCCCCGCCCAAGCAATTTGTGCGCAAGAATTTCATTCTTGTGGAAGAAGATATGGATATCCTGGATCATGATTCCAATTATTCCGCTTGGAGCGTAATCCCTTTGGAACTATTGAACAAACTCTATGTACTATTAGAAACGGTGGGATTGCATGATTCAAAACCGGATAATATCCCTTATAGCCAAGACGGAAAGCTGGCATTTATAGATACCCAGCAAATCAATACGTGGCCTGTAGCCTACAAAAAAATTACCCCTTTTTTCTCAGGGGATTTATTGAGCTATTGGAAAGAGCTCATTAAAAACGCCCGAAAGAAAGAGTGATTCACTTTTTTTCTAAATAATAAAATGGCATCAGATCCTTGTCAAAGATGGGTCCGATGCCACCTATACCGAACGTGATTCAAAATTTGGAATTATGGCAAGGAGTCGCCCTGAACTTTGAGCCAGGCAAAGCCGGCGCCTAAACATCGCAACTTGAATAAGTTGCGTGATGCAGGTGTGTCTCAAAGTCAGTGGCTGACGACGCAGCCAGATAGCAAATTGTGAATCGCTTTCGGTATAAGCCAGGTGTACAGTAGATTAAAGAGGGATACGGGTCATGGCTTCCAAATGATAACCGTCGCCATGTCCTCTTTTTAAATAGGTATGGTACCCAAGTCCGGCAATCATGGCGGCATTGTCTAGACTTAAACCTAATGACGGCCAAAGCAGCAATCTGTCGGGGGCGGCTTTTTGGAATAGGGCGCGCAAGGTTTGATTATTTGTGACGCCTCCGCCGAATAATATCGTTTGACAGTTCATTTGACTAGCCGCCAAGAGGGTTTTATTGATCACATCGGTAAAGACGGTATGCTGGAAGGAAGCGGCTAGATCAAGTTGCTCTTGAGGGGAAAGAGAAGTTGTGCCATTAACGTTTTGCCCTTTGAAGGTGTAGAGCACCCCGGTTTTGATGCCGCTGAAGGAAAAATCAAGGGGGCGTTGTTTGATTTGTCCGGCTTTTAAAGAATAGCGGAAAGGATTCCCTTGTTTTGCCATGACTTCAATCTCCGGGCCTCCGGGATAGGGCAGTCCCATGACTTTAGCAACCTTATCGAAGGCTTCACCGATGGCATCATCTACTGTTTGTCCCAGCATGCGGTAAGTGCCAATATCCTGAATATAAACGATATTTGTATGCCCTCCGGAAAGAATCACGCCTAGGCAAGGGAATGCCGGGCGCTCTTTTTGCGACATCAAGGCAGCATAAAGGTGGGCTTCTACATGGTTGACGCCGATTAATGGTTTCATTAAACCTAAAGCAAGCCCCTTGGCAGCGTTTAATCCAATCAACAAGGCGCCCATTAAACCAGGTCCGTGAGCAACGGCAATCAGGTCGATTTGCTCTTTGGTAATCTTGGCATTGGAGAGAGCCTGTTCTATAAGGGGAATAATGACTTCAATATGGCGGCGGCTGGCTTTTTCTGGAAATACGCCTCCGTACTGTGCATGGATATCATGCTGTGAAGCGATTTCATTGGATAAAATGTCTTTGCCCGAGCGGACAACAGCTATCGCTGTTTCGTCACACGTGCTTTCGATTCCTAAAACAAGCATGACCAAAATTATAAAATAGAATTAATTATAACGGAATATGTTTTTTAAGAATTTCTTCTAGCCGAACAGCTTCGATAGGCTTGGAGATATAGTCATCCATCCCAGCTTCGAGGCATTTTTCCCGATCGCCGCTCAAGGCGTTGGCAGTTAGGGCAATGATAGGGATGTGTTTCCCATTTTCCAGCTTGCGAATGGCCCGAGTAGCATCATAACCATCAAGCTCGGGCATTTGAATATCCATGAGAATAGCGTCGTATTCGTTTGTTTTAAATAATTCCAGTGCCTCGTTACCGTTTTCAGCGACCTCGACCGTGAAATCCATGAGCTCTAGAATGTCTTGTGTGACTTCTTGATTAACGAAGTAATCTTCGGCAACTAGAATTTTTTTTCCGGTGAATTTTGAAGTGATTTTTTGCATATGATGTGTAGATTTTTTATTTTTATATATAAACAAAATCAACAAGCCGCGCAACAAAAATCAAAAATTTTTTCATTGTTCGGCGATTATTTCAAGGCCTTTTTCGATTTTTACCGGGATTTCAAACCAGAAGGTGGAGCCTTGATTTTCTACGCTGATATAGTCAAGATTGCCTTTCATTAGGTTTACAAGCTCTTTACAAATTGCCAGGCCAAGTCCCGTTCCGCCGAATTTACGCGTGGTTGATACATCTGCTTGGGAGAACTTTTGAAAAATTTTAGGCCGTTTAGTTTCCGGAATGCCGATACCGCTGTCCTGTACTTCAAAACGGAGTAAAGCATTGCTTTCCGATCTGTGGATGCAAGTGAGATTAAGCTTTACGGCGCCTTTTTGGGTAAACTTGATCGCATTGCTCGTTAAATTCATTAATACCTGACGGATACGGGTAGGATCGCCTAAAATGGCCTGCGGCACATCTGGATGACAGAAAATCGAAAACTCCAAGCTTTTCTCTTCCGCCCTGGGTTGCAGCAGCTCGCCAACTTCTCTAACGACCTGCTGGGGATTGTAAGGGATCGCTTCCAAACGTAGTTCGCCGGCTTCAATTTTGGAAAAATCTAAGATATCATTAATGATTTCCAGTAGAACTTTTCCTGATAGATTGATCCTTCCTACATATTTTGTTTGCTTTTCACTTAAATCCGTATTCATCAAAAGAGAGGTCATTCCGATGACGCCGTTAAGAGGCGTGCGGATTTCATGGCTCATATTAGCCAGAAAGGCACTTTTTGCAACGTTGGCCTCCTCAGCATGTTTTCGGGCCGACTTTAACTCTTCGTTAGCTTTTTCCAGTTGTTTTAAGAAGTCCAGCAGCTTTATCTCCGACTGCTTTCTTTCTGTGATGTCTGTAGACAGGCCGCAGGTGGCGTACATCTGATCTTTGGCGTCATAAAGCGGGAATTTAACAGAGACGTAGGTGTGTTCGCCGTCATCAAGAGGGGCGACTTCTTCATAAGACAGAGGTTTCTTCTTTTCGATCACTTCGTTATCGTGCAGCATAAATCTCTGCGCGTAAGAGGGGGGGAATATTTCAGTGTCTATTTTGCCGATGACATCCTCTTCTTTAAAGTGGAACAAATCGAGGAACTGTTTGTTGACGCTCAGATATTTTCCATTTAAATCTTTTAGATAGATGACCGAGCTTGCGTTATCAATGATCGAACGCAGGCGGCGTTGGGTTTCTTTGATTTCGCTGTCGGCACGTATTCTGTTTGTGATATCACGAAATACAAGGACCACCCCGTCAATAGAGTCTTTACGGCGGATAGGCCCGCAGGTAAATTCTACGTTGAAATTTGTGCCGTCTTTTCTCCAGAATAGCTCATTATTGACGGTATGCATTTTACCGTCGCGGAATACGTTATAAATCGGTGATTCTTCTTTAGGATAGGGTGTGCCGTCGGCTTTCGTCAACGTGAATAAATCTTCGATCGGCCTTCCTACTAACTGGTCTTGCTTAAGGCCCACCATGCGTTCGCCGGCCGGATTGACTAAGGCGATGGTATTATTACGTTTAAGCCCGAAAACCCCTTCTCCCATAGAATGCAGTAAGACTTCGGTCTGGAATTTAGATTCGTTAAGTTCTTGTAATGCTTTGGAGAGCTGTCCCGATCTTTGATAAGTCGACTGAGCAAAATAAACGCCAAAAAACACGACAACAGATAGAAATATCCCGAAAAACAGTGTAAAGGCCGGTAAAATGGAGCGGTGCTGAGCTAAGAGCTTAGCTCTTGGCTGAACGTGGATCTTCCAAGTGTAGCCGTAAAAATTAAGTTCTGTCGATGCCCCTTGAACGTTTTTGTCAACGCGGCGCGTCTCATTTCTTTCATAGATCATTTCATCTCCATCGTAAATAGAGATGGAATAATCGCGCAGGATATTGACAGGAAGGATGTTATCTAAAAGCGTCTTGACATCAAAAGCTCCGATAAGAAAGCCGTCGAATACACCCGCAGGAAACAATGGCACATAGACCAAAAATCCTTTACCGCCCTGGACTAGATTGATGATTGGAGTAATGAGTGTTGATTTTTGTTTTTCCAAAGCCAGCAATGTTTTGGCGCGTTTGGGGTCAAGCATAAGATTCAAATCTTTAACAGCGTCATTTCCCAATAAGGGAACAACCCAGCGGACGTGATAGCTGGAGTCGGCCCACTCGATGACTTTTAAGCCCGACTTCACATCGATATAAGACATTGCATCGATCTCCCATTCCGACTTCGGAGTCCTTTGACGCGCTTCCCACCGCGTTGCCATATGCTGTAAAGATTGAATCCGGTGATCAAGATAGGTGGATATGTTTGATTTAATATGCTCTGCTTGAGAAAGATTGACTTTCTGAAATTGGATTAATTCTTGTCCGTCCAAAGCCTGCCATAGAAAGATGGTGCTTAAAATCACCCCCATAACCGTCGGCAAAGGGAGCAGGGGAGGCAGCGCGCCGACATAGGTTTTGCAATGGGTCCAGGCATAGACAATAACTGCCGCAGATAAGGTATAAATTTCAATGGTCGGCCTTCCATCAAGCCGGGTAAATTCAATCCATCCCCGCGATACAGCCCCTGTGACCCAAGCGGAAACGCCGATTGTTGCAAAAGCGCAAGCAAACACAGCGCAGATACGGATTGCCATTTGGCGTTGCGCATAACGCCATGTATTGCACATCAAAAGCATTCCTGAGCCGATAAAAATCAGGCATACGGCTGTGTTAGGAGCCATTCTGCCTGGGTATAGCTGTTGGTAGATCGTCTGTTTCATGAAAAATTGATCAATACCCAGGTCCAATCCAGCAATGTATTGAAATAAGGTGAGAAGCCCTGTTAAGGTAACCCACCAGCTTAAAATCATGGCTGTGACGCGATGCCCAGCTTTAAAAACATAGCAGCCAATTCCCCCTAAGGTAAAGGCAAGAGCCGTGTTATAGTGCATGCTTGTGAAATAGCCCAGGGGTGGGATTAAGCCGAAGCTATACAGGTGCCAGCTGAAAACGACAATTCCCCCCATGCAAGCGACAATAGCGCCTAAAATAAATATGGCGCGAACTGAACCTTTGCTTGGCGGAATAGTATCTTCTATCATTCAATCATCCGTTGAAACGTTTGTAGTGCAATAACAAACAAGTCTTTATTTAAATTTTTAAAAGAGGAATTGTCAAGCTGTTTCCTTCTCTGATTGACAATACTGTTTTCTAAAAAAATAGATCATTTAGACAGATGGATGAGTTGAGGGGAAGGGATTTGAGTAGCAAATTGCTAAGCATTAATGTTTCGATGTTTAATTTTTGCACTATGGTTACATTCTCTCTTATATATCGAACGTGATTCAAAATTTGGTTTTTGCCTGCGTCGTCAGTGCCGGCTTCGCCTGGCTTAAATTCAGGGCGACTCCTTGCCATAATTCGAAAATTTTGAATCACGTTCGGTATACAAAGTCACCAGAGCGGCAATTGAAGTGTTTAATGCTTTACAAGGACTTGGACATCTTGGCAGACTTTACAAATCAGCTTTACGCCAAGAGATTTATCTTCAAGGGTTTGAAAATAAGTCACAATAAAATCAGGGATCCTCTTTTTGTAGATATTTTTGGTTGATGATCGTATTATCTTCGAAGTCAAGCTAACCGAAAAAGGATGCCCAACACACTAGGTTTAGCTCATTACGTACCTTCGGTTTACAGGTTGTAGGCTACGATTATCTTTGGAAATAGGCAAATCAAGGATGGGAAAAGAAGGCGATCAACTGATCAACTTTGCGCCTTGATCCCTTTTTTTTTATAATTTTAAGGTCTAACTATGTGCAAAATTTTTAAGATTTTTTTTCTTCTTTCCTTTGCGTTCATAAAATTCTTGCCCTCCTATGAATATGACCTGGCGATTACCGCTATTTTTCGAGATGAAGCACGGTTTTTGAAAGAATGGATCGAGTACCATCGTTTAATAGGGGTACAGCATTTTTATCTCTACAACAACTTGAGCAATGATAATTATAAAGAGGTCTTAAAACCTTATATAGAAAAAAGAATCGTTGAGCTCATCGAATGGAATGCAGACCACACAAACATTTATCAATGGAATGATATTCAATGCTCAGCCTATAGGGATGCCATAGAGAAAACTTCCAAAAAGGTAAAATGGCTTGCTGTTATCGATCTAGATGAATTTATCGTTTTGGTGAAAGAAAAGAACCTCGTTAAATTTCTAAAGAAATATGAAGAATACTCCGGCCTCGGTGTTAATTGGCAGACTTATGGAACGTCAAATGTTCAGCAAATTCCAAGCAAAAAATTATTGATCGAAAGTCTTAAATATAAGTTACAAACACATCATAGAGCCAATCAACATGTTAAATGTATCGTTCGTCCTGAATACGTTTCAACAATCGTCAATCCACATTGGGCGTTCTACCACACAGGATGTCATGTGAATGCCGATAAAATATCTTTTATTGATCACGAAACACCCTATGTTTCTATAGATAAAATTCGGATAAATCATTATTGGTCTCGTGACATCGATTTTTTACTTAATGTCAAATGGCCTCGCTATGTTAGTTATGGAAGAAATCCTGATTTTGAGCATTTTTATAAATGGGCAAATGAGGATCTAAACCAGGAGTTCGACCCGTTCATCTTCGATAGGATCAAACTGCTAAAAAGCAGTATGGAATTTTGAGGTTGTGCGCCTGATATTAAAGAGCGTTATTGTGTTGTACATGGTTGTCTAATTACTGTGGAAGTAGTGAGGCAGCCTCTTTATCTGCAATGATGAGTAATTTGTTATCGGGAGTTCCGACGGCTTGAAGGGGATAAAGATCAGGTTGGGCAGGATCCTGGACAATACGGCGAAGCATCTCCGCTTTGCTTTTTCCGAGAATGTAAACGACGATTTGCTTGGCGGCATTGATGCAGGAAAATGTCAACGTCATACGCCAATCCTTTAAGCGAGGAATGAAATTGCCGATCACTAACCGGTCTTCATCGCAATGAAGACCGTGGGTTTTTGGAAAGAGTGAGGCCGTATGCCCATCTTCTCCCATACCGAGCATGATGTAGTCTAGGGCGCCGTCCTTCACTATTTTTAGAAGGATTTTCTCATATTCGTGGGCGTTTTTTTCAATATCGCCTTCCCCTTGCATTCTAAAAACATTTGCGGCCGGCATGAGCTTGTCAAAACCGGCTTCCATCGCCATGCGGAAATTACTTTCAGGATGTTGTGGTGGAACAGCGCGCTCATCGCTCCAAAAAAGATTTACTTTTTTCCAGTCGACTAAAGTGGAGTATGGAGGGGAGGTCAAGGTTTGAAAAATCGCTTTAGGGGTCGAGCCTCCCGAAAGGGCTACATTAAAAATGCCCCGCTCTGCTATCGATTCTTTAGCCGCTTGTATAAAATGTTCTGCAGCGTAGCGGATGGCCTCTTCTTTGTAGCCTAGAATGGCAACTTCTCGTTTTTCATCTAAAGGCGTAATGATCCTTCGCATTTTAAAACCTTTTCCAAGGAATGGTTGAAATGACTGCCAGCATATTGTGATAATGCACTGTGGGAAGACTGTAAAACATTTCTTTGACAACAGCCAAGCCTTTTCTCATATCGGGTACTTGAAAGGAAAAAGGGAGCTCGCAATTTTCAAGCGTTGAGCGGTAGACAATAACTTTTGACTGTTTTTCCGCCAAAGAAAGCAAGGTTTTGTTGCCGTTTGCGGATGCGTACTCCATTTCAAAGACTGTGCCTTGCTCTAGAGTGGGTCGGTTTTGAGGGATGAGTTCACATTCGATCGTGCGGCCTTGATAATCAAAGCAGACTTTTTGAGAATCTCCCTCTAGAGCAATGGAAGAAAACGTCCAATTCAATTGGGCGGCTAGCCATCCGATTAAATAAATGGCCTGAAGGGCGGATCGACACTGCAGCACATCCTGCATATGATTATATTTGATCAATAGATGCTTGGTGGACGCGAGCTCTTCTAATCTTTTTTTTGAAGAGAAGCATTGATAAATCACATTTCTCCATCCACTTGAGGCAGCCCACTGCAGGTCCATAAATTCGATTGGTAAACCCTTAATTTTTTCAATCAGTTTTGTGCTGAAATTCTTTAAGTCGGAGGCGCACTCTGCGTCGTATATGAAGCGGGTGGCTAACGACTCTAATTGGGTCAGTATCTCGCTTTCTACGGTTGGATCGTCTCCCCATAACAAATACACGGGTAGATCGGGTACCAGGTGGCGAATTATCACATAGGGGGTTTGTAAAAGCCTGTTGTGGGATGTATTGACGGTAAGCTGATCACATTTATTGAATGTTTCGGTTACTTTTAAATAATCTGCGGATATTTCCGGATCGACGAAGATGAAAATAACTCTGCAAGGGAATTTTTCAATGAATGCGTGGACTTTTTGGCGAAAAAATTCGGCACGTTTTTTATTGTCCGTATAAATGATCAGATTGAATAAATATCCCTTCATGAGGTGACCTTCTATAGATGCCGCCATTGACGCCCTTCTTTTGCTAACATCTGGTCAGCTTCTTTTGGACCCCAGGTTCCAGAGGAATAATTGGGAAAATGGGGAGCTGCTGTCTCTTTCCAATATTCTAGTATAGGGGTAAATAAACGCCAGGAAGCAATCACTTCATCCACTCTAGCGAAAAGTATTCCGTCACCTGACATGCAGTCGCAAATGAGGCGCTCATAAGCATCAGGTGGCGAAGCTCCAAAATAGGAGCTGTAGCGAAAATCCATTTTTACCGGTTGGACAGGGCTTTCTAGTCCAGGAACTTTGCAGTTCATCCTTAAGGAGATTCCTTCATCGGGCTGAATTCGGATCACTAAAATATTGGAGTCGATTTTACGCTCATGGGTATGAAATAAAAATCCTGGAGGGTCTTTGAACGTGATGGAAATTTCGGTTGCCCGCTTAGGCAGTCTCTTGCCTGCTCGCAGGAAAAAAGGTGTCCCTGCCCAGCGCCAATTATCGATATACAGTTTCATGGCAGTATAGGTTTCTATATTGGAACCAGGGTCGACATTATTTTCTTCCCTATAGCCGGCTACCGATTTTTCTTCGATAAAGCCTTTGCCGTATTGCCCTCTGATAATCTGTTCGTCAAATTTTCCAGGAGAAAAATAACGGACGGACTGCATTACTTTAACTTTTTCATCGCGGATGGAATCGGCGCTTAGATTGGCTGGAGGTTCCATAGCGACTAATGACAATAGCTGCATCATGTGGTTTTGGACAATATCTCTTAGGATGCCAGCTTCTTCAAAAAAGTTGCCGCGTGTGCCGATGCCTATTTCCTCGCTTACTGTAATTTGTACATGATCAATGTGACGGCCATTCCATACCGATTCAAAAATGGGGTTTGTGAAACGGAGCACTAGCAGGTTCTGCACAGTCTCTTTTCCTAGATAATGGTCAATTCTATAGATCTGGTTTTCATGCAAATGCTTTGTGAGCTCTTTTTGCAATTGCAAAGCAGTATAGAGATCATGGCCGAACGGTTTTTCGATAATGACTCGAGACCATTTATTTTCTGTTTCGGGTTCATAGATTAATCCTTGTTTGCCTAAGTGCTCCGTTATCAAGGCAAAGTGGCTAGGCTGTGTCGAAAGGTAGTAGACCCGATTCCCTTTTGTGCCGAGTTTGATATCCAGCTGTTTCAAGAATTCGTTTAGCTGTTCATAGCCTTCCTCTTGGTCGAATTCCGAACGATGATAATAAAGTTGTTCGCTGAACGTTTGCCAGAGGTTGGAATCGATAGGCTTTACTCTTGAGAACTGATTGACGGCTTCAAGCATTTCCTGCCTAAACATTTCATGCGTCTTATCGCGTCTTGCAAAACCGACGCAAGCAAAGTGGGCAGGAAGTTGCCCTTCCCTAGCCAGGTTGTAGAGGGCTGGGACTAATTTACGTGCGGTCAAATCTCCTGTCGCTCCAAAAATCACCAAAATGCAGGGGTCAGGAGACTTAAAAGTAGGGAGATCTTCTTTAAGAGGATGTGAAAAGTTATCAGCGCCCATATAGGCGCATTTTACATGATCAAGATTTGGGATGCTATAGATAACTCTATGCGCTTATTAATGAGGAAGATACCCTCGAAAAACAAAGCATTGTTTTTCGAGAGAGTTTTGTTTCTTTGTTAAAAACGAGTCGAGCTTGCTTTCCAGTTATCAAAGGGGTTTCCCGTGAGAAATTCTGTCTTCAATTCCGACAATCCGGGGGTGGCGGAACAAATCATGTGGTCGATCATTTGATTGTCCACGTATCTTGTTATTAAGTTCTCGCTTCTTGATTCGATATCTTGGAACAATTCAGATAAAAAGGGGTCTTGAACATACCCTCGATTCATAATCCCTTCTAGTATAGGCAATCCTCGATCATGCAAACGCTTGCTCGAATAGCATTCTCCCATAATACTCCAGACTCTTGCCAGGTCTTCAGTCAATATTTTCCTTCCGATCACTCTAAGAGCTTCTTCTTCTGTTTGGAAATATGTTGCCTTTCGCGGTTTGTCTACTAACAATCCTTTTCTCAGATCTCCTAGCAACCAATCCTCGATTTGTTGATCGGTCATGATGTGGAATAATTTTTTCAAACCTGCCCCATGCTTTTGCTTTACGTTCTGCAATAAAATGACTTGGAGACGTTTAAAAACTTTGGAATCTTCTGATTTAACAATGTGGCAAATTCTCTGAAAAAATGGAAGTTCGCTTTTCACGATTTGCTCCATGTAGGAAGGATTGATCATTGGCAGCAATATTTTCAATGATCTGTCATCTAAAGAATAGAACAACTTATGGAAGATATTAACTGTACTGAACTTATTTGTTTTTACAATTGTTGAGGTGATGTAAACTTTTCTACCTTCAGCACTAAAAATCCAAAATAAATACCCCCTGCCCAAACCTTCTTTCTGGGGTCTTGAACACTCTGTTTGCAAGATGATATTCAATGCTGTACTAGAAATGATATTTTGAATAACGGATTTTGATAATAAACCCCCAATACGATAGCACTCAACCTCTGGATCAAGGGAAGAAGTGATTTTTCCCGACCAATCAAAGTGATCTATATTTACCAATTGCATAACAATACCTTTTAAAAAAGGTATAAATATACCTAGATAAAAAATTTAAGTGAATTTATATTGTATTAATTCAGCTAAATCACTGAAGAATCATTCGAAGGTAAGGATAAAACAAAGCTAGCAATTAAAGTGGAGTAAAACTCATTTTGTAAACAGTTGAGTAGTATTTGGGCATGTAACTGCGAGGACGCCACCAAATAGAAAGCCCCGCCTCCTCCTGCACCGCTTAATTTACCGCCTAAGGCCCCCCATTGTGTTGATCTTTTGAAAATATGATCTAATTCAGGAGTAGAAAGATTTAATTGAGTAAGAAGCATTTGTGCCTCTGTTGCCAAGAGCCCAAATTTCTGAGGCTCGTAAATGTTTAAGGAACTCAAAAAATCCTGGGCCAAACTACCTAGTTTACATAAGCGGGTCTGCACTTGCGGATCGGTTTGCCGTTGATTTGCAACTTGCATTACTAGATCCAGGGTGCTGGATTTTCGTTGGACGGCTCCTACGACCAGGTACAGGCTGGGCATTTCTATAAATGAGCAGTCCATCGGAGAGCTGCTCTCTTTTTTTTGAAAAAAACACAAACGATTAAAAGTGGCAAGGCCGGTATCTATACCGGAAGGAGAATGATGAAATGTAGTTTCTAGAGTATGAGCTAGCTCATTTATTTTCTGATCAGTAAGGTTTACCGACATATAATAATGAGCTGCCCGCACCAAGGACACGCAAAGAGCCGCGGAGGATCCGAAGCCGGCACCTGATGGAATCTTTGAATCGAGAGAAATCTCGAAAGGCGGCAATTTTTTAAGTTCGGGAACCAAGCTTAATAATGAGGTAAGCAGGGTATTTAACTTGGCATCTACAGAGGGCATAGTCCATCTGTAGTCCAAGGCAGGGGAGAGGGTAAGGTGCATTTTTAAGGGTAGTGGCACCCCAATAGCAGGATAGCCGTAGACGGCGGCGTGTTCTCCGAAGAGGAGGAGTTTTCCTGGAGCTTCTCCCGTTACAAACATTGCAAACCCTTGGGGGAAATAATAAAAGGTTCTCCTTGATTTTCATATGTAGCGCCGATTTCTCCTCCTGCTCCTAAAGCTTTAATTTCGTGTGTCCAGGCAATCGGCATGTTAAGCTGTCGGTGAAGCCAGCGGTTGACGCAGGCTGCTCTCTTGAGCGCATTTTGAGGATTATTTTGGATAAAATGATGAACCAGCCGGTCGGAGACGCTCAGGTATTTAGCAGACTTAGGATGGGAGCTTATGAAAGTCTCAAATATTTTAAGGGCGTCTTTCGTTGAAACGGCGCGCGGCCCACGAACCAAGGAAATGCCGGAAAATACTTGAGGATCAATGAACTGCCATAAAGGGAAAGCACCTCCGGTAAATATGCCTGCTCCGCCGATCAGTGAAGCAAAAACATCATAGCCGCTTCCTCTTCCTCCCTGGAATGTGCGATGTAGACTTAGTGCCAATGGGAGCACTTCTTTGTACAAATCTGGCGCTCTATTTAACCGGGTGTGTAAGAACAAATAGGTCAGGCCAACAACAGTGGCGGCGCTGGACCCGTATCCTTTTTTTGTGCCGTCTGAATAGCAAAACTGCGAGGAATCGATGTGGATATGAAGGGGAGGGAATTCCCCAATTGTTTTGGTGATCAAATCAAGCAGCGGAAAGTCCTCTCCCGGTTCCCAGTGATAATTTTTCCCCTCGTAATTGCCCAAAATTTTTAACGATGGAGACGGTTTGGCCTCGATCACCAGATAACACTCTACAGCAGCGGCTAGTCCAAGCCTTCCTTCCAGCGTGATGGCATATTCTCCTAAAAGAAGCAGATTGCCGGGTACTAAAATTTTCATGGGCAGAGGGTTGGCGCCGGTCCAGGCTTAGAAACAAGTAGTTGTATATCAGGGTAACGGTTTTTTAAGCCGGATAGAATGTTTTCGAGCTGGTCTTTCAAACAAAACATTTTGACTTGAGGTCCGGCATCCATTGTCTCCCAAACCTCATACCCTTCATGACGTAATATTTCACAGGTTTTTAGCAATGCCATTGTATCGGGCTGCCAATAAAGGACAGGTGGCTGGCTGGTCAACATAGTGGCAAACATGCCAAGATAGCTCTCTCTGATCAAAGGACCTAAAAGTGATAAGTTCGTTTTTTTAAGAGCCTCCAGCGCTTGCGGAAACCGGTTGGCCGATTGTTCTAGCCAGACAGAGTAATATGGGGACGTGTGGCGGGCGCGCTCCATCGCTTCACGGGAAGAGACTTCTTTCGGTCCTGATTGTACAATGCAAATGATAATGCGCAGATCAGGCCATGCGATATTTAAGGGTTCCGCATTCAAAGAACCTTGTTCCAAAAGGGTAAAACCGCCAAAGACCGCACGGGCTGCTGAGGCAGATCCCAGCCTTGCCAACGAGGAAATCACATTTTCGTGACAATAGGGATTGATGAGTTTGGCGCACCCATAGGCTAAGGCGGCAAAGCCGGAAGAAGAGCTGGCCAAACCTGCTGCAACGGGGAAATTAGAGTGTGAATCGGCATGAAAAGCATGTTTTGTACCCAGACTTTTTCGCACCTGATGAAAAAATGGGGCAAATCTTTCAGCGGGCTGCGCTTTTCCGTTAATGAAAACAGCGTCTTCATTAGCTAAAGTAATTGTAGTTTCGGTCGTCAAGCCTTCAAGAGATACGGCCAGGGATCCGGTTGCGGGGGTGTTGGTTTTTGTGTCTTGCTTACCCCAGTATTTTATCAAGGCAAGCGAAGGTGAGGTTTTAATTTTAAGGCTTTTAGGCATGGGTCAACTCATGCCTCGCAGAATGGAGTTTCATATGGCCTGATTGGATTCCTTCCGTTACTAAGGCAATCAGTGCCGCGAGATTTTGTGCCAAACCTAAGGTGGCTCCGATGCGGTTCAATTGATGGGAATCCGTGATGTCGAGAATTTTCAGAGCCAAACGGCTAGGAGGCCAGACACCAATAGTGCCCCCTACGGTCCCCATGGCAAGAGGCAATTCGATCGTCCCTTTTAGAAGGCCATTTTCGAAGGTATATTTTGTTAGCGTTTGATAGTTGCCGTTAATTTGTGCGTAGTAGTGAGCGCCTGCTTCTATGGCGCGCGTGTCGTTTCCGGTTGCTAGCGCAAGGGAGGTGATTCCATTCATAATGCCTTTATTATGGGTCACGGCCCGTTCGGGAAATGTGTTGGCTAAATGATTGGCTTCTACGATCCGTTCACAGACTTCTTCTCCGGATAAACTCCCTTTTCGAAAGAGGCGCGCGGGGACTTCAAAACTGGAACCTGCCGTTCTTTTAAGAGAAGCATTGGTTAGAATCGACATGAGAACGCGCCCATCGACCAGAGCGCTTAATTTTTCTTTTAATCCTTCTGCTACCGTATTAATGACATTAGCACCCATGGCATCTCTCACGTCGATATGAATAGAGACGGCTATGATGCCCTCTTTTTCTTCCAGTTCCATTCCACGATACCCGCCCCCTCTTTTTTTCATATTGGGGATGAGTTGATCGACTGTATCGTGGATCATTGCTTCATGATCTTTAAATTTCATGCAGGCTTGCGGCGCATAGTCTTTGAGGAAAATTTGCGTAGTCATTACCGGCTCTTGCGCCCATGATTTAAATCCATTCCCTGAGCGGCAGATGCCGGCAGCATAGCAGGCGGCAGCAATAACGGATGGTTCTTCCGTGGCCATCGGGATCAAACGCAGTCTGCGGTCAATCAAAAAACCGGTGGCCAGTCCGAAGGGCAGTGGAAGCGTACCGATAGAGCACTCCACCAAGATGTCCGAAAGCTGAGAGAGGTCTTTTTTATTGGTCAGAGACTCCATTTCCTCATGCGTCAGATTAAAGAGCGCACGCAACACTTCTTGTCGATGCGAGACGGGAAGTTTGCGAAAATTTGGTGGAATCATGGGTGAAATTCAATCCCTTGCAAGGTTTTAACTTGGTGTTCGAATGTAGAGGATTTAAGCAAGGGAGCGTTTTTAAGCTGCTCGATAGTCGAACAGCCTGTGAGCGTCATGACAGTGCGTACGACCATTGAAACAGTGTCGATTTGTTCAAGGGCAGCCTCACAGCCGCCAAGCATTACTGCTTTAACGAAGGGAAGCGCCATTCCCCCTAAGGAGGCTCCTAAAGCAATCGATTTGGCAAGGTCCATGCCGGTACGCAGGCCACCGGAGGCAATAAGGCGATTACCTAAGGAGCGCGCGGCATTAATCAAAATGGGCGTTGCTAGTCCCCAATCGATAAATTCTTTAGCGGCGGCTTCATTTAAGGAATGGCAATGGTTTTCAACCGAGATCCAGTTGGTGCCGCCCGATCCGGCCACATCGACATACATCACACCCATTTCAAGCAGTTTGCGCACGGCGCAGGGGCGTATACCAAAACCTGTCTCTTTAACGATAATAGGGATGTCAAGCGTTTCGGTGGCCCTGGCGATAGCGTCATATAAACCGACAAAATCCCGGTCGCCACCTACCTGAAATAATTCCTGGCCGCAATTTAAGTGAATGACGAGAGCATCCACTTCCAGAGAAGCGGCGAGCTCTTTGATTTTATAGACGGCGGTATCTCTTAACTGAACAGCGCCCAAATTTGCCAATAGGGGAATGTGCGGGGCAAAACGGCGCACCTGAAAGTCAGAAAGCCTCTCGGGATGATCAAAAAGAACGCGCATGGAGCCGAGCCCAAACGGGATATTTCTTTTTTCAGCAGCTTTTGCAAGTTCTTGGTTAATCCGCAATCCATCCTGAGATCCTCCGGTCATGCAGGAAATCAGCAATGGGAGGGAAATTTTTTTATCTAAAAATTCGAGGGAGGTATCAACGGCGGCAGCATTTAATTCTGGAAGAGCCGCATGAATAAAACGCAAATCCTCAAAACCGCAGCTCAAACGGCTTTCTACTGACTGTTCATTACAAACTGTTAAATGGCTCTGTTTGCGCTTAGAGATATTAACCGGCAAAGCTGTATTCACGATAACCATCCTCACGGATACGATCTAAAAAGAAAGATTCCGGCAGTATTGAACTGCGTCTAGGTTCTAAATCAAGGGTGTATTGATCAGGGGATTTTCCGTTTGAGGAGACCCAATGTTCGTAGGCCTGGATTGGCGCTTGCTCATTTTGCCAAATGCTGTCAAGGTCCCAGCTGCTGATCACTTCCGGAGCGCCCGGAGCGATTTTTCCCGAAATAAAGGCCAGTGTGTTGCCTGAGCCATAAGAGCCCATCAAGACTGTTTTGCCGACGATCTCTTTGCCGAATTTTTCATAACGGTCTTTGAGTAAGAAAGCTAAGGAGAGAAAAAGGGAGCCGGTATAAATGTTGCCGCTTCTTGAAGCAGGATAAGTCATGGCGTTAAAGCCACGCTCTGCCAGAAATGCAGCAGTTTGGGTTTCATCAAGGCCGAGATACTTTTCTACTAAAAATTTCATCGTATCGAGAGGAAGTTTAGGATAGGGCACATGCAAAGCAAACATGGCGCCATCAGTTAATACCTCAGCTGGAGTCATTTTAGCTCTTAATGCATGGTCTTGCAAGGCAGAATCCATCGCTTCCATGTAGCAGCGGATCGAAAAGCTGCCTTTTACTTTTGCGATATCGGAACCTAGGGGTCTAAAGAAATCATCCACATCTTTTGAACTGTAGCCAACGGAATGCAAATCCAGTTCAATCAGTCTAGGGTTTGTACCGGCCAACATGGCAATAGCACCAGCGCCTTGAGTCATTTCGGCCGAAGTTTCTTTACCATACCTAGCGATATCGGAACACATGACAATTCCCGTTTCATCCGATGGGCCAGTGTAACCAAGCAGGGCTGAAATTCCTAAAAGGGCAACGGTTCCGCCCGCGCAGGCATGCTGTGTTTGAAAAGTAGAAAGCGACTGCGGGAGCTGAATCCCGGCTTTTTTAAGGATCCCCATGACATAGGCAGAAAGCGGCTTGGAGTGATCAACAGCGGTTTCGGTACCCGATACCAGATAACGCAGCGCGTTGAGGTTGATTTTTTGTCGTTTTAGAAGTTGCAGTGCCGCCTGTGCAGCCATTGTAACGGAATCCTCCCAGATTTCAGGAAAATGCATCGAGAGGAGTCCTGTTTTTTCAAGAGCTCTTCTAAGGACGGCTTCAATTTTAGGGCTGCTATTTTCGACACTTCTTTTCTGGATAATCGTCTCCAAATCTATTTTTAAGCGAGGTAGATAAATAGCGATATCGTTAATGCCAACTTTGGGCCTTGTTGACATTGTCAACTCCTGTATTAAAAAGGGTCTCTAAGTCATTAAGCGTAATTAATTTTAATGTTAATAGTCAACCTATATTGCGAACGTTCAATACCTCTGTAATTAATAGAATTCCGGAAGAGGGACAAATATAAATTTTATGTTATAATAAAATCCAGCAAGGAGGGAAAAATGGCTTTAGATCCTTATATAGAAAGAAATGCACAGGTGTTATGGGATAATTTGGATAAAACGGGGAAATTAGAGTGGAGCAACGAAAAAAAATCGCTAAAAGTGGTGACAAATCCTTTATTGCGAGCCGTTTATTGGATACGGGATTTATTTACGAATAGGGCTACAGAGAAGGCTAACCAGCAGGTGTATAACTTAGTCATAGAAACCGACCTGAATGGGGTTTTTAGTGATTCAAAAGGAATCCAACATAATTACCGGGATTTAATAACCAAAATGCCTGAATCAAAACTCTTCAAGGCCTTTCACGAAACCAGGGGGTTCAAACCTATTCAAGAAGTGGTTCAAGTGGCTCTGAACCAGAAAGACTCTCCCGCTTCATAAAGCGCAAGCTGTCGAGATAATTTTGAAGGATGATCACAGCGCTCATTAAGTCCACTTTTTGTGAACGTTTTTTTCGCGTCATATCGCTTTCCATCATGGCCCGCTCGGCCAAAACGCTCGTTAGTCTTTCATCCCAGGCAACCACAGGAATGACTATCTTTTGTTTTATTAGCTCAATAAAAAACGAAACTTCGTCCGTAATTTGACTTCTTTTGCCGCTCATCATGAGGGGAAATCCAACAACAATAGCTTCCAGCTCATAGCGGAGCTGTTTTTGGTGGTCTTCCAGCTCTTTTAAAAGCCCCTCAACAGTGAGCTCCATTTTTCCTTTGGCTTCAAAAACTTTTAAGGGAGAAGCAATTAGCTTGGTCTCATCGGAGAGTGCCATCCCTAATCGCTTCATGCCATAATCGATACCGACAATACGTTTGCCCATTATTTCTTCTTGTTAGCGATCATCGCTTTTACGAAATCTTTAAACAAAGGATGCGCCGCAGTCGGCTTCGATTGAAATTCCGGATGAAATTGCACGCCAAGCATCCAAGGGTGTCCTTCCACTTCTACGATTTCGCAAAGACCTGAATTTTCATGGGTACCCGTGATTTTCAATCCTTTTTCTTCAAGCAGCGGGGCATAATCATGATTGAACTCATAGCGATGCCGATGCCGCTCTTTGATCACGTCTTGCTTATAGATCTTATGGGCTTTGGAGCCGTTTTTCAGCAGGCATTTTTGGGCCCCGAGACGCATAGTGCCCCCCATATCGGCAAGATGCCTTTGCTCGCTTAAAAGAGAGATGACCGGGTGCTTTGTATCTGGATCGATTTCTGTAGAATTGGCTTCTTCAAGATTTGCCGCATTGCGGGCAAATTCTACCGACATGACTTGCATGCCTAAGCAAATGCCGAAATACGGAACTTTATTTTCACGGCAGAATTTTGCGGCGGCAATTTTGCCTTCCCAACCTCTTTCGCCAAAACCGCCCGGTATCAGATACCCGTCGCAACCTTCCAAAACCTCTTCCACTTTCCCTTTAGGCAAAATTTTGTCCGCCTCGAATTTTTTGATTTCCAGCTTGTACCCTAGAGCAATGGCCCCATGGTGCAGGGATTCATAGACGGATTTGTAAGCATCCTGGTGCTGTACGTATTTGCCAACAATCCCTACGGTCACCGTACCTTTGGGATTAAGGATAGACGCGACAATCTTTTCCCAGTCGGACAGATCGATCTCTTTGTCCGGCAGCCCCAAATATTCCATGATCATGGCATCTAATTTCTGATGGTGCAGATCGAGCGGCACTTCATAGATGCTGTGTTTTACGTCTACTTCTTCAATGACAGCGCCTCTTTTTACATTGCAAAACAGACTGATTTTATCTTTTACGCTGGCAGAAAGACTCATCTCGGAGCGACATAAGATAATATCGGGAGACAAGCCGATTTCGCGCAGGCTTTGCACTGAATGTTGAGTAGGTTTGGTCTTGACTTCGCCGGCTGCTTTAATATAAGGGACATACGTCAAATGTATGGTAATACAGTCTTTGTCGTGTTCGTAGCGGAATTGACGGATGGCCTCAAGGAACGGTAATGACTCGATATCGCCGACAGTCCCGCCGACTTCTACCAAGACCACATCGATGTTGTCGTCTTGCTGAGCGCAATTTAAGATGCGTTGTTTGATTTCATCGGTAATATGCGGGATGACCTGGACGGTATTTCCCAAATAGTCTCCGCGTCTTTCGCGACGGATTACGGTATTGTAAATTTGCCCCGAAGTCGCATTGGAGGCAGCTGAAAGAGGGGAGTTGGTATAGCGGTAGTAGTGTCCAAGATCAAGATCAGTTTCTGCGCCGTCATCGGTGACATACACCTCACCATGCTGGAAAGGGTTCATGGTTCCGGGATCTACATTCAAGTAGGGATCCAACTTGATCATCGCCACGCGCAGCCCTTTTTTCTCCAAAAGCATACCGGTGGAGGCCGCCGTTAAACCTTTACCTAAAGAGGAGCAAACGCCCCCTGTAAAAAATATGTATTTTGTTTTTTTCATAATAATTGTTCTATTTTATTGATGTCTTCGGGACGGTCGACTCCGATTGAATCGCTTTCAACGATAGCAACCTTAATCCTAAATCCATGTTCTAATACTTTTAATTGTTCCAGATCTTCCGCTTGCTGCAAGGGCGTGGGAGAGAGTTCAGCATAGTGAAAGAGAAAATCACGGCGGTAGCCGTAGATGCCTAAATGTTTATAATAAGTGATATCAGGCTGCCATGTGCCGCTATGCCCATGGGGGATCAATCCGCGGCTAAAATAAAGAGCATTTCCTTTTTCATCCATGACGCATTTATTCACTGAGCGACTTAGGGCTTCCTCTGCGCTGCGGATTTTTACAACAGCTGTAGACATAACGGCCACCGGGTCTTCTTCCAAGATTTTGACGACATTTTCAATCACCTTGGGTTCAAGCAACGGCTCATCACCTTGAATATTAATGATAATATCTACACTTGAAAAATTTGCCCTGATTGCTTCTGCCAGCCTTTCGGTGCCGGTAGGGCAGTTAGGTGATGTCATCACTGCTTTACCCCCAAAGGAAATCACATGATCGAATATGCGTGGATCGTCCGTTGCTACATAGAGTGCATCTAAAAGGGGGCATTTTGACCCATTTTCATAAGTGCGCTGTATAAGGGTTTTTCCTTTGATTAGGGCGAGGGGCTTGCCTGGAAAACGTGTGCTTCCATAGCGAGCAGGGATCATTCCGATAATTCTTGGGTTCATAGGGAAACATTATACCATAAAGTGGCGTTCCATTCAATCGTCTTATTAGTTGGATGACATCTATCGAATTCTCTAAAATCATTTTCCACAGTTCTCAAAAGTGAATTTACGTTTGGAAACGATGGCGTCTTTTCCGAAAGCGGGGCAAGGTTCTTGTAAAAAGATTGACAGTCTTAACCTCAAACATCAGAATAGTTCAGTTTTAAAATATTAAAAAATCACTATGACTCAATTTCCAAAACCTATCCCTCTTCCTGATCAAGTGTCTATCGAGCGTGTTAAGCGGGCCAAGCAACTCCTATGGGCAGCACGCCTGGGCATTTTTATACGTGTAGCTATTATTTTATGCGAGTTTGCCGGGGTCTTGCTATTCGGCAGTGCAGCGCTTTTAATGGACGCACTCTCCAGCTCGCTTGATATCGTGACTAGTTTGCTCCTAATGCTTTTCATCAGGCTGGCGCATCGTCCGCCTGATGAAAATCACCCTTTTGGACATGGAAGATATGAACCGTTAGCTGGACTGCTGATTGGAATACTCATGATTGTAGTTGGTTTGGGCATGGGATCTTTACAATTATTTGAAATTTCCCAGCCTGATGACAAGTCATCCATCGTTCCTTTTCTATGGATCATCCCTTTTGCAGCCATGATCCTATTGGAAATCAGCTATCAGGTTATGGTGCGGGTTGCAAAGAGACGGCATAGTCCGGCTCTTGCGGCGGATGCAGTCCACTATCGCATTGATGGACTAACAAGCCTTTTTGCAGCCGTCGCTTTGTTTATAGGCTCTTATATGCCCGATTGGAGTACGGAGATCGATTATATGGGTGCCTTTTTCATTTCCGTTCTCATGATTGTGATCGGCTCTTTTGCTGTCCGCAACAATTTACACCAGTTGATGGATCATGTGCCGGATGCGGATTTTTTTCATCGTGTAAGAAAGGCTGCTAGTCGAGTAGATGGTGTGCTAGGTACGGAAAAAATACGCATTCAACTTTATGGTCCTGATGCTCATGTTGATATTGATGTTGAAGTGGACCCCAAATTGCCAGTGGATGCAGCACATTGTATCAGTCAATTTGTAAGGGCAGAAATTCAGAAAGATTGGCCTCAAGTCAGGGATGTTACTGTTCATATAGAACCGTATTATCCGGAAGATCATTAATTTCAATACATTTGACAATTACTTTATGGTAATGTTAATCTATTTTTATTATGCATCCAATTAGTGAAATTAATTATCAAGAAGTTCTGCCTAGAGACATGAAGCTAGAGCTAGGCAGGCAATGTCCCTTGACAGCTCTTTTCCAAATGCGGGTGGTTAATCACGATGCTTTATCAACAGTTGACGATCCTAATCTTGGATCCCACGTTTATTCTGAGAGCATTTACTATCCGATCCTTGAGAAATGTGCAGAGAAAATGCTGGATGAATTGCCCCTATCAGCTGAAGAATCTCTTAAGTGGCATTCACTAAAAAATCTAGCTACACTGCGATTGTCATTAGTGAATCGGGATACCCGGGTTATCTGGGATAAATTAAAAGGATACGGTGCTCAATGCATTAACCCGACCTCTCTTCGTGATATTGTCAAGGCTTTCAGGGATTGGTTATGGGTCCATAAAAGAAATGTAGCGGCAAATTTAGCCCATTTGATTTGTGAAGGACATAATTTAACTTTTTTACCGAATGAGATCTGCGAATTTGAAAAATTAAAAGTGCTACGTCTGCATAACAATTCTATTTTAGCTGTACCTGATAGAATCAATAAGCTCGTCAATTTGACTGAATTGAATCTTGGCTACAACGCCATTTCTGTTATTCCGTTAGAGCTCTATCAATTACCAAGACTTAAAAGTCTAAATTTAGCTGGAAACCGCTTTACTGTTGTCCCGCAAGGAATTGGCAATCTACCGCTGCTGCATTTATGGCTGAATGACAATCGTATTACAGAGTATCCGGATGACATGGTCAACCTGAGAAAATTAAAACTGCTTTGGACTGATGAGGATCAGGAAATTCAAATTCCCGATCATCTTTACTATGTATTTCAGCAAAGGGGAGTTTTGGGCAGCTACTAAATAAAAAGCCCCTCCATAAAATAATGGAAGGGCTATTATTTCCTGAATGTATTAGAAGGAAACGTCTAATCCGGCAAAGAAACCGTACATAGTTAATGAACTGCGATTTACAGATGACATAATCCCCAAACCTTCTGTTTCATACGAAAGGAAGGTTGGTGCATCAATCCACTGTATATACTCATAGCCAAGTTTAGCATTTACTTCCCAACCGCATAGGCACACATTGTAGCTTAAGCCACTGCGCAGATGCCAGCCTGGAAAGCAAAAGCACTCATCTTTGCTTTTAAAACGTGTTTCATAATCGGCTTCTACATCTACTAAGCGAAGCTCTTCGCCTTCTTCTTGAAGAATTTGTACATCACCGACAAATCTGAATTTATCTTTCGCCTCGGCTTGGCCGATGACGATCTGTCCGCCAAAGCGTCCATTCCAGCTCAAACAATCAAAGATTTTATAGGAGTAGGCAAGACCTAGCATTGAGCCCATGCCCCAATAGTCCACTTTGCGATGAATTTCTTGAAGATCGCTAGGTCCTTCTGAGACAGTCTCTGAAAGCCTTTCATGCCTTTTTTGGTTCATTGTAACAAGTTGCAATCCTGAAAACGGTGTCACTTCAAAACAGCTGGATTTTCCGAATTCGACAGGATACCCAATCGTTGCTTCGTAATGCCGATATTGCAGGTCCCAATGCGCTCTTGCGCTGTCGCCGATGTCTTGAATCACAGGATCAGGATAAGAAAGCAAGATTCTGTTTGAACCTGGACTTCTTCTGATGGAACCTGAGGATTCGGCATCAAAATGGGTGTAAGTCAACATCAAATCAAAGCACCCAAAAACATCATTGATGCCAACGTAGGCACGATAGCCCGGTTCCCAGTCGCAATCCAAAAATTTATACTTTGCTTTGGCATCAACAGTACCTATTTCTAAATCACTTACGATATCGGTGTCAAACTCAACAGCATAGTGATTATTGCTGATACAGGGTGTCCAATAAAGAAAATCCGCTCCTACCGTAAAACCGCCGAAGCAGCAATCATTATTGGCGACCGCAAAAGGGGAGGCCAGCACGAGCGCTGCAGCAGTTGATAAAAGCTTTGTCTTGAGTCGTTGCATAATTGCTCCTTGTTAAAATCTTTTGACTAAGCGCAATGGGATCATATGAAAGCCGGCAATTACAGTAAAATGTTTTATTGCCTCGTATACGCAATTGCATGGAAGGGGTTAAGAGGGTATTTTTTTTGCAAAAATTGAAGATAAATTAACAAATCATATCCAGAAGATCTATACCAGAATTGCCTTCTGACACCGGAAAAATAAAGGTAAAAAGAGAGTTTCGCCGGTTTGAGAAAGGCTTATGGCCCAATCAATGGGGCTGCAATGCTTTGATTCCTTTGAAAAGGAATCGCGAACAACAAGAGTTTAAGAGAAGGTAGCCGTTACAATTGGGGGAAAGATTTTGTTATAAGAGGAGGGAAGGACTTCCCTCCTCTTAGTCATTTAGACTAAAGGTTCCAGGTATTTCTTCTGCACGGTCCAGCCAACGATACGTACATTATAGCGTGAGTCGTAAGGAATCGTTCCGTTATTTTCGAAAATAGAATACCCCAGGCGGTTTCCTTCGTAATACAAGCAATCATAGCTATCTTTCTGCAGTTGCTCTTTGAGATGGCTCCATACCTCATTTAGGGTATAGCGCAAAGTTTCCCGCTCCTGCTGAATGGTGGCTACTGAATTTTCCAGAGTGCTCTTTACATCCTTCTCAATTTTTGGATCATGAAAGGGAAGCGTATCGATAGATTTGAACAATACCTCTTCTTTTTTCTCTATTAGGAGGTCCAACTCTTTAATTTGGGCTTCTGACTTATCTTTGTTGTCTTGAGCTATTTTTAAGCAGTTATTGTATTTATAACGAATGATTTCAAACTGACGGCGGGCTTCATCGAAAGTTGTTTTCGGAAGGGAATTCAATACGGCTACAAGCAACTCTTTAGCATCGTCTAAAGTCGATCCTGCATGCAGTTTATCGATCTCTTTACGAGCCAGAGCCTCTTCCAAGGTTTTTTTAGCCTCAGGAGGATTGGTAGCCGAACATTCTTTTAACAATGCAGAAATTGTCAACTTAGCTTCCTCCAATGTCATTTTTGGTTGGATTTCCAACATCCGTGTAAGTGACATTTTTGCCTGATCGACAGGCTTGAACGGATTTTCCCTAATGTGTTTTTTGGCATCTTCAATCTCTTGAGTCAAGCCTGCCACATCTTTTGATAACGATGTTAATTCCGTAAGAATTGTTGAAAAAATTTCAATTCTTTTCAACTCCCAATCGCAAACAGTACGAGAGATTAAAATCGTGCCCCAATGCTTGCGTGTCAATTCTACTTGACTATCCAGTTCAAGGGATAACTCATTTACCGGCGTTGTCAAGTACTCGACTTTGGAGGCTAGATCTTGAAAAGCTGCTTTTGAAAACCCTAAAGATTTTTTTAGATCTTCCGGCTCGGAAATATGAGAGGGAGCAAGAGCTTTATCCATCGTGAGTTTTAAATTCGTTTGTAAGCCTTTAATCTCTTCATTCAGCCCACTCACATGAGGTAAGAAATTGGGCGTAATTGAAACCGCGGGCCGTTCAGTTCCTGCTGCCATCTTGGTGGTCATGACTTTGCGGAGCTGATCAAAAGCTTGCACGGCAGCGACTTTTTGTCCCTTGGGTCCTCTTTGATTAATAAGGGGTTGCGCGGTTGTATCTACCTGGTGGGCTGCTTTGTAGAGTTCTGTAAAGGCGTCATTTAATTCGGTCATATATTTCATCATGACCTTGGCACTGGCCTGCGCTATAGTTGTATCACGCGTTTGGAGGCAGGCTGCATAGGCTGCTGTAATTCTTTCTAAATATTGCGGGATTTGCGGCGGCAAAGTTGGCCACTCAGCCAAGTTATCGAATTTATTTTTTGCCTTAACTTCTGAACTCATGCGAACCTCCATAAGTTTGTTGTTGGTGTGTACAAGCGATTTTACAGATAATATTTTATAAAAAATCATCACCGGATTATTTTATCCGAGTAATCTTTAACTCATCTGCATGTTTTTTGGAAAACAAAAAAAGGTTACTCAACGGCTGCAAGATAGCACAGGCGTATTACAATGTAGGTGCCCCAAACAATGGCTGCGGTCAATAAAGCAGCAAAAACACAATAAAAAAGCTCATTGGTAGAGTAAAAGAACAATACGAAAGTGATAATGTAAGTGACTATTGCTAAAGCAATACCCTTCCATTCTAAAAGGGAGCGTTTGGTTTCCATGAGATCCTTCATACATCCTAATTTCATTTACCGACAAGCAAAATATCACTTGTCAAAGGAGGGGGGGACAATTTAAACTTCAACTTTGAAATTATTGATCAAGGGGATGATAATGCGCGCTCTTTATGGAAAATTGATTAGTTTAGGCGAGTTTCTACAAGATTATTTACTGCTAACCATGCGCCTTTTTTGGGGCTACCACTTTTTTATGGCGGGCTGGGGAAAGGTTTACAAAATTGAACCCGTCATTAAATTTTTCGGCTCAATGGGAATTCCTTATCCCGAATATATGGCGCCTTTTGTTGCTTGGCTAGAACTTGCTGGAGGTATCTGCTTGATGATCGGTTTAGCTTCTCGTTTCATTGCCATCCCGCTTGCCATAACAATGGTGGTAGCGCTTTTTACGGCCCATAGCGAGGCCACCTTCGGGGTTTTTCAAAATTCACAAAAATTTGTCAATCAGACGCCATTTAATTACCTGTTAACGTGTCTTGTCGTGTTAAGTTTTGGTCCTGGCACCTTTTCCTTAGACTATATTTTATCGCGAGCTTTTCCCGGCAAGAAAGGAAAATAATGCCTAAGGAATTCCCATTCCATACACTTTTTACGTTGTTTGCTTTTGTCATGGTATGGAATCGGGCTTATTATTATGGCTACGCACACGCTTCCGGAGAGGGGATTTCTAGAACGGCAGAAGGTTTTGTGTTAAGACGTATCCGTGCCGTTCTTGGATCGCTATTTTTAGCCGGTTGTCTGTTATACATCCTAAATCCCGATTGGGTGGAGTGGTCTCGGCTTGTGAAGTTCCCTTATGTTCTCCGCTGGCTGGGGTTATTTTTTTTGGCAGGGGCGGCAGTTCTCTATCGCTGGACCCATAAATCTTTAGATAAGAATTTTACCGATACAGTATTTATCAGAAAGGGGGCATTTTTGGTGCAATCTGGACCTTATCGCTGGGTGCGACATCCCATGTATTTAAGTGCGCTAATGATTGCCTTAGGAACTGGCTTGACTCTAGATAATTTACTTTTGGGAGTATTTGGAATCTCCCTAATTTTAGTAATTATGTTTTACCGTACTCCTCTCGAAGAACAAAAATTAATGGAACGCCATGGAAAAGCGTATCGCGACTACATAAAAAATACAGGGCGATTTATTCCGAAATGGCGTCGGCCCACTCCTTAGGCATGTACGTTTTTCCCAGGATCGCTTGGATTCTTTTATCAAGCGGAGGGTGTGTGGCAAATAAGGAGCTTAGCCCTAAGCGGTTTGAAAAATACATATGGGAAATCGACATCCCTTCTTTAGGCATATCATCGGCCTTGTCGCTGCCAATTTTTTTCAATGCATTGGCTATTCCGTAAGGGTTTCGTGTGAATTGTACGGCGCAGGCATCGGCCAGATATTCCCTTTCGCGGCTGACGGAAGCTTTTAGGATACTGCCAGCAAGCCATGTGATGGCGCCGGCGCCCATCAAAAGTAAGGCAGCAACAAGTATCGGGTTTCCACCCTTCTGTTCATCACTACGTCTTCTTCCGCCGCCTGCATAGCCAGCAAATTGAAGGGTTCTAAAGGCCATGTAGAGGACAAACATAAATCCCATGACCATGGCCGCAAGGCGCATGCTAATTTTCATATCGCCATTATAGATATGGCCGAATTCATGAGCGATGACCCCTTGAATTTCATCACGGTTTAATTTTTCAAGTGCGCCATAAGAAATCGCCACCGCCGCATTATCCGGTTTCAGTCCGGCAGCAAAGGCGTTAATCTGGTGGGCAGGAATGATAAAAACAGGGGGGACAGGCAGTGATGACGCTACAGCAATTTCTTGGACAATATTTAAAAGCTGTCTCTCTCTTGGATCTCTTGTCTGCGGATCAACTCTTCTTGCACCGACAGATTGCGCAACGTAAGAACCTCCAAACGACTTGAACATGGAATACTGAAAGGAGGCAACCCCGAAAGTAATTCCTAGAAAGATCAGCCCGACCAAGGGAAATTCACTTGGATAAGAATGCCCTGCGAATTCCCTCATCAAAACTTCAATCAAAAATGCCATGCTTAAAGTCAGCAAGACAAAGATCGTTAAATAGATCTTCGTCCTGCCTTGTGCTCGTTTTTGCGCTTTCCAAAAATCCATTAAAATTTCACCTTGACGGCTTTTTTAGCTTCAACTTCTTCCACGATATATAAATCGGCTGGTTTATGCCCAAAGGGGCCGGCAAAAAATGAGGCCGGGATCTGCTGTTGGGCCGTGTTATAATTCATGACCTGGTCATTATATGCTTGTCTTGAGAAGGCAACCTTATTTTCTGTGGTGCTTAACTCTTCTTGCAGTTGCTGCATATTCTCACTGGCGCGCAGCTGAGGGTAATTTTCAGCCAACGCAAAAAAGTTTCCAAGGGCGCCTTTAAGCGCTGTCTCAGCGCCGATTAATCCTTGAATGGAACCCTCGGTTGGGCCTCCTTGCTGCTGTAAGGCTGCCCGGGCGTTTGAGGCTTGATTTCGGGCTTGAATGACAGAATCCAAAGTCCCTCTTTCATGGGCCATATACCCTTTGACGGCTTCCACTAAATTTGGAATAAGATCGTAGCGGCGTTGCAGTTGGACATCGATTTGACTCCAAGCATTGTGCACTTGGTTGCGTAAACCGACAAGACGGTTGTAGATAGAGATGACCCAAATCACTCCAATCAACAAAACCGCAAGGATAATAATTAACAATGTGGACATGTTATGACTCCCGGTATTTTTTTTCACTATACCACATGCGGAATATTACACAAAAAACGAGGATTAAAGCGGCTAACGTAATTTGATATCAGATATCTTCTCTTTGCTCTTCAAAGCTTTAAGCTGTTCGAGGCTCCTTAACTATTACAGCTGCCGTTAAGTTTTAGGTTCTTTAGCTTATCAAGAGCTTCTACCGCTTTATTGCTGGTTATGAAGAGACAGCCTAGTCAGCGACACCAGCTGCGGCAAAACCTCAGCTCGTAAGGCGCCTTTAATCAAAACACAATCCACAAGATCTAAACGTTCAAGTTTGTGAACCTGCGCGTTGTCCTTCTTCTCGATTTGACTTAAGATCAGTCGAAAGTTGTTGGCAACCGGTTGAAATATACCGGAAATGGTAACCCGTTCTTTTCCCCAGAAGGAAGAGGTTGCAAGGTTTATAAACTCCTGAGCTGAAAGTTTTTGGTTATTAACTGGCTCTGTTATCATACTATTTTTTTATACACCTAAATTGCAACTGATTAAATATTAATTGTATAAAGTGATTAATTAAAAAACGTAGTTTGCTGTAGAGCGCATTATCAGACGTTCGTTGCTTTTGAATCGGTTTTCCATTAGTTTCCATTTTATATGTCTAAATTACCCAAAACCCTTCCACTTTTTTTATGGCATTACTCCAAAAGATACCCTTTTGGTATGTTTGGTTTAATTTTTGTCGCTATCATCTGGGCTGCCTATATTTCCATTAGCCCATATGCCATGAAACTCATCATAGATAAAGTGGCGGAAGCCGGGGAGAATACGGCGCTTTTATTTGAGACTGTCAAATGGCCTGCAATCCTGTATGTGGGTTCCGGTATTGTTTTAAACATCGCCTTTCGATTTTATGATTGGGTGGTAATGAATACATTTCCGCCAATGCGCAGTGATATTACGCAGGAAATGTTCGATTACGTTGAACAGCATTCTTACAATTACTATCAACAAAATTTTTCCGGCAGCTTGGCAAACAAGATTAACGACATGGCCAGGGCCTCTATCCAAGTCCTGAGCAATCTTATCGATAATTTTTTCGCGCGCGGTCTCTCTGTGGTAGTTGGAACGTTTACCATGTATTTCGTGCACCCCTATTTTGCCTTAGTCGTTGTTGTTTGGGGGTTGTTCTTTATTTCGGGAGCTATTGTTCTTTCCAAAAGATCGCAGCAGTATTCATCAGCCTATTCGGAAGTAAGAAGCTCTGTAGTTGGTAAAATTGTAGATAGCCTATCAAACATTTTGAACGTAAAAATATTTGCAAGGGAAGGTTACGAAAGCCGCTACCTTAGCAATCACCTCCGGGATGCTGTTGATAAAGACCGGCAGCTGCACTGGTATCTTCTTAAAGTCAAAGCTTTTTATGCTCTGTCTATTTCTATTTTGATCACAGTAATGACCTGGCTTTTAATCTATATCCGCGCAAAAAATTTGATCACGATCGGAGACTTTGCCTTGATCATGACGCTGACCATGTGGCTACTAGACGAATTTTTTTTCATTGCCAACCAACTCTCCGTATTCTCTGAAGAGGTCGGTGTTTGCCAGCAATCCCTTTCCATTATTTCACCTGCTCATGAACTCTTGGATCACCCGGAAGCCAAACCCCTAATTGTTACAAGAGGGGAGATCACTTTTGACCGTGTGCATTTCAAATATAAAAAAGGGCAAAACATTTTTAGTGATAAATCCATTACAATACTTCCCGGTCAAAAAGTAGGCCTGGTGGGTTTTTCAGGGAGCGGGAAAAGTACCTTCATTAATCTCATCTTGCGTTTCTTTGATGTAAATGCCGGTGAGATACGTATTGATGGACAAGATATCAAGACTGTTACTCAAGCTTCGTTACGCAGTCAAATCGCGATGATTCCTCAAGACCCGGTTCTTTTCCATAGAACTTTAATGGAAAATATCCGTTATGGAAAACTAGACGCTACGGATGATGAAGTGATCGCTGCTTCAAAAAAAGCGCATTGCCATTCTTTTGCCACCAAACTTCATGGCGGATATCAGTCTCAGGTAGGGGAAAGGGGAGTCAAGCTTTCCGGCGGGCAAAGGCAGCGGATCGCGATCGCAAGAGCTGTTCTTAAAGATGCGCCCATTCTTATTTTGGATGAGGCGACATCCGCATTAGATTCTGTGACAGAAAAACTGATCCAGGACTCCTTGGCTATTTTAATGAAGGGACGTACCACTCTTGTCGTCGCACACCGCTTATCCACGCTCTTTAACATGGACCGGATTTTGGTATTTTGCGAGGGTAGAATCATTGAAGATGGCACCCATCAGGAGCTTGTTAGTCGCAATGGGCACTATGCCAAACTTTGGAAAATGCAGGCTGGTGGATTTATAGGCGATATCCCGCAACGCGCTTTACAAACGATTGCCAAATGGCCTAGCCCCCAAATCATTTCTCCAAAAAAATAATTGGGCAGCGCATTTTGATAGAGCACATATCATTTTATTCGCTTATGGCCTTCTCACGGCCATGAAAAAATGCATCTACTTTCTTAGACTTTACTAAGCGGTGTTAAATTCTCTTCTCTAGGGGAAATAGGTGCTAGTTGAGCAATTTTTGTATAAGTCTCGGGATGGGATAACAGTTTGGCCTCACAGAACATTCGAAGTGCCAGAGGATAAAGGGCATCTCCCTTTTGGACAATCTTAGAATTTCCAAAAATTTTGTATTGCTGTCCGGTGGGGAAGGGGAAGCAGGTGTGAGGCTTAATTTTTTCTAAAGGAGCAGAAAATGAAGGGTGTATGTATATATCATTATTGTTATTTGCTATGCTGATTATTAATTCTCCTTTAGATACTGAATATACTTCAAACGACATAATATTCTCCTTTTTATCAAACTATAATCAGTTTTACAAAAAAAAGATACTTTATTTTTCTAATAAACCATTAAACGCCTCTTCCATTTCTGCCCAGCTCAGGTTTTTTGGTGCCATCTCTTTTAATAATTCGACCCGTTCTTCAAAGGCTTGAATGGATTTTTCGCTTTTGTTCAGAGAACGCATGTGACCTACAATTTCATTTTCTTTGATATTTAAAATGATTTTCACAGCTTTATCTGATATTTTTTCTTTATAATTGTGTTCGGCCCAAATAATGCCTGTTGTCAGTGCTTGATTATGATCGGGAAAAGAAGCCGCGTTATCAATTTTAAAGATACCTGGCGCTCCCGATGACATTGTAGCAGACATCAAATTTCCAGAATTTCCATCTGTTTCGCCAATAACTAAAGCTAATATTGCAACCGCTTCAAATTGAGAAGGATCGAATGTCGGGGTCATTGCTAATTTATCGGCCTCACTTAACGCCTCATATTTTTCCCTGCTTCCTGCCTTTTTAATAAGAATGGAGCCAAGATCTTCACAACCGGGTATGTATTTTTGAACCGTACATACTTTTTCTTTACTTGTGGGTATTTTACTTTCAATGTCATCAACACCCGCGTCTTTTATCCCATCCAAAATATCATGAAAGTCTTGATGTTCAATGATCATAATTTCAGTTTCTGGAGTTGCTTCAGGAATTTCTAACAGTTTAGCTGTTGTAAAAGCAAGCTGTGCGTTTTTTGCTGTTTCATAGATGTGAATACCTGGGTCATCCGCATAAGCAGAAACGTTTTCTTCTTCTTCTTCTTCTCCATCAATGGCAGTTTCATCGTTTATATCCTTTTCTCCAGTAGGAGCCTCAGAAAAAGATTCAGATTTTACACCAATCTCTTCTTGATTTTCAAATGTGTAATCGGCTCCTTTAATAAAGGGAGAGGCGTGGTTTTTACCATTATTGAGTGCACCATTCACCTCATCGAATGGCTTTATGACGTACTCTTTCTTCCCTGCGGAATTAGAAAGAAAATAGACCCCTCCTAGACCCCCACTACACTTTTCTAACTTGCCCCCTTGTTCTAATATTTCAAAGATATCTAATGCCATCGGAGTAGGGAGAGTTCCCAGCAATTTCCGATACTCTTCTTTTTGTTCTAAAATAAATTTTCTACTGCTCACTACACAGTTAAGAGCATCATTTGTCGTCATTGCAGGTAGATTGGAGTCGAATTTATCATGAATCGAAGATGTTTTCATTTGCTGCACATCTTCTTTGGCAATAACAATGGCATCTGGAATGATATTTGCACTACTCTGTAGCGCTGCTCTCTCTAAGTCTGTTGGTGGTAGAAGGTCTTGATAAGAATCTGTTGCCTTATTTTCCCCTGGTTTTACTTCCGAAACAAGGGTGTTTTTCCCTAGAATATCGACTGCAGCTTCAGTTTTCCCCAAGGGACGCTTTTCTAAGCGGGCGTCTGCTTGATCGTTAGCTGCAGGACTAACATTAGTGATTTTCAAAGGGTTTATTCCACCAATCGTCATAAAAACCTCATTAAGTACTAATTAATTATACAATAAATTTTAAAATAAATATATTTTTATATAAAATGAGATTAAAGATTGAAAAAACTAGATGCTGGTGCCGAAACGACACAACTTAAATAAGTTTGCGTGATGCTGGCGGCCCCAAAATCAGCAGCTGAAGACGCGGCCAGAAACCAAATTGTGAATCCGTTCAAATATAATTGGTTTTGGCCTTGTAATTCCTAAGTCTCTAATGCAGAACACACTGCCATTACAACATAACATACATTATCAGACGTTCATCGTGCTATGCTTTGGACATGCAGTTATTTTTTTAAACATACTGCGCCGGGCAAAAGATGTCCTGCGCCTGCTCTTTGATTGATCTAGCACAGTGGGGACAATTTTTCTTCAATTCCCAAGAAACCAATCCAATGCCTGCTATCAAAGCGACCGTCAAAGGAATGCCACCAAAGCACAAAATTCCAGTCAATAAGGTACGTCCTGCAGGTGCTGCAATTGTGGCAATTGTTGACCCTGCAAGCCATGTTCCTGTCGCATAAACCACTACTTTTTTCCAAGCTCGCGGATTTTGGGTTAAATACTCCGGGGTTTGTCGGGCTGAGGGAAATTCAATCGGCACTAAATGAAACACATCTTTTATACGCTCTAATCCTTGCTCATATACCCAGGGAAAAAGGAAAGGAAGTCCCGCTGACGGAGAAACGATAGCCACTTTATCGCCAGGCTCTAAAAATGGGGGTTTAATAAAATTCATAAGATGTTGGCTTCCATCAGTAATTGTTTAAATCGTGGGATTCTGAGAGTGGGGTTTATTTTTGTATCACGAATACTATAAGCAAACGGAAAGCAGCAGTTTTCCTTTTCAACCCATCCCACAAACCAGCCCACTTGTTGATCCCCTTCTGTTCCAAGACCTGTTTTTCCAAATAATATCCAGCCATTAGATAGTTTCTCTTGATGCATCATAGCTTTCGTCATGCGCATTGCGGTCGCAGAAACAGGGAGCTTTCCTTGGGTTATTTTTTGAATGAATTTCACTTGTTCCATGGGAGAAATCTTTAATGAACAACTGAGCCATGCGGTCGTCAATCCCCCTGTCATGTCTTGATTCCCATAGTCGAACAAGACTAAATAATTTTGCATTGTATTTAAGCTCAATTCGGTGGCTAAAATCTTAGAGAACCAGACGCAAGAGTTTTTCATCCAGGATTGGGGGTTTTGGGCCGTTTTCCACGATTCCAGGTAATCATCGTAGCCCTCTTGATACTCCCAAGCGGGTGCCTGTTCATTCAATAATATCCCCGCATCAAATCCTATTAAGCTGAGGACAATCTTAAACGTGGAACAAGGCGACACACGTTCTCGGGTTTGAGCGCCATACTCTACTAGGATTTCATCAGTGGATCCATCCTTCAATACAAATGTCTCATCGAATCCACAGACGACAGAAAATGCTAAAAGGAAAAGAGCAGATAGTAATATTCGAAAGTCGTTCATACAATAATATCTTTTTCTGGAAGAATCTACCTCTCCTGACTTATCTTGACAATTCAAATATATAATACTATAATCATGGAAAAATATATTTTAATGTGAGGTAGGGAATGAAAAACACGCTGAGCGTGTTTTTTATCCTTTTTATAGCCATATTCCATCTTCAGGCTACGCCGATTAAGGTCGTCTCATTTAATATATTAGCGCCCCCTTGGGCAACACCTACCTCTTACCCCGATTCCAGCGCACCTTACCTTGATAGGAATCTTAGGTTAATCCAAATATTAGATGTGTTGAATCAGTTGAAGGGCTCAACAGATGTCATTTCTTTACAGGAAGTCTCCGAACCGGAATATCTCCAAGTCAAAAACGCCTTAAACGGCTTTGTGGGAATCGTAGCCTTTCATGACCCAAGCTACTGGTCTCAATATATTTCTAACGATCCACCCTGGGAGCCGAACGGAAACGCCCTATTCTTTAAATCCTCCAAATTTAAAAGTATTTCCTTGTCCGATGTGCCTCTATCAAATACAGGAAATCATGCTGCATTCGGCACTGCAGTTATCAAAGGATCTAATCAACCGTTTCGAGCTATTGCAGTGCATTTTGACAGTGACACCGGAGCAAATAGGAAGCGAGAAATGCAGGCCGTTCTGAGACTCTTGACCCCTCAGCCAGAAACTGTAGATCTTATCGCGGGAGATTTTAATTCCTCTCCGGAACAGGGTAATTATTCAAATATTTTTCAACTTGGGGGATTTGTGGATGTTTTGACTGCTGTGGGGAACACAGAGCTTACCACGCCTTATACCACCCAATACTCAAGCTCTATTAATTTCGGAAGGATTGATCATATTGTCGTGCGTAACGCCACACCCGTGGACGGGGGTGTTTTAACTTTCGATATGTTTACTCTTTTCCCGGACTTACCGGGAAATGTAAATGAAGAAGATCGGATCACAGAAAATTTACGTATCAGTGGATCTGATCATTTTCCAATTTGGGGGTCAATAGAACCTTAAATCCATAAACTAACGCAGGATTAGGATTATACCGATTATGATTCACAACGAAACTTGAGTAAATTGCATGATTCAGGGAGGTCTCAGTCAGAAACCAAATTATGAATTGCTTAGCTATAAAGGAAGAAGAAAGTGTACGAGAGAAAAGGTGTGATCACTTTTTTAGTACTTAAATGGCGCAGACCTCCCAGCCGCAGCCTCCTCTTATAGAGTCACACTTCCAGCCTGCACATTCGCTAGGGGTTAAAAAATGCGTTTGGCGGCAGGAAGGGCACGCCTCAATGGCATACAATGCCTGTTCTTCCAGGCACTTGTCCCTAAATACGGTAATCCCTTTAAGATTTCCTTTGATCGTAGAGAGAAAAGCTTCTTTAACATCGGCGCACGTTGCGGTAAACGGTAAATTAACGGTTTTACTGATCCCATTTTCAATATAATCCTGTAGGACACTTACCATGGCGATGTGATCTTTGTGGTGAATTTCATGGGCCGTTTTAAAAACTTTCTTCAGGTCCTGTAATCTTTTATTCAATGCATCGTTCGTAGTGGGCTGATTGCTTAATCCTCTTAAGGTGCCGTCAAAACTATAGGTCGGCTCTTTGAGCTGAGTATGCTCTATCCATTCTTCTAATGAATAAGCGACTTCTTGCAACTTTTCAATCAAGACCCTGCTTGTTTGCCTACGTATGCCCGCAGCATCCCTTCCATAGGACACCAGAAAATAAGGTTCGATGCTTGTAGAGCAACCGGCTAAAGTTGCTATGTGGCCCGTCGGGGCTATGGTTGTTAGGGTGGCATGACGTCTTGGCTTTGGATCTTTAGCGAATTTCGACTGGCTCCAGGCAGGGAAAGCGCCTCTTTCTTTCGCCAATTTTTCAGAGGACTCTTTGGAGATTTCATATAATTGCTTTCCGATGATCTGAACAAACAATCTAGCTTTTTCGGAGTCATAGGGCATTTCCAATTCTGCCAAAGTGTCCGCAAGGCCCATTATTCCAATTCCAATTTTACGGTTAGCCCGAGACATCAGATTTGCTTGTTCCAATCCATTATCGCCCGTATCGACTAAGTCATCCATAAAATGAACAGCCGTTCGTATAGTTTCCTGGTAAGCCGGAAAATCAAAATAACGCTTAAAAGCAAACGCAGCCAAGTTAATACTTCCTAAATGACAAACTTCATAAGGCAAAAGAGGCTGCTCCCCGCACGGGGTCGTGACATGAATTTCTCCGACTCCCCTCACGTTCTCTGTTGCATAACGGGGGTGGGTGGGATTTTCCTTATTAATAGCATCCAAGTTGATCAATCCCGGGTCGCCACACTCATGGGCCATTCGCGCAATCCTTTCTAGTGCCGCCTCAGGATCCAGGTAAAGATACCCTTTGATAACTTTGCCGATTTTACATTCTGCGCTGCGACTATAAAGTGCGCCATTTTCCAGGATTTTCAAATCCGGCAGAGGAAGATGCCGCGCATTAGACTGCCCTTCCCATTCATTTATGGAATACTTATCAACAGGACGCCCATCGTATTGAAAAGGGAGCAATGTTTTGTTTTCCAACGCTTTTGAGAAGGCTGCGTCGAAGGTAACCGATATATTGACGTTGCTTAAACGTTTGTTTTTTTTGAGAACTAAAAATTCAAAAAGGTCAGGATGCTGCATGTGCAGCGCCGCCATAAAAGCAGAACGCTTGACCCCGCCATAATTCATCGGGGCCTCCACTGCCTGCGTGATGGAGCAGATCAATTCAACAGGCCCAGGATTTGCCCTTCCCGATTCGACATCTGTAGAGAGTCTTGGCGGAAGTACGGAAAGGTCTAAACCTACCCCAATACCAGAGAAGAGGACTCCGGCAATTTCCGGTATCGATTTTTGGATGACTTCGCGTGTCGATTTTGGCAGAGGAAGTACGATGCAACCGGCTAAACTCCCCTTTCCATTTAGAGAGTTCAGCAAGGCGGCGCTAGTAGGAAGAAATTTACGCGATTCTAGCATGCGATAGTATCGCCTATGCCAGTTTTCCCGATCGGAAAGTTCATAGTGTTGGCAAACATGGGAAGCCACTGCAGAAAGCCAGGACTGCAGGGAGTAATCCTTCCCAAGCAAATATCTTTTTTTTATAAGATCCAGAGCATCATCGCTCCATTTTTGTTCATTCACTAATTCATGCTCCCGCGAGCTTCGTTAATTAACTGAAATTGAAATATCGGGCAACAACTATAACAGCGTGCCGGGAAATTCACCAGCCATAATCTAGATAGGTCACACCTTGTTCAATGTGTTGAATCGCAGCTTTAACATGTTCTAAAAGATTGTCCGGAAGTTTGTCCAGGGGGAAAAAACGCAAGTCAGACATTTTATCCGGCTCTTGTATTACAGGTCGTCCTTTCCAATTGTCCGCACGTAGAAAAACATCAAAATATTCCGTGTCTACATCCTTGCGATGCATAACACAAGTAACTGTTAGATCTGAAGGTGATATTTCGATTCCAGCTTCCTCCAATGCTTCTCGGGAAATTGCCTGCTTCATGGTCTCGCTTCCATCAATATGCCCTGCGATCAAACTGTATGAGCCGGAGGCCCATCCCCCTTTCCGCTTGGCTAATAATATTTGGTTTTCATGAATCAAAATTAGGTAAGCGGCAGCGGGCAATGTAAAACGTAAAACATTCTTAGACATAACGTCTTAAACTTTAATTCTAAGGAAATTAATTTTCAACTAAAAGAGTATTAGGTACACTAACTTTATGCGTTACCTAAGCTATTTATTCAAGGTCTTGCGAGAATCATTCAAAGGTTATTTTGCCGACCAATGTTTTTTACACGCCTCTTCTCTGACTTTCTATACATTGCTATCCCTTGTGCCAGGGCTTGCAGTTGTATTGGGGCTGGCTAAAGGATTCGGCTTTGAAAGGAATTTAGAGATAGAGCTTAATCAGCGCTTTGAAGATCAGCAAGATCTTGTACAACTCACCTTAAGTTTCGCGCGGAAGTTATTGATCCAATTTGAGGGCAGTCTGATAACCGGAGTCGGCGTCATTTTACTTTTTCTTTTTGTGATGAGCTTGTTTTGGTCAATCGAAAATTCTCTAAATGTGATATGGAAAGTGAAACGTTCCCGCCGCTTGATCCGTATGATTACAGACTACTTTGCCATGATGATCATCTGCCCTTTTTTATTTGCAATTGCCAGCAGCTCCATGGTCTATATGAGCTCGATTTTACATTCAGCATCAGAGGGGCATGAAGTACTGCAAAAAATCTCACCTTATTTTTTTATTTTTTACCGCGCGCTGACCCTTTTGATGATATGGTTATTGATTACGGCGATCTACACTTTCATGCCCAATAAATATGTCCCGTTAAAATATGCCGCTTTAGCAGGCGCTTTGGCTGCGTTTGCTTATTATTTTGTTCAAGCCATTTTAATCAAATTTCAAATCGGAGTTTCTCAATATAATGCCGTTTATGGAAGTTTTGCTGCACTGCCTATTTTCCTCTTGTGGCTGCAGATTAGCTGGACCATTATCTTACTTGGCGCCGAGGTTGCTTATAATCTCGATCATCTTTCCCCTTCTTTGCATATGTCCAGTCAGACGCTACTGTTTTCACGCTCTCATCTCGCAGTACTCTTAACACTAAGAATCATCAACCGTTTTCAAAAAGGTGAGCCTCCAATTGGAGATAAGGAGTTGACCGATGAACTTGGAGTGCCAGCAGCTATCACACAAGAACTTTTAGAAGACCTTAAAGGCAAGGGAATCTTAATTGATGTAAGGTCTGATAAAATACGGCGCTTGATACAGCCGGCCATGGACATCGCAAATATCAATCTAGGAATGATTCATCACGCCATTGATTTAAATCAAAAAACAGAGATTAGAATCAATGCCTCTAAAGAAGCCTCTGTTGTGCTCAATGCCTGGAATGATTTTGAAGCTGCGAAAGAGGATGTAGCTGCCAATAAAACCTTAGTAGAGCTTACAAAGAGCCTGTCTTAAATCGGTGCATCGTCCAATTATCACCATAAGCAATCACAGTGCGCTTCTTGAGACGATCTCTTATTTACCGCCACAGCCATATTTTTGAAAATACGAACGCGGTGTTAGGGCTACAGCAGTGTGTGTTAACTGGTTTTTTCGATTGCGAAACATCAGAATGTCTTTTTAATCTTATAACATTAACTTTTTCTGTTTTTCTTTTGAGCCAAACATGGATTTCTTTATACGTTGTGTAACGCATTTTTATCTCTTTACTATGAAACATTTGAGTGACATTCCAACAATTAGGACCTTGAGGCGAACTTCCTATTAACTTTTCTAATCTGGGGATGCAGTGAAATCATATAGTGCACCTGTATAATTCTCAGGGCGAACATTGAATATACTCTGTATATATCCCTTAAATTCCTGTTATTTTTCAATAAAATGTGCTATACTTCCTCCTTATAAATAAACCTTTTAGGGATTGGTGATGTTATGCGTCGTCTAGCAATCGTTGCGACACTCTTTTTTATTGCGATAGGAATATTCATTTTCAGCCTACCGACCTTGCTTTCTACCCATTGGGCCAATCAACGTATTCTCTCCATGCTCAACAGTCGCATCCCTGGAAAACTGGAAGCCGACAACCTTTCCTTTAGCTGGTTAGGCCCCCAAAAAATGGAATTGGTGCGCCTGTTTGATCCCCAGGGCAAAGTGGTGGTATCGCTCGACAGCTTCTCGTCTTACTCTTCTATATTTAATTTATTATCTAAAACGCCTGAAATCGGCGACACAGTGATTAAACAACTGGATATCCAACTACTGCAAGACCCCTCCGGCCAAACTAATCTTTCGGCCAGCTTGGGATTGGATTCTTTAGAATTAAACCTTCCTGCCGGCAATAAAATCTCAGTGTCCCATGTCGACCTGGAATTAGCAGGATCGAGTAACGCAGGATTTTCCATTGTCGCTTCAGGAGAAACTATCCACGGTGATATCAATGGAAGGTTTGCCATCGATTTGAAGAACTCTCCGACATACAACAAATGGCAAGCAGACATTCAACATTTCCCGGTAGGTATTATCGAAGCCTTGATCTCGGTAGTTAAACCCGAAGCTTCCGGAATCCCTTCAGCAGTGATCGGAGACTCCTTTAACCTCAATATAGACCAAACGTCCCAAGAGGAAACTGCCCGCTGTACAGCCTATTTAGAATCTCCCCTTATCCAACTTGTTTTCAAAGGGAAAATAGAGGGGGGTGAATTTAGTCTGGACACTCCGTTTAAAACGGTAATTTCCCTTTCTTCGAAAAACCTGAGCAAATGGAAGATCGCCCTGCAAGAAGATGTTAAAGTGGATCTTCAGCTGCAGGAAGCAAATATCCCTGTAAATTTCTTCAGTTTTGGTCTTGACAGAGAGGCTTTGAAGAAATTTGTCATTAAAGGCTCCCTTAGCACCACTCTGGCCAAATTCAAACTTGCGGATGGAACAAGGATGGTATTAAAGGACTTAAATTTCGATTTAACCACACACAACCAGTCCTTCAAAATCACGGCTGCCGGAATTTTCTCACAAAATGAAAAGCCGATCCCTTTTCATATCGCCACCGAAGTAAACAAGCCAAACCTCCCTGAAAGAATTCTGCTTGCGGCACTCAATCCAAAAGAACTACGTCTTACCCTTCCTCATACACAGACAGGCAGCCTAGATGCTTTCTTTGCAACTGACTTTTTTGAACAAGTATTCGGCTCCGAACTGACAATGGCCTTGGCGTCAAAGGCAGAAGATCCGCAGTCTCTCTACTTGCAATTGAACTCGGAGCGTATCGATATTCCTAGCCTGCAATTGAAGCTTGATCAACCTCTTGAATGGAATGAAGATACCTTTAGCGCGGATTATTCAGGTGAAATCATTGCAAACGCTATTCTTTTCAAACAAAAGGATCAATTATCTGCTGTCCGCTCTTTCAAAACCCAATGGAGCATGGCTAATGGTTTCAGAGACATAAACGCCACCTATTCAGGCCAGACACAAATAGAGAAAAGTAATACGCATGGCACTTTTGAGGGGGGAGTCAACTTAAATGGAAAACAGAATATTAAAGCCTCTTTGATCGGGAAGAATATTCCCGCTCCCTTTCTGGAATTTCTCAGCGGCCAAAGAGGATGGGGGGCTATATTCGGACCAGCCATTACACTACAGCTGGAAACCAATATGAAATCAATGGAAGGGCCGTTTGACTTAGATATTTCAGGCCTCAACGGCTTATTAAATCTGCATGGCAAACTAAAATCCGGCGCCATAACGCTTCAAAAAACAGCCCTACTGGAAACCAAGCCAACTGAAGATTTAGGTAAAGAAATATTGAAAAAGATCGCTCCTGTTTTTAATGAGTTGATCGGCGGAGAAGAATTAATCCGCTTAACAGTAGACAAAAATGGATTCTTCCTTCCTATAATGCCCTTCTCGCTAGAAAAGGCCCAAATCGGAAGTGCCGTTCTTGACCTCGGCAAGCTGCATTTTCGCAATGCCGGTGACATCAAACGCCTGCTGCATCTTTTAAAAACGGACAATGTCGACCAAGCCTCAATCTGGGCAACCCCTCTCTATTTTAGGATAGATAACGGCTTTTTAACGTTAAGCCGCACGGACCTGCTTTTATTAGACAATTACCCATTAGCAACCTGGGGCACGGTGGATTTCAACAAGGATCGTGTCAGTATGTTTCTTGGGCTTACAGGACAAACTTTAGCCAATGCCTTTGGAGTTCAGGGGGTTAGTAAGGGAACAATGCTCCAAATTCCTATCACAGGCAAAACATCGAATCCAAAAATTGATTCCTCAAAAGCAATGACAAAGATTGGATCCCTTATGGTAAAACAAAATGGTGGGCCGGAAGGGCTGGTCTTAGGCACGGTGCTTGATCTTGCCAATGGCAAAGAAGCCAAAGTCCCTCCGCCAACCACCAATCCGTTGCCTTGGCATGAAATGGTCAGCAGTTCACCAAAAGAAACACGTTCTAGCAACGACTCATTAAAAGATATCAAGAAAGGAGCCACTAAACTATTAAAAGGCTTATTCCAGTGAAACGTTCTCCTACCATGCACTTCCTGCTTTTAGCGGGAATCTCTTTTCTTCTCGCGTTCAATTACTATATTGTACGCGCACTGAAGGACACGCTGATGGTTACAGCGGTAAATGCAGGGGCAGAAGCCCTTCCTTTTGTTAAAGTGTGGATCCTGCTGCCCGCCTCTTGCGTTTTAGCCTTGAGTTTTGCGTGGCTATCGAATCGGTTTCCCTTTCGCACAACTTTCACTACGATTATCTCTTTTTTTATTTTTGGCTTTGCATTATTTGCCTTTGTTTTATTTCCCAACCGAGAAGCTTTGCACCCGCACACCTTTGCAACCCAACTTCTGGAGATGCTTCCAGTAGGCTGGAGAGCATTGGCCGCCGTGATCGAAAACTGGACTTACGCCTTTTTCTATGTGATGGCCGAAAACTGGAGTCCGATTGTCTACTCCGTATTGTTTTGGGGCTTTACAAATGAAATGACTAAAGAGCAAGAGGCGCGACGCTACTACCCTTGGCTTACTTTGGCAGGAACAACTGCTGCCTTGGTTGCAGGCCCAGTCGCCATTTACCTCTCGCAGGATGCCTTTAATCCTCTATTCCCTTTTGGAAAAACCCCTTGGGAGCAGTCGCTGTACTCATTAACCACATTGGTCATAATCTGTGGATTGGGGGCTTGCGGGCTATTTTGGCTGGTATGTCCGAAGGAGATGAAAATCACAACGAAATCTGATAAGCCGAAGCTCTCCTTCCGGGAATCCATGCACTATCTAGCCCGGTCAAAAGAACTCCTATTCATTGCATTGATCGGCTTGACCTACAATATGATGATCAATCTTTCTGAGGTGGTATGGAAAAATGAAGTCTTGCGCATTTATTCAAATCCAAGCGCTTTTAACACCTATATGAGCACTGTAATGCTGGTCACAGGCATCCTTTCGACACTGATCACACTGTTTGTTACCCGTCCATCACTCCGCATTTTAGGCTGGACAAAATCCGCTTTGATTACCCCGATAACCGCCTTAATCACCAGCAGTTTATTTTTTGCATTACTGGTCGTTAATAACTTGGGCATCCACATACTTCCTTTAGGGATATCCGTTCTGTCCGGATCCCTTCATGTCTGCCTAAGCTGCAGTGGAAAATATACTTTGTTCGATACAACCAAAGAACTAGCTTACATTCCGCTAGATTCGCAAACGAAGTTGCAAGGCAAAGCTGCAATTGATGGCGTTGGATCCCGCATAGGAAAAGCCGGCGGTTCTCTATTTATCCAAACATTACTCATCGTGCTCCCCACCATTTCTGCCTGCGTTCCATTTATTGGAGCCCTTCTTATTGCCTGTCTTTTGATTTGCATACGTGGTGTGCTAGGTCTGGGAGCGCTAATGGAACCTAAATCAGCTCCTGCCCATATTTAAATTTATTTATTCATCCCCCTGTTATAAGCTGCCGTTATGGCGACTCTTACAACTGAAACTTCGTTTTTTAACGTAGCACTCCTCTTGGCCTTTGCCGGAATGTTTGCCACGTTTGTCAACTGGCTAAAACAGCCCTTGATCATCGGCTATATGCTAGCCGGTGTTCTTATTTCTAATTGGGATCTCCCCTATTTTACTTTTACTGAAGAAATCTCTTTACTTTCAAAAATTGGAGTCTCAGTGCTCCTTTTCTTGGTAGGGCTCAAGCTTGACATCGGCATGCTAAAAAGCATGGGAAAAATCGCTTTAGCTACAGGAATTGGCCAGATTATATTTACCTCTTTTTTCGGGTATTTCATCTGTCTAGCTCTTGGCTACACACATCTTTCCTCCTTTTACATCGCTATCGCATTAACCTTCTCTAGCACGATTATCATCGTTAAACTATTAAGCGATAAAAAAGAGATTGATTCTTTGCATGGGCGTATTGCCATTGGGCTCTTGATCGTACAAGACATAGCGGTCATTTTGATTATGCTATTCATTTCAGCCACAAAACAATTCCATTCCGTTTCAGACCTTGGAAGCAATCTTGTGGCTATTATATTAAGTCTGGCGGTTTGGGGATTGATCATTTTCTTATTCATGCGCTATGTGATTTCCTTATGGACCAAAAGACTCTCTGGCTCCAGGGAATTACTCTTATTATTTTCCGTTTCTTGGGCATTAATTTGGTCGTGCCTTGGAGAACTGTTTGGTTTTAGTTATGAAATTGGAGCATTTGCCGCAGGCATGATGCTCGCGTCAACGCCTTATAGCACTGCAATTGGCGCTCGACTGGTTCCCCTTCGTGATTTTTTGATCCCCTTTTTTTTTCTGGATTTAGGGGCTTTTTTCAAGATCGGCATTCTGCAAGAACAGATCATTCCAGGGATCATGCTTTCCCTTTTTGTATTGGTGGGCAACCCTTTGATTGTGATGGCTATCATGGGGTATATGGGCTATCGAAAACGGACCGGCTTTCTAACAGGGCTCACAGTAGCTCAGATTAGCGAGTTTTCCTTAATTTTCGCAGCTCTTGGAGTCTCTCTTGGACATATCGGCGGGGAAGACATGAACCTGATTGCGATCGTTGGTCTCCTCACAATTGCTCTTTCTACCTACTTAATTGTATATTCACACACTCTTTACGATATGCTAGCTTCCTATCTTGGAATTTTCGAAAGGAAAGTCCCCTTTGCTGAAAATTGGCAACAACTTACGGAATCAGCTACAAAAGATGTGCTACTATTCGGGCTAGGCGCCTACGGATCTGAATTGTCACAATCGCTGATGAAATCAGGGCTAACACTGACAGCTATCGATTTTGATCAGCAATCACTAGACCACGCAAAGAAATTAAAGATCGATTGTTATTATGGAGATGCCGAAGACTCGGAGTTCATAGACTCTCTACCTTTAAATCACTTTAAATGGATCATCAATACGATTTCTACCCCGGGTCTAAGCGCCTTAATCGTAAATAGTTTAAAAGAAGGTGGCTATGAAGGGAAAATTGCTATTACCGTCTATAAAAAATATCAAGAACAACATCATCTTGAAAAAGAGGTAGATTTGATTCTAAACCCCTTTAAAGATGCCGCAGTAGAGGCATCCGACTTACTTCTGGAAAACAACAAACACTCCTCGCAATAAAGACTTACCGAACTGCCAGGCAAAACAGTAAGTCTTGCCGCGCCAGACTTACTACAAAATTTCAGGTATTTAACCTAAAACAGAAACGAAATAATAGAGAAATGATAAATCCCGCTACAAATCCTCCGATATGTGCCATGTAGGCAACTCCCCCCATATCTTGTGATGTCACAGTGGAAATAGAGCCGAAAAATTGCAAGAAAAACCAAAATCCTATGACAACCAACGCCGGAATTTGCGTTACGATATGGCCTACCATTGCGGTAACTTTGGTTTTTGGAAACAGGACAACATATGCTCCCAAAACCCCAGCTATCGCGCCTGAAGCCCCTAAATTTGGGAGGTTAGATTCAGGATTAAATACTAATTGGGCAAGTGTGGCGGCAAGACCGCAAAAGACATAGAAAATGATAAAAAATGTTCTACCGAACACATCTTCAACATTATCCCCAAAGATCCAAAGATATAACATATTCCCGATCAGATGTCCAAAACCCGCATGCATGAACATGGCAGTAAAAAGAGTGATACTCTCTGACACTGGCGTAGCCAAAAAACGCGCCGGAATAAAGGCCCACTGTTTAATAAATGACTCTCCACCTGCTAATTCTAAAATAAAAAACAGAATGTTCAGAACGATCAGTAGATAGGTAAAGTGAGGAGAATTTTTTCTTCGGGTATTGTCGTCACCTAGAGGAATCATTTGCTGCTAGGTCCTATATCAGGAGATGATCTCAAGATGTTTAATTCCTGAGATCACCTTAACTCTTATTTTTGAATTTGTGTACGGATATTTTCATAGAACCTATAACGCTCTACAAAAGTATTGGCGATTTCATCGATACTTTTTCCAATTTGGACATCGAGCTCAGCTTGAGGAGCAATGATCAGATTTTGACTTTCCCAAGTAATTGCCTGCATTGCGGTTTGCTCATCCAAGCGTATGCGATCAAGATTAACCTTCTCGAAAACACGGCCCTCTGTAAAGGCTACAAAGCCACCCTGAATGGGATAAACAATCACTAATGCGTGAAAAAAAGGAAGGGGAGGTTGACCCGGTTTTTCAGATGATGTCGGAATAATATTGGCTTTCTTGAAAATCTCTTCGATCCGGTTTTTTATCATTGTTTCGGTTACCGTCACGACGACTGAATCCGGCTTAAATATCTCGACATCGACAGGAATACGATCTGTTAGATTATACAGGTGATCGCTTCCAACCCAAACGCCGCTGCGTTGAGCGATAATTCCGGGATTTGGATAGAAGAGCCCCTCAGGAAGCTGTTGCGCTAAAGCCATACTTGAGACTGTCATGGCGGCCAGAATTAACGTGATCATTTTTGACATGGTTTTTAGCTCCTTCAATTAGCTTGCAGGTCAAAGGAATTGGTAAAAAAGTTAAATTCTTCAGTATTATAATTGACAGCTTTTGTAACGCGCGTCATCACATACATTTTATCTTTATCCATAAAAGATTTCACATCGATAGCATTATCTTTATTGTCGATAGTATACTGCAGTGATGCGTGCCCTTTATACTCCCCTTCTTCCTCTTTACGCAATTCATTAGAAGGGCTTGAAGCAACCATATCGTCCATCATTGATCTTAAAATTTCTCTCTTATCAAATCCGGCTGGAAGCCCCTTAAAAGTGATGGAAGATATCATAAACACTGTCCCGTCCCCTTTCTCGGACACATACATATCATAGTGCCTTGATTCCTTTTCCGTTACATTGACAACTTCTTTAGCGTGCTGAGGAAGTGCGGGAAGCATGACATTAAAGGCACCGTCTTCGGCACTAAACTCGTGCCAGTTTTGAAAATTATATTTTTCAATAGCGACCTCGCTGGCCGGCTGTTGATTGATCGGCAGAATTTTGTAACTATCCTTGGAAAACCAAAAAGTGAAAAAGCTAGCAAGGGCTAAAGCTAAGATCAAGAGGATGGTAAGATACTTCGCCATGTAAAGGTCCTTTATTATCCCTTTAAAAATTTACATATAAAACTAAAACTCTAAAACTAGCAAGAATATATTTAATGAATATCATAAGAATGAGTGATCAACCCCTTGAGCTTCAAGCTCTAAAGTGGCTGTGATTGATTCCGAAATTTCAGCCGGCCCAAAAAATTGTACAGGTCCAGGATAACGGTACTCATCATGTAGCAACCACTTTTGCCTGTGTTCTGCAAATACCTGGAATGGGTTCCCCGTAAGATCTACCAAGGCTTTTTTAATCACCGGCTTGAACTTCCCTTTTCTTTCTTCAATTTGGATCATTGAGGCCAAGGGGATCCCGGCGATTTGCCAATGCTCTACGGGATGTGCTAAATTTTTTATACAGCTCATATAACCGGTAGCACCCAAATCGATGAGCAGGGCTGCGACATATCCCAGTGCATAGCAATATTGACAATCAAAATTTGTAGGGAGGCAAGAACGCCCTTCATAACCGCAAAATAACGGCTGCGAACTGAATTTTCCATGATAGGATCCCGCCTTCTTGCGCCGATCCAACTCTTCAGTAACGGTTTCGATAAACAAACGCTCAGTTTCAATTTTTGATACTTGTAGATTCCCATGCGGGTCCCGATCCATGAGTAGTTGATGCCGAATCAATTGCGGAAGAGCTTTAAAGCAGCTTAAGGAAGCCTCCGTTAGCAGAGATTCCACATTACTGAGCTGTTGATGCTCCTCTGATTCCGGATCGATTTTAATGGGACCAAGCTCTTTTATAAGCTGCGAAAATTCAGGGATAAACTCTATAATGCCCTCGGGTATCAAAAGGACGCCATAATTCTTCCCTTCGCTTGCCCTTAAGCAAATCATATCGCTGATCTTCCGTGTCAATTCCTGCAACGTCCATTTTTCGCTTGCGGCCTCCTCCCCGATCAACGTCATATTCGGGTGGGTTTCTAAGGCACATTCAAGTGCAATATGAGAAGCGGATCTTCCCATTAATTTTACAAAAAAATAATATTTTTTTGCTGAAAGGGCATCGCGACAAATACTAGCAATTGTTTCCGAAAACGTTTTACAAGCAGTGTCGAATCCAAAAGAAATTTCAATATGTTTATTTTTTAAATCCCCATCAATGGTCTTAGGGACCCCGATCACCTTTACCGGTATCTTTTTGGAAAGGAAATATTCGGCAAGCAATGCAGCATTCGTGTTGGAATCATCTCCACCGATAATAACCAGCCCATCCAATTGAAGTTTCAAAACCTCTTGGCAGACCTTGTCGAATTGCTCCACGGTTTCGATCTTGCCCCTTCCGGAGCCGATCATATCAAATCCACCCTGATTACGATAAGGGGCCAGCAATTCTTCGGTAATTTCTATATGCTTCCCTTTGATGATGCCATCAGGCCCATCTAAAAATCCGAATAAGCGGCTTTCGGAGTGCAATCTCTTTAAAGCATCGAACAATCCGGCGATAACATTATGTCCTCCCGGCGCCTGCCCTCCAGACAACACTACGCCTACTCTTTGGGCTTCTGTTCTACGTTTTTGATCCAGTGTAAAGTTCCATAGCGGCAACTCATAAATCTTTGGAAACAAAGGGTAGATGTCGTCTTGCCTTTCCTTTTGATGGATGTGAAAGGGTTGGGCTTTAAGTTTAGTAAGATCATGTAAAATGGCAGGCAACCGAGGACGGTAATTCATTCGCGATCTTTGAAGCGGAGTGGCATCCGGCATAAAATGTCCTTCTAAAGAGTTTTTGAAAACCATTCGGCAGTTGTTTGGATCGCCAGTAATTTCTCTTCGGGATGGCTAAAGTCATGATCACTATGAGTCAACTTGATGAATTCCGTTTTAGCCGCGGCATTTTTCCTTAAACTCCAATATTGGTTGGAATGCTCTATACTGATCAAAGGGTCAGTTTCTCCGTGTATAAGAAGCATGGGCACATGATCAAGGGATGATAATTCGTTTGCTATATCCATTAGGAATAGGTCTTTGTAAAAGTCTATGCTGGGCAGCTGGCCATTAATCCGCATAAGGTTATGACGTGTTTCTTCGTCAAGCTGATGCGTCTCGTATAATTCCCACTGTTCTTCCCATTGCTTCGCATTAAATACCGGCGCCCACAGGGCCATAGTTTTTGCTTTTTTATAACGGTGAGCCGCCATGACCGCCACAGCTCCTCCAAATGATCTTCCGAAAATACCGATTCTTTCATGATCTATCTGTGGATGACTGACTAAATATTCCAGGCTCCTCAGTGCATCGCTAACCTCTCCCTTTAAAGACATGTCGGAAAAGCTTCCTTCACTATCTCCGGAACCACGAAAATCAAAACGAAAAGAGGCGATACCGTGCCTTGAAAGACTTTCGGCTAAACTCACATACATCCGGTGCTTGCCGATTTTATGACCGGCAAGGCCATGGCAAAAAATAACAGCAGGAACCTTTTCCGCTCCAATCGGACAATGCAATATGCCAAAAATCTTTTCCCCTTCATGGGTAAATTCTACGTGCTGTCTTTCCTCAAATCGTTCCATGATTAACCTTGGTAATTTAGTTTTTTTTTAACATTCCGGCACGTTTACCGCAAGACCTCCTAAAGAAGTTTCTTTATAAATCGATTGCATATCCTTCCCTGTGAGACGCATTGTGTTAATGACCTGATCCAGGGAAACGCGATGCACCCCATCACCTTCCAATGCCAAATGCGCGGCATTTATCGCTTTAACTGCGCCCATCGTATTCCGCTCGATGCAAGGGATTTGCACAAGCCCCATGACCGGATCGCAGGTCAGGCCAAGATTATGCTCCATTCCAATTTCGGCGGCATTTTCAATCTGCGCATTTGTGCCTCCCAGAGCAGCAGTCAATCCTGCGGCTGCCATTGAGCAAGCTACCCCCACTTCACCCATGCACCCCATCTCCGCAGCGGAAATCGAGGCGCCAACTTTGTACAAAACACCTATTGCTCCTGCTGTTAAGAGGTATTTGATGATACCATTTTCCGTGGGATGTTCCGTAAAATGAAGATAATAATTTAACACAGAAGGGATCACTCCTGCTGCTCCGTTTGTAGGCGCGGTGACTACACGCCCTCCGGCAGCGTTTTCCTCATTTACAGCCAGCGCCCATAAACTGACCCATTTCATCAATTTAGCCGGATCACTGAACACCTTCTTCTCTTGTTCTTTTAAACTGCGCATCATCGAACCGGCACGCCTCCTCACATTGAGTCCGCCGGGCAGAATTCCTTCCTGTTCACAACCTCTTTCAATACACGCCTTCATAACCGACCAAATTCGGAGCAGTCCCTTCCTTACTTCCTCTTCGCTCCTCCATGTAAGCTCGTTTTTCATTACCAGATCGGCAATGGTAACGTTCAACTTACTGCAATGGGATAAAAGTTCTTCGGCGGTATGGTAAGGGTAAGGTATTGGATGGTTTTCCTCACCCAAATGGCGATCCTCTACAACCTCATCGTGATTCAAGATAAATCCGCCGCCAATAGAATAATAGGTTTTGGCTACAGCTTCATGCCCTGAAACTATAGCAGTAAAGCGCATACCGTTCGGATGAAACGGCAGCTGTTTGTCTTTGTGAAAGATCAGTTCGAAAGGAACAGCCTTTCTTTTGTCAAAATGGATCATCGAATTACGGTTGATTTTTTCAATACGCTCCCGAACCTCGCCTGGCTCAACACCTTCAGGTGTCTCCCCTTCCAACCCCAGCAAACACGCAATATCCGTCCCATGCCCTTTTCCGGTTAACGCCAACGACCCGTAGAGGTCAATTTTAAGTTTTTCGATAGTTGGAAGGAATGCTTCCGCCTCTCCAATGAATTGTTTTGCTGCTCGCATCGGGCCTACCGTATGGGAGCTTGAAGGACCGATACCGATTGAAAAAAGGTGAAATACACTGATTGCCATAAGTTACTCCAAAAACGGAGATTTATATCATGTCAACGCAATATAGAGAGACAAATTTTGATTATACCGAACGTGATTCACAATTTCGTTTCTGGCAGCGTCGTCTGCCGCTTAATCACCCAATTTATTCAAGATGGGCTTTTTCGGCGCCGGCTTTGCCTGGCTCGGCATAAAAGGCGTGGAGAAAATCAACCTATTTATTTCCATGCGTATTTATTAAATTTAAATAAGATAGAATTCAAGATCTTCTATAGATAGTTCCAAACAAAATGGTGCTAATTTTTTAAAAGAATAGAATGGTGCGTTGCAATAATGGATAAATAAAAAAGAGGCTGATAATAGCCTCTGAGAAGTGTTACGGTAATTAGCGGCAGCCGGGCTTGAACCGACGACACACGGATTATGATTCCGTTGCTCTACCAACTGAGCTATACCGCCAAAAAAGGAAGGAAGCTCTTTTGGAGCTTCCTTTTAAATAGCGGGGGAAGGATTCGAACCTCCGACCTTTGGGTTATGAGCCCAACGAGCTGACCCCTGCTCCACCCCGCGTCAGTTGCTTAATGTGCCAAAAATATAGCACATTCCGATTATTATGCTCAAGGAAATTTACTGCTTAATGTTTAAATAATTAAAATGATGCTTAGAAGCATCTGTCAGCGTGTTTTTTGCCAGTACTGCCATCTTTGCCATCTTGTGAAGATCACTATTTGATAAGCGCGAGACCAGTGTTTGATAGAGAATGCTCAAGTATTGGAAATGCTCGGAGGTCTTTACATCAACAGAAGGATTAAAATTCCCGGAAATCGTAGCAGAAAGGTATCGAGAAAGCGGCTTAATCTCTTTTAAAAATAACACTTGCTGATCTTCCCCTAGAGTGGACTTAAGCCAAGCAGAATCCATCACACCACTTATAGCCTTTTCGACTCCTTTCGAAACATTCTCGTTTTTAGCGTAGGCAATCTCACCTGCTAGCGCGGATAATAACAATAAAATTAATAGCGCAAGAACCGGTCCGTCTTTCTGTGTAAATATTTGCTCCCTTAAGGGCACATTCTCCATGACTTGCACAAAGGTCAGATGCAGGTCTTGTGATGCAGTGATGTATTTACCTATTGCCAGCTGAGTCAAGGATTCTAACATTGCCGCAAGGGAGCCGCTATCAAAACCTCCATGCTCCAATTGATCGACCATCGCATCAACTGGCGCTTTTTCTGATTCAACAACCGGCGTATCGCCTTCTTGTATTTGGCAGATGGAATCCATCACTGTAGCGAAAAAATTTGCTAACTCATCCCTTGCCTCAGAGTTTTCCATGATAGGAGCGAAGAGAATTTTAAGTGTTTTATATTTCACTCCAAGCGATAGCCCTTCTCGCAAGGAGAGCTGTAACTCCTCAAAACTTTCCTGATCCATCACTTCAACATCATTTATTTCTTCAAGCCTAAGCAGCACTTTGCTAATTTCTTTTTCAAGAATCTCAATCCGCAAAATCAAAATCTCTTCATCTACCCTCTTTTTCTTTTTGAGAAATTGATTAAAATCTTCAATTGCCTCGCTTAGAAAGCTTAAAAGCTCCTTTATCCATTCGACCGGATCTTTTAGAGGATACATGTCCACTTTTTTCAAGGATTCGTTAACGGCTTTATCCATCCGTTCCGTTGTTAAACAGAGTTGATCTGATGAGAAATCCTTGAATCCGTAAGAAGGGTTAAATATTGAGTTCATCTGAACATAATCTCTAAGCAATGGATTCCCATAAACTTTAGGGGATTCTGCAGTAGAAGGAGAAATATGTGATTGATGCCAAACATCATGGGTTTCAGCATTCCCAGTCTCTCTATTAACAGAAGACGCGGTGCCAGAAGGCTGAATTGGTGATGGTTTACCTTCGATTTTGTCAGCCATGAGCGCCCTCTGTTGAATATTTTTATTATAACAGTATTTTTATAAAGTAGAAAGAGCTCCCACTGTTTTGGTCGTGGCGCCACCCAATTCATCAACCAGCCGTCGACCTGCGTTGCCCACTACCTGCCTACCCTCCTCCGAGGAAAAAAGATCAATTAAACAACCAGACAGGCTCTCTGGCGCTGTTCGAATCCCTGCATTATAAGCTTCAATAAGGTGGAGAAATTCGGGCTGAGAGTGCATAAAAGGGCCGAAAATAACCGGAACACCATACCTGCAAGGCTCCAAAATATTATGCCCTCCAACTTTTGAGGTATAACTCCCCGCTACAATGGCCACATCGGAAATTTGATAACATTTTTGCAGCAAACCCATCGCATCCATCAGGAGCACTCGGAAACTACCTTTTCGGTTTTCTGAATAGCGTGCAAATAAAATCCCTTCTTGATTTAGCAATGCGGCGACGTCTTGAAATCTTTCGGGATGCCTTGGAACAATGATGACTTTCAAGCACGGGAACTTCGACCATACGCTTCTTAAACTGTCTATGATTAATTTCTCTTCCGGGTGATGAGTGGATCCTATTGTTAAAACAAGCTCCCCCGGCTCAATGCCAAGCCTTTGTTTCCAATCGATGCTTTCAGATTCACACATGGGGGTATTGATAAAATCTAGCTTCAAATTCCCTGTGACTCTAATCTTATCCTCAGAGATTCCCAGCTCAACAAAACGTTTTTTGTAGTGGGAACTTTGTAGACAAAAAAGATCTATTAAATCGAATAGTTTTTTTGAAAAATAATTAAACCTTAAAAACCTTTGCTTGGAACGCTCTGAGATTTTTCCATTAACGACAGCCAGCTTTGCGCCCTGCCTTTTGCAAGCAAGAAGAAAGTTATACCAATAATCCGTTTCACAGAGGATCACCAGATCTGGAGCAACCTTTTTTACGATACGGTTCACGATCCATTTAAAATCAAAAGGGAGAAAGACTTGGTAATCCGCATCGGAGAGACTGCGTTCGGCTTCAGCAAAACCGGTTTCAGTGACGATCGAAACGAGAATAAGGGGGCGATCGGCCCGTTGTTTTAATTCTTTTACTAATGGAGCTGCAGCCTTTACTTCGCCGACAGAAACTGCATGAATCCAAATAAGACACCTATCCCCTTTCTTGACCAATGGGAAGCCTCTGCCGAATCGCCTCAAAAAACTCATCCGGTATTTTTTGTAAAATACCATTTGATAGAGGGCGTTCGGTAGAGCAAACAGTGCTGCCAAGGATAAAACGAAAGTGTACATGTATGGATATTTTAATCGAATCCAGTGATGAGATCAAGCAAGCTTATGCCAAACATAGTAATGGCAAAACAGAGTGCGTAAAGCGCGGAAATCGATGCTTTACTTCCCTAAATTTTCAATTTTAAACGCTCTATGCACTAACTATGATTGTCGATTTTAAAAAAATATATTAATATGAAATTGATGAAGAAATATCTACTATTATTATTTGTATCACAATCCTTGCTCTTCTCTCAGGAGATACTTCCTGATCCTGCCAAACTCGATACTGCTTGGTGGGAAACCTTTTCCAAAAACGATAAACGGGAAGAGACTACAGAAAAATTTATCAAAACCCTGGAAAATATTCCTGAATCGCTTCCGGCTGAAAATCAAGCGGAAGCCAGAACGCTTCTTAAAGATATAGATCTTCACTTTAAAAAATGGATCAACACCCCCTCGCTTCCTTTACCCAAGTCTCCAAGCACAATTAAGCCGTACTATACCATTGAAGAACTGGTGGCTCTATGGAAGCAGATCCAGAAACTCAAAGAGGATTTAGAAGACAAAAAAAAAGACTTAACGACAGCACAAAATGAATTGCAATCCCTCACCAAACGCCTTGATGAGGCCAGGCTACATTACTTTAATGCTGAGCTTCGCAGTCCCGAAAAAATTATCGAAGGCCTTAAATTATTTAGCCTGCGTCCTTTCGTTGAATCAGTAAATAACCATATAAAGTTTTTAGGGCGGGAAATTGAAAATACCAACATAGAAATTGGTTACTTGACCGATGAAATCAACGAGGCAAAAAAGAGATTAATCAGTCAAAAAATTGAATCTTTAAGCTTTGAAAGAAATATTGAGGACTCGAGGAAAAATTTAGCCAGCGCTCAAGAGGCTCTTCAGAAGGCTCAATTTCTATATGCACAAAAACGTCCTGAAGAAAATACCAGAAAAGCAGAAATCCTGAATTATCATCTGCTAATGAACACGGTCCAAGCCGCAATTAATGAGGCCGAAGCAGAAATCCTCTATATTCAAAATCAGCTCCTTTTCATGATTTCGCAATTACTGGTAGAACCTCAAAGAATTAATCTTGAGAAGCTTGATGTTACTATTAAAGAGTGGAAGGAGAAGATCACTCAATATGAAAAAAATATCAGTGAATGGCGCGCTCAAAGCGAAAGAATAGCGAACCGTCTCAGCCAAATGCTTACGATAAAATCAGGGGAACTAGCAGAAGACCAAGGAGATATCGCCAAAATTCTTAAACTTTCCCAAGACTCTTCTTTACACATTCGAGGCTTGAACAACGACTTAAAAGAAACTGACTTTTTACTCACGACATTATCGGAAAAAAGCATCATTATCCGAGGCGAAGGAGCCCGCTGGCTGCAGGTTTTCTTGGAATTTATTTCCGGTTCCTGGAATCACATTCGGGATCAATTTGATAGGACTTTATTCTATCTTGGTGAAAAACCGATCCGGATTTGGAATATCACACAATTTATCTTAATCATGATTGCCACCTGGTGGATTTCTAAGCTGATTACGAGAGCTCTTGATACGATAGTGGCGACACGAAAAGGGATTCGAAAAGCGGTTGTATATCGCCTAAATCGGCTGCTTCATTATTTTCTTTTATTTGTGGGTTTATTGATCGCCCTTACTTGGCTTGGATTTGATTTCTCCAATTTCGTACTACTAGCAGGAGCGCTGGGTGTCGGTATCGGCTTCGGGTTGCAAAACATTTTCAACGACTTTCTTTCAGGCGTCATTATATTATTTCAAAGTCACTTGAAAGTTGGAGACTTTGTAGAAATTGGGCCCGATCTAAAAGGTGAAATCAGAGAAATTAATGTGCGCAATACGATCCTTTCTACAAATGACGGCACTGACATTTTGGTTCCTAATTCGGAAATGGTCAGCAAAAAAGTTATCAATTGGACCTTGCGCGATCCCTACCGCCGGATCCATGTCCCCTTTAGCGTTGCCTATGGCACCGATCTTGAAGAAGTTTCCAGGATCATTACTGATTCTGCCAAAAAAGTCCCTAGTACACTGAATAAAATAGGAGTACGGGATCCCCAGGTATTCATTTCTAAATTAGGAGAAAGTGGGATTGAAATGGAACTGGTCGTCTGGGTTGATGAAAAATGGAATCGCCGCACGCGTAACTCCCAATCGCAGTACCTCTTTATGATTGAAAGAACACTAAAAAAATACGATATTGAAATTCCTTACGCCCGTTTGGACGTAAGGATTAAAGATATTCTCGGAAAAAAAACAATCGATGATTCTGGAGAAACTACTGAATCTGATAAGTAAGCACGCGCCATTGACCGTCAGTTTCCTGGATCAATGTAACTAACTCATGCGCTTTTCCTTTTTTCTCAAATGAGCTATCAAAAAAAACCACCATGTAATCCCCTTTTGGCAGTCCTTTAGGATCCTTTGCAGTTCTTTGCTCCAAAAGCTTTCTTTCGCTGAATTTTCCCATAGGCTTTCTGACGTTGTTCATCAACATGACCCAGTTTTTTTGCGGTACGGTCAGTTTAAAGGTCTGCGACCCGGCGCCCCAACTGGAATCATATTTTTCCTGATCGATCAAATGTAACCAAGATTCCGCAGCCTTTGCACTCTCACGAAGCGCCTCTTCCGTGGTGTTTGGAACGGGTGACAGCCCTGAGTTTGCCGCATAAATCGGCGTCGATAACACAAGCACTAGCCATAAAACTTTTAGCATAACATTCATAATCTCTCCTTTTCGTGGTATCTTCATACTCTAGTATTTCAAATTTTTTTAGAAAAGTGCAACTTGCGCTAAATTCACCTGCCTACTAACCTTTTTTATAATGAATTCTGAAGGAAATGGTAAATGAAGTCTGAAGTTATTGAATATCAGTGTAATGAAAAAAAATTTCAAGGCATTCTTTATGAGGATGAAACCATTACAGGAGTAAAACCCGGGGTCATTGTGGCCCATGCCTGGAGAGGCCGTGACACTTTTGCAGAAGAAAAAGCGAAGATGTTAGCAAGCCTCGGCTACATCGGTTTTGCCGCAGATCTCTATGGTGATGGAAAATCTGTAGAAACAAATGAAGATGCGTTTGAGTTAATGCTTCCCCTTTTTTTAACAAGAAGCATTCTTCGTGAGCGGATCGAAAAAGCTTACGACGTCTTAAAATCACACAAGAACGTCGATAAAAACAAAATAGGTGCCATTGGTTTTTGTTTCGGAGGCACCACAGTAATAGAGCTTTTGCGGAGTGGAAAAGACCTCAGGGGCATTGTTACTTTCCATGGTCTTTTGGGTTATATACTAGGAGAACATAAAGCCAAAGCAGCACCCAGCGCTGAAAGTTTACACGGAAAATTACTCTTGCTGCATGGGTATCATGATCCGATGGTGTCACAAAAAGATCTTTTGGAAATCCAAAACGAATTAACAGAGAAAAAAGTTGATTGGCAACTTCATATTTACGGTGAAGCGACTCATGCCTTTACAAATCCCCAGGCTCAAGATGCCGAAAACGGGATGTTATACAATGAAAATACTGAAAAGCGAGCTATGCACATGATGCGCAATTTTTTTGAGGAGGTTTTTGCATGAAATTTTCTGCAATTGTAGTTTTAGTTTATTCAATTCTGGTGCTTTTAGGGGGCCTCATTGGTTATTTATTTGCCAACAGCCTTCCTTCACTTATTGCAGGATCTGTTTTTGGCGCGGCGCTTTTTGCAAGCGGTTTGGGTTTACTGCGTGTAAGTAAATTTGCGTTTTTCACTGCTCTGGCCTCAACAGGCATCCTAGTCGGCTTTTTCACCTATAGGTACTGGACCACCGGGCAATTAACCCCTTCCGGGATGATGGCTGGAATAAGTATTCTGGTATTTATTTTACTGATTACTTCTAAGACGCATTCAAAATGATTTAGAAGAGACAGGAGAACAACTCTTGTCTCTTCTATTTGAGCAGATTAAGAAACTTCTTTTTGTTTTTTAAGAACTTTCAAGATCACCACCGGCTTCACGGGAAAATCTTGATAAGGCCCTTGCGACTTGGTATCTACAACCTTGATTTCATCAACAATGTCCATGCCGTCAATGACCTTGCCAAAAACGCAATAGCCAAACTCATGAGGAGAGTCCCCACGATAATTTAAAAAGGGATTATCCACTGTATTAATGAAAAATTGCGAAGTTGCTGAATTCACGTCTGAAGTACGCGCCATAGCAATCGTTCCCCGTTTATTCAATAAGCCGTTGCCTGCCTCATTGATTACAGGAGCATGGGTAGGCTTTTGCTGCATGTTAGATGTAAAGCCGCCGCCCTGTATCATAAAATTCTCAATAACGCGATGGAAGATCGTCTGTTCATAATGACCTTCGTCAACATACTTCAAAAAGTTTTTAACGGTTTCCGGAGCCTTCTCTGGATACAACTCTACCGTAATATCACCTAATGAAGTTTTTAAAACGACGATCGTTTCATTTTTTATGTTCGGTTTTGTCATGCCCGTGTCCTTGTTAGAGTAAAGATAAGTAACTGTTAATGTGAAAAAGGCAATGCTTAAGATGAGTAAAAACTTTTGCATGATCCCCTCCTTTTTTTCTTACTAATTTACATGATCTCATGATTTTTCAGGCAAAACAACTTTTGCTAAATAAATCGCCGTCCTTCCTTCGTGGGAAGAATAGTAGCTAATCCAAAGCTTATTATCTTTTAGCACCATGCCCGGATAACTGCAATCGATGCCTCCGCTCGGCAATATCAGTACAGTTTTTAAACTTTCTAAAGTCATTTGACATAATGCTGTTTTTTCATAGAGGCCATAAGGAGTCCTTTCCACCAATCGCCCTGCAGCCCATATGCGCTCTTTAGAATCAATAATAAAATTCGGTCCTCCCAAATGATGGGCGGTCTCATGCCATTTCCATTGATGATATGGCGGAAGACTGATCCCTATCCACGCATTACCATTTTTGCTGAAGTTTCGTCGCACCAGGGCCACCATTGTATCATCTTTAAGGAACCGCAGAGTAGATTCATTTGGCTTACCAGCAATTTTCCATTCTACATGTTCTATAAAATCGATGCCGTCAGAGCTTTTATAAAGAATCATTTTTCCATCGAGACGATAAGAAACACCCCAGGCGACATTGTTATGCCAAGTGATCCGCCACAGCCAGTCACCGGATTGGCAGATTTTCTTTAGAGGTGACCATGATTTCCCGTCCCTGGAAAAAGAAACTCGTGGTTGTCTATCCAAGGTCTCTTGATCTGAATAAAGAGTGCCTCCTATTAACAGCATGAGTTGGTTTTCGGGAGTAACAGAAAGTTTTGGATCGCGAAGGTCGATTCCGGTTTCTACAATTAATGAGCTGTGTTCCCAGGAATCTCCGTCTTCGCTGACAAGAACTCTGATTTGCCCATTAGCACCGAAGACATGTTTATCCGATTCACGAAATACACAAAACCATAAACGATTCCAGTAGATGAGATCGGTCAATGCATTATGTAGTGCATAATTCCAGATAACTTTAGAAGAGAGAAGCCGAGGCGTAGTAATATTCTCTCGGTCCATCAACCCTCAAGAGGGACCAAAAGAGGCTTTTGATGCGTAAACTTCAGGATTTTGGGGAACTCCCTGCTGAGCCACCTCAAAAACGAAATGCACATCAGGTTCAGTTGAGAATTGCCTTCCGCAATCTAAACAGCGATGATTTTGCTTCCCGTGCCTGGTAAAGCCGTTTCTTTTAAACGCTTTTGAGGAACATTGGGGGCAGCTGATCTCCATTATTCTTTTCCCTAGTTGTTTATGTTTTATTCACTAACCTATACATCAGCGTTGCTAAATTGCCAAGATAAAATCTAAAAAAAATATAAAACTTAGGCAGGAAGGAAAATCCCTCCTGCCTTAAAAAATTATTCTGGTTTTAGACCCAATATTTTCTGTAATAAATCGACTTTTCTCTCTGTTTTATCAAGCTTATGCAAAGCTTTTTCTAGTTTAAGTGTATCCTTCTCCATTTGTTCATAATGGGCTAAATAATCTTGACCCAGAGCTTCGAACTCTTCATGGTATACTTTAAAAATCTCCCTGTCTGAAGCTTCCTCATCCTCAACAACTTTAATTAAGTTTGGAATCTTCAGCTTAAGTTCATCCGAAAGCTTGTTTATTCCTTCTTCAACAGTATTTCTAAACGGTTTTGTCAAAATGTCGTACTCTTTATGATTGGGGATATTAAATTTCTCGGCAGCAATTCTGTTAAATGATTCCGGATAATCCTTCCATCCTATTTGAAGAAAAAAAACATATCTTTTAGATAAAGATTCCTGCCCTTTCCCTTGCAACCTTTCAATGGAGACCTTCCTCTCTTCTGCTAACTTCTCCACTTTTTCTTTTCTTTTCCTCAATTTTCCGTTCTCTGAAGTAAGCTCTTGATACTTGTCAAACCTTTCTCTGTAAGCTTCGATCTGGTTATATAAATTGTTTGAACTTATCCTTCCGAGAAAGGCATTTTGAACGCTCAACCAAATGGAACGTACGGCGCGCGCAACCCAGAAAATGGGCTTTTGGTACCAAGGGGATATTGGATAGTCGTTAGTAACAAAATCTTCCCGCAATCCCTTAACAATTGATTGAAGTATGGCAGGATCAACAGCAGGGCCTTCTTGCCTTATGTGATCGAAGTCAGTAGCCCTTGCATTAAGCAACAGCAATAAGGCTTGATGGCATACCTTCCGTTCGGCTTGTGTCATTCTTTTTACTCGAACTTTTTCAAAAGTGTTTTCATGTGAAAGTTCGGGCTCAATGAATACCGTAGCAAAGCCCACGGACTTATCAAGAGTTAAGGTCATGTCAATTCCCCGTATTAGGTTAAAAATCCAGTGCAGTCTATTTGTTCGAATCAAAATTGGCAAGCGTATTTCAGAAATCTGAAATTTGACCCAGATGTTAATAATCAAGTTGCTAAAAAGATATAAAAAATGTATTAAATTCGACGCTGTACATTTTTCGAACGAAGATGCTATGAGAGGTAGAAGGGGTTAAATTTTCCTTTCCATAGAAATTCTTTTAACAGAATGAAACCTTCTCGTTGCAGATAAGCTCAAAAATTGTACCAAGTCGAGCTAGTCCCTCGACGTTGTACATTTTCTAACGAATATAACGGAACGATTTCATGACAGACCCCATCGACCCCCTTTCCATGATGCATTTAATGCATGAAGAGCGAAAATTCCTTCCCTTGCCGGCAATCGCTAGTGAGGCACATTTTTCAAGTTTAAAGCATTATGAAGAAATGTATCGTCAGTCAATTGATGATCCGCACCATTTCTGGTTGGAGCAATCTAAATGCCTTGACTGGTTCAAAAAGCCTTCTGAAAGCTGTGATTATGTCTGGCAAACTGAAAATCGTGAAATTCATCATACATGGTTTAAAGACGGGCAAATCAATGTCTCATATAATTGCCTGGATCGACATCTTGTTACGCCTGCAAAAGATAAAATTGCCCTTCTGTGGCAAGGCGATGAAGATGAAGAGCAGCGTTCTCTTACGTATTTGGAATTACATGAAAACGTCGTTCGGATGGCTAATGCCTTAAAAGAAAGAGGGGTCCAGAAAGGGGACCGTATCTGCATTTATATGCCGATGATACCTGAATTAGCTATTGCCATGCTAGCTTGTGCGCGCATTGGAGCGATTCACTCCATCGTATTCGGCGGATTCAGCGCAGAAGCTCTTGTCCACCGGATTCAGGATGCGTCGTGCAAGCTTTTAATCACAGCTAACGTATCGCGTCGCGGAGGCAAATCGATTCCATTAAAAGAAATCGTCGATGAAGCCTTAATTCGTTGTCCGACCATAGAAAAGGTCATTGTCGCTAAACGTAATAACGCGCCGTGCGTAATGGAAGATGGGCGGGATGTGTGGTGGGAAGATGAGATCTCCCGCACTAACATCCCCTGTCCTGCCGTGCCGCTGAATGCAGAAGACCCCCTTTTCATCCTGTATACATCAGGATCTACAGGGAAACCTAAAGGGGTTGTCCACACACAAGCCGGCTATCTTTTACATGCTGCATTAACCCACAAATATGTTTTTGATCTAAAACCTAACGATGTGTACTGGTGCACAGCCGATATCGGCTGGGTTACGGGTCATAGCTATGTCATCTATGGACCATTAGCCAACGGTTGTACTACCCTCCTTTTTGAAGGCATTCCTACCTACCCCGACGCGGGACGCTTCTGGCAAATCGTTGAGAAATATAAGGTAAACATTTTTTATACAGCTCCTACGGCTATTCGCGCTTTAATCCGCATGGGGGAAGATTACCCCCGAAAGTATGATTTAAGTTCTCTACGCATCTTAGGGACTGTGGGCGAGCCGATCAATCCCGAAGCCTGGATGTGGTACCACCAAGTCATAGGCAAGGGGCAATGTCCAGTCATCGATACCTGGTGGCAGACAGAGACAGGAGGAATTATGATTGCTCCCCTTCCCGGCATTCACACCTTAAAACCCGGCAGCGCCTCGCGCCCTTTTTTTGGCGTAGACCCCGTGATATTAAAAGAAGATGGGACGGAGTGTTCTATCGACGAAGGCGGCTGCTTATGCATCAAAAGACCTTGGCCCGGCATGATGCGCACTACGTGGGGGAATCACGACCGGTTTATCAACACTTACTTCACACACTTTAAAAATTATTACTACACAGGTGACGGTTGCCGTATAGATCCTGAGGGTGATTATTGGTTGATGGGGCGCATCGATGATGTCGTCAATATTTCAGGGCATCGCATGGGTACTGCAGAAGTGGAGAGCGCAATTGTAAGCCACGAGGCAGTAGCAGAAGCGGCCGTGGTCCCCTTTCCGCATGATATTAAGGGACAGGGCCTCTATGCGTTTGTCACTTTAGTAAAAGACGCAATTGCCTCCGATGATCTTAAAAAAGAATTGGAATTGCACGTAAGAAGGGAGATTGGGCCGATAGCAATTCCCGACAAAATTCAATTCACGAATGTATTGCCCAAAACACGTTCAGGAAAGATCATGCGACGTATACTTCGGAAAATCGCCGAAAAAGATTTGGATAATTTGGGAGACACTTCCACCTTAGCCGATCCTCAGGCTTTAGACGATCTCGTTAACAATGCAGGCTAAAATTAAAGTGAAAACAGCGGATCGATACGCTCAAGTTAAGTAATCCCTCTGATTCTTTAAGTCCAGTTAAGAGACGCCCTCTGCTTTTTTCCACAACTTTAACGTGTTTGTGGAGAGCATAAGTAAGACCACGACTCAATATTATCTAATTATCCCCCTTCTGCCTATTCTCTAGGTTTTACCCAAAAGTATTTTAGGGGGTCTCAGTTATGTTTCCCCATGAAATGCCTCTTTAAATCGAATTTGCGCATAAATCCGGCAGCACACTCTACAATAGGACAAGGAAACGGTTTATTTATTTTCCTTACTTTAGGAGATGATAAATTTAGATGTTTAAGTGTGTTTGATATCCAAATGGCGTTGCAGATCACCTTTTCTTGTATAAGTCCGATTACAGAAAAATCAGACGATTTTCCCCTCAATAGTCTTTTTCATAATAGGAAGCTCCCCTTGAGGTTCTCAGAACCTGCAGCTTATTCCATCTAGAATAATCATGGCCAAAACACATAAGATCCTCCTTAAATTCACTTAGACAATAAATAATACGGACTCATTCCATTTCGGTATACCTCTCCTGATTAAGGGATCTGGGAAAGCCAGACACAAAAATTTCAAACGGAAAAAATGATAACTTTGAATTGGAGCCGGTATAGTTGTGATGAGTCAAGCTTTTCAAGTGAATTAACAAATCAGATCAATCTATTATTAAAAACTATAATTATATATCTTATTAAATCAAATCATGGTATAATTTATGTTAAAAATAAAAAAGGTAACGTTATGTCTTTAAATATAAATTCTACTGATATTATAATGAGGGAAATCACTCCGAATACCACCCCTAATAATTCACCTCGCAAACCTAAAGCAGATTCCGTAAAAGATAGAATTCCTACCGGAGGTTCTCCAAACATTTCCCCTACGAAAAGAAAATTTGAGGATATGAAATTGTGCTCCTCTGAAGAATCTCCCCAAAAAAAATCAAGAAAAAACCTGTTCCCTAACGATTCACCGACACTAACCTCTTCTAACACAGAAAACTTTTACTTTTCAAAAAAAGAGGAAAAACACCGCTCAGAAGAATCCTCTTCATCCGATTCTTCTATGGAAGAAGAATCCTCTTCTTTGGAAGACGATTTGACCTTTTGGAATCCAATGAATGAACAGAAAATGGCGCATGTCCGCAACGGACCTCTTGTAACTGAAGCGATCATGGATCCACAATCTCCGGAAGCCATACTCGTTTCAACGATCGCCGGAATTCTTAAAGATGCGCTAGAAGAAAGACATACGCCATCTAAAAGAGATTTATTTGAAATCGCAGCTTTTGCTCAAAACTTTTTTACAAATGCTAAACACATGTCTCAAGCACAGTACCTTTTCGCTACAGAAGAAGGATTACCTCGCGATATCGTAATAGACCCCTGTAAAGATCGCTTATTCGTATTATCTAGAGAACATAGTAAATTAATGGCCGAAGGGGCCGAAAGAATTGTCCGCAATGCGACCTTAATTAAACTGCTTGATGACGGGGTGGTTCATACACAGCTTGCACATATTGAAAATATCTACGAAAAGGATATTGACTCATTCATCCAGCAAGCCGAATTGTCAGATGAAATCTACGCTGATATAGAACTCCAAATTCAACATGACTTTAAAGGTAAAAAGAAATTTTCGATTTTTGAAGAAATTTACCATGGCGGCATCATTCAAGCAAGAAAAAACCACCCCCTCTCTTTTGTTGACATCCAGGTGATTTTTTCAGAGACCGTTAAGCAATTAAATACATTGCACGGCGGAGGATATTACCATGGGGATATAAAAGCCGATAATATTTTGTTAAAACGACTTCCAAATGGAAATCTGAAAGTTAAATTAGCAGATTTTGGAAATGTGTTCAAATTAGAGTCAGGAAATAAATGGCAGAGAAAAGATTCTATGGGCTATGGAAGCACCTACTATTCAGCACCAGAATATTTTGGAATGGATTCTTTTTTAACTGATGAAGATGAGCAGGCAGCCGCGGAAGATTTATATGCGTTGGGCTGTGTGTTATACCTACTTCTATTTCCCGAAAACAACGAAATTCCATGGTCCACACCCGTAGATTTAGCTATTAAGAGAACTTCTGCGCTTACACAGAAAAATGCCAGGATTGCTCTTGAAAAGGAAAGAAATAAGGTTTTGAGTTGCATTCAGCAAGAACGTGACAACGCTAGATTGAAATTGTTAGAGACTTGTTTTGGTCTTTTAGATCCCAATCCAATAAAACGCTTAACTCTTCCAGCATTAATGAATAGCTGAAATTTGAAACATGCATAGCGTAAATTTGTTACGCTATGCATAAATTGTTCAGGACGGATCATTTGTTTCTTTCATAAGAATTTCACTAGTCACCAAAATAAAGTTTTTTGACTGGACGGCCGATAAAAGTTCTTCCTCATTGATTAACGTGTTCGATTTTATAAAATCCTCCTTATCGGCGCTTCGATCTAAAAACTGCAGAAAACGATAGATGAGATTCCGCTTAGGAACACGCTTGTAAAAAATCAAAATCATATCGTATGTGACATGATTTTTAACGATTGTTTCGTCTGCATCTAAACTTAACACTGCCCGCCGCTGTAATTTTTCAAGTAATTCACTGCCGAATCCTTCGTGAATATAAACTTCATCGATTCCAAACTGCGTAAGTACATAATTTTCTTGAAGTGTCATGAGGCTTCCAAAAAGTTAAATGAGATTCCATCTATTATAGTTCTCGAACAGTTGTAGGTCTACAAATTCCTAAGCTAGCCACCTGGCTAAATTAACAGCTATTTCGTTTCAAAAAAAAAAGAAAAAAAGTATAACCAGTCCATGAAGATCGGATTAAAAGTTGGACTTGGCTTAGCGGCGCTCATCTTAGCCACAGGATTTGCTATATACCATCTCTATGAACGGGGTAAAAACGGCACTTACCTGGAGTTGTATGGCAATATTGATATTCGTCAGGTCGATTTAGGATTCAGGGTCGCGGGAAAACTCGAAAAGATGAATTGCGATGAGGGAGATCGTGTCGAAAAAGGACAGCTTCTGGCAGAACTCGATCATGAACCATTAGTTAAAGCGGTTCAAGAGGCTGATGCTCGGCTATTGGCGCTTAAAATGTCTTATGATAATGCCTCTGATCAATATAAACGGCGCCAAGAACTGATAGAATCAAACTCAATCTCTCAGGAGGATTTTAAAACTTCCTATTTTAGCCAAAGGGCGCTGCAAGCCAATGTGCAGGAAGCCGAAGCAGCTCTCTCCATTGCCAAAATTCAGTTAAAGGATTCCAATCTCTTTGCCCCTTCAGCAGGGGAAATTTTAACTCGTGTCCGTGAACCGGGGTCCATCATAAAAACCGGAGACCCGGTCTACCTTCTTTCGTTACAATCTCCGCTTTGGGTCAGGTCCTATATTCCCGAACCAAAGCTGGGTTTAGTAAACACTGGCATGGAAGCAGAGATTTGGACAGACACCCCTTCCAACCCTGTCTACATAGGCCGTGTCAGCTTTATTTCCCCGGTAGCGGAATTCACTCCTAAAAGCGTTGAAACCAAAGAACTGCGGTCTCAGCTCGTTTATCAAATACGCGTGATTATTGACAAGCCAGACAATAAGCTTAAACAAGGCATGCCCGTCACCATTCGCCTACCTCTACCGAAGCCTGATGGAAGCCGTTAAGGTCGCTAACTTAAAGAAGCATTTCCATCAAGGAAAACTGACGGCTCTTGATGGTTTAAGCGCACACTTTCCGAAAGGAAAATTAACCGGCATCGTAGGCCCTGATGGAGCAGGGAAAACCACTTTGCTGCGACTCATTTCCGGACTGATGCTTCCAGATGAAGGCAGCATTGAGCTTCAAGGCAAGGATTTGGAACTCTACAAAGGAAACATCTACGATTTTCTCAGCTACCTACCCCAAGAGCTCGGCATTTATGAAGATTTAACCGTACGGCGTAACATGAAACTCTACGCCGCTCTACAAAGCGTACCTCAGGACAGCCCCGTACTTCAAAAACTTCTGAAATTTTCAGGCCTCGAACCCTTTTTGGAGCGTTTAGCGGGGAACCTGTCCGGCGGAATGAAGCAAAAACTTGGCCTAGCGTGCGTACTTCTAAAAAGCCCACAGATTCTTTTATTGGATGGTCCTACAGTGGGAATAGATCCGCTTGCGCAACAGGATCTTTGGAGCATGTTTTTGGATTTGAAAAAAGAGGGCGTTACGATCGGCCTTGCAACATCGTATTTGGAAGAAGCAGAGCGATGCGACCATGTATTGCTTTTAAATGAAGGTAAATTACTGTTCTCCGGCCCGCCGAGCCTTGCCACAAAAAGTATGGAAGGAAGAGTATTTCATATCCAGGGTCTGGGCATTGCCAAACGGAAAGAGTTAGAATCACTGCTTGAACAAGAAATCATTTCGGACGCTACCATTCTTGGCGATGATGTTAGAATCACATTGCAACATCCTCAGAAAAAAATATCCGCTGAAGAATTACATCTTGAAAACTCCCTCACGATCATACCCGTTGCTCCACGATTTGAAGATGTTTTTGTCAATTATCTCGGGGGCGTCAAAAAAAGACCGACGTTACACTATTCAAAAACCGAAGCAAAGGGTTACGTCGTCGAAGCAATCGGGCTTTCTAAAACATTTGGAGAGTTTAAAGCTGTAGAAAATGTCAATTTTGCGCTTAATAGAGGAGAAATTTTTGGATTACTAGGGCCTAATGGAGCCGGAAAATCCACGACATTCAAAATGTTATGCGGGTTACTGAAACCTAGTGAGGGGGAAGCTACTGTTTGCGGATTTTCCCTAAGGAATGCGCCCCGCGAAGCAAGACGAAAATTCGGCTATATGGCACAGAAGTTTTCTCTTTATGAAAATATGTCCGTCTTGCAAAACCTCCGTTTTTTTGCCGGCGCCTATCAAGTCCCCTCACAGGATGACGTTATTAATGAAATGCTTAACATTTTCGAATTAGCCCCTTATCGCAAAATTTTAGCCAACGATTTGCCTTTTGGATATAAACAACGTTTAGCTTTATGTTGTTCCTTAATGCACCAGCCGGAAGTAATTTTTTTAGACGAGCCCACTTCAGGAATCGACCCTTTGACGCGAAGAGAATTTTGGCATCAAATCAATGCGCTGTCCGACAAAGGAGTGACAACGCTTGTTACGACCCATTTGATGGAGGAGGCAGAATTTTGTGACCGGATCGGGATTATTTTCAAGGGGCGCTTAAAATTAATCGACACGCCTGCCAATTTAAAAGCCAAGGCGCGGACCATTGAGAATCCGCACCCTACTTTGCAAGACGCTTTTATCCAATTTTGCAGGGAGGATTGATTGAAACTCCATAGAGTCAGCGCCATGGTTGGAAAGGAATGGGTCCAAATTATCAAGGACCCAAGCAGCATTATTACGGCGTTTATTTTTCCACTTCTCCTGTTATTTCTGTACGGAAAAGGGGTGTCCCTTGATATGAAGGATCTCAAAATAGGTGTTGTACTGGAGGATTCCAGCCCCCTTGCCAGATCTTTAACTGATGCTTTTCGTTACTCTGACTATTTTGACGCAGATGTCATGCGCCACACAAAAGAAGCTGAGGAGAAACTCGGCTCGGGTACAATCAAAGGCTTTGTCGTCATACCATCAAATTTTTCCGTACTGATGAACCATCCAAACCGAATAGCCCCCCTTCAATCGATTGCCGACGGTTCAGAACCTAATACTGCCCAATTTGTTCAAAACTACATCAAAGGGGCGTGGATGAACTGGAGCGCCCAGCAAGAAAAACTCACGTCATCCGTGCAAATTTCCCCTCGGGTCTGGTTTAATGAGGTATTAGAAAGCCACTATTTTCTTGTTCCGGGATCTATTGTCGTCATCATTACAGTGACAGGAGCATTGCTAACCTCGATGGTAGTCGCCCGAGAATGGGAAAGAGGAACCATGGAAGGACTCATGGCAACCCCTGTAAGCATGAAGGAAATCATACTCAGCAAGTTCTTAGCCTATCTAATTCTGGGCGTGGGCTCTCTTACGTTATGCATCTTGGTTTCCCGATTCATTTACGGTGTACCTCTCAGAGGCTCACTCTTTGCTTTAGGATTAGCTTCCCTTTCCTACATTATCTTTGCTCTTGGAATGGGACTTTTGATTTCTTTTTTTGCGCGTAATCAATTTGCCGCCGCGCAAATCGCCATTGTAGCTACGTATCTACCCTCTTTCATCCTCTCGGGATTTATTTTTGACATTGAAAGTATGCCGCTATATTTGAGATTCATTACTTATTTTGTGCCTGCGCGCTATTTTGTAGAAAATTTAAAGACGATATTTCTTGCAGGCGATGTTTGGGAACTGCTCATTCCAAACATCATCATAACCAATGTCTTTTCGTTGCTTATCTATTTAATTATAGCTAAAAAAGCCGTCAAAATACTGGATTGAAAGGATGTATCAACGAATTTTAGCCTTAATGATCAAAGAGTTTATAGCGGTCTGGCAAGATAAACGGAGCCGCATGGTTTTGATCATGCCGCCCATTATACAATTTTTCGTTTTTACTTTTGCAGCGACTTTGGATGTTCAAAATGTAAAAATCGGCATTTTAAACCATGACAATGGGCAGTATTCACATGAATGGATCCAGATGATTCGTGGTTCGACAGAATTTGGAAATATCTTCCTGCTTGAAAACGAGGAAAAAGTGAAAGACGCCATTAATACTCATCAAGCGCTGGTCGTCGTAAAATTTCAGGAAGATTTTTCCAGAAAAATTGCCGGAAAACAACCGGCTGTTATTTCCATTCTGCTGGATGGCAGAAAATCAAATTCCGCCCAGATCGTCTTAGGATATCTTTTGAATATTACAGAGAAATACAACGCAAAATTCGGAATCCGGGAAAATCGGGTAAACTCCCAGATTATAGAAAGGAATTGGTATAACCCCAATTTGATTTATTCCTGGTTTACCTTGACCGGATTAATCGGAGTATTATCCATGTTGACCAGTTTGAGTGTCACGGCTTTATCCCTTGCGCGAGAAAAAGAAAATGGCACTTTCGAACAGCTTTTGGTGTGCCCTTTCACAACGCTAGAAATTTTGATCGGCAAAGCAATTCCGGCCCTACTCATAGGGGTAGGAGAAGGCAGCATTATGCTCTTAGCCGGTATTCTATTTATCGGACTGCCTGTGGAAGGGAATTTACTCTATTTTTATCCCAGCATGGTGATTTTTATTCTTTCTGTGGTTGGACTTGGACTTTTTATCTCCACACTAGCGCGCACGCAGCAACAAGCGACCCTTGGAGTCTTCCTTACGGCAGCGCCGGCAGTGATTTTATCCGGATTTGCCACTCCTGTGGAAAATATGCCGCAATGGTTGCAGGTCATTGCCTACATGAACCCGTTGAAGTACTTTTTAACGATAGTAAGGGGGGTGTGCCTTAAAGGAATACCGGCCTCGGTGGTTTTTGAAAATGTTTGGCCTATGCTAGTCATTGCTTTATGCAGCTTAGGCGGTGGAATTTGGTTTTTTAGAAAAAGAGTCGGGTAATGAATAAAGGAAATATTTCTCTTTGGATCGCATTGGGAACGCTTATCACCGGATGCCAGGTAGGACCATCCTACAATCCACCTCAAATGGATATTGAAGAGAGCTGGCAGCAAGAAACTTCCACTCATTCCACATTATTGCCCTGGTGGCAGCAGTTTAACGATCCGCTGCTTGAGCACTGTTTAAGTGAACTTGTAGAACAGAATTACAGCGTTAGATTGGCACAAGAAAAGCTCATGGAAGCTTTAACACGCTTAAGGGTTGCCCGCTCGGGATTTTTTCCAAAGATTGATGGCGCTATACAATATTCCAGAGCTCAGCCGGCAGGCGGAACCTTGTCGGCAGACGAGGGTCTATTCGGCCAGCCCGGGATCACCTCTATTGATGTGGAACAAAAAGATACTATCGCCGGATTTGATGCCTCATGGGAATTGGATCTTTTCGGTAGAACAAAAAGCCTAGTAGAAGGGGCTGTAGCAGGTGTTCAAGAGATGGCAGCAACCATTGATGACGTTCTGGTTTCTGTTCTGGGGGAATTTGGGCGAGGCTATATTAGGCTTAGAGGGATTCAAGCGCAAATATCATTAATGACCGAGGCAATCGATCTTTATAAAAAACTAGAAAAGCTTCACCAAGAAAAAATGGAGCGCGGTCTTGAAAATGAAACCGCTTTCTACAACACTAAAAGACAGGTTTCCATTTTAGAGTCGCAGCTTTATTCACTTCAGGCAGAGGAACATGCCATAAGCTCTGGCTTGGCCGCACTGCTTGGCCAACAGCCCTCGCAGTTAATGTCTCAATTTGAAACGCATCAAAATATTCCCTTTACTTCTCAACCCGCTCACATTCTTCTACCATCAGAGCTTCTTAGAAGAAGACCAGACATCCGTCTTGCCGAAAGAAAAATCGCAAAACAAAATGCCCAATTAAGAGTTGCGGTAGCCGACCTATTTCCCCGCATTAATTTAACCGGAAGGGGCGGCTATGAATTTATTGAAATCGGCGCCCTTTCAGGCGAAGGATTTAGCTGGTCGTACGGCGCCAATCTGCTAGCTCCCGTTTTTCATGCTGGCGAGCTAAGAGGTAAAGTCAATCAGCAGAGATCCTTATTAAGGCAAGCCTATTTAGAATACGGACAAAGCGTAGTCTTTGCTTTGCAAGAGGCCGAAGAAACCATTCTACGCTCTAGGAACGCACTAAATAGTGAAATGAAAATTCAAAACGCATACCAAGATGCGGAACATATTTATGCAATTCATACAAACCGTTACAACGCTGGCATTTCAAATGAAATTGAATTGTTAAATGCAAAGCTGGAATTAATTGCAGCCAAAAAGGAATGCTTTAATGCTCAAGTAGAAGCGTCGATACATTTGGTCGCCCTGTATAAGGCTTTTGGCGGAGGATACCCGGCCATACAAAATCCAGTTGAAAGTTGCACAAATTAATCCATGATCTATATAATGCATCTTTATTAAAGGTTATTTATGAATTGCAAAAAGATAATTTATATATTATTATTTTTATTATCGTTTACAATCCCTAAAGAGGCCTCAGCAAAAAACATCATCATCGTGAGACATGGTGAATCTGAACATAATGTCCTCGATATATACAATTCCAATCCCCGACATCCACAGTATCAACCTTCCCATCTCACCCCTGAAGGGATAAGAAAAACGATAGAAACCAGTCATCAATTGATAGATCAGGGATTTAACCCAAGCACTATCGATGCAGTTTATGTCTCACCCCTGCCCAGAACTCAAGAAACTGCCCATATTTTAGCAAGAGAAGGGCTGTTTTCTATTGAAAACATTATTGTCGACGCTAGACTGTTAGAACTTCAAGTCGGAGACTTGGAAGGGAAGCCGATTATCCGACCTTGGGACAACTCCTTAGGGGACAAATATCACACCGAACCCGATCAAATGATTAGAAAAAGACTAAAAAACTTTATCGAATGCATCCAACATGACGCCCATTCCAAAAATATCGTTATCGTCACTCACGGAGTGATCGCACAACGTTTAATGATGATGATGGACATAAAAGACGCTAAAAGGCTCGACCCCGGTGAATCTTTTATTTTAGACCCACAACCGGAAACTGTGATTCGATGAAAAAAATTAGCTTGCTACTCCTTGCTTTAACTGCCTGCTTTGTATTTTATTTAAATCTGAATCCCCCACCCCCTTTTTTCCAATCTCCTAGCTTTCATGCCTACTATCGAAATTTGCGCCATTTTGCATTAAGCGCTCCTCCCCTCTCTAACCAAAGTCAGGAATTGTATCTTCAGAATATCCTGGAATTCAAACCCGGTTCAGGTCTAGATAACCGGAAATTTTTTCAAACCTCTCTAACACAGATCAGACACCTTCTTAAAACAGATACGACCCATGACTTCGCAAACCCCATTGTACGCTGGATGTATTTATCAAATGACCTATGGGATTCTATTACATTAAAGCAGAACAACCCGGAAACCATTTACACCCTAGAAGAAGCGACGAAGCAGTACCATATCCGCCTAAAAAAAAGCATTGAAGATCCGGTTAATGCCGGGTGGTTTAAGCCCGGAGACCACTCCAGAGATCTGCATCTCTTTGGCAATATCCCGTTCCCCTTATTTACCATGAAAAACGGAACTAGCGTGATCAGAACCCCAGTTCCTATTATCAACGACTCAACCGTGTCGCCAGAATTTTACGCCTTTCTAAGGATGCAACAAGAGGAAGGGGCAAAGCATCTCTACGTTAATTTGATGAAAATGAGAAAAGAAGAAAAACCGCAAACAGAAACGATTCATTCTCTTGAGCAAGACTCCATTGTCGGAACGGCAGTCACCGTGATCACACTAGACGCCAGCTCTACCTTTTTTTGGCAGGAAGCCCCTTATGCCGATTTGTCCCAAGCGTCAGATTTTAAACACCTTTTTTTGCAGAAAATGTTCTCAGCAGATGGAGGGTATCGTTGGCCAGATGCATGGATCGCTACATCTTGGAGCCATCAATTAGAAGAACTTTTAGATGAAGTACACTTAAAGCATTTTCAAAACGCAAATGAATTAACGGTCAGTGACCGAATTAATTTTATCCAGCTAGCAACCCTTAATATCATTTATAAGGTTTGCCAAAAAGAAAAATTTCAGACGATGAATGTCTCCTGCCAACATACCTTAGACAGAGGCGGAGCTTTGCTAGCCCTACTCTATTATCAAGAAACCGCTGATTCGATGGGGGCTATTTCATCTTCTGATTTCAATCGCTGGAGCGCTTTGATCACTGAAGTCCCTCCCCTATTGCATAACAGATCGACACATAGCAAACGAGCTTCGCAGATTCCTTCCACTCTTAGAAAACTCTATAGGGAACAATAAAGGGGCAGACTTCATGAGAGCGCCCTCTAATCTAATCCGAAAAATAGAATTGACTTAAACCAGCAAAAACCCTTTTTTGCCTCAATTTTAATCAATATATTATAACCCTTCATTATCCTTAGGAGTTACGCGCCCCCCTCGGGCGGCATCCAGCTGCTCTTTAATTTGATTTAAATTGGCTGTTACTTCTCTGACACTGGGGTTATTAAAAATAGCAGCTCCCATAGCCCCGACTTTTTCCTGAGCATCTTTCGTGTTTTTCAAGAAAAGGTTAATGGCTTCGTAAACGGAGTTAACTTTGGATTTATCAGAGGCATTAATGCCTTCCAGCTGTCCGTATGACTGCAATTTATGCAAATTATCCATGATTTGGGGCACAAACTTCATGGCTTCCATCGGATTAACCGATGCTTTCTCTGCAGCACTTTTAATGTCGCTTGCCGTGTTGTTTAGAATTTGAGTCAGCCTGTCTAAATCTAGCTTCATAATAAATTCCCCTTTACTCGTTAACCTAATAAATGCTCTTGATTCTGTCAAATATTGTCTTTATACAATCAAGGTATGAAGAAAATTATTTTAGACGGACACTCCCTCTCTTTCGATAAAATTGCCGCTATAGCCAATGGCGCTTCCATAAGCCTTGCAGAAGAAGCAATGGCAAAAGTTATGCGATCTTTTACTTATATTCAGAAGATCTCAAATGGAAAAAAACCCATCTACGGAATTAACACCGGATTTGGTTACTTCGCCAACCGAAAAATCAATACAAACCAATTGAAGCAACTCCAAGTCAATTTGTTGCGAAGCCATGCTTCCGGCTATGGAACACCTCTTTCAATTCCTGAAACCCGACTAGCAATGGCACTTAGACTTAATGTTTTACTAAAGGGAATGACAGGCGTTAGCTGGGAATTATGCCTAGCTTTACAGCAATTGATAAATCATCATATCTACCCTTTGGTCCCGGAATATGGATCTGTCGGTGCAAGCGGTGATTTAGCGCCCCTTGCTCATCTTTCTTTGCCACTCATCGGCGAAGGGTTTGTAAACTATCGCGGCCGTGTGATGCCGTCAAGCGAAGCTTTAGAAAAAACGGGCTTAAAATCTTACCAATTAAAAGAGAAAGAGGGGCTTTCACTCATTAATGGCACGCAAATCATGCTTGCCCTAGGCAGTTTGGCTTTTATAGAAGCAGAAACACTGCTCACACAAGCTGAATCGATAACCGCATTAAGCTATGAAGGACTTGTCGGAAATACGGAGGCCTTGCATCCAGCTCTCCATCAAGCAAGGGGGCAGACCGGACAATGCGTGTCAGCACAAACCATTCTTAATCACTTAACGGGATCTTATCTGTTTCAATCTAAAACCAAACGCTTGCGCATACAAGACCCTTATTCGTTAAGATGTGCCCCCCAAGTGCATGGGGCTACACGGGATGCTTTGGCTTACGTTAAAACAATACTTTCCAATGAATTAAATGCTGCCACCGATAATCCTCTAGTGTTTCCGGATACGCATGAAATTATAAGTGGCGGAAACTTCCACGGACAATATTTAGCGCTTGCCTACGATTCAGCAGCGATGGCTATTGCAGAACTAGGAAATATCTCTGAACGAAGACTTGAGCTCTTGCTTAATCCTCATTTAAGCGGTTTACCCGCGTTTCTTAGTCCGGATGAAGGAATTCATTCTGGGTATATGGCCATACAGTATTTAAGCGCCTCACTGGTCAATGAAAATAAATTATTAGCAAATCCCTCCTGCACCGATTCCATCCCGGGAAATGCGGGCATAGAAGATCATGTTTCAATGGGAATGACTTCTGCTCGTAAATTTAAGAAACTGGTGGCCAACGCGCGCACCATTTTGGCCATCGAAATGGTGGCTGCAGCCCAAGCAGTAGATTTGAGAAAAATCAAAACACTTGGCAAAGGGTCCGGCAGGCTCTATGAAAAGATTCGAAAAACAATCCCTTTTTTAGATCGAGACCGCATGATTTCAGAAGACGTACGCCTGGCGGTCACTCTATTGGAGAAATTATGACCTACAAATCCCCAAGGGGCACCAAATTGAACGCACGTTCCTGGCAAACAGAAGCGCCCTTGCGCATGCTGTTAAATAATTTGGATCCTGAAGTAGCGGAAGATCCCGAACAGTTAATTGTCTATGGAGGAACGGGGCAAGCCGCGCGCAGTAAAGAAGCTTTAGAAGGAATTATTCAAGCCCTTCTTCATTTGGGTGAAGAGGAAAGTTTGCTGATACAGTCCGGCAAAGCTGTAGGGATCATTAAAACGCATCCCGAAGCGCCCAGGGTTTTGATTGCCAACAGCAACATTGTCCCTCACTGGGCCACCTGGGAACATTTTGAGGAACTGAAAGAACGGGGGCTGATCATGTTCGGTCAGATGACTGCGGGCAGCTGGATCTATATCGGTTCCCAAGGAATACTCCAAGGCACTTATGAAACATTTGCAGAAATGGGAAGAAAACATTTCAAAGGGTCATTAAAAGGTAAACTTCTGGTTTCAGGAGGACTTGGCGGAATGGGTGGCGCACAGCCCTTGGCGGCGAAAATGAATGGCGCGGTTTTTCTTGGCATCGATATCGACCCCCGACGCATTCAAAAACGAATATCTTCCAAATACATTGATCGTATGACGGATCAATTTGATGAGGCGCTAGAATGGATTTTAGAAGCGAAGTCAGCCGGCATAGCACTATCAGTTGGACTTGTCGGCGATATCGGAAACACTTTAAGAAAACTCTTAGAAAGGGGGGTTATTCCCGATGCAGCCACCGATCAGACATCCTCTCATGATCCCCTGCACGGCTATGTCCCCTCAGACTTAACACTGCGGGCGGCCGAGGAGTTAAGGATTAATAATCCTGAGCTCTATAGGAAAAAAGCGTGTTTAAGCATGGCATCCCATGTCCAGACCCTTTTAGCTATGCAAAAAAAAGGAGCTGTGGTTTTTGAGTACGGTAATAATCTACGCATGTATGCCAAACAAGGCGGCTGCATGAAGGCTTTTGATATCCCCGGTTTTGTTCCCGAATACATCAGGCCTTTATTTTGCCAAGGTAAAGGGCCCTTCCGCTGGGTTGCCCTTTCCGGCGATCCCGAAGATATTTACAAAACCGATCAAGCCCTGATAGAGCTATTTCCCGAAAACATCCGCCTGCAAGAATGGCTCAAAGCCGCTCGGGACCAAGTGGCCTTTCAAGGACTTCCTGCACGTATCTGCTGGCTGGGATTAGGAGAAAGGGACAAAGCCGGACTCCTTTTTAATGATATGGTAAAGAACGGTCAATTATCAGCTCCGATTGTGATCGGCCGCGATCACTTGGATACCGGGTCGGTAGCCTCTCCCTACAGAGAAACTGAAGGCATGCAAGACGGTTCCGATACGATATCTGATTGGCCTCTCTTAAATCTAATGGCTAACACGGCTTCAGGGGCAACCTGGGTATCTTTTCATCACGGCGGTGGAGTCGGCATGGGATACTCTCAACATGCAGGCATGGTCATCGTTGCCGATGGCTCGGAAAGAGCAGCCAGATGCTTAAAACGGGTACTTTTCAATGATCCGGCAACAGGCGTCATCCGTCATGCAGATGCCGGCTATCCGGAGGCGATTAAAGTTTTAGAGGCCTTTAAGCTACAGAACTTTTCCTCTTAGATAAAGATACGCTTTCGTAAGATCTAGATTCAAGACACGGTCTTTATCAAGGAAAGAAACTTCTTTTCTGAAATCTTGAAACTCTTGACCTGTGAGACTCCCTAATTTCAAATATCGGCAGGTTATGTTTAGCGCCTAACAGAAGCAATTCATGGGAACGTTTCACCTTCTCCAAAGCGTTTGGATCTATCTGCACAGACTGTCTATAGCGGGAAACATTGACGAGATCTTCAATTGTTAATTTTTCTCCGTTCAAAACGATCGGATGACGACCTTCCCCATGGCAAAAAGAGTTAAAAAACAATAAATACTTCATAAACTCTTATATGTATGAGCAGCCACATTCCGACAAATAATATTGCACAAATACACCTTCTTCTTTAGGTTGAAAAACATGAAGCTCATCGGCCCTATCACCCAACTTCTAACGATGAATAGGCTTCCTCTAAACGGACCGATTCAAGACTCCTCCCTTGAGATCATTGCGGATGCAGGAATTCTATGGAATTCCACAATCGTCAAAGTGGGCGCCTTTAATGACCTTAGAAGTGAAGCGAATGAGATCATTGAGATCGAACGCCCCTCAGTGGTTTTACCTGGTTTTATCGATACCCATACCCACTTATGCTTTAGCGGAAATCGCGCTCATGATTATGCTTTGAGAGTTGGCGGGCTTACCTATCTTGAAATTGCAGAAATGGGAGAAGGGATCTTAAGTACAGTAGCGAGCACCCGAGCTGCGTCGGAAGAATCCTTAACGGTGCAAATGTTGAAACGGTTAGATAGGCAACTGTCAATGGGCATTACCACCTGCGAAGTGAAAAGCGGTTATGGTTTGAGCGTCCAAGAAGAACTCAAAATGTTAAGAGCCATTAAGGCTGCCACGCATCCCATCGATGTGATTCCTACCTGTTTAGCGGCGCACATCAAGCCTCCGGAAGCGCTTTCGAGTAAAGATTACCTATCTGAACTCACGGTTAATCTTTTCCCTCAATTACAGAGATTATGCAAGCGCATCGATATTTTTGTTGAAAAAGGTGCTTTTTCGCCAGAGGATGCACTCCCCTACTTACTTTCGGCCAAAAAACAACGCTTTGAAGTCGTAATTCACGCCAATCAATTTACTCCGGGAGGAGCAAAATTGGCCGCAGACATCGGCGCTGTTAGTGCCGACCATCTGGAACATATTACAAATGAAGAATGCTCTCTTTTAAAAGAGAATAATGTCTCAGCTATCGTTTTACCCGGCGCGTGTATAGGATTGGGCCTTCCATATCCTCCCGCACGCCGTATGCTGGACAATGGACTCTCGCTTGTCATTGCTTCTGATTGGAATCCGGGATCGGCACCGATGGGTCATTTACTCGCTCAAGCAGCAATTTTGGGAGCGGCAGAGAAATTGACTTTAGCTGAAACTTTAGCGGCGCTGACTTCAAGAGCCGCTCATGCACTTAGATTGAGCGACCGTGGAATTATATCGAAAGGAAGGAAAGCAGACTTTGCTATTTTTCCCGCAGTAGACTGGAAAGAAATTCTTTATTATCAAGGATCGCTCACCCCTTATGAGGTGTATTGCGGAGGGATTCGATACCCTCAAACCCCACACTATTCTATTTGATTCAAACTGTTTAGAATTTTTTGTGTTGTATTAAAATTTGAAATTACCAGAAAGTGGTTCTTTACTTTTTTTAAGGAGTCTTTCATGTCTGCGCCGATAGATAGCATAAAAAATCTCTACACAAGACTAGTGAACATTGATGAAGATAATACCCTATATTCTTCTGACGAAGAAAATCCATCAGAAAAATTGTGGAATGGAAAACGGATTCATCACGCCCATCGATTTGATGGCATGAGGACTGCCCTCTACGGCACACTAAGCACTGTTCAATTGGCGGCCTCCTTTATCCTGATGGGAACTGGTTATAGTGGTATTTCTTTATTTCCTCTTACAGGTGGTCTATTAACAATCTATAAAACCTTATCCACACCTCTAGAAGAGAATGAAATGGTATCAGCCCTGAGAATTTTGACTCAAACGCATGATCTTTCCTCTCTTCCTGAAAAGAAATGGACGAAAGGGGAAAATGGATATTGCTCCCCATTTATGCCTGGCGAGATGACATCACCAGTTATGTGCCTCAAGCAAGATGATAGCTTAATTCATAAAGTCTATGGCGTCGCCTTTAAGAAAATCAATGCCGTGGTAGTCTTTAGACTAACGACTCTAGAAAATGACACATCGCTTGATGCATTTACCTACATAAAAAACCCTCCAAACGCTTACGAATTTAGAGATACGGCTCAGATGGAAGCAGGAGAGGCCCACGAAATAGAAAATCTTTTGAAAAACGAAGGAACGATATGAAAAAAAGGAGCTATGCAGCTCCTTTTTTAACTAAAACTTGATAAATCCCGGATCAGACTGCACACCATTGATCGAAATTGTTTCCAATGAGAGCTGATCATCTAATAATAGCTGACGATTCCCCTTAGCACGTTCAAGTTCTGCCTTTAAGGTCTTCAGTGAAATTGGCTTAGTCAAATAATTATAGGCGCCTAGCTGCATCGACTCCACGGCATTTTCAATCGATCCATGACCTGTAATCATAATAACAATTGTTTTGGGGGAAATTTTCTTTATTTCTTTCAAAACATCATTACCTGTGGTATCAGGCAATTGCATGTCCAGAAGCACATAGTCAAACTTTCCATTATTAAACGAGGCCAAACCCGATTTACCATCACCGTTTATGATAACTTTGTAATTAAGGTCTTGGAGCGCATCTTGCAGAAAACTTTGTACATGGACATCATCATCAATAACTAAAATTTTAGGGACAGTCATAGGTTTCCTCTATTAAATTTCATAAAAAAAACGATCTCGTTTTCTTCATTGATAATTTGCATCATGACATTTTTCGGTTCATTTACCAAGTTAATTTTTATTAGCTTTGAGTTTGTCTCTAAAAGATTAATAATCAGCTGTAAAAGAAGAGATTTGGAGTAAGAAATGATCCATTCGTTTTCCTCGTCAAAATTGGAAATTAGCTCGAAGTACCTCTTAACCTGCAGTTCTTTTAAAAATTCCATGAGGTTAAATCCCTCAATTCGCGGCGCATGAATTGATTGACTTTGAAAGTTATTTATTAAGTTTTCAATAGCATCGGCAGCACTATTGATTTGATTGACCTTTCTCAGTAAATCGGGCTTATCGCCAAGGCGGAGCTCTAATAAATCGGCTTGCCCTTTGATCCCAGCAAGGGGATTTCTCACATCATGAGCGAACTTTGAAACGGTTTCTGCAAAATTATACATTTCACGTCCTTAATTTTTTAAATTAAAAGTATATGATACAGAGAAAAAATTAAAGCTGTAAATACACATAATAGGTAGAATCCAAAAGATTGATTACTTTTGGTGAAATTTTTTCTATGAATGACCGTATTTGGACAGGAAGAGTGGATAATGAACAACAAGAACGGCTCCATCAACTGGTTGCAAACACCGAGATTTCTTCAATAACACCTTGCCCACAACACGACACCTTCGCTTTCCTTGGATTTGCCTCGGATATAGGCATCAAAAGAAATCAGGGACGCACTGGCGCAAGCGAAGGGCCGGATGCCATAAGAAGAGTCTTAGGAAATCTCCCGATTCATCGTAAAAACGCTCACTTTTACGATCTAGGGAATATAACTCCACTCAACGATGACTTCGAAACTTCCCAAGGGGATTTAACATCCTCCATTTCAAAACTACTCGTTAAAGGGGTTGACCCCATCATATTAGGCGGCGGCCACGAGACTGCCTGGGGACATTTTTTAGGAATAGCGAGCGCTTATCCCGGCCGCAATATTGCCTTGATAAATCTCGATGCGCATTTGGATATGCGGCCAGACAAGCAACCAAATTCAGGAACTTCTTTTTTACAAATGGCTGAGCATTTTGAAAATGCAGGCCAGCCCTTTTGCTATACTTGCATTGGGCTGCAGAGGAGTGCCAATACGTCATCCTTACTCGAAACAGCAGCCTCTAAGGAAGTTTTTTGCATTTATGCCGATGAAATCCATCTAAATGGGCTCCATAATTCCTTGAATCGACTTGACTGGATATTAGAAACTTACGATTTGATTTATTTCACGATCTGCCTTGATGTGTTTGCTATGGCCTACGCACCTGGCGTCAGTGCACCTCAACCATTAGGACTGACACCCTGGCAAGTAATACCCATGATTAGAAAGCTCGCCATTTCAAAAAAAGTAAAAGGCGTCACTATAGCTGAGCTCTCCCCTCCTTATGACACGGAAGGAATAACTGCCAGGCTAGCTGCAGCCCTACTTTCTGAGTGGATACACTCCCGATTTCTAGGATAAATATGATATACGCGAACTGGCCTCGAATCACCATTGCCCCTCCCTTTCCAATCATTTCACCACCTATCCGGTTAGGTCCTTCTGGTTTGATGTTAATCACTCTTAAAATCACAACTTTCATAAAAAAAATGTGGAAGGCCCTCTTCTTTTGGAAAACAAAGAACCCTCTGTCGTTATCAAGAAATCAAGTAAGACTGATCAAGGACGCTAAAGACTTTAGAAAAAAAAAGGTAGAGCGGCATACAAGAAAAATTTCCGAAGTGCAACAGGAATTACCCCCGGCTGAAATGAAACGCCCCTGTTTACCAGAAGATCCCGAGCTCTTGCGTCTAACCGGATTAATGCAAGGGTTTACCCAAGTGCTGGTTCAGGATTCGATCTTTCCTATTTTAATCCAACCGGCTCTGCCTGGATTGCAGAAGTCTATAACAGGATCCTTCAAAAGCCTCCACCAATGGAATGAAGTCTTTCGCAACGTTTGCGAGTCAGCGAGCCCTATTTTACAAAGACTCCAACGGCTCGGTGATCCCGCCATTACCTTGGTTATCCAGCAATTGTTACACTTGTGCTTTACTACCCTCGATGATCAAGGGGGCCAAAAAGGAACATTAGAGAAACTCCTAAAAGAGAAAATTGAAGCACTTAAAGATGATAATGAAATTAACGAACATCAATTTAAAGAGGCTTATGAATGGGTAGAGCCCCTGCTCAACTGGATCTATCACTCCAATAACTGGTTCCTCAATTCCGATCATCCGACGCACCTGCATCATTTTATTTTCGATGCCTTTCATTTCTTAAACGCCTTTTCCATTCTTTTAAATAAAGGAGAATTAGAAGACTACATCGACCGTTTCTTACAATTCATCAGCGAAGATTTTGAAGCTGTAATTAAGAATGCGCTTGAGATCAACACTGTTCCTATTGCCACTCATCTTATGTCACGCGTATCCGAGCTCATCACCCATCTTCCATATACCGAAACTTACGATGATTTAATGGAAGCTGTTTGTGAACATCTGGAAGCTTGGATAGCAGCAAATCAAGCATGTGAAGAGCATAAAAAACTGATCAGGGAATCAGAAAAAACGGTCAAAGGGAAAGGCAGCAACGCCTCCGAAATTAATTTAATACGCGATGCAAAAGCCCTTTTAAAACTTGTTGAAGAAGATGGCGGGGAGGAAGCATTTTTAGAGAAAGAATTTCTACGGTCATTCGGAAAAAGCACGGGTTGCAACCCCAAAATGCAAGAAGTCATAAAGTGCGCAACGCAACACTTGCCCGAAATGGGCGAAGAACTTCAAAAAAAAATAGTTCACGATCTTGTGGAAAAAATCTTTGCCCATTTTTTACCAAATCAAAAAATCGGCATGCCTCAAGACTTACTCGTCGACATCAATGGAATGCTGCTTCTGTTCGATCAAATCTCTCTACCCAAAGAGTTAGAGCAAATGAAAGCTGCAACATCTGTACTTTTTGAATATGTGCTAGAAAAGAGCGATGTAAAAGACAAGTCAAACTTTAAACAATATTTTTTCTTTTTTGGAAAAGTTGTGGCAATTGAAATCATTCACGGCAAAGTGAAGCGTCAGGTTGCTAAAGGTTTGAGTGAAGCTCTAGATAAATTGAGCAATAAATCTGAGATCGATCAAATTGCCTCAGAAAAGTTCTTGCCATCATTACTGCTAAAAAGCTTCCAAGGTTTTGTACGCTCAGAAATTACCCGCCATGTCGATCTGGTGACTCCATTTGCCATGAGGATGATCGACGAACCAGAAAATTACAGAAATCACCGTAGAGCCCTGATCAATTGCCTCTTTGTCCATATGCAGGGATTAGCCATCGATTTCAAAATGGCCGAAGAAGGAATTACCTATGAAATCTTTTCTGAACTTGCCGACCCCTTAATACTCGAAATGGAAAACCTCCTTAGGAAACGGCTGGAAGAACGAGGAACATTAACAAGCACTGCATCCCTAGAGGATCTCAAAAAATATTATGAATGGCCTAAAGTTCCGGTGAATTCCAATTACGGAAGAATGATAAGAGACTCCATCACCATCTCCAATTCCGGCGGGTGGTTATTAAAAAGTTCGATTTCATTGATTGAGTCTACTCTTAGCGAGTTGACAAGCCAGACTTGCCATCATTTCAGAGAAAACTATAAGCACCTTGTGCGTTTTATAGCAGAATCTGAAAGTCAACGACTGCTTGACTCAGAAAAAATAAAGGAACTATTTTTTTCAGAAGAACCCTCTATTGAAAAAAAACATCAGATTGCAGAACAAATAAAAATAGATCTTCCCAAAAGGATTAGATCAATAGCGGCGCTTTCCCACGACAGCCTTTATTCCGTTTTAAAGTCTCATTGGACCCCTTTTGTCCAACACGCCACTCCATCAACCGCTACATTTGAGACGCTAATCAAAGACATCTACAATCGGATCATGCACCGTCCCCTTGTTAATAAAAGCCTATTTGTGAGATGCCTAGATATTTTCAACAGGTCCTTGCAAAAATCTGCCGAACAACTAGATGAATCAAAGTAGAACTTGCCGGCGCCTTCGGTACGAGCATCTACTATTGCATTTGACCCATGCGATTCATTAAAATTGCGACATGAACCATTAAAACTGGAATTTCAGCCTGGACAACACCATTAAATATCTTCTGTTGGCTAGTTGATTGAAACTGTCTTTGCTGTTTAATTTTTTGATTTAGCTGTTCGGCTTTACGATCTGTTGAAAATGTCTGATTCCTTCCCTTTGTCGTATTGCTGAAATGGGAACTTCTGGAAACATGACCTGGAAATATTCTCATGGAGCTATCCTCTTCGTTTTTTAGATGCGTGAATATTATGCAATTTATTTGATGCCGTCAAGTTAGAAGCCTGAATTCACCCTATCCCTAATTTTAATGAAATCTTTATTAAATCTTTAATTTAGCCTGTTAACATAGCAGCATAAAAAAGGAATTAATATGACTTTAAATGCAGATCTTATTAAATCGATCAATATTCCGGGGATGTTACCTAGAAATTCTGTCTGGGAAAAATGCCCCTTTTTAAAAACGATTAAAAAGATTTGGAACGCAGCAAAATCATTTTTTCAGAAAGTTGGCGCCCTTTTTCAATCAGGGGCACCCATTGTGAACACGCGTTTGCAAGAGACGCTAGATCGCGCCAAACTACGAAATCGATCCATCACACCCTTAGTTCCCCCGAAAGTGGACTCTCCACGATTATCCCCTAACCTAGAGGCTCCAGAGATTCAAGGCCGTGAAGTACAATTGCCTGCATTTGAAAAGAAAGAAGTACAAGATTTTTACGACGCCGGAATTCAAATGTTAGACCAGTTGACCGATGTAGTGTTTGATGACTACATCGCGCCGGAGCTTCCTCTTGCGGAAGCGGCCCTAAAAAAACTCCAGGAAATTATGGAGCGCAGCGCCAGTGAAATCATTGATGTCGGAGCTCAGATCGCAGGACCGCTCAGTCAAAAAATGGAAAGCTACGGGATTAAGGACAATGTAGACGGCGCTTTAAAAGAAGTGCTGCATTGGGCACTTAAATCAGACCTCAACAATGACGAATTAAAAACCCAACTACAAGACAAACATCATGAGGCTTCCTATATAGAAGCGATGATCCATTGGCTTCGGTCAGATCTTAGCCAGAGTCTCTACGACAGTTTCCCCCTCATAGCAAAAGATGAAACTAAAATAAAAGATATCCTTAAATCCTGTATTATTATTCTGGCAGACCAAAAAATTAAAAAATTCCATGAAAAACTGCAAAATGTGACCGGAAACCTAGGGCCAATCATTAAAGGTACTGTCAAGGCTAACGCGCAGATCATAGGGGATCTTGTCTTACGCCGCACTTTAAATCTAGTCGAAAACACAGATTACACAAAAACCTACAATCGACTTTTAAAATTGCTCGTCGACCATTCAGAAGGCGTCATTCAATCGGAAAAAGCAAGAAGAAGCAGGATTTCAGAGGAGAAAAAACAACTCCAAATAGCGCAAGAAACGGCTTCTCAGGACCCTTCTGCTTTAGAACTTTGGAAGCTGTTGGAAATTAAAGCTAACAAAAAAGATCTTACAAGAGATGTTAATGAGCGACTTAAAGAAGCTGCTACAGAGTGGCTAGAAGAAGCCGGTGATGAGGCCGCCAAAGAAGCTTATAAAGCATTGCCGGTGTGTCACCCTGATATTGAACAGTTAAAATTAGTTCGAGACGAAAACCCTCAAAAGAATGCCCCTCAGGAAAATATCGATCCCATTGAGAAAATTTTTAAGGGAATCGGAACCGTTCTGGACATCTTGTGCCCGGAAGAAGATGATGACACCCCTGGCGGAAAAAAGCCGCACCTTTTTAATGAACTCGCAGGCAGCGCGCTCAACATACTTTTTCCTGAACAAACGGTTGTCGATCTCTCAGGAAAAATTCATAAAGTAGATGGACTTGTTTATGCAGTCGGGCAAATCGAATATCCTAAGGAAATAGGGGATCTCTTTGCAGAGGGACTATATATTTCACAGGAAATTCTAAAATCGGATGATCAGAAAAAAATTACCGCGCAGTTAAAAAAACTTCAAAGTAAATACGGCGAAACCATTGAAAAATGGCTGCTGAATAAAACCAGGGAACACATTAAAAATGGGCTTGTTAAAGGTCTAAGCGCCTTGTTTGAAACCTTTATCATCCCTGAAAAAATCGACCAATTCACTGTAGAAACTTTATTGCCCTCTGCACAAGGGGCCATATTAGAAGCGAGCGTTCGCCAGCTTATCAACCAAAATATGGATACCGCGGCACCCTTACTATTCAAACTCATGACAGATCCATCCGACGTTGCTGCGCACGACAGACTCAATAGAATGTTGTATGCACAAATCAAAAAAATGCTGAAAAGCGCTGATAAAGAATTCGACGATCTTAAAATTAATACAGCCATTAACCATCAAACAGCGTTCATCCTTGCTTATTTTGAAGATTGCAAAGAAGAGATTAAAAGCGATTCAGACATCTGCACGGCATTAACCACACTCTTCAAAAGCGATGAACATGGCAGTAACAATAAGTATGGCAATCTCGTTGTAAACCTAGCCTTTGGCATTGGAGACTTAAATAGCGCGGCCGAATATTTCTCTAATTGGTTCAAAGACATACTCAGCAAGCAAATCACCTCGGCACTACATCAAGTGGAATCTTCCCCTGACTTCCTGATACATCAAGCCGCTGAAGAAATTAAGGCTAAATTCAACACGCCGGAAGGCATTAGAGAACTGTTTAAAAAGAAACCGGAGCCGAAAGCAGAAGACATTAGAAAAAAATTAGATGAAGAACTCGCTAAAACGTCTAAAGTCGCCCACGACCTGATCATGCATTTGGTTGACGGATTGAAATTACCCAGCATTTTAGGCATTTTTTCAGCCCCTGCAAAGAATATAGCTAAAGGGGTGATCAAAGACGCTAACCATCTCAATCAGGTGGTCACTCGGATCTATACACAAATGTTCGGGGATCGTTTACGGGCACAAAACATGATGGTTAAGGCGCAGGGAATTGTCTCCAAAGCCCTGCTTGAAAGTGCTGATGCGATTGCCAAGAATCCTGTTCCGCCGAAAAGAGTGAAGCGACTGCCTAGTTTAATTCCCGGGTTTCTGCAAGATTTAACATGAGGCTCCAAAGCCAAAACCACTTCAAAAAAGTGGTTTTGGTGATCCTATACCACTAAGTTAAGCAATTTATCCGGCACAAAAATCACTTTCCGTAATGTTTTACCATCAAGGAATTTTGAAACATGCGGATCGTTTTGAGCTAACTCCATCAGATCTTCTTGTGATAAGCCCTTAGACAGCTCCAAGAGCGTGCGCACCTTACCATTCACCTGGACCACGTAGGTGGCCGTATCTTCTACCAGATATTTCGACTCGGCTTCAGGCCAATGATGGCGGGTCAATTCTTCTTTAAAGCCAAGTAATTGCCAGATTTCTTCCGTCACATGGGGAGCAAAAGGCATCAAGGCTTGCGTTGCCATCTTAAGCACTGAGCGTGGATAAGCTTCCAGCCGTGAAAATTCGTTAATAAACTCCATAAACTTCGCTATGGCCGTATTAAACTGCATCGATTCGATATCGGCTTCCACGCCTTTAACGAGTCGATGTCCCAAACGGAGCGCTTCGGGCGTCTCCTCATCGGTTACTTTAGCGGAAACGGCCGCATCATAAAACCGGGATAGGAATCTACGGCAGCCACTGACAGCGTCTGTATTCCATACTTTTTCCTTATCCAAAGGTCCCATAAACATTTCATAGAGTCGAAGGGAGTCGGCGCCAAATTCTTCAATGATGTCATCGGGCTGGACGCCGTTGAGCTTCGATTTTGACATTTTCTCGATTTGACTTGTCAATTCCTCGCCCGTTTCCGTGTGATAGAACTTCCCGTTTTTTTCTTTAACAAGAGACGTCTGGACATATCGATTTTGGTTATCCTTATAAGAACGGGCCACAATCAAACCCTGATTACGCAGCTGCTTAAAAGGTTCAGAGGAGCTAACTAAGCCGCAGTCATAAAGAACTTTGTGCCAAAAGCGCGCATAGAGAAGATGCAGCACAGCATGCTCGACACCGCCAACATAGAGATCTACCGGCATCCAATACTGTTCAGCTTCTTTGCCCCAGGCAGCATCCGTATTTTTCGGGTCGCAGAAACGCAGGTAATACCAGCAAGAACCGGCCCATTGGGGCATGGTATTGGTCTCTCTTCTAGCTTTTTGACCAGTTTTGCCATCGATTATATTGACCCACTCCTTGTCTTTTGCCAGAGGGCTTTGGCCGTCGCCTGCTGGTTTAAAATCCGTCATGGGAGGTGGGGTTAAGGGAAGCTCATCCAGATCCAAGACACGTTTGGACCCATCGGCAAAATGGAGGATTGGAAACGGTTCTCCCCAGTACCTTTGGCGTGAAAACAGCCAATCACGCAGCTTATAGCTTACCGATTTTTTCCCGAGCCCCTTTGTATCCAGCCAGGTGGTAATTTTTGAGATGGCTTCTGAAGCCGATAGGCCATTTAATGAAATGTTGTCGTTTTGGCTATGGATGCAGACGCCATCGCCTGTCCAGCATCTTTTCCCTTCCATCACTTCATTACGGAAAACGGCCGGATCTACACCTTTTGGAACCAAATCGGCATGGGCTATTAAATCCGGATCGAATACAGCGATAATAGGCAGCCCATGCACTGAGGCAAAATCAAAATCCCGCTCATCGTGCGCTGGTACTGCCATAATGGCGCCGGTGCCGTAACCGATCAAGACATAGTCGGAGATCCAGACAGGGATGGGTTGATTATTTACCGGGTTAACTGCATAGGCTCCTGTAAATACACCGGTCTTCTCTAATGATAGATCGGTTCTGTCCATATCAGACTTTGCTGCGGCCGTTTTCTGATAGGCCTTCACCTCTTGCAGCCTGTCTTCTGTTGTAATTTTCCCCACCAGAGGATGTTCAGGAGCAAGGACCATATAAGTGGCACCGAATAAAGTGTCAGGCCGCGTTGTAAAGACTGTTATGGCCTCACTTCCGCCTTTGACGGGAAATGAAACTTGTGCTCCTTCGCTTCTACCGATCCAGTTGATCTGCAGTCGCTTTAAACTATCGGGCCAATCAAGCTGACCTAAATCTTCGAGTAAGCGGTCGGCATAATCCGTAATTTTTAAAATCCACTGTCTTAAGGGGCGCCGCTCTACCGGATACCCCCCTTCCTTCGATTTACCGTTTTCAACTTCTTCATTCGCTAAAACAGTCCCAAGGGTCGGGCACCAATTGACCGGCATCTCCGCTTCGTAGGCCAACCCTTTTTCATATAATTTTGTAAAAATCCACTGGGTCCACTTATAATATGTCGGTTCATGGGTTGCAATTTCCCGATCCCAGTCATAGCTAAATCCAATCGCTTTCAATTGGCGTCGAAAGGCTTCAATGTTTTTTTCAGTGGTCACCTCGGGATGCGTACCTGTACGGATAGCGTGTTGCTCTGCCGGCAGGCCGAAACTATCCCAGCCCATAGGATGGAGCACGTTAAATCCTTTTTGTCTTTTATAACGGGCGATAATGTCTGTTGCCGTATAACCTAAAGCATGTCCGACGTGCAACCCCGATCCTGATGTATAGGGAAACATATCAAGAATATAATACTTAGGCTTCGAGGGATCGAGTTCTGTTTTGAACGTTTTTTTCTCGTTCCACTCTTTTTGCCATTTCTTCTCGATTTCTTGATGGCTGTATTTCATTATAAAACATCCTGTATGGTTTTACTCATTAAAAGCGATGACTAATGCCCGGCTTATTGGCAACAATTAATAGGTTTTTTTCAAGGATTATGCTAAAATCGGCATTAATTTTAAATGACAATCTAAGATGAAAAAAAAGAAAGAAGACCGTACTTACCATAACCTATTAAGAGTAGCCGAAGAATTTATCCAAGGGAAAAATTTCGCCTCTCTCTCCATTAATGCTATCATGCGAAAACTCAACCTTCCGGAAGAGCTCTTGCCCCCCTTTAAAAGAGCATTGGACTCCCTAGTGCAAAAAGGGCTGTGCAATTTCTCCAATGGACTTTACCAGCCGAAGCGGCAACCGCATGAAGTCGCCACTGGCATTATCCGCATTAACCCGCGAGGATTCGGCTTTGTCAATCCGGACGATGCCTCTTTATTCCCACAAGACATCTTTATTCCGAAACACCTTACGCAAAATGCCGTGGATGGAGATCGGGTGGAAGTGCGCGTTAATTTAATGGTCCGTTCTGAAAAAGGGCCGGAAGGAAAAGTGCAAGCCATTTTAGAGCGCGGCAGAACCCATTTGGCAGGCATCGTTACTCTCGTCCGACCAAAGGATGACCCGATGGTGTATGTGCCAGTCTTAGGTGCAGAACACACTGTTTTAATCCGTGACGCCGATCAAAAATTGCAAAGAGGCGACCGGGTGATTTTGGAAGTACTGGAATGGGGCGATGAAGAAAGCCCGACAACAACCCGTCTTTCTCACCTGATCGGACCCATCACCGATGCTTCCAAAGACGTTGAAGCCGCTATTGAAGAATTTGACCTTAAAAAAGAATTCCCAGCCTCTGCCATTGCAGAAGCAGAGGCTTTCGGCAGCAAAGTCACGCAAAGCGATTTAAAAGGACGGGAAGATTTCCGCCCTCTTGAATGTGTCACTATCGATCCCACCACAGCAAAAGATTTCGACGACGCCATCACGATCAGCGTAGATGATCAAGGCTGCTATAATTTAGGCGTGCATATCGCGGACGTATCCCACTACGTAAAACCGGGCACTGCCCTTGACGACGAAGCGTTAAAGCGCTGCAACAGCACCTATTTCCCCGGGACTTGTGTGCCGATGCTGCCACATCCCCTTTCGGAAAACCTGTGCAGTCTGCGCGCCAACGTCATCCGTCTAACAGCCTCTGTTATGATGCGATTTGATAAAGACGGAAATCTTTTGAATTACCGCATTGTAAAAGGCGTGATTAAAAGCCGTAAGCGCTTTACCTACCGAGAAGCTAAAGAAGTCTTGGATGGCAAGCAGAAAAGTCCTTATAGCGGATTACTGAATCTCATGGTGGAATTGTGCAATCTGCTCAAGAAGAAGCGTTATGAAAGGGGCAGTATTGAATTTTGCATTCCGGAACTGCGCGTGGTGGTTGACGCACAAGGCGTTCCTACAGGCACCGAATTTATCCCTTACGACATCACCCACCAAATGGTGGAAGAATTCATGCTCAAAGCAAATGAAGTAGTAGCCACACACCTAAACAGCATCGGCCGCGACTTGACGTATCGAGTTCACGATCAGCCAAGCGGCGAATCTTTAAAAGACTTCGTATCACTAGCCTACGCCTTTGGTTATAAACTCCCTGATGAGCCAACTCCCATGGATTTGCAAACTATGTTTGATGAGGCTTTGCAAGCACCTATCGGAACGTTTTTGGCCACTAGCTATATCAGACGGATGAAGCAAGCGCTTTACTCCCCTGCAAATATCGGACACTACGGCCTGGCGCTAACACACTATTGTCACTTTACCAGCCCCATCAGACGCTATATTGACCTCGTTATCCATCGCCTTCTTTTTGATCAAGACATGGAATACGACAAACTGGCTGTCATCGCCGATCAATGCTCTGAAAGGGAAAGAATCAGCGAGCGTGCTGAAAGAAACGTCACCCTACTAAAAAAGTTGCGCCTTCTTAAAAGCATGCATGATCAAGACCGCCGTAAGCAATATCAAGCCATTGTCACACGCGTAAGAAATTTTGGTATCACGTTCGAAATAGCGGATTTAATGATCGAAGGCTTCTTGCATGTGTCTGAAATCGGCGATGATTATTATGAATTTAATGATTCAAAAGCGATGCTGACTGGCAACCATACCGGCGCCACTTTCTTCTCGGGCGATAAAATCACGGTCATGATTCGAGATGTAGACCTTATCCTACTTGAAACCCGCTGGTTTTTTGTAGCCACACCGCGAGCTAAGAAAAAAAAGAAATGAGCATATTGCCCGAAGATTTTTATCTGCGGGATGATGTCTTACAGATCAGTAAAGATCTTCTGGGGAAATATTTAGTTACCGAATTTGTAGAAGGCCGCACCTGCGGCATTATTACAGAGACGGAAGCTTACCGCGCCCCTGAAGACCGCGCTTCCCACGCTTTTGGAAATCGTAAGACCAAACGCAATGCGATGATGTTTGAATCAGGAGGCATCGCCTACGTTTACCTTTGCTACGGCATCCATCATTTATTTAATGTTGTGACCAATTTCAAAAATATTCCGCACGCGATTCTTGTCCGCACGATCTTCCCCATTGAAGGGATTGATTTGATGATTAAAAGACGAGGCAAAGCAAAAGCCGATCATAAACTCACAAATGGTCCCGGCTCCCTTGCGCAGGCCATGGGGATTACCACGAAAATCAGCGGCCATCCACTGAACCGGCCACCTGTGTGGATTGAAGACCGAGGACTCATGATAAAGTCAGAAGAAATCAAGGCTTCAGCACGCATTGGAGTCGATTACGCAGGCGAGGACGCGAAGCTGCCCTGGAGGTTTCATTGCAAATTGCAGTGAAATCGTATATGATTTTTAACAATTTTCGGAGCCTCTTATGCGTAAATACTTTATCACAGGGCTGATTCTACTTTTGCCCCTGGCACTTACTCTTGCCATTGTGATGTTTATTGTGAACTTTTTCACAAATCCCTTTATCGGATCTGTCAATGCCACTCTAGATCGTTTCAATTTATTTCAATCCGGTTTTTTATTTTTAAGTGCCGACGAAGTCCAAATTTATATCAGCCGTTTAGTCGTATTAATCTTACTCTTCTTCTTTACGGTGATGCTCGGCTTCTTGACAAGATGGTTTATTACACACTACTTCATCGGGCTGGGGGAAAGATTATTCCACAAAATTCCGATTGTGCGCACCATCTACAAGACCTCAAAAGATGTGATCAATACCATATTTACCAACAGTTCGAAATCATTCAAACAGGTCGTTTTAGTCCCTTTTCCGAATAAAGAAACCTTTACGCTGGGACTCGTTACCCGCGATGATATCGTCGAACTGACCGATCAGCATGCGGGCCATTTTGTCGGGGTCTTTGTTCCCACCACCCCCAACCCCACCTCCGGATTTTTCATCATATTTGAAAAGACTGATGTGGTTTTTTTAGATATGCCTGTAGAAGACGCGTTAAAATACATCATCTCCTGCGGAGTGATCCTAACTCCTTTCAAAAAGGTTAAAACACATGATTAAACGCTATTTCTTTACCGGACTCGCCCTTCTTCTACCGGCAGTTGTCACGATTTTAATCATCCGTTTTTTTATCAACCTGGTCACCCGCCCGTTTCAAAATGCGATTGAAAAGATCCTTAGCTACTACGGGCTATTAGGTAAACCCTTTTTGTTTTTAAATTCTGAACAAACCATCGTCCTTTTAAGCAAAGCACTAGTGATCCTATTTTTAGTGGCCTTACTCATTATAACAGGAATCCTTGCTCGGATTTTCATCACAAACTCACTGATTCGCTTTGGAGATTATTTGATCCATCGCATCCCCTTTGTAAATAAGATTTACAAAGCAGCTCAAGACGTGGTCAACACGCTTTTAGCTGATAAACGGCAAACTTTTTCCCAAGTTGTGCTAGTTCCTTTCCCTCATGAAAAGGCTTATAGCATCGGAATGGTCACTTTGGACGGCATCTCCGGTGATGCCGAACACAACGGATTAATTTCCGTCTTCGTTCCCGGTACACCGAATCCGACCATGGGCTTTATGATGCTGCTTAAAAGGGAACAAGTGATTTTTATTGATATGCAGGTAGATGACGCCTTAAAAACAATCATTTCCTGCGGAGTGCTTCTTCCAAAAACGCAGATGATGGCTAAAGAAATTTAACGAAGAGCCGGAAATGAGCCGGCCAGTGATTGCCTCAAGAGAAGGATCCCGTATTTGCACAAAACTTTTACCCAGGCCCACATTAAGCGCAGCAAATAGAACGAGGCCTGTAGCATTTCAACTGCAATAAAAATCCCTTTCTTGATCCCATTCTTAATTTTTTTGGGAGCGGCTACGATTTTAGGCCATAACAAACGAGCTCTTCGCCGCATGAAAGAAAGAAAACGTTGATTAGTGACAGCCAATGCCCGCATCAACTTTTGCTTAGATTCCTTATATTTTTTTCCTAACCTAGTTCCCGCAGAAAACAGGCGCTCCGGTGCTTTTACTAGAAAACCTGTTAAAAACACCACCACAGGCTGAGGTAGCACTGTTAAAAGTATGTGGGGCACTAAAGCGGCTCTCTCACCAATTGTACGCAAGGTTTCGGCGCCTTTTTCTACAACTGCATCCCATAATTTTCTAACTTTAGAGAGGATTTTAACTGCTGCCTTCCGTGGGGCATCAATCAATTTTTCGCGCGTTTTCCCCAAGGATCTCTTAACGAAATCCACTCTAGATGACATCCAGGAAGTGATAGGATCAGCAAATTTATGATAGAATTCCAGTGTCGTTTTTTTAAGCTTTGCAGAAACGCGACCTGGGAAATTGCGGATGGGAGCCATTAAATAATTGATGGTGTTTGAAGCATGGGTAACGGCTTCCAAAAGCGGTCTTTGCAATCTTGCGAATTGCCTGTTTACAAGATCGATCAAAGGCTTAAAAACAACAGGAGCATTTTGAAGCGCTTGATAAATTCTTCCAGGCGCTAAAACCAGATGCTGATGCGCACGGTCTTTGAGTATCTTTAATCGACTTAATGATTTTTTAAAGGCAGGGAGTATTCCTACAACATTTCGGATCGTTTTGCGTATCGGCACAAAAAATTTAGCATTCAGCCAACGATACGGAAAACTCATTGCGCCTGTAAATTTACGAGCGATGGATCCTGTATGATGATAAAGTTCACGCCCTTTCTCAATGCGGGCCTGTATGAAATTTAAAATAGGATCTGTTGTTGCCTTCATGGCAGCTTTTATAGGGAACAATACGGCATTGATCGCGTTTTTTACTGTTCTTACAATCCCAATCGCTCCTCCTTTAACGAATTTGAAGAGTTTAGGGGCAAGCGCAGTAAGCAGCCATTTAGGCAATCCATACATAAAAATATAAGGAGGGAGCAGCAGCCCTAAAAACAGGTATTTCCCTGCGCGGGTAATTAAAATAAAGGGTCCGGATCCCATAAAATTCTTTTGTTTTAACAGCATAAAAAGCTGTTTCTCCAATTTTTCCTGGTGCACACCTAGAGTGTCTTGACTTTTCAGGTAATTATCCTGCCGCCGTTTCGTTAATTCCGGACGTGCTTGCGCTCGCACGTTATAAGGATTATCGTAATGATTGCACCGTCCGATGCTGTCATTTCCTGGGGCTACCATTTATGCCAATCTCCTTTTTCCCAAAATTCTTTACAAACTCTTAAAAATCATCTAACACTATATATAATTATATATAAAAATTAATTTAAGTCAAGCCTTTTGTCTTTAGATACTACCTCTTAGACACCGAGCTAAGCAATAAATTAGAAGCATCTCTTCAAAAGGTATGCGGCACCCGGCAAAATTCCCTTGATTATCGCTTGCAAAAAAGGGCTTAACGCCCTATAATTTGGCCATTAAATAAGGAGCATTTTAAATGGTGCGCATTAGTAAGCAAAACGAAAGACGCAGTGCCAGCCCAAGAAAACGGCAGGTAAACCTCGCAGAAAAGACAGGCTTAAAGAAAGATAATCTTCCTACAGGCTTTAAATTACAGACTAACGCCATTGAAGGCGAACTCGCTGCGAAAGCTTATATCCCAAAAATTAAGTAAGAGAGAAATTATGTCTAGACATCCTAGTTTTGGAAAAAGTAATAAAAGCGGCAAAAAGCGTAATGTTCTTAAGCGTTTCGAGCGCCTAGACGTTCTTAAAAAGCTGGACCGCTGGAACGATAAAGACAATAAAAAAATCACCGGTTTACCAAAAACCCCAGTGCTTTAATGGAAGTCTTGTCCCGATCCCTTATTTCTGTTATAGATTAAGGGATATAAATTTATCATCAATGATAGTATAAGTTGTGGACGTCCATTTTTTTAATCAACAAAACGACCTGGCTATAAACTCCATTCAAATCGAATCGGTTGTGCGGGAAGTTCTATCCCAGGAGAGCATCCAGTGTGATGAAGTCGCTATTCACTGTGTGACTTCCTCTGCTATGTGTGAACTCCACCGCATTTATTTTGATGACCCCTCAACGACCGATTGCATTTCTTTTCCGATCGATCCCAAAGGGGAATCAGGATACAAAGTGTTGGGAGAAGTTTTTGTCTGCCCTCAAACTGCAATTACCTACTCCGAATCAAACCCCTCCACACCCTATGATGAAGTCACCCTCTATGTTGTGCATGGCTTATTGCACCTGATAGGCTACGATGATCTAGGTGACGAAGAACCTGAAATGAGAAAAGCGGAAACGCGCCTTTTAAATCACTTGAAAGAGAAAAACCTCATGCTCAGGGAGGACCATTGCACTTTATAATCCACCTCCTGCTCCTTTTTCTATTCTTGATAGGGACGGCGTTTTTATCTGCCCTCAATGCAGCCTTCAGAAAATTGCATTTTCAAGATCCGAATTACGAACCTTCCCAGAAAGAATTTTTCTATCGTTCCCTTCATAACTATCTATTTCCGAAACATGAATATGAAGGGCTGTTAACCGCTGCAATCTCAGCCCAGAATATTACACGCTGCTGTTTTGCCATCTCCTCCTTGCTCCTTCTCCTAGCTCCCCCCTTCATTTTTGAAACCTACAGCTTGAGAATGGTTGCAGGACTTTCATTCTTTATTGCCCTGCTGTTTTTTCTCGGGGAATTTATTCCGCGCATTCTTGCCTCCCGCTTTCCTGAAACAGCACTAAAAATATCAGCGCCATTATCCTCTTTTTTCATGCTAATTGCGTTGCCTATAACGTACCTCAGCCTCAAGCTGGCGCATAAACATTTTCAGTCGATTTCTTTTGAAGAACCGCTCACCAAAACCAAGAGAGAGATCATTGAAATCATACAAAGAGCAAAGCTGGAGCACTCGCTCGACATTAACGATAAAAAACTGATCGAGTCCGTTTTACGCTTCAAAGACCGGATCGCTCGGGAAATCATGGTACCCCGCGTTGACGTGTTCGGCTTATCCGCTGATACTCCGATCAGAACAGCGGCACGCTTGATTGAAGAGGAGGGGTATTCCCGCATTCCGATCTACCGCAACAACGTAGACAACATTGTCGGCGTCTTGATGTACAAAGATATTCTAAGAACTTTCATGGTTTATCAGGAAAAAAATAATGATCCGGCAATCCTTGATGCCCCTATCGAATCGATTCAAAAAAGCGTACTCTATACACCTGAAACCAAAAAAATATCCCATTTGCTTTTGGAGTTTCGTAAAAAACAAGTCCATCTAGCCATTGTTGTCGATGAATATGGTGGCACAGAGGGTATCGTAACAATCGAAGACATTCTTGAAGAGATCGTGGGTGATATTGAAGATGAGTATGACGAGGAAGAGGATCTGTTTTTTCCCCAACAAGACGGCTCATGGGTTGTTGACGCGCGCATGAGTATTTACGAAGTGGAAGAACAGATGGGCATTAAAATTCCTGAAGAGGGTGATTATGACACAGTAGGCGGCTACATCTTCCATTGTGCCGGCTCCATCCCCTCCAAAGGATTTATTATCCATCAAGACGAATTTGAAATGGAGATTCTACGTTCCGATGAAAGGAAAGTAGAGCGTGTCCGCGTACGTCCCATTTTGAAACCCCACTCAGACTCAGAGGCAAAAGAAGCCTAATGACACCTCTTTACTGGAACCTCTTTGCAGGCCTTTTAGGAGGCGCAGCTGGTGCTCTCGGCATGCAGTGGATGCATTGCCGTAAAATAGGCAGCTATAAAGCTTTATCGGCCACAATTGTTCAAGAAGCTGAACTGGAAGCAGAGCGAATTAAGAAATCTGCTGAAAACGACGCCAAGCAAAATGAAGCGGAGAGGCAGAAAGCGTTTCAAACGACCTGGGATAAAGAGAGACGCCAGCTTCAAAAAGAAGAAGATCGACTCAAACAAAGGGAAGACAAGTTTGAGGAGCGCTACAACATGCTCCAGAGCAAACTCTCCCAAATTGAGAAAAAAGAATTATCACTTGCTGATCAAAAGGGAATCATTGAAAGCGAAAAACTCACCCTTGCAGCAGAGCAAAAAAAACTAATCTCTGAATTCGAACATACTTCCGGTATCACGTCTTTGCAAGCTAAGGAATTGCTTTTGGCAAAGATACAAGAAGAAGTACGTTTTGATACGGCCAATTATATTGCACGCTCAATTAAAGAAGCAGAGGAAACTGCCGATCGACAAGTCAGCCGGATCCTTGCCTCCGCTATCAACCGCCTGGCTGTCCCTTGTGTGTCAGAATCAACCGTCTGCACTGTTACTCTGACCGGAGAAGAAATTAAAGCAAGAATTATCGGCCGTGAAGGGAGAAATATACGAACTCTGGAGCGTTTGACAGGCGTAAATTTCTTGATAGATGACACCCCGAATACCGTTGTCATTTCTGGATTCGATCCGATCCGCCTGCATGTGGCAAAAACCGCCCTTAGCGAGCTCGTTAAAGATGGCAGAATCCATCCCAGCAGCATCGAAGAAGCTGTTTTGAAAGCACAGGGTACGGTCCATAAGAAAATGATCGAATTTGGTGAAGATGCCGCCTTAAGAATGGGCCAGGTCAATCTTCATTCTGAATTGATCAAGCTTTTAGGCGCCTTGAAGTTCAGAAACAGCCTTGGCCAGAATGTCTTGGATCATTCTATTGAAGTCGGCCATTTGATGGGCATGATAGCTGAAGAACTACATTTAGACGTCTCCCTAGCCAAACGGATCGGGTTATTGCACGACGTGGGCAAATCTGCCACTCACGAATATGAAGGTACCCATGCCATCATTGGTCACGACCTTGCCTTAAAGTATGGAGAGTCGAAAGAGGTTGCAAACGGAATCGGATGCCATCACAACGAAATGGAACCGCTTACAGTTGAAGCTTCATTTTGCGGTGCAGCAGATGCTATTTCCGCCTCAAGGCCCGGCGCAAGGATCGAACATCTGGAAGAGTATTTAAGACGTCTCCAGCAACTGGAGGATATAGCCTACAGTTTCCCTGGAATCGAAAAAGCTTATGCCATGCAGGCTGGAAGGGAGATCGTCATCACTGTCCTGCCCGACATGATTGACGATAACGGGGCTCTAAACCTAGCACGTGATCTCTCTAAAAAAATTGAAAAAGAACTCCGTTATAGCGGCAAGATTAAAGTCACAGTCATCCGCGAAAAACGAGCAGTTGGATACGCAGTTCAATAGAACAACCAGTTCCTGTTCACAAATTAGTTTCTGACTGCATCTTCAGCAGCTAATTTTGAGGCCTGTATCACGCAACTTATTCAAATTGCATTGCTTTAGCGCCGGCTTCCCCTAGCTCAAATTTAGGCAATTTTTTGTCACATTTTCAAATTTTCAATCTTCAATCACGTTCGCTTTAATAAACCTTATGCCCCATTTGCCTGGCAAGATTAAAATAATTTATGAGCTCTATAACCTCCGAGGTTGCTTGGCGATGGTTTGCAAAAAATTCCTTTTATTTCTTTCCTCAAAACTGTTAATTTTCATTGAAGGATTCGCCCTCTTTAATTAAACTCTCTGGATAATTGAATTATTAAGGGGAACTGCATGCGCCGATCGATTTGCTACTGCGAACCAAATCAAGCCTTGGCAGGTGAATTTAACACCTGGAAATTTATCTACTCATCAGCTGTGAACTTGCCCAAAGGCACATTCCTGCGCTTCGACCTCACAAGTGATGGTAGGGAGATTGATTGGGAAATCCCTTCTGCAAATCTGAAAAATAACCGAAATGTCATCTACGGCTTACTAGAGAACGGAAAAATCCTGACGGCCGAAGAAATAGAGATTCCTGATTCCTTCGCCCCGGTTTTCGAATTTGAATTGCCGATCAAGCTTGAAGCAGGAACAGCTTTCACTGTAGTGGTAGGTTCTCCCAAATTAACTCCAGGCCTCCTCGAAAAAAATGGAACTAGAGCCCAGACCTATTCTCAAAGACGCCGCCCCTTCCTTTTATATATCGACACAACCGGCAAGAGACACTTTGAAGATCCTGAAATCTTTTCCTTAGACATCCGCGGCAACGTTTTAAAGAAAATTAATATATTGACCCCCTCCTTTGTCGCCCGTAACAAAAGATTCGATGTCGTTGTCCGCTTTGAAGACGAATACGGCAACTTAACATCTAATGCCCCTGAAGACACCCTTGTAGAACTTTCTTATGAACATCTAAGGGAAAACTTGAATTGGAAGCTTTTTGTTCCGGAAACCGGATTTGCTACTATTCCCAACCTCTATTTCAATGAAGCAGGTATTTATACTGTACAATTAAAAAATACCGCCACCAATGAGCTATTCCGCTCACCTCCTATCAAATGCTTCAATGAAAACGAAAAACACCTGTATTGGGGCCTTCTCCATGGGGAATCTGTGCGCGTCGATTCCACAGAGAATATCGAAAGCTGCCTGCGTCATATGCGTGATGAAAAAGCCCTGAACTTCTTCGGAACGTCCCCTTTTGAAAGCCAGGAAGAAACCCCGAATGAAATTTGGAAGCTTATCAATCAGAACCTTGGCGAATTCGATGAAGCAGAACGATTTACCACTTTTCTAGGATTTCAGTGGCAAGGAACCCAAAAAACTGAAGGCGTGCGGCAATTTGTTTGGGCAAAAGACAGCAAGCCGATTCTTAGAAAAAAAGACGTCAAAAGCAATACCCTCAGCAAAATCTATAAGAGCTATTCCCCAAAAGAAATGCTTGCCATCCCAACATTCACTATGGGAAAAGGGTTTTCCTACGATTTTAGCCACTTTAATCAGGACTTTGAACGTGTAGTGGAAATTTACAATTCGTGGGGAAGTTCGGAATGCACGCAAAAAGAAGGGAATCCCAAACCGATTAAAGGCCCCCTGAAAAAAGGCATCCAGGAAGCTAGTGAAGGTTCCATCATAAAAGCATTACTAAGCAATTATCGTTTTGGATTTGTTGCAGGTGGACTTGATGACCGTGGCATCTACGGAGATTTTTATGAAGGGGAGCAAGAACAGTATACCCCTGGTATGACTGCAGTTATTGCCAAAGAACACACAAGAGCTAGTATTTTTGAAGCTCTTTATAACCGTTCTTGCTATGCCACCACCGGGGAACGGATCATCGTGGGGATTTACATCGCAGGAATGCCTATGGGTACCGAAACTAACACGATCGACAAGCACGGCCTGAATTATAACCGCCACATCTCTGGCTACGTTGCGGGAACATCGAAATTAAAAAAGGTTGAAATCATCCGCAACGGAGAAGTCGTTCACACGTTTAAACCGGACGGCTACCATTTCACTTTTGAATGGGATGATTTATCCTCACTGCAAGAAGTCTGCATTGATGCAAAAGATAAAAAACCTCCATTTACATTTTACTACTTAAGAGTCACACAAGAAGACGGCCATATGGCATGGGGTTCTCCGATCTGGATAGATTATATTCCGGGAAAAGCCATTAGAAAAACGAAACTGACCCCGTCTAAAGCTACTCTAAAGAAGCCTGAAAAAGAAGAAGTCGAAGAGGAAGATTTTGAAGAATTCGAAGAATAAGAGTTTATGGTATAATTAAAATAAAAAAGGTGTGAGATGACCACGACTTTAATTATTACATTTATCCTTGTCTTCTTATGCTTGATGCTTCTTGGATTCAGTTGGTTTTTAACCGGAAAATCCCGTTTTAAATTGGGAATGTGCGGTCGAACACCGACAGAAAAAAGAGATAACAAGCGCGGCTGCGGGACTGATCCCTCATGTTCAATTTGCGGAAAGGATGATGACAAAAACTTACCATAAAGACGCTCCAAAATCGATCCAAAAGATGTTCGGTTCTATTGCCAAGCAGTATGATCGAACAAATGCGCTTTTATCATTCAACTTGCATCAAAGATGGAACAAAGCTCTGGCATCATCCATCTCCCATCCTAAGAAATCGTTCAACTATTTAGATCTTTGCGCCGGTACCGGTGAAATTGCCTTTACAGTGCTTAAAAAGCATACAATACCCATCAACGCCTATTTGCTCGATTTCTGCGATGAAATGCTGCAATGCGCCCAGGATAAGGCCCAAGAAACGCCTTTTACCAGCCACCAAGTACAATATATTCATGCCGACGCGCAATCGATTCCTTTACCGGATGAAAGTATTGACTGCATCACAATAGCCTATGGAATACGCAATGTCCAAAACCCGGCCACCTGTGCATCAGAGGCCTATCGAGTCTTAAAATCGGGAGGAAGCTTTTCTATCCTCGAACTCACTCAGCCCAATAATCCCCTTTTAAGATTAGGGCATACGCTATATCTCAAAACTCTTTTACCCATGGTAGGCAAATTAGCTGCCTCGAATCATGATGCCTATCGTTATCTTTGCGATAGTATTCGCTCTTTCATTTCACCTGACCGTATGGAAAAGGTCCTTCGTGAAGCTGGCTTCAAAGATACCTCGCAAATCCCCTTAACTGGTGGAATTGCAACGATTATTCGAGGCAAAAAACCTTAAATTTTTACGATCTCTTTTTCTGCAAATTTGCATAAATAAATCGCATGCATTTTGCTGCCGGCCATCTTTCTTTGACATCTTCCATTAACATTTTGCCCATTAAATACCATATCCAGTCCTTCTGGACAGATTCTCTCCAGAATGCTGCATGGGGTAAATCATTATAAAAAAGCCAATAAAGGGTAATGCCTGCGGCCCAAATATCAGTATAGGTTCCTACACCCCGTAAATCGAATATCTCAGGCGCCATAAACTCCTTGGTTCCTCCTTTGAAACTACGCCGCGTCGAGAGGGGGCCGGAAAACCCTAAGTCTCCAAGCACAGCGCGCAGTTCCCCGTCTTCATCCTTCCCCAGCAAGATATTTTGCGGTTTTACATCAAGATGCACCCATTCTCCCGATCCGTCTTCTTTGTTTGTTTTTGAATGTAAATAATTTAGCGCGGAAAGCACATCAAACGCAATCTGGACTTTTTCAAGCCAGTTTAAATAAGGGGCCGCATGCAATAAACTACCACCTGAAAACCATGGACTTACGACAGCCCGCTTCCAAATCGACTTAAGGTCGTTATCGTTGTCTTTTTTACCCTTATAATCAAAGACCCTCCCCGTTAAAATATTAGGGTGATCTAGATGCTCTAAGGCGTACTTTTCCATCTTGGAAATCCCTTCTATTCCAGTGACTACACGTCCGCGTACCAGGTTAAAACGTCCCACACTTCCCACTGCTACAATTTCCAGTGAATCCATTTTCAGCGCTTTATATACATTTTTAGCTCCTCCCCTCCCAATCATAAAGGGGTCATCTGTTGGGAATTCAGCAAAAACCCAAGGGAGAGGCTCACGCTTTACAAAAACTCCTACCTCCGGCATGTACCGGATTTCCACACGCAGTTGTGTATCTTTACAGTTAAATACCGTCTCTTGTGAGTACTTAAGCGCCCAAAGATCTTTGTAATCCTTTAGATACCTCATCGTTGTCTCACACTCTTGCTTTGTGATTCCGGTATGCATACAGACTTTTTGTTTTACCGCTTCTTTACCGGCGCCTTTTAAATGGATGTAAGCCCCTTGACCTCTAAGCCAAAAAACACTGCGCGCAAGTCCCGTATCGCCTTTTCTAAAATAGCACGCGTCCTCATAAGATTTTTCCCAGGAAGTCAAGTGCTGCCGAACAAAATTCTCAATAGCGTGATAAGCTGTAGGAGATATTGATACTTCCGAAAGCAGATTCTTAAGGAAAGAAGATGAGGAAGCGGTTGATGTAGATTCAGCCTCTAGCACCTGTACCAAATGACGTTCTTTAATGAGCTGAATTTTATTGAATATAAGTTTCTCCAATTGGCCTACTTTAGCTAGCCGTCGGATATATTTTCTTCTCAAAACAAAAGTAGCCGCCAGACTCTTGACCTTGACATCGAGCTGACTTAGATTGCCTTGATCATCTGATACATCTAACTTCACCCATTTTGCCTTACCGAGTGTAACCAATGGCTCTACTCTATTAGCCTTTGCAATGACATCATACCCATAAATGTCAGAAGATTCTAAATCGCTGAACTGAAAAACTTTACCTTTCAAATTACCGATAAGAACAGAGCCGCTCGCAGACATGATCCACCTCCTTGTGTATCCACTTTATCTGTAGCAGAAGAAAAAATAAAACTCGATCGAAATCGGGGCCGTTTTGTACACTCCGTTCAGTATGAAAACACCGCTAGTCAGCATCATTGTTCCAGTTTATAACCAAGGGCAGTTTCTATCAGAATGCGTTAAAAGCGTCCTAGGTCAGACCTATCCTCATTTCGAACTCATTTTAGTAAATGACGGATCAACGGATGGATCGGGGCAGTTATGCAACTTCTTCAGTCTAAATAACGCAAGAATACAGACCATTCATCAAAGTAATCTAGGACCTTCAGCAGCACGGAATACGGGGATTAAAAAAGCTAAAGGAAAATACATTTGCCTGCTCGATTCTGATGATGCCATGCGTGCCGACCGACTGGAAATTCTTTTGAAAACATTAGAGAGTAATTCAGCTATCGATGTCCTCTACAACGCTATTCATGTGACTGACGAAAAGGGGAAGGTGTTAAGCAAGATGAGTAGCCCTCCCCTTATTCCTGAAAATTTTCTAGCGGAAGCGTTTTTTCGCAATCAAATCCCCTCTCCCTCGACACAGATTATGAAGCAGGAATGCCTTAAAGAGATCGCATTTAATACAGCATATCGACGTGCGGAAGACTACGAATGGAACCTGCGTGCCGCACATCGTTATCGATTCGACTATCTTGATCTTCCATTAACTTTTTATAGGCGACACCAAAATAATAGTTCCTATCATCTCGATGATTTAAGAAAGGCAGAGCTGGAGATTCTCAATACCTATGGGTTTGAGCATATTTGTTCTGTTATAGACCGTTCGTATGTGAATGAGAAACAACTTCTAAAAGGTAAAATAGCGTACTTGATGGAACACTACGATCAAGCCCTTTCCATTCTTTCTCCCCTTGAGTCTCCTCTTGCATTGTTTTACTTGGGCAACTGTCATTACCTCAATGGACGACGGGTAGAGGCTAAAGAATGTTATGAGCATGGCAACCAAAGCGATCCGGCTCTTTTAAACAATTTAGGCCTATGTTATGCGTCCCTTAAACAACCCGATAAAGCTCTTGCTTGCTTTACCAAGGCTCTCGAACTCAAAAAAGGGTATCAAGATCCTCAAAAAAATATTCAGGCCATACAAATCGGAATACAATTGCAAGCGTTTACCAGAAGAGAACTGCGAAACGATTTATTGCCCTATAAATAAAAACTCAAAATTTTAATTTACAGAACGAATGTTACACTACCTGCGAGCTTCGATTTCATCAGGTCTTTCTCGTATAAAAGCCTATTTCTTATGCCGTTACAAATTATTCCGTTTTCACGTCGCTTTCTACGGGACCTGTGCTTTCTTCGGAAAAAATTAGTAAGCAGTCGCCTTTGAGGATGATGATAAACCCACAAATAGATTGCTTCCGGAGATACCTGGAGTTCTTGTGCATCAGAATACGAACGACACAATTGACCGCTGATTTGTTCTGGAGAGCAACGAACTTCTGTTAAGAGGTACAGTATCATCGCTTCTAAAGGACCTTTAATCTTTTGCTTATTGCCTCTAAGCTTTTGGTTTTTAGTAGCATCCCTTTGAGCTGTCCAGGCATTATACGACGTAAAACGCCTATTCAGTTCATGGCTAATTGTACTAGGGCTACGACTGAGAAACGATCATTGCCACATAGATCAAAGACCCGATTTTTGATCGGGTCTTTTAAGGATTCTATTCGCTTAATTTCTAAGGCCTAGATCTCTTATAAGACTGGAAGCGGAGTACGATGAACTCCAATAATGAGACGATGCGGAGTACTGCAGGATATTAACAACCTCATTTGGGCGAGGACGAAGCCCAAACAATAAAGTAGATGCAAAGACATCACAAACACCAAAAACTACAGAACCTAACGTCCCCAAGACTTCCCAACCCGCACGTTTAAGTTGCTGTTTGCCTAGGTCGGTTCTTCCTTGAAATAAATTTACCATTCCCTTGATCAACGATTCCCCTAAGGCTGCGACTCGCTCAGCAATATTTAAGAGTGCCTTAGCCATTCCGATGGGAAGCCCGGCAAATCGCAAAACAATAGAATATTTTTCAGAAACGTTCCCAAGCTTTTGAAACATCGATTTTTCAATGTCTCTAACAAATCCGCTAGCCTGATTAATACTATCTAGATTAAAACTCATAACAAATCTCCTTTTGATTTAATTATTATCAGATGTTACATTATTTGTTTAAATTGATTATAAAGATTTTGTAAATATAGGATGATCATGAATTACAACGTCGCCATTCCACCAAACACCCCTTGCCCGCTCTGCTTCGATCCATTGAGTGAAGATGTCGTTTCACACCAAGGAAATGGGGCGCTTCATCCGGCACATAAACAGTGCATCAGAGAATGGGTTGTCATTAATCCTACCTGCCCCTCATGTAGAGTTCCGGTTAATGCCTCATCTCTAGGAGACGAGCCAAAATACGAACAAATTAAAATCATCGGAGCTATTTTTCTTTCATGCTGCATCATTGGAGCTTATGTAGGTCACGAAACCGTCAATGCGCTTTTAGGTCATCCGATTGGCCGAATGAGGCAATTTGTCGATTTAACCATGTATCTAGGTGTAATTACGGGGTTTATCGCAGGAATATTTTTATCGGCATGTCCGAGCAATGAGAACAGAGAGAAAATTAGCGCAGGACTCGGATTGATTGTCTGTTCAGCACTCAGCGCAAGCTACCTTTGGCTACGACTCCATCCGAACCCATACCATCAGGAACACTTCTCTTGACTTTTCCCAAATGCGTTCTGGGAAATTTCTCTATAAATGCTGTGTGTATAATTTTCTCATAGGGCATTACCCTCACATTGAAAGCGGCAATCAAATGGGGAAGTGGCGTGGATCCTTCGATCACTAAATGCACCCCATAGCCCATGCGCGCATGAGTAATTGCCTCTATCAAGACATTTTCCCTAATTCCCATTTCCTCTCTGATTTCCTCGGCAATCTTCTGCAAAGCTAATAAGTTGACACTTTCTCCATTGATTTTCACAAAGTCGCTGCCACGCCCAAAGACTTTGAGGGCGCTTCCGGTTAATTCCCCTTTATCTTCAGTTTTGAACCAGCCGGAGTCTTTAGGGTCATAAAGAGAAACTTTGTCATGATCAACAACGGCATAGTATGTCAACAGTGAAGGGCTATTTATCCAAATGCTTTGATCTGAATCGACGCGCACCTGCATGTGGTCTAAAACATGCCCTTCACCAAAAATACCGTGATGAGCAGTCGCAATTTGAGAAGCGCACTCTGTCATGCCATAGGTAGGCAGTAAATTCCACCCCAAAGCTTGCGCCTTGTCATAAAGCGCGCGGTTCAAAGCGCCGCCTCCGACTAGCGTAGCCCGTAAAGATCCGGGCGCTTGAAAGGCTCCTTGCACTAAATCATAAATTTGAGTGGGGACAAGCGCTGTCAATGTCGCCTGGCAGCAGTGGGCTGCTTGATGAAAAGCGCTTGCTTCCCATTTTTGCGCATAATTAATCACCTGCGCATTCGAAAGCTCTGCCCGCGCTCGGATACCGATTCCCCCAACATGAAAATCGGGCAAAGCATGTAACCAAACGTCACATGCAGTGGAATTTAGATGCCTGTTAACGGCGGCCGCTGAAGCTAAAATGCCCTTTTTTGACAAAGCCACCCATTTGAAATGGCCACTAGTACCGGAAGTGGAAAGCCAAAGATGCCCTTCTATCCCCAATGAGTAAAGACGTTCGGCTCGAGCCTTCTCTATATCCGGAAGGCGCGGATTCATCAAGACACCGGATTCTTTTGAAGCCCATTGGATCATAAAGACTGCCACTTCTCACTTTCCAAAAGTTCATCGAACCCGAAACCTGTTCCTAATGAGGGAACTAAGCGTAAGTCTTGTATTCCAAGACATTCTGACCAGGATGTTTTTTTATAAACGACATGGGACAATAATCCGCAGATGCCCACTTTTTTAATCAGCGAAAGTTTTGCGGCACAATAAGCGGCGGCTGTTTGCCCGATTGGATGGTCCAGATAAGAAGTGACAATGATTTCATCAGCCTCACAAGTTAACGGATCTTGTACGGCAGGCTTTATCACACTCAAGGGGTATGGATATTTATCAGATTCCTGATCGCAAGCGAGCCTAACATTAAAATCTGCTTCTATAGTCTCCCATAACGTACGATCGAAAGGAAACGGATCTTCAATAAAATCGATCCTTTCTATCCAAGGCGTCACTTGGACGCAAAATTGTCGAAAGGTTTCATATCCCATTTTGTAATTAAAATCGAGGCGCACCCTGACATCATTGGGCAGCTGAGGAGCGAGGCGTAAAAAAAGATCCGGATTTTTAATTTTGATTGGACTGATTCCTGATGGTAACGACTCATTGCCGATAAGCATATGGCTTTTAGGGATCCGTACCCCCTTAAACAGAGAAATATTTTTTCTTCGCGCCTCTGCGTCAAGCTTTGCAAAGTATAACGACCTGCAAGTTAACGGGGTCGATCGTCCGTATTTTAAACGATCTAATTGGTCTGAAAGAGGGAAATCTCCCCTTTCAATCCAGGGATGGCAATCCGCGTACCCTACATTCCCGTCAGAAAAGGTAAAGCGCAGCAGCGCTCCTTCACGATCAGGAAAACCGTTGATGCCATACAAGGTATAAGGACTGAAGGCTGTTCTCATTCAAACCAAAATCCAAGCCCCAATAACAAAGCAAAGGCAATCTGTAAAAATGCGGCCATCACCAAGAATTGATTATATTTAACCCCGGGGACTTCTTTCTGCACGCCTTTAACAATCATAAGAGCTGTAGGAATCAAGCCAAAAGGGAGGTTGCCGGCCCAAAAATATCCTTTTGCAATCCAGTAAACATTCAAAATAAATGTCAGGGAAATTAACGTATAAATCTCCCATTTACCAAAAGCGACGCCGAAACGAACCGGTAAGGTGCGTTTCTTGGCCTTAGCATCCCCTTTCACATCGCGCAAATTATTGATAGCGATCATGACGGTGGCAAGAAAGCCGATTTGGAGCCCGGCAACGAAAGCGTCCACATCAACAGTTGCCGTTTGCAAATAGTACACAGCGACCGTAGCAATCAATCCAAAAAACAGTAAAACAAATACATCACCAAGCCCTTTATAGGCCAAGGGAAAGGGGCCTCCGGTATAGGCGTAGCCGCAGACAACAGAAACTCCCAGCAGCCAGACAAAGGGCCAGCCACCATTGATGACTAGGGGAATGCCAAACAAGAGCGCAGTAACAAAACATACGATCCCTCCGCTTAAGACCTGGGTGTAAGTTAATAGTCCGCTTTGGGTCACTCTGACAGGGCCGAGCCTGTGCTTAGTATCCGCCCCCTTTTTGAAATCCAGAGCGTCATTGATTAAATTTGTGCCCATTTGGATAAAGACTGCAGCCATAAAAGCATAGAGTGAAAGAAGCCAATCGACTTGCCCCGTATTGGCCAGGGCAAGCATGGTGGCGACAAACACCGGAGCAAAGGAAGCTGTTAAGGTCTTAGGACGGGAAGCCATAAGCCAAGGAATGATCTTCTTTTTCATGGCAAGCGGGTAAACTTGGAAAAGTCAGGTTTTCTTCTTTCCAGAAAAGCTTGCTTCCCCTCTTGAGCTTCTTCCGTCATGTAGTAAAGCAATGTGGCATTGCCTGCCAAATCCAATAAGCCGATCTGCCCATCGCAATCGGCATTCAAAGCTGTTTTTAAACAGCGCAGAGCCAAAGGAGAATGCTGCAGCATCTCTTTGCACCATTTCAATGTTTCCGTTTCCAGATCTTGCAGAGGCACTACAGCGTTTACCAAACCCATATCCAATGCTTGTTCTGCATTATATTGCCGGCATAGAAACCAGATTTCACGTGCTTTTTTCTGGCCGACAATACGCGCTAGGTAGCTGCTGCCCAAACCGCCATCAAAAGATCCGACTTTAGGACCAACTTGTCCGAAAATGGCGTTATCGGCAGCAATCGTCAAGTCGCACACCACATGTAATACATGACCGCCACCTATCGCATAACCGGCGACCATGGCCACTACGGGCTTTGGAAGTTGTCGAATTTCTTTTTGCAAGTCCAGCACATTTAAACGAGGCACTCCGTCACCGCCAAGATATCCTTCATCACCGCGCACTCGTTGATCTCCACCGGAACAAAAGGCATCAGGACCTTCTCCGGTCAAAATTACGACACCGATAGAAGGTTCGTTGCGGGCAATGCTGAGCGCATCGCGCATTTCTTCCACCGTTTCCGGTCGAAAGGCGTTGCGTACCTCTGGTCGATTAATGGTAATTTTTGCAATGCCGTCTTCTGTGGCTTCAAACTTAATGTCATTGTACTTTTTAAGAGGGGTCCATAAGGCAGATTTTACCAAGGTAGTCATGGTGTGCTCCATTTTTTAAAACGGGCAGTCTAACCGAAGTAAATTAAAACATTAAGGGATTTTTACAGGACTTAAGACGTCAGTCAATGCCTTGAACGCTAGACGCAATGTTTGATAAACAGCAATCCCTACCCCCATACCCACAAGAGCATAAGCTAACCCTTCTGCGGTAATTAACAGTCCTGGTTGAAAATCACGTAGAGTAGACTGGGCAATTTCTAGATTGAATGATTGTAAAAAATGAAAAGGACGGGAAAGCGCGGTTGCATCCTGCATCGAAATCAGGGCTTTTTTTAAATCGATGTGACGTGAAATAATTCCATTCATCATCTCGCCTTGTGAAGAAAAATCGACATCTGCATGCTGCGTGAATTTGTAGACGTACTCAGACAGTCCTTTTCCCGTGCGAGCTGCAGCAGTTTGAATGTTAGAGATCAAAACCTGCAATTCACTTACATGACCGGCCAAACGATGGGAATACTGTTGAAAAAACTGTGGCGCTTGCGAAAAGAGCAGGGCTCCCGCAACGGCAAACAAACGGTCTAATAATGATCCTAACCAATTCAACATATTAACCTGCAGCATAGCAAGCCGCATGATTATTGGCCATTTTACCGTGATCATCCCAAAACCGTTGAGTCTGAACACGATCCGGTATCAACTCTATCAAGCGGGAGTCCTGGGACACGGAAGAAATCTGCTCCCATCGCTCATAAGATATCGACCAAAACTTAGCTAAAGGTTCGAAAGATAGGCTATGGCGGTTCAAAATAGTTTCCATAGGAAACATCCGAGAAAAGATCATTCCTCCCCCATTATTGACAACGACGATATTAACTTTTGCTTCCATTTGCTTCAGAATCCAAGGGGCTGCCATATCATAGAGAGTGGTTAAGTCCCCAAAAATTCCCCAATTCTGCTGCGTTGGCGTAGAAAGGCCAAAAAACGTCGAAAGTTGACCATCAATGCCGTTCAGCCCACGGGAAGCATAAACTTCTAACCCTTTGTTATCATTTTGCGCTGCCAGATCCCATTCACGAATGGGGAGGCTATTGCCAAGATAGACAACCGATTTTGAGGGAATACATTTTGAAAGGGAATGGATTAAGCTGGCCTCGGCTCTTGGATAGTGTTCATAGAGCTCCAAAAGCCCTTTAGAAATTAATTGATCGGCCTCTATAGAGGCTTTCGAATATACGTATTCTTTGACGGGTAGTTGCTCATACTCTGTGATGATCAAATCCCCCCAACTTAGTCCGGAAAAGGGTAAGTGACTAAGCGACAAAACCTCGATTTCACCCTCCATAGATTCTAACATTCTCCAAATATTTGGGGTGGGCACTCCACCAATCCTTATTATACCGTCTGCGCCTTTATATCGATCCACTTGAGCAATACGCAAATGTTGGAGAGTTTGTTCTTCTCTTAGCCCTGAGACCGCCTCAAGATAAACAGGCGCATTAAGTCCAATTAAAAAGTTACAGATAGCTTTCCGGTATTTTTTCGGTAGTGTACTGACAAGCACCAAAGGCTTTGTAACTTTCTTATAAAAACTGATCAACTTATCCATCTAAGAGAGGCTCCTCAAAACAAACATTGATGTGCGCAGGTCCATTCTCCTTCCAGTTGGTCAGCTCGCACTCTTCTCCTTGCGCTAAATCCCTATTGAAATAAGTGTATTGACCAAACATACCCACCTGATCTGCTGTCTGGGGAGCTCCTGTTCCACGGAAGCGCCTTGGCCTATCGGAGGTAATAACCAAAAGGGGCATTCCAGAATAATACCCTTCCATTATGGCCGGATATAGTTCGGCTGCAGCTGTTCCGGAGGTTGTGATAACGGCCACCGGTCGATGACCGGCGAGGCATCGCCCCAAGGCAAAAAAAGCTGCAGATCGTTCCTCAAACCAATAGTGCACTTTGAAGCGCGTGTCGTTTTCTAAAAATGCTATGAAGGGACTGTTTCTTCCTCCAGGGCAAAGACAAATCTCTTTTAACCCGGCATCTGAAAGCGCTTGTAAAATTTTTTCAACAAGCAAACGGTTCATAATTTTAACAACTCCCTTGTCGCTTGCAGCTTCAACAAAAGCTCTGCCCATTCATCTTCTAAATGGCTTTGCTTGACCACGCCCCCTCCCGCCCCAATCTTCATGAGTTTTTCTGTCCACTGCACATTACGGATAGCAACATAGCAGGTTGTTATCCCCTCTATAGAAATTCCAACCGGAGCTCCGAATCTATCACGGGGAATCAAACACTGGTACCGTTGCAGCCAATTCTCCGCCGCTTGCCTTGGAAAACCACCTAAAGCGGGGGTCGGATGGAGAGCCCTGATCAAAGCGAGTGCACAGACCGGTTGATATAATTGGCATAAAACAGGCGTCTTCAAATGACATAGGCGGGGTAAGGAAATAACTTCGGTCAAACCTTTGGTGACAGAGCCGTAAGGATTAAGGTCTTGGAAAAGCCCTTCAATAACCAATTCGTGCTCTAGCTGAATTTTAGGATCCGTAAGAAGACCGCTGGAGTTTTCCCTGCTAGCTGTTCCGGCAAGAGCCACTGTTTTAATAGAATGCTCTTCCAAGTGAAAAAGCACTTCCGGCGTAATGCCTAAAATTCCACCCTGTTCATTCCAAAATCCATAAAGATGAAATGGGTAATGTTCTGCAATCTCCAAAAGACTGTAAAGACTAACTGCCAACTGTTTAGCCTTCAGAGTGCCTTGCGCATTTTGAAAAACATATGGCACTGCTTTCCGGAGCGCACCCTCATTTAAAATTTCATAAAAAGCTGACTCATACGCATCTTTGTCTGGAGAATCCCATGGCAATGAGTTTTCTTGTATTTCTAAGGGAATTAGCTCTTTTAACTCAGTCAGGCTTAATTCTGCATAATATTGGTAGCAATACCAGGGAGTCTTCTCTTGTAAAAAAAAATCGGGAAAATAAAAATTAGGCCCTTTATCATTTTGAGGCTTGTCAAATGAATTTCTAGCGCCATAGGCTATCATTACTTTACCGGATGCACAGGAAATAATAGCTCCTGCCTTAAAAAATTCACTGATATTCATTTCTTAGGATATTACCCCTCTTTTTTATTTTTTTCACCAGAAAATGGTTTGATTTAAAGATCTGATAAGATATTTATTAATTTACTATCTAAGGAGTCGGCGATGATCGAAGAAGTGCAAATCAATCAGCTTAATCTAGCTTTCAAGAGAATTTTCGCAATGCCCATCTCCCGTTCAACATTTAGAGAAATTCAAAACGCGATTCTTTCATCGTCCATCAAATCTCAAGAGGAATCAAATCTCTTGTTCGAATCTTTAGTGACCGGTGAATCACAGTCGGCTGCAAAAGTCTGTACCAATGAAACTGCCTTATTGAACTTGATTGATAATTTTTCTATCAGCATCCGCGTGGCTAAAGATGTGTATGAGCGTGGCGAATTTATCAGTCTTGCTTCATCAGACATCATCAGCCAACCTAATCGCGTTGCTTTTTTAAATCGCGTACGCAGAGTGGATGGCGAAGAAATGCATTTTCTTACGGATGTGCGTGGAACAATAAATTTGGTACATCATTTAACTAGCCGTTTGCAGGAGTTGCAAAAAAATGAAGCGGGAAAGAATCAGCTTGATGCAAGCAAGCCTGAATTAAAAGAAGTCAAAAAAATATTGGACAGCCTAACAGTTTAAAATCCACCGCTTTCGCGCCAGAACAAGCTTAACACGCGTTTCATGCCTGAAACAAGCAATGATCTTTTAGGACCTTCTAAATGTAGCGTTCCGGTTTGGCCATACCGGATCTTTTCATCTGCTTCCAACTTAACGACCACAGGAAAATAGCTGTCCAAAAGCTGTAGATTGCCCGAAGAGTCCTTGCTTACCATTAAATTCCCTCGATAAATGGATGCCAAGGAGGGATAAAGTAATTTTCCGGTTCTAACAGGATTTAATCGAACAATATGTCCTTGATATTTGTTAAACTCCGTGGTTGTGATAAATTCTACATCTTTTCCCTCATGAACATACTGCATTAAGTATTCCGGAACAAAAGCGATCACCTCAGCTTGAGTACTATCGGAAATTTTACCGATCAACTGATCTTTAGAAACAAACTGTCCTACTTTTAAATTTTCATTCCATTCATATAAAACCCCATCACGGCGTGCTTTGATAAATAAATCTTTTTTCCGAGCCAATAAACTCTCTTTTTTTGCTTGAAGGACCTGTAATTCCTCCATTTGTCTCTTGATGTACTGACTCCCCTCACCTTGGGAAAGTATTTTAATTCTCAGCTTTTCAAGCTCCTCATCCAAGCTTATCTTCTTTATTTCCGCTTCTAACGGTTGAGATTCCAATTTTATAATAGGGGCTCCGGATTGAAGTTCCTGTCCGATATTTACAAAGATTTTTGTGATGATTGCGTCATAAGGCACATACAAGCTCTGCTCATTTTCTGGAACGGTAATAGCAGTAAATCTCTCATGGCGCTGCAAGGGTGTGATCAACCATAGAATACCCACAAGGAGCAGCGCCGAAGTAATCAATCCACGTACTCTAAGATGCATTTTATCACGTAACTTATAGACCGTTTGTAATTCACCGATAATCGGCCACAGGAGAAAAATCCCTATTTCTAAAGCAAATAGAATAATACCAAGCGCTTTGGTAAAAGTAGCATAAATAAAAAACGCGATACCGGTGTAAAGAATTATTCGATAACACCAGGTGAATAGAGAATAAATGATCATCCCCTGAATACGCTTAAGAGACAACTGCTGCTCCGGGGGGGTTGTGAAAATGCCAAAGATCCATTCACGCAGTTTCCACCTAGTTACGGCAAACGCCCGGTTCTGCAGATTATCTATTCCCCACAAATCAGAAAGGATATAATACCCATCAAAACGCATTGCGGGATTGGAATTTAAAATCAGAGTTGAAAACCAGGATATCGATGCTATTACAAAAAAAAGGCTCTTAAGCATTCCCTGAGATGACATAGCCCATCCGAAAGTGCAGAGCCCTGCAATAACGGTTTCTGCGACAATCCCCGCTAAAGAAATATAAAACCTATCTTTGCGGCGCAAAAGTTTCCAACCATCCGTTACATCCGTATAAAGTACCGGCCACATGACCAAAAACGCCACACCCATTGAAGGTACGCGTACATTAAAATGAACCGCTGTATAGGCATGGGCAAGCTCATGCACCACCTTCACCACGCTTAATACGATCGCATAAAGAATGACCCCCTGTAGATTAAAAAATTGGGGTAATGTGTACATAAAATCATCTAAACGGGTCACTGCCATTGAGACCCCCACAACTGTCAAGAACCCATAGAGCAAAAAGGCAAAAGGCGATGCAAACAACCTCGCGTAAGGCAGCGTGCGTTTTAAAAATACATCCGGATCCCACATTGGCACCCTAACGTATAAATAATGCATCAGCAGCCACATCAGAGGATTAGACTTTCTATTTTCTGTTTCTTCTTGAAGTTTTTCCGAACTTACCGGATACGCCAGCAGGTTATGGCGTCCAGCATCCTGGAAATAACCGTAAATCTCAGCAGGGGTAACCTTTAAGGTCGAACGGTGATTGATAATTTCACAGAGCTGTTCCACAGTTAAACCCGGTCGATGCAGTTTGATGATTAATGACTCCCCCCAGCTGATTTTGTAGTATTGCCCTTTTACGGGGTCGTATACATTAAAACTTGGAGAGCCATCCGCTTCATCTGGGCCTTGGTAAAGCTGCAAATCTTTCCTGAAGGAGGGTAGAACTTGTTTTTCAATTGAAATTTCCATATACCCTGTATACATATATAAATTTCATTTTACAAGTAGACCAAAATCTTTTATGAAAGACCCATTGTGACTTCAATTCGACTATGCCGTTTTATCTTTTTCACACTTTTAATTCTTCAGCTTTCCGGCTGCATCAAAACGGCGCAAAATATTGACCTCAAACGAACTTTTCGGGCTCAAAGGGAAGAGCAAGTTTTAAAATGTCCATCTAATAACGGCGTAATTTTCACACTTGAAGAAATCATTGAAATTGCACTGCAAAACAATTTGGAAATAAAAATTAAAGAATGGGAATGTGCCATACAAAAGGAAGCAGCTTCCGGAGCAATGCTAGAAATGTTGCCGGAATTATTGGCTAATGGGGAATATAGTAATCGAAACAACACCCCTGGTGCTTCCTCCGAATCTTTAGATCCAGGGGTGCCGCCTGCGCCTCCCAGCGTTTCTTCACAACGGCGCACAGGCCGAGCAAATCTGACGCTAACCTGGAATTTGCTAGACTTCGGCATCTCGTATTATAGAGCGAGGCAAGAAGCCAATAGAATCTTTATTCAGCACTTCGAGTATGAAAAGCTTAAACAAAAAATCATTTTAGAAGTCACCCGAAATTACTGGAATGCTGTCGTGGCTTTAGCCTCGATCGATCGCACAGAAACCTTCATTAACGAATTGACGGAACAAAGCACCCTATTGGAAAATGCCGTTAATCATTCCTACATTGCCAACACTAATCTTCTGGAAACTCAAAACCAGCTTTATGAGCATGCGGCAAAAGTCCAGAGATACAAAAGAGAGTTGCACGTTGCCCTTGGTGAGTTAAGCTGTCTGATGGGCTGCGCTGTTCAAGAAGAAATACAAATCGCTGTTGACTATAGTAGACCCCTATCCGTTATGCTGCCAGATGTTGAGGTATTGGAGCGAACGGCACTTGTTAATCGGCCCGATTTATTCTCATACGACATGCAAGAAGCAATTGATCTCGACGAAGTCAAAGTCTCCATCCTTCAATACATGCCCGGCATTTCTCTTTTCTCCGGAGAATATTATGATGCAAACAAATATTTGATAAAAAATTCCTGGTTTGTTATCGGCACCAAAGCCATATGGGATTTATTTTCAATACCGGCCGGCATGAGCCGTACAAAGCAAGCTAAAAAACGTATAGGGTTAACACGCGAAAACAGGCTAGCAATGGCTCTTGCCGCCATCACTCAAGTCCACATTGCGCATTGGATTTATTACGATAGTTTGGAAGAGTACCTATTGCTTCGAAAACTGCAAAATGTCAGAACTGACCTGTTGAAGTCTGCCGAGTTGAAACGGGAAGTTGGCAAATTTGATTTGGTAGATCTTCATTATTTTCACTCCGATCAATTGGATGCCGAAATTTTTGCCTGGAGAGCCTACGGAGATTTACAATATTCACTCGAACAATTAAATAATGCCATGGGCACACCACTACGCTATAAGGAAGGGTCTCCCTTATGATCAAATTACTCTATATTTTATGCGGAATTAGCGCGCCGCTGCTTGCTCTTGATTACGAACTCATTCACTATCAGCCCAGCTTGCTTCCGTTTACGGACTTCGTCCGCCTAGGCATGCAAAAACAAGATCATTCGATTGAGGTATTAGACATTAACGATAACGATAACGAAAAATATCCTTCAGGGCTTTCGGCTCTAGTTGGTATAGAACTCGGCATCAATGCCTTTCATACGATTTTAGATCCATATCACAAAACCGGACTCTATCCTGAAATCATCTCCCCTATACGCACTGTTTATAAAAAAATGGGAGACCGTTTTGATCAAGGGGAACTATTAATCCAGTTAGAGGATTCCGTTACGTCAGGAAAATATTTGGAAGCCCTGTCCTTAGTAGATAAAGGGGAAGCAGAACTTGAAGCTACAAGAGAACTTTTCAAGGCTAAATTAGCCTCTCTATTTGAATTAAGGAAAGCCGAATATGACCTGGCAGCCGCTTACGCATCCCTGGCTTCAGATAAAAAAAATTTTGAATCCTCTCAAATTAGAGCTCCTTATAAAGGCATTGTAGAAACAGTCATCATTGAAGAACACGAAGTTCCTCAAGCAGGAAAGGAACTTATTAAAATCCTACAAGATGAAATATTAACAGCCAAACTACTTATTCCAGCACGTTTGCTTAATGAGGTCTCCATCGGTACCCCTATTTATATCGCTGTAGAAAATACGGAAGACGTTATCGAGGCTAAAGTATCCCGTATCGGCGGTATGATCGATCCTTCCAGCTCCACTATCAAAATAGAAGCAGAGATTTCCAATAAAGCTTACAAATATCGACCAGGAACCTCCGGCATCGCGACATTCCATTATAAGCCAAAGGCTCTACTTCAATGACAACTCCACCAAACACTCAAGACACAATCGCTTATCAGTCATTGAAAATGTCAAATTTTTTAGCTCTGAAAGCCTTCCAATCTAAAAACCAGCAGTCCTTAATATTTTTGATTCTAAACGATACTTTTCACATGATCCGCTACGATCGCGCACTGCTATGGGAAATGACTCAGGAAACCCCTCAACTATTAGGGATTTCCGGGGAATCTAAAATCAATAAAAGCGCTCCGTTAGTCCAAAAATGGACTGCTGCAGTTAAAGACATCAAGGATCCCTCACGCGCCCAGATCATGACCTTTTCGGGTAAAGAATCGAAAGATGACGCTAAAGCCTCTTTACTCTGGCTTCCTATTGTTGCCCATGGGTCCCTTACATTAGGGCTGTGGCTTGAGTTATGGGATAAAAATAAAGATAATATGCCCCCTCAAGAAATGATCAATATGCTGACGAATTTTCTTTTACCTGCTTATGGAGCCGCTTGGGAGAAACATTCTAAGCACACATCACATAAAAAAACTTTGCTAAAGAAAATCACACTTTACTCCATCGCCCTTGCGTCTTTTATAGCAGTCTTTACAATCCAAGTGCCTCTCCGTATTGTAGCGCCTTGTGAGATAGTTCCTAAGGACCCTTACTTGATCACCGCTCCCCTGGAGGGAATTATTGACCAAGTTTATGTGGTACCCGGAGAAACCGTTTCGCCTGAAACACTTTTATTTAGCTACAACAAACAAGCTTCTTTACAAGAGCTAGAAGTTGCAAAAAAACAGGTCCAAATCTTACAGACAGAGATCAAACGGGCTGCAGCATTAGGCTATGATGATCCAAAAGCGCGCACGGATTTGGGTCTTCTATCATTAAAGTTATCTAAAGAAAAAGCCGTCCTTCAACTAGCCGAATATCATGCTTCTAAATTAAGTGCGAAAGCTCCTGTAGAAGGCGTGATTATGATTGACAATCCAGATGAATGGCGGGGAAAACCTGTCAAAATCGGAGAAAAAATTCTTGCCATCAGTAATCCTCTGAATTCAAAAATCCGCATATGGCTGGCAGAAAGTGATAACATCACCCTGGATTGGGAAAAGCCTCTTTCTGTTTTTCTTAATGTCGACCCTGAAAATAAACGGTTGGCAAAGCTTAGCTTTATCTCAAACGAAAGCCGTATCAGCGATATGCAAATCCCTAGCTTTATGGCTGAAGCCGATTGGATTAAAGACCCTTTAAACATAAGACTAGGGCAAAAGGGTACTGCTGTGATTTATGGTGAAGATGTCTCGATTGCTTATTTTCTTTTTAGAAAGCCTCTTGCACATCTAAGAAACTTAACCGGTTTATAATTTCTTCTTTAGTTTCTCTTTATCTTTTGGCAGTGATCTTCTCGCTGCAGGGGTAATCCCTGTTAAAAAAGCAGCATCCATTAAAAGAGTTCCTTTCTTGTCCAGCCATTCGATGAGCTGATCCGTATTCAATTCGGGTATTTCTTGTCCCTTGTCATCAAATGTGGTTAGATTCGCTTCATTTGACCCCTGATCAGCACCTCCAAAACCGAAGACGTTTAGTAGTTTAATTGGTTTATTGAAAAGACTCCAAAATCTAGAGCCTTCGTCCCCTTCAACTACCGTCGTCTCAAACTTTTCCTGGGCTGTTGTCGTCAGGTCCTTTTCAGAGACGAAATTTTGGTTTAAAGGAAATGCTGTTAGAGAAAATTTGTCATGCATTTCAATTGTATTTGGATCTATCTCTTGAGCCTCATGCAATACCTTTACATCAGAACTTACAAGCATCCAGTCCGTATCTTTGACAGCTTGATCCCCGAAAAAATTGACCATTTTATAATTAGAATCATCCAAATTTGCTTCATCCGGAGCAAAGCCCTCCTGATTTGAGGGAACCCAAGGATTTACACTCCAATCAACTGGAGGAGAGGCTTGTATTTCCGGAGCTTTAACTGTGACTTCAAAAGACGTTTCAACAAAGGCTCCGGATGAGTCTGTTCCTCTGATAATTATCTCGGAAACACCCGAAGCTTTGGACGAAAAAGATAGGTATAGAGTTGTCCCTTCAATCCTTGTTTGCACAAGCGTTATATTTGAATTCCCCTCTACTTGGAATAACAACGCGGTTTCGGAGTCGATATCTATAAAAAATGCACTCAGATCGATGGATGAATTCACAGCTCCTTGTTCTACTGTTAAATCAGGAATGGGTTGAACCAAAACAGGTACATCATTGACCGGAGAAACCTCTATATTAAATGATCCATCTACATAATTCCCTGCAGAGTCGGTCGCCCTTATCGTAATAATAGCAGAGCCATTTCGCTCAGCAGCATAAGCAAGACTTAAGCTAGTACCTGATAGAGTTGCATTTACCAGATCAGTATTTGTATTTCCAACGACCGTTAGCGTTAGGGTATCGGTATTCGTCAGAATATCTACATCAGAAAAAGCATTCGATAAATCCAGAACTATATTAGATGCATCCTCATTGACTGTGACATCAGGTATGACATTCTCAATAGTCGGAACATCTTGTACTGAGTTAACATTAACATCAAACGAACTATCTACATAATTGCCAGCTGAATCAGTCGCCCTTATCGTAATAGTAGATGTACCGTTTTGATCTGCCACATAAGCAACACTTAAACTAGTACCTGAAAGAGTTGCATTTACCAGGTCAGTGTTAGTATTTCCTACGACAGTTAGCGTTAAGGTATCGGCATTCGTCAGAATATCTACATCGCTGAAGGCATTGGACAAGTCTAGGACTGTATTAGCTGCGTCTTCGTTGACTGTGACATCGGGTATGACATTCTCAATAGTCGGCAC
>JBGSQP010000008.1:0-54318 GCA_041738095.1 Waddlia sp.
CCCACCGTGGCGCGCCGAGCTAGCCCCTTGGGGAGAGCTCGGCGAGGCGCGCAAGGTGGATTTGGAAAGTATTAAAAAAAGGCAGAAAAAAGAAAGCGAGAGCGAAGATCTCAAATTTTACAGAAAAACTGTTGCTTAATCTGCCGACTTTACCGGTTTTAGTGACTTTGATAATGAATGCATTCGAAAATTAACAGAAAACTGCACTGAACTTAACCTTTTATCTGTTCCAGATTGTCAAATAAATGATGATGGGCTCGAGCACCTAAAGAATACGAAAAAGCTGTTAAAATTAAATATTTCAGGGTGCGTTAACGTTGTATCGCTCAAACACCTGGCGCATACGCCAGAGCTGCAAAACCTAGAGATTGGCAACTCCAAATTAACCTTCGAGATTTGCGATTCGAAATTACGTCTAGGAATGGAGCTCAAACACCTTGAGAAAACGCCGCACCTATTAAGCTTAAGCTTTAAAGGGGATTTTGTGGAAGTAGACTCGCTTAAACACCTGGCGCATACGCCAATGTTGCAAAGCTTACACCTTACTGACAGCCACTTCATGTCCCGAGACGAACTTAAATACCTACTGCATACCCCAAGGCTGAAAAACTTACAGATTGGCCATTCAAATTTGAGCAGCAAGGAACTCCAGTACCTGGAATTTACGCAGGAACTAGAAAGCTTAGACTTAACCTTTTTCAATGGCAGGATTAAGATCTCAAACACCTTCAGAAGACGTCGATGCTGCTCCACTTAAAGATTGGAGGGTTTTGGAGAAAAGACAGGTATTGGAATAATCTTGTTTTCCTAAAATATACCCCTAAACTGCAAAGCTTAGATCTTAGAGGTTGGATACTTAAGCAGACCCCTCTAAAGCCCCTATTGAATACGCCAGAATTGCAAAGCCTAAATATTTCATATACCGACCTAAAATGTGAAGATATGATGGCGATGCTAAAAAATATCAAGCCGGAGCTAAAAAACTTGAAAATTATCGATAGAGAATAGTGATAAGCAGCATTTCAGTGTTGGCCTGATTCATTGATCGGGAACGGACAAGATCTGACTTTATCTTCAACAATTGCAGCGTTGTTATTTTCTTCTCTTAGATTTGGCAAAAAGGAAAATATTATATATAATAATCTGCTATAAAATCATAAATAATTAATATGAGCATTACCAATATTCAACATATTACTTTAAATGGCGCGTATTCACATAACCTTCATGAATTAAACCCTGAAGATGAGAACGCCCAAAAAATCATCCACGATTTCATTATAGATTTTTTCAGGGAAGTTACCCCGGAAAGCTACCAAAGAAAAATCACCCCCTCCAGTAACGGTAAAACAGACTTCACCTACATTTGCTTTAAAATGCCTGAGGAAGAAGATTCGAGCGACCCGGACACTTTCAAATTTGTTTTAAAACTAATGTACCCTAGTTTAAGCCCTAATTACCGCATCTGTTCAAAAGCCCTTGAAATTTTAGGAATGAAAACGCCTAAAATTTTTATTTTTGACGATGCTTCTCCTTGCTACAAGACGGCAATGGAAAAAATCCCGCCCCCCCCTGCCAGGCCCTACCATTTAGGATTTATGTGTGCTTTTGAAGGGGCTGATCTTACGCAATTGATCGCCTCAGGAGCTATCGGCAAATTAATTCCTGGCGACTGGGAAACTCTATTGATGCATTGTGGCAAGATCGCTGTATATGACTTGTTGATTGCCAATGACGACCGCTTTTACCAACCAAGTTCCGCTGGGCCTCCGACGACGTCCAGAACCAAATGCAATGCGGGCAATATAATGCTTGAAATTCCGCTGCTAGAGAATGATAAACGCACTCTTAAGACGCTTTTTTGCATCGATAACAGTAGCTCCAGTATTTTAAGGTTACAGCCGGGACAACATGATTATTCGACGTCTAAAAAAAATTATTTATTAAAGTTTTTTGAAGCTTTTAAGTTTTTTTATCTGATGCAAAATAGATCCGCTTTTGCAGAAATCATCTTTAGAGGGATTAAAGAACAGCTAAAAGGACAATGTGAACTTACTAAAGACACAGCAGTTACAGCAATCGCTCAGGGTATCGGTGAAGGCTATAAAAAGCTGTCTGAAACCAACATTAACACATTTATAGCCGAAATAAATCAAACACTGAATTCCTCCCCATCGACAGTCGAAGGCACAACTGTTTGCCACTATATCATTGCACATGCTGAAGATTGTCTTAAAATTTTCATGGAGAACTCATGACAACAGCCCTTAATTCATCCCCCCTCACCACCCTATCGCAGCCCTCTACGCCAGAAAAGGAAAAAATGGAGGTAAAAAACCGATTTCTTTCTTTGATTAATCAAGCCCTAGATAATGCCAATTACGATGAGTGGACGTTGCTTAGAAAAAATTGGCAGTACCAAATCGATAAGGGGACGTACCTTCCGCCCATCATAAATCAGATTTTCGAACGCTTAAGAAATGAAAACATCCATACTTTCCTACGTTACTGTGTTGATAATGCTCAGGAGCTTAAGGAGGCCTGCACTAAAGAAAAAGCACAATGCGCCCGTAAGTTAAATTTCGATAGTGGGAATGAATCATCCTAGCTTTTTACCGGGCGCAAAAACAAGACTGCAAGCGGAGGAAGAGTCACCTCAATGGAATACTTCCTTCCATGAGCCGGAATGGCCTGCGCCTTTGCCTGACCAAAATTCCCTATCCCCGATCCACCATAATCCACGGAATCGCTATTCAAGACTTCACTCCAAAGGCCTCCTTGAGGCACTCCTAAGTTGTAGTGAAGTCGCGGCACTGGCGTAAAATTACAAATGATTAACATAGAATCCTTCTCCCCTTTTCGAAGATAAGACAGTGTGCTGTTTTCTCCATCATGCAGATCGATCCACTCAAAACCGTCCCAACTAAAATCTGCTTGGTGCAGAGACGGATAGTTACGGTACACTCGATTCAAATCGCGCACCCAACGCTGCATACCTGCGTGAGAGGCATTTTCCAAAAGATGCCAGTCTAAACTTTGATTATGATTCCACTCAGCCCATTGAGCAAATTCCCCTCCCATAAAAAGCAGTTTTTTACCCGGATGGCTGAAAAGATAGCCATATAGGAGCCGTAGATTCGCAAATTTTTGCCAATCATCCCCTGGCATTTTGGCCAATAATGAACCCTTGCCATGTACTGCTTCATCATGAGACAAAGAAAGGAGGAAATTCTCGGAAAAGGCATAGAGCAAGCTGAATGTCAGCTCATGATGATGGAATTTTCGATGTATTGGATCCTTGGAAAAATAATTCAACGTATCATGCATCCATCCCATATTCCATTTAAGACCAAAGCCCAGCCCGCCACTATCAGCCCTTCGCGTAACTCCCGGCCACGCCGTAGATTCTTCAGCAACCATTTGTCCATGAGGAAAACGGCTGTAAACCGCTGTATTAAGGGTGCGAAGAAAATCGACGGCCTCAATATTTTCTTTTCCGCCGAACCGATTGGGTATCCACTCCCCTTCTTTACGGGAATAATCCAAATAGAGCATTGAAGCCACACCATCAACCCTTAACCCATCGATATTGTACCGATCAAACCAAAATAACGCGCTGCTGATAAGAAAGGACCGCACTTCGTGACGGCCATAATTAAAGATGTAGCTTTTCCAATCAGGATGAAATCCCTGCTTAGGATCCTCATGTTCATACAAATGCGTTCCATCAAAATACGCCAGACCATGGGCGTCGGATGGGAAATGAGAGGGAACCCAATCCAAAATCACGCCAATCCCTTTTTTATGCAGGGCTTCGATCAAGTCCATAAACTCTTGTGGCGTTCCATATCGGCTGCTAGGGGCAAAATAGCCAACTTTTTGATACCCCCACGATCCGCAAAAAGGATGCTCCATCAAGGGCAGAAATTCCACGTGGGTAAAACCCATCTCATCGACATATTCAGGAAGCTCGTTTGCCATTTCAAGATAAGATAATGGACGGGCACCTTCCTCAGGTTTTCGTCTCCATGAGGAAAAATGTACTTCATAGACACTCATTGGAGCATCCAAAGCATTGTTCTTTTGACGCTTTATCTTCCAGCTGCCTTCTTTTCTTTGATAGGCTAGATCCCAAACCATAGAGGCTGTGCGCGGAGGAGTTTCCCACCTAAAAGCAAACGGATCACCTTTTTCTAATATCAGATTATCCTTAGTGGAGACGATATGGTACTTGTATAAGGAACCTGAACCGATTCCGGGAAAGAAACCTTCCCAGATTCCGGAACCGTCCCATCTAGGAGAAAGCGCATGAGAGCCTCCTTTCCAATAGTTGAAATCTCCAATTACCGAAACCGTTACCGCATTAGGCGCCCACACCGCAAAATACGTCCCCTTAACCCCGTTGACTTCTACAAGATGGGAACCAAATTTATCGTAGAGTTCAAAATGGCACCCTTCACGGAAAAGATAAATATCGTGATCGGTAAAACGGCTGTAGCTATGAACTTTTGGCATGGATTTCTTCGACTTCTCTTGTGTTTTCATTTTCATAGCTATCCTCGTTTTACTAATAAGGCAAAAGGTAACACTTTAAAGATTTGACTCAGAGCAATTCTTTTTTTCAACACATTATAATCATTGCCCGTAAGGGCGTTGTGGTAGTCCCCATCAGGTAATAAGACTTCAGTTCCTTCCCAGTCCTTTGCCTCATGCAAACGCATAAAAAATCTAGCAGATAGCGTAATAACCTGTTGATTGCCGAAACTTCTGCAATAGGCAATCACTTGATCCTGACGCCCTCCCTCGACCGTCAGCCCGTCATAACTCCCCTGACTGAAAACCTCTTCAAATTGACGACGCACATTGAGGCAGCAGTAAGTAAAAAAGAGCTTGATTTTGCCATCACTCAGATCTTCTAAGCAGTTCGATAAAGTGACTTTGTTGTCTATTAGCTCATGCAACATCATTTGAGCGGGCGCCAAATCGACGGGAGATCTATTATCGGGATCCACCAGTTGGTACCTCCACAGTTCATTGCCCTGATAAAAATCCGGCACACCGGGCGCTGTGGCTTTAATTAATACTTGCGACAAAGAATTATACATCCCCGCTTTGATAACGGGCTGCATAAACGCCTCAAAATCACTCAAAAAACGGCCATTTTCCTGTAAAATACCCTGCACAAAAACGGCAATGGCCTGATCATAAGCGGTATAGGGATTTGTCCAGCTGGTGTAGAGCTTAGCTTCTTTAGAAGCTTTTTGCATATAGGCCGTGATTCTATTGACATAATTTGCATCAATTGGTTGCAAAGGCCAGGTTCCCACTAATGTCTGATAGAGTAGATATTCCAGATTGCTATCGGGAAACATTTCTCCATCCTCGGTTGATTTATAAGCGCTATTAATTCCCCTCCATCTTTGAATGGCCTTTTTCCATTCTGTAGGCATTTCCGAAAGAACATTGATTCTGGCTCTTACATCTTCACTACGTTTCGTATCATGGGTAGAGGTGCAAAGCATACTTGCGGGCCATTCTTGCCGGCGCACATGATTTGCCGCGTGAAAGGCTTCAACGGTGCTACCGAAGGCAAAGGGATCTGCGCCGACCTCATTCAGCGAGACTAGTGGATAATAACGGTAAAATGCAGTGTCTTCCAACCCTTTTGCCATGGCTGATCCGGTCATTTGCTGAAACGACATCACGAATTCTTTTCGAACCTGAATTTGCTCAGAAGACAAGGGATCGGGGTGTTGAAAAAGCAATACCTGCTGAATAAAATCAAAAATCGAAGCGTTAGTTGCGGGATTTTTGCGTTTTGCCTTCCGAATAACGCATTGGATTAACTGACGATCCTCTGCGTGGATTAAACTTTGTTTGGCCCTAAGATAGGTGCGGTATACAGGAAAACTTGCAATGACATCCTTGAGCGCCAGTCTTAGGCCTGCCCTAGTAAAATCCCGCGTCATCCTGTGCTGTTCTGCTATCCGGTCAAGCTTAAGAGAGAGAAATTGCAATTCAGCAGCTAACGACGTTTGTAAAATCGACTCCCTGGCTTCAAATAATAAAGTGCTATCTAGAGCTTTATTTCCAGTAAAATCATGATAAATCCTATGAAACTCCTCTTTATTCCTTTGATCGACAAACAACTGATTCAGCTGATTGAGAAAATCATAACCGGTGCTGCCTTGCACTCTCCACTGAGACTGCAATTTCTCCCCAGGCATCAATATTTTCTCCACTAGCACATAAAGATCGTCCCTACCCGATGCCGAGTGAAAATCGATCAAGTACTGCTCCGGATCATAAATCCCGTCTATATGATCGATACGCACCCCCGCAACATTGTGATTTTTTAACAAGGGCAGGATCACGGCATGGGCATCTTGGAATACTTCAGGTAGTTCGGATCTTATGTAAGCTAATTCATTAACGTCAAAAAAACGACGATAGTTAATTTCATCATTAGCCACTTTCCAAAAACACAAACGATAAAATTGCTGTTGTAATATTTTTTCCAAAGCAGTGAAAGAAGAAGGTGTTTTACTGTTAATTTTTGAAATTTCTTTTTCTATAGCAGCCAGAAAATAGGGACTTTCCTGGGTAAATTGTGTTTTTTTGCTGATTTTTTTAAATAGCGCCTCTTTCGTTTTGGAGTTGATGGGAAGCACTTGACCCGGAATTTTGACTTCTAACTCTCCATCGCGCAGGATTAATGAGATTTCTCCTTTCTCCAGCATGATGCCAAACTGCTCTTCCAATATCGGAAGTAATACTTTCCCTTTTAACGCCTCTTCTAGAGGAGCCCATTCGATGTAAAAATAGGAAGCGTACGAAGAGGCACTTCCTTTTGCCAACACGTCCCGCCACCATCGGTTTGTTTCCTCTATAATGCACATATGATTGGGCACGATGTCCAATAAAATGCCCATATTTTTTTCCTTCAGGGCATGAGCAAGAAAGAGAAAATCTTCCAACCCGCCCAGCTCTTGGTTCACTTCGCTGAAATCGGTGGGATCGTAGCCGTGAAGGCTTCCTTTTTTTGCTTTGAGTATGGGCGAAGAATATAGAGTGGAAATCCCCAATTTATCTAAATACTCAATCGATTGCACCCCTTGACGAAAGGGAAATTCCGGTTGAAATTGAAGCCTATAAGTCGCTCTAGGAACCGGCATTTCAAAGCTCGATACGCTCGAATTTTTTATAAATTACGGCATATACAAGAGATAAATAATCTCTCAGATGACGTGTGATCAAGAACTTTTCCCTTACATATTCTTTACCCCTCTTGCCCAAATCCACCCCTTCATGGGGGTGCTGAAGCAGATAGCGCATTCGATAAGAAGCGCCTTCAGGAGTATTGACGACAAATCCTGTTTGCTTATTAATCACCTGTAGTTTAATTCCTCCGGTATTTCCCCCGATTACCGGCTTACCCTTCCACAAAGCCTCGGTTACCGTAAGCCCAAAACCTTCTCGAATAGATTTTTGCACTACAATGGCAGCCGCACGCTGCAGGGCATTGATTGTGCGGTCCGATTCCGGCAAAAGTAGAATATGGATATTAGGATTATCTTTGGCAGCGACTTTAACCTCTTGCAACACCACTTCCCCTTCAGGATCATCGCTGGCCCCACCGCCGGCTAGTACTAATTGCAGACAGGGATTGTACTCATGCGCCATGCGAAAAGCCTGAATCACTCCTAAAGGGTCTTTAAATCGGTCAAAACGGGAGATTTGCACAATTAACGGTAAGTCAATATCGATTCCGTAGGATCTTAAAATCTGATCAATTTCCTCTTGTTCCATCGGAACATTTTTTTGACTTAACGGATCGATACTGGGAGGAATTATAAACATCGGATGGGGAAGGGGGTGGGTAAACTCCTCAAGTGAAAAAATGGAAGCATCATACATTTCGGCAAATTGGCTTAAGTAATTCCACACGTGCAAGTCTGGAGCGCTTGCATCAATATGGCATCTCCAAATCCATTTACCTTTTCTATTGGGATAATGGGAAATCATGGCCATAGGCTGCGGGTCATGAATAATGACAATATCGGAATTTTCAAGAATGGGACGCAGGATTTCGGCGTTTTTTTCATTAATCTGTTCGTAAACTTTCAATTCTGATGCGGAAATGATTGTAGGAGCCCCTTGAAGAGCGTTGTGAAATTTTTTCGTGCAGTTAAAAAAAGCGGCAGACCCTTGGATTACCTCCCAAGAGGTTGATATTCCCAAACTATTAGTCAGGGGCACCATTTTCGTTAAAATTTCCGCGACTCCCCCTCCCTTCAGAGTGGAACTGACATGGGTAATTTTGATGTTTTTTAAAGGAGAAGCAAGTTGTAAGAGTTGATCGATTGCTTCCGGGCCGGCTATTTTATTATATTGATCAATCAATGAACTCATGGATGCCCCCCTAAAATATCGATTAATTTCAAACGTAGGTCGGGAAGTGAAATATAATAAGGATCGACGGCATGCAATTTATCTATCAATTCCTCATAACGTATTCCAAAGTCTCCTAGCCAAGTGCTAAAATCGTCTCGGCCTCCTGATGTTCTACGAGCGGCATCGATAAAATGGAAAAATAGGCTGCTGTTGGGAAGGTGGTGCAAGATATTGGGAAACTTATGGGGATCATCGGATTTATACGGTGTTGAAAAAACAACGATTTTAGAACGCACAAAATGGAAGATTTCTTTAGCCGAAGGAATCGCGTCCAACTCACTCAGTCTAAAATCTATTAAGCCTATAAGGTCATTCCTTATCTTTTCCAGATCGGGATATTCACTAGGATTAAGAAAATCCAGTCTCTCGGCCAATATGTCATCATGCAAATGGCGGTGTGCCCACTGGGCAAAATCACTATGGTATTCCCGATACTCAAAAGCAGGACGCAACCTGCCCCCCCAAAAATGGAAATAAAGCGATGTAAGGGGTACACGAGCGATTCCATCGCGTAAATCCACCAAAGTTTTAGCCTTTATCCCGGTAGCAATGGCAGTCAGAGTGCAATCTTTAAAATAAAAAGGCCCTGGATTGTCCATACTTTAATCCCCTCTAATTTTAAAATAATACTTATTTGAATAAAATCAAACGCAATAGAATTATTTTTTAAGAACTTGATTACGAAAAACTTCGACAATCAAAAGCGGAAGCGTATTATCTCCCCCCACCCGTTCGGAAATATAAAGCGGGGTGTAATGGCACTCCTCGTCTTGAATCACGGTTAAATGACCTAGGGGATAATACGTTTTAATTTCTTTAGGGATGACGGCAAATACGGCCTTATGGGTTTCGGAGATTTTCTGAATTTTTAGATCTAATGTACTCTGCCCGAATCGACCGGCAAATCCGGGGATATAATTCAGCGCTTTCCGATCATTTAACCCTGTAAAAGAAACCGTTGAAAACAATCGATCCCTTTCCAAAGAAGCAATATTTCCTACGGAAATTACTTTTATCCTTTTTCCGGCAGACCTGATTTCATCTTCCCCATAACCAAGCTCTTTCATGCAAAATAGAAAGGCATTTTCCACTTCTAAAGCAGCCACTGACCCTCTGCTTCTGGTAAAAAATGTGACTCCGTCTAAGAGATTACTTTTGATCCTGGGTAATAACACATCACGCACAATGGTCATGGCATCATCGCTAAAATATCCCCAGGGATCCTTTTCCAGCAAATCGATGAAATGTTTGGTGGAATGGCCGTCTTCCCGATAGCACACCAGGTAATAATCAATCTCTAGCGTAAGATTTAACATTTGTTGATTTGTTAAAAAAATCTTTCGGATTCTATTCAGGTCGCACGGCTGCCGTCCGGGAAGACATATCACAGCGGGATGTTTTCCAATAGTGGGCCGCACTAATCGTTTATCGACAGAGAGATTTGGATAAAATTTCCATATTTGTGCGGTTTTTCCGCTAAGATAACGCGTGGTGTGCAAGAATGTTTTCGCATCAGCTAAAGAACGGATGCGCGTCCTCCAAAAATCTGTAGATATGGTTGTAAAATCTAAAGCATAACGGTCAGCGATAGGACGATAGAGGAGTTTCTCTCTTAAATCACTGGAACACAGTCCTAGCTCATCCCCTCTTGGCAGAGTGACCACTGGAGTGTTAGTTTCAAAACAGAGATCGAGCATTTTTTCATAACACATTTGATCATCCCCACCAAAGACGGCTACCGTCCCCTTCTTTTGATGCTCATCGATAGCTTTACGCAACTGGCCAAGGTGTGCCTCTTCTTTTCGCCTTACTGTTACTTTGGCCTTTGGATGGCATTCTAGAGAAAAGCGTGCTACATTTTGGATGCGGTCTTGAACAGAATCTTGCAATGGAATCCGTTCTTTCCCTTTTCTTTTACTCTTTTTATTGTAGACATAAACCACTAGAGCCTTGCCGATCTTAAAGCTGTAATGAATTAGCCGTTGATGCAAGTCGTGGAAGTGATCAAAAGTGCCGAAAGTGATCACTGTATCAAACATATCTAATGGAAGAGAAGTCTGTACGCTATCAAGTCTAGACAAAGCCCTTTCTGCCCCAGCGAACATTGTGTAAAGCCTGGAGCGCTTCCCTTCCGTATAAACCTCATATAAATCTTTTCCTTCATCAATCAATGGGGCAATCACTTTCCCGTATCCTGATAACTTAGCCTCTAGGGATAAGGCGTGATCAGGGGGTAAAATCCCTCTGCCCTCTTCGTTAGGCAACTGGAGGGGGGCCCCGTATGCTACATAACTAAATTGACACCCCTTTTTAAAAATTTTCATTGCTACGACAGTGACATCATACCAATGGTCAACGGAATACTCATTATCATAAAACGCTGCAAGTTCGCGACCCGTTACAAGTCCATTTTCAATGCCGACAGCGTAGGATGTTAGCTGATTCTTCTGATAAGCCTTATTCATACGATTTAAAGCACCATGCCGGGTTTCTTCTAAACCGACCGGCTGATCATTGACTCCCGATGCCGTTTTAATGGAAACAAAGTGTTCTACAATCTTCCCCTCAAAAGCTTTTTCAACAGCCGCGATTTTATAGGGATTGGTGGAGCCTATTGCAACGGTGCTTATATTGACCATTAAACTCTCCTTTTAACTTCTATTTTATAGAACCGGATACATTTCACCTAACTCCAGTTCGTTCATCTTGACAGAAAGGCTAGAGTCCCTAAATATTTGACCATGACAACGTTAGTAAAAAACACGCCTGCCTTCCCGCACTGGCAACGCATCGGCGTCAAACATCACCACGGGATTTGCCTCCCCCTTTTCTCGATACGCGGAAAAAAAAGTTGCGGCATCGGAGAATACCCTGATTTAATCCCACTGTTTTCTTGGTTAAAAGAAGTTGGTTTCAGCGTATTACAACTGCTTCCATTGAATGATCCCGGCAGCCAGGCAAGCCCCTATAGCGCCATTTCTGCCTTTGCATTAAATCCTTTATTTTTAGGACTCTCCCATTTACCGCATGCCGGCAATTTAAATGGCTTCACAGCCTTGAACCAATTGCCAACGATTTCCTATAGCCTTGTGCGCTCAAAAAAAATGAAGTTCCTGGAAAATTATTACAAAGATCACGGGGCTTCGGTCATCAAAACCGAACGTTTCCTCCATTTCGTTCAACTAAATCCCTGGCTTAAAGACTATGCGCTCTTTAAAAAAGGAGATCCTAGCTACCATGCCTTTTTGCAATTTCTTTGCTTTGAACAAATGAGCGAGGTGAAGGAGAAAGCACAAAAAGCCGGTATCCTGCTTAAAGGGGACATCCCTATCCTGATCAATAAGAAGAGCGCGGATGTCGCGGCGCATTCCCAATTTTTTTTCACCAAGTTAAGTGCCGGAGCGCCTCCGGACGCATTTAATCCCAAAGGGCAAAACTGGGGATTTCCTCTTTATAATTGGAAAGAACTGGAGAAAGAAAATTATGGATGGTGGAGACAGCGCCTGAATGTTTCGGCGCATTTTTTTGACCTTTACCGGCTGGATCATATCGTCGGTTTTTATCGTATTTACGAAAAAAAAGGGTGTTTTTATCCCTCCGATGAATGTGAATGGATTCCGCAAGGAGAAAAAATATTACGCATGCTGCTTGAAGCTTCACCGATGTTGCCGATCGGAGAAGATCTTGGGCATGTACCCAACTCTATTAAATTGCATTTGAATTCCCTCGGGATCTGCGGAACAAAAGTCATACGCTGGGAACGAGAAGGTCAATTCTATATTCCCTACAGGAACTACACCCCCTTAAGCATGAGTACCGTTTCTACACATGATACTGAAACCCTTATTGACTGGTGGCAGAATCAACCTCATGAATCCAAAGCATTTGCCGCCTTTAAAGGGTGGACCTGGGAACATGAACTTTCGCAAGAACACCATTTTGAAATACTGCGCGACAGCCATCAAACGCCTAGCCTATTTCACATCAACTTGCTTCCTGAATATTTAGCGCAGGCGCCTGAATTCACCTGGGGCCATGACCGTATCAATCAACCCGGAGTGCGTTCTAAAAAAAATTGGTCCTATCGATTGCGACCAACAACCGATGAAATGATCAATAACTCGCAACTGCAGCAGGTCCTAAAAGCATGCGTTTGTTAATTTTCTTTCTTTTCTACTTTTGCCCATTATCAGCATCACAACTGAGCACATTATATAATAGCCTCGACCCTAAATCGATCCCACAACATTTAGCGCTTTATGATCTATATCCCGAAACACTCGAAGGGAAAAAAGCCTTAAAACACGCCTGGAGTCTGCTTTCGGCATCCCTACCTCAGGATGGTGCGGCAAAACTCATGCTTCCGTTAAACGACACCGTACATGCCTTAATTGCATTAATCAATAAACAGCCCGGCCAAGAAACACCCCTACTAAACCAAGGCCAGCTAGAATTTATCGAAAATCTTTCGTTGCATCTTGCGAATCGCCAACTTCAAGGCCGCAGAGTGCAAACTGAGCAGGACATCTTAAATTTACCGGCCGAGCAGATCGATCTGGCGCGCGCCCTTTTTCTCACGCAATTTGGTTCCGAAGACTTTCAAAAAATTCAAAGCTATGAAGCTGCGCTTGATCTCATGGCATTGCAGGTGATCGCTAATCTGCCGGAAAAACCATCTTCGCAGGATAAAATCCGGGGAATCAGTCGCTTGATTTTCGATGAAATGGGCTACCGTTTCCCGCCGCACTCCCTCTATGCGCAAGACGTGGATATCTATACCTTTCTTCCCTCGGTTCTTGACTCGCGGCAAGGGGTCTGTCTAGGCGTATCGATTCTATACCTTTGTTTAGCCCAACGTGTAGGGCTGGAATTGGAGGCTGTGACTCCTCCCGGCCACATCTACATCCGTTATAAAAATGGGGACTTTGAAATCAACATAGAAACCACGGCACGCGGTGTGCATGTTGATTCGATTGAATATTTAGGAGTCGATACACGAAAACTTCAGCAACGCACAATCAAAGAGGTCGTTGGCCTGACGCATTTCAACCAAGCCTCCGTTTATTTAAGAAAATCAAATTACGAAGAAGCATTGAAATGTTATTATAAGGCCCTTCCCTATCTACCAGGCGATATGCAACTCAAAGAACTGATCGGCCTCGCATCGATTCTTACGGGCGATCTTGAAAACGGTAGTGCTTATTTCAGGGAGACTTTAGGATATGTGCCCGATTTTGCCGTAAAAGGAGACACACTTACGGAAGATTTTCTTTGCGGAAATGTGGATGGAGAAAGCCTAAGCATTTTATTTTTGGATGTCGATGAAACCCGGGAATCGATTCTAAACAAAAAAGAGCGTTTAAGCGAAGTCCTTAAAAAACACCCTAAATTCCGCCAAGGATGGCACGCTCTGGCTATCTCCTGGCTGCAACTGCATCGCACCAAAGAAGCCTTGGAGGTTTTACTCCATTATGAAAAACTTGATCCTGAGGATGCTGAAGCCGAATACTATTTAGCTGTCCTGCATGCGGAAAGACTGCAATATGCCAAAGCCTGGGAGCACTTGCGCCGCGCCGAAACATTGACCGGGCAGCGTAATCATCACCCCAAAGTTTTAAAAAACTTGCGGAAAGAGCTCTCAATGGTGTATCCAGAATAGCCAAAAATTCAGGAGCACATCAAATGAGCAAAATTTACACACGCACCGGCGATAAAGGGGAAACTTCTCTTTTTACGGGAGAAAGAGTTTCGAAAAATAACCACTATATTGAAGCCCTAGGCTCCATTGATGAACTCAATTGCACTCTTGGAACTGCTATTGCCTTCCTCCCTGAAAAATCTGCGTTTAATGATACAAGACAACAGCTAATAGTAATTCAACATGCCTTATTTGATTTAGGAGCAGCTGTCGCTACACCGCGGACAAAAGCAGCCAGCGAAAAAATTGAAAAAACACGTTTTGACGAAGAAGAAATCTTCCTTTTGGAAAAATGGATCGATGAAATGGATGTGGTATTGCCCAAATTGACTACTTTTATCTTACCGGGGGGAGATCCGGCCGGAGCTTTGTTGCATATGGCAAGAGGGAACTGCCGCCGCGCCGAGAGACAGGTTGTGCCACTGAATCACCTCTCAGACGTCTCCGAGAAAATCATCCGCTACCTCAATCGTCTGTCTGATTATCTATTCATGGCTTCCCGCTATGTTAATCATATCGCAGGGCGTCCGGAAACAAAGTGGGAGAAACATTTGACCACTAGAGAGAAATCTTCTATTCATTAACGGAAAACCGTGATTCCTGTGCCCTACTAAGTAGGGCATAGGAAATCTAAATTAATTCACACTCTGCAGACGCACAGCAAATTTCTGGTCCGCCGATTTGATTCTGAACTTGTCATAAAGATAACAAATGACATTTCCGGCAAACGGAACCGTTTCGACGGCGCCTCTCACAATATTTTTCACTCCGAACAATGATTCTTGAAGATGCTCGTTGCAGTTTTTTCTATCGAAAATAGCAGTGGCAAGATGAACAATTGTATGAACCAATCCGAGCAACGCGCGCGCGGTACCGGAAATGATGCTCACGCCGGGTATATAGCCATAGGCGTTCAATGCGCTTACATCATGAAATGAATCCTTGCCAATGGTAACCGGAAAAATGTCAGGCTTTAATAGATTACCTGTTGCAGAAAACATATAGACTCCTTTGTTTCAACTACAATTATAACAAATTAATTTAAAGAATATATTAAGACATCTATGGCTTAGAAAAAAACAGAGAAAATCCTTATCACGCACTCGCTTTTCACACTGAGTACATTAAGAAACACGAAGACGCCATTGAGCAAGCCCCGCCTTAAATTCGTAAGACTTCCCTATCATAGAATGATCAGACGATCAACTTGCTTCCTTCATGATTTTAATAATCGTGTCCTCAACTTCCTGGGCCACCACTTCAAGTTGAGGAGAGTTGAACATCGCCAGGAGGATGGTTGGCTTTAAGGTAGCCAGAGTGGTTTTTCCATCCTTCTCATAAATTGAAATTCGGCACGGCAGGGCAGTTGAAACACTCATGTTTTGGTCAAGTACCTTCTTTGCTTGTTACGGCTGACAGACCTCAAAAATTAGGCATTTACGAGGGAACTCTACTCCCTTCTTTATCATAGTCTCTTGTAGATTATGAACCTGCATGAGACCAAAATGATTATTCTTTATAGCAGCCTCTAGGGCAGAGGCAGCTTCACTCACTGTTTTGTCGGTAGATAATTTGATTAACATAATTTCCCTTTAATTGTTAGCCTGGATCGTCTCCTTTATTACATGTTAGATTGCATTTATTTAGAGAAAATCCTCTCGTAAAAGCAGAATTAAGCCTACGAGTGCTGCCAATAGCACCACCCATAAACTGATAGCTATAGATGTAGCCTTTTCTGCATGCTCTTTTTTCCCCCAAGTCGTTGGCTGAATACCTTGAACCAAGAACGTAATCACACCGGCGAGGTTAACGCAAATCAGGTTCATCAGAAAATGAGAAAATGCGACCATGGATAAATCCACATATCCACTTCCAAGCAATAGCCCAAATGTTACCAGGGGAGGCAACAGGGCCACCGCCACCATGACTCCGATTATGGCAGACGAAACACCGGAAGTGAATGACAATGCACCTGCACATCCCGAAGCTAATGCCACCAAAACGTTTCCAAGCCCGACCCGCATATTTGACACGGTTTCTATTGTCGGATCCAAATGGATCAATGCACCGATGATCATAGAGAACACGATCGTTGTCGCAATTCCGGCAATATCCGTAACTAGGGCGCGTCCTAACAATGTCAAGTCCCCCAACGTAGTGCCAAGTGCCAACGCAATGTTTGGTCCGAGCAATGGGGCAATTACCATTGCCCCGATGATGGTAGGTACACTGTTTTGCAGAAGACCGACCGATGCCACTATCGTGGATAAAATCACCATCGTCAAATAGACCTTAGAACACCGAGCGGCATCTTTAATGTTCTCGTACAACTCTTCTCGGCTGACTCGCTCCGGCTTTGATCCCGTTGCGACCGGTTCCGACTCGTCGCGCGGCAAGGTTGCCTCAACAGATAGAATCACTATCCTGTTTCCTTCCTTGCTGGAATACTGTTTTTCTAATAAGTCCAGTACAGACTCACTTTCTTTAGAATCCAATAAAATTCGCACCAACATTTCACCTTGCGGTAATCGAATATGCCGGTGTTCGAGCATTTTATGTTCTTTAAGAAGCTCATTTACCTCTGTACTATCCTTCTCCTTTAACACCATTTCAATTAATCGAAGCGCCATTTTTATTATATCCTTTCTAATTCCGCAATATGCCCCAAAAACATCGCCATAATATTCGTCTTATTCTATCCCATACAGCCTGAACACTATATGCCTGCAAAAATAAATATAGGCAATTTTTTAAATCCAGAATGAAAACAACCGAAGGAGGTTTATCCACATTCCTATCCAATTACAAATTTCAGACGATCAACTTGCTTCCTTCATGATTTTAATAATCGTGTCCTCAACTTCCTGCGCCACCGCTTCAAGTTGAGGAGAGGTGAACATCGCCAGGAGGATGGTTGGCTTCAAAGTAGCAAGAATGGTTTTTCCATCCTCCTCATAAATAGAGATTCGGCATGGCAGGGCAGTTGAAACGCTCATGTTTTGGTCAAGAACCTTCTTCGCTTGCTGCGGTTGACAGACCTCAAAGATTAGGCATTCACTAGGGAACTCTACACCCTTCTTAATCATAGTTTCTTGTAGATTGTGAACCTGCATGAGGCCAAAACGATTGTTCTTTATAGCAGCCTCTAAGGCAGATGCAGCTTCACTCACGGTTTTGTCGGTAGATAGTTTGATTAACATCATTTTCCTTTAATGGTTAATAGTTAATTTGTAGTTTGTATATGCAAGATTATTTCTTGGACATCTTGTTTATCGCAACGACCAGCAGGACTAGCACCAGTATTCCGATCACAGTCCAAATCCACATTCCTCCTCCCATCCAACCATTCATCCATCTATCTGTATGATCCATCATAAAACACCTTTTGTTTAGTTACGATCAATTGACTCTTGCAATCCAGATCGTTTCCATTTTATTTTCTTGTTATCGTTTTATTTTGAGCAATCGTGCATTGATGGCAACAATCACTGTACTTACCGACATCAACACAGCACCCATAGCAGGAGTGAGCAGTATGCCAAATGAATAAAAAACTCCAGCAGCCAGTGGAATGGCAAATGTGTTGTACCCAGTAGCCCAAAAAAGATTTTGAACCATTTTACTATATGTGGCACGGGAAAGCTTCAGGATGGCTACGACATCCATTGGATTACTTCGTACCAAGATTACATCGGCTGTTTCAATCGCCACATCAGAACCCGCTCCAATAGCAATACCCAAATCAGCCTGAGCCAGCGCCGGGGCATCATTCACCCCATCCCCTGTCATTGCCACCAACACACCTCGAGATTGAACTTCTTTTACTTTGGAGGCTTTATCCTGAGGAAGGACTTCGGCGAAATATTCATCCAGCCCGACTTGGTCGGAGACCCATTTAGCAGTTGCTTGATTATCGCCTGTTAGCATCATGCAGCGAATGTTCAACGCCTTAAGTGCATCAATGGCTTGCTTCGCCTCAGGTCGGACGATGTCAGCCAGAGCAATCGCTCCTTTTAATTTTCCGTCAACGAGGACAAATACGACTGTCTTGCCTTGGGCTTGCAGTGGCTCGACACGCTTATCAGTAAGAGCGATATTTTGTTCTCGCAAAAAACCGGGGCTAACAACCTTGATCTCTTTACCCTCGACTTTACCCTCGACCCCTTTTCCCGGCATACTTTTAAAGTTATCGACAGGAAGCTTCTTTTCCGAAGAAGCAGCGATAGCCTTGGCGATGGGGTGTTCGGAATGCGCATCTACGGCAGCCGCATACTTGCGCAATGTATCTTCATTGATGTCCTGCGAAAATACTAGTGTGTCGGTTACACCAAAGCGACCTTCTGTAAGTGTGCCAGTCTTATCAAATATGATAGCTTGCAGTTTTCGGGCGCGTTCGAAAGAAACGCGATTCCGAATCAGCAAGCCATTTTTAGCTGCTAGTGCCGTGGAAACTGCTACCACCAAAGGTACAGCAAGACCTAGGGCATGTGGACAAGCGATTACCATGACAGTGACGGTGCGTTCGATGGCAAAAGCGAAGTCCTTGCCAATGATAGCAAGCCAAACAAAGAGGGTTATCACTCCAACACCCAAGGCAATAATCGTTAACCATAGAGCTGCGGTATTGGCGAGGTCCTGGGTCTTTGATTTACTTTCTTGAGCCTGTTTGACGAGATTGATAACTTGCGAGAGAAACGAATCCTTACCGGTACCCTTGACCTCGAGGGTCAATGAACCTTCTCCGTTAATTGACCCGCCGATAACTTTTTCGCCTGCCTTTTTATCAACTGGGGCTGACTCCCCGGTTAGCAATGCCTCATCGACGGAACTTTCACCATTTACTATAACACCATCCGCAGGAATTTTCTCACCAGGCTTGATCAGGACTTTGTCATTTACCGCCAATTCGCTCAACGGAACATCCTTTACACTACCGTCCGGCATGAGTTTATGCGCATCCGAAGGCATGAGTTTGGCAAGCTCCTCTAAAGCACGTGAGGCACCCATCACAGATTTCATTTCAATCCAATGCCCAAGCAACATGATATCGATCAGCGAGGCCAGTTCCCAAAAAAACATCTTCCCAGTCAGACCAAATACCACAGCGCTGCTGTAAAGATACGCCGTAGAAATAGCGACGGAAATGAGCGTCATCATCCCTGGCCGTTTGGATTTTATTTCCCCGAAAAATCCTTTAAGGAACGGCCAGCCGCCATACAAAAAAACAGCGGAAGAAAAGCCAAATAATAGATAGATATCGCCGGGAAAACTAATGGATTCTCGTAGTCCTGCCAATGTTTGAAGCATAGGGGAAAGGATAAGAATTGGCAGGGTTAAGACAAGTGAAATCAAGAAACGTTTCCGGAAATCAGCAGCCATATGTGCATGATGTTTTGGCATCGTGTGCGGTTTCATTGTTTTAGCCTCTCGCGTCCTTGCAGACGACTTTCTTTCAGATAGAGATCATATGCCTTTTTGGCCACCTCATCAAGATCCGGTTTCGGTTCATGTTCCTTATGTTGATCGGGTTCCATAATGAGTATTCTCCTGTATTTTAAAAATAAATTTCATAACCACCCCCCACGAAATCCTGCACGTCGTAAGCCATGGACAATATATGAACACTTCCTCATCAATCCCCATAATAAGCCTGTACGATAGTTTTCGATCATTAAAATAATTGGTCCTTGATTGAGGCCAAAATGCCAAGGAGAGACCCAAAAATTATAAAGATTACCAGGCTCTCCTGGATGTGTAGGATTGAAAGCAGCTTTGAATCCGTATCGGTTAAATTTCGTCAACTTTGCCTGGTGAATACATTTGTCGAGTGTAGGCAATACGATTTCGGGCGCGAAAGGTAAGGATGCAACGACTGCCCAGGGTGCTAGCGTGCCATCATCGGGTCCGTAGGGCACACCACGGCCCAGATAGTCGTAAAACGTGCGCTCGATTCCTTCCAACTTGATTGTGCTGGAACCTGGCCCCTCGCTCGCTGTAATTCCCCAACAACAGTCATGATAACCTACGAACTTAAGAGGATTATCGATGGCATACTGTTGTTGGATATAGGTCGCGCGACGACTGTTCTCGAAATAATCGATGCCTTTATCGCGCATGTATGCGTCCTGAATCTTGCGAAAATCAATCCAAATATGTGAAAGCTGATGACAAAATAAAGGTCCAGCATAAAGATATTCATAACCGCGATAACTTTTCCACTTGTAAGTAGAAGTCCATGCTGCATAACTGCTTTCAGAGAGCGGGTGAGTAGGTGATCCTAGTCCCAATGTATACAACAGCAAAGCCTCATCATAGCCTTCCCAACGATATTTGAGAAATCCTGTTTCTGGCTTCCAGCCATGCGCAACTGTTGATTCTTGATTTTGTGCCCATTGCCAATCGACACGTCGATAAAGAGTATCGGCAAGGGTACGAATTTCCTCCTCGTCGGCAGTATTTGCATTAAAATACATTCCAGCAGTTAACATACCAGCTAGCAAAAAAGCGCTGTCAACTGTCGATAGTTCACATTGCCAGACTCGTCTTCCTGTTTTCATGTCAAGAAAATGATAATAAAAGCCCTTATAACCGGTAGCATCAGGTTCAGGACCTTGTGGACTATTCCAGAAAAAACGCAACGTGATTAATGTTCGCTCTACTGCAGCAGCACGCGACATAAAACCCCGTTCGACAGCTACTGGATAAGATGCCATTGCAAGTCCGGTAGCAGCAATACTGGAAGGCCAATTCGTCGCTGTCTTATCCATCACGAGTCCATTTGTTGGATTCGTTTCATGAAGAAAATAATCGAATGTTTCACGCTGCAGCTTTTCTAGATCAGCCTGAACGCTTAACTTTATACTGCTCATGAATTTTCCATTCTGTTAGAGGATACTGCTGTCATAACAACGCAACGGCTTCAGCTGCCCTAACGTCCTGATTTTCATGATCAAGCAATTCACGCATGTCATGGGTTATAACTAAATATTATTTTCTATAAAAGGTATTGATTTATCTTTTAAGCAAAGGGTGTAAGGACAATATTAACCTTATGTTGACCTCCATCATCGATTAGTGGAATTTCTAATGATGAAAGCAAAACCCCATCCAATGTAATGCTAGGATTTCCGCTATTCAGATGGTGTGGATTAGTAACAGTGATATCATAATGGGAAGTCTTATATCGGTACTGTAATTTAAATTGATCCCATTCTTTTGGAATAGAACAATTAAATGATATGGTTTGGCCTCGTAATTTAAAACCAAGGATTTCTTCTAACCATACTCGATAAACCCAGCTAGCAGAACCTGTGTACCAGGTCCAACCACCACGACCCACTTGATTTTTGAGATCATAAATATCCCCTGCAATTACATAGGGCTCAACTTTATAAAGCTTATTTGCTTCTGCTGTTAAGGTATGCAAGATTGGGGATACCATTCTCAATAAGTCGACAGCTTTATTGCCATTACCCATTCTTGCATATGCCATAGCTAGCCATGAAGACCCATGTGTATATTGCCCCCCATTCTCTCTAACCCCAGGAGGGTATCCTTTTATATAACCTGGGTTCAAAGGCATTTTATCAAAAGGCGGTGTGAGTAATAAAACGAGATTGTTTTTAGTATTTACAAGATATTCTTCAGCAGAACTGAGTGCCATTGCAATCCTCTCTCTATTTGCCAGACCTGCAATGACCGCCCATGATTGAGGCAATGAGTCAATAAAAGCCTCCTCATTTATTTTTGAGCCCAACGGAGTGCCATCATCAAAATAGGCTCGAACGTACCAGGCGCCATCCCAAGCTGTTGCCTCTACGATTTCTGCGAGGCGTTTAGCCTCGACTCGAAATCCGTCTCCCGCATCTTTATTACCACTGCTAAATGTTAGTAAATCGGCAAAATCATGCATCACATGGATTAAAAACCAAGCAAGCCATACACTCTCCCCTTTTCCATGTATGCCAACGAGATTCATGCCATCATTCCAATCGCCGGTTCCAATTAAAGGCAAACCATGAGGTCCCGCAGTCATCCCCCTGTTTATCGCTCTGCGGCAATGCTCCAATAATGATTCTGTTTCTACGGAGATATTCGGGACTTGAGATATCTCTTCTTGATCATCTGCCAAATTTTCGCCTTCTAAAAATGAAATTTCCTCCTCAAGTATTCCAATATCCCCTGTAATGCGTACATAATGAGCTGTGACAAAGGGAAGCCATAAAAAATCATCTGAACAACGCGTTCTTATCCCAGCTCCTGATTGTGGATGCCACCAATGCTGTACATCTCCTTCGACAAATTGTCGCGATGCAGCTTTAAGGATATATTCTCTAACAATATTTGGTACGGAGTAAACAAGCGCCATGCTATCTTGAAGTTGGTCTCGAAATCCATAAGCGCCACTTGATTGATAAAATGCTGTTCTTCCCCAGAAGCGACAACTGAGATCTTGATAAATTAGCCATCTGTTCATTAAAAAATTAGTCGACTTATCGGGAACATCAATTTGGATAGTCTCGAGGGTTTTATGCCACCAAGATTGTGTATCAGAAAGAAGTTGATCTATCTTTTCTGGAATTCGACATTGCGAAATTAATTGACGAGCAACTGCAGCATCCGCTGCATAGCCCATGATAAAAACGACTTCTTCTTCTTTTCCCGGATCGATTTCTAGCAATACTTGCAGGGCAGAACAAGGGTCCAAGCTTGCGCCAGTATGTCCTGATAATGATTTTCTACTTAGAGCTTCAGGGGATGCAGTTGAACGATTGCGGCCAAGAAATTCTGTGCGATCCCCAGAATAGGAAGCGATAGGCCTAGTTGAGCATGTAAAAGCTACATGGCCGCCAAAATCCGAGTGATATCGGTTGTAAGCAAAAAGCGCATTACTCTCTGCATCCCATTCTGTGATTACATGTATTTGAGTCTCTTCTCTATCACCACCCAAAACCCATTCAGTGTAAGCTGTCAAAGTAAGATGCCGGCGGCGGGACGAATGATTGGTTAACCGAAGGCGTTGAATGCGCAAAGGAAAGCCATCTTCATCATTTACGGGAACGAAAACTACTAATTCTTGATTTATCCCATGACTATTATGTTCAAAGCGCGTGTAGCCCTGACTATGTGAGATTCGATAGGCATCTAACTCCCGAATGGGAGCGGGAGTCGGAGTCCAGACAGTTCCCATTTCTTCATCTCTTATATAAATCGCATCTGAAATAGGATCTAATAATGGATCGTTGCTCCAAGGAGTGAGTCGGTTTGTTTGGCTATTACCATACCAAGTACATCCCAAGCCGGCCTCAGAGACTAACGTTCCAAATTGCGAATTAGAAAGTACATTAACCCACGGTGCCGGAGTATTCGTATGGGGGCCTAAATAAATCACATAAGAACGTCCATCGACAGTATAGCCTCCTAATCCATTAAAAAAGAGCAATTCTAAAAATGGCAGCGGCCTCGATGGCTCTTCTTTGATCTTTTCATTAAAGATTAGTTTTGGTGGATATGTCACTTTTGCTTTGGGTGAAACAAGCTGTTGTCTGAGCAAGCCTCTTGATGCAATTAATACAGCGTGTGCTACAGAAAAAATCAGATTAAGTTCATCAGGAGAAATATGATCTGTGTTTTTTAAAAAAACACCCCCTGGCTTATTAATCCGATTACGATAAGAATAGGCTTGAACTTGGGCTTGCAAGTGCTCTTGCAAAGGTTGCAAATACCCTGTCTCTTCTTTATTAAAAATAATTAAATCTACTTTAAGACCTCGCAGACACCAAAAGGCATGAGCAATTAACAGTTGTTTAACTAGATCAACATCATAGATATCCCCAACTGTGACAACTACTATTGGAAAATCACCTGAAATTCCTTGAGCCCATAAACCGGATTGTCCTAATCGATTTTTGCGCAATCGATCTTCAACAGAGCGAAATTGAACATGAGGATAAATGAGCCGACTCGCAAGTTTTTGAAAGAGTTGTACTTCTTCTTGATAAATACGCAAATGACGAAACTCCAACTGGGCATAGTTCCAAGCGAGTTCTATAGCACGATAACTTGCTGCGATGTCTTTGTATTTATCTATAAGCGCTATGGCTGAGGTGCGATTATCTGCAACAGCTGTAACAAAAGAAAACTGAGCTCTTCTTCCTGGCTCAATGATTACACGACGCCGTAAACTAAAAATGGGATCAAGGACAGTTCCTGTTGTCTTCGACAAGTTTCCTTCAAGAGCTGCAGGATGCTTTAAAGACTTTCCCCGCCCAATGAATCGATCTCTATCGGTTTCATATTGCACGTCGCTTTCAGGTATTGGGCTTGTTGCTAAGATATGTACGACCCAAATCGGAAGATCATTAGGCGAGCGCAAGCGTCTAAAGCCAAGAAGAGCTGAGGCTTCCGGTATTGCTTCTGTTTCAATAAACAGTTTATTAAAGCTGGGATGGGCGCGATCTGTGAGATGCGGTGCTAGTGATAACTCAAGATAGCTTGTGAGTTCAATATAACGTGTTTCATTAGAATGGTTAATTAAAGTAATTAATCGTATTTCAGCATTATCTTCTGGAGAGACAACGATTTCAGTAAGCGTTTCAATTTGATGATCCTTTCGTCTAAATTCCGCTTTATCTCCTTTAAAATTTACGGAATACTCTTTGCCGCTGGTTTGAGTCGGTTGATAGGCTGCCGACCAGACTTCTCCTGATTTCATATCTTTAATGTAACAAAAGCTTCCCCACGAATCTCGTGTGGTATCAGCACGCCATCGATAGATTTCGATCTCACCCCATCGACTGTATCCTCCCCCTGTGTTAGTGATCATTAGGGAATACTTTTCATTCGATAGGAGATTGATTTTTGGTGTCACGCTTTCAGCGGTTTTAACGACTCCCATAATTGGACTTTGAGAAAAGGGTTTTAGTCTTCTAAGAATAGGTTCCTTTCTACCGCGGGTAACTTTGATAGGAGGAGAAAAAGGAATGCGTTCATAAAGAAGAGAGCTTACTCCGCAAATGCGCGGATCTTTGTTAAACCGATTAATTAAAGTTTCATTATTCAAAATATTATTGATTGTTGCGAAAATCATTCCTTGATGATGTGCCATGTAGACATAAACAATAACCCCGCGATCACCAGTAGGGTTTCTTTGCCGTGTGAAATCCATCGATTCATAGTAGCCGTAGGGCCCCATAAGATTCAGATGATTTTTTTCTGCTATTTTCTTTAAGTTTTTGATTGCGGAATTAGCCTTAATCGCTAAAGCCAGTACAGAAGAATAAGGGCTAACGACTAGGTCGTCTTCTAATCCGCGTTTAAGACCAAGCCCCGGCACTCCAAAACTTTTATATTGATAAATTTTGTGTGAATCTATGGCACTAAATGCAGATTCTGAAATCCCCCATGGGATGCCGCGCTGTTTTCCATAATCTATTTGGCAGTCGACAGCTGCATTACAAGCTTCTCCTATTAAAGAATCTGAGTATTGCTTATTGAATATCAAGGGCATTAAATATTCAAACATTGTACCGCCCCAAGACAATAAGACTTTTCGCCCTCGGACAACGCTATACAATCTTCCAAGAGCCCACCAATGTTCTACTGGTGCGTCTTCTTTAGCTATCGCCACAAGGCTTGCAATTCTGGCTTCACTTGCCAGTAAATCATAATAAGAAGTATCAAGTTTATGGGCGTCAACATTATATCCAATAGCAAACAACTTTCGATCACTGTTATAGAGAAATTTTAAATCAATCTCCTGAGAAAATTGGTCGATTTCTTTGATCAACTCAACTACGAGTCCTATTTTTTCTCCGGCAAACCATTGGGCTGTAACTAAAGCTTCTTGCAGTTTTTTGCCCCACTCTTTAATTTCATTAGGCAGATCGGTTCTCTGAGAACCTGCAATCAGTTTTTCAAATGCGGGCAACAAATTTTTACTTGCAAGCATTTCTAATGAAGGTTTCCAAGATAATACCTGATCCCTCCATAGCGGTGCCTGATGATTGATTATGTGAAGATGTTCTAATGAAAGAGAGTTGAGAATTTCTACCCAAGTAAAATAACGTGAAATGATGGACTCCCATCCCATTAGCTGCTCTTCAACCTGTTTTAACCAATAGGCTTCAACCTCCTCGACAGACACTCCCTGCACAACTTTTAAAACAACCCTGACTATTGCAATAAAATGCGATAGATCATTTGATTCAAAGGTGTCGATTAGGCGATACGTCTCCTCAATTTTTGTAAATTTGTTGGTTTCTTGAAGGACATCAATAGTATCTTTGATTCCCGATAGAGCATCTGCTGGTATGATTGAAGAAGATATCATTTCATCCATTCCCTGCTTCAACGTCCAGATGCAAGCAAGAAAATTACCACTATCTACTGTTGAGACATACCTAGGAAAAAGAGGGTCCAATGTTTGAATGTTATACCAATTAAGAAAATGTCCTTCATGCCTTTCAAGCTTTTTTAACTCGTGTATGGTTGCTAATGTTTTATCAATGAAAGTATCACAGGTAATATATTTAAAATCATAAGCACTCATTACTGCCAAAAACCACATACCGATATTGGTCGGAGATGTACGCTGTGCGATTTCTATATTTAGGGCTGTCTGATAATTATCAGGAGGCAACCAATGCGTGCTAGCTCCAACCAGCTCATCAAAATAGCGCCATGTTTTGCGCCCGATTTTTATTAAAATTTTCTTGTCAAGATCAGAAAGATTTTCATCTATACGCTTATCTAAAGGTTTATCTATGACATGGATAATGAAAGGAGCGGCAATCCAAAGTAAACAAAAAGGTAAAGCTATCCACACTGCTTGGAGATCGAAGGAGATGACCGTAGCTAAAATTATGACAGCAAAAAAAGAAACCCCTCCAACTTGAATCACAAACTTTTGATGGGTTTTCAAACCATTACAAATATATTCACCAGTGGTCCATTGCAATAAATTTTCATGTGAGATCAGACGCCGAAATGCTACCCGCAACAGGGCATCCAGAGAGAGAAAAGCTTCGAAAGGTAATAGAGCAATTGTAATAAGAAATCGTAAAATTAAGAGGTTAAGCTCCATTAAAAATGATTTTATTGGAAAAAAAGAATAGGTACATAACTTGTGTATGCACAATGAAATGCTAGGCAAAAGCAGAACAAAGAGCGCCAAACCTGTCAATACTCCTGGAACAGGAGAAATAATCCATCCCGCTGTCAAAAGAAGCACAAGAGCAATAGGCAAAAGAGCTCTACGTAAATTATCGAAAATTTTCCAGCGATTGAGCCAGGAAAGTGTGTTAATCTCTGTTTTTCCATTTTGCATTGGAACGTTTGCCAGAAGCCAATCAATAATCTGCCAATCCCCACGCATCCAGCGATGTTGTCGTTTAGACCATGATAAATAATCTTTTGGATGTATATCGAATAAACAAATATTGCTAGCAAATCCAACCCGCACAAAAGCGCCCTCGATAAGATCATGGCTAAGGAGATGTTCTTCAGGAAAATGCTGGGATAAAATGGTATGAAAAGCTTCTACGTCATAAATGCCTTTTCCATGATATGAGCTTTCTCCAACAAGATCTTGATAAACATTTGAAACGGCTTGAGTATAAGGATCTACTGCCGTTGGTTCTGAAAATATCTTACAGAACCATGAAGCTTTGGCATGAATAAAGTCTGTACCAACTCGAGGTTGAATAATCGTGTACCCTCTTTCCAACCTATTTTTATTTGCATTTAGATAAGGACGATTCAACGGATGAGATAATACTTCTACTAAAGCTCGAGCTTGATCCTTAGGAAGCTGAGTATCCGCATCCAGAGTGATGACATAGCGAGTCCCTTTAAGTGCATTGCCATTACCCATATACACGATGTTTTCAGGTAATGTTTCACCCATTAAAAATCGATTTAAATATTCGAGTTTCCCCCGCTTTCGCTCCCATCCTATCCAAGCATTTTCGCTTTTCGACCAAATTCTCTGTCGATGAAAAAGAAAAAACTTATCTTCGCCATATTTATGCTCTAACGCTTGAAGACCATCAACTGCAATTTTAAGTAAAGAAGAATCAGTCTCTACATGCTGCTGCTTTGCATCTGAGAAGTCACTAAATAATCCAAAACTTAAGAGCGGATCGGTATTGGCTAAATAACGGATTTCCAAACGGTTAATTTCTTCACATATCGATTCAGGGGTCAGCAACATCATGGGTATAACGACTAGAGTTTTATGTTCTGGCGGGATCCCTGTTTCAAATAACATTTTTGGTCGCAAGGGTGTTGGAAGAAGGATCGTTAATATAAAGTTTACAAATTGAATGCTTAATTCAGAGATAGGTAAAAATGAAAGAATTAAAAATAATGACGACTGAAAAAAATCAAGGTTAGCCTTAAACAAATAGGAAAATATAACGCCTTCTATTAGCAAAGTTATCAAAGTGATTCCGCCCAGATACACGCTTGCGGAATTTTTGATGATCCATCGATTGATCGATTGAAAAATAGTTGGACGATATCCAACACGCTCCTCCAAAGCCTGACGGCCAGCATCAATTAGATAATATCCGATATGCTGTTCATATGCATTAACACCCTCATGTGCTAATGAAAGCGTTGTTTTAGCAATTTCCACTTCTTTTAAATGAATACGCCGTGCAATCTCTTCTACGGTTTCTCGATAGCAATTTCTTGTTGTGAAATCCATCTTTGAATAGATCCCTGTAAAATCTTCCCTTAAGATAGTATCGACCGGGCTCACAGTTTCAAAAATATCAGGCCATGAAAGTTGCGATAACGTGATTAAACTTCTAATTGCATTAGAAAAAACGACTTGTTCAGACGTCTCATTAAGATGTTCCTGATGCAGTATTTCATCCAAAGGGGATCTAAAACGTTCTTCTAGCCATTTTCTTACCATAGGGATAATGGCTTCTTCATCAAATAAATGAGCGAGCAATTCTTCAGCAAAATGACCGGAGAAAGGTGTTTGCTTATTAGATAAATCTGCTAGAAAAACCGGCAACCGCGTAGGTTCATGAAGAGCCGCGTTTAAAAGTCGATTTCCCCAAAAATTGGCTAATTCGCCTTCTCGCATACGATTGTCAACATGTATCGCAAGGAATTCGACCCATTCGATGAGTCTTAAACGTAACATCAAAGGAAAAGCCCAAAGCTCTCCAATTGTCAAGGGATGATCGCTCTGGTAACACTCAAGAAAATGAATGATATTTTCGCGATTTATTCCACCTACAGTATTCTTAACAAGTTCGATTGCAAGAGCATAAATTCTTGGCAATCCATTCAAAGATCCGTTTAATATTTTAGGCAGTTCTTTGTAATATTTTTTTGGCAAATTAAGCTTTACATCTTCTATACCTCCTTCAATCACATACATATTGTCTAGCAACCACTCTGCAGACGATGGGATTGTTTGTTCTATGTATTCAGCATCAACGATGTCATGTCGAAGAAATTGAAGCATCCTGTTACTTTTTTGAAGGCGCTTTAATAATGAGCGCCCATCATCTCCACCAGTACATGTTCTTTCCAATGAAATAGCAAGCTTGCTCGCTTCCTCACGCAGCATCTCTATTGTCATTGGTTCTGACGGGATATCTACATTACCTTCTTCAAACATTGCCGGACGTAATAGAAAAGTCACAGGATGCCCGCTTTTGACTTCTCGTAAAATACCTAGGATTTCTCGGACATCTGAATAATTTACATGAGCAATTATTAATATTTCATTGACGATAACTCGATTTTTAAAACGATTAATTATATCCGTATCAATCAACCCAGAAAAACGCCAGAATGTGTAAGTCCCCGCTGTTGCGATTATCGTCAAAATTCCTAGCCATATTGTTAGCCAAGAAAAATCAATGATTGAATAAAATTTTGGAATAATTAAACAAATAATTGATATTACACTAATAAATGTAACAAAAAAAATAGAGAAAGGAAAATATCGATTAATTTCAATACTATGATCGTGTTTATGGTGAATAGTGGCAAAACGTGAAAAATTTCGTTTTTTAAGTTCAGCAAGAACTGACTGTGCAGTTGAAAATTCTTGATAAAAACCAAGAGCTATATTTTTCATCTTTATCTTTATCCTTCAAAAGAACTTCTATATCATATACTTTTTAAAAAAAGAATATGAAACGGAAACCACCAACGGAACAGCAACGTCGTGCATGGGAGAAATCTCCATGTTGACTGCAATAGGTACCAAAAACATTACCATAAAGATCTCCTCTTCTATGTCAGTCAGCCTGAGAATCATGAAGAGAAAAATAATCCTTTTCTTACAGGCATTTATTGTTCAGCCGATCAATGCGTTTGGGGGTTGCATTCCGAGGATTGTGCGCTCTGTGGCCCTTCCCAAAAGATCTTATTTTGAATTTTCTTCGGCATAAATCCTGTTTTGCGTACACTAAGGTTCTAACCCAGGAGGTTCCCCATGGCGCAACAATTCACCGATTCCGTAACACAAGCACTGCAAAATGCCTTTGCTTTGGCGCAGAACAAAAATAACACTGAAACGACTGAAAACCATTTGCTCTGGTCGTTTTTAGAAGAGCCTCAGGGATACTTTCATTCGATATTAAGCGGGTTGAATGTCAACCCGCAAACCCTTCAAAAAAAACTACAGGAAGACCTGCAACACCTTCCCACCTTTGCCGGCAGCGAACGTGCCGAACCCCCTCATCCCTCAAGAAATCTACAAGGTAGAATTACCGACGCCCAGCAGATCGCCAAACAATGGAAAGATGATTACACCAGCAGTGATCATTTCCTAGTCTCCTTTTGGAAAAACGGCGGCGAACCCTTAGCTGCCTGGAAAAGCCAAACAGGCATTTCTCTAAAAGACTTAGAAGAACATATCAAAAAACTAAGGGGCAACCGCCATATTGACTCCCCTACTGCCGAACAAAGCTTGCAAGCATTGGAAAAATATTGCCGCAACTTAACCAAGCAAGCGCGAAGCGGCAAATTGGATCCTGTCATTGGCCGTGATGAAGAAATCCGGCGCACGATGCAAGTTTTAAGCCGACGCACAAAAAACAATCCGATGTTGATCGGTGAGCCGGGGGTCGGTAAAACAGCCATTGCCGAAGGCCTCGCCTTGCGCATTGTTCAAGGAGATGTGCCCGATCCCCTCAAAGACAAACAATTGTACACCTTGGACATGGGAAGCCTGGTGGCAGGCACAAAATACCGCGGGGAATTTGAAGAGCGCCTCAAGGGAATCTTGCAAGAAATTGAAGTCAATGAAGGGAAAGTGATCCTCTTTATCGACGAGGTGCATACACTGATTGGTGCCGGGGCCAGCGAAGGATCCATGGATGCAGCCAACTTACTGAAGCCGGCGCTTGCTCGGGGGACTTTACATTGCATCGGAGCGACAACGTTAAACGAATACCAAAAATATATCGAAAAAGATGCTGCTTTGGAACGACGTTTCCAACCGGTGATGGTATTGGAACCCAGCCTGGAGGACTCCATCGCGATTCTCAGAGGGCTTAAAGAACGCTACGAGATCTATCACGGGGTCCGCATTACCGAATCTGCTCTCCATGCCGCCGTATTTTTATCCTACCGCTACATCACTGATCGTCGCCTGCCTGATAAAGCCATCGATTTGATTGACGAGGCGGCCAGTTTGATCCGCATGCAAATCGGTAGTCGCCCCCTGCCCATTGACACCAAGGAAAGAGAACTTTCCTCACTAATCGTAGAACAGGAAGCACTTAAAAAAGAGATGCCTGACAGCGAAAACCTTAAAAAACTGGAAAAGAGAATCGGCGCCATCAAGGAAGAGCTTGCCATACTAAAAAACCAGTGGAACGAAGAAAAAAAACTGATCGATGCGCTGCAGGAAAAGAAAAACCAGCTGGAGCAATTACGTTTCAAAGAAGAGGAATTGGAACGGAAAGCCGACTATAACCAAGTGGCCGAACTCCGCTATCACAAAATACCGGATGCAGAGCGGCAACTTGAGGAAATGCAGGAGAAACTAAACGCCTTGCCGAATCGACTCCTTCAAGAGGAAGTAGATGAAAATCTGATTGCCCATATCGTCTCTAAGTGGACCGGTATCCCTGTAAACAAGATGCTGGAAGGGGAAGCTGAGCGACTGCTCATGCTGGAAAAAGAAATTGAAAAACGGGTTGTAGGACAAGACTTTGGTGTCAAAGCTGTAGCCGAAGCGATTCGCCGCTCCAGATCAGGCTTAAGCGATCCCTCAAGGCCAATGGGAGTCTTTTTATTTCTGGGGCCGACAGGGGTTGGAAAAACTGAATTAGCTAAGGCATTGGCCGTCCAACTTTTCGACAAGGAAGACGCTATTATCCGTCTTGACATGTCGGAGTATATGGAAAAGCATACTGTTTCCCGCTTGATCGGCTCACCTCCCGGTTATGTAGGATATGAAGAAGGGGGACAATTAACCGAAGCCTTAAGGCGGCGTCCTTACTCTGTCGTACTTTTGGATGAGATCGAAAAGGCGCACAATGATGTATTCAATATCTTACTACAAATTTTTGATGAAGGGCGTCTGACAGACAGCAAAGGACGCACAGTAAATGGCAAAAATGCACTATTCATCATGACGTCCAATCTGGGTTCAGACCTATTGCTGCAAAGCGCAGAGAAAAATCCAAAAGGGCTTACAAAAGAAAAGATCCTTTCAATCCTCGAACCCGTAGTAAGAGGCCACTTCCGCCCCGAGTTTATCAACCGCTTAGATGAAATCCTGCCTTTCCTGCCCTTGCAGGAAAAAGATATGGAAAAAATTGTGGAGATACAGCTGCACCATTTATCCAAACGGATGGAAGATAGAGAAACCTCTATGACTTGGTCAAAAGAGGTTCTGACCTATCTGGCAGAGAAAGGGTATGATCCGGCCTTTGGCGCAAGACCGCTCAAAAGACTCATTCAGCATGAAGTGGTTAATTCGTTATCGAAAGCGATCTTGGAGGGTAGAATCCCCGCCAGAAGCAAGGTCCATCTGAAGCTGGAAAATGATAAAATTCACTTTGAAGTTAAGAAAGGGTAATTGTTAGGGCGCAATGGATTGCGCCCTTTGATTTTTCAACTATTTTTCTTCAGGCTATCGAGCAGTTCATCCCATTGTCCGCTTGCTGCATAAGGATACACGGTAGCTGGATCGATGCCTGTTTCCTGCTGGAAGCTCATCAGCACATCCTCCTTAATATTATTTCGCTGAGATTCAATGGCAAAGTTATTTGCCATGCCTTTTCGAAAACGGCTCCATGGCATCCCGTTGATTTTTTTGAAGGAACGGCTCAGCTCCGGGTCTGTAATGACAAAAGCAAAGTAACGAAAGGGATGAATATGGGCGATCCGGTCTCCTGCCTTTTGCAGCTCTCCCTGTTTAAAGGCCAGTTGGATTAACGATGTATGGGCTAATGTGTTTATCATGAAGCGAATGTCGTTTTTTTCATTGGAATTCAACGCAGCATAATAATCACGCACTCCATTCTCTTGTCCTGAGACAAAGAAACATGACAGCATGCAGCAAAGCGTCAAAATTAAAACTCTCATAATCTACTCCTTTCCTGAATCATGCGTTCAACCATCTCTTGAAGAGCCTCAACTTCGCGCCGGTGGGATTCTTCGGCTTCATCCCGCTCCTTTACAACATTGAGCATGTGCTGTTCTAAAGCCTCTTCAACTTCACTTAACGAATATTGACGCGATTCCTGATCTCTTTGGATTCTTAATAATTTTTCATTGGCGATAAATAAATCTGTTCTAGCAGAATCAAGCGCCTTTGCGCTTTCCTCGTATTGCGCTTTTAAATGGGCGTATTTTGCATCTGCGGTTTGGCTGTTTTCGGCCATTTGAAGACTCACCTGTAATTTTCGATTTTCATCGGCCAGGTACTGCAATTCCTGCAGATCCTGTTGATGATGGGAGCGTGCTTCCAACATTTCATCCATCGACATATCCACAAGCTTTTGATAGGAACGCACTTTAATTTGCAATTCCCGAATCAACTCTTTTTTCTTAAGCAAATCTTCCTCTATGACCTTCTTCTTTTCATCTACTTTCCAAAGATTTTCAAGCCTGCTGCGAGATTCAAGGTTCAAAGAATCGATCAGAATTTCCACTTCTTCAAATGAAAGAGCCGTAATCAAGAGCGACATACAAATCGAAATACCGATTCCTACAAACCAAAAACGTTCCTCGAGGGGAACAGCTGAGTACGTCATCGCCATAAAAAAAATCAGGCCAATCATCGAAGCCGCAGCCCCCCATAGCTTCCATCTCCAACACAATGGAATACCCAAGAGGATAGCTAAAGGGAAGAATAAGGATTCATGGGAATGTTTGATGTATAAAATAAAAAGGGAAAATATGGAGATTAACGGACCGGCCAGAGCCCATAATTTGACTTGATATGTTGTGGGCTCGCCTTTCATGGGAATTTACCGGTAGCAGTTGCAAAATTCAGACGGATCGAAAGTCTTTAAACGTGTTCTGCTTCTTGTTCTTCCAGGTAACCTTGAGCTCCTTGAAGTAAGTAAGCAGCAAGAACCGGATCACCCTCATAGCTCATTTCGACATTCATTTTTCCGTCATCACTCGGGGTATCGCATGTAATTAGTACATAACAGGCGTATTTTTTCGCCAGCTTCTCTTTGATATCCTTATCAATTTTTACCTTCATGATTCCCTTCAGGGTAACTCCAACGTATAGATAAACGCAAACCAACTGAGTATATTTTACATAAAAAACTCACACTACATTAAGCCCCGTTTTTATACCATAGTAAAAATTTCAGGAGGGTGATAAGTTTGCATTAAATGGACCATTATTTACCCTATCTAGTATCGATCAAGGAAAAAAAAGAGTGGATGACCTCTCTTGTTCTAGAGCTGTCTTCCATTCATTCAGGATCTTACCACTTAGAGGGGCTAAACCGTGCCCTTAACATACTGAGACATGCCTATGCGCCTTTAAATGGGGAAATAAACGAAATTCAGCTGCCTCCAAAAAAAGAGATTTCTACTGAAGGAGTCGTCACCGATCGCCCCCTTGGGAAAGCGTTGATGATTTCTAAGCATAAGGAAGCAAAGCTGCAATTATTACTTGGCGGACATATGGACATTGCCCTGCCTAAAGAATCCGCCCTGCCTAATCCAGTGAGAATGGATGATGATGTAATTACCGGACGCGGCACTGCCGATATGAAGGGTGGACTTGTCATCATGCTTGCGGCCCTGCGAGCCTTAGAGGAAAGCCCATTTGCGAGTCAAATAGGGTGGACCGTATTGATCAACCCCGATGAGGAGATTGGTTCTCCAGGATCGGCGCCTCTATGGCAAGAACTTGCAAAGAAAGCAGATGCTGCATTTCTTTTTGAGCCCACCTTTCCTGATGGCTCCTTAGTGAGCTCACGTAAAGGATCTGCCAATTATACCGTTGTCATCAAAGGAAAGGCGGCGCACGCCGGCCGTGAATTCCATCGCGGACAAAATGCCCTCACCTCATGCGCCCGATTTGCGCTGGCAGCGGAACGATTAACGGATTTAGAGAAAGAACTGACGATTAATATCGGCTATATCAATGGCGGTGGGCCTACCAATGTCATCCCCGATCGGGCCATAATGAAACTGAACGTTCGATCAAGCACTCCAAATGAAATGAACATTGTTAAAAAAAAATTAGACAGCATTGCAGAAATCGAAAATCATCGAGACGATCTAAAGGCAACCATTTTTCAAGATTCGGAACGCCCACCCAAACAATTTGATAGAAAAACGCGCACCCTTTTTGAATCGCTTAAAACCTCGGCCCGCGCCCTCAACATTGATGTCCAGTGGAAAAGCAGTGGAGGGGTTTGCGACGGCAACTTAACAGCCATACAAGGAACCCCCACAATCGATACTCTAGGTGCAATAGGGGGCAATCTGCATACAGACGAAGAATATCTATTGATAAGCAGTTTAACAGAAAGAGCAACATTAGCTGCGCGCTTTATCATGCAAATCGCAGCAGGAGAGGTGATTATCCCATGATTGACTATGATGAAAGCATCCAAGAAGCCAAGAAAATTTTATTAGAAGCTATCCAAAAGAAACAGAGTACGCTCACAGGCATACGACCGCCCGATCCTAAACTTAAAGAGGAATACGAAAGGCAACTCAATAAATTCTCAGACCAAAGAGGAAGCAAATTGTGGTTCCCTTATTTAGGCAGCGGAATCGGAAAAGGTACCCTTGTCCAGCTTATGGATGGAAGTGTGAAGTATGATTTCATCGGCGGCATCGGTGTTCATCATTTTGGCCATAACCACCCGGCACTGATGGAGTCGACTCTCAACGCGGCCGTAAGCGATGTTATCATGCAAGGTAACCTTCAGCAAAACCAAGACCAATTTGACTTAGTCGATCTCTTTATTAAGCAATCGGGAATGGATCATTGCTTTCTATCAACTACTGGTTCCATGGCTAATGAGAATGCTTTGAAGATTGCCTTTCAAAAAAATCATCCTGCCTCCCGCATTCTAGCTTTTGAACGCAGCTTTTGCGGCCGCACCTGGGCGATGTCTCAAGCCACAGAAAAACCGAATGTTCGCGAAGGGCTCCCCTTAAGCTTAGGTGTCGATTTCGTGCCGTTTTATAATCCGGAAGATCCGGAAAATAGCACCAAAAAGGCCGTGGAAGTCTTGAAAAAATATATCGTGCGCTACCCTAAGCAGCATGCCATGATGATTTTTGAGCTCGTTCAAGGGGAAGGGGGTTTCTATCCCGGTTCCACACCATTTTTCCGCGCACTCATGGAAGTGTTAAAAGATAACCATATCGCCATCATGGCAGACGAGGTGCAGACATTCGGCAGAACGTCCAAACTTTTTGCCTATCAACATTTCGGTCTTGAAGATTTGGTAGACATTGTCACTTTAGGAAAATTAGCTTTAGTCTGCGCCACTTTGTACAAAACGGAATATAATCCGCGGCCTCAGTTGTTATCGCAAACATTCACCTCCAGTACACAAGCCATCAATGCTTCCAAAACAGTGATCAATCTCTTGCTTACAGATGGTTTTTTCGGTGAAAACGGAAAAAACATGGAAGTCAATCGACATTTTGTGCGTAATTTCGAAGCGATCGCCAGCCGCCATCCCGGGTTGATTAAAGGACCTTACGGCTTAGGAGGAATGGTGGCATTTACACCTTTAGATGGCCAACCTGATCGGGTCACTCAACTTGTGCATAACCTATTCGATAACGGAGTGATGAGTTTTATCTGCGGTAAAAACCCCGCCCGCGCGCGCTTCTTAGTTCCGGTCGGCGCTGCTACGAAAGATGATATTGATAAAGTATCTGCCATCTTAGAGAGAACCCTGCTATGTTCCTGATTAGACCGATAGAAGAAAAAGATCTAGACTCTTTGGAGAGATTTGCCGAAAGCACTGCGCTGGGCATGATTAGCTTGCCGAAAAACCGCATAAAATTAGGCGAAAAGATTAAACTCTCCCAGGAAAGTTTTCAAAAAAAAGTAAGCAAACCTGATAACGAGTTTTATCTTTTTGTTCTCGAAAACACCCTTACAGGAGAAATCGGAGGGTCTTGCGGTATCTATGCCAAGACAGGGATAAAAGAGCCCCTCTATTTTTTCAGGCTGGAAGATTCCCTCTTGTTTCCTCATACTTTAACTGATGGACCTTCGGAACTATGCGCTTTATTTATGCAAAAAAATTGGCGCAAGGAAGGCTTAGGCCATCTTTTATCTTTTAGCAGATTTCTTTTCATTGCTTCCCATCCGGAACGTTTTGAAGAAAAAATTTGTGCGCGCCTGAGAGGCGTCATTGATAAGAACAAAAAAACCTCTCCATTCTGGAATGGGGTTGGCAGCCATTTTTTGTCTGCAAGTTTTGAAGAAACGCAAAGATTACAGCAAGAAGGCACAGCATTTATACCCACTTTTCTTCCCGAATATCCAATCTACACGTGTTTTCTTTCCAAAAGCGCCCGCAAGGTGATGGGGAAAAGTCATAAAACTACAGTTCCTGCCGAGAAAATGCTCCTAAGGCAAGGATTTAAAAAAACAACCTTGATAGATTTGTTTGATGGAGGACCGATTTTAGAACACCAAACTCGGAAAGTAAGAACCGTCGAAGAAAGTTCACTTTTCAAAGTCCACAGCTTGCACAGTTCATTAAAAGGTCATCAGCTGTTGCTGAGCAATTCACGTTTGGATTTTCGTTGCTGCCTCGGATTCGCCGATTTTTCCAGAGAAAAAGAGGGCTTTATCGAAAAATCCAGCGCAAGCCTCTTAAATGTGCAGCCGGGAGATTTTATACGCGCTGCCGTGCCCTCACCCCATTAAAAATTAATCCTTTTTTTTCAAAAGACCTAAATCCAAACGGCTTACGTGAAGAATAAGCCAATTTCCATTCTCGTTAACAAGAATCATTTTAATTTTACTCTCAACAGGGTCTTTTCCCGAAGCCGTTACTTTTGCTATGCCCTCAATGACGGCTTTATCTTCCACAGGAAAGCGGGTTTCATACTCGTCGATTTCATATGTCACATCTCCGATTTCCTCCCATATCTGTTGCATCTCTTTTTTAATTCCCGGTTTACCTTCCGATAAATGACCTGAAACAGGATTGCGATAGACAGCTTTTTCCGACCAGTATTTGACAGCCTGATCCGTATCCCTCTTATTGACGGCATTCACATAAGCATCCACCTGCTCTTTAACCTTAATCGCATCTTCTGATTGGTATGAACTTCGATTTCCTGACCCTTGACTGTCACAGCTTGTGAGCAAAACACAGCCGGCTGCAATAAGCACTACGGCCACAGAACGCATATTCATGATTTTTCTCCCGAAAAGCATATTAACGCTATTTAATTACAAAAGGCTTTTTTTTGAAATGCTCAAATTGAATTGGGAGAAAATGGCTGAGACATTTATAAGGCAATTTATGAATCGCTTAAACTCCTTAGCAACCTCCTCGGGCAAACCCGAGCCTTATGGTGTCTCGCTACGTCCCGAAGGCACCAATTTTGCCTTGCATTCAGGACAATCTAAGCATGCCACCCTTTTTCTTTATGAATATCCCGGTGATAAGCTCATCGCCGAAATCCCTTTGGATCCGGAGCAAAATAAAACTGGGAATGTGTGGCACATCTGCGTGGACCACTTGCCTAAAGAGAGCGTTTATGGCTGGCATTTAGAGAAAAAAAAAGGCAAAGCCTACAGAAATTATTTTGAAACAAAAAAAATATTATTGGATCCCTTTGCCAAATCGGTGATTTCCTCCAACACTTGGGGTCAAGACAAACCGTATGCCCCTAAAGGGGCCGTGATTGCCGAAAATGCATTCGACTGGGAGGATGATAAGCCGTTAAACCTAAAGTTAAATGAAATCGTTCTCTATGAAATGCATGTCCGCGGATTTACCCGATCTCCAACCAGCCAAACGTCCCATCCCGGAACTTTCCTGGCAATCATAGAAAAAATCCCCCATCTTTTAGACTTAGGAATCAACGCCGTTAAATTAATGCCGCTGCAAGAGTTTAACGAAATGGAGTATGAACGCTTTAACCCTCTTACCGGACAACGGCTGCATAATTATTGGGGCTATTCTACAGTAAATTTCTTTTCCCCAATGAATCGCTATGCTTCCAAAGAAGGTTTTTGCCAAGCTCTTACCGAATTTAAAACCTTGGTAAAAGCTTTGCATAAAAACGGGATTGAAGTGATTTTAGACGTTGTTTTCAACCATACCGCCGAAGGAAATGAACAGGGCCCTTTATATTCTTTTAAAGGGATCGATACCGGCCTCTATTATTTGACCGACTCCCAGCACCACCTGCTCAATTTTACCGGTTGTGGAAACACTGTGAACTGCAATCATCCGGTAGTTAGGGAACTTATCCGAGATTGCTTGAAATATTGGGTAACGGAAATGCATGTTGACGGCTTTCGTTTCGATTTAGCAGCCGTTATGACCCGTGGAGTAAATGGAGAACCACTAAATGATCCTCCATTAATTCAGGAAATCTCGCACGATCCAATTTTAGAAAAAACCAAGCTGATCGCTGAACCTTGGGACATGAATTCCTACCAGCTAGGAAATTTTTACCCAAATAGCCCTCGGTGGCAAGAATGGAATGATAAATACAGAGATTCCGTCCGTCGTTTTGTTAAAGGCGACCGTAATGAGAAAAAAGAATTTGCCAAACGTCTTTCCGGATCGGAAGATATTTTTTGGCAAAAAGGCTCCCCTTTATCAAGCATCAATTTTTTAGTTGCGCATGACGGATTTACCTTGCGCGACCTTGTCTCCTACAATCTTAAAAATAACATCGCTAATGCCGAAAACGATCGGGACGGCAACTCTAATAATGTAAGCTGGAACTGCGGCGCTGAAGGAGAAACGAAAGACCATGCCATTGTATACCTAAGAGAAAAACAAAGGCGCAATTTCCACCTCATTTTAATGCTCTCTCAAGGCGTGCCGATGCTAATGATGGGTGATGAGTATGGCCATACGCGACTGGGCAATAACAATCCTTGGTGTCAGGACAATGAACTCAACTGGTTTTTGTGGGACAAATTAAAACCCAATAAAGCATTTTATCGCTTTTACAAAGGTTTGATCTATTTTAGAAAAACCCATGCAGTCCTTCGAAGAGAACATTTCCTGAATGATGCTACGATCGATTGGCACGGCATTCGGCCTTTTGAAGCCGATTGGGAGGGAAATTCGCAACTGATTGCCTTCTCGCTTAAGGATCCGGACTACCATTTATATGCGGCCTTCAATCCTCAAAATTTTTCGGTGAAGATTCAAATCGTCCACGCCCCGGAAAATCATAGATGGTTTTGGATCGTCAATACCGAAAAAAAACCTCCAAACGACTTTTACGAAGAGAATAAAGCTCCCGTTTTAGAAAGCTGTGAGGTGGAAATGGGCCCTTATAGCAGCATTTTGCTAAAATCTATGAAGAGCTAATTGTCATTTAAAGCAAACAACGCCCAATGGAGGCACCATAATAGCTAGGGAATGAGCCTTTCCGTGTAAGGGGATTTCTTCTGTCGATACTGCGCCTAAATTCCCTACATTGCTTCCCCCATAATAGATAGAATCACTATTCAGCAGTTCCTTCCAGAGGCCCCTTCTGTCAACGCCGACTCTTTTACAGACAGGCTCTACGCTAAAATTACAGACGACTAAAACAGTACCGTGTCTAAAAAAACTAATCGTGCTTTTTTTAGCATCGCTTATATCTTCCCATTCAAAACACTGGTTGCATTCCTCCCTTTGATGCAGGGCCGATTCGTTGCAATAGGTAGTGTTTAAGTCTTGCACCCATTTTTGTATTCCCCTGTGAAACGGATCAGTTAAAAGATGCCAATGCAGACTTTCCTCATGATGCCACTCTGCTATCTGCGCGAATTCCTGCCCCATGAAAAGCAACTTCTTACCCGGATGAAAGTATTGATAGCCTAGTAAAAGGCGCAATTGCGCAAATTTCCTCCACTCATCTCCCGGCATTTTAGCCCATAAGGATCCTTTTTCATGCACGACTTCATCATGGGATAGAGGCAACACATATTTTTCCGAAAACGCGTAGACCATCGAAAACAATAAGTCATTGTGATAATAAGGGCGCTCAGAGGGATCTTTATACATGTAGTGCAGCGTATCATGCATCCACCCCATATTCCATTTCATACTAAAATCGAGGCCTTGCCTACCTGTGACTTGAGGCCAGGCTGTCGACTCTTCGGCTATCGTAAGCGCTTCCGGACATTCCGCGTGAATAGCATGATTTAAGTCCTGCAAAAAGGCTACAGCCTCTAAATTTTCAGCCCCTCCACGTTCGTTGGGTTGCCAACTTCCAGGTTGACGTGAATAGTTCAAATAGAGCATTGAAGCGATCGCGTCCATACGCAAGGCGTCCGCTTGAAAAATTTTTAACCAAAAAAGCGCGCTGCTTATTAAAAAGCTACGTACCTGAGGCTTCGTATAGTCAAAAATCAGACTATTCCAATCCGGATGAACCCCTTTTTGAGGGTCTGCATATTCATAAAGACAAGTTCCATCAAAAGCTGCCAAGCCGTAAGGATCGGAAGGGAAATGGGAAGGCACCCAATCTAAAATAACCCCGATCCCTTCTTGATGCAATGCGTCTATCAACATCATAAACTCTTGCGGGCTGCCGTAACGGCTGGTGGGTGAAAAATATCCGACCGTCTGATATCCCCACGATCCGTAGAAGGGGTGTTCCATAATGGGTAAAAATTCCACGTGGGTGAATCCCATCATCTTCACATAAACTGGAAGTTGTGCTGCCATCTCAAGATAAGTACAAGGCATTTTCCATGATCCGCAATGCACTTCGTAAATAGCAATCGGATCAGAACGGGGAATTTTTCCACTACGCCAAGAATACTCAAGGTCCCATACCACAGAGGCGGTCTGAGGAGAGCGTTCCGCATAAAAGGCAAAGGGATCTGCTTTGTTCAGATTGCCGATCCGATACTTGTAAAGGGCGCCTTTTTGCAAACCGGGAATAAATGTTTCCCAAATTCCGGAACCATCCGATCGCTGACTTAACGGATGCGCTTCCGGATCCCATAGATTAAAATCTCCTATCAAATAAACTGCAGGAGCATTGGGCGCCCAAACGGCAAAATGAACTCCGCCCTCTGCCAAATGCGCGCCCAGCTTTTCATAAAGACGTGTATGGAGTCCGGCAAAAAAAAGATCCCTATCTAACGCATCGAACACTATCTAAAATAGGCGTTCAAGACATATTCTTGAACCATTCGCTGAGTATTAAAAAACGATCCGTTCAAAGCGATGCAATTGCGCATAATATCAATCCACCCCTCACGATTTTCATAAAAAGCTGGCAAAATCACGGATTCAAGTTTATCGAGAAGCAGAATATTATCCATTTCATCGCTGTTTGAATTGAGGGAAGTCACTTCTCCAATAGCCCAACCGGTAATCCCTTCCAAACACCCTTCTATCCACCACCCGTCTAAAATACTTAATGAGGGGATTCCGTTAAGCGCTGCCTTCATCCCGCTAGTACCGGATGCTTCCATGGGCGGGCGCGGGGTATTCAGCCAAACATCGGATCCGGAGGTTAATTGTTTGGCTAAATTCAGATTATAGTTTGGGAGATAAACAATCGGAACATCGTTTTTTAACATTTCCTTTGCGTAAAAAATATGTTCGATCAATCCCTTTCCATCATAATCTCTGGGATGCGCTTTTCCGGCATAAATAATCTGAAGTGGCCTTTTTTGGGCGATCCCCTTCAATCGATCCATTTCTTTAAAAAGCAGGTCGCCACGCTTGTAAGAAGTCGATCTACGGGCAAAGCAAATGGTCAAAATATCAGGATCAAGCGAAACGCCCGTCATGGTTTGCACCGTTTCAATCAAGCATTTTTTAGCCTTCATATGGGCTTCCCAAATCTCATCTCTTGGAATGGCTAATGCATATCTAAAGGCAAAATGATCCTCTCTCCAATTTGAAATCGTACGATCGAATAGATTCTCAAAAGAGGGCGAGACCCAATAGGAAGCGCAGACGCCATTTGTAATGGCTTCGATTTTATACTCAGCAAACATTAGCTGTGAAGTTTCCCCATGTTTTTTGGCTACCCCATTGACATAACTGCTTAAATTTAAGGCTATGTACGTCATATTCATCATCCCTTGAATGGAAAGCAGACCTTTTCTTTCGAAAAAATCATGCTTGCCGATCACGGATTGCGCTAACTCAATGGGAAATTGATCATGGCCGGCCGGAACCGGAGTATGCGTGGTGAACACACACTGATTGCGCACCTCTTGGATATCAACGTCGGTCAATTCCGTACGCTTTCCTTTTTTCATGGATTCTTCCAAAAGCTCCAAAGTCAACAAACTGGCATGCCCCTCGTTCATGTGGAAGCTTTGAATATTGTAGTACCCTTTACTGCGCAGCATTCTTACGCCGCCGATACCCAGCACTACCTCTTGACACAGACGATAATGATCATCGCCACCGTATAAATGATCGGTTAACGTACGATAATAAGGAGGATTTTCCGGAAGGTCGGTGTCCAAAAAATAGACCGGTATCGAGTAACCATTTTTGGAAGTCACTTGGTAAACCCAAGAAGTGACATAAACGGCTTGTCCGTCAAGTTCCACCTGAATTTTAGAATTATCAGAACGTAAATACCCTTCCACTTGCCAATCTTCGTTTTCCTCAGTCTGATGCCCTCTGGCATCTAAAATCTGATGAAAATACCCTTTTTTATATAGTAAACTCACGGCGATCATCGGCACTCTAAGATCGGCCGCAGAGCGGATGGTATCTCCGGCTAATACGCCAAGACCGCCGCTGTAGGTCGGCATGGCGGATTCCAGGGCGATCTCCATGGTAAAATAGGCAACTTTTCTCTCATCAGAATGCATGTTTTTGTCTCGTTGTAAAACCGCATAATAGTAAAGAATTTATAAATGTGAAAGAAAAGAGCGTCGTCTCCCCCTCAAAAGTAAAAAAATGAAGCCTTTCACGTTTTTCAATCATTTGACTTTTTGCAAAATTTACAGTAGAAAGACCTCATGAATACGAATACCAAACTTATCTCCTTTAACCCCGCAACTGAAGAAATTGTATGGACAGGGCATTCAGCATCCCATTCTGAAATAGCAACAGTTATTTCCATCGCAAAAAAAACGCAGCACACATGGGCAGCTCTATCTTTAGAAAAAAGAATCGATTATCTGCTTGCGTTTCAAAAAATTCTCCAGGAGTCTAAAGAGTCCTTTGCCCTCACGATCTCTAGAGAAACCGGCAAACCCTTATGGGAATCAAAAAGTGAAATCGACGCAATGATCGGCAAGGTAGACATTTCAATAGAGGCTCAAACACAACGTTGCAAATATTTCACTAAAGATCTGCTGCATACGCGCCATAAACCTCTCGGCGTTTGCGCTGTATTAGGCCCCTTTAACTTCCCCGGACACCTACCCAACGGCCATATTATTCCCGCCCTCTTAGCGGGAAATACAGTTGTATTCAAACCAAGTGAACTGACCCCCCTTGTCGCTGTTGAAATGGTAAAATTATGGAAAAAAGCCAACCTTCCTGAAGGTGTGATTTCTCTTATTTTTGGAGGCGCTAGAGAGGGCCGCCTCCTCTCAAGCCATCCTGACATCAATGCCGTATTTTTCACAGGGAGTTGGGCGACAGGCAAAATTTTGGCAGAGCAATTCGGCGCCCATCCCGACAAATTACTCGCCTTGGAAATGGGCGGAAATAATCCTCTAGTCATCGGCGACATCTCAAACCCTAAAGCGGCAGCCTTTCTAACTTTGCAATCGGCTTTTGCCACCTCGGGACAACGCTGCACATGCGCACGCAGATTAATCGTGCCGCGTAGCGAGCGTGGCGCGCAAGTCATTGAACAATTACTGAAATGGATTCCGCAGATTAGAATCGGCAGCTTTAACCAGACACCAGAACCTTTTATGGGCCCGTTAATCTCCAACCGGGCTGCCGATACATTATTAAAAACCCAGCAACTATTAATCGAAAAAGGAGCCATTCCCTTAGCCTCCATGGAAAGAATAAAATCGGGCACTCCTTTTCTTTCTCCGGGAATATTGGATGTAACAGAAATTAAGGAACTTCCGGACGAAGAATATTTTGGCCCCCTTTTACAACTGATACAGGTCAAAAATTTTGAGGAAGCGATCCAGGAAGCCAATCATACGCATTTTGGACTGGTGGCTGGCCTTCTTTCCGAGTCGAAAACGCAATACGAGACTTTTTACCGAGAAGTGAAAGCCGGTGTGATCAACTGGAATACCCCCACAACTGGTGCTTCCAGCCATGCGCCTTTTGGTGGCGTCAAGCGCAGCGGGAATTTCCGCCCCAGCGCTTTTTATGCGGCCGATTACTGTAATTACCCTGTAGCGTCCATGGAATCATCAACCCTGGCGATGCCTTCAAAGATTCCCTATGGACTGGATGAGGTTAGATAATGACCTATGAAGTGAATTACGACGGACTTGTAGGACCAACGCATAATTATAGCGGTTTGAGCTTGGGAAATATCGCCTCCATGGAAAATAAGGAAGCCATTTCCCATCCTAAACAAGCTGCTTTGCAAGGCCTGGAAAAAATGAAATTTTTGGCGGACCTAGGCATTCCGCAGGGATTTATCCCGCCGCAGGAAAGGCCTCACTTGCCCTCTCTTAGGAAAATTGGCTTTTCGGGCACCGACCGGCAGATTCCTGAAAAAGCATTTAAAGTAAATCCTGTCTATCTTTACCACTACACATCCGCAAGCTCCATGTGGACGGCCAATGCGGCAACCGTCACGCCCTCCATGGACTCTTTCGAAAATAAAGTACAATTTACCCCTGCCAATATGGCCAGTAAAACGCATCGTTCCATCGAGGCGCCAATGACCTCTAAATTTCTTAAGGCCATTTTTCCGCATCCCTTATACTTTACCCATCATGACCCGTTGCCCTACAGCAGCCTGTTTAATGATGAGGGCGCGGCAAATCACACCAGATTTTGCAGCGATGTTTCAGGACCGGGCGTTCATTTATTTGTCTATGGCATGCGAGGCCTTCTCAGCGGACCGGCCCCAAAAAATTTCCCCGCTAGGCAAACACGGGAAGCGCAAGAAGCCCTTTTAAGAAAGCACCAACTCGATTCCGAATCCGTTGTGTTTGCGCAGCAATCGCCCATTGCCATTGATGCTGGAGTGTTTCATAACGATGTGATCTCTGTAGGAAACCATGATCTTTTTTTCTTTCATGAAAATGCCTTCATCGATACGGAAGGTGTTATCAGGAGTCTTACTCATAAATTCCAGAAAATCTGCGGCAGGGAGATGCGCTTTATCAAAGTCACAGAAAACGAAGTGCCCGTTAAAACCGCAGTAGAAACCTATCTCTTTAACTCGCAACTGATCAAAGAATCGGATGGTGCCTTTACCTTAGTGGCTCCAGCTGAATGTCAAAGTGATCCGACAGTTTCTTACTACCTGGAAAAACTTTTTGAGGATCCGGAGTCCCCAATTCGTGATTTGCATTTCCTCAATTTGCGTGAAAGCATGCGCAATGGCGGAGGCCCGGCATGCCTGCGCTTAAGAGTCCCTTTAACGCAAAAAGAGCTGGAAGCTGCCAACCCCTATTTTTTCCTTAACGATACAATGCATCAAAAACTGACTTCCTGGATTGAAAAACATTATAGAGATGAATTAAAACCCGGCGACCTCGCCGATCCCCATTTGGTGGATGAAACACAAGCGGCCTTAAACGAACTGACCCGGATCCTTGATTTGGGATCCATCTATGAATTCCAACAATGACATTTATTGATGATCTAAAACGACACGTTCATGCGGAAGTGCGCAGCGATGCGGTGAGTCGCTCTATCTACAGTGTCGACGCTTCTATTTACGAAGTGGAACCGCAGGCCATTATATTTCCGCGCCATACAGAAGATATTCTTAACACGATCAAAGTGGCAAGTGATCACCGCATTCCTTTAATCCCTCGGGGAGCGGCCACCGGAATAACAGGTGGATGTTTAGGAACAGGCGTCATCCTCGATCTTTCAAAACATCTAAACCGTATCTTAGAAATTAACTATGACCAAGAATACGCCATTTGCGAACCGGGCGTCATCCAAAACAGGCTCAATGAAGCGCTAAAAGAACATGGTTACCGCCTAGGACCGGACACTTCTACGGGCGACCGCGCTACTATAGGAGGCATGACTGCCAATAATGCAGCCGGATCCCGCTCCTTAAAGTACGGAAAAATGGTAGATCATGTACTGGAAGTCGAAATGGCGCTCTCCAATGGAGATCTAGTTACTTTTGGCTCCCCTGCTCCGTATAGCAATCACATCCAAGAAATCTGCAGCCGCTATAAAGACGAAATCAAACGCCGGTTTCCCAATATTCCGCGCCGCGTTTCCGGCTACAATTTAGATGCCCTCTTGACTAACCAAAACCTGGCTAAACTGATTGTAGGATCCGAAGGGACTCTAGGGATCATGACCAAAATCAAAGTCCGTATCGCCAAAGTCCCCCGCAAGACATCTTTATGGGTACTGCAGTACAATGATATGCAGGAAGGGCTGCACGCCATCCCTAAAGTTTTATCATATGCACCGATCGCTTTTGAAATAATCGACGATAAGATCATTGCCGCCGGCAAACTCTCGCCCAGCATGCGAGGCAAACTCGATTGGCTAAAGGGGAATCCGCAACTTGTTTTTGCCGTTGAATTTGAAGAAGAAACGGCATTGGATCCCCATCTTGGGGATACCCAGCTCATGTTAAGAGATCCCCTGATGCAAGAACATGTTTGGGACATCCGAAAAGCCGGGTTGGGATTACTTTTATCCAAAAGAAGCTATAGTCGTGCCATTGCTTTTATCGAAGACATCACGGTCTCCCCCCATCGACTCCCTGCTTTTATGGATAGATTTCTGGCGTTACTGAAAACACATGGCAAAGAAGCCGGCATTTATGGACATGCCGGTTCCGGCTGCTTACATATCCGCCCCTATATCGATCTCAGAAATCCCGCCGAACGGAATACCATGCAAACGTTGATGGAGAAGGTCACGGATCTTCTTTTAGAGCATGAGGGATCTTTAAGCGGCGAACACGGCGACGGTTTAGTACGTTCATGGCTCACCCCCCAACTCTACGGTGATAAAATCTACCAGGCCTTTAAAGAAGTGAAAGACGTCTTCGATCCGCTCCACCTGATGAATCCGGGAAAAATAGTTGAGGGCCGCCCTTTTTTAGAAAACTTGCGCAAGGGCCCCTCTTTTGAGCCAAAAACATTTCTCGACTTTTCCAAAGAAGGGGGTTTTGCCCTGGCTGCCGACCTATGCAATGGCAACGCCCTCTGCCGTAAGAAAGAAAAAACCATGTGTCCATCGTTTCAGGCCACAGGAGATGAGTACGACAGCACCAGAGCCAGAGCTCAAACGCTGCGCGCGATCATGAATGGAACGCTTCCTAAAGAGGAATGGACCGGCGAAGGCCTCCACAATGTGCTCGACTTATGTCTGCAATGCAAGGGCTGCAAAACAGAGTGTCCCTCACAAGTTGATATGGCTAAAATGAAAGCGGAATTCCTCTACCAATATCATGAAAAGCACGGTGTTCCCATCAGAGACCTCATGTTTGGCTATATCGGCAACTTAAATCAGATCGGCTCTATCGTTCCGGGTCTATCGAATGGAATCATCGGCACTTCCATTGCGCGCAAAATCCAAAGCTTAATGGGAATCGCACCGGAAAGAACCTTGCCCACATTTGCCACAATGAAATTTTCTTCATGGATAAAGAGCCATTCTCCAATACCCGGCAGGCCGGTGGTTTTATTTAATGACACCTTTACCGAATTCAACTGTCCCGAGGTTGGCATTTCAGCAGTAAAGGTCCTCGAAGCCTTGGGATATCAAGTGATTGTCCCCCAATGGAAATGCTGCGGCCGCCCATTGATTTCAAAAGGACTGCTCAAGCCAGCAAAACGGTATGCCCAAACTTTGATCCATTCTCTTCTAAACTACGCTAAACAGCAAATCCCGATCATCGGACTAGAACCCAGCTGCTTACTGACGATTAAAGACGATTATGTTGGATTACTTGGGAGTAAAGATAATGATTTGGAGACTGTCATTAGCCAGTCCATCACTTTTGATGAATTTATTGCAAAACATGACACCGATGTTTTCAAAAAATCGCACGAGAATATCTTTGTCCATGGCCACTGCCATCAGAAAGCATTAGTCGGCATGACGCCTACCTTAGACCTGCTAAATCGGATAGGCACAGCACAAGAGATCCCCTCCGGATGTTGCGGAATGGCCGGTTCTTTTGGGTATGAAAAAGAACATTATGATATTTCCATGAAGATCGGGGAATTAAAACTTTTACCCGCCGCAAGAGCCTCAAACACCGCCATTATCGCTAACGGTTTTTCCTGCCGCTCCCAGATCGAGCATGGCACAGGGAAAAGAGCCTTACATCTTTCCGAGTTCTTATCTTCTTTCCTAGACTGATAAATGAAAAAGCTATACACATCGCGTTTCCGATCCGCGATGTGTATAACGAATGAATTATGGCAGAAAATTTTGATTGATATTGTCCAAAATTTCTGTAAAAACACCCTTCTTTCTACTAGACGACACTTTCTTTTTGGAGGCGGATCTCTTAGTAACTTTTGAAGCTGAGGGTCTTGCAGTTCTTGTTGCAGTCTTAGGTGCAGAACTTCTTGAAGATCTAGTTGCAGATTTAACAGGCGCTTTTTTAGTAGCAGACTTCTTAGCTACTGACTTAACAGGCGCTTTTTTAGTAGCAGACTTCTTAGCTACTGACTTAACAGGCGCTTTTTTAGCTGCAGACTTTTTAGCTACTGACTTAACAGGCGCTTTTTTAGCTACTGACTTTTTAGCTACTGATTTAACAGGCGCTTTTTTAGCTACAGACTTTTTAGCTACTGACTTAACAGGTGCTTTTTTAGCTGCAGACTTAACTGGCGCTTTTTTAGCTAAAGATTTAGCAGGCGCTTTTTTAGCCGGCGCACGCTTTGTTGTGGATGCCACTTTCTTTTTGGCAGAAGAAGCCGTTGCCTTTTTTGGGGCGGCAGCTTTTACTGGCTTTTTCTTCTTTAAAGTTTCTTTTTCATCTTTCTTGCTTGTCATATCTATTCCTCCAGATATTTGAACTATTTCCCTATTTGGCTTTTGGCCACTGTGTCAATAGAGTTTCTTCTACTCTTGTAATTAATAATTTTAAATTTATTGTCAAACATTTTTAAAAAATTTTTATACAGATTTATCTGAGAAGAAACAACAAACATCTTTGACAGCTATATAGAGAACCTTTTTCTCCTGCTCACAGTTTCAATTAATTTTTATTTATTTATATAAATTTTCTCTCGCTGATCGACCGTTTTGACAGGGTCAACACATAAGAAATTTTCAATTTTCCTAATGGATTTCTGCGGGATTTTTTTATAAAAGGAATGGTTTCGGCATCTATTTTTTGAATAAGGAAAATTAAATTAAGACATCCTCGATAAGGCCCGGTGAATCAACATGGAATGAAGTAATTAGCCAAGAATCGCCTTCATTTACCATTTTTACAGTGATCACTGCATCTCCTTTTTCAAATCTGGCTTGAATTTTATATGTCGCAGTCATCACTTTGAACATATAGTTAAAACTCAGATAATCAGAAGATTTCAATTCCTCAAGCTTGCCCAATCGACGAATCCCTTCCCAGAGTTTCATACTCTCTGGTTGTCCCAACTGTTTTTTAAATTGGGGATGAGAATGCTCGTATAGGGCATCAACATTCCAGCCTTTCACTATCTCGATAGTGACTTGATCAACAAATACCTTACTTTCATCACGCAAGGCTGAGATACCGAGAAACGAAAACAAAAAAATCAGCGCTAAAACCCCAATAAATAATGAGAACATGGCTCCGATGATCATTAGAAATTTTTGCATAGCATCAACATCTCATATTTAAATTATTTTTTCCTATTCGAAACCGAGATATTTCTCATTGACTTCAAGAACCTAGTCAAGTTAATGATGAGTCTATGGAAGGATCCGCTCAAATCATTACGCTTTCGGATGGTAATTTTCTACACAGCTCTTCATTTGCCTTAGACGTATTAAACGGTTTAACTGACAACCCTAAGTCAATCCCCTCCAAATACTTATATGATGAAATAGGTAGTCTACTATTCGAAACGATTACCGAACAAAAAGAATACTACTTAACCGGCCGCGAACTTGAAATTTTAAACTCCAGAAAAGAGGATATCCTTCAACTCACTGAGGGTGCACCTTTCCGTTTGGTAGAATTAGGAGTAGGGGACGCAAGAAAAACCAAGATACTTCTCAATCATTTTATCAACAACGATCTGGATTTCCATTATATTTTGATTGATATGTGTAAAGATTCCATTAAAAATACAGTAGCTGCTTTAAAGCAGGATTACACTATCCCCCTTACAGGAATTATCAGTGACTATTCAACAGCTCTTTCCTGGTTAAAAGAACAATCCTCGATTAAAACCATCGTTCTTTTTCTGGGGGCCAGCATCGGAAATTTTGACCCTCCGCAATCGAAAGAATTTCTGCATCAACTATGGAATGCTCTTGATGATGGTGATATTGCATTCATTGGCTTTGATCTTAAAAAAGACATTCCGACTCTGCAGAAAGCTTATAACGATACGGGCGGAGTCACACGTGAATTCAATTTAAATCTGCTGGACCGCATGAACAAAGAACTGGACGCAAATTTCAACCGTGACTGTTTTACCCATTACGGATTCTATAACCCGGCCAAAGGTAGAATGGAAAGTTGGCTGATAAGCACTTGCTCCCAATCCGTGACCGTTGGAAAATTAAAGAGAGCATTTACCTTTGATCCCTGGGAAGGCATTCATCTGGAAAATTCCTATAAATATAGCTTAACCGAAATTGAAAGCTTCGCTGAAGCGACCGGTTTTATCCACTGCCAGAAAATGCTCGATTCCCAAAGGTATTTTTTAGACGCCATCTGGCAAGTCAAAAAACTAAGGTAAGGTATGGATAAAGACAGCCTGATCAGGCGTTTTCGTTCGACACGTAATGCCAGCCTTACCATGTGCGTGCCGCTTGGACCTGAACACTACCGGATTCAACCTGCAGCTGAAGTCAGCCCCCCTTGGTGGAATTTGGCGCATACTAGCTGGTTCTTTGCACGTAATATTCTGCAACCTTTTGGCGGCAAGAAAACGAAAGAAGATGAGATCTTTGATTATGTACTCAATTCTTATTATGTTGCTTTGGGTCCGCGCCTCGAAAGAAGCCGCCGCGGGCTCATGACGCGGCCCACAGTGGAAGAAGTCTATAAGTATCGCCATTCCGTTGATGAGCGGTTGGAAGACTTGGTGAAATCTTTAGATAAAGATCAATGGCAAAAGTGCTCCCCTATCCTTGAAATCGGCATAAATCATGAGCAGCAGCATCAGGAACTTTTTTATTCAGAGATCAAATACATTCTCTATCAAAACCCGCCTCAGCTCCGTCAAAACTATTTGAAAGCAGCAAAGAAAAAAAATGTCGTTACAGCCCCTAAAGCATTCCTGACCTTTGAAGAAGGAATTCACACCTTTGGAAATGTGGAGGAAGGATGGGGCTGGGACAATGAATATCCTCTTCATAAATTTTATATCCACCCATTTTCTCTTCAAAACACCCTTGTCACAAACGGAGAATTTCTGGAATTTATCGATGCCGGAGGATATAGCAATCAGTTGCTATGGCTAGATAACGGCTGGACCAAATTGATGGAAGCGCATTGGGAATCACCGCTTTATTGGGAAAAAATCGGTAAAGAATGGTACCAATGGACGCTTCATGGACTGCAAAAATTGGACATGCAGGAACCGGTTTGTCATGTGAGTTTTTATGAAGCGGAAGCTTATGCCGGCTGGAAAAATGCCCGTCTTCCCGCCGAAAGAGAATGGGAATTGGCGGCCCGCACCCTCAAAGCTTCCACGCAAGAGGGAAATTTTCTTGATTCGGGTCTTTTACACCCTTCAAGTTCCTTAGGTCACCAATTTATGGGGGATGTCTGGGAGTGGACAAACAGCTACTATGAACCTTACCCCGGTTATCATCCATTTTCGGGAGCCTTGAGCGAGTATAACGAGAAATTCATGGACAACCAGCGCGTGATGCGCGGAGGCTCCTGCGTTTCTGAAAGGAATCATCTACGTCTGAGCTATCGCAATTTTTGGCCGCCTGAAACACGTTTTCAATTTACCGGAATCCGTTTAGCGCAATGACTCTCAAAGACCATCTCCTAACATACTTATCCGGACAAGGCGCACATGCCACCTTTGACACGGCTATTCACAATCTTTCCTTAAAAGAAGCTGGAATGACTATAGAAAATCTCGGTAGTGTAACATTCTTTCTGTAAATTCAATTTCCGAAAAAAGAGATTGAAAGAAAAAGTTTGAGATCAGACTCTCTTAATTGTGAAAAAAGGAGAAAATCATGATCTCAAACAAACTGTTTACCCCATTAATCGCAGAA
>JBGSQP010000004.1:0-20773 GCA_041738095.1 Waddlia sp.
GGAGGCGGCGGCGGTCGCAGCTTCAACCGCAGTCCTTCCATGAGTAGAACCGGAGGAAGTTTTGGCAACGTTGGCACACGTCCTGGACAAGGTTCCGGATTTCAGGGAGGGATCGGCACACGTCCTGGACAAGGTCCCGGATTTCAGGGGGGTGTAGGCGCGCGTCCCGGGCAGCGTCCCGCTTTTGATGGTGGGCGTCAGGGACAGAACCTGGGTCAAGGCAATTTTGCAGGGCGCGGCGGAGCAACGCGTGATCAAGTGCAGAATTTTATGAAACAATCAGGCACCTTGGACAGACAAACAGGACAGAATCTAGCCAACAGGAACGGCCAGTTTAGGAACAACCAGACACAGCGGCAAAACACTGCTGATAATGTGCGCGACAGGGTGAATGATAGTAATGTGCGCAACCAGCTTGACAATCATTGGGACCATGATAATTGGGGCGACAACAACTGGCATAATGGCAATTTTTGGCGTGGCGCCGCTTGGGGGACCGTTGCGGCCTGGGGCGCTTGGGGATGGAACGCGCCTTATAACTATGATTATGTGGGCGGTTATCCTTATGTCACTACTGATACCAGTGATTCTAACGTCAACTATGATACAAGTGCAGAGACTGCCCAGCCGCAAAGCTACCAACAGCAACAGCAGCAAATTGCTTCTCAGCCTTCTGATGCGGATTCCACTCAGCAATGGCTGCCTTTAGGAACCTATGCGCTGACTAAAGATGGCGCGGCTAATGCTACGCCTAACCTTTATTTGCAGCTTGCGTTGAGCAAAGAAGGGCATCTGAAAGGATCGGTTGTCAACACGACCACAGATACCAATTATGAGGTGGAAGGCATGGTAGACCCCAAAACGCAGCTGGCGGCATGGAAAATGGTAGGCAGTGATAATGCCCCCATTATGGAAACCGGCATCTATAACCTCACACAGCCGCAGACACCCGTGCAGCTCAATTTTGCAGACGGTTCGGATCAAAATTGGCTGATGGTACGACTCGATCAACAGCAAGGATAAGAGCGGATGTTCTTTCCTGAATCGTGCCGGATTACCCCCAGCTTGCTTCCGCGCTTGCTGGGGGTAATTTATTTATGCGTTTTTTCCCTTTACTTTTCCAAGTCCGTGGTTTGATTGGCCGGGACGGCAACGGTTATTTAATGGAGTTGTGCTGCAATGCCTTTTTTTTGCTGTTAGGCCCCTGATCCTAACTTTTTTGTTTAGCTAAACGTCAATTTACTCATCTTCAGGAGCTATTTTCAGGCAGGGACCTGCAAACTGCGTAGCAGCGACCCGTCCTGGCGGAATTTGACAGCGCTTCATTATCATTGTCAAACCCTGCCGCTCCCGATGATCAAGAGCTATGGCACGCCAAATTTGGTTTCAAAATTTCTTAATCCGCTTGTTTCAGGGATCTCCGTAGTATTGGCCTTTCTGAGGCACGACCCCATTTCTGATCGTCGCCCACGCTATTTACGCTCCTTCCTGCTTTACATTTACACATTCAGCGTTAAGGGAAACCGGGCAGTGGTGGGCACGTCGCTTCGTGGGTTTCTGATAGTCCTGTGCTTGATAATCAAAAGGGATCCTTGTAATGTAGGCCCATGGCGTTATTGGGAGAACTTATCCGTTTTTGGACCGTAGGACTTGTGTGCATCTGCGTGCAGTTCGGCATTTTGGTGTCCTTGGTCGAATGGGCGCACCTTAACCCGACGCTTTCCTCTGCCATCGGCTCCGTCCACGCGTTTATTTTGAATTATTTTTTGTTGTATCATTGGGCCTTTAGGTCTACCAGCGCTCATCGGGGAGCCGGCTTTCGTTTTTTAATATTCACCCTGTTTACACTAGGCATTAATCTTTTGATATTTTGGACCCTAACGGAAAAATTTGGAATGTGGTATCCTTCTTCTCAATTTACGGCCACTTTCATCTCTTCATTATTTAGTTTTGCCGTCAATCGCCGCTATACCTTCTAAATCGTTAATGGATTATAATATCTGACTCCTCCCTTGAGAACGATGTACAAAAAAATGACAAAAAATATTGCGTGGAAGACATGGTTGCCATTTGGCAGTTATGTCATTGTGGGGGCAACCTCGGTGGCTGTGCAATTTGCTACCTTAGCTTTCCTGGTAGAAAACTTGGCGTTGAACCCGGCGTTTTCTTCCGGTATGGCGTTCTTTATGGGGTGTTTGGTGCAGTACCTGCTACTTTATTATTGGACTTTTCGATCAAAGGGGCATCATAAAGCCATCGTAGGACGCTATGCTCTCGTCACGACCGTCACCTTAGTTCTTAATGTACTCATTTTTTGGGGACTAACCGATCTGATCGGCATGCGTTACTTAGAATCGCAGGCTTTAGCGGCAAGCGGCATCTCTTTATTAAACTTCTTCTTCAATCGCAGCTACACTTTTATTGCTTAAGCTCGACTTATCTTTTTTTTAAGCGGGAAGCCCAATATAATAAGAGAACGGTAATTAGGGCATTCGCAATGATCGCTGTCAGGTTCAAGTTGGGCGTGATCACCACGATAGACGAAGCCAACGGAAGGGCAACGTACAGCGATAGAAAAATATGGCTGAGTGTGTGAAAAAATGAGACACCGGCTAGAAAAATAATCACATCGCGGAAAGAGGGCATAAAAAACTCCTTTTTCTTTATCTATAAAATTAATTCTTTATAAATTTCAAGGACTTTCGCCGAGGAAATCCTAATATCATAGTGTTGAGCGACCCATCGCTTTGCTTGATCAATCATTCCGGAATGAATTTTCTCCATTCCTTGCAGCAAGCTTAAGACATCATCATGTTCAAATATGGAACCATTTTCACCGGGGGCGATCAACCCCTCAATCCCTGACGTACGGCTGGCTACAATCGGCGTTCCGGCAGCCCAGGCTTCTAACACCACCCGTCCAAAGGGCTCGGCAATCGAAGGCAGAATGACATATTTAGCTGCTTGCAGCAGGCCGATCAGGCGCGCGTCGTCATAAGGGAACGCGCCCACAATATGGACTGTATTATTAAGTCCAAGTTCCTTAATGCGCTGTTGGATTTGTTCAAAATAAGCGCTATTCGTCACAGGGCCTGCCAGTACCAATTCGAATGCGGGCCATTTTTTTCTAATTTCAGGGAACTGCTCGATCAACCAGAGTTGATTTTTGACCGGATCGATTCGGGCCGGAACCAGTCCAAACGAACGATCTTTCAGAAAGGGAAACGCTTCCAGGGCTTGCCGTCTTTGATCTTGCTGATACTTTTCCAAATGGATGCCATGAGGGATGTACACAATCTTTTTCTCGGGCATCTTTTGTTTCAAAAGCATTTCTTCTTTAGGATTGAAAGTGATAATGGCATCGGCCTTTTCCAAAATTCTATCGGGGCGCAGATAAAGAGAAAACACCTTGCCCCAAGCGATGCCGTCCTTTTGCGGTGCAATCAATTGTTCCAAGCTTTCTTTGGGTAGATCCAGCGCCCCTCCATGAATGGATAGCACAAAAGGAATGCCCATACGGCGTGCTGTTTTTTCGGCGATGGCGCCTAGTAATCCCAAGGTATGGGAATGGATTAGCGACAAATCCTTATGAGCAGCAAGTTTTCCGGCAAGATCAAAAGACATCAAATTGCCGCCGATTGAAATGAGACGTTTCTTATTTTCTTCCGACAACCCTAATATAGGCAGGAAGGCTTCATACCGTTCGATGGAGATTGCGTCAAATAAACCGCTGGAATTCGTGGAAGTAGACGGGCAAAAAAGCGTGGAATTCACCTGCTTGCCCCAGCACTCGAACATTTCTTTGAGCACGGTTTCCGTCCCCGCCCATTCATTGGCATTATATTTTCTTAAAACATGGGCAATGTGCAGAGTTGTATTCATACGAAAAGGTATAGGAAAATTTACCATGTAATGCAACAATTGCGATTTCATTGGAAAAGCTATTTATGTCTGCTCTTGTTCAAAACATTGTAAATGATACGGTGACCAGCTGGATAAGGTTTTTCGTTTCTGCATCTGTGGCATTTGTTTTAACGCCGCTTATGATTCGGGAACTGGGCGTCGTTGATTATGGTTTATGGACTTTAGTTTTCTCCGTCCTGGGCTTTTTAGAAATGATTGATTTCGGCTTTTATAATGCTGTAATTAAATATGTTTCCAAGTGTGGTGCTTTAAAGGATGCTGAAAAGATAAATGAAATTTTGAGCACTTTGTTTTTCACATTTGTGCTGCTGGCTTTGGTAGGCATGACAATTGTGGGCATTCTTGCCCTTTTTTTTAATCAAGCCCTGGGAATTCCCCCTGAGTTGCAAAATAAATCGTTAGGGGTTCTGGGAATCTTGGGGGCGCGTTCTCTTTTATTCGGTTTGCCTCTTTCCTTATTTCGAGGGGTCTTATTCGGTGAGAGAAAAATTACTCTTTCAAATTTTATAGGTTCTGTTTCGATTCTATTGTATTGGTTAATAGCGACTTGGGTGTTGAAGTCGGGTGGCGGGGTGATCTCTCTGGCCGTTGTTAATCTGCTGCAATTAGTCGTGGAGCATGTGATTTACCTTTTTTGCTCCTTTTATTTTTTAGAAAATCTGAAAATTTCCTGGTCCGTTGTCAATTTTGGTTTTATCAAAGAAGCGGCCTCATTTTCTATCATGCAATTTCTAGGAAATACATCCTCGTTACTGACGATGAGGGCCGCGCCGATCATCATTCAATTATTTTTGACATTGCCTTTCGTTACCTTATATTCATTGCCGTTAAAGGTAGTCTCCTACCTTTATATATTCATAAAACACTTTACTAATGTGCTCGGACCATTAACTGCTCGACTGCACGCGCAGGGGAAAAAAGAAGAAATTCGAGAACTTTTTTTACATAGTTTAAAAGCGATATTTGCAATTGGAGCAGGAATCGTTGTGGGTGGCTCTATTTTTGCCCGTGATTTTTTAGTTTTGTGGGTAGGGAAAGAATTTGAAGATGCCTCGATAGTTTTTATTCTTTTACTAGTGTCCTTAGGGGTGAATTTATTGCAGATTCTCTGTTGCCAGATTTTATCTATGGCCGAGCGTCACAAAGAATTAATTCCGGTTTTTATTTGGTCGTCATTGATTAATGTTATTCTAAGCGTAGTTTTAATCATTCCGTTTGGAATTAATGGGGTAGCGTTCGCAAATTTATTAAGTGCTATTGTAGGCGCATGGCTAAGTTGGAGACCCCTTCATGAGGATTATAAAGTGGGCATCCGTGATGTACTTCATTGGGGGTTGTTGCCTGTTTTATTGCCTACTTTTATCTTGGTGCTTGCTGCTGGTTTACTGAAAGGTAATTTTGAAATTACAGGGTTTTTTACACTCGCCTGGATGTCTGCATTACTGGGTATTTTATTTTTATTTGTTTACTGGAAATATTCGTTGAAGAGTGCAGAAAAAAATATGATTATTGCATCATTTGCTAACTACATAAAGTGAAAATATGTTCAGGAATATAGAAATCAAATATTGAAGACACTAGGTCGTTTGTGTATGTTTTTTAATTTTTCTGAATGACGGTTTGTTGCGTTTGCTGATAAATCTATAGAAATTCTCACTGTAGCGCCCAGCAAAATTTGGGAAAGGAAAAAAATACTGGTGACCCTATAGGTAAAGTGGTACAGATTTTGAAAATGAAAAACCACTAGAGCTAAAAAGGTGGCCGCCAAGAAGACGACGGCAAAGGTGTCCTCCACTTTCTTTGCTTTTCTGTAGGCTTTGAACAGTATCCAGTAGAAGACGATCCAGATCAGAGCAAAAGAGATGACACCTAAATACCCCATTTCTCCCATAGTCAAATACCAAATGTTATGTGCCATGGCGCCAACTTCAGCATTTACCAGCTGTGCGTATCTGTTGATCGAATAAGCGGAAAAATTCCCCAGGCCAACACCCAAAGGATGCTCTTGCGCCATTAGGAAGGCTACTTCGTTCAAAGCGCTTCTACCTTTGAGAGATTGAAAAGTATTTTCCTGCTGGATGAAACGTGCAAAAAGGGTATCGGCGCTTTTAATGAAAATCCCTGCAAAGCAAAGGAGGGCAACGGAGACAGCCGCAAGATTATTCACTTTAAAATAATGACGAATACCCCAGATAATGCCCAGAGATAACGCTAGGAGATAAGCTGCAAGAGAGGAACGGCTAATTGTTAAAACAATAGCAACCAATGCTGCCAATATGCCACTCCAATACCATAAACTTTTTTGTAATTTTTTTTCGGCAAAAGCAAAAGGTAAAATGAGAGCCCCCAACATCCCTGTCCAGGTGTTAAAGACGTTCGGATGTTCCATGCCAGCAGAAACACGGTGCATTCCGTATCCGTAGCGTTCTAAAAGGGCATAGCCCGCAGCGAAAAATAGAATTCCCGGAATGATTTTGATCATTTGGTAAAGCTGCTGCCGATCGCTAAAAAAATTGACGCTGACCCAAAACAACAGATATCCCCTCAAGATCTTAATGATCTCAAATAGGGGAAAAAGGCCCGTATTGAAAATAGGATAGGCTTCTTGACGGTTGATTGCGCGGGCAAAACCGGTATTAATAAGCGCTCCTTCAGCATTCATCCAGCCCAGGACGGCAATCCCTAAGTAGATAAGGAATACCCAGCTTAAGGGGGGGAACCAACGTATAGGGAAGCTGCGACGGCGAAGTATAATAGTTGCAAAGAGAATCCACGTACACAGATCCGCAAGATGGATTTCTATCCCTCTAGTGGCTATTTTATAATGCTCCCAAGGAAAAAAGGTGATGCTCCAATGAGGAAAAGGAAGGGAGATCACCAGTAATATAAAAAAGAGGGTCGCCATTCTTTTTTTAACGCAGCATAGGAAGATTCCAGTGGGTACAAAAAGGAAGGTGCCAAGCCAAAATAGAAAAATGGAAAGGGTGTTTTCGTTCATTGTTTAGAGCTGTCTATCATTTTATTGAATTTATCTGCCAGCGCCTTTGTGTAATGATTGAAATTGTAAGCGCTTTCTACATAGTCTTGCCCTTGTTTTCCGAGCCTTTTTGCCAGCTCTTTATCCAGCAAAAGCTGTTGGATTTTTAAAGCAAATTGTCCAATGTCTTTACTTTTTGCAAGCAGTCCATTTTTACCGTCTTGCAGCCATTCACTTACAGCTCCACTATCAAAACCAACAACTGGAAGGCCGTTTTGCAACATTTCAATTCCGCTCATTCCTAAAGGTTCCGGCCAAATAGAAGGGAAGACTCCGCAAGTCGCCTTAGAGAGGGTAGACATCATCTCCTGATGGGAACAAAAGCCTCTGAATGTAACTTTGGCATCAAGACCTAGTTGGTTTACAAGTTTTAATAGATTATTTTTTTCTCCTCCTGAACCAAAGACTTCCAGCTTGAAAGGGATGTCCACAAGGGCGAGTGCTTTCATAAGATATTCCAATCCCTTCCCGCGTAGAAGACTTCCCGAGTAGATCAGAATATTCTCTTCCGAGAAAGAGGGGGTAGAGAACTCTCCAATGTTTGGCACGCCGAATAAGACTTCAATTCTGCCAGGATCATACCCTTGGATTTCCAGGGTGTTTTTCATGAAGTTTGAAGCGACTAGGAAAGAAGTGCATCGTTGATCAAGTTTTATTAAGCTCTTTTGTCTTACAGGGTTTTTCCACTTGAATTGAAGATGTCCTTGGGCGTTTTTTCGTAAAAATGCCAGGCCCGGAAACAGGCAGCAAAGGCCCGCTTTATAGGGGCATGGAGTTTGACTGATCGGAAAGAATTTGCTGCCGCGCAGGCAATACCCTTCGTGGTCGTGGATCATATGAACTATAGGGACGTTCCAGGCCTGAACTGTTTTAAAAATATGGGGTGAGAGGCACTTATGAAGAAATACTAGGTCGGGACGGATGGGACAATGTGTAGTGAAATGGTCGGCAAATAACGTATGATATTTTTCATCCAGAACATTTTCTGATAGGTAATAGAGATCGAACTCCTCTTTGAGTACGCTGGCAGTTTCAAGAAGATGACGTTCGGCTCCTCCGAATGCGCAGAAATTCTCATGGACAAAGAGTATCTTGTATTTCATTTCAAATCAGCTTATATAATAAAGATTACTGTAATATGAATAGGCATATTTTGAAACAGAAAGAGTCTTTTGCTTTAATTACGCCCAGTTATTTCAAAGATTTGGAACGATTCGAGCTGCTAGTAGAATCAATGGACCGTTTTGTTTCAGGAGACTACAAACACTATGTATTAGCAGATGAAAAAGATATGAATCTTTTTCGACCGTTTGGGTCGGAACGCAGACTTATCCTTCCTATTGAAACAATGTTGCCGTCTTGGATTTACGCTCTACCGGGGATTGCGAAATGTCGATTCAGCATGCGTCATTGGCCTATTCGCAACTGGATCTTGCAGCAACTAGTTAAACTAACTGTTCCTTTGCATGTGCCGGAAGAGAATTTGATCTACATTGACTCCGATGTGGCCTTTATCAAACCTTTCGTGCCGCATTCTTTTATCGTAAATGGAGAGGTGCGCTTATTTAAAATCCCGGGTAAAGGAAACATTGCGTCCCATTATAAATGGCATTTGACAGCGAGTAAACTTTTAGGGCTTCCTCCGCAAAATTATTTCGGCGCACGCTACATCGGGCAAATGGTTTCGTGGCGGAAAGAAAATGTGATCGCTTTACACCATCATATTGAAAAAGTGACAGAAAGAGAGTGGCAGGATGCTATTTGCAGGCAATGGAATTTATCCGAGTATGTTTTATATGGAGTTTTTTGTGATCAGATTCTAAAAGAGCGTTCTGGGCATTACGAAGATAGCCAAAATCTCAGTTTGGAATACTGGGAAACCAGTCCCATGAATCAAAGGGAAGAGGACCTTTTTATCGCAGGATTACAGCTGGAGCATGTTTCGGTCATGATTTCGGCTAAGGCTAAAATGGATCGTGAACAACATGCTAAAATTTTAGACAGGATAGAAAAAAAGGTGAGCGGCCTGTCGTGAAGATCGGATTTTCAGGATGCATTTTAAATCAGAGCATGGCCGGGGTGGAGGTGTGGACACGATCTCTTCTACATAGTTTGCAGGTCATTGACTTAGAAAATAGTTACGAAGTATTTCTTTCTGCGAAAGACTTGAAAATCTTAAAACCGGAATTCAAAACGTTTACTTTTACCGGTGTCTCTCCATGCGCAATGCCTCCCGTCCCCAATATTCTGTGGCATAATACCGTTTTGCCCTGGTTGGCAAAAAAGCACTCGCTCGATTTGGTGCACATTCCGACCATTCGTCGCATTCCTCTTATCAAAGGCTGTAAGATCGTCGCGACAGTTCACGATGTAGCGCCCTTCCGGTTGAAGGAAAAATACGATGTTTTGCGGACCGTGTATCACCGTCATTTTTTGAATAAACTGGTGCATAGAGCTGATCATATCATCGCCGTAAGCCACTACACTAAAAATGAACTGATGGAATTTACCGGTTATCCAGAAGAAAAGATTACCGTTATTTATCCGGGGATCCGCAAAGTGTTCGCTCCGCAGGAAAAGGGGATCGGCAAATCTTTTTTTCTCTTTGTAAGCCGTATCGAGTATCCTGCCAAAAATCATCTGCGGTTGATTGAGGCCTTTAACCTTTTTAAACAGAAGACAGGGGCGCCGCATGAATTATTATTTGTGGGGGCTGATTGGCAGGGTGCTGAGATCGTTAAAAAGGCCGCAGCAAGTTCTTGTTTTGCGCATGAGATTAAGTTCCTTGGCTTCATCCCGATCCAAGAGATGGTCAGTTTGTATGCTTCGTGTGATTTGATGGTTTACCCTTCTTTGTATGAGGGGTTTGGCATGCCACTTATTGAAGCGATGGCGTGCGGGGCGCCGGTCATTTGCTCCAATACCTCCTCTTTAAAAGAAATCGGCAGCGGAAAAGCCCTTCTTTTTGATCCCTACAATCCGGAAGAGATCGCTTATGCTCTAGAAAAAGGATTGGATCCGGAATTTCAAGCCACGGCACGGAGGCAGGGACCTGCATGGGCTTCGACGTATAACTGGGAACAATGCGCGCGTGAAGTGATCAAGGTTTATGAGGAGACCGCAGGATGAAGTGCGCCATTATCATGAGGTCTAAAAATGAACGTCCCCATTTGGATCGCGCGCTGGAAGCATTATTCAAACAAAACTGGAAACATTTTGTCCTTTATAACATCGATTCCGGTTCGATGGATGGCTCGGTTGATCTGATTCGTCGTTACAATCCCGATCCTGCCAGGTTTGTGCAAATTGAACCCCATGACTATGTGCCTGGAAAAGTCTTGAACCTGATGGTAGGCAAAGCTCAAGAGCCTCTCATCGTATTTCTCAATGGGGACGCTGTACCGCAGGGAGAGGACTGGCTGGAAACGTTGATCCGGCCGATTCTATCCAACCAAGCTGATGCCACGATGAGCCGCCAGATACCGCGTGAGAATGCCACTTTTATTGCCTCCTATGATCTGCAAAGAGGTTATTTACCGGCAAATATCGCAAAAAATCCGTATTTTTTTTCAGCTGTTTCGTGTGCATTTAAGAGGCAGTTGTGGGAAGAAACCCCGTTTTATACCGAGGGGTATTCAGAAGATTTACTGTGGTGCAAGGAGTGCTCGCAAAAAGGAGCGCGTTTTCTATATGTTCCCGAATCTGTTGTAGAGCACTCCCATAATTATGCGTTTTCCGATTGGTACCTGCGCAATTACCACGAAGGGGTTGTGGAAAAAATCTTAGGAAACTCTCCCCATATCATTGGAGAAGCCTTCAGCTGCTTGCGGGAGATTGGACGCGACTTGATCTACACGATTGCAAAAGGGAGGTTTTTCACAATTCCCTACAACATAGCCTATCGTATAGTGGGGCATAAAGGAAAGTACGACGGGAAAAAAGAGGGCTAAGGTATGGGGAAATATACAGTCCATGGAACGGAACGGTTTGACCAATTGATTGACAAGGAGTTGGGGGAAGTTGCCACGGCGTTAAAAAACCTGCCGGAAAATAAGCTTTGGCACTCTTTAATACTCATTGGGGGATATGGCAGGGGAGAAGGGGGCGTGTATCTCGAGGAGGGAAAAGAACGCCCTTTTAACGACTACGATCTGATTCTCGTTTCTCATGATGTTTCATGGCTTAAACTGCGCCGCTTAAGAAAAGCGCTCAATGAATTTACCGAAAAACAATGCCTCAGTGTTCCTGTCGATATTTTTGTGCATACGCAAAAAACGCTGCAAGCCGGCCCCCCATCGTTATTACAGTACGAAATGAAACATGGCGGTAAAGTGCTGTTCGGAGCGCCTGACATTCTAAAGCAGTTACCCCCTTGGACACCCGCCATTCTATCGTTAGATGAAGGCGCAAGGCTGTTGCTCAATCGGGGAGCTTTGCTGCTCTACAATAAATTTCAGCCGGACCAGGAGTGTTTTGGAAAATACATTCTCAAAGCGCAACTAGCCCTAGGGGACGCTCTATTGTTAGCTGAGGGGAAGTATGATGTTTCTTATGAGAAGAAACAGGAGTTAATCAAAACTTGCCATCAGTTCCCCTGGATTCAATCTCACTATGTGAAAGCTATCGAGAGCAAGAATCGGATGGATCGGGACGTTTTAAATCATCTGCAGAAGGAAATGGACGAGACGCTCCATCAGTATGTGTCCTTTCTTTATTGGTTTGAAAGCAGGCGTTTAGGAGTTACCATTCAATCTTCAAAGGATCATATCGAGGCATTGGAAAGTAAAAGCGGCCAAGAGACATTGAAGTCGGTGGTATTGAATATGCTCTATTTAAAACTTTCGGCGCTTTCACCGAATAGGAAGTGGTTGTTTCTGCACCCGCGCGAGCGTTTAGTGGCCGCTCTTCCCTTGCTGTTGACGGAATCTAAGGGGGCTTTATTGGATGAATTATTGCCTGCACAACACCCTCTGGAACAGTTTTTTCATTTGAGAGAGCGCTTTGCATGAAAAAAGTCACCCTTTGCATTTTCATAGATGCCCTGGGATGGGCTATTTTGGAAAGACATCCCTCATTTCTTGCCGATCTCTTACCTCATAGGAAGGCTTTGGAATCGATTTTAGGGTATTCGAGCGCTTGCGATCCTTCCATTATTTCAGGGAGAATGCCTCAAGAGCACGGCCATTGGTCCAGTTTTTTTTGGGCGCCAGAGGCAGCAACCTACAAATGGACACGTTTTTTATCGTTTTTACCCTCGTGGCTGCTGGAGCGGAGCCGGGTCAGGCATCAACTCAGCAAGCTAATAAAAAAAACGGAGGGGTTTACCGGTTATTTTCAAGTCTACCAATTCCCCTTTAAATGGCTTCCGTACTTCGATTATGCCGAAAAACAGCGCATCTGGGTCAAGGGGGGGATGAATCAAGGACGCTCCCTTTTCGATGAGTGCGCCGCTCTTAACATTCCCCATTATGTTGGCGATCAGGATAGCGAGAAGGTGCAGTGGGAGCAGGCCGAATACCGCTTAAGGGAAGGATCGGTATCTTTTATCTATTTGTTAATGGGGAAATTAGATGCTGTCATGCATGCCAAGGGCACGAAAGATCCTGCTGTCGCTTTGCTGTTAAATGAATACGCCGAAAAGGTGCGCGCACTGTTAAAAACTGCCGCGTCATCCTACGATGAGGTGGATCTTTTTTTGTTCTCCGATCATGGCATGCACGATGTCATCGATACAGTCGACCTGCAGGCTATAATTGAGCGGCTGGGTTTGTCCTTTGGTGAGGATTACGCGGCCGTTTATGATTCCACAATGGCAAGGTTTTGGTTTTTCAAAGAGCATGCGCGGCAAAAAATCGAAGCGGCATTAAGTGCAGTCGATCGGGGAACCCTTCTCAGCGATGATGAGCTGAAGGACTATGGCGTTTATTTTGAAGATCGAAAATATGGGGAATCGATCTTTTTATTGAATCCCGGAGTATTGATAGTGCCGAGCTTTATGGGACGAAAAGCTGTTGCCGGTATGCATGGCTATGAGCCTCAAGATAACGATTCTTTGGCTGTTCTCATGAGCAATAAGCCTATTCCTGCCCACACAACCCGCATCGAACAAATCTATGATTTAATTCATCACTCCCTTCAAGGCAAGTACCAATAACCGTGTAATTCCTCGGGAGGTTTCGGTGCTCTTTTCTTAAGAGATTCCGATGGCTTCCAATGATCCGATAATAGCATTGCCGTGCAAAAAACGGTCGAGGAGAGGGTTTCATGGATGGTAAATTCGCATTGCGCCACATTTAAATGAGGATGGCACGACCAGCGCCGGAAAACCGGCAGGTCTCGGTTTGCTTTTGAAATAAATTCTACAATCTTTCCGTCCGGCAGCTTGTTTTCCCAGACTTCTGTGCGTAAATTATAAAAAATCCCCTCTGTAATGCCGTAGAGTGTAATTCCCGGAACAGGATCGGCAATCCCATCAAATTCACTCACTGCATGCTGAATATTGATAGGATAGACGTGTCCCAGCCCTGTCGTCCAACTCATGCCCATAGGATTGGCCCCCAGCATATAATCGACGTTAAGAATTGCCGCGTCCCGGTATTTTTGATTTCCGGATAAATGGTGGGCAATGAAGAGGACACGGGCTTGATTGGTCATGCAGGTGGCACCCCACGACATCCAGTAATTCTGGTGATTCGGCCAGCTTTGTCGATAGGGGGCAAGGCGAGAAAAACCGATGAGCTCATCGGCCAAGCCGAGGTAATGTTTTTTCATGGTCTGGAGCTGCGCCGGTGCGATATGCGGCGCTATTTTTTCATCGAACAAGGCATAATAAATCCAGCAAGAAAAGTCCTTCATCGAAAAGGGCCATTTCATCGGCAGTGGAGCTTTGCTTAGTAGAGAGGACGCCTCTTTAAGAAAAAAAGGATCACCGGTAGCCAGAAATAAGCGGAGGCAGGCATGGATTTTGTAGGGTATGCTGTAGGCGTCTTTCTCACTCCACTCCATGATATAGGGCGCCCCTTTGCCTCGATCCTTGGCGGCATGAATGGTCACCTCGCCCAGGGAGTGTTGCGGGTTTTCAGCATACTGAAACGCCTTTATGGCTAAATCGAAATAGGTGGCGGACAGTTCTTTATCAAAAGGAGCTGCTAATTGGGAAAACTGCGCAGCAGCGGCAGCGAATACATAAGAGGCCCAGCGGGTACGTCTTGAGTACGCATAGGGAGTATTGGGATCGTCGATAGAAGGATGGGTGAAAGTTTCGACAGTCCCCGAGGCGCCGAATTGCGCTGAAAGGCTGTTTTTCCACACACGTAGGCCATATTCGGCTTCAGATAAAATGTCGGGCATTTCATGTTCTGAACCGGGAATATTCAATTGCCCGTTGCTAAACTTTCCTGGAACCATTTCGTAAGCATGCAGCAAGTCAAAAACACACTGGTAATGATACAGAGTGCGGTCCCAGTCGGCGGCATCATGCCAGCCGCCTACAGGGCCTTCGGTTTGTCGTGTTTTATCTGTGGTAGCGCCGATGACGTCAAAACGGTTAAAATCTTTGGGTGCCGGAATGTTCGGCAAAAAAGCGATTTCCTCGCTTTCATAGACAGGATCCGTATGGCACTTGATTCTGGGCCAATGAGAATAAGGCACGCCAATGCCGATCCCGCATCTTTGATGATATAAACCTCTTGCGGCGGTGTAAAAAGCTTCCCCGTAGGCATCTTCGGAATGACGGAAAGGCCAGGAGCGGCCAATGCCGGGAATGCACAGATAAAATTCTCCCTCTTCCTTTAATCCTGATAAGTCGATCTCGTAAGTGTCTTCCCCTGTGAGCAGCGGCTTTTCTGCTTTGTCGGTTTTAAGACGCGGGTTTTGACTGCGCAACGTGATCTGCCCTTGCAACACGACTGCGTCGGTTTCAGTGGAAACGACTAAAAATTCCTTGGCATGGGAGCAATCCATGGGACCGAACTCTTGCAGATAACATCCGAGATAAGCATATTTTTCATGGGCTGAGGGGAGATACCCCATTTGGTTCACTTTAATCGCTCTGGAGATGGTTTTGTTTTCATCAAACGTGAAGGCCACACTTTTGCCGCTGTCCAGCAAGACGGTATACTGTTGTCCGGTTTGCAGGGGTTCGGGAAACTCTAGGTAGCAGTAATGCGCCCAGTGGATATCTTTTTCCCCGGAAATTTTTTCCTTATCGAGAGAAACAATGGTTCTGGTTATGCGGAGGGGATGTTTAGAGGGGTTGTAGTTGACATCCGTGGCGCTGAGGATGCGGTAATGTGCAGGGGAATCGAGTAATCTTTCGCCTGCGGCTTCTCTGGCTAAACCGATGTTTTTATTGTACAGGGTGCGCCATTTGTGCCACTCGACCCAATTGCGTCGGCCATTTTTAACACTATTTTCCCACTTGGCCACAGCGCTATAAAAATCTCCCTGGCTTAATTCATCGATTTCGCTGAGAACCTCTTCCATATTGGTGACGGCAATGATGGCCCATCGATTGGACAAAAGCAGAATCTGGTCGACGCCTTCATAGACGGGTTCTTCCGCTGAGAGAGTCAAGCTGAAGAGTACCAGAAGGAAAATTTGCCATGCAGCTTTCATAACCAACCTATCGCATAAAGGTGCTTTTTCCTTTACAATGAGCTAGTTTTTTTAATAACTGGCGGTTTCCAATTCCCTTTACCTACGGGTAAAATGGATGGAGGAGTTGTTTTTGGCCAATATAAACGCATCACTAAGTAAATGGGGCCGTCTGGTGCCGGTAGCCAATTAGATTCTAAACCTTTGCCCGGAGAATCTCTTTGGATATATAGTGTAAGTGATCCGTCACCATTTAATTTCAATTGAGGAAGCATTGGAGAGTTAATTAGGTAACGATTAATGGGGTTTTGAATCAGTAGCTGCGTTTTGGCATCATATATTGTTACCGACCAAAATGCGTTAACAGGAGGGAATTCTCCATTTTTAAAGGTCAGTTGATATTTGTGCTTACTACCATCAAGGATTTCACCGTTTTCAAGGATTTTGGTAAAAGGATACACAGCCTCTACAGAATCATTACCGTAGATCCCGGCTTTTGCAGCCGATGCCCGTTTCAACCAGTCCCCATTGTAAAATGCTCTATCTCCAAAATACGATGAAATTGTCCAGCCATTGATAGGGGTATTCCCTTCGGAAAGATATTTTTCAATTTTTGCTTCTCCCTCTTTCATCGCCAATTCTAATTCCGCTCTTTTTTCTGGAGATAGATGATCAGTATTAAAATTTTTCCCTACACCGACACCGATCTTTGACAACTTTTCTCTGATGTTTTTTTCTTCCGGTCCAGGAGGGGCAAATTGCAAAGCAAAGTCGAGATATTCAAAAAATTTAGCTTTTGCCAATTCATTATCAATCTTTGGAAAATCAATTTTTTCTGCCTTTTCTGCGGGCTGTTTGAGATAGGACGAAAGTGTTTGAGCTTTGTAGCCCGACTGTATTTTCGCTACATTCGGCATATCTTCTGGACTGAAAAGCTGTGTTCTATACACGGCTGCTGAAAACTGCGTGGATGAGCGAAATATTTTTTTGATTTTTTCGGGTGTTTTACCTTTCCATTCAGGACCAACTACCATATAATCCCCGGCTTCCCCATCAGTGGCTCGACTGCCCATATACCCATAATTAAACGTATTTCCATCACACAGCATTACAGAGTAATAACGGGATTTTTCTATCTCAGGAATTGAAAGAACGATAGGTTCAGCTCGCAAATCCATAAACATCAGTGAGTAGGGAGTATCGCTGTTTGGTGAGACGACAGCAGTATCTTTATAGGTATAAACCCGTGCTTCGTTTTTAATTTCGTTAAAAGGTGCTTTATATTGTTCTGATTGTGAATCTACGGAGTAGTCATACATAACAGCATAATTCATGACTATCGGCAAACCGTAGATGTATCCCTCTGTCACAATTTCCCGGAATTCTTCATTGCTCAACGCGTCAATATTCGCTCCATTTTTAGCTTGAGATGCATAAGGATTTGCCTGACTACTACAACCCATGTTTAGAGCAAAGGCGAAGAGTATAAAGTATAATATTTTGAATTTCATATTGAGTTCCAAAAATTGATTTGAGATTGTTGTGCATATATTCAAAATAAAAAATAAAAACAATAGATGCTCAAAAAATTTTCTAGTTTTTCATAAAATACTTTTGGGGCAAGTTGTATGAGTGCGCGGCCTAGACAAGGGCCACCTTTAGGGATTGCTTAAATATGGATATGCGTATATACGTATTTCTTTTAACTAGCAATCAGGAGTAACCTATGGATTATCAACCACCTCAAACGGCATATGTTTACTATGCGGCAGCAAACAATTCGGAAGATGTCAAAAGAGAAGTGCGCTCGGTTTATGGTGGCGTTGCAGAAGCCAATAACCAAAATAAAAGCTGCGGCAATTCAAGAAGTTGCTGCGGTGCTTCAGCAAAACCCGATAGTGGGTATTCAAAAGAATTGGGGTACTCACAAGAGGATTTGAACAGTGTGCCCGAAGGCTGTAACATGGGATTGGGTTGTGGCAACCCGCAGGCTATCGCTTCTTTAAAGCAAGGTGAAGTTGTGCTTGATTTAGGAGCCGGCGGCGGTTTTGATGTCTTTTTAGCGGCAAAACAAGTGGGTCCTAGAGGGAAGGTCTACGGAGTAGATATGACTCCGGAAATGATAAGCAAGGCCCGAGACAATGCCGCTAAAAGTGGCTACAAAAATGTTGAATTTCTTTTAGGTGAAATTGAGCATTTACCTCTTCCTAACAATACGGTGGATGCCATTATATCAAATTGCGTTGTGAATCTATCAACCAACAAAGAAAGTGTATTTAATGAGTCTTTTCGAGTATTAAAAGTAGGCGGCCGGTTAGCTATTTCCGATATGGTGGCTAGTAAGCCATTACCGCCGGAAATGGTGAATAGTAAAGAGCTGTATTGCAATTGCATCTCGGGTGCCATTACGATTAATGAGCTTAAAAATATTTTGGCAAAAGCAGGATTTATCAACATTGTGATTGAACCTCAAGAAGAGAGCAGGATGTTTATTAAGGATTGGGTTCCCGGTTCCGACGCAGAAAATTATGTCGTGTCAGCAAAAATCAAAGCTGTGAAGCCGCGGGCCAGACGATGATAACGCCTAAAGAGTTATTCTCTCTATTATCTGACGAAACCCGCTTGCGCTGTTTAATTTTACTTCAAAAAGAAGCTGAACTTTGCGTTTGCGAAATCAGTCAGATCATAGGAAGTATACAACCGAAGGTGTCTCGCCATCTTGCTTTGATGCGTAGCTCTGGAGTTGTTTCAGATGAACGCAGGGGGCAATGGGTGTATTATAGCCTTAATTCGTCCTTGCCGGATTGGGCGAAGAAAATCATTTTGTCAACTTTTGAAAGTCTACAGAAAGAAGAACCCTACGTTTCAGATAGGGATAGAATGCGCGTATTAAGAAAAGAAAATATGTGCCGTTAGAGAAGTAATTAAAAAGAGAGGTATTTGATGGAGAATAAGAAAACACACATTAAACGCCTCTCCTTTTTAGACCGCTATCTAACCCTGTGGATTTTTCTCGCCATGTTAATCGGCGTAGGCATCGGATATCTCTATCCAAATATTCAGTACGTTATTAATAAATTTCAGTTTGGAACAACGAACATCCCCATAGCCATTGGCCTTATTTTGATGATGTATCCACCGCTTTCCAAGGTGAAATATGAATGTATTGGAGCCGTCTTTCGCAACTATAGAGTGCTTCTTTTATCATTAGTCCAAAACTGGCTGATTGGGCCGGTTCTAATGTTTGTGCTAGCGATTGTGTTCTTGCCTCATTATCCTGAGTATATGGTGGGCCTTATTCTGATTGGATTAGCCAGATGCATTGCCATGGTCATCGTATGGAATGATTTGGCGAAGGGAGACAGGGAATATTGCGCCGGCCTTGTGGCTTTTAACTCCGTTTTTCAGATTCTCTTTTTTCCCCTTTATGCTTACGTGTTCATTACAAAACTGCCCACATTTTTTGGACTGAGCGGAACCGTCGTAGATGTGTCCATAGGAGAAATAGCCTATAGCGTCTTCATCTATTTAGGCATTCCATTTTTGGCCGGACTTTTGACAAGAATCGTCGGGATTAAACTTAAGGGCATTGAATGGTATGAGAATGTTCTGATCCCCTTCATTTCTCCCTTAACTCTTTCTGCGCTTTTATTTACCATATTGGTGATGTTCTCTTTGAAAGGAGAGTTCATTGTGCAGCTTCCTTTTGATGTTTTGATCATTGCCCTGCCACTAGCGATCTACTTCCTTATCATGTTCTTGCTGTCGTTTTATTTATCTTATAAAGCAGGCGCAAATTATGAGCAGTCTGCCACCTTAAGTTTTACCGCGGCCTCTAACAACTTTGAATTGGCGATTGCTGTGGCGATAGCTGTCTTTGGGATCAATTCAGGGCAGGCGTTTGCCACTGTCATAGGACCTTTGGTTGAAGTTCCGGTCTTAATCTGCCTTGTCCAGGTTTCTTTGTGGATTAAGAAAAAAGTCTATCGGGTTGAAAATGTCTGAAATCAAAAGATTTTCATATGCACGGGCAATTCTTTTAGGGTGATATTTAAGAGGCCCATGCAACAGAGATTGAAAAACATGGCATTGATCCTAGAATGGTGCATGTCATGTCTGAGAAAATAAATTGCAAGTAGGTGTCATGATTTGCCGATGAGAAATGCCTCGTATTTCCGGGTTAAGCAAGCGTTCACTCGGCTATTTCTTTGTAGGTATTGTCTTTTCGGGTCCCAAAGTCTCGACAGGGTGGCTCGGGCCATTTATAATCAGCGGCATCTATAAGCATAAAAGTTTCGGTTAAAGGTCGGGAAATAATCTGTTTTGCATAATTTTGCTGGAGCTTTTGGAAAATATCGATATTCTCAATTTGATAATTCCCTGACTCGATTTTGCGCATTTGCGCGCGCACTTCCGTAGGATATTTTTCAGGCTTGACCCTTACACGTACCGTTTTCCCTGTCGATACTTGTTGCACGACAAACTCGCTTTCTCCCAGATCGTCGTCAATACTATGCGCGTTATAGCGGACGCGCGCGCCTGTTAGGTACGAGGCAACATCGCCGCCGCAAGCCGAGTTGTTTGAGGCAATGCGAAGATCGGTACGATCAATGGTTCCATTTGGAAATAGGCTGCTAAATGCGATCTTCAAGGCACTTGCACTTTCTACGAGGCCGCCGCAGAAGTGCCCATGAAATTTGATAAGATCGCTGAGTGTGATAGTCTTTGTTTTGTTGTCATAGCGGCCATATTTGCTAACGGTATCCCTTACCTCAAATGACGGCGCATAAGGGCTGCTTTCCAGCCATTCAGGGGACCACCACTCGTCGGCTCCGAGCGGAATCACATGTAAGACAGCTAGAATTACTGCTAAAAAGCGTCTTTTCAATGTTTTTCTTTTATATTTGGCCAGGTAGAGAATGCGATATAATACAAAAGTATCAAATTTATTAGAGGCACAACCATAAGAAAGCTTAGCCATTTAGAATGGCCCGCCTTCGAGAGAATAAACCAAAAAGGTGTGATAATGAGGGCTGCATACATGAGTATCATGAGGGGAGCAAAAGCCCACATTTCCGGTAGTGTAACATTCTTTCTGTAAATTCAATTTCCGAAAAAAGAGATTGAAAGAAAAAGTTTGAGATCAGACTCTCTTAATTGTGAAAAAAGGAGAAAATCATGATCTCAAACAAACTGTTTACCCCATTAATCGCAGAA
>JBGSQP010000012.1:0-24937 GCA_041738095.1 Waddlia sp.
TTCTGCGATTAATGGGGTAAACAGTTTGTTTGAGATCATGATTTTCTCCTTTTTTCACAATTAAGAGAGTCTGATCTCAAACTTTTTCTTTCAATCTCTTTTTTCGGAAATTGAATTTACAGAAAGAATGTTACACTACCAGTCGGCATGCTTAAGAAGGTTTTTTTTACTCTGGTTTTTTATTAACCAATCCACAGCTTCTTGAGCGCTCATTCCGGGCAAAGCTGTTTTAATGGGTAATCTCATTTCATTTATTGATTTGATTCGAGCTGTTAAAGCCTTTAAATTCAACTCTTTGCTTAGTTTTTGAATTTCATCCGGTAAAAGATGGGGAAGGATTTCATGAATGATAATATCCTCGTGCAAGTCAGGTCTTACATTTGCTGAAAACTGCTGTACCTTGCGGAATTCGCGGATCGTATCGAGTTGACCACGGTGGCTTATACCAAGCCCTTTTTCTATCGATTTGAGAAGAACTTTATGTAAATCCTCTGCAACCAGGGCATCCGCCATATCCTCTTCTACTGGTTTTAACATGGTTCCTTCGTGCTTAAAACCCCTTCCCCTATAGATATGGTCTGCTAGTTTCATAATGTATTTCCAAGCTGTTCCTGTGAAAGTGTATCTAGGCTGGGAATATCTAATGGCAAAAGCTTTTCAGAGCATGGAATATTTGAAGGTGAGTGTATTCGTCCTGTTCGTGAAGCAATTTTGTAAGTTTCTGTTTGGTATAATTTTTCGCTAAAAATTTGTTTGATCTTTGTTAATATTCTTCGGAATATATTCGCTTTCTCAATTTTTTTGTTGCAATCCTTGTCAAGGTATTGAATTTTTTTTAATGAGGGTTATGTATTTAATCTCATGTTTGAATAAGTCAGCTTTTTTATCAGTTCATTAATTGAAGCATGCTCATTTGGGCCGATTATAACACGGCGATCGCCTAGAAAGCCGATAGTCGATTTGCATTTCTCTAGTAACTCAATAAAATTATCAACTGTTTTAGTGTTTCTTATTAAATTCATAAATAAAAAACTCATGGTTAATTACAAAGAGTTATAAATTAAAATTCAATGTAAATATTGATAGTTTATATATTTTTTAGAGGAGTTATATTTGCCCATTCCGAAAAATCGACTAGCTTGGATAAGGCAAAAACCTGTATAAGTTTCCCTTTTTACACAACTTGGGAATTAGTATGAAAAAGATTGCGGTTACCGGAACCCACGGAGTGGGGAAAACAACATTAACACACCAGCTCTGTGTGGCTCTGAAAGAAGAGAATTACAACGCTGCGATTGTTGAAGAAAAAGCCAGATCCTGCCCGTTTCCGATCAATGAATCAGCAACTACCGATACTGAAATTTGGATGGTACATACCCAGATCCGTGCGGAACTCCATGCAAAAGCCAGGAAATATGAAGTCGCCGTGATTGACCGTTGCTCGCTTGATGCCATTGTATATTGGCAGGATCGCAATACCCCTAATGTGTATTTTGAAAAGTTGCGGGACGCTGCTATCCAATGGGTTGAGTCTCAATATGATTTGTTAGTTTTGGTCGAGCCCTCCAGTGATACGGACACTTTCGCCGTAGATGCCGTTCGCGATTCGAGCATTACTTACCGCAACCGTATACGTGATCTTTTTAGAGATTATATCGACGTCTTGCCCTCGGCGTGCAAGGAAAGATTGATTCGCATTGAAGCCAATGAGATTTTTGACAAAAAAGGATCCCATTCGGTAGCCGTTGATCGAATTATCAAGCACCCGTTTTATCCGATGAAAAATAGAGTATTTTCAGCGGTATAAAAATCGTTCTATTTGTAGCGGGGTAAACCTGCTTCAGATAGGTCCAAGAGTTTTTAAGTGAATTGAAAGTCACCAGTAACAAAGCGTATTTTTCTCTGAAATTTAAACTTTGAGGTGAAAAATAGGGATTTGGCGCTAATTTTTTGATAGGCTGATTCGTTCTGTCTTGCAGTTAGTGTAAAATTTTTTTGACATCATTTTGCGGAAAAAGTAGTTTGGGGTTTACTCATAGTTTTTTCACTTAAGGGGAAATAAATGAAGCTCACTCCCAAAGAATGGTTGACTTTTATACACGGCATGCTGCTCGGTTCTGTCTATTTACTCGCATTTGCAGGGGGGTTAGTAGACTTGCTGAGTTTAAAATCAGCCGAACTGACAGATAAAGGAGCTCAGCATCATTTAAAGCGTCTAAGAATTGGGATGTGGGTCATGACAGTGATTAGCTGGCTGACTGTAGCGACAGGAATTTTTGTCATTTATCCTTGGTACCATGCAGGCGTTCGAAACTTTCTTTTGGATAATCCGGATCTTTCACGATGGGAAACTTTCGGTATGGAATGGAAAGTCCATATCGGTCTTCTTGCGCCCTTATTGATGACATGCGTTGCCTTTATCGTTACATATTATAAAGTGAAAATTATCCAAAAACCTGTTGTACGCAATACACTCATTGCTCTGTTTTTACTATCATTTTTTACTGCAGGAATTGCAGCTGTTTTCGGAACATTTATTACAAAACTCGCGCCTGTAAGCCTGGGAGATTATCTATGGAACGCCAAGAACTTGATTTCAAAGTAAACACCGGGCCGGCTGGCGCAGCGATTCTTGCTGCCAGTTTAGGATGCTTTGTGATGGGGGCCCTTACCACGCTTGCTTCCAAATTCGATTATTTAAATGCTTTGTTAAGCTGGTGGGCTCCGTCAGGAGCCCTGACAGGGATTTTCGGGGCAGGCGTCTTCATTTGGATCTTGAGTTGGCTATCACTGCATGTTTGGCTCCGTAAGCGAAATCCTTCAATCATTCCTCTACTGGTCGTTTCGTTTTTATTCCTATTTTCAGCTCTTGCCCTGACATTCCCTTTGCTATACCGAAGTGCATAGCGAGGAGTCGCCCCAAATTTAAGCCCAGGTAAAGCCGGTGACTAAAGCATTCAGGCGAGCTTAAATTCAGCGGCTAACGACGAAGCTAGAAACCCCATTTTGAGTTCCGTTCGGTAGATGGCGCAATCTATTTTAAGTTGCGATCGGAGCTCTCATGCCTTGTGAGCAAGTCGCCACAACTTCGTACGCCTCCTTGTCAGCAAATTTTTCATTTAATTGCCGGTTAACGCGGATAAAAGTTGTGCATTTGGGTAGGTCTTTTAAGCGGCGAGCGCCGGCATAGGTGCATGAAGAGCGTAATCCACCAAGGATTTCAATGACCGTATTTTCAACAGGCCCTTTGTAGCCTACAAGGACCGTTTTTCCTTCGCTTGCGCGGTAATTTGCGATTTGTCCAAAATGCTTTGACATAGCGGTGTCGCTAGACATGCCGTAAAATTGCATAAATTTCTTTCCCTCAATAGAAACGACTTCGCCGTGGCATTCATCATGGCCTGCCAGCATGCCCCCAAGCATGACAAAATCGGCTCCACCTCCGAAAGCTTTAGAGACATCGCCTGGAACTGTGCAGCCTCCATCTGAAATGATATGGCCTCCGACTCCATGAGCTGCATCGGCGCATTCTACGACTGCTGAGAGCTGAGGATAGCCAACTCCTGTCATTCTGCGTGTTGTGCAAACACTGCCGGGTCCTATGCCGACTTTAACGATGTCAGCGCCAGCTAAAATTAATTGCTCTGTCATTTCACCAGTCACTACGTTCCCTGCCACAATAATTTTATCAGGATAAAAATCTCTCAATTTCTTAACGTTTTCGACAAACCTTTCCGTATAACCATTAGCCACATCGACACATAGCCACTGAACTTCAGGATGCTTTTTAAGGACGGAATCAAATGTTTTTCTGCTTTGGTCCTCGTTGATCCCTGTTGTCAGCATCAAATGGCTAAAGGGAAGATCTTTATCTTTCCAGTCTTCAACGGCCGTAAATTTATGCACGGCGGTCAGTATCTTATGCTTGGCTAAAGCTTTTCCCATTTTCAGGGTGCCGACGGTATCCATATTCGAGGCGATAATGGGAATTCCTTTCCATTTTTTTTTGGACCAGCGAAAGTCAAACGATCGTTCGATATCGACGTCATTGCGGGAAGTTAATGTAGAGCGTTTGGGTTTGATCAGGACATCCACAAAATCTAGTTTCAAGTCTTGTTCGATACGCATGTTGCTACTCCTCAATTAATCCGCGCGGATCATAAAGAAAAAAACATTTGTTGAAAATATATTCGTATGAAGTTATTTATTAAAGTATGACAGTAGAAATTTTTGAACTTATCGGATTGAGTTTTTTGTTGGTAACGTTGGTCATGACACTCTTATGGGGTGTGTACTGGCATTATCAAAATGTTGGCATTGTCGATATTGGCTGGGCTTTATGTTTCTTTTTTACAGGAATTGCCGGGTTGATTTTTGGCGATGGGCATCTATCAAAAAGAATTGTTCTAGCGTCTATGATTGCCATATGGGGGCTAAGACTTGCTTGGTATTTATTCAAAAGGTTTGAGCCGTCACATGAAGATCCTCGCTATACGGAAATCAAAAAAAAATTCGGTCCCGAAATTCTTGATTTTCAAGTTTACCTCTTTTTTATGTTTCAAGGGCTTCTTGTTATTCTACTTTCCGTTCCCTTGTTAATTGTGTTTGGCTACTCTGAATTGCCATGGCATTTGTATGAAGGTCTTGGTATTTTGATTTGGGGTCTGGGGCTTTTCGGTGAATCTGTTGCGGATCATCAACTAGAAACCTTCAAGCAAAACCCTGACAATAAAGGTAAAGTGTGTCAGGCGGGTCTTTGGGGAATTTCAAGGCATCCTAATTATTTTTTTGAATGGGTGATCTGGATCGGCTTCTTTTGCTTTGCCTATCCTACGGTTGGAATTTTTGCTTCTATTTCCCCTTTAATCATTTTAATTCTTTTAACAAGAATATCGGGAATCCCTCTAGCTGAAAAACAATCAATAAAATCCAAGGGAGAAGCCTACAAGGAATACCAGAAGACCACCAGTGCTTTCTTTCCTTGGCCTTTCTAAAAGCTGGAACAGAAAATTTGTTTTAGTGATTTGACAAAGCTTTACCTTGCTCAAACTTAGGGCGACTCCTGGGGATAAACTTCATCTTTAAAGTTGATTTGGCATAAAAATTATTGTATAATTTAATCTGTAATTTCTTCAATTGGTTCTTTTATGAATGTAAATAGCATAACCTCTCAATTAAGTCTTTACGGCCTTGGGGATGATTTTACGCAAAAATTAGCTCAAGACGCTGTACACTTTTTCAGTCGGAAGTTTCTAGGCATACAGCCTCTTCGCATTAAGCATGATCTTGCAAAAGGGATAAATGCGGCCTTACCATGCACGGTGGTCCGGACGCATGAACATTCTGTCTATATATTGCAGACCAAAGGAGGTATTCAGCTTTTAGGAAAAGGGGCGACTTCTAAAGTCAGTTTGGCACTTAGGGTAAATCAAGAGGGACTTGTTGAAATGGTGAAAGCTAAGATTGTCCACCATGAGATCGCATTAGTGAAAAAGTGCTGTGAAACGGCGCAACAAATTACTTCTCGTTACGTGGAATCTCCTGCACTATTGACTTATGAGTACACCAGTGAAAAAAAACAGATGCCCAGGCTGCTGTTTATAGGGGAGTGTTTGGCGTTTGACGCTTCATCACCTGAAATGAGGGCTTTACCGGCTTTACAGCAGTTTTCTATTCTTGCTGATGTTGCAGAAGCCCTTTTTGTAATTCATAACATGGGTTTGGTGCATAATGATATTAAACCTGAAAATATTTTGGTGCGTCATAACCCACACGCTAAGGGATTAAAACAATATGAGGGTGTCCTTTCGGACCTGGGCTTCTTAAGGGAAAATTACAGCAGCGGGCTGGTGGGTTCTCCTTTGTGGATTGCTCCTGAATCTATTCGGCAGAATAGCTCCTACAAGGAAAAGGATTTATGGGCTTTTGGGATACTTTGCTACCAGGTTTTTAAAACAAAAGTAAATGACAGAGATGATGGATTTCCTCCCTTTATCATCGAAAGAAAAAAAAATACGCACAGTGTTCACGCATTTTACATAAAGATGCTAAAGCTGGGAGATCATGAATTGACTCCCGATTCTTTATTTCCTAAGAAGTGGTCGATTATGTCATGTGATGTTTTAGAAAGAATCATTTTGAATTGTTTATCTTTGGATCTTGCGGGAAGAATGTCGGCAAAATGGCTTAGCAAATTTATGAGGGAACATGCTAATGAAATGCAGGCTAATGCCGAGCAATCATTGCAAGATTCTGCCGAGATGCTACTTTCCGCTTCGAAACGTTAAGGTCTTAAGCCGAACATGCCCATGGGGCCTTTGGATGCTTTAGTCGATACCGTCTCTGCCAAGGGGACGACGCCATCATTGACTGCGCATTTCCAGGCTAGTGACTTTTCCATAAAAGGCCCAAGAAAGGCAGCGATTTTTTCACCATTAAGTTCTCTAAGGGAAAGAAGTCCGAATAAAATCAATTGATCACTTTGTTCACTATAGGCAAATGTACCGAATCTGGGGAGTGGAAGACCGTTTGATTTTAAAGCCTCGCGAAAAACGTCTTCGCGGTAGCGGCCCGGGGGAAGCGTTCCTATATTTGTAGAAATTAGCATCGATTCCCCGCGCTGAAACGGTTCTATGTAAACCTCAATTCCTGTTTTGAAGGCGATGAGGCATGTATTGTTGTTGTCGGTGTGCAAATCGCTTATATCTAATGACTTGGCTAATTCTGCCAACAGGGAATCAAATAAATCGGCTACCATAAAGAGTCTCCTCTATTTTTTTTCTGCCTCTTCTTCGTCCTCTTCATAATCTTCTCCGCCCTCTTCTTCCTCTTTCTCGACTAGATCTTCCAGTTCATCTTCTAAATCTTCTAAAGCTTCAATGATGGCCATCATCAGCTCATCGCGGTGCTGTAAGGAGCGGTAGATTTGGCTCATAGACAATTCTCTGATAGAGTCCCTGAATTGGCTGAAAGCGATAATTTTAGCTAAAATCCAGTCTTCGATACCGAGTCTTTTTGCCTGGGAAAGTACTTTATCGGAAGAGGGATACCTTTCTCCTGCCAAACTCATAAAGCTTTTGGCCATCATCTCAAAGGTAAGTTGTTTGGGAAGGTCAAGGCCTGATTTGCCAAACATTTTTCCCATAAGATTCATGCGTCCTTTGAAAAAGCGATACACCCCAAGAATGGCCTGAAGTGAGCGTGTTTCAGATAATAGTCGGTGCAATTCCCCTTTTTCTATCGAAGGTCCCTTCGATTTCATATCAGCACCTAGAGAATGGAGCAAAAACTTCACCACCTTGTGCATTTCGGTAAAGGCGTATTTTTGTGAAAGCTCTTCAAACATGGTGTTGGAGTCGCGGGGATTTCCGGTCACATCGCGATACATGTCGCGTAATCCGGTAGGAGTTCCCAGCCCCTTATCCGCTGCCTGGCGGGCCTGCTGGTTAATATTGCGGCCGGCCGTTATTTCGCGGCCTTTCGTTTCGTTAAGTTCGTCTTTAGCGCCTTTGACTTGCTGGTGGAGTTCTCCTTCAGTAGTTTCCATCAAAAAATCCAGGGCATCATCGCACAAAGTCGGATCCGGATAGAACTCATCAAGTAGATCTTGAACCTCTTCTTTAGTTGCCCCAGGCTTCAATCGTTCACGCAGCAATACCAGGACACGCGCTTTAAGTTCAGGGTTTTTTGAGGAATGTTCTTGAGCAGCGTCTTTAATGCGGGCAGTGGGAAGGGTTGTTTTTTCCCCCTTCATTTTCATCATCTGCGTCACGGTTTGCGCCCGGGATTTCATGGTCTTTTTTTTGGTCTCTGTTTCGCTGCGTGGACGAAAAACTGTGGCTGCATTATCTGCCTGAGCAGAACGTTCCGCTGTCTTCTGTTCAGCGGTAACTTCCTTGGCAGTGTCTTGACCGACATCCAACATTGCCGCAAGGGTGGCATCGTGAGTTCTTTGCACTCCTCCTTGACCTTCTATGCCCATAACCTCCTCCGGTTACATCATTTGGATTCTTCCTAAAGGCTGAATCCTAATTTCAGGTACAATTTCCTGATATGAGACGACCGAAACATCGGGAAACTCCATTTCGATAAGTTTTCTGACAAAACGGCGTACGTCGATGGCCGTCAGCAACACGGGCTCTTGACCTCCGGGCGGGGGAGGCGCCACCGTATTCCTGATCCCTTGTAAGATCAGCTGCACCGAATCCGGGTCTAAAGCAAGGTAAGAACCGGCCGATGTTTGTTTGATAGCGCCTCTCACCATATCTTCAATCTCAGGATCAAGAATGTAAACTGATAGCACGGATTGTCCTTGAGAGAACTTATAGCTGATATAACGTTTTAGGGAAGAGCGCACGTATTCGGTAAGCAAAACCGTATCTTTTTCCGTCTGCGCCCATTCACTTAAAGCCTCCAAAATCGTTCTTAGGTCTTTAATGGAGATTTGTTCTTGAATCAGTCTTTTAAAAATATCCGTCATTTTTTGTAACGGGATGAGCCGTGTACATTCTTTGACCAGATCGGGAAATGATTTTTCCATGAATTCCAGCATTGATTTGGCCTCTTGAATACCGACGAATTCGTTAGCGTAATGTCTGAAAAAGTAGGAAAGGTGCAGAATCATTACCTCCAACGAGTCCCAGTATTTAATTCCGGCCTTATCGAGGATTTCCTTATATTTTTCTTCTACCCATAAAGAGGGCATGCCTAGAGAGTTTTTATAGGCGGTAAAAGCTAAATTATAGCGGTTAAGGTTTTCGGCGGACTCGTTGGTTAAAACGTAGCCTTGCAGCACTTTACCCCGCACTATAGGCACTTCGTTCAGGTGGATCGAATATTCGTCAGGTTCAAGGATAGGGGAGTCGGTACGCACGTGCACGCCGGGAAACCGGACACCCAAATCGGCGTAAAGGGCTTGCCGCATGCGCGGCACCATCACATCAATAAAGCTTTTGCCTCGTTGAGCTTTTTGAATTTTCCCGCTCAACCCCGAGCCGCATTCGATAATGACCGGCAATGTTAGAGCGTAGCTATCCACGCCTCCTCCGGAGACCACTTTATGGCCTTGAACAGAGGTGTCAACGGTTGAAGAGGACTCATCCCCAGCCGATGAAATTGCGCCTCCACCGGAGGCTGCCAGGAGCTTTTGCGCCTCGGAGGTCCAAAGAGCATAGCCTACCATCCCAAAAAGAGCTGAAAGGATTAGAAAGGGAGGTTTGGGGAATCCTGGCAGCAAGGCAAGGCCCATGCAGAAGGCCGCGGCGATCATAAGTGCTTTAGGCTGTTTTAATAATTGGCCGGATATTTCGCTACCAAGGTTTGATTCTTTTTCACTGGTAACGCGTGTTGTAACAATACCGGCGGTGATGGAGATTAATAGGGCCGGTATCTGTGAGACTAGACCGTCCCCGATAGAAAGGATGGCATAGGTCTGCACAGCTTCCATTGCGGGCATGTTATTTAAGGTCATACCGATGATCATCCCGCCGATAACGTTGATCAGGGTGATCACAATACCGGCAATGGCATCTCCTTTAACGAATTTCATCGCGCCGTCCATGGCTCCGTACAATTGGCTTTCCTTTTGAATGCCTAACCGTTTTTCACGGGCCTGGTTGGAATCTAAAAGGCCGGCACGCATATCGGCGTCAATACTCATCTGTTTACCCGGCATAGCATCCAGGGTAAAACGCGCAGCCACCTCAGCGACCCGTTCGGCTCCTTTGGTGATCACAATGAACTGTACCAAGGTGATGATCAAAAAGATGATACCTCCGACGACAAAATTGCCCCCGACGACGAAGTTGCCGAACTGATAAATAATTTCCCCTGCATAGCCGTTCAAAAGAATCTGCCGGGTAGAGGCAATGTTTGTGCCTAATCGATATAGGGTTGTGATTAATAACAGAGAGGGAAAGATAGATAAGTGTACAGCGCTCGGAATATATAAAGAGACCATCAATAGCGCAACGGATACCGAAAGGTTGACGGCTAGCAAATAATCGATAACTCCCGGACCGACAGGCAATATGATCATGGCTAAAATACCGATGATCAACCCTGCTAAGACAAGATCGCTGCTTTTGCTGATAGCCGCTAATGAGCGGTCTCCACCTAGTCTTGCTGTAATCCCATCTAAAGTCTTAATGACAAAATTCATACCCATTCTCCTGAAGACAGAACTGGTTCTGTCTTGAATATTTCTTAATTAAACCTGTCTTTGTTTTTTGATTCAGCGATTTCTGCCTTTTTTTCGATGCCAGAATCGAAATCGATGTCATCTTCCAAGGAATTGATCCAGCGCAAAATTTCCGCCATAGCCTCATAGGTATCTTCTGGAATGTAGTCGTAAACATCCCCTTCCAGCCATAACTTGTGGGCCAGTTCAATATTGCGGACGACAGGTATTTCGTAAAGCTTAGCAAAGTGCAGAATGCGTTCGGCTAAGATTCCATCTCCCATGGTAAGAACATAGGGTGCGGCATCAATTTCTCGATTATAACCGATGGCAATGGCTAATTGCGTGGGGTTTGTAACAACCGCTGCGGCTTTTTTTACGCCTCCTCCCGGTCCGTCCGAGTAGGCGATTTCTTGTGCTATTTGCTTTCTTTTTCCTTTGATCTGCGGATCCCCTTCGGAATTTTTGTATTCTTGCTTAATTTCGAATTTTTCCATCATCATTTCTTTGCCGAAATTATACTTTTGATAGGCAAAATCAAGAACGGCCACGCCAATAAAGAAAATACCTACTTTGATTACAACCTCCAGAAGGAAGGCGTGAAAGATCATCAAGGCGCCGCTCATAGGCAGTTCGGCGGCTTTCGTTAAGACCGGCAAGCTTTTATACATAACGCCATAGATTAGATAAGCCGCTACCGAAATTTTTAAGATCGACTTGATCAGCTCGACCAGGGTTTTCATTTTGAATTTTGCTTTCAAATTTTGCACCATATCGAACTTTTTGATGTCGAATTTGAAAACTTCAAGCGCAAAAACAGGGCCTACAGCTAGAAAATTAACGACCACTCCGATAAGCGCAACAAGGCCCATGATCGGAAGGCTGGTAGTGAAAATGACATTAATGCCTTCGTAAAATAACGACGGAACAACAACGCCTAAGTCTTGCTGGCCTACCATTCTAAAAGTAGATTCTATAAAGCCGCCTAATTGTTGATAGAAAAAGTTGCTCATGGCTAGCAAAATGGCGATCGAGGCGACAAAAGTAAAAGCAGAGGGCAAGTCTTGCGCCTTGGCAACCTGCCCTTTTTTCTTAGCATCCCTTAATTTTTTAGGGGTGGCTTTTTCGGTTTTTTCACCCATGCTACCAACTTTAAGAAAGAAATTCTTATATTTTTATAGTACACTAAAAGGGGCTTATAGACAAACGCTCCTTCCACATATAAGTATACTATCGGTTTTTAGTGACTGTCAAGTAAAAATTATAACAATTAAACTATTTGATTATTATTTGAATTTAGTGTAAAATTAGTCTTTAAATATATTAAATTGGAAAAAAATGACTAGTCTCTCTTGCGGTATTGTAGGTCTTCCAAATGTAGGAAAATCAACCCTTTTCAACGCTTTAACGTCCAATCAAGCCCCGGCTTCAAACTATCCTTTTTGCACTATAGAGCCGAATGTGGGGATCGTAGAGGTGATTGATTCCAGATTGCAAGTTTTATCGGAAATGTCGAAAAGCAAGAAGATCTTGTATGCGACGATGAAATTTGTCGATATTGCCGGCCTGGTGAAAGGCGCCTCGCAAGGGGAGGGTTTGGGGAATAAGTTCCTGCACAATATACGCGAAACGGACGCCATCGTGCATGTTGTGCGCTGCTTTGAATCGAGCGATATCGTGCATGTTTCCGGTAGTGTTGACCCCATTAACGATATTGAGGTGATTAATCTGGAACTGATTTTGGCCGACCTTCAGTCTGCTGAAAGTATGCTGGCTAGGGTGGAAAAACAAGCCCGTGGGCAAAAAGATTCCGCTTCTCTGGTCAATACGTTGCGGAAAGTTCGTGATCACTTAAACGAAAGCAGACCTGTACGTTCTTTAGATTTGAGTGAAGAAGAAAAAGAACTTTTAATTCCTTACCCGTTCTTAACCTTAAAAAAAGTGCTGTATGTCGCAAACGTTGACGAAAGCGCCTTGCCTTCCATGGAAAATGCCTTTGTACAGAAAGTCAAAGAGTATGCACTGAAAGAAGGCAGCTTAGTAGTCACCATCTGTGCCAAAATTGAAGAAGAAATCGCCCAGTTATCCTTTGTCGACCAAAAAGAATACCTCCAAAGCCTAGGCTTGAAGGAATCTGGCCTGCAGCGTTTGATCCGTTCCTCATTCGAAATGCTCGGTTTGATCACATATATTACAACAGGCGAAATCGAAACGCGCGCTTGGACGATCCAACGCGGCACTTCCGCGGTCTTGGCCGCAGGAAAGATCCACTCTGATATACAAAAAGGATTTATCCGCGCAGAAGTTGTTGCCTACGATGATATGATCTCTTTTAAAGGAAGAGTGGGAGCGCGGGAGCACGGGAAAGCCCGTGCGGAAGGGAAAGAATACGTTGTCAAAGATGGCGATGTGATATTGTTTATGCACAGCTAATATAGGATTTTGTCATGGAAATAAAAGATGTGATTGTTCCGATTGTTGCTACAGGGATTAGTTTTGGAGCGGGGTGTTCCGCCGGTGCTCTCTTAGGTGCGCCGGTTTTGGTAACAGGAGGAATTTTTGCCGTCTCTACCTTGGCAAACCACATTTTTTCTAAGGTCAATGATTATGCTGCAGAAAAACTCGATTGGAACCTTTCCACTCATACATTAACTAGATATCTAGGGCCTGCTTTGATTGCTTCGGCAGTTGTCGTAGCGTTCTTTGCGTTAGGCGTCTTTGGTGGTATACCCTTAGCAATTTTATTAGCGAGCATCTCGCTTGGAGCGATTTATGGGGCTGTTAAATTTGCCGTTATGAGGTATCAGGAAGAGGACATGCCTTATCGTGAATTTCTCCGTCTGCAAAAAGAAATCGCAGAACGTTTAGCAGAAGATGCCCAATTGTCAACGCAAGGTACTCCTAAAACTATCCCCCAGACACTTTCTATAGAAGATCTTCAGGAAGAAAGTAGTGAAGAGGAGTCCTTTTCGTTTGGCAATGAGGAGGAGATATCCCTAAATCCTACTCAGGAAGAGCAGGGCATTCAATATCCTCAAACTACCCAGGTGCCTACGTCTGAATCTGAAGAGGATAGCGATGAGAGTTCAGGTGACGTTTCTCCAGTAAAGGAAGAGCCTGTACCTTTGAATCATATTCGAAATCAAGGCCTCATCATCGAAGAAGCTTCTTCTTCTGAAGAAGAAACCGTGTAATCATGGAAGTGCGTTACGTGGCTATTGAAGCAGGAAGGTACGCACTCTATGCAGGAGTGGGCTTCCTTTTGGGATTAACCAATGGAAGCCCACTGCTGATAAATGGAGCGGCGGGAGCTATTACAACGGTTGCCTATCGCGCACTTAGCAATTTAGTCAACTTTTTATCAGAAACACATGATTGGAACCTTTCCTCGATGCTGTTTTTTAAGTCGATCGGTCTGGCTCTTGTCATTTCAACTCAAACTATAACTCTCCTAGCCTTAAGTGTCTTAGCAGAGCCTCAGGCAATTGCCAATCTTGTGGTCGGCTTGATGGTGCCCTTATCAGGCATTGGTTATGCTTTGTACCTTAAGTTACAGGAAGGGGATCTATCGTACCTTGCGGCCACAAGAAGTCAAAATTTTGCGCACCGGATTGTCCTTGCATAAAAACCTTTACCCGACAGGTTTTTTTGTGTAAATAAATAGACTATGGATCTTCCTATTTCACTGCCTAAAGAACTGATGTATGCTGGCAAGGCTGTCAGTGCTGACGAACTTTTAAACCTTCTTTTGTCCCATTCCCCGGATATTATCCCTTTTTTCGAAGTTGCAGCAGATGATGAAATTTGGAGAAGTAAGCACTCCACCTTCATGCAGAGTGCCATAGAGGTATTGACCCGCCAATATTATGAAGATAAACTCAAAATAGATTTGAGCCGTCGTCTAGCGAGAGCTATTCAAGAGCATTTTGATGTTCTGAAATCCGATATTCCCCGTGATCTCATTGCAAGGTATAACGGTTCAGAGCAGAAAATCAACAGTCTATTATGGGGAGCTGGCAGTTCATGGCTGCATACATTGATTCGGAGCGAATGTATTGAACGTAATAAAACAGTACTTGTTCTAGGAGACGTTTTACCGGATGTTTTTCATCGAATTGAGGAGTATATTGAAACCGGAACTGTTAGTGACTTATGGCGTCAGGAACCGGAAGACATCTTTAAAGTCCTAGATCAAGCCAGCCGTTGGGGAATTGTTGGCTTGGTTGCGTTTTGCGAAGATAATCTTAAACACTACATTACTACCGAAAATGCCGTGACTTACTTGCTAAAGGCGCACGAAGCGCAGTGGCCGAATTTAAGGCAAGAGTCAATGAATTTCATCAATGCCTTGGACGTCGGTATTTTTTTCGATCAGGTATCAATCAGTCAGCTTTCATTCGAATTCTTGACTTTTAGCGAGGATGCCTTGGAAATTTTTGAACAATTCCGCTTTCATATCACACATTTAGTTTGCGGCCACAATCTGATCGACCTCCCTACATTCAGCGATATTATAACAAGATGCCCTAAGCTAGTATATCTGGATATTAGTCGTACAAATACATTTTCAGAACGTTTATTTGATATCCCGAGCGATCTGTCAGAGCTTAATATATCAAAATGTGGCTGGCTTAATCCTAAAACAATGCGTAAGATGTTTGAAATTTGTCCACATCTGACGGCTCTTTCCTTGGCATCTAACACACAACTTGATTATTCATGCTGGGGTTTAATGCGTCAGCTTAATCAGCTCAAGAAACTCAATTTATCCCGCTGTTATCAAATCAATGACCAGGATTTTAGAGTGATTTTGCAAGCCTGTCATGATGTCACAAACTTTTATCTTCAGGGGTGTATAGGTTTGACCGATCTTGCATTCTTTGAACTGGCAAAGGTTGCGCCAAAAGTAGCTGAAATCGATATTTCCCGTTGTAATATTTATGATGGTGCTTTGGTGGATCTTTCCGTGAGATGTAAACAGCTAGTTTCATTGGATCTGACCCGTTGTACAACGATCAGCGATAGGGGCGTGATTGAAACGGTGCGCAATGCCGCGAATTTGCAAACACTCAATATCTCCATGTGCAAACTTCCTCCTGAAACGATCCAAAAAATCAGAGAAATTCGGCCATTTTTAAACGTAATCGGAGCCTAAACCCATCATTTTTTATAACTGAATAGAGGAAGCTCTATAAGATCCTGAATCCAAGAATCAATGGCCTGAGTGGCAAGTTTGTCGGCCATTTCATTTTCACGATGCCCCGTGTGCCCTTTAATCCACTTCCATTCCACTTGATGCTTTTCGATCAACACATCTAATTTCTTCCAAAGATCAATGTTTTTAACCAATGATTTTTCTTTGGTTTTCCAGCCATTCCTTTTCCAGTTAGAAATCCAGCTTGTAATTCCGTCCATTACATACTTTGAATCTGTCGTGATAATGACAGCGCAGGGAAGTTTAAGAGCCGAAAGTCCCTCAATAGAAGCCGTCAATTCCATTCGATTATTTGTGGTAAAAGGTTCTGATCCTGAAAGATGTTTTTCAATGCCTTGTGATCGTAGTAAGACACCCCAGCCTCCCGGTCCGGGATTTTCGCGGCAGGCGCCATCGCTAAAGATTTCCACAAGGGGTTTTTCTATTTCAGATTTGTTTTTCATACGCTAAATATAGTATTTTTGTTCCGTTCCATGGATGGCCTCTATCAACCCGTCGGATATAACCCATTGTAGCTCCATAACCTCTAATTCCAGCAAAGAAACGGTTTTGAAAATATCCGTTTTTCTCCCGGAACAAGACTTCGTCATAGACTACGGGTTCCCAATCATAGAAAAGCGCCGGAAAGATACATCTGAAGCGGTTTCGGTAATGCAGCTTATTTGTTGATTTGGTGCGGTATTCAAGGAGATTGCGGTTTTCGAACTTTAGTTTAAACCATTCCCACTTCTTCGTTATGGCGCATAAAGGTTTTGGTTCATGGATCCAGTGGTTTGTATCATCCTGACGGTAATACTGCCTGTAGCCGGGTGCGATAGACCAACCGCATGAAAATTTTTTAACCAAGTCAACTTCCCAATAATAATGGTAGGCTTTCGTCGCATTGTCTCTAAATCGATCCGCTAAGCGCACTTCAAAAGTCCATTCTTGTTTTAGGGGATGCTTTACAGTAAATTCATTCCATACTTCAAAATCATCGGCATGGGTCAGGATGGGGGCCATAATAAAAAGGCTAGGAAAAACAAAGAATTTTTTTAGCTTTGACAACATCTTGCGCAATCTGTTCTTTGAGCACTTCAAGAGAACTATAATGAAGTTCCGGACGAATAAAGGCTACCGGAAAGACTTCAATCTCTTCATTAGCCAACGATGTGGAATAATCAAAAAGAAAGGTTTCCAGGAGGGGTTCTCGGTCTTTCCTAATCGTTGGGGCTAGGCCGATATTGGCCACGCCTTTATGTATTTGATTGCGTATGCGAACGTGCACAGCATAAACTCCCAGGGGAGGTGTGCACAATCCATTCAGGGAAAGATTTGCGGTAGGGAACCCAATCGTTGTTCCTACTTGTCGACCCGATTTAACTTTTCCCATAATGGAATAAGGACGTCCGAGGTATTGTGAAGCTGATGCAAGATCCCCCTCAGCCAGAAATTTACGGATCATAGTGCTGGAGACTGGATTACCGGCGATAATAGAGGGTTCAACATAGTCTACGGTAAATCCAAGAGCTGATCCTAATTTGGAAACGATCTCTTTATCTCCCTGCCTGCCTTTTCCGAGGGTCGCGTCATAACCAAGGATTAAATGGGAAAAGGGGATTATTTTTCTGAATGCCTTCAGGAATTGCTCCGCAGTTTGCTGCGAAAATTCTTTTGTAAAGGGGATTTCAATTAAAGTATTAAGGCCGAGTTTTTCAAGCAGGGCAACTTTATGCTCTCTTGTGCATAATAATTTGACAGGGGATTCAGGCGCCACGATTTGAGAGGGATGATTTTGAAACGTAAGGGCAACCGATTCTCCTTCATCATCCAGTGTAGTTTGCACCAAACGAGCGATGACAGCCTGGTGCCCGAGATGCACGCCGTCAAAATTCCCTATCGTAAGGCTAATAGGGGAATTGGTAAAAGGTGGTTGATTGATATGTTCAATTATTTTCATGTCAAAGACTGCATTTTGTCGCATACTGCGTTAAAATGCAATCCGGGTGTATTAAGCGAGAGACCATCAAGGCAATCTGCTAGGGAATAATTACCGCTTCTGGTTCTTGTGAGCGTATTAAGATGCGCTCCACACTGAAGCCGTCTGCCAAGATCGTAGGCGATGGAACGAATGTAGGTGCCTTTACTGCAACGCACCTTGATATCGAGGAAAGGGTAACTGTAATTAAGCAATTCGGTATCTACGGAAACTGATACAGGTTTTCGTTCGACGCTGACGCCTTTACGCGCCAACTCATAAAGTTTCTTTCCGTTAATTTTTTTGGCGGAAAACATAGGGGGAATCTGTTCAATATTCCCCTGAAAATGTTGAAGGGCTTCTTCTACCTGAGCTAGTGTTGGGATAATATCGGAGCGTACTTGCACTTCTCCTTCACAATCATAGGTATCGGTTTCGATACCTAAATGGAGGCGCCCTTCGTACTCTTTGTCCTGATTAAGAAAAGTATCCGATTTTTGTGTATAGCGACGTCCAATCAGCATGACCATAACCCCCGTGGCAAACGGGTCAAGCGTGCCTGCGTGTCCGATTTTTTGGACATTGAGGAGTTTTCTTAGTTGCCTTACAAGGGTAAAGGAAGTAATTCCTGCCGGTTTATTGACAGGAAGAATACCTTCTGGACCTTGAGGCGTCGTATTTTGCATGACTAAAGTTCGTTATTATTTTCTTTATCAGAATCGGAGCCCTCGTCTTCTTCAAAAGCATCCTCATCAGATGCAGACTCCGGGTGCTCAAGTTTCCGCTGATCATCGTTTTGGTGGATTTTAGTAAGAACCTCATCAATTCTCATGACTTTATCCACCGTGTCATCGATGAAGAAACGTAATTCCGGAAAATACCGCATGCATACCTTTTTAGAGGCTGTGACAGCAATAAATCCAGCAGCAGCTTGGAGTGCATCCACTGTCTTCTTTTTCTCTGCGGCAGGCTTGATAGTGCTGATATAGACCTTAGCATGCCTAAGGTCTCTGGTAATATCAACGCGTGTGACTGTGACAAAGTCATCAACATCAGGATTATCCACATCTCGCCGAATCACTTCGGCAAGTACTTCTTTTAGAAGGGAATTTAAACGGTCTGTACGTTGTTTTGTCATAGTGTTTGCGCCAGGTAAGTGATTTCATACGATTCAAGTATATCGCCTACTTGAATATCATCAAAATTGGAAATAAGAATCCCGCATTCAATCCCTTTAGAGACTTCGCGAACATCTTCTTGCATACGCTTAAGTGAATTGATGGATCCTTTCCAAAGTACATTACCGTTACGTACAACACGCATTTGATGGTTACGGTGAATAATTCCTTCTGTAACCTGGCAGCCGGCAATTTTACCTAAATGGGAGGATTTAAAGACGGCTTTAACTTCTGCTTTACCTCGGTCGGTTTCTTGAGCGACTTTATCTAACAGGCCGGTCATCAGAGCTTTCACATCATCGATGGCATGATAAATAATGTCATGCAAGGCAATGTGAACTCCATGCTGTTTCAAAAGAGAATCGGCATGGCTTTCCACCTGTGTATGGAAACCTACGATGATGGCATTGGAAGCTGCAGCCAATAGTACGTCAGATTCGGAAATCTCACCTATACCGGCAGAGATCACTTCAAGGTCCACCTTGTCTGATTCAATTTTTAATAAAGCAGATTTCAGAGCTTCAAGAGAACCTTGCATGTCGGCCCGTAGGACAACTTTAAGAGTCTTTTTGGTTTTATCAGAAGCTTGCTGTAGTAGATTCTCTAAGGATTTCTTTTTAGTCTGCTGCAGATAAAGCTGTCTTTTACCGATAGAGCGTGCTTCGGCAATTTCACGAGCTTCTCTTTCGCTTGAGACAACAATGAATTCTTCGCCAGCTTCCGGCAAGCCGGACAATCCTGTAATTTCAACGGGCATCGATGGAGGAGCTTCAGAAAACTGACGCCCAAACTCATCTCTCATGGTTTTAACACGACCGAAAGTTTCGCCAAACACCAGGGGATCGCCGACTTTTAATGTGCCGTTTTGCACAAGAACCGTGGTTACAGCTCCCATTCCTTTATGCATTTCCGATTCCAAGACAGTTCCGCGAGCTCTTGAGTCGGGATTTGCTTGCAATTCTAAAACTTCAGCTTGAAGGGCTAGCATTTCAAGAAGTTCTTTAATTCCTTCTCCTGTAACAGCAGAACAATTAACGGTAATTGTCTGACCGCCCCATGTTTCCGGAAGCAAGTTCTGATCGGCTAATTGACGATAGACCGTTTCCGTATTGAAATTAGGTTTATCGCATTTGTTAATGGCGACCACAATTGTGACTTCTGCAGCTTTTGCATGGTTGATCGCTTCAAGCGTTTGAGCGCGTATCCCTTCATCTCCTGCGACAACAAGAACTACGATATCCGTAACATCAGCACCTCTTGCACGCATAGAGGAAAAGGCTTCATGTCCAGGAGTGTCCAAAATGGCAATGTCACCTACTGCTGTCTGACAAAGAAAGGCGCCGATATGCTGCGTAATTGCACCGGCTTCTCCAGAAGCAGTGTTAGCTTTGCGGATATAATCGATTAGGCTTGTCTTTCCATGGTCAACGTGGCCCATGAATGCTACTACGGGTGCGCGTCTAGTAAGCTTCGCAGGATCTGTCGCGTCGATTTCTTCCCTGACAGTTTGATCGGTAATGCGGATACGTTCTTGCTCAGAGTGGTCAAGCGTGATTTTGCAGCCGAATTCTTCACCCAGCAACTGAATCGTCGTTTGATCTTCCAATATGTCGTTGATTGTTACGACAAGCCCTTGCAAAAATAGTTTAGCGATCAATTGTGAAGACTTTAATTTCATCGCACTGGCTAAATCCTTGATAGAAATAGGGACTCTGACCGCAAGTTCTTTCGGTCTGATCGTAGTGTCTTCTTGATATTGAGATTGTTTAGAAGAGCGTTTCTTTCTCCATCGAGAATCATCATCACTCGCTCTTAGACCTTGCTTATCTCTGCCATCAAATTTGTTTGCTGGTTTGAGAGTGCTAGGCTTAACATCACGAAATTCTTTAAAGCGTCCAGTTTTGCTTTTGTCTTGCAACGGCTGTGCCGGTACAGTCGATGTTCTGGGCTTAGCTGCTGTAGGTGTTGTTACAGGTTTTCTAGCCTCTACCGGTTCCTCTTTTTTCTTGTATGGAGGAGGAATAAGATCCTTTACATGCCTACCAGTGGGCCCTAATCTTTCGAAGACGGAAGGCGGTTTAAAAGGTTCCGGTGGTTTTGCTACTGGTATAGGGGGGGCCGGTATTGGTGCTGGTTCATATGCAGGTAGTTCAGGTGGAGGGGGCACTTCGGCAACAACGGGTTCATTGACTTCTTCGGCGACCGGCTCTGATATCTCGATGATAGGTTCTTCTACGACCTGCAGAGTTTCAGATTCCTGTAAAGATTCTGATACATCTTCTCTTTGTTCGGCAAACACGGAATGGGAACGTGCTTTACGACGCGGGCCTTCTTCTTTAACCTCATCTTCCTTAGGCTGTTCGCCAGGTTTCTTGCCTTTGTTTGGCAATTCTTTTGCAGGAAGATTAGTGCCGGTTTTTGACTCCTCTTTGGATTCGTTTCCCTTGGAGGCCAGCTTTTCTTTCAGTTTGTCTAAGTTAATAGCTTCAGCAATCTGAGAGTTTTTAATATTTAGTTTAATTTCTTTTTTGATCAAGCCTTAAAGCCTCTGTTTACGAATTTGTTCCAAAATATGATCAGCCATTTCAATACTGATCCCAGAAATCGAAGAAAGCTGCTCCGGTGTAGCAATTAATAAGGACCGGGCAGTGTCATAACCTTCGTGTGCCAATTGCTCGAACACTAACTGGTTTACCCCTGGTATAGAATTTATTTTTTCATTCAGTGAGGGGTCTTCTGAAGCAGCAAGTTCCGTACGCTGAATCGCCATAGCGCGATTATAGTCAGACATACGTTGCACTTCTAGTTCATACCCGATGAGTTTACTATTCAAGCGGGCATTCATTCCTTTTTTACCGATAACGGCTGCATAATCTTCATCTTCAATGACGATAGAAATGGTCTCGTCGTCATCGCTGACATTGATTTTTCGTATTTCAATAGGAGCGAGCGCATTTTGAAGCAGCGTTACAGCATCATCTGAGTAAGGTATAATATCAATTTTCTCACTATTGAGTTCGCGCACTACATTTTTTACGCGATTGCCACGCATGCCGACACATGCGCCGACCGGATCTACTTTAAAATCGGTAGAACGTACGGTAAGCTTGGTTCGGTAGCCCGGTTCTCTTACGATTTTATCTACGATTACGATGCCTTCATTTATTTCAGGCACTTCCTGTATCAATAACTGTCTGACAAATTCAGGACTGCTGCGAGAAAGAACGACTTCTGCACCCCCGGCTTCCGTGTCATTGACTTCCATCAGAAGAGCGAGAACTTTATCGCCGACGTTGTATTTTTCTGTTTTCGGGTATTGCCTCATGGGCATGATCGCTTCTACTTTTCCTAAATCGACGATTAGATTTGCCCCTTTAACCAAACGCTTTACTGTTCCTGAAACGATTTCGTTGATGCGATGCCTGTACTCTTCATAAATGACATCTCTTTCAGCGCTACGCAGCTTTTGAGTGATAATTTGTCGTGCTTTTTGAGCTGCTATCCGGCCAAAATCTTTTGGGGTTGCAATGACATCGATAAATTGACCGATTTCGCAATCGGGATCGATTTCCCTTGCGTCTTCCAGAGAAATTTCCTGCGCAGAGATTTCGACGTCGTCCACAATTTCTTTTTCGCTATAGACATCGATGTTTCCGTTTTTTGGATTAATCGTTACTGTAACATTTGACGCGCCTACAATGCTCTTCCGCGCCGCTGCTTGCAGTGATTCTTCGATCGCTTTTACAACGATATCCCGCTTAATTCCTTTTTCTCTTTCGAGGTATTCGAATATGGCAACTAAATCTTTATTCATGCCTTACGCCTTGGTAAATTGGAGAAAATGGGCTCTTTCATACATTTGAAAGAGCCCGTTACAGTTATTGTGCCTTATGATTCCTTAATGGATTCAAATGGAAGGCCATTATACGTTTTCTTTTTCTTCTTCTTCAGAAAAAGCACGCTCTCTATTTTTCTTCCTTTTGCGGTTTCCATGCTCCTCTTCCTGCTCAGAGTAAGGATTCTCTTTATTCCCTCTGCTGCCAACGACCACATCGTCACGGTTGCACTGGGTTTGGTCAATTAAATGTTCTTTAATCGAAAGAGAGATCTTTTTGTGTTCAGGATCAAGCTTGATCACTTTAGCGGTGACTTCGTCTCCGACCGACACAACATCTTCTACTTTTCCAAAAGCCTGGTCGGAAAGTTCTGTTACGTGGATTAATCCTTCCAGTCCATTGGTTAATTCAACAAAGGCGCCATAAGCAGTAATTTTGGAGACGATACCTTGTACGAGCGAGTTGATCGGCATTGTTTTTTCGATCGATTCCCAAGGATTGTTTCCAAGCTGTTTCACGCCTAATGTGATTTTTTTGCTATCTTTATCTACAGAGAGAATAACAGCTTCGACGAGGTCACCTTTCTTAAGGATTTCAGAAGGATGTGATACTTTTTTAATCCAGCTAAGGTCGGAAATGTGAATTAAGCCCTCAACGCCGGGTTCAAGTTCAACAAATGCGCCGTAGTTAGTTAAACTTTTGATTTCAACTTTAACAGTTTTGCCAACTGGATATTTATGATCGACGTCATCCCATGGATTGCGTTCAAGCTGCTTCAAGCCCAATGAAATTTTGCCTTCATCTTTTTGAACGGAAAGCACGATCGCTTCCACTTCGTCGCCTTTGTTTACGACTTCGCCCGGATCAGTGATATTTTTTACCCATGACATTTCTGAAACGTGAATAAGACCTTCAATGCCTTCTTCAATTTCCATAAAGGCGCCGTAACTAAGCAGGTTAACGATTTTGCCTTTAACTCTTGTGCCTTGAGGATAACGTTTTTCGATGTCATCCCAAGGATTGGCTTCTTTCTGCTTCAAGCCAAGAGCCACTCTTCCTTTTTCTCTATCAACGGACAAAATAACGACTTCAAGTTTATCGCCCATCTGGACCATTTCTGAAGGATGCTTGATTCTTTTCCATGTCATGTCAGTGATATGCAAGAGCCCATCGATGCCGTCCAGGTCAAGGAAAACACCGAAGTCTGTGATGTTTTTGACAACGCCTTCTTTGACATCGCCTACTTGAATATTGGACATAAGTTCGGCTTTCTTGGAAATCCTTTCAGCTTCAAGCAGCTCTCTTCTCGACACAACAACGTTTTTACGCTCGATGTTAATTTTGAGAATTTTGAATTCGTAAGTGAGGCCAATGTAGTCATCAAGATTTTTGATTCTCTTGTTGTCAAGCTGGGATCCTGGCAGGAAGGCTTCCATACCAATGTCAACCATCAGTCCGCCCTTAACTTTACGAATGACTTTTCCTTTAACGATAGAGCCTTCTTCGCAATGTTTGAGGATGTATTCCCATTTACGTAATCTCTCAGCTTTTTCTCTTGAAAGGACGATTTGTCCATTGGAATCTTCAGGGGCATCAAGAAATACTTCGATTTCACTATCTAAAACGATATCGGAAGGATCGGAAAACTCTTCGATTGGAACAAGTCCTTCAGATTTTAAACCTACATCGATGACTACAAAGTCTTTTGTGATTTCTACAATTTTGCCACGGAGGATAGATCCAGGTTTTAATGAAGAAGTTTTATGCTCTGCCATTGTGTCGTTGTTCTGCATAAGCTTTTGAAAGGCGGCAGCATCTTCTACCTTGAATTCGATATCATCTAAGATGTTTGTTTCATCCCAGGAATGTTCTGGTTTGGTTGACATGTTAAGGTTTTCTCCTAATTTTTTTTCTGATAGCGGCAATCATATCAAATCATTATGAAATAAAGCAACAGGTAAGGTGCAGGAAAAACGAGGGAAGAAAGCAAGGAGTTGGATAGGTTTCTAAGGCGTTTTTCGTAATGATCTAAATATTTAATGTATTATATAGATATTTTTATATTTATGTCAAGTAAATCATACTGCAACCAATGTGCCCATCTTTGCGATGTCGATTGACATTTTTCAAGAGCAAACACAATATTTTAAGAGAGTCGTTCGATGATTTATCTAAGAGGATCTTGATGCTGCCTATTACAAACAGTTCTATGCCTTTGAATTTAATGATTGAGCCGCTTGCTTTAGAAGATTTTTTAAAAAGTTTTAGCTTATTTAAAAAAATATCTCGAGAACGGGGATTGCCTATTGAGCACTACACCTATGATGGTTTGTTGAATGTTCTAGCGACTTGCAGTCATTTGGAAAATATCAACTGCGATTCTAAAGTGTTAATTTTTGAAACGCTGTATTGCATACTGCAAGAGCTAAAGTCGGTAGTCCTAAACAGGTAGTGATTTAAAGGTTTAAATTTATGGCCATTTCAATTATTTTTTCTGAAAACTTTGGAAAAATTCATGGAAATTTCTTGCCCTCACTGTCACTCAAGTCTAGTTCGTAAAAATGGTTCAATCCA
>JBGSQP010000017.1:0-187862 GCA_041738095.1 Waddlia sp.
ACGGCCCCAACCTCTACGCCTACGTCCGCAACCGCCCCACCCTATTCATTGATCCGACAGGGCTCTGGAGCATGGATCCTGTAGATTGGTATGATGCCACTAAAGATTTTGCAGCCAGCTCATACGAACAACTGATGGATGGATTCGAAGACTTTTCGGAATATATTGTAGATCTTACCTCAGAAGTTTCCGCCGGTTTTACCAGAGGCTTTATTGATGACACCACATTTGGACTATCGAATTGTGTATTGGATGAGTACCAAACCGACAACTTAACATCCTGCATTTCCTACTATTCAGGAATGGGGACCTCAATGGCGGCCGGATGCTTCTATGGCGTTACCTTGGTAAAGGGAGGAGGCTTATGCTTTAAAGCAGCCTCAAACAGTTTTAAGATGGCGACATCATGCACTAAAGCCACCCACCGTGTTATGGAGTGTAAGAATGTTGTAAAAATCGCCAACCTAAGTGAAAAAACAGGCAAAGTTGCACAAAACCACTTCGGAAAACCAGCATTACGATTTAATACCAGATTTGTTGCAGATACGAATAGTACTGTTCATGACCTTAAACCAACGTTGGATAGAATTATTTCAGGAGAAAAATTTCCTCACAAAAATGATGGAACAATATTTAAAAATTTAGAAAAACTGTTACCAGAAAAAAATTATGGCTACTATAACGAATTTGTGCACCCTACTCCCGGAATTAATGGACCTGGAAAATTAAGAATAGTTAAAAGTAAAGATGGAGAAATGTGGTTCTCAACCGATCATTACAAATCATTTATACAAGTAAGGTAATTTCATGAATGAACTTTTGTTTTTAGATAATAAACACAATCTCGCTAAAGGAAGTGAATTAATAGTAAACATTTCAAAACACACAAATACAAAAGAGCAACTTATTAACGAACTTAACGAAAAACTTAAACTTCCTGATTATTTTGGATTTAATTGGGATGCGTTATACGAATGTTTAAATGATTTAAGCTGGATAGATCAAAAACAAATCACTATTATACACGAACAAACACCTAATATTACTGAAAATGAACTAGTTATTTATCTAGATATATTAACGAGTACAATATTAAATTGGGGTCATGATCCTTCACATGATTTCCAAGTCATATTTCCCAGTAAAGAAAAAGATAAAATCACTACTCTATTAAAACTCAAATAGCATTAAACTAACTTTATTTTTTGCTTCTAGTACTTTCGGAATGGGCACCTCATTGGTGACTGGATTGTATGGCGCCACCTGGCTTAAGGGAGGAAGCTTCTGCCTTAAAACAGCATCAAACAGTTTTAAGATGGTGACATCATGCACTAAAGCAACCCACCGTGTTATGGAGTGTAAAAAAGTTGTACAAATCGCCAGAGAATCAGGTAGTGTAACATTCTTTCTGTAAATTTACTTTGCGAAAAAAGCGATTGAAAGAAAGCGAGAGCGAAGATCTCAAATTTTACAGAAAAAGTTTAATCCATTAACGGGAGTTTTAAGGCGTCATTGAATAAATCTTGTACCGCCTTAAAAACGTTGATTTTTACCGAAAATCTTTCAAGAGCACTGCACGCTACGGAGGCTTTGGAAGCTGGCATATGCTGAGTAGCAATCATGGTGTACCGAACAGTTGCCAAACTTCCATTTGCGACGAAAAATATATTCTTTGATTAGATCCAATTATTGATTGGCTTTAACTCCATTCTTCTTTTCCATGAGAGCTACTAGTTTTTTTGTTGTTACATCGCAATACTCTTCATATGGTTCTTGAAGCATGTCAAATTCTTCGTTTTCAAAGATACGAACTTGCTCTACTGATCCAACAAGCGATTTTTCACCGTTGAAATCTATAAAAATTTTTGATTCTTTTCCTGGAGCCTTTGCCAAGATTTGCCTGTAAACGATCAATTTTAAGCCATTTTGACCTTGATGAATTACCGCCAATCTTTTTTCAGCTATAATTTTTTTAGAATTCTTTAAAGATTCAATATTACGAATGCCAATGGGTCTTATGGTTATGTTTTCACCATTATTCAATACCGATGTGACATAAACCTGGAAACCATCCCCATTTTGTGGAGTTGTAATAGTAAACGTCGAAATATTGGTGTTTGGGACATTTTTTGTGCCAACCTGTGCGGAAGATATATTTAAAGACATATGCTAGAACTCCTGACTTAATAAGCTCTTAATATTCTATTTAAAACACGATTATTATTCAACAAAAAATTAAATTATTCTATAATAAGATTGTAGATCGATTAACTTGGTAGACGTATGACTTCAATTAATCCTTTAAATTCTTACGCAGCTAATCAATGGCCATCTGAGCTCGAAAATTTTCTCGAATCCATTGATTTAGATATCGAGGAAATTGAGAATACTTTAAACCCACTCAACCAAGAATTCACAGACAAAAAATTCAGTAAGTATGTTTACCTTGTCAAGGATGCGTATTTGCCTTCTCCAACAAAAACTTTTGACAATTTAACAAGTTACTGTGCTAAAGAAAAAATTACACCTCGTCAGCTACTTGAAAGAAAAGCCAATGGAATAATAGATTTTATTGATGTTTTGGAGGAAGAGGGTAAAAAACCAATTACATTGGCGCCACCTCAACATAAAGAACATTTCGATGGCTGCGACCTTATTCTTAATAACATGAACAAAAAGGGTAAAATTGATGTTAAAGTTCTAGCCAGAGATGATTACGAATTAAAGGCCTACACTCCTGAACAATACGCAAGAATTTCGCAGGCTGCTTCTAGAGCTTTGGAGCATTTGACGCATTCACTTAAAAAAGAGGATAAGGAGGGAAAGTCCCCTCTTAAAGAACGCAGCTTTAATCATTTAAAAGACTCTCATTTTGAAATGGTAAAAAATAAATTTCCCAAACCGCAAGAATTGCGGGTTGAGAGTGAAAAAAAAGAAGCTGTTGCCCTGGAAATTTTAGAAACAGAAATCGCCATCCAGAATGAGCGGGCCGAGGAACGGAAAACAAAGAGAAAAGATGAAAAATTCCTGGAGAAGAAACAGGTGGAACGCCAACAGGACGAGCGAAAGGATATTCTAAAACAAGAAAGACTAAAGCAGGAAAAAGTTTTATAAGAGATCTCGCTTCGCATTCTCTTCAAAAATGATTCTTGCACTTTTCAACCTTTCCAAATTAATTCCGGTAGTAAATCCAATCCTATCAAAATACCCTGCCATCTCATCCGTTGTCACAGAGCTCAATACCGAAGTCTCAATATCACGCACACCTAAAGCAAAGGCTGCGCTAATATTGCGAATGACCTTTTCCCGCGGACCGGCAAACGAGACGGCGATCTGATCTTTGAGAATGCCTTCATTAAACAACTCTTTAAAAAGCATCAGTACCTTTAGAGGAGTGGCACGCCCATTATCGCAAAGCACTACTTTGGCCCCCATATTTTGGTAAAAACGGCACAGGGATACTAAACGCTCGGAAGCATTTCCCTCGAATGCACCGTTAACGGAGACGCGCATTGCAATTTTTGCCGCGATTGCCATGGGGATAAAAGAATGGCGCTCTCGCCTCTTCATAGAATCATTGACATTAACATTGAGCCGTACGTTTTTGGCGCCGAAGCTTATGACCGGTTCAATACACTCATCAGAAGCAGAGATCCAGTATCTGGTATGAGGAAACTCTGCGATTATGTCTTTTATTCGGTAGTCATAGTTAACAGTGGATCTTTTGAAACAGTAGGCCGTCTCGATATCTGTGATCCCTGAAAATGCCAGGAGGCTGATGGCTTTTTTCTTACTGGCATCCGATAAACCGCCTCGCATGGGGGAGGTTTCAAACAAACGCACGGCGGTTTTTTCTGTCTGATGGGCTAGGATGCCGGCTATTCTACTTGTCATACACTCTCTTTGGTTCAATTCTGGATGTAATATCCCAAAACACTCTAGCAAGATCGGGGATAAACCAGCTAGCCCCAAATTGCGCGTTGGTTCTGTACATGGCAGCATCGCCGCTTTTGCTCCGTTTTTCCGGAGGGTATTGTAAGACACTTTTTAGGGCATTTTTAAGATCATGGAGGAAATGATCAATAAAAAAGGGGTTTTTCCCCTGAACTCCGGTGACGCAAAAATGCAATCCGGCCGGTTTTTGCAGAGCGCTTAAAGTCCATCCCAGTTTGTCCATCTCAGATTTAAGGTCGTAAATATTAACTATCGGAGATTTTGAGCAGAAGGCCACGAGCATGGCTTTGGGCTCCCCCATCACAACTAGGGATTCTTTTAATAAGGGATCGCTGGTGATTTTCTGCACCAATTCCCGGCATTGTCCAATGATGTGCTGAGTTTCCTTAATGTAGCCATTACGGCCCAAATACGCCATCACAGCCCAAGCGGCCGCGATATCACGTCCCGGACGGCTGCCGGGCAAAGTGGGTGTGGCATAAATGCCGCCCGGCCAAGCGGTTTCCACAAAAATCTGGTGACAGCGCCATTGGTCATGATTGCGATAGAGAATGATCGAGCTGCCTTTTTCGGAATAACCATACTTATGCGTATCGGCTGAAATACTGGTTACGCGCGCGACATCAAAACCAAAACGCGTGCCTGTCTCATATCCGGCATCGTGCATAAACGGCACAACGAATCCTCCTAGACAGGCATCAACATGCAGTCCGATTTTTCCCTGCGGATCTTCTTGAGCCAGCAACTCTGAGAGCTGTTCAATCGGGTCAATCATGCCATGCGGAAATGAGGGGCAAGACGCTGCCACTAAAATAGTATTTTGTGTAAGCGCCTGACGTACGGCATTGACGTCTGCAGTAAACTCTTGAGGGTTAACAGGGGTACGAATCAAGGCAATGCCATATTCATTGGCTGCTTTAGCAAAAGCCGGATGGGCCGTTTGAGGCACGACCATTTCCCAGCCGCCTCCTTGTCCTAAGGATTTGGCACGCTCACGCGCCGTAAATACGGCGTGGCGGATGCTGTCGGTGCCTCCTGAAGTGAGATTGCCACAAACTGAGGCGTCGCCTTTAAACATATGCGCTGCCATGCGTACGATCTCCCCTTCCAACTGCCTAAGCAACGGGCTTAAATCGGTATGCAGCGGATTCGTCCGTCTTGCCAAGTGAGATACCTTTAGAATCAGGGCGTCGACTCTCTCATTATCGAGATAGTAAGCGCCGGTATTTTTCCCGTCACGCGCTTTGCCGGCCACCGTCGTCAATCTTTTCAGGATGTCTTCTTCGGTCCACGGGGAATCGGGAAGTTCTTTACAGATGTTTGAGAGGTTAAAATCTTTAAAAAATTTAGCCTCAAGATCAGCTTCTAATTTATTGATCTCCTTATCCAGTTCTTTTCTGACCACCGGCAGTTTTAACAGCAACGTTTTTACCGTGGCTTGCCAATCCCAAACTCTATTGGAAGCCCATTTTTGCAGAAAAAATACACTTATGGCTGTAGCGGCTGCCGAAAAAGCAGCGGCTTTCCATGGCGTTTTGCAGGACTCAGCGACATTTTTGGCCGCACGTGAAAGGATGAAAGGGACGAGTTCTATTCCGGGAACCATAAGAATCTCCTTGTTGAAACAACAGAAAAACAAATTAGTCTAAATGGTCATTTGTACATAAGCTCAACTTTGCATACCGAAATGAATTCAAAGGTTAAACCAAACATCTTAAGTAAAAGGGATTTTTTGGAATCTCTCCATTAATTTATTTAAAAACCGAAACCTTGTGATTAATAATTAACCCGACTAAACTTCCATGGATTTATTATTATTAATTACTAAACAACCAAAAAATTATTTAAATAATATGGCAAATCCTACAGAAACCATACATCAACGCTTAGGAGGGTTTTGGAGCTCCCCTATTCTGCGGTTTATCCCCGTACTCAATACCATCCAAAGCGACAAATTATATGATATTGCGCAAGAGACTCTGCAACAGCAACCCCATCAAAAGGACTCTGTCAATCACAAGTTAGGAGAATTTTGGAATTCATCTGCGATTCGATTTATTCCCATCCTGAACACGATCCGCAGTGATAAAATCATGGGCATTGCTTACGTTGCCATTTCAGACAAACAAGATTTGATTGTACCCGATCTAGCAGCAGAGGAAGAAAATGAACCCACACCGAAATCTTTAGCTTTAACCTGCGTAGAAAAGCCCTCTAGCGGCACCATCCTTTTGCATAACAAAAACAATGCCCTCAAACTAGTGGATGATGCAGATGTGAAATGGAAGGATGCTCCATTGAAATGGGATGATTATCCCCTCTATCTTAATCAATATGAACTCTCCACAATGAATTTTGATCACATCGTTTCCATTCTCCAAAAGGATGTGAGTGTACACCCAATAACGAATGCCGGCCTCGGGGGAGAATCGCTCTGCGATATACTAACACGAATCAAAGGTCTTTATGAAGATGCATTGATTGATTATCAGAAAAAACTTCAAGAGGCCTTTCCAAGAGACACAGGCAACAATAAAATAGCCAAAAGGATGTGGACAGGAGTTTTTCGCGAAGTCAAACCTGCCTTTCTCAGAAATATTCTCTCGAAAGCTGCCTTAATGGCCTCAGGCATTCTCAATCACTCCAAACCCGAGGGAAGCTATCACAGAAAAAAATGGCTAATTTACATCGACATTAAAGAAAGCGATCGTTTGAAACAGGCTAGAGATATGATCCAGAATCGAAGTTCACTTCTCCATGAGGAGCTGGAAGAGTTTCGAGAGCAAAACCCTTTGCTATACCAAGAAAATATAGTGAATGAACTGCTTCAACTAAACAAAGTATTTAAGAACTTATTTCCTAAAGAGGAATTAATGCTCTCTGACACCCTAGATTTGACACAATATTTAAAACAGTACGAAATTGAGGAGACCGAAATAACAGCATGAGCAGTCTTATTTCTTCACAATCCTTCCTGACCTCTTCTATTACTACGCCGCTATCGTTGAATTTAGAAACATCAAGTGGCACTTCCCAAACTACCCCCCAGCGGATATTCACTTCAGTATTATCCAATAAAACTGAGGTTCCGACAAAACGATCATTTATAGCCTGAATCGTCAAAGAGTGGAAGGCAGCTCACCCAGCCACAAAGGCTATGATCCTCGCGGCAATGATTGGTTTAATCGCAATTCCCCTTATTTCAGGACTCGCTTTTTCACCCCTTATTGTTGGAATTGGTGCTATCTGCTGGAGTGCCTGTTGCTTGGCAGTAGCCATTCCAATTTTCCAGGCTTTGAAGGTTAAAGACAACGCGGAACCTAGACTTGATCAGAAAGCTCCATACGAATCAACGCCTAAACCATCGATATGGACTTCCCTATTTGACGATTCAGACGAACTTGATGAGGAAGATGAAGAATTCACAGTAGGTATAATAGAGGAACAAAAAAGGCAGTTGGTCTTTGAAAAGGCCCAGCAGCAATTAAAAGATTTCCTTATGTCGGATAAAGCCCTATGGGATCTATTTTCCGAAACCATCAGGACTAAAAAGGAATTAATCTCTCCTCCCCAATCTTGTCCCCACCCCCAAGATTTTCAAGGTGTTCTTCTTGAAAAATATATTAATCAAAGCCAATACACTTTCAAATTAAAATCAGAAATAGAAAAATTAATCAGTTTTATTGAAAACTATCCCTTCTTAAGAATAGCCTTTTGCAACCATCTTAGAGCCACTCAAAACCAACATCCTGAACAGATCAATCTGATTGAGCCATTTTGCCAAGAGATCCTTGAGAGTACTACTCCTGAGTATGAAGCAAAGGCCAAAGCTTTCAAAAATGGAAGATGGAGATTACGCAAACAGGATGTCAACCAAGCGATGTTGCAGATAGTCAAAGTAAACAAATCCAAGGAAATATCTCCGAATGAATGACCAGCTTTCTCCTCTAATCCTTCAAGCCATCGAAAACCCCGATTTGAAGGAGCTTGATATATCAGAAGAAGATATACATGACGAAGATATCATCCTGCTTGTAGCCCATTGCCCTCTTCTTGAATCCCTCTCTTGTAGGGCGTTCGGCTTGACTGATATTGCGCTCAAACATCTCTCAAAATTAAAAAAGCTTAAAGAATTAACCATCCACTACTGCTGCAACTCCTTTACCGATGAAGGATTTGAATATATCGGGTCAATGCAACAACTCACTCACTTGAGGCTAAACACTTGTTATTCTTTCTATGCAGGCAATTTGAAAGAGATCGCACGGCTAAAAAATCTCACTCACTTGTATCTTCCGCATATAGAATATCTGAGGGATCAAGATTTGCAATTACTATCCCCCCTCTCTGAACTTAAAGAACTAAATCCCGGCGACAGTATTACAGATGACGGGATTGAGCATCTGCTTCCCTTGAAAAATTTAGAAAGACTGTACCTAAAAGGCTCGGAAATTACAGACAAAAGCTGTAGCATTTTATCGAAATTTACCAAACTGACAGACCTTCAACTTTCTCGTAGCAAGATAACAGACTTCGGCTTACAACAACTCTCAGCTTTACAACATATAGAATTTCTATATCTCAATAACTGCCATGAGATTACTAGCACCGGCTTGCAATTTATCCCTTCGCCGAAAACTCTGATCCGTCTTGAACTGACTAATAACGAAAAAATTGATGACATGGGCATCAAAAATCTCGCCCACTATGGAGCACTAAAAGGTTTGGTTCTTGATGGTTGCCGGATGATTACGAATCAAAGTGTCTCTTCTCTCTCCACTCTGGGGGAACTAGTCATTCTTAAACTCAGTTCATGTCCACAAATAGATAATAAGGGGATAAGATTCCTTTCTGACTTAAAAAAACTGACCGTGCTTCACCTAAATCACTGTCCCCTGATCACCGACGAAGGACTCTTTAATTTAACTTCCCTCAAACAGCTCCAGGAAATCGAACTAGCAGGATGTCCATATATTTCAGATAAAGGATTATCTATCTTATCCACCATGAAATCACTCGAAGATCTTACCTTTGATTTCAACCCTACAATTACCGATCAAGGCCTTGCCTACTTATCCCAACTTCCTCAATTACAAGATCTCTATGTTAGAGAGTGTGAAAAACTTACGGAAGTAGGGTTTGGCCAACTAAGTTCTTCAATCAAAGTACAAAAAGGGATATTTCCCCCCGAATACAGATAAAGGTATCTCATGCAAACCAATCATTATTTTTTTCACTTCAATACTCCCTCGTCTCCGCAAGAAAGTGAGGTATTTGTCCACCCCCAAGGAAATTCTATAAAAATCGGTAGAGTCCTTGAAATTTTAAAACAGTTGCAGCCGCTAACATTGCCCAACAAGGATCAGGAAGGAAATAACATTCAGCTGTGGATAAAATATGACCCAAGAAGAGGTGCGGGCTCACTTGCTAGCTGAAGGATATGAAGCAAGGTCAGCCTACACCTACGAACATCCCCAAAGTAACAATTTTGCTGGTATTGATCCTAGGAATCATGGACGCTATCAAAATGAACCGAATCATATCGATTTTGCTAGCGAGGGTCAAAAAGCTAAAACCTTAAGAGACAAAATAGCATGAAGTAAAAATGAAAACACCATCAGGCATTTTCATTCTGTTACAAGAGATTATCCACGCTGATCTTTCGGAAAAGGCATCACAAATGTAAAGCGAAAGAGAAATTTTCTAAACATCAATCCAAAGAAGGTCACTCAAGCACGAGCTGACTTCTTTTAAAACCTTTGCGGACTGCACCTTGCCTATTTTTTTCACAAGTCGGGGATTTTTTAACACAGCCATGAAAATACAACTAAAAAAATAAATAATCATATTATTGCATTAAATTTACTTTTATATTAAAATGACAGCGGAAAAAGGGGAACAATGATTAGAATTTTACTACTTTCTTTAGTTATATTAGCAAATTATAGTTATGCCGAAGAAACGGTAGTTATAAAAGAAGCCGTCTCCCCGGGACCGGATCCTCTCGATCTTAAAAAGGACTGGTGGGAGTTCTTTGATGTCCCCTTTGTTCAATTAAGCGAACGTACGGCGCTTTTCAACGAAAAACTCACCTTGATCAAAGCCTCCCTTAAAACACAGGAACATCAAGACACCCTCCAGCTTTTAGAACGACTAAGCCTTGAACTGAATGTATTTCTAAAGAAAAAAAACGATACGCCTATAGCACAGCCCAGCCCAGTACAATTTCTGGGCTCCTACAGCATCAAGCAGCTTTTAGAAGTGCAAAGCCGTTTATTGAAGCAGCAATCGATTATTTCCAATCTGAAGGATAAAATCGAAGGGCACCGTACGAGCAGTGCTCTCTTACAAAAGAAATTAGATCAGCTCATCGTTTCTTATCCGGCTTTACCCGGTTCCTCGATCGAAAAATTACACGGTGGCCTGGAAATCATCGAAAAGAGGTTCGAACTAGCCCTTCAACAAATCGGATTAAGCCAAGCTCAAGCGAAAATGGAAGGACTGCAAAAAGAACGGGAGAATTTACAGGAAGAACTGAAATTAGCCCAGCAACGCCTTTCTTTCGAAGATCAAAACCAGGCCGAACTGATTAAAACGCAAAAAATGCTGGAAAAAGAGATTGAGCTGTCCTCCTTAAAAGAACACCAATTGGAGAAAATGGCGTTTTACCAGGATCAGACCGATCCAGAAAACGAGCTTTACTGCTGTCTTTGGGATTTTAAGCTATTATCTCAATCGGTGAAAACGGAACTACTGGAAGTGCAAGCGCTGCTGGGACAAATCAAATTATTTCTTTACGATTCCACCCCTCAGACCCAGGATTTATTACAGCAGTGGAAAAAAAGGATTGTCAATGCCCAAGCCCGATTGAAAAAATGGAACGCGCGCATTGATGAAGACCGTGTGAAAATCGGACATCTATCAACCAAACAACCCGCCAATGAAAAAATTATCAGCGATATCCACCAGGAACTCGATGCCGCGCTTTCCAAACTGGAAGAACTCAAGTTCCAAATCAAGCATAGCGAACTTTTGAATTCAATCATTGAAAGCCGCTTGATAAAAGAGGCTCCTTTAGGAGATATTTGGAGACTGCAACTTAACCTCTCATGGACTTCGTTTTTAGAGTGGATCGAGACGATCACAGGTTATGTCCTGATCCGTATCCACGATCAGCCGATCACCCTAGCTATCGCCTTAAAAGCGCTCTCCATCATTTTAGCGACCTTTCTCATCTCCCGTTACGTACGCAAAATCTTAACCAACAAACGCTTTTTTACCAGAATGTGCACGGATTCGACAGAATATATCATTCTACGTTGCCTGCACTACAGCATCATCGTCATTGGCTTCATGCTGGCGCTGGCTTACATCGGCCTGGATTTCACAAACCTGGCAATTGTAGCGGGTGCGCTGGGTATCGGTATCGGATTCGGTTTGCAATCGATGGTCAATAACATTGTTTCCGGCTTTTCTCTACTGGTTCAAAGACACATCAAAGTAGGGGATCTCGTGGAATTGGGAGGGCAGCTTACCGGAAAAGTACAGGCGATCAACCTGCAAAACACGCACATCAGATCCATGGAAGGCGCCGATATCATCGTGCCTAACGCCCAGCTCTCAGGAGAGCGTTTAATGAATTGGACGATGAAAGATCCTTATCGGCGTTATAGAGCGCCCTTTAGCATCGCTTATGGGACTGATAAGGATCTTGTTAGAAAAGTTGTGGTGAATGCCGTAAAAGCGATTCCGGCTACGGTTAAAAATAACCCCCTCTATCCCGATCCTCAAGTATGGATGACGGAATATGGGGAAAACGCGATGCACTTCGAACTGGTTGCCTGGTTTGATACCACCATTTCCACAAGAGGGGAGAGCCGAAAATCGGTGCTGCTATGGACCATAGACAATGCATTGGCTGCAAACGGCATTAAGATCCCCTACCCGGTTTACGCCTATTGGTATCCCGAACCCGCTAAGGAATGATAATCGGACCGCTATTGCCAAAGAAAATGTTTTCATTTCCGGCAGCTTTCGGCTGAATGCGAATAAACGTATCCACGCCGGCGGCCGAAGCGACCGTGCTAACAAAACTTGACAGTGCCCCCAGAAAAATTTCTCTAAACAACTGGAATCTACGGGGAGGCACGTACACTATATCGCCGGGCAAAAGAGCAAAATCGCACGTCTGCCCTTTAAGTATGCGGGTATAATCGACAAGAAATCGTAAGGGGCAAGCCAGCGAACCACGGATCACTAGGGCCCGATTGCTGGCCAATTCCGTCACGCCCCCGGCCTCGGCCAAAGCTTCAGCAAGCGACATGGTTCTTAAATAATTTAGCGTGGTGGCGCCATAGACTTCCCCTAAAATAAAAATCTGATGGATCTCAGCGCTTGGAATGTAGATGTAATCGCCGGCCTGCAACGGAATATCTTGGCTCAGATCTCCCTGTTTAATCAAACGAGGGAAATCAACAGGCACATACTGACCCTGCCTGGCTAAAAATGCATGGTCAAGGTCGCCGCCGTCAAAATACTGATCTCTAAAATCAAGCAGCGTTAATCCTCCTGCACGGCTTAAAGCAGATAGTACCGTGGGTTTGCCGACTATGACTTTTCTGCCTGGAAATAAAACCTCACCGGCGATGGTATAATACTCGGCGCTGAATTTTACAGGTGTCAGGGAGAGTAAAACATTCCGATAATAGCTGCTTAATTTGCCTTCCAAATCTTCTCTGATTTCGCTGATGGTCATACCGACAGCCGGAATGGAATCGAGGAATAAATAAGAGATCATGCCGCGAGGATCTACATAAACTTGCTTGGCCGTTCCGGGCTCTCCATAAACGGAAATCAATAAAATATCGCCCACATGCAGTCGATATTCAGAGGAAGGCAGTGGTGCGGGCAGGGGGATTTCGACCGGCTCTTCAAATTTGACCCACTCGCCGGGTTCTATATCCCGGTTCCATGGAGTCTCGACAAACGCCTGGACAAAAGCGCTTTGTAAACTCAAACAAATAAAAAGAAGACGAAACATTTTATTCATCTACAGTACACTCATCATCAAAATTTCCATTTGTAAACCAAGTGGAAGAATAGTAGCTGGCCGCTGAAATTGCAAACGTGTTCAGGAACGAATCGATGGCAATGATGATCAGATCGCGTACCGTTCTCCATTGTTTATGCGCCATGTAGACAATATCTCCCGGGCATAAGTAGAGATCGCGGGCTTGGCCGTTTAAGATCTTATTGACATCCACTAAACATACGCGAGGGCAATCCAAAGATCCGCGGACCACGACAATCCGCCCAAGATCGGGAGAATAAGGACTGGGCGTCGGCCAGCCGCCTGAAGCTGTGATCGCAGACATTAACGTCATCCCTGTGGCAAAGGGTAGCCTTTGCGGGGAAACGGCATAGCCCAGCACGAACACTTCTCGATGTTCAGCTCCGGCAATGTAAATATAATCACCCGGTTTCAGATAAATATTTTGACTATCATCGGCAGTAAAAAATAATCGGTTAAAATCGACATCCAGCTTATAGCCGCCTCGAACAATAAATGACGCGTCAAGATCGGCCGTCGGGACATTCAGCCGATAATCATCATCGTCTATGTCTTTGCTGGCTTCGGACAAGAGGCCGCCCGCCTCAAAAATCCCTTCGCGGACCGTAATAGGTCCTGTCAAAGGAAATTCACCGGGTCCGCGGACCCTGCCTAAAACTTTAAACGTGGGGGCCATGGTCTGCAAAGGAACAACGATGACTTTAGGCTCCACCAAGAGATGGCTTAAGGCAGTCGACAAGTCGCGTCCTACTTCGACAGGTGTACGGCCGACAGCCGGAATCCCTTCCAAGACGGTGTAGTAAAGTTTGCCATCGGGCGCGACCATCGCATTATTGATAGAAGCCTCCTCCTCTCCGAAAACTGAGATTTCCAGAATATCGCCCTTGTTAAGTCTATAATCGGGATCGATAGGCTGATAGGGATCGAATAAATCGGGTGTCAAAGACTGCGTGGGGGGTGAGTAAGGGCCGCAACCGCATAAGTCCACAGGGCAATTCTGGAAGCAATCATTATAGTCGAGAATCCAAGGCTCCCAAGAAGCAATCACTGCCGGACGACGGCAAAAGCAGCCGAATTTGCATGGAGGCTGGACGCGAGGCCCGCAGCCGGTCACCATCAATACCAATCCCATGCTGTATCCCAGGATTTTTGTCATCAGTCTTAATTGCATCGGTTTATCTTCTCCAAAAGAAGAAATCTTTCCACTTTTCACGCCCGCTGCGCTTAGTTTCCAGAATGATTCTTTCGTCGGAAATATACATCGGGTGCACGCGGTTAAGGATAAGTCCTCCAGGTCTTTTGCCCACAGTATCTAGAGCATTGAGCGATTCATCAACTGTTGACTTATTTACCTGCGATGAGCCGATTACAAAAAAAGAGAGATCGCTATAGCGTGTAACATTTGTGGCATAATCATCCTGGATAACACCCGGGGCTTCGCTGATAATAAGATCATACCGTCCTTGTAATTCTTCCCATAAGGTTTGCAGCGCTCCGTTTTTGACTAATTCTTTGATTTTAGAGTCGTAAGATCCCATACAGATATGGTCCACGTCTCCGGAAATGATAATTTCCTGTAAAGAAGCTTCGTTTTTCAAATACTGCAATAACGTTTTGCCGCCAGTTTTCCCCTTATTAATGAAAGGGTTTTCCCTCCAATCAAAATCAATGTAGAGAATCTTTTTATCCTGACGGCTGTAGTAATGGGCCAGTTGAAAGGCGATCAGACTTTTTCCTTCGCCTGCAACAGAACTTACAAAGGTAATGGAAGGATGCGCTTTGCCTAATGTCCCTAAAATCTGTTCGATGCTTTCGGCTAATTGCCGGGTGAAAAACAGCATCCGTTTAGGGGCGTTTGCCGCCGATATCCCTGACAACTCGGGAATGCACGAGAGGCAAGGCGCGGCATAAAACATGCCGAGCTGTTTTACAGTGCGCAGTTTTTGATCTTTAATTTCAAGAATAAGCGATAAAAATAAACCGAAACCTAAACCGAAAAACAATCCAAAAACCGGCAAGAACTCCACCCACCACGCTTCCATCCAGGGTTGTGCTTTATCGGCTAATTGATAGAGCTCTATATTTCCCTTAGGAATATTCACCATCAGCTGCGTCGATTCAACCGCTTTACTCATCGACCGTACTTGATCTTCGGTAATATTTTTTGCTTGTAGAAGTTTAAATAACTGCATCTGTTGCAACGGCAACTTTTGCAATTCGAGCTCCATTTTAGCAAGTTTTTGCTCGACTTCTTCTTTAACTCGATACGAGGCGTTCATCTTGCCCTGCAACTGCATCAATTCAATGCCCATCTGAACCTTCAATTCATTGCGGCCATAAAATTGATCTTCGGACTGATCTTCCGCGGCTACATTTTTGCTTTTTTGCAAGAGATCATTTAACTCCTGCTCGATGTGGCGCACTTTAGGATTTTCACTTGTGTAGCGAGATTTTGCTTCCGCCAAAGCCCCTTCCAAAGCCAGCATGCGTACTTGAACAGGGCTGTTGGAGGAGGCACGGCTGAGCGGCACATAATCGGGCCACTCTTCTACTTGCTGCCTTAAATGATCGTATTGCACCATAGTTCGACTGTATTCAAGAGCGGCCTTGTTGCGCACCTCGCGCATAGCCAATACCTGATCAAGGACGCTGGAATTTTCCGGATCCATTTCAAAATACTGGTTAGCGATCTTGAAATTTTCTATGTCTTGAATTTGCAAAGCCAGTGTACGTTGCACGACAGCTAGCTGGGCTCTATAGTTGTCCAAGGCCATTTTGAGCTGGCGGCGGGTAAAGTCCTGACTGGATTGAACGCTGATTTTAGCGAGGGCATTGGCAATGTCGACCACTAAGCTGGGATTGTCCCCTTTGACGATAATACGCAATACATTGGAATTATTGGCAGGGATAGGGACCGCAACCATGCCTTTAATAGCCTCGGGATCGAGTTCGAGGCCCAGGGAACTTTGCACGGCTTCAAAATGTCTCGGCAAAACGATCGTATCTAAAACAGTGGCAAGGGAAAGATTGGTCAAATTAAAACCCCCTTCCATCCCTCTGGTAGAGTCTTGATCCAAATTAAACAATACCATCGATTCTGCTTGGTATGTTTGGAGAATTTTATAGGCTGCACCGATGCCTAATCCGCCCCATAGGGCCATACAAAGAGCCACCAGGAACAGGTGACGCCAGATCCCCTGAAATACTTTGCGAAAATCGATGACATCGGCAAGGTCTTCAGATTCCCTAACTTTTATAAGGGGGGATTTTTTTTTAAAATTTCTTTGCCTTGGTTTCTTAAATGGTTCTTTCGAAAATGTAAACGTTTCGCTCATGAGCCCGTTCCTTGAGTAACGCTGCCGCAATATAAACACCAAATCTATACATAATGAGTGAATATTTTAAAAATTTTTTTTTGAAATAAAGAGAAAACGTAACGAACGACCACAGAGTCACAGAGTTCACAAAGGGTTTAGCTTTTCTCTTTGACCCCGAGGCTCAGTGGTGAATTTGATTTAAAGCTTTTTGAGCTGGGCATATTTGGCAACGATCTCTTTAACCCGCATCTCTTTGGAAAATAGAATGGTGTACGTTAATCCCACCGAAGTTTCATATGAATTTTGCACAATGCCCACTCCGAAATCGGCATGGTAAACCGCATCGCCTTTGGAAAATTTCTGCGCCACCGGCTCCTCTTTCACGACCTCTTTTACTCTCTCAAAAGGGTGGGAACGTCGCACGGCCTGCAAATAATTTCGGGGAATTTCACGTAAAAAGCGGCTAGGGCGCTGGGCGCGGGCAGATCCCCACAAAAAGCGAAAACGCGCTTCGGTCAAATATAGATACTCTTTAGCGCGCGTCATCCCGACATAGCACAAGCGCCGCTCTTCCTCTAGGGCCTCATGGCTGCCGCGGGAATTGACGTGCGGAAACAAATCTTCTTCCAATCCGACCAGAAACACCGTCGTAAATTCCAATCCTTTGCCGTTGTGAATGGTCATTAAATTTACACGATCCTCTTCGCCGCCGGACTCGTCTAAACTCGACTTTAATGAGAGCTCTTCCAAAAATCCGGAAAGGGTGGGCAGTTCTACTGCCAATTCCCATTCGGCGGCTTTGGCGATCAATTCTTCAAGGTTGCTTTTCCGGTCATCAAATGTTTCGGGATCTTCATAAAGATAGGTAAGGTAACCCGATTCTTCAATAGCTGCTCTGACTAATTCTTTTAAGGAACATTCTTGAGAGATCTTTTTTAATTTTCGGATCACTGACAAATAATCTTCCAGACTTTGCTTTTGCTTGGCAGTGGGCTTCCAAGCACTGCCGCCCTGAACGACGGTTTCGCAGAATTGCAGGATGCTGACGCGATCCAAGAGGGCGCCCATGCGAATTTTTTCAACGGTGGCGTCTCCTAATCCCCGCTTGGGCATATTCAGTGTGCGGGTAAACGAAATAAAATCAGATTCGGACTGCACCATGCGTAAAAAGGCCAAGATATCTTTGATCTCACGTCTTTGATAGAACGAAATACCGCCTACAATCACATAGGATACCCTATCGGCCAAGAAACGGTCTTCAAAGACCCTGGACTGGAAGTTGGTACGGTAAAAGATCACCATATCTTTAAGAGGGATTCCTTTATCGACATGATAATGCCTGATCATTTCGGAGACAAAACGCGCTTCTTCCTGCTCGTTTTCGGCGGTAAAATGTTTGATCTTTTCTCCGGGACCCAGGTCGCTCCAAAGATTTTTTTCATAGCGGTTCATGTTGAAGCCGATCAAATCATTGGCAGCTTCAAGTATGTTGGAGCGGCTGCGGTAATTCTGTTCCAGCCGGATGACTTTGGCGCCCTTAAAATCTTGCTCGAAGTTCAAAATATTTTGGATGTTTGCTCCCCGCCAGGAGTAGATCGACTGGTCCGGATCTCCCACAACACATAGATTGCCGGTATGGGCTACCAGACAGCGGATCATTTCGTACTGGGCATGATTGGTATCTTGATATTCGTCCACCAACAAAAAGGACCAACGGTCTTGATAAGTTTGCAGCGTTTCGGGATGTTCCCTAAATAATTTGACGGTAAGGTACAGCAAATCGTCAAAATCAAGGGCATTATACTCTTTAAGATGACTTTGGTAGCTGGCATATACTTTGGGCAATAAAAATTCAGCCAGATCGGAAGGGGATCCTTCGCATACATCCTCCGGGCCTTGCAGTTTATTTTTGGCGCGGGAGATAAGAGCGCGGAAGGCTTTGGGGTCAGCGGCCTTATCCTTGATTTTGAGTTCGTCTAAACACGACTTCAAAAGTTTTTGCACATCATCTTCATCATAAATGGTAAAATCGGTGCGGTAATTTAAAACCGGCGCCGATTCCCGCAAAATACGCACTCCCAAACTATGAAAGGTGCTGATCATCACGTGGCTATTGGTGATTTTATGCACCCGCTCTTTCATCTCGCCGGCAGCTTTATTGGTAAAAGTCAGCCCTAATATTTTAGAAGCCGGCACACCCTGTTCCAGCAAATGGGCAATGCGATAGGTAACCACGCGTGTTTTTCCCGAGCCGGCACCGGCCAAGACAAGCAGGGCGCCCTCTATCGTTTGCACGGCGTCCATTTGCGCCTCATTAAGCTGAACAAGGTCATTCATATCTCTATTCCAATCTAAAAAATTAATATTGCGTGAAGATTATAACACAGCTGCTCTTTCTTCGTTTTCTCTTTCTCCCAGGTTGCCATAGCGGTGGTAATCGGAGCTGATGCTGATCTCCCTTAAATAATGGAAGAGCTCCACCCTGCCGTTGGCCAATACGGGAGAAAGATGCACGCTGCAGGCCGCATCTGCCATCGTTTGCCTCAGCTTTAAAGAGGGCGCCGAAAGCAGGCGTATCCTTTTATAGGCGCCCTGCCCCAGACGTTCTGTCAGCTGATCTTCCCGTTCTTTTACAATTTCAACAGCGGGGGCCATTTTCAGCCAATCCGCGCCTGCCAGAACTTGTACTTTTTCTTCATCCCCACTGACGATCAGCTGGGTGCCGGCAATGATCGCAGCGCCGATCACGCGCATCACATCAAAAAGATCATCGTGGGTATTAACCCTTAACAACACTTGCGGATGCGGCACATAACTTAATAAGTTATCTTGGCCGAGCACCATGCTCGGATCGTGCGCTTTGGAGAATTCATTTTTCCAATGATAGTTATAGCTTTCTACACTTGCGTTCCATAACTCCTGCTTCTCCTTGGTAATCCCCATCTTTTCAACGAAGATGCCAATCACTTTCACAGTACCGTTGACGGGATCCCGTTCTCTGGGAAGCGTGGTTTGCGAAGGCACCATGCACTGCATCAGGTAGTTAGGACCACCGGCTTTGGCTCCGGCCCCAAAACTGCTTTCTTTGCAACCGCCAAATGGCTGGCGCCGCACAATGGCGCCGGTAATCCCTCTATTGACATAACAGTTTCCGGCGCGAATTTTCTTTAACCATTCTTTTTGCTCTCTTTCGTCCAGAGAATGGATGCCGGATGTCAAACCGTAAGGTGTGCCGTTTGCCAAGCGGATAGCATGGGCTAAATCTTCGGCACACATCAGGGAAAGGACCGGACCGAACAGTTCCGTTTGGTGCATAAAGCTGCCTTCGACAACTCCGAGTTTTATCCCCGGACTCCATAACTGCGGATTCTCGCTGTCTTGCTTAGGTTCTAGGAGCCACGACTCCCCTTCTTCCAGAGTGATCAGACCACGCAGCAATTCCTCTCCGGGCGGACGGATTAGAGGCGTTATTTTTGTAGAAAAATTCCAGGCAGGTCCGGCCTTTAGGCTAGCTGCCGCATCCCGCAAGGTTTCCAGAAAACGGGGATCGTCATACACTTCTTTCTCTAAAATGGCTAAACTGCAGGCGCTGCATTTTTGACCGGCATGTTTAAAAGCCGAATTGAGCAGGTCTTTAATGGCCAGATCCCTATCTGACATGGCCGTTATGATCATAGCGTTCTTGCCTCCCGTTTCGGCCATCAGGTCGAGTCCGGGACGTAATTTATACATTAATTTTGCTGTCGCGGTAGCGCCGGTCAAAATCACTCCGGCTAATCGTTTATCCTGTATGATCTGCGTGCCGACGGGGTCGTCTTCGCAAACAATGAATTGCAACGTTTCTTTGCTAAAACCAGCTTCCCAGCATATTTTGGCCAGCTTCCAACCCACGTAGATCGTTTCAGGAGCGGGTTTGAAAATAACGCAGTTACCGCCAGCAAGCGCTGCGGCAATCCCCCCCATAGGGATGGAGCAAGGGAAATTCCAAGGTGGCGCGATCAGCAGCGGGCCTTTGGGCCTCCACGTAAGATCTTTGATGCGGTGCAGCCGCTCCATTTCAAGGCGGTAGTAATCGACAAAATCGATGGCTTCGGAAATCTCGACATCCGCCTCTTCAGGGGTTTTTCCGGCATCGGCCATCATGGCTCCGATCAATTGACCTCGATCGGCGCGTAAAAGCCTGGCAAGCTCTTTAAAAAGTTTAGAACGCTCTTCAACCGACACGCCGGCCCACTTTGCCTGCGCTTTTTCAGCTGCCTGCAACGCTTTATCGGCCTGTGAGCTATCGGCTAAGGCGTAATGATACAGGTCAGTTCCGGGACAGGAGGGATCACGTCCAATGCCGCAATGCGCTTTATCGGGAGGTATTTCTTTCCCTCCGATCACTATTGGCACTTCTTCAAACGTTTTTTTCGACCACTCGCCCGCTATTTTGTAGACCCATTTCCGATTCTGCTGAAGAGACCAGTCGGTATCGGCCTCATTTTGAAATAAAGAGTCGGCAGATGCGCCGGCCGGACTCAGCGCATGGTTTTGCGTTCTGCGGGGGCTAAAAGAAATTCCTTGCGCTGCATGGCAGGCCAAAGAAAAATGGTTGGCTTGCACTTGCCATTCTTTCGTGCCCGGTATCAAACCGAACAAATGTCTAAGAAAATTATCAGGGGAGGTATTTTCATCTAAACGGCGCACCAAATAAGCGACGGCATTGACAAACTCTTCCTTGGTAGCCGAGGGGCAATAGAGCAGCATTTCGCCACTTAGATATTGCACCACTCTGCGCACGTGATCGGCCATGCCTTCCAGCATCTCAAAGACCACTTCTTTTTCCACACCCATTTCGGAACGCAGCAAAAGGGCATAGGAAATATCGAATAAATTATGGCTACCAACACCGACATGGGCTGCTTTTGCATGCTCCGGCAGAAAGGCGTAATGCACCATGCGTTTGAAGTTGGCATCTACATCCGCTTTGCTGGTATAGGGAGCCTGCGGCCATCCTCTCAAAGACGCTTCTACTTTCTCCATGGCTAAGTTGGCGCCTTTGACGATGCGGATTTTAATGGGAGCGCCGCCGCTTGCTACGCGCTTCATGGCCCAAACCGTCAATTCCTGCTGCAACAAATGGGAATCGGGCAGATAGCTTTGCAGTACGATGCCGGCCGAATGATGAAAAAATTCAGGCTCGTCCAATACTTTGCGGAACAAGTCCACTGTCAAATGCAAATCCCGATATTCTTCCATGTCGAGATTGACGAATTTTGGGGTCGCTGATCCGTCGGCACGAACAAACGTATGCTGCATTGCCGCTCGGTACAGCAACTTTAAACGCTCTTCCAGCTTGACGAGAGTATCCTCCCAAGCCAACAGACTGATCTGGCTGAATATAGTGGAAATTTTTACGGAAATATACTCGATCTCGGGCCGTTTCAAATCCTCTAAATAGGTTTTCAGGCGTTGCTCGGCTTCGCTTTCCCCTAAAATAGCCTCACCCAAATGGTTCAAATTGATACGGACCCCTTCCTTGCGCCTTTCAGCCATGTGGCGGGCCATGGGACGTCTTTCTCCGGGCAAAATCACGCGCTCGGTTTCCTTGCGCAGCATGTGGCGCGCCATCGGCACTAACACCTGGGGAATCGTGTGTCCCAGCCATTTAAAAGCGGCGATCTGCAGTTGTTTATAATAGGATAAATAGCCGGGTATGCCCAGCTTGTCGATCAAATAAATCATTTGATCGGCTACCCGGTAAGAACTTCCGCTACGGAAACATTCATCGGTCATGCGCGTCGTGAACACTTTACCTTTAGGATCGTTCATCATCCGATCGATTTGAGCCTGCACTCGATGCTCAAAGCTTGTCTGGATCCGCCGTGCTTCTTTAAGCATTGTGCCGGACAGCTCAATGGCCAATTGTCTCCGATCTTCAATGGAAAGTTTTTTCCCTTTCACATCTTCAATCATTTTTTTCGATGTTGCTATATACTTTGAATGATCCATAACAGAACTCCGGGGTGAGAGTGGCGCCTTCGTATCTTCCCGAGTCAGGTTTTTTCCTGAAAATTTTTTGGTTGGGAAGGTGTTAATGTTATATCACATGGAAACCTTTACAAAAAGCGTAAAGAGGGTTCAGAATACTGCATTATAAACCTGCCGATGAGTGATGACTAGAATATTTTTCCTATTTTTAATACTGATTTCTTTTTCCCTAAAGGCAGATATCGCTTTAGGAATCGACAACCTGTTAAGCGGAAAATACGATCCCCTGTTGAAAAACAAGAAGATTGGACTGATCACAAACCATACTGCAGTCAATGCTCGACTGGAAACTACCATCTCCTTATTAAAAAACCAAGCAGGGCGCCATGGATTTAAGGTGGCTGCTTTCTTTGCGCCTGAACATGGACTGACGGGATCTTCTCACGCCAATGATTGGATAAAGGATGGAAAAGACCCCGACGGCATCCCGGTTTACAGTCTCCATGGGGCAAGTAAACGCCCCACCAAAGAAATGCTGGAAGACCTCGACATCCTTCTCTTTGACATACAAGATATCGGCTCCCGCTCCTATACTTATATCTCGACGCTTTTCTATGCCATGGAAGAAGCTGCCAAGCACAACGTTGAAGTGATCGTGCTGGACCGTCCCAATCCGATCAACGGAGTAACAGTAGACGGCCCTATGCTCGAGGAAAAATGGCGTTCTTTTGTGGGATACATCGATATACCTTACTGCCATGGCATGACAATCGGCGAATTGGCGCGCTTATTTAACGAAGAGTATAAGATCGGCTGTAAATTAACCGTCATTCCCATGACGGGCTGGAAACGGTCGATGACGTTCAGTGAAACCGGCCTGCCCTGGATTCCTACCAGCCCTCAAATTCCGGAAGCCAGCAGCGTCTGGTTTTATCCCACTACCGGCATCTTAGGCGAAATTTCGATGGTCAGCATCGGGATCGGCTACCCTTTACCTTTCAAAGTCATCGGCGCCCCTTGGATCGATGCTGAGAGCTTTGCCAAAGCTCTCAACGCCCAGCAATTTCCCGGTGCCGTTTTCCACCCTTTCCATTTCACCCCCTTTTATGGCAACTATGCTAAAGAGGAGTGTCATGGTGTGATGGTGGTCATCAAAGACCGATCTCTTTTCCTTCCGGTCACCACGCAATATCTGATCATCGGCTTGTTAAAGAGCCTATATCCCAAAAAATTTGAAGAGGCGTTGAAAAAGTCGGCCAAACGGAAGGAGATGTTTTGCAAAGTCAACGGAACGGAAGAGGTATGGCGGCTCATGTGTGAAGAACCGTATATTACCTGGAAATTAAAGGATGTTCACCGGGAAAAAAGGGAAGTGTTCAAGAAAAGGCGCCTTAAGTACTTAATGGCAAACTATAATTAATTTATTCTTTTTTTAGCGACGAACAACCTGATCCAGTTGGCAGATCCAAGGACTAAAATTTCTACCATACTCCCCAACATGAGGTATGCACCACTCCCTTTAAGGTCTTGATTGCAGTGCTCAGCTTCCTTATTACAGGCATCAGCCATCGTTGCATAAAATACTAAGCCGGTCAAAAAACCGGTAGCTCCTAAACAAACACCCGCTATATTGGCACCCCGCACATACCCTCTGCCCCATCCTCCCTGATCGGATGAGATTTCCGAAACACTGTGTCCATTCCATGTCGATGACTGTGAGGTCTCTTCACTTTCCGCGGACTGAACAGGGACTTCACTAGCAATTGGAACCGTCATGCATGACTCCTGCACATTGAAGACATTTTAGAATGGCACCTAGGCAAACGACTGCGCCGCCCGACATTATAGAGACCTGAAAACCCGTATTCCACCACGGAGCACACTGTAAATCGTAACTACAGTAGAGCAATCCGGCGGTACCTCCCATTAAAATGATCGCTGCTACACCCATAGCCTTTTCGACAATCGAGGAGCGGCGCTTGTCCCAAGAGTCTTGGGGCAAGCGGGCTTGCTCATTGGCAGCGAACAATTCAACAATCACTTCATGGTGCGGGGTAACGAAGATCAAGGGCGCCTCATCAAAAAAATTAAAATTTTATTTGTAGCGATATAGAGCGTAAAGCGCAACAAAAATCAAATATAGCACTTTAGACATTCGACTGCTAAAAGATAAACGTAATCTCTTGACCAAAATCGTTTTACCCACTAAAATTCGTTATCTATACACATTATTTACAAATAGAGGAGACAAGAAATGGCCACAAAAACCCAAATCAAGCCCCTTGGAAACCGCGTACTCATCAAACGCTCCAAAGCCCAAACATCAAAAGGCGGGATTTTATTGCCCGACACTGCACAAGAAAAGCCTAAAGAAGGCGTGATCATGGCCGTCGGTCCCGGCAAGCTCGATGATCAAGGGAATTTCGAAGCGATGAATGTGAAAGAAGGAGATTGCGTACTTTTCAGCTCCTATTCCGGAACAGAAGTAAAAAACGCCGACGCGAGCGAACAAGAAGAGTACCTCATCCTGTCTCAAGACGACATTCTCGGCATCATCCGTAAATAATCAAGGAGCATCATAATTATGGCTAAAATACTGAAATTCAATGAAGAAGCGCTTAAAGCCCTCTCAAAAGGGATCCGCACATTAAGCAAAGCCGTTAAGGTGACCCTAGGCCCGAAAGGACGCAACGTCGTCATCAACAAAAGCTATGGCGCCCCTACCTCGACAAAAGACGGCGTTACCGTAGCAAAAGAAATCTCCCTTAAAGATAAATTTGAAAACATGGGCGCCCAGCTCGTTAAAGAAGTCGCCTCCAAGACTTCCGAAACAGCTGGCGATGGCACCACTACTGCGATCGTGCTGGCCGAAGCCATCTATACTTCCGGAGCCAAGAACGTTGCCGCAGGAGCCAACCCCATGAGCTTGAAGAAAGGAATCGAGCAAGCCGTGGAAAAGATCACCCAAGAACTTTCCAAATTAGCCACCCCGATCAAAACATCTGAGGAAGTGAAGCAAATCGCCACCATCTCAGCTAACAATGATCCCGAAATCGGCTCGATCATCGCCAACGCGATGGACAAAGTCGGTAAGGACGGGATCATTACCGTGGCAGAAGCCAAAGGGATTGAAACCACTCTTGATGTCGTAGAAGGGATGCAATTCGATAAAGGATATGTCTCGCCCTATTTCATCACCAATCCGGAAAACATGACCGTTGAATTGGAAAATGCCTCGATCTTGATCACAGACAAAAAATTGTCCGGTGTGAAAGAGCTGGTTTCCTTTTTGGAGAAAACTTTTGAAAAAGGCCCCAAACCCCTTTTAATCATCGCTGAAGAGATTGACGGAGAAGCGTTGGCAACTTTAGTGGTAAATAAATTAAAGGCCGGCCTCCCTGTCTGCGCTGTAAAAGCCCCGGGATTCGGCGACCGTCGCAAAGCGATGCTGCAAGACATTGCTATCCTCACAGGTGGAACTGTCGTCACCGAAGAACTCGGATTGCAATTAGAAAACGTTGGACCTGAAGTTCTTGGTAAAGCAAAAACCATTAAGATTTCCAAAGAAGACACCACCATCATTGACGGATTGGGCAACCAAAACCACGTTAAAGAACGCGTGGCGCAAATTAAAGCCGAACTTGCAAGACCGAATCTTTCGAGCTACGATAAAGAAAAGCTCGAAGAGCGTTTGGCCAAGCTTGTGGGTGGCGTCGCCGTCATTAACGTCGGAGCGGCTACCGAAACGGAAATGAAAGAAAAGAAAGCCAGAGTTGAAGACGCATTGCACGCCACACGCGCGGCAGTCGCCGAAGGGATTGTTCCCGGCGGAGGCGTTGCTCTTTTGCGCGCAGTCAAAGCCTTGGATACATTGAAATTGGTCGGCGATGAAGCCATCGGGGTTAATATTATCCGTTTGGCGGCGTATGAGCCGGCGACAGCGATTGCCAATAACTGCGGCAAACAGGGCAACCTGATCGCAGAAAAGATTTTCGAAGCGAAAGGCGCCATGGGCTACAACGGCTTGACCGATGAGTTTACCGACTTGGTCAAAGCAGGCGTCGTTGATCCGGTGCTAGTAACAAAACAAGCGTTGATCAACGCAGCCTCCATTTCGGCACTGCTGCTGACCACTGCCTGCATGATTACCGACAAACCTCAACCCAAAAAAGCTGAGCCTGCTATGGGCGGCATGGGTGGTATGGGCGGAATGGGCGGCATGGGTGGCATGGGCGGAATGGATTTCTAATGACCCGGGAGCGGCTTTGGCCGCTCCCCCCTGACGCATATTAAAGGAGATAAATCGATGCCAACATATGGTTATGAATGTCGCGCGTGCGGCCATCAACATGAAATCTTACAAAAAATCACCGAAGCCCATTTAACAGAATGTCCTGAATGCGGCAAAGACGCATTGCAACGGGGACCCGGCGGCGGTATCGGCTTGTCATTTAAAGGCTCCGGCTTTTACATTACAGATTATCAAAACGCCCCAGCGGCAAAAGAATGCTGCCCCTGCGGAAAAAACAAAGGCAGCTGCGAAACGGGTTAAGAAAGCTGTTCGACAAGCTGAAAGACATTTCCATCGGGATCAAGAAACGTTTGCAGCTTGACATGACCGGGCACTTCTACGATTTCGCCAATGAAATCAACGCCTTTTCCCTGCAAATTCCCTTTCATTTCCTCAAGATTGTCGACCGTAAAAGTCATCACCGCATTACCCCCTGATTGCACAGGGCAATATTCACTGGCCATGGCTAACCCTAGCGTGGCCCCGCCATCTTCTGCGTTTAATTCCGCCCATCCGTGCTCTTCAGAACACATGCTCATTTCCAGACCTAGGATGTTGTGAAAAAAATGTTTAGCTTGAGCTAAATCAGAGACCACAATCCAAGATAATTGACTGCTTTTGATTCCCATCTAGTGCACCTTTTAAAAACTGCAGAGACACTATCACAGGAGAGAAGAACGGGCAAGTTTAAAAATCATTAACGCGTTTGGCGCCAAAAGGCGGGCACTAAAATAGCCAAGACCGCTAAGTATTCAAGACGCGCAAAGACCATTAGAATGCATGAATAGCTCAAGGCAAAATCCGATAAAAAAGCGCACGATTCCGCAGGCCCGACAACACGAAAGCCGACACCCGTGTTATTGACCATTTGCGCTACAAGCGCCAGAGAAGATTCAGGATCAATCCCATCCATGACATAGATAAACGTCGAGAGGACCGCAATGGCAATGATCACTGCAAAGAAACACATCACCATCATCCCCGCAGAAAGGTCCACATCCCTTTCCCCGACTTTAAAACGGCGTACGGCTTCCGGACGAAACAGAGACTCGATCTTATATTGGACAATGCGAAAAATCATAAAAAGCCTCATGACTTTCATACCGCCGGCCGTAGAACTCGACATGCCGCCGATAAACATCACTATCAACATCAGTACCTGTGAAGGATATGGCCAAATATCAAAATTTGAAGAGGAAAAACCGGTAGAAGTCATGACAGAGATCACATTAAAGGCGCCGTAGCGGATCGCCTGGGAAGTGGAGAACACCCCTAGATCATCGCCGGATACCGTGCGATTTTCCGTGCCTACAATATCCCAGGCAGTATAACTGCAGGCCAAAATAATAATGGTAAGAAATAAAAAGAATTCCGGCTCATAAGCGCGATAAAATTTCCCTTTTAATGAGTGGTAGTAAAGCGCGAAGTTAATGCTCCCTAAAATCATAAAAAGCATAATGACCCACTCGGTGGTCGGATTGTTATAGCTGCCGATGCTGCCATTTTTTATAGAAAATCCACCGGTGGAGATCGTCGAAAATGTAATGACGATAGCGTCCAACCACGCTAAATCGGCATTCGTCACTAATAAAAGCCCAATCTGCAGGACCGTAAGCCCGCTATAAATTTTCCACAATTGCAAGGCCGTTTCTTTAACGCGCGGAGTCATGGAATCTTTGATCGGACCTGTCACTTCCACAGTCATAAGCGCTTTGCCGCCCACCCCTAAAAGTGGAAGGATGGCAACAAATAACACCATAATACCTCCCCCTCCCAGCCATTGCGTCATACTGCGCCAGAATAATAAGGCCTTGCTAACGGCCTCAACCCCCTCATACAGGATCTCCCCCGTCTTGGGATCGACCACGGGTTTGATCGTCCCATAATAGCTGTAGACGGTGGTGTGAGAGCCGCAAAAGGTACGGATAATCGGAACTTCATTACCGGTATTCGGATCGTAAGCCTTGGCCTGCATGGTGGTGGAACCGGTGGTCGTAAAGCCCGACACCGCTTCAAAATAGGCTTGTAACGGATCCTGCAAAGTGCCGCTGGTATAGTAAGGGATAGCAGCCATAGCCGGGGTTAAAAACCAAATAAGGACCACAGACAGAATCCCTTCCCGCCGATACAGGTTTCCCGTTGCCCCCCGGCCATAAAATAAACAGACCATTGAAAAACCCAAGGAAATGGCGATAGTGAGCAAAAAATCGAAGGTGGTGTGGGGCTGAGGATGATCGGCCGGATCTGCAATAAATTGGTAGTAGGCTGCCAAAAGAAACGGAACCAAGACGGCAAGCGCGGCACCAACAAAGTAATACCCTAAAAGTTTTAGAATATCTTTATACAGCATGAGTTAAAAAATAGTTTCCAGTTCATGCAAATGTTTCGGACTGGTAATCACGATGACCGTGTCCCCGGGAGATATGATCCGGTCGCCGTGCGCGGCCATAATGCGCCCCCTGTTTTGGATCATAGCAATCAAAAAATCTCTTGGAAGCAGCGCCCCAAGCTCGGACAAGGGAATTCCCGCCACCTTCGAATCCATGGAGACATTCACTTCCATAATCTCGGCCTGGTTGTCATAAAACGAAACCAGAGAGGTGATCCTGCCTCCGGTAATTAATGTGAGCACATGGTCGGCGGCGCTGATTCTAGCCGATACGGCGTGATTGATTCCCATCCTGGCGGCCATGGGAGCAAGATTAGTATTGGATAAAGTTGCCACCGCGTCATCACAGCCAAGCTCTTTACCTAAGGCGCCGGCGATCAGGTTCGTTTCATCGCTGCCGGTGCAGGCGACTAAAACTTCGGCCGACCCGATCTTTTCCGCACGTAGAAAATCGATATCAGTCCCATTTTGATGAATGATGGTCGTCTCGGGAAGCTGTTCGGCCAGGATGCGGCATTGTTCATAATCTTTTTCGATCAAACGGACATCGATGTCTCTTCCTTCCAGTAATTTGGCCAGGTTCATTCCTGTTAAAGAACCGCCGATGATGACCACGGACTTGATCGGTTTTTGCTTGATCCCTAAAAAATGATGCAGCCCCGAGATCGCCTCCGTTTCGCCGATAAAGGTCACTTCATCTTTTGGCAAAATGTAATCTTCTCCATGAGGGAAGATGACTTTTTTTTGAATATCCCGCGCACCGTTTGCAACGTTTCTTCTGATCAACCCCACAATGATCCCCTTGGGAAGCTGAAGTTCCGAGAGATAAACATCCCCTTTCCTCCATTTTTCCGGGATGGCCAAAGTACGCAATTGCACTGCGCCATGGGAAAAATTTTCTACAGCCAATGACCCGGGGCTGATGATGTATTTAAGGATATCGTTGGCCACCAGCAATTCCGGGCCGATAAAATGATCCACTTCGAAAATATGCGCAAAATCGAGACGGGTACGGTTTAAAAATCGATTATCACGCACGCGGGCAATAGTGCCGGGGTAGCCCAAATGTTTGGCGATTGCGCAGGCAGCCAAATTCGTCTCATCTTCACTAGTCAGCGCAATGATATAATCGGGAGAAAGATCGACCAGGCTATCTAAAAGCTGCCAATCGGTTCCCGATCCTTGCCGCGTTCCCACATCCATTTGCTGCGCAGCCTGTTCCAATTTGATCGGATTACGGTCGATCAAAATAACATTATGCTCTTCTTTAGATAAAACTGAAGCGACGTAGCGTCCGATCCCGCCGGCGCCGATAATGACAATATTCATACTTGTTATCTTAATCATTGAAGGAATTTTTTTGATATACCGAACGTGATTCAAAATTTGGAAATATGGCCAGGAGTCGGCCTAAATTTGAGCCGGACGCAGCCGGCGCTGCGTGATGCAGGCGGGTCTCAAAATCAGCGACTGACGACGCAGCCAGAAATCAAATGGTGAGTTGCGTCCAGTATAACTGCTTGTTATGTTAATTTTGAAAACTTGAAAATAAAGATGATTTACTATATCTATATAGATTACTGGCTAAGTATTAATAATATAATAATAGGTCCTTAACCATGAAACATGTTTTATGTATTCTGTTTTTTTATATATTTCCATGCTGTTTTATTATAGCAGAATCTGATGATGCGCGCATTTTATCGATCAAAGAGGCCCTTCATAGCCCCTACCTTTATCAATCCGTCAACGTCATCACAGGGGAATATTGCGAGAACGCCACCGACTTCGAGATCAAAGGCTCCGCTCCTTTAATTCTTAAACGGTGCTATACCACGCAAGATCCCGTAGCCCATGGCTGGCATTTTAACCATCCGAATGTGATGCACTCTCTCGGCAATTTCTCTGGTGGCGAGGAGCAGGAGAAACTCCAGTATGCCTATGATGCCGCAAATCGTCTGAGTAAAATTACAGTGAATGCTCAACATGCCGTGCACTTCAATTATCTAGACGGTGAAACACCTCAATGTGAAGTCAGCACCGACCTCGGCCACTCCTTACTTTACACCTTCATGAAATACTCCCCTTCCAGGGCGCTGCACCCGTACCTGTTGGAGCAGGTCAAAGATGCCAGCGGCTGGGAAGTCAACTACCAGTATAGCAATCATCCCTACGAGCGGCGGCAGTTAATGAAAAAAAGGGAAGAACCGGACGGCCGCTACTTAATCACCGAATACTACGATTCCACTGCTAATAACGTCGGAGGAAAGATCGTCTTGATCAACGATCCTCCAAGAGATCCGCGCATCGGCAAAGTCAAACTGCAAAAGGCCCCGGTGGGCGTTGACAGCACCCCTATTATTATCGGCCGATACTTTTATGATACCGGCTCCACTGAAACCTACGACGCCCTCGGAAACAAAACCGTCTACCGCTACAATGTTCAAGAAAAACTCACCTCCATCGAACACTACTGGAATGAAAATACCCTGTACCGGAAAGAACGCCTTTTCTGGAACACTATCGGGCAGCTGGCGGGACGCTGTTTAGAAGATGGCGAGGGCAAGACCCATATGGCCCACACTTTTGCCTACGATGCGTTCGGCAATCTGACCCATCACACCCTATGGGGGGATCTTTCCGGCACCCGTCCTTCCCCTTTTGCAGTAAACTCCCAGGGAACCCCCCTAGATAGCAGCATAGAGAACTACAGTACACGCTACCTTTATTCCTCGGATGGCAAACAGCTGTTAAGCGAAAACTCCGATGACGGGATAGAAATCCGCTATACATATCACGAAGGCCGTGTAGAGGCTAAACTTCTGAGTTTTGAAGGAGTGATAAAAACGCGCCAATTTTATCGCTATGATGCCAGCGGGCACCTTTTCGAGTCCATTCTTGACGATGGCGAAAGTGAATCCTGCGACTCCTTTGCCGGAACTTCTATGCGCCGCATCACCCGTTACGAACAGTACAACCTGTCGGGACTGCCTGAGAAGGTGGAAGAACTTTGCCTCGATCTAGTATCGGGAAGGGAAATTCTAGTGCAGCAGGCGTTTATCACCTATTCTCCAAAAGGGGAGATTGAAGAAAAAACGTTATTTGACGGAACGGGAACGCATCTTTCGACTGTAACTAACAGTTTCGACAGCAAAGGCCGCTTAGTCCTGGCCCATGATTCCGGCGGACATTATCAGAAAATTCTTTACGACCTGAACGGCAATCCTCTCGAAATCGAAGAAGATGAACAGAGGATCCACCAGGTTTTTGATTTTGCCAATCGGGTGATACAGAAAGAAATCGAGGGAAAAGGGACCTTAAATTATCGCTATGATTATGCCGGCCACCAGATTGCCGTTTCTGATCAATTTGGGAATGAGACGGAGTTTAGGTATGATCCTATGGGGCGCCGCATCCTTACCTTGCTGCCTAAGGTCGTCAACGAAAAAGGGGAGACCATTCGCCCCTCTTCAAAACAAGTTTATGATATTTTCGATCGAGCCATTCTTGTTTCCGACCCTAAAGGGTACCGCACGAAAACCCGCTATTCCGTCCGCGGAAAACCGACGGAAATACAATATCCAGACGGTAGCCGGGAAGCGTTTGAATATTATCTTGACGGCTCGCTTAAAAAAACGATCCAACATAATGGCACTTTTGCTGTTTTTCATCGGGATTATCTCAAAAGAACGGTCCAGGAAGAACATTTCGATAAAAATGGCAAATTGCTGGGCCTTAAAAGTTACGCCTATTCCCCCTTTCATTTAATTTCCGAGACCGACTTTAACGGGAACATGACGGAATATGCCTATGATGCCTCAGGCAAACAAATTGCGGTGAAACAAGGCTATCGCACGCTTGAAACCTCTTATGAAGCGTCCGGAAAAATCAAAACGAAAAAACAATGGTATGGCCCGCATGAAAACGACTTTGTATTAGGTGTTATCGAAAACAGCGGTGTAGAGCTTTACGATGCGGAAGGAAGGCTGCTGAAGACTTCTTCCTGCGAAATCCCCGAGCAAAAAACACCCTTAGCGTCCGAAGCCGCATCCGTTTTCAATGAACTGGGACAAAGAGTGCGGCAGGTCAATGAGTTTAACAAAAACGGCGACCTAACGATCACCACTTTCGATGCTATCGGCCGCGTTGTGAAAATCGAAAAGAAAAACGGTCTGGGAACCACTCTATCCTCCAAAAGCATCCGTTATGATGCCAGCGGCAATAAGGCGAGGGAAACGCACCTATCAGATGCCTCTTCTTTAACGACGGCCTGGGAATGGGGGCCGAATAATCGGTTGGAAAAAACGATTGAAGGCTTTGGCAGCGCCAAAGCGCGCACCACAACCTACCTCTACAGTCCTGATACAACATTAGAAAGCATTATTAAACCGGACGGAGTGGTCTTATCGTTTACCTACAATCCCGCCGGACAAACGGAAACTTTAACAAGTTCGGATCAAACGATCGCCTACCGCTATCACTATGATGAAGCGGGTCGAATGATCCGGGCCGATGATCTTCTCAACGGAACGGCCACTTGCCGCAGCTACGATGCCATGGGTCATCTGAACGAGGAAACGCTGGGCAACGGCCTGTGCTTTACAAATACCTATGACCTGATGGGCCGGCGCACGTCCTTGATACTGCCCGATGCTTCGGAAATCCGCTGGCAGTATAACGCCGCTTTTATGACAGCAGTAGAACGGTATGGCACAGACGGGGCATTGCACTATGCGCATGCTTATACCGAATTCGACCTTCAGGGAAGAGCTGTGATGTCTGAGATGATCGGCTCTTTAGGCACGATCCATTATGTTTTTCAAGGAGCGAAAATCGAAGCGATCCAATCCCCTTTTTGGAGCCAAAGAGTGGAATACGATGCATTAAACCGCATTGCGACAGCCACTTTTGAGGATCCGCAGGGAGTCGAAAGGATTGCCTATGCCTATGATGAAAAAAACCAAATTCAACAAGAGGCAGAACGTTTTTACGCCTACGACGGCCGTTTCAATCTCATCTCAAATAACGGGGCAGCTTTTCACTATGATGAGCTCAATCAGCTCCTTTCTGCCGGAAGTTTAACCTTTCAATACGATCCGAACGGCCAGATGCTTGAAAGCCGGGAAAAAAGCACTCAGCTCTCTTACGTCTACGACGCGCTCGGCAGGCTGACTCAAATTAACGAAGGCGGCAAACGGTTGCTGCAGTTTACCTATGACGCCTTCGGCAGGCGTTTGTCAAAAAAAGGGGACGGTTCGTTGACACTTTACCTTTGGGATGGGGAAAACGAGATCGGCGCTGTTGATCAAGCCGGCTGCCTAACCGCATTGAGGGTCCTCGGAAATGGTTTAGGCGCCGAAATTGGCGCGGCCGTTGCTTTGGAAATCGAAGGCAAAGTGTACGCGCCCCTCCACGATATCCGCGGTTCTGTTTGCTGCCTGGTCGATTGTGAAACGCACCAAGCCGCTGAATGGTACCGCTATACAGCTTTCGGGGAAGTCACCCGCTATGGAGAGTCTACTGGCAATCCCTGGGGATTTTCCAGTAAAAGGCTGGATGAAGAAACAGGGTTGATTTATTTCGGCAAGCGTTATTACCTGCCTTCCATCGGTCGCTGGATCAGCCAAGATCCGCTGGGCACCCCCGAATCATTTAACCGCTATGCTTATGCGCTGAACCAGCCGCTTAGCCGCATCGATCCGCAAGGGCTGTTTTCTTTCGGCGAGCTTTGGGATACGCTGGTCAACGAACTGCAGTCGTTAAGTATTTCCGGCTATCAGATTTTCCATTCGCTCAAAAATAAACTCAATTTCGATGACTTCATACGGCCGACACTTGGGCAGGTGGGAGAGGCGATTTTAGGCGGCGGATTTTTACAGTTGGCCGGATTTTATCAAGACGCTTCCGAATCAGGGGTACATGGCAAAGCCGAGCTAAACGACAAAGTCCGCATTACGCTGGTCAACGGCATCCTGAATGCCCGGGCCGACTATAAACAATCCATCAGCCTCTTGTCGGAAACCCACGGCGGCGTCAACGTGCACTATATCTTTGATGCCACTCAGGGTTGGACAGGCGATATGTTGCGGGCTTTCCTGACCCGATTCGGCTACACCTCCCCGGTCGCGTATCAGCTAGCGGATACTTGGAGGGAATTGATCGATGAAATGGGAGGCACGGGAAATGGGGGGTTGATCATCCACTACGCGCATAGCATCGGCTCTGCCCATACCAAAGCGGCCCTCAACCTTTTAACGCCAGAAGAGCGGCAAATGATCCGCGTTTATACCTTTGGGTCCCCTTCAATGGTTGACAGTGAGGGATTGGAAAGCGCTATGAATTTTGCCAACTACCGGGATGGAGTATCGCTTTTGGATCCGCTGGGCTACTTATCGGGATTGTTTGGATTTGCCGATAATGTCGCCCTGGTAGGCTCCCCCTTTGGTATCCCCTTCATCGAACACACCTTCAATAGCGGAGCCTACTACCAGATCATGCAACTTCTCGGAATACACTTTCTCAACCACTACGTCGGACAGGAATAAAATGCCTTACACCCCTATTATCGGAACACTCGGATATATTTTAAATGCGGCAGGCGATCAGGTCCTCTTGATGCACCGTAATGCCCGCAAAGATGATGATCACCTGGGAAAATATAACGGCCTAGGCGGCAAGATGGATAGAGATGAGGATATCGCCACCTGCATGCGGCGTGAGATCAAAGAAGAGTCAGGCCTTGACGTACTCGATATGCACTTAAAAGGCACGATCAACTGGACCAATTTCGGCCCTAAAGGAGAAGATTGGCTCGGTTTTATTTTCCTAATCACCAAGTTTAGCGGCACACCGTTTACCGATTGTCCTGAAGGCGCATTGGAATGGGTGCCTTTAGAACGACTCTATGCGCTGCCGATGTGGGAGGGAGATAAACATTTTCTGCCTTTGATTTTTGACGGCGACTCCCGCCCTTTCCACGGCTACATGCCCTACGACAAGGCAACGCCTATGGACTGGACATTTTGCAGATAGCCCGTTCTCTTAACAAAATACTAATAATACAAGGCGCATATGCATTTTATTGATTTGATCAATCCTTCCAAAACATGGGATTCCATCGACCTTTTCAAGAAAAACAGCGCCAGGCACCAGGCCGTGACTTTAATGGTCACGATCGCAGCAGCTGTTTTCTTTATCTTTCCAGCTCTGATTGCCTTCAACCTTCTCACGCACACCTTCCGCCGCATTGAATTGGACCAAAAAGGCGTTTTGGAAAAGCAAGTCGTTAAAGTCCAACAAGTGGCATTACCCCCTCTCAAGCCAAGCCAATCCGTTGAGGCAATCCCTTCCCGGACACAAGCAAAATGGAAAACATTTTTCTTCGAGCAGTTTCAGAAACGTCTTGATCCGCTAAATCTTAAATATGGCAGCGCGCAAGAAAACGGGGACTGTTTTTTTGACGCCGTGGCGCAACAACTATCGACTCCTGAGAAGAGCTACTCCAAGAAAGAGATCCGGCAAGCTCTTGCAGACCATCTTGCGCTTGTCAACAGAGAAGAATCAACTGAACATGCGCTCTATTTTACTGACTATAAGGAAAAACTGCGCGGTGATCACGATACGGATTATGAAACATTTTGCGCCCAAATCGGCCTAACCCTTGAAGAACTGAAAGGGAGCATCCCTATTTGGGGCAATGGAGCTGCCCTCCAAATGACGGCAAATGTATTTCAGGTCGCACTGCAGGTTTATAGCGCCGATATGATGGAAATCAGTATCTACGACAGCTGGCATACCTTCCAAGATTTTGAGTTAGAAGAAAGCCGGCCCGCTTGTCCTGAAATTTGCACACTTCTCGGGGAGGAATCTTTTATTCCCTTAAGTTCTAAACCGGAGCGCACCATCCTCCTCGGAAATCTTTCTCGGGCACCTTGGGGTCATTTTGTGCCTTTATTTAAAAAATAAAGAAAGACGGTTGCTGAAAAGCCCTCCTTTCGCTTATAATCTCCGCTTCATTCATTGCACTGGTAGCTCAATGGATAGAGTACCCGGCTACGAACCGGGCGGTTAGTGGTTCGAGTCCACTCCAGTGCACATTTTTTAGGAATAAGATGATCGTACATCCGCTTCCTTCCGGGCCTTTTGAGACCAACGCTTATATCATTGCCTGCGAAAAAACATCCGCAGCCGCACTCATAGACCCCTCCCCCGGTTCAGCCGAGGCCCTAACTTCTTACATTGAAAAGCAGGGACTGCAGCCTCAAATGATCCTGCTTACCCATTCCCATTGGGACCATATCGCAGAGGTCTCGACCCTTAAAGATCTTTTAAAACTACCGGTCTACATCCATCCTCTAGACGCCCCCAATTTGACGAATCCCGGCTCCGACGGACTTCCCTGCTGGATTTCTATTAAAGGCGTCGTTCCGGATCACTTACTGCAAGACGGCGAAAACATTACCCTAGGAAACCTAAAACTGCAAGTCATCCACACACCGGGCCATTCACCGGGTGGCGTCTGCTTTTGGAATCAAAAAGAAAACATTCTAGTGTCCGGCGACACATTATTCCACGGCAGCATCGGCAATCTCTCCTTTCCCACCTCGAATGCCGATTCCATGTGGACATCCTTAGCGAAACTTGCCAAACTCCCGCCGCAAACGGCAGTCTATCCTGGTCATGGACCCTCGACGACGATCGGCAACGAACCCTGGCTTAACAGAGCAAAAGAATTTTTTGGAGACTACTAAATGAAATTATTGATTGGAAAAAAAGCCCCCGGCTTCAACGCTAAAGCAGTTGCCGGTAATAAAATACTCCCCAATTTTTCTTTGGAACTGTACCAAGGAAAAAATGTCATACTCTTCTTTTATCCCTTGGATTTCACATTTGTCTGCCCGACTGAATTACATGCCTTCCAGGAAAAACTTAAAGCGTTTGAACAGCGGAATTGCCAAGTTATCGGATGTTCCATCGATAGCGTCTTCACCCACCTGGCCTGGTTGAACACCCCAAAAAATAAGGGCGGCATTGCCGGCGTTTCCTATCCGCTGATTTCCGATATCAACAAGACCATCGCCAAAGATTACGGCGTGCTGTTTGAAGAAGAAGGGATTGCCTACCGCGGATTGTTTTTAATTGACAAAACAGGGGTCGTGCGTCACCAAACCATTAACGATCTCCCCCTTGGACGCTCTGTTGATGAGGCGCTGCGCTTGCTGGATGCCTTGCAGTATTACGAAACACATGGAGAAGTCTGTCCTGCCAACTGGATCGAAGGCGGCAAAGCCATGGTTCCTACTCAAGAAGGATTGGAAAAATATTTTGCGGCTGCAATAAATTAAAACGAACCAAGGCGCAACGACTCTATCCTTTTTCTTTGCGCCTTTACCTCTTGTATCACAAACCTTCTCTTATATACTGAATTTAAATCACGTTCGGCATATTCGCTCTTTATATTAAATTAATAATTTTAGTTTAAAATAAGATTAAATAAAAATTATTAATTAGGAATATAATGACACCGATTGATAACCAAAAGCTTTTAAGTTTTGGTGAACACCACAACTTACCCAGCGAAAAAAGTATTAAAACCGCCAAAGCTGTGATGATTGCAGCGCTTGTTACCCTCGGCATTGTGCTTGCGGGTTCGGCAGTTTTTTTAGCCTTAGTCTTCGCTGCACCGGTTATAATCCTTGCAATACCTACAATAGGAATAGCTGTTGTTGCCGGAACCACTTTCCTGAGTACCATAGGCATGTTAGCAAGCGTCATTGTCTATTTAAAACATAGAAATGCCTCTATCGGAGCCGTAAATAATCTTAAAGCAAAGATGCACTTCCCCGATTCTTCCTCACTTTCCTCTGAATGCCAAGGCCTACCTTTGCAAGACAGCATGGAGGGATTCCAAGCAAAATTAAAGCTCATCAGAGCTGCAGAACATAATATCATCATTTCCGGAAATTATTGCGGCGGAAAAACCTTTGAAGGCACTCTAAACCTGATCAAAGAATGTTTGGAGAGCAAGCCCGCTTTGAAAGTCGTGATCCTTTCCAGTGATAATTTTATCGACCCTGAACATTACACCCTCATCAATGAGATCCAAACCCTTTACCCTGAACGATTTGAAACTATAATCACCACCAGCACCTGGTATGCGGGCAATGGATTGACCATAACGCAAAACCATACCAAGGGGATCAGCATCGATTATGGCCGCTACTGTATTCTGGGCGGCAGCGGTCTAGAGGACAAATATTCTGCAGTAACAGGTCTCGGAGACCGCTGCGCTAAGCCAAATTCACAAATTAATCAGGTTTCGATTGGCAGAAAAATGGCTTCCCTATTCCTTCCGACAAGAGGGTTTCGAGATCAGGATTTTCTTTTTCATTCACCCGATAACAATGGCCCCGGAAAAAAAATGTATTTGGAAATGCTGCTTTTGGCTACACGCTGGGATGGCTGGAATCATCAAACCATATTTACCGATACTCCCTTGGATCAAGTGCGATCAGCTCCACTAAAAAGCTTACTTAAAGCCAATATTGAGAAGGAAGAACCGCAAAGCATTAACACCACTATTTCTTCTTTTGGATTTACCCGCCTCTCAACCGGAACTCTCAGAATTTTCCAACAGGGTCCGGAACAAGAGTTCAATCCATACGAAAATGAAATCCTAGAAAAAATCCATGCGGCCCGCACCCGAATCCTCATTTCCCATATGTATTTCCATCCCACCGCCAAAGTTCTTCAAGCAATGACTGAGGCCGTGAATCGTGGGGTAAAATTGAAATTGATTACCAATGGCAATGAAAAATACAGTCCGCGAGCGCATTCCGTTTTCGGCGATAGAAATCGGTATAATTATTGGAAGCTCTTTGAATCGGTTCATCCGTCGCATCGCGCACATCTTGAAATCTACGAATTCTTCCCTAGAAAGACCACTCTCCATAAAAAAGTCATCGTCGTAGATGATTGGGTGATTGCCGGCAGCAGCAACCTAGGCTATAAAAGCCTGGTGACTATGTCCGACCATGAATTAAATTTTGCTTTCGAAAATAAAGAATTTGCCACTTCGACAGCTGCCGTCATCGAACAGACAGAGATGGAGGGCGTTTCCAGCCAAAACCTTCCTAGAAAAAACGGAAAAAAAATTAAAATGGATAAAAAATTAAATCTTTTACAATTATTTAAAGTGATAAACCACAGAATCCTAGCGCCCTTCATCGGTTAATTGTCAGTTCCTGTACGTTTCCTCTCACTTAAGTAATCATAAAGATCAGGCTCTGTAGTGATCAGGATACTGTGGGAAATCCGGCAAAGAGGCGCGGCAGCTCCGATGATTTCCGCATCTCCTACCCCTGGCAGAAAAATGGCTGCCACATGCGTGATGAGGTTTTGCTTCTCCAGGAGGAGCAAACCGGCAAAATAATCTTGGCAGCTATAGCCTTCTTCTTCCACACGAAAGAAAATTAAAGGATGATCAAACATTAAAGCCTGCACTGCGTAAAATAAACCGCGACTTTCGGTAGGAGGATGCCCTAAACACTCCATCAATTGCGCCAGATCTTCCAGAAAGTATGCCGTATGAAATTTCCCTTTTTCCGCTTCCCCAAATAAGGCAATGGAATATGTTTTCATGATTACCTCTAACAATTCCGACTTGTTTCCATTATAACAAATATTTATTTGACAATCAAACACGAATCAACTAGCATTACCTAATTAAGCACACTACATGCTTCTGAAACATACTGAAATGAACTCTGAGACTCTGTGGCGCTGAATACGCCTACCTGCAAGCTTTGTTACTATCAAAATAACGGGCGCTGTCGCCCAAACCCTCTTCAATATTAAGCAAGCGGTTATACTTGCAAATGCGGTCGGAACGGGACAACGAACCGGTTTTGATTTGACCGGAATTAACGCCGACGCTGATATCGGCGATGACTGTGTCTTCCGTTTCCCCTGAACGGTGCGAAATGACTGCCGTGTAGCCGTGCGTTTGAGCGACTTTAATGGTTTCCAGCGTCTCCGTTAACGTCCCGATTTGGTTGACTTTCACTAAAATGGAGTTGGCGACGCCTAAACGGATCCCTTTACTCAAAAATTGTGGATTGGTCACAAACAAGTCATCACCTACAATTTGCACTTTTTTGCCCAAGCGCTGGGTTAACAGCTTCCATCCATCCCAATCTGCCTCGTCCAGTCCATCTTCGATCGAATCGATCGGATAGTTGCTGACGAGCTCTTCCAGATAAGCGATCTGCTCTTCCGAAGAACGCTCGGCGTATTCTTGTTTTGCGGCACGCTTTTTTTTCTCTATGTAATGCCGGTTGCCTTTGTCAAAAAACTCGGAGGCCGCGCAATCTAAAGCCAAAGAGATTTGATCGCCGGGACGGTAGCCGGCCTTCTCTATGGCAGACAAAATCAGATCAAGAGCTTCTTCATTGGAAGAAAGATTCGGGGCAAATCCACCCTCATCGCCAACAGCCGTTACATGACCTTCCTCTTTAAGCAGTTTTTTAAGGGTATGGAACACTTCCGATCCCCAACGCACCGCTTCTTTGAAAGAGGGAGCGCCAATCGGACGGATCATATATTCCTGGAAATCAAGAGTATTATCGGCATGCGCGCCACCATTGATGATGTTCATCATCGGGCAAGGGAGCACATAAGTATGACTGCCGCCGATGTAGCGATAAAGAGGCAATCCGGCCGTTAAAGCCCCGGCCCGCGCCAACGCAAGCGAGGCACCCAGAATAGCATTGGCTCCCCAACGTTCTTTGTTGGGGGTGCCGTCGGCTGCGATCATCAACATATCCAGCCGGGTCTGATCAAAAACATGCTCCCCTACCAGAAGCTGCGCTATCGGGCCGTTAACATGCTGGACGGCCCGTTGCACGCCTTTACCAAAGTAACGTTGGGGATCTCCGTCCCTTAATTCAAGGGCTTCGTGGGTGCCGGTAGAAGCTCCCGAAGGCACCGCGGCTTTTGCCATGAGATTACGGTCTGTGGTGACCATGACTTCAAGCGTGGGCACACCACGCGAATCGAGAACTTCAATTGCTTTAACAGACCGAATATAAGCCATAAACCCACTCTTTCTCTAAAGGCCTAAAAATATCCTTTAAATGGTTTTTGGACAATCAAAAACGATTTTATATATTAATTTTACTTAAAATTAATTCTCAAACAAACTAAAATGTTTTTATTTTTTTATGTCATTACCTATTCATTCACTTAATTCTATACCAGAGATAATTCCCTCGTATTTACCTGCATTAAATGCGCAGGCGACGAAGAAGAATGAAGCTGCGGCTTCTCTTTTTTCCGCTTGGAGTGATGAAGAAAAATTATTACATTTCCTCCATGAGTGCGGGGTATGCGATGAAAAAGGACGCGTGCCGCATGAACACCGCCCTCCCTCCCTACCGCCTCTTTCCGCTAAAATCAAGGCAGATATTTTAACGGTCCTTCAGACGGGCCGTAACGTGCAAGTCGGGGAAACAACTTTAAAAATTATTCTCGCCGAACTGATTGCATCGCTGAAGGCAGATCCCCTCATCGAGTTAGTTGGGGGCTACTCGCGACAGCAGATTCTAAATGATAAATCTTACCTGACAGACTGCCTTATACGATTGACCGGAAAAAGCGCGCCGGAACTGGAACCTTTGCTAACACCCGGCATCCTTTTAGAATCGAAGCGCGCCTTACCCGATTTAGATGTGCGCATCCTTTGCCCCGGAGAAAGCAGTCATGAGCTCTTTCAAAAAATTAAAGGGGTTTCGGATTTCCTGGCCAAAGGATTCCGGCAGCCGGAACATTGGATCAAGAAAAACAGAACCTTTTCCAAATTCAATGTGATCGATCTTCCTAATGTGCGCTACTCCATTGTTTCGTTTGCCTCGATCGAGATGATTTTTTGGGCCGCAGCACGCCGCACTTACCTATTCTCTATCGACGCTTTCCGCTTTTCAATCAGCGGTCATCAAGCAGCCTTAAAAACCGAAAAGGGTCTCGAATGGCAATCATTCATCGACCTGTTGAGCAAGGTGATCCGCATTCCTGATCCGCAAGAAGTCGATAAAATGGGATTCCCCAAACTCATTTCGTATTTCTCCCGCTCCTACGTCTTAGGTGAGGCGGAGGCACTGCCCATTGTGCGAGAGACGTCTTTGATGCTGAACGAAAATTGCTGGGATGCACCTGCCCAATTAGCTTTATTCTTACGTAAAATATGTCGCGACCATCATCCGAATGACCTGGAAGCGCCCCTCATCCTTGCTTGCAATGCAAGCTTCCACCTAAAAGGAGCCGTCTCTGCTCAAGGGTTGCAAACCCTTTGGAATGATCTAAAAGAGGAAACGTTCAAACATCCGCTATTACGACTGCTGGCAGAAGCGGTCAACATAAAACACGTGGCGGTAGAAGCGCTTTTACCGATTCTGGCAATCGGCGCGTGGTCAGCTATCGCTACGCGGCCTGTGCAAAACGTGATTTCCATCCGCAACCATGCCGGCGGGACGGCTCTGCAGTTGTTTTGCCCGGACCCCTCCCACACCCTTTTGATTCCTTTAAACCTTAAACAAGATTTGAGCGAATTAAAAAACGCCTTAAAAACGCACAAGGACCCTGAACCCCTTTTAAACCTATTAGAATACGTACTCTTCCGCCATGCGGACCAAAATGAAAGTGCCGTAAAACCCCCTCTCCCTCTGTCTGGATTAGACTTAGAGGATACGGCACGCGACTATCTTGAATCTTCCTATCCACCGATAAGGTATGTAGGGTTTGTGACCTTAATGAGCCTTCTACCGGCTAAGCCCTCCGATGCACTCATCGCGCTGTTATTTCAACATTTACCGGAGATGGCCGCATTTAGAAAAAACCATGAACTTCAGGAAGCTTTTGCCCGTATTTTGGAAAAGAGTGGACATGCGGCAACAGGAAAACTTGCGGCAAGCTATGCCGCCGGGCCCGATTGGATCCTAGGTCTTCTCAAATCCAAGGAACCCTTGTTGATCAGGCAAGCGGCTGCCTGCTGGAAGAATAGCCGCCATTTGCATGCTGCACAAGTCGAGCTGGAACTCATTTTGAATTTCTTGACGCATCGTATAGAGGACGGCTTGCGGTTCCTAGAACTCCATATGCAAGACCACTCAAGCCCTCATCCGCTGGAGCTTTCTATATTAAAACAGTTAATCAACCGTCTCCCCACCCTAAAACCAGCCGTTTATGGCATTACAGACTCTATCAATAAAGGGCTGCAACGGCATTCCATAGAGACCTTGCGGGAACTTCCCTTAGACCACTACATTCTCTTCCTGACAGATCAGGGGCATTTCGAAACAGCCCGCACACTGCTCGATCAAGCTCTTCCCATAATGCCCGAACTGCAAAAGTGCTGGAATCATTGGGTGGACACGATTTTATGCGACGTCTCTACTGCCGAGCGACTATCGATAGACTTAAAAGTGTTAGCCGCTAACCCCTCCCCCCATCAGGAAAAAATATACTGGAAGGCGGTCAAGAAGCTGCTTCGAAATGCCGCAACAGAGGCCCTCGGATTAAATGTTCTGGAACACATCTTCACAGTCAAAGGATCCGATGACCGTGTAAGTAAACTGGCCCTTGCGAAACTACAAACACAAAAACCGACGGATGCAACGGCAGAAAATCGCTACCACCTCCTCCTCACGCCGCCCCACTTACAGACTTTACAGGAACATCTTTTTCATCATCATCTGCGCGGCCGTGATTTCACGATGGCGCTGGCAGTCTGGAAATCGTTAAACACCAAGCCCCTCCCCTTGACACTCAAATTTTTAGAGGCCTTAACTGAAAATCCAATAGGAATTGCCTTGGCGTTTGAGGTATGGACTATGCAAGATCGCTTGTCTATCCTTTCGCGTGAAGAATCGACCAACTATCTATTGCGCCTCTTTGACCGAGGCGAGGGAGCGATTCCCGGCTTATTTGAAAAAATGGTTGAAACAGCAATCGAAAAGCTCCCTCTGGAGATTCAAAACGCCCTGATCGAACGGATCTTAAAGGGACTGGAAATCACATTCACACCTTTAATCACGCCGCACTTCCAAACCTATATAGAAATCTTTCAGACACAACACGCTTTTAGTGCAGCCGAACGTTTCCTGACGCTTTGGAATAAGCAGCTCCTCACAATCCCGCTGGAATTATTCCCCTTTTGCCAAGAGGCCGCTAGACATTATTTAAAACTGGCCAATGTCGAGAAAAGTTTTTTCTGGCTGGATCAGGCAGCCGCCTGTTCCCATCCTAAAGACTTTTCGGCCTGGATCGGCGCTTCCCGCGCCGCCTGTTCCCGGCCGCTAAAAGCAAAATTCTACCTGAAGTATGCCGCAGAGCTAAGAGAGGCTGTGGCAGAAGAAATCGTGACAAAAGAAGCCTGTGCCATTGCCTTGAAGAAAGAAACGTTGGCCGAAGAAGCACACTCACTTTTGCAAATCTATGGCCCTGATACAGTTAGAGGGTGGTTTAAATTATTTCAAGAAGGAAATCCCCTACAAATCCATCTTGCCTGGCCCCCCTTTTTTCGCTGGATATGCTCCCAGCCGCTCAATAAAGACCACGAATATGGCCTTCTTGGAGTTTTAACCTGTTTGGCAAAAGGGAAGGAAAACAGCTTTATTTTCCTTGAACTGTTAACACAAGCCTTAGAGGACAGTTCCCCCTTCTACACCCATTTCCGGCCTACAAAATTATGGAGCGGTTATTGCCTTGAAATCATGAAAAATACGGTTTCAACAAAGAAGGCGCAGCCCTCTATTATTGCCCTCATTCGCCTTACGGACGCAGAACAGAGCACACAGACGGCCCTGGAGGTCATAGACATCCTACTCTCCTGTCATTGCCAAGAATTTTTTCTCCCTGCTTATTCCCTCCTACTCCAGCGCATTGTCAATAGACGTTCAGGAGAATCGATTGCTCCCTTCATCAAACCCGCCCTCACCATTATTCGTGAGGGTGTCCCCTATGAAAGCGGGGCTAAAAGCCAGCAAATCATCGAACTTTTACAATGCCTCTGCCTATTACTTGGCACCTCCTCTATCGGCGATAACGACTTATTTGATCTTGCTTTGGAGCTATCAAAGTACTCTTCGCCCCCCCCTTTAAGATTTTGCCTAAACGTCATACAGTCTTTAAAGGCCAAGGAGAGACCGAAAGCGCTGCACGCGCCCTTCATTAGCAGCTGCACTCTAAAATATGTTAAAGCGCTGGACTTATCTGATCCAGCTAACCATGAGTATGCCTTCGAGGTCCTTTTGCAAGCTGCCGGCTGTAAAAGCGACGCTAAAATCTACACTGAAATGAGGGATTTGGCTTGTACGCTTGCGGCCGGTAAAATATTAACAGGCTCCCCTAACGTCTTTTCTCAGTGGGTCTATCAGTTTTTTGTTCATTTTGCCGGTTCTGAATTCAAACTTATCGATGTCAGGGACACGCCGCCCCCTTTCAACGACTGTCCGATAGTCATCTACCCTGTGCGTAATTTAAGAAATCCCAGGATTGAAAAAGATGAAATCCCTTTCATCGAGTGCCTATCTTTGCTGCTCGATAAGCTGATAAAATCGAGCCCCGAAACTGAAATCCAGCAAATATTCCTTAATTTCTTTCTTCATAAAAATTTGCTAGAACTTTGCAGGCGCTTTCCGGAAAAAAAATTAAAACTTAACTCATTATTGGAAGCTTATATTTTCCGTTTGGAACCTCGGCCCAATGCAGCCTTTAATGAACATCTGCGCTACGCTAAAATTCTCCTGATGGAAGCGTTCAGATTAAAAATATATGAAGGCTATTCAAACGAGCTTCATGAACAGATGCTCTTCTTAGACAAGCACATTACTCTGCCTCTGGATAAAAAAATATTGGTGCGCGTCATCAACCGCATGCTGCGCATCTCTTCCCCTTATGCCATTGTCTACGCGTCGAAGATCATGCAGGGATGCCAGTTTGGACTATTGCAAAAAGCACCGGAAACCCTATTGCTGTGCTACCGCAAACTCTTTGAGCACATCCCGCAGCAACCATTTTATACCTTCTTGGACTTGCATCTATTCGAATGGTTGCGCAGGTCACTATTGGAAAAAGACTCCGCAGGCCATATTGCCGCCGGCTGCTTCCAAAATCCACGCTTTGCCACCCAGATCTGTTCGCTGCTTGCCGATAAGGTTTTGGAAATCTATCCTCTTATTACAACCGAATCCCCTTTGCAAAAGATTCAACTCACCGATTGGTTCTTCCGCTTTTTATTGGATGCCGACTTGAAGGGCGCTTTTAGATGCCCTGAGGGTAAAATCAAAATCGTAGCGTTGATGCATCGGCTTGTCGCTGAAGCCATCCAGGCACCTAAAAAAGACCCCTCTTTTGAAAACTTGGTATCACAGGCCATCATGAGGCTTTGCCACCATGATCCTAAGCAGCATAAAGCGTTAATGGAGAAATTTTTAAGTTCCCTTAGTGCCGATTAAATACCAAAAATTTGTATCCCAGGAAGTTCCATAAAGCAGTAAATATGAAGGAGATTAAAGCGCCCACATTGGCCCAAAGAACGGCAGAATAACCGGGCGGAACCTGCATCCCATTGACAATGGCTGAAGCTAGCAATACATTGATCACAAGCCCCGCTAGACTGATCAACATAAAGCGCAAAAATTCTCTGTTTGACTTGTTAGGAACCTCAAATGTCCAAAATTTATTCCATAAATAGCTGTTCAAAATGCCTAGAAGAAAGGAAAAAGCCTTAAAAAGAATGAAAAATAGCCCCCCCTTGATGCCCGTCAAAAGAATCAAAGCATTTAAGGCACCAAAATCTACAGCCGAATTAGAAAAGCCGATGATGGCAAACTTACCTAACTGAAAGGATAGGGGAACAATTTTACTGAAGAGATAGCTAAAACTTACCGCTATAACTGCCAAAAAGGGCACAACAAAAAATAACGGCCATCGGTAGTTGTCAAGGATCTCAAAAAAAAACGCGTCGCCTCTTAAATTACGAGAGATAAAAAAGAGCGCCGCCCAAGTAATCCCCCCTTGAATCATGGAATAAAACACATCCCAACGTGTCATCTCCAAGACTCCAGCCAAAAGCGGTAGGGCAGACTTTTATCCTCTAAAGGCCATCCCAAGGCAATCGGTAAAAAAAAGATAAAGACGGCCGCCGCTACAACCAAGTACGAAGCTGCCAGAAACTTTCCTATTCTTCCTCTTTGCCATAACAGATCCAAATAATAGGCGATCATTAGATAGACAAACGGCAGCGAGGGAAGATAGTGATAAATAAAGGTTAAGGAGCGTGGTGAAAGAGACCAGGGGAGCCAATACGCCAGGGCAGACAAAAACGTAAACAACAGGGCACGGCTTTTTTTAGAAAAGATTTCAAAAGGGGTCAGCACAAGCGACAAACCCCCTGTCCACCAGATCCACGGATTTCCGAAAGCATAAATATGGGAACGGACGCCTTCTCCCCCTTCTAAAGATAAATACACCGGCCGCCACATCAATGGCCACGTCCACCACTGCGAGCTATAGGGATGCGTAGCGGCTAACCCTTTGTGGTATGTGTACATACTTTTTTGCAAATTAATAAAGGCTTGAATGCCATGGCCCGATAGAAAAAATGGAAGATAACTTAAAAGATAGACTGCAGGCGGAATCATAAGGTAAGACCATATCACCTCTTTTTTCTTAGGCGCCGTCCACAAGCCCGCTGTAAGTAAAAACAAAGGGGCCATGGCTCCGTTCCACTTGACCGATACGGCAGCGCCGCAAAATAAGGCAGAAAGCAAAAGGGCGCTTTTTTTGGCAGAGCGGGTATATTTCACAAAAAACAGTGTGGCCAACAAAATAAAAGACATCAAAAAGATGTCGGAAGTTCCCATGCGGCTCATGGCCAAGGGAAATGTATCGAAGCTATAAAGCAGAGCCGCGAACAGCGCCAGAGCCCCTTTTTCAAACAATGCCAGCGCCAAGAAATAAATAGCAACCAATCCGATACAGCCAAAACACGCCTGCATAAAACGCCAGGCATAAGGATGATCCCCTAAAACCGCAATACTGACCGCAGTCAATTCTTTTCCCAAGTGGGGGTGGGTCCACTCATACGCTTTCCCTTTAGGGGCCGGCTCTTGATAGTCCCAAGGACGGTTCCCTTTCACCCACTCTTGAGATGTAAATACAAAATAAACTTCATCAAAGTAGTGTGTGGCGGGCTTTTCCAAATGATAAAAACGGAGCGCGGCCGCTAACAAAAACAATAGAAGTATCACCCACTTTTTCATGCCCGCCCTTTGATCGTTTCGTAAAAATAACTGCCCTCCATAAATAGAAAAACGGAGAAAGCAGCTAATGCGGCCCCCATGGCATAGGGTTCCAGACCTTCCCCTTGATACCCGTATAATGGATTCATCTTCAAATAGGCAAAGATCATGTTAAAAAGATGAAAAAGGGAAAAAAAGACGTAGTACAACCAATATCGCGGATACAAAAGAAATATAAAGGATAAAAAAGCCAGCGCCGGAAAAAAACCGCGTTCATGCCCGCGCGTGGCAAAGAAAAACAAGCCGATCATTAACAGAGAAGCGGCGCGGAACACTTCAGCACATCTATCAATGCGGTATTTCCTGGCTATAAAGGCTGCGGCAAGCAGCAGATATTGGACGCCAAAAAAAAGCATGCCCCAAGTTTGATACGTCAACTTTAAAAAGAGCTCTTGATCGCTTTTAAAATGCCCCTGGATAACGCTCCATATATTAAAGGCATAGACCGAAGAATACGGATATTGCTCATAGGCTTTTGCAAAGCGTTCCCGGATCAAATGCAGCGCATCCAGCGGGAAAGTTAAGAGGGTGGATGCGCTCCATAAATAGGGAAGCGTGATCAGTGCGGCGGTAACCATAAAGATCAGGAGCACTCCTATGTTTTTTTTCAAAGACCCAGTTTTCAAGGTAAAATACCCGATAATGGGCGCTAGAACAATCCCTTGAGGCTTGAACATAAAAGAAAGTCCGGTCACTGCACTTGCGGTAAGCGTGCTGCCCTTGCACGCCATTAAAAGAGAGCCGCTCATCATCAAGGCTTGCAAGGAGTCTACCTGCCCCCAAAATACGGAGTTTAAGATCACGGCCGGATTAAAAAAATACGCTAGAGCTGATATTTTTGCAGCAGATAGCGTGGTGATTTTTTTAAGCGTATCAAAGATCAATAAAGCTAGCGCCAGATCAGCCAAATTGGCCGGCAGCTTATATAAAATAGGATTTAAAGCGGCCGGCAAAAATTCCCCCATTTGATGCAACCAACCTAGCACAATCGGATAGGCAGGCATGTAATCGCACCACATTTTAGAATAAAACGTGGAAAGCCCATAGGCATTAACGCCCCAACCCCAGCCACGCCAAGCGACCCTATCGATCCGATGTTCCAAGAATTGAGAAAAATAAAGACGCAACAGAAATCCGCATAGTAAAGTCAAAACAAAAACACGTCTGTGCTTCAACTGCGCCAGTAGGTCCATGACTCCTGAAACATCTTCATAATGACTTTAATTTTAGCGCCTGTTTGTGAACCGAGGCGGCGGGAAAAGTGGCGGACCGGAACTTCTTTGAGGCGCCATCCCTGCTTCTTAAATGCCAGTAATAATTCCGCACTAAAAAAGGCGCCGTTTGATTTGATCGGCCTGACATCACGATAGGCCTTAGTAGGGAAGAGTTTAAAAGCGCAGTCTACATCCCGCACCTGCAATCCAAAAACAATGCGCAAATACTTGCGATAAAGCCAGGCATTCAGGGCACGGATCGGCGAATCAGCCCGCTGCGCCCGATAGCCGATCATGATAGCGTCAGGTTCCTTTTGTTCTAACAGAAAGCCCAGATCCTCAATAGTAAATTGCCCATCGCTATCCATATAGAAGATATCCTCTTTCCGCGCGTCATCAAATCCGGTACGCAAAGCAGATCCATAGCCTCGATTTTCAGGGTGGCTTAAAAGCCGCAGTTGGGGAATTTCCTGCATTAATTCTTCGATGACTTCCTGCGTACGGTCGGTGGAACCGTCATTAACGACTATGATTTCATAGTCAAAGCCCTGTTCATTACAATAGGACACGCACTTTCTGACGGTAGCGGCAATATTTTTTCCTTCATTATAGGCAGGTAAAATAAGGGAAAGGCTCATGTCATTTACCTGCGCCGATGCTCTTCTAGAGAGGTAAGACGCAGAGAAACGTAAGATGCATAGCGCAGAGCAGAAATGGTTCCATCCTGCACGGCATCGATGACAGCACAGGCTTTTTCATGTGAATGGGAGCAATCGGGAAACTTACAGCCTGCTCCGACTTCTTGAATTTCTGTAAAGTAAGCCTCGATTTCAGAAGGATCCAACTCCCAGACGCCGAAGCTTTTAATACCGGGCGTATCTAAACAAAAGCCGCCACAGTCTAAAGGCACCAAACGGGTACTTGTCGTGGTGTGCGCCCCTTTCCTGGTATGACGTACGGTTTCACCCACCGCCAACTCCAAACCGGTCACGGCATTGATCAAAGAAGATTTTCCCGTGCCCGACTGTCCCGAAAACACAGAGGTGCGGTTTTTCATGATCCCTTTTAACTGATCGATCCCTTCCCCTTGAGAAGCGCTGATGGAAACCAGCGGGATGCCGGCTTGCAAATATGCCTCTCGGCACTCTTCCAATAACAGCCGCTGTTCCTCCCGAATTTCCTCCGGGTAGGAAACATCGCTTAAAAGGTCGATTTTATTCACCACCACCACCGGCTCCATTTTTCCTTTCCGGGCGGCAATGATATAGCGATCGATGAGCGACGGTTTGATCGGGGGATCCACTAAGGAGACGGTGATCAGCACTTGATCCACATTCGCGGCAATCAACTGTTCCCGATTACGTGAAAGATTATCGGCTCTTGAAAGATACGACGTGCGTGGCTCGACATGCGCAATGGAACCTTCATGATCGGGGGAAGCGGCAAAACGCACAAAATCCCCTACGGTGACCAAATTTTTTGCGTGCGTTTTTTCCTTTTTTAAAAGACCGCGCAACTGACAGTTGTAAATTTGACCGTCGCAATCGACGACATAGCCCTGTGTGGAAATCGCCAAGACGCGTCCCCGCAATAGGTTTTCACCGGCCTTATCGCTGATTTCCTGTTGAATGCCTTGTTCGAATTTCTTCTTATCGGTTTTTTTAAATTTAGAGCGGTCTTGAGAGGATTTGAGCTTTCGTTCTAAGCGATTTTGCTTCCGGTCGCTTCCAAAAAATTGTTCTTCGACGGAATACGTAGGGGTCCATTTTGGGTCTTTTGCGTTCATGGGGCCATTATATCATTTTTTTGCTATAGCGTTCATTAAATAAAGTCTACTTCTCATCCTAAAGGATAGGCTGTCATTTCGGATTGATTGAAAGTTAACAAACAGCAATACGGCCTTTACGTCGAAAAATATCAATCTTAGCGCGTGGTTTTTTTACACGAATTTGCACTTCACACCCTAGAACAGAAAGATAGTGCAAAAGAGTATCGGTGCTAAATGCAGATAATTGACCAGATACCAGTAAAGAAACTTTTGGCTGAGTAATTCCTAGTTTTTCAGCGACATCTTTTTGAGAAAGTTGACTAGCTTTTATTAGTCCACTGACTTCGTGTAGTAGTTTCGCTTTTGCAAGAAGTTCTTCTGGCAGGTCTAATCCAAGATCAGCCAAGATATTTCCTGCTGTAACTTCATACTCTTTGCTTTGTTTAGTCATTGGAATTTCCTTTTTTCCATTCTTTGTACCTTTCTTCGGCCAGTTTAAGTCTAGAGCGGATAAGTTCTATATCCTGCTTTGGCGTTTCAACTCCCCCCCTCCGAAACCTAAAAGGGTTTTTGCCATGTCCGGATACTCTCCTAATTGTGCTCGATACAATCCATATCCAAAATCGGCAACAACGTCAGCAGGCATATCCATCAAATCTCGCTTAGAAGAACTTACCCAAAGTATTGACCTAGAAGCTTTTTCTTTTCTCATTCCCTAAAACTATTATATCAGTATTGATATACTGCGTCTAGTTTTTTGCATAAAGTCAAGGTATTTAAGTAGCTAGACAAATATCCAAGCAGAGGATTGCCCGTATGAAGGCTTCGTCCTGCGCGTCCCCCTAACCTCGATTTAGCCGACACAGCGTCTCATCTCGAAAAATACAGAGAAAATAAAAACAAGATGGCAATCCTTGTGGGCTTAGATCCGCGTAAGTAAGGTATACATCAGAATGGCTCCGGCCGAGGCGACGTTGAGAGATTCCATGTTCGTGATCGGAATGGTGATTTTTTTAGCAAATTCCACCACTTCTTTAGAAGGGCCGTGAGACTCGCTGCCCAAAATTAAAGCGATCCTTTGTGCCGCGTGCAGAGTTTTTATACTTTCCCCTTCGAGCGTTGCCACTAGAGGAATAAGCGCCCGTTCTTTTACCACACCGGAAAATTCTGTAAAACTTCCTTTTTGAATGGGCAAACGAAACGTTGCGCCTTTAGCTGCCCGAATGGCCTTATCATTAAACGGATCGCAGCAATTGCCGAGGAGGTAAGCTCCCTCCCAACCCAATGCAAGGGCAGATCTTAGCAACGTCCCCAAATTGCCGGGATCGCTGACTCCATCCAGCACCAAAAGATAGCGGCAAGAAATAGGCAACCTAAAGACGGGCATCTCCACTTCGGCAACTATCCCTTCGGGATGTTTAGAGCCGGCAATTTTCCCAATCACTTCATTGGACACCAAATAGGTCTCGACCCCTGGCGGTGCAAGGGATGGGTCAGTGACGAGCACTCTTTTCAAAGAGCCTTTAAGTTCCTCGACAAGTTTTATCCCTTCCACGACGACGCTTTTTTCCTCATAGCGCAGTGAGCGGTCGCTATTCAATTTTGCTAAACGTTTGACTAAGGGATGCTGCAAGCTAATGATTTGTTTCATGGCCATAAAGGGGATTGTTTAAGCAGGGCAAGCACTTGATCTGCTTCCTGCAAGTTTCGATTAATGGCCAGGGATTCAGCGGCAGAAAGCAATTTGCCCAGCTCTTTTCCCGGTTTCAAACCCTCTTTCATTAATGTCGCGGCATTTACCAAGGGGCGCCCTAAGATCAAGCGATCGATATGAGGCTGCAAATACAATTGGCGCTCTTGGTGTGTTTGCTTAAATTCAAGTCTTTGAGGATCAGGGAGGCGGGAAGCAATGACTTCCAAATAAATATGAATATCTTCAAAGGCATACACCCGCGCCCAGGAAGCATCCTCGGCGTCAAATGGTATGCGTCTGACCTTATCGCACTCCTCGACGGCTTTTAACTGTTTATTGCTGACTTTTAAATAACGGCAAAGAGCGATCAACTCATCAAGGGAAGACTCCGGAAACAACTCGATCATATACAAAACGGCCGGGCAATTAACCGGAAAATGCTTAAACGAAGCCGTGCAGAGCCGCAACTCACTTTTCGATAACCGTGCAAGCGGCGGAAAAATCATTTGCAAAAGACCGAGGTCATGCATTTTGACCAAGGCATCCCCGATTGTTTCGTAAGCAGTCATTTTCTTTAACTCTTGCCAGATCCGCTCCATGGCCACTGCCGGAAAAAGAGTAGCAGCCTGCTCACGGATGGCCTGTTCCGTACGAGCGTCTATCCGATAACCGAAGCGGTAAGCAAAGCGCACGGCGCGGATCATCCTGAGGCGGTCTTCGCGGATTCTTTCTGCGGCATCGCCGATGGACTTTACCACGCCTTCTTGCAGATCATCTCGTCCGCCGACATAATCGATCACCCGATCTTCCAGGGGATCATAAAACATGCCGTTAATGGTAAAATCGCGTCGCTTGGCATCTTCTTCGGCCGTAGTAAATTCGACCTCTTTAGGCCGCCGGCCGTCTTCGTAGTCAATATCTTTACGGAAGGTGGATACCTCAAACTGGTGTTCATTGATCAACACGACCACCACGCCAAAACTGATACCGACTTTTACCGTACGAGGAAAAAGCTTGATGATAGTTTCAGGGGAGGCGTCGGTGGCAATATCAATATCGGCAGAAGGGTGCCCCAAAATAAAATCGCGCACCCAGCCTCCGGCATAATATGCCGTATAACCGGCAGCTTTGAGCCGCTTGATAATTTTTAAAGCCCCTTCATCCATAAACATATCATACACAGGGAGTGGGTTTTATGAATAGAACGGCTTTATTTGAACCTTTCGCCTGATTCCGTTATAATTCCCTTATGGCTTCAAAAATACGGGTCCTTGACGACCACACCATCAATAAAATTGCTGCCGGGGAAGTGATCGAAAACCCCTCTTCCGTGGTCAAAGAACTGGTGGAAAATTCCATCGATGCCGGCGCGCTCGAGATCATCATTGAAATCAAGGGGGGAGGCCGGCAACTGATCCGAGTAACCGATAATGGCGATGGAATGAATGGTGACGACGCCGTGCTCTGCTTTGAACGGCATGCCACCTCTAAACTCCGTGCCTTGGATGATCTCAATACCCTAGGCACTATGGGTTTCCGTGGGGAAGCGCTGCCCTCGATTGCCAGCATTTCCAAGCTGACCCTGCTTACCTGCCAAAAAGGGCAGGAAAAAGGAACACTTGTGATGATCGATGGTGGCAAAATGCATCAGGCCGCTCCAGCGCCTCGCGCAGCGGGAACAACTTTTGAAGTCAAAGAACTCTTCTTTAATGTCCCTGTACGTAAAAAATTCCAACGCTCCCCAGATTACGACACTCAGGAAATCCTCAAAATGGCGACCTCCCTGGCGCTGGCCCATCCGCAGATTAAATTTAGGCTGATCAGTAATGAGAAAGAGCTTTTAAAAGCCGAACCAAGTGGATTGAAAGAGCGGATTAGCGCCGTCTTAGGCCGTGAATTTTCGACGGGTTTATGCCCTCTGGCGCTTGAAAAAGGGGAAATTTCCCTTTCCGGCTTTATCGGCCAACCTGCCTTTACGCGCCACAACCGTACCGGACAGTTTCTTTTCATCAATGAAAGAGGGGTTTTCAGCCCTATGATCTCCCACGCCGTCAAGGAAGCTTATGGCACCACCCTTTCGCCGAATCGGCACCCGGTGTTTGTGCTGCATCTCAAAATCCCCGGCGGGTTCGTGGACGTTAATGTACACCCCCAGAAACGGGAAGTCCGCCTGCGTAACAGCCCGGCGTTGCACGAGGCGATCAAAGCTGCCGTAGAGTCCTCGCTCGGCCAAGACGCTTTTGAAGAGCCCCAAGGCTCATTTGTTTTCCAAGCCCCTCCGACCTTTTCAATGCCTGCCCCTTTTCTCTATACCCCAGCGCCTCTGCCACCTAAAATATTTAAAGAAGAAACCCTTCCTCTTTTTGAGAGCCCAAAAGTAGCCCCCCTACCGAAAGTGATCGCCACCTTGCCGGGCTATTTCCTGCTTTCCACCGAGAGCGGCAGCCTGAAAGCCGTCGACCAGCGCGCTGCCCATGCCCGCGTGCTTTTTGAACAGCTTTCCGCAAAAGAAACGGTTCCTTCCCCAGCGCAGCAGCTCCTAATCCCTATCACGATCGAAACGACTCCGGCGCAAGCAGAAGCCCTCCGGGAACACCTGGATAAACTGAAGGCCTGGGGCCTAGGGATCGAAGAATTCGGACCGAAAAGCTTCCGTGTCGATGCCGTGCCGCGCCTTTGGGAAAAATGGGGGCTCGAAGCATTGATCCTAGACATCATCGAAGGCCTCAAAGACCAAAAAGTGGAAATTGATAAAAAATTAGCCGCCACTGCCTCCCGTGCCGCTTTTAGTTCCGCAAAAAAATTAGGCCCCGACGAAGCCTTCCTCCTCATCTCACAGCTCTACCGCTGCAAACAGCCTAACGTGTGCCCGCTGGGTAAAAAAACCATGATCGACCTAGAATTGGAACCCCTTTTTAATTTATGAACAGAGTGCTTAAACTACAACTTGCCCTTAAACAAGAACAATGCGACGGTTTAATCGTTGACGATCCCCTTAACCTTTACTATTTAACAGGACAGCACCTTTCGGCAGGCACCCTTTTAGTAGACACGAAAGGGCTCACTCTGATCGTTGACGGGCGGTATATTGAAAAATGCCGGCAAGATAGCCCCTTTCCAGTACTTTTGGCCTCGAGCGCTTCCCAGCTTCCATCTTTAATGGAATCGAAAGGCATCAAAACTTTGGGCTTTAACAGCAATGCTTCTCTTAAAAGCTATCTCTCTTTGAAGAAAGAACTCGAACCGCTGCATATCGCCTTGAAGCCTATCGATAACCCCGTGCTTAAAATCCGGCAGATTAAAGACCCCTCTGAAATTGCCTTATTAAAAAAAGCCGCTGCTTTAGGTTCTGAAGGATTCGATTATGTCTGTACACTTTTGCGCGAAGGCGTAACGGAAGCAGAAATTGCTTTGGAACTGGAAATTTTCTGGAAAAGGCGCGGCTCGAAAGGCGCTGCGTTTGACCCCATCATCGCTTTTGGGCCCAACAGCTCCATGCCCCATTATAGGGCAGGGATCAGCACCCTGCAAATCGGACAGCCGGTCTTGATCGATATCGGCACGACCTTAAATCATTATCACTCCGACATGACCCGGGTCGTATTTTTTGGGGAACCGGACCCCAAATTGACCGCTATTTATCACATCGTTTTGCAGGCGCAAGAAAAAGCGCTGGAATTATGCCGTCCTGGCACCCTGATCGGGGATCTGGATGCCGCTGCCCGGGATGTAATTATCGAGTCAGGCTACGGTCCCCAATTTTCCCACAGTCTGGGACATGGCATCGGGCTGGAAGTGCATGAACTTCCTGCCCTGAAAAGAACCCCCCCTGAAAGTCAACTTTCATTAGAAGAAGGGATGGTGCTCACCATCGAACCGGGGATCTATCTTCCCGGCTTAGGCGGCGTGCGCATCGAAGACACAGTGCTTATTACAGCCAACGGTCATGATAATCTAACTCTTAGACCTAAGAGTTTATTGAAGTTATAATATATGATGATTTATAATTAACTTTAATTACATGCTTAGCTTTAGAAAAAAAATATTCACCACTTATTTATTTGTTTTTTTGGCTTTTATTGCCATGATGTTTCCGTTTGCCCAAAAAACAGTAAAAAATATCGTGCAAAAATCGATGAATGATCGGGCGTCAGCCATTCTCGAAAAAATACGGCGAGCGCCCAATGATGATGCCCTGATTGCCGATCTCAAGGAACAGAAGCAACTGATCTTTTTCCGCGTCAGCTTGATCTCCAACGAAAGAAAAATCCTTTACGATTCCCACACCAAACGGCTGTTAGGCCCCCGATTTAGTCAAGAATTCGTTGTTTCCCACCCTGAGGTTTTGCAGGCGTTCGAAGAGGGTACAGGCTACCATGAAGAGTATTCCGAAATTCTGGCGCAAGATTTTGCCTATTTTGCTAAAACGTTTGACTTTCACGGGAAAACCTATGTGCTGCGGATTGCTTTTCCCTTGCAATATGTTGAAGAGATCACCAAAGATTTCGAATTTGGCTTTCTAGGTTCCGGAATTGTCATTCTGATGCTCTTTAGCATGATGACCTGGTTTATCATCAACTATCTTACCCGCCCCATTCAACAGATCATTCAAGCAGTCAAACCTTACCAGGAAGGGATCACCACCACGGTCCCTAAAATTCAGCTAGGGCCCGAAAACCGCGATGATGAATTCGGCCAACTGGCCGACACTCTCAATTCCCTTTCCGTAAAAATCCGGCACCAGATCGAATCGCTGACCATCGAACGGAATGAAAAAGAAGCCGTTCTAGAATCCCTAGTGGAAGGAGTGGTGGCCGTAGATAACAATATGGTCGTGACCTTTGCCAATGCAATAGCTCTTAAACTCCTCAATCTTTCTCCTGATCAAATCCTGAACGCACACGCCGACGACCTTGGTCAAGAGAAATGCACGCACCTTCTTACCCAATGTCAAAAAGCCGGCAAAATCTTAAACGATACGCTCGAAATTAAACGGAATAAAGAACGGCGCTTCTTGGATTTAGTCGCCGCACCAAAAAGAGATGGCACCGGAGCTATTCTGGTCCTTCAGGACACTTCCGAGCGTTTTAAACTCAGCGAAATGCGTAAAGACTTTGTAGCTAACGCCTCGCATGAACTCAAAACCCCCATCACCATCATACAAGGGTTTGCCGAAGCATTACATGATAATCCAGAATTACCCCTGGAGACGTCTTCTGAAATCCTGGCTAAAATCTTGCGCAATTGCCATAAAATGTCAAATCTGATCAAAGACCTGCTGACGTTAACCGATATTGAGCACATTACGGAGTCTCGCCTGATCGATTGTAACATGTCCGAAATTTTAGAAACGGTAAAAGATACGGTACAGGATGCTTATCCCGACGCGGAAATCGAGATCATCGATCACAAGGGCAGTTCCCGCCTGCTTGCCGACCCTAACTTAATAGAGCTGGCACTGATTAATCTTGTAGAAAACGCCGCCAAATATTCGATGGGTCCTCCTAAAATCACCCTCCTATTGGAGTCCTTCAAAAACGAGATCGTTATAACGATCAAAGATGAGGGTGTAGGCATTCCCAAAGAAGAACTTGAAAACATTTTCCAGCGTTTTTACCGAGTAGATAAATCACGCTCGAAACGAGTCGGCGGCTCCGGCCTGGGGCTTTCGATTGTCGAAACAATTGTGGCCAAACATCACGGCAAAGTCGCCGTTGACTCCGAGGAAGGGATCGGTTCCACTTTCCGATTGACCCTGCCAAGGAAAAGGTAGCGCAACTCCAGAGATTTCCGGTTCGGGCTAGGCAGTAGCCTGTACATTGTCTTGGCACAATTTGGTTTCGGCGGTGTCATCCTCTGCTGATTTTGAATCACGAAGCGCGAAAATCGACATCAACTTGGAGAAGTTGATGAGATTGAACGCAAAGTCAAGCGGAAAAAGATCAAGTCAAAATTCCGATTCTTCACTTCCTTTCGGCATACAAGACACTTTCATTTATTGGCCAATAACGATATACAAAAAAGAATTGAAAAATCGGTTTTCGTCCGATTTATAAATTCCTTTCGGTAGGCAAATAAGTTTTTAGGAGAAAGCAGTGACCGTAGATGTAGATGAACTGACCGATATCATTAAAAAAGCCAATCAAAAATTTCGGAAGGCGCGCGAAGAAGTTTGTAAAGTGATTGTCGGGCAGACCGAAATGATCGATCGTCTGTTTATTGCACTGCTAGCAGATGGACACCTGATTTTGGAAGGATTGCCCGGATTAGCAAAGACGCTCACAGTGACCACTCTCGCTACGGTAATCGACTGTTCCTTTAAACGCGTGCAATTTACCCCGGATCTGTTGCCGGCCGATCTGATCGGCACTCAAATTTATAATCCGAAAGAAGGTACTTTTTCCGTCCGAAAAGGCCCGATCTTTACAAACATTCTTTTAGCGGATGAAATCAACCGTGCCCCTCCCAAAGTCCAATCGGCTCTTTTAGAAGTGATGCAGGAGAAACAAGTCACTATCGGCAACGAAACCTATAAAGTGGACCGTCCTTTTTTGGTGCTTGCAACGCAGAATCCGATCGAGCTAGAGGGAACCTATCCTTTACCGGAAGCCCAAACGGACCGTTTCATGATGAAAGTACGTATCGGCTATCCGCGCATCGAGGAAGAAAAAGAAATCATCCGCCGTATGAGCGCTATGGGAGAGCGTCCCGAAGCGAAAGCCGTATTATCTGGAAAGGACCTGCTAGAAACGCGTAAAATCGTGAACCAGGTCTATATTGATGAAAAGGTCACCGACTATATTCTCAAAATCGTTTTCGCTACGCGCGACCCGAAGAGTTATGGCGTAGATGCCGAAGGGCTGATTTTATACGGCGCTTCGCCGCGCGCCAGCATTGGACTTTCAACGGCTGCCAAGGCACATGCCTTTCTTTCAGGAAGAGCCTTTGTCACCCCGCATGATGTCAAACAGATCTGCCGCGATCTTTTGCGCCATCGGATCAGGCGCACCTATGAGGCGGAAGCGGAAGAAATCAGCTCCGATCACATCATCGATCGGATCCTTGAAACGATTCCCGTACCTTAAAAACTGTAGGTTAACATGGCCGCCATCTCACGTGAGGTGATCAAAAAGATTCGCGACATTCAAATGCATACCACCCAGCTTGCCGATGATATGATGGCGGGGGAATGGCATTCTGCCTTTAAAGGACGGGGCATTGAATTTGAAGAGGTACGGGAGTACCAAACGGGCGACGACATCCGCACCATCGATTGGAACGTCACGGCGCGCATGAACCATCCTTACATCAAAGTATTCAAAGAAGAACGGGAGTTGACCGTGATTTTAGCGGTCGACGTATCAGCTTCCTGCCGTTTCGGCAGTTCCCTGCGCTTAAAGCAGGAAACAATGGCCGAAATCGGCGCCATACTGGCCTTTTCGGCCATCAAAAACAATGACAAGGTAGGCCTTTTTTTATTTTCCGATGCGGTGGAAAAAATAGTGCCCCCTAAAAAAGGCACGCGCCACGTCCTGCGGGTCATTCGGGAGTTGTTGGCTTATGAGCCGCGCCTTCAAGGGACGAACCTCGAAACGGCATTAACTTACTTAGGCACACTCCAGAGAAAAAAAGCGATCTGTTTTCTCATTTCCGATTTCTTATGTCCATTACCGACACAAGCCCTTCATCTGATTTCTAAAAAACACGATTTGATCACCATTGCCGTCACAGACCCTTTAGAAAGTGCTTTTCCGGATGTTGCGCTTGCTACGCTACACGATTTGGAAACAGGGCTGGAGCAGACAATCGACAGCGGGGATGCCAGCCTGCGGAAAAAGTTCAAAGAGCAAGGGCAAGGACGGCTCGATGACCTCGAACAACTGATGCAAAAAATCCGCGCAGGGTTTGTACCGATTCGAACCGACGAATCCTACATCAAGCCCTTAAGGAAATTTTTCAAAGCCCGGAGAGGCAGACAGTGATTATTTTGGCCTTACTTTTAGCGTTTCCCTGCCTGCTAAACGCTCAATTTTCCCTGGACATTAAAATTCCAAAAACCGTGATCGGCATTGAAGAACATCTAGAAGTGCAGGCCTCCTTTATTTTTCCCGAAGACTACATAGTAGACATGAACACGGTCCGCATAAATTTGCTTAAATACGTGGGACTATTCGAGCCTCCCTTTTCCTTGCAAGAGGAGACATTGACCGAGGTACCGGGTGGGTTGAATGCCGTGTTTAAACTTGAACCCCATATGGCAGGGGTTCATTTTATTAGCCTGTATAATGTCCCCTTCCTTTCCAAAAAAGGAGGAGATAAAGTGGAGCTGATTTCAGATATATTCCCTATTGAAACCCTCGTTGTTCAACACGATGCAGGCCATAAGGGGGATCCTTTTCCTCTTTTATCGCTGATTGAAAGACATCCGATCACTCTAGATTCTGCCAATCGGAAAACTTTGTTAGAAAACCCGCTCCGGCTGGCAAAAGAGTCTAAAGAGAGTTTAGCTTTAATGCGCAGCAAGACCCTGCCCTGGGAAAAAATTCTGGCACTGCTGGCCTGCCTGATTTTTTATTCCATCCTTAGACTGCAGCCCGCGAAACCGCGTGATTTACAAAAAGAGCAACAGGCCCGCGCCGCAGCCGCTAAGAAGAAAGCTCTGGAAGGGCTCCTTGTAGCGCAAAAGCACGCGGATGTGATCTTGCTTGCCAATGTTCTTCGCGCCTACATCGAAGAGAAATTCGCCATCAAAGCCACCAAACAAACCACACCGGAATTTTTGCATGCCATGGCATATTCCCCTGCTTTCGACCAAGAGACACAGACTAATCTATCCGCTTTTCTTACCAGCGCCGACAAGGTCAAATTCGCCGATCAACACCCTGAACCGGAAGAGCTTAAAGAAGCTTATGCCCTGGCAGAAACCTTCATCCAACAATAAAATATTTGCTTGATATCTTTTCTTGTGACATATCCAATGATATAACAACCCAAGGGGTCTCTCATGGTTTTTACAAGAAATATCGGCTTTTTATTACTGGCGATCTATTTAATCCTGGTAGGCATCACTACGTTAGTCGGCGGCCTTGCCATCCCGGCCATTATCCTGGGATTACTGGCTTTGGTAGCAGGGATTTTTATCCTGATCGGCAGATAGCCCTTACTCAAAAAGAGCGTTAATAAACGCTTCTCTTACAAGATTGGCACCGGCAAGTTCTTGAACCTGTCCGGTGTCAACGATGTCTGCCTTAGCTCCTTTCTTCTCCAGATCACCATCCAACTCATTTAAAAAAGCAACAGCGCCCTGATCGGCCCCTACATGAAAGAAACGGATGCCGATTTCGAGGGATTTTTTATGATGATGATAGTGGAAAATCTCCTTTTTATTGATCTTCTGCGTGCAGGCAACAATGGCATTTTCCACCTTCTCTTTATCATCCGGGGCGGCCTCGGTTATCACTAAAAGGATCGTCTTTTGGTCCGGGTTTTCTTTTTTTCTCTTGAAGTGTTTGTTAAAGGCCTCTTGCAAAGCATCCGCCAGGTTAGCAGATCCCTCGGGCCTCATTTGATCAAAGGTTTGTACCAGCTTCTCTTCCGATTCCACATGCTTGCACCAAAATGTTTGTGAACCGAAAAAACAAGCATCGATGCCATGCTTATCGTACTTGATCGCTTCTTGAACGATATTTGCCAGGTATTCCTGAGTTTCTTGCCAGCCGGTACGTCCCTTCTCATCCTCAAGGGCCATTGATCGGCTTTTATCGACCAACACCATAAAGTCATAACCGCACAAAAAAGCTTGCTGTTCCTCCAAACTTCGAGGCTTATGAATCTTATGCGCGTGATAATGTCTCCGCTCACATCCGTTGGTTAACACAACGACAGGGGCTACTTCTATAGGATAATAACAGCCATTGGAAGGTGTTGATGCACAATTCATACGATCTCCCGTTTAAAACTATTTTGTTATCATCGATAGGCTTTTTTTCATAACCTGTCAACCCTGACCAATAAGGAATACTTCCCCGTTCGGAAGAGCGCATTGGCGTAGGCGATAAGGCCTTGTAATGTTTTAGTGGTCTGGTTTCTCTCAAGTTCAATTTCTTTTACGGCAAAATCGGCGATGTAAGAAGTCCAAAAAGCGAAAAAATTCTCGGTAAATAAAGGCTTTCTAAGATGGAATTTAAAGGTATACTGAAATGAATTCAAAAATCGGAATTTTGACTTAGAATTTTTTTCGTTTGACAAAGCACAGAAATCGATATCAACTTGGAGAAGTTGATGAGATTGAGCGCAAAGTCAGGCGGAAAAAGATCAAGTCGAAAACCGATTCTTGAATTCATTTCAGTATATAGTCAACGCCCGCACCGGCTCCGTTTAAAAATATTAGCCTCGGGTCTTTTTGGCCATAATATAAACGTGCTTTGTGAGCGGTTCCCGATACAGCATCCCCCTCTCAATAAAATACATTTTGTTTTTTATCCGTTTCCATAAGGAATCGGCACTGCGCGGCACGGAAAAGTATTGGCTTTTGGACACCACAGCGTAATATCTTTGGGAAAGAAGCAACAAGGCATGCTACTCCCGCAAAGTCGATTGTACCAGAATTTCCAAAACGAGTTCATTCGGCATACTTTCAAAGCTGCAAGCGCTTATATTTTTAATTTATGCAGGCACAATAATTTTCGATTTTTGCCTTTCCTTTCGGATTGAAAGAGACACAGATTCAGTCTAAAGGGCTTGGTGAAATCAATATTTTTTTCCAGGAGGCATAATTCCTTAGCAGCCTTGGGGCTAAAGTTATGCGCCAACGTGAGATGATATTGCGGATTGCCGATTTTTGCTTTCAACAAATGGCTGGGGATACCGACTTTTCTTGCAAAAACCACCGTCACTCTCCGTAAATATTCGCTTTGGAAATAGAGCGCATGCAGTTTATCTTTTTGGATCAAATCGACATTCTCTAGATACACATCGATAGGGAGTTTGACCTCTTTGATCGCTTCCTTCACCGCTTTTTTAAACGTTGTGGCATCTAAAGGCTGCTCAAAAAAATCGGTGAGGCTGATATGGGGGGGATAGATGGTAACTGCTTCATTTTGCAGAGTATCTTTTTGCTGACACACTTTCCAAAATTTGGTTAAATCGCTGTGCAGTTCTCCTTCAAAACAAGCATAGAAAATATGTTGTATTTCTATTATTTCCTTTCCCGGCAATCCCCCTTGAAGAAAAATTGATAATACTAACATCAAAAAAGCCCAATGTGGAATGCGTTTCGCCATACGATTTTCTATAGAGCATCCCGGCGCCGACTTCAAGAATTATATAAAAATAAATTTACATAGGCTCTTCGGGCAAGAAGCCCCCGGCTTGCAGTTGCCATAGACGGGCATAGTGCCCCCCACGCATCAAAAGGAAGGCATGAGAGCCCTGCTCAATAATTTTCCCCTCGTCGAAAACAAGGATCCGGTCCATCCCGGCCAGAGTGGAAAGGCGATGAGCGATGACAATAGATGTGCGATTTTGCATCAACACCGAAAGGCTCTCTTGTATATAACTTTCAGTTAGAGAATCTAGTGCAGAAGTCGCTTCGTCAAGCATCAAGATGGGTGCATTGGCCAAGATGGCGCGGGCAATCGCGATCCGCTGCCGTTCGCCGCCCGAAAGTTTGGAACCGCGTTCCCCTACCGGAGAATCATAGCCTTTGGGCATCCTTTTAATAAATTCGTCGCAATGCGCCAGTTTTGCAGCCTCGATCACTTCTTGATCCGTGGCATCCAGTCGGCCGAACCGGATATTTTCTTTGACGGTTCTGTGAAAAAGCGCGGGGTCTTGCGGAATAAGGGCGATTTGTCTGCGAAGAGATTCCAAAGTCACTTTGGAGATATCCTGTCCATCGATTACGATTCTGCCTGATTCCACCGGATAAAGACGCAAAATCAAATTGATAAAGGAGGATTTTCCTGCGCCCGAATAACCGACCAGCCCCACTTTTTCACCCGGCTGAATATGCACGTCTTTGTTTTGAAAAAGTTTTTTCTCCCCGTAATGCAGGGATACATTTTCAAAAATAATCTCACCACGAGTAATGTGAAGAGGCTTTGAATTCGGCTTGTCAATTAGATCCTGCGGTTCATACATCAAGGCTAAGGCCTGCTTGGCTAATCCGATCGATTGAAAAAATCCGGGAATGGCAGTGCCGGTAACCCAAAGCATCATGCACATATTCCACATGATGCTAAACGTTTGCACCACTTGTCCGGTCGTTACGCGGCCATGGAGCCAGTAATAAATCAGAAATCCATTCAATCCAACACCGCCGAAAAGGAAAGTGAATAATCCAAGCCAGATTTTCATCTTCTCGACATACTGCTTCGATTCAAAATTTTTAGCCTTTTCTTCTTGCTGGACTTGGCCAATGACACTGTATTCCGAAAAGAAGCGATGGTAGAGATTGACGGCATAATGGTTGCTGAGACTGTCGACGATCTTCCCTATCAGAGTGCTGCGCACTTCGCCGTGAAGATGCTCCCGCCGGTCGCAGCCTTGCGAAAAAACAATGCAGATAGCCAGGTGAAGCACAATCCATACGGCAGTGATGAGCGCAAACAAAGGATTAATGAAGGCTAGAAAAATACAGGCCAAAATAAAAGCGGCGACAGCAGGGACGAACATCGTCAACGTTTGCTGCACTATAAGAGTTACTTGAGTTGTCATGTCAGTGATCTTATTAGCCAAACTCCCTGCAAACCGTTCGCTAAAGTATTTAGGCGCATGGCGCTGCACATGATCAAACATGGTCATGCGGATATCGGCTTCCATCTGAGGAATGGCGCGCGCCAACATAAAACCCTGGCATCGAAAGCCCAACTCAATTGAAATCCATAAGAACAGACCGGCCAAAACAGGCAGCTGCAAAGCCGGCCAGGCGTTGCCACGATCTTCATTGAACAAGGTGAGGATATCGATGACTTTCTGTAAAAGATAGGGCCAAAGCGTCTGATCTAATGACCATCCGAAAGAAACGATAAAAACGACAATAAAAGACCATTTTTGCAGGCGGACAAACTTTAGAATAAAGGCAAAAAGGGCGGAAGTGGACATGATTTTAAGTACATTTTATCAAAAAACAGAGGGAATTGCAAAAGATTTCGCGGGTCGACTTGAGGGAGTGAGGGTTACATTGAAGAAAAAAGCATCCAGGCCGCCATGGCACCCATCCCCAAATCTTCAGTCAAGGTAACAGTGGAAAGGGGGACATCTAGGATAGTGCCCATGCAGGCGCATTTTAGGTTTAAGCCTTTACTTAATGACAATAAGACGCCAATCGACCCGATGCTCATTAACACCAACGTCATGCTATAAACGGCTAAAGGATAAAAAAAGGAAAGATAAGCCAATCCCAGAGATAGCTCTATAAAAGGGTAAATCAACGCGTAAGAGCGGCTTTTTTTAGCAATCAGGTCATACATTTGAAAACCATCGGCAAATCCGCTGACATTGAATAATTTGAGCAGGGCAAAATTACAGAACAGCAGACCCATAAAATAATGCATCCAGCCAGAAAAATCCGCAATAGCAATAGCCGAAGCCATAGCGGCAGACATCAAAATTAATGCGATAAGAGGCCAATAAGCCCCGATTTTCTTCTCAAATACCATAATATTTGATCCTACCATTTATTTGTTTTTTTTTAAAAGTTTTCATATAATGAGACTAGAGGAGGGGGTAAAAATCCTCCGCGCGCGCCTTTATAAGACTCCCTCTTCTAGCTTTAACTTCATAATTCTTTGAAAATAGGTTGACGAAGTAAGAGATAGTAAAGGAGGAGTTATGAGACCCTTATTAACGAGTCTTTTTTTAGGTTTTTTTCTTCTTTTATCCATCGATTTATCCGCACAATTACAGGAAAAACAACGATCCGACGGTGAACAGGTGCAGCAGCAGCGTGACATGCCGGAGCCGCACACTTTGGGCCCAAGTTCCTTGGATCAATCCTCTAGATCCATTTCCGGCAATCGGATGGATCGTTCCAGCGGGGAGACCCAAAGAGGCTTTTTAGAACAAAAATCGGTTGAAGGCGATCTAAGAGACCGCGACAGCTGGAAAAAAGATAGCCGCACCGGGTGGAAAAGTCAGAAGGATTGGACCGACCGCTTCAGTATCGGAATTGGTTTTACACGCGATGACTTCATTTTGGACCCAGGTGATCGCTTTGTAGTTTTTACGGAAGTACCAAGAAGAGTGCCTGATATTCTTGTCATCTCAGAAAAAATCCGCCTGGTTGACCCTGCTTGTTTGTTTCCCGAACAAGGCTATTACACCTTATTTTTGCCACGAGACGATGCGGTGGCTCAAGAAATCGTTGTATCCTCAAATGATCCGGCAAAACTCTGCGACTACTTGAAACAGTTCATTGTCCCTGAGGTCGTTGCATTAGAAGCTATTAAAGAGCCTTTGCGTATGAAGACCTTGGCAGGAACAGAAATTACCGTGGAAAACAGGAATGGCACATTCCTTATCAACGGCGTTCGCATCATTCAGCCGAATGCCTTTGCCGAAAAAGGAGTGATGATCCATGTCACCGATAAAGTGATCGGCAGATTCTAGTTTATAAATAGGGGCCGGAAAAATCCGCCCCCTCTATAAAGAGGTATACCTATGGATAATAATGGAAATACGGCGCTCGTCGCTTTAATCGTGCTTTTTGCCTTTATATTCCTCTTCTTTTTCTTTATCTACACACCGCATAAAACGCAGTGGACCGAAAATAACACAATTATAGAAGAAAAAGTACTGCCCGCACCGGCTAGAGATAGCAATGGTTTGGATATAGAAACAGAGGTCGATACAAATCGCGACAATGAAAAATAAACCATAGTAAAAAGGAGTTTGTCATGGAAGATAAAGAAATTAAAGAACACGGAAATCCCCCGTTAAGGGACCCTATGGTTAACCCTGCCAATAGGGACAACAGGGACACTCTGACCGATCGGGAGTTGAAAGAGAATCTAAGCACAAACAGCACGGCTTTAATTGCCATGTTGGTCATTTTTTCCTTAATTTTTCTCTTTTTCTACTTAGGCTATCATGCAACAGACGATCGGGCGGGAACAAGAGATACCGTTACCGAAGAAAGGGTGATTCCGGCACCTGGCAACAACCCTTGAGGTTATGTTAAAGAAGTCACCCTGAATTTGAGGCCGATGCTGGAGTTTTCTGCACATCGTGTTTAATCACGATGTGTCTTTTCCTTTGGTGTAAATCTCCCGTTTCCGTGGGCATTAAACGCATCGATGACCACTTCGCGGACTTTCCGGTCTTTGTCAAAAGTGAAAATCACCTGGGTCTCCCCGCTGCCATTTTCCCCCCTCGTATGAAGAACGAACACATCCCGATCATGATGCTGAAGAAGAAAACGTTCCGGCTTCGGACCGATCCATAACTCAAGCACCCCCTCTTTTTCCAGTACCTTGATTTCTCCAAAGAAAAGATTGCTATAGCTACCGGTGTAATGCATAAGCGGCAGAGAAGGTAAGGTCTTGACTGCGGGAGTGATTACAATCGGCGGCGGTTCTACCTCGGCCATCCATAATTTATGGTATGCGCTAAACCAATCCTCTTGCAACGCACCTTTCAAAAACAAATCCAAAAAACTCTGCGTTAAGCTCTCGGGAAGCGCATTGGAGGACGCATTGACTAAAACAGCAATTCCCAAATTTAAATCCGGCACTAAAACTACCTGGGAGCGTGCCCCTAAAGCAAAAGCGCCGCTATGCTTCAATAATTTGTGCCCCTGATCATCATAAGAAATCCCCATTCCCAGCCCGTAAAAATTCGTTTCATCTTTACTAAGATTGGAACCGGATACCACGACCGGAAATTGGGTTTGCAGAAGCGCATCCCGGTCAACAAGCTGCTTGCCCTGATAAGTTCCTTGAGATAAACAAAGGATCATCCACTGCGCTAAATCTTGAATGGAGGCGCTGGCGCCCCCCGCCGGTGCCTGCGCATCAGGATCCCTTGCCGAAACCTGAGGCTTTCCATTGATAAGGCGGTGAAGCACGGCCTTATTAGGCCGATTCAAATAATCTTGATACGAGTAACTGGAGGAGTGCATGTTCAAGGGCGTGAACAATCTTTCTTGGGCAACGGCTTCCCAGGACTGATCCAAAAAATTTTCAAGGGCGAACGCCGCTTGAGAAAAGCCAAAATTGGTATAGGCATAGTCGGACCTGAAGGCGCCGGTTTTTTTCAGATACTGCAAACGGGATAAGATTTCAAACCGATCAAAACCTAAATCTTCCAATAAGTCACCGGCGTGGTCAGGCAGCCCGCTCCGATGGCTCAGAAGATCTTTGATGGTAAGGTGCGTAGTGACCCAAGGATCTGGAAGCCTAAAGGAAGGATCAAGCGCTGCTATTTTCGTCTCCCATTGAATGGTGCCTTGACCTACCAAAGAGGCTATAATAGTTGCCGTTAACGATTTAGAGACCGAAGCTAAAGGAAAGACCGTCTCAAGGGTGATTTCCTCGGCACGGCCGGCTTCCCTTAACCCAAATCCCCTGGCATAGAGAACTTTATCGTTTTGCACGATGGCAATCGCCAAGCCGGGAGCTTGCGTTTCTTTCATTCCTTTAACAATCAGCTGCTCTAATTGGGGAATGAGGGTTTGTACACTATTTTTTGCCAAGCATTGGTTGGTGAAAAACAGATTTAAAAGAAGGCAGCAGATATAAAACATGAGCTCGCTTCGGTATAAAACATTCTTTTTAGCCTCCTTGCAATTAAAATAAAACCTTTAATATACATGCGTTCTATGGGTATCTACTATCTTACATGCAACATCGACGCGCAAAAGTATGCGGCGTCCCTTAACCATCTTAAGGTAGTGGTCAACACGGCCTCCCTTTTACCTAGCGTTAAAAAATCGCCTCATCTCCTGGGTTTATTAAATGATCACGGGACATTGACTCCGCTCAAAGACGGCAGGGGAATGCTAGGACCCCCGTTGAAAAAACTGAAACCCGCAGATCAATGGATTTTGAAGTTATCAAAAAAATCTTTTGGACTATGTGTGGACCAAGTCGGCGAAGTGATTGTCATCGCGCAGGAACAGATTACTTGCGTCGGATCAAATCGATACTTTAAGGATACGACTGCCGCAGAAAACATCGGCACCCTAATTCTCGATTTAGAAAAGGGGACATTAAATGCCTGAAATGAATCTAAATATCTCTGCGAAGGAATTGGATCTTCTCAAACAACAAATCATCCCGCTGGAAGCCAAGCTAAATAAAATCATGCAACCTGATGTTGCTGAATGCATCCACCAGTTGACCCAAATGCCTAGGACCGAAGAGCACATTGCCCGTTTAGCAAAAGACCTGACCATTAGAAAAACCTATTTTTTCCGTAATCCGGCGGTTTATAAAGCGCTGGAGGAGAAAATTTTTCCTGAAATCCTCCAAGCCAAACGGAGCAAGGGGCAACAACTTAATATATGGTCGGTCGGATGTTGCACGGGAGAAGAGCCATATTCAGTAGCGATTTTGCTGCATCGGCTCCTGCCTGATCTTAACAAATGGAACATTCGGATCACAGGAACCGATGTTAATGAAGAATTTTTGTTCAGGGCCAGGGAAGCCGTTTATAAAGAATGGTCCTTTCGCGGCCTCCCTAAAGACATTCTCAACACCTACTTTAAAGAAAACGATGTTAAAAAATTTGCTCTGCTGCCTGAAATAAAAAAAATGGTCCGTTTTCATTACCTGAATTTAGTCGATCGTCATTATCGAATGGAAAAAGTCGATGTGATTCTTTGCAATCGTGTCATGGTCCATTTTACACCGCAGCATATACGGCAAATCATTCAGCAATTTACCGATGCACTGGCTGAAAACGGAAGGTTGTTGGTCAGTCCGATTGAAGTGCCCCTTATTGAACATCCCCAACTCATTTGGGAGAGATATGGAGATACCGTTGTTTTCAAGAAGAAAGGAAGAATAGCTACCCCCGCAGCAACGCCTAAAGATGAAATCACCCCTTTCGCAGAAATACAGTCCCTTGCCGATTCCGGAGATCTGATCCGGGCCCGTTTTGTATGCGAGGCCGCCCTGAAAACGCATCGGATCCATCCAACCCTTTATTATCTTTACGGGATGGTCTTGCATGAAATGAATCTGCCAGAATCCGCATTGCAAGCGCTCCGCCACTGCTTATTCCTTGACCCAAAATTTATCATGGCCCACTTTTTTCTAGGAATGCTGCTGCTGCAGGCAGGCCGCAAAGAAGAAGCCAGCAAACAACTACATCACGCACTTTGCTTGCTGGAAGATGCCGCGCCTGATGAAATCCTTAAAGGAACGCAAAAAATAACCGCAGAGCAGCTGAAATTTATGACCGAAGGGATCTTAAAAGAAAGCCGTGGTGCCTGATCAACGAAGACATCACCAACTTTCCATTCTACTTTGCGGCCTAAAATGGGGAATCCTGTTATTCCTTAAAATGGTTTAAAATATCCACAACAGCGAAAAATCGAAAATACAGCTCAAAACAGAGATATTATTTTTTGCAGTCCGCCTGTCAGATCGGGTTTCTATCTCTCATGTAAAATTCTTTCGGCCGCTTCGTCAGACAGGATATGCCCAAAGAAATGAAATTGCACGTCGGCGATTTGTTTGCGTAAATTATGTACTTTATCATCTAACCGACCGTACCGGTAGCCGATAAATGGAATACCCAAGTCCTCACACAAGCTTTCTACAGCCATAAGATGGCTGATTTTGTCGTCTACAAAAAGAATAGAGTCCGGCGTGTAGTTAATCCGCTTGAGGAATTTACGCAAAGCATTCCCTTTATGCGTTCCGGCAGTGAATAAAGTGCCGCCGCGAAAAAGCACGCCTTTTTCATTCATAAAAAAGATTTCTTCCTGGATAGGTGCAGTTGCCCCCAAATCGATACCGACAGTGTGCAACTGTTCCACTGTACGGGTAGATAATCCTAATCCCCTGGTGGTCAGACCCATGACAGAAACCCCTTGTTGTTGGATCTTATGAATGATCTCGGAGGTACCGCCCTCTACCGTTTTGATGTTTGTAATACTCTGTATAGCCGTCCACTCCCTTAAGGCCTTCTCAAGCGCTGCATCCTTGGCATATCCGTAGGAGATATATTCTTTGATCCGATGTTCAAACCATTGGTCGGACCCTAACTCTTGCACCGGTTCAATTAAGGTATTATCCACGTCGAAGATGACCAGCATTCCGCTTTTCACTTGAGGAAGAATCTCTTCCATGTGCGCTGTTTCGATAATGTCAGCACTAAGATGAGCACTAAAAAATAGGGCGATCGCTAAAAATTTTCCGGCCATAAAAACTCCTGGATGGTGATTGCTTGAGGATTGTAACTCTACAGGGCAACGAATTCAAGAATGAAAAACCTGAAGATTCTTATGGGAAGGAAACGGCAACTTTGCCGCCGTGCAAAATTTGGAAATATGGTAAGGAGTCGTCATTTGAGCTAGGCGAAACCGGCGACGAAACACGCCACTTGAATAAGTTGCATGATACAGGCAGGTCTCAAAATCAGTTGCTGACGACGCAGCCAGAAACCAAATTGTGAATTGTATGCGGTAGGCGGGCTTTCTTGATTCTGACCGATAGAATGCCGTTGGTAAAAACCGCCTGAGTGGACGTTGGATCCAATTCCTCCGGCAATAAAATCGTTTGATCGAATGCTCCTTTCGGAACTTGATTTAATATGACGTTTCTGTGGGTTGTGCAGCCGGCCTGTTCGGTCTGTCCGCGGATACGCAGCCACCGATTTTCCACTGTGACCTCAAGGGAATCTTTGACAAGCCCGGGAAAAGGCACCTCAACCGCAAGATGATCTTTTTCTTCATAAATATCATAGGTCAGACCGAAAGCAAATTGAGAAATACCGTGTGCGTAAGGATATTGTCCCGTTAAAGCCCTGTAAGGATATTCATAGCAGGAATATTGAGGATTTTGCTGGGTGAAGTATGCGGGACCGTATCCTGAACAGCTTTCCTTGGACTCAACAGAATGAAACTTGGGTGTTTTTATGGTCATTGATACTTCCCCTTGATTTTTTAACTTTTGGAAGCAGACCCTATGCAGCTAATTATAAAAAGTGAGGCATAAAGGCTTCTCTATACCGAAATGAATTCAAGAATCGGTTTTCGACGTGCTCTTTTTCCGCCTGACTTTGCGCTCAATCTCATCAACTTCTCCAAGTTGATACCGATTCCCGTGCTTTGTCAAACGAAAAAAACTCTATGTCAAAATTCCTATTTTTGAATTCATTTCAGTATATGTCACTTTATTTACGTAAACATTTACAGTAAATATTTTTAAAGCAACTCAGCTTAACAACTCGCGGCCATGGACGTTTAATCCGGTTTTGATGATTTCTGTCATTTCAATTTTCGAAGGGCAAACGAAAGTCGGTAATGCAAAATCTTCACTATCTACCGATAACAGTCCAAGTTCATCGGCCAAATCATAATCTTCGGCCATGACGGCTTTGACAAGATGCATGGTCGAAACATTGAGAGGCATTACCTGATCATAGAGGGTCGGGTCGATAAAGGCCCGTTTCTCCCCGTGCAAGCTAGTGGAAAAATCGTATTCCCGATCTTTGTGGCTCAAGTGTCCGGAAACATACGCTTTACTGAAACTATATTTGTTTAAACCGAGCCTAAAGAAGTGCATAAACTCCCTATGCAAATTTTCCGGAACGGCCGAGAAGGCGTAATCGTAGAGGCCAAGAAACTCATCGGGGCCAACTTTTCGCCCCATTAAAGGATCGCCAGCAATAAAGCGGATCAATCCTTTTTCTAATCGATCTGCTATTAGGAGAGAAATGGGAAATCCGGTCCGCACCCTAAAATATCCCGTGCGTCCGTTTAAAATAGCCGGTCCGCCGACACCGATCACACGTTCGATATAGGTGCGTCCTGTTTTCAGCAGATGCCCGATAGAAACCACATCATGGGCATTTAATGTCCAAACCACATCATCTGAAGAGGTAATGGGATCTATTTCCTGGATATGGAGTGAAGCGTTACTGACCGGATGGGGACCTTCTGCGGTATGGACTTTAACATTCTTAGCTTCTTGAAAGGCCCTTCGCTCGGTTCCTTTGCGGCAGATTAAATGCACGGCACCGCCGGTAAGCTTGGACAATGCCGTAAGGCCAATTTGAAATTCTTCTTCTTTACCTTCAACTTGCATTTCGGCCGAAGGAATAAACGGCGCCGATTCTAAAGCTTTGACAAAGATGCTGCGCGGCATTTTCGAAGGGTCTGCCAGGATATTGAAAGGGCGTTGCCGGATATGGGAAAAAATGCCGCCGGCTTTCAATTTTTTTAAAATTTCTTCAGCTGATGCAGAGTTTACATCAAGGGGACCATGCTCATGCCACTCTTCCACAGGATCAAGAGTAATAATAATATCCATTAAACGACGCTTTAAACCGCGCAAAACATCTGAAACGACGCCGCCGGCCGGAGAGACAAACAGTCGTCCTTCACTCGATTTGTCCTCGAGAAGAGGCTGCCCTATTTTTACCCTGTCCCCTTTTTTAGCGAGCAATTTGAAGCGGATCCCTTCAAAAGGGTCTAGGTTAAGAGAAGCTTTTGCGGGGGCAGCAGGGGTTAAGGTCTGCAAGGTAAGAGGCTGCGCCCTTCCTTCGGGTTTGCCTTTGATAGGGATATCCAAGCCTTTAGTGATCTTGATGTGGACCATGAGTCGCCTCTTCTGGGATTTTTCAAAAAGGTATCTTAAGATACAGTTTTTATCAACTGATTGAAAAAATAGACTACCAGTACAGACGCCAGGCTCCATCGCAAAATAGTCCATGCCCCTGCAGCGTAATCCGCTCATCCTCTTCTGCCATTTCTGGGACAGGTGCAATTTGATGCAGATGCAGTCCTTCATGAACGATCATTTCCCCTACCTTATACGGCACATAATCTGGCGTATTTTCCTCGGCCATTTTCATCAGTTCCTTTTTAGGAAGCTCCCTTACCAGATGATATTCGAACGGCCAAATGTACATGCCGCTTCCGCTGCGTGGCAAAACAATCGGCAGCGTAAAGCTTAACGGCCTTACGTAATCGATTTGCCGATAGGGCCACTTATGGGATTGAAACTGAAGATCGAAATGGAGCGAGGCCATCGGTTTTTTGAACAGTTCATTAAACAAAAAAATGTGAAAACCCGGCAGCCCGAAGAGCTCTTCATACTGCACTGGTTTTTCCAAATGTTTTGTGAGCACCGCAGCAACACGCTCATACAGCATGGAGAAATGCCGGTTTAAGAGCGGATTGAATTTACGGGCTTTTGATCGATAAACGATCGTTTTTTTAGGTTCCGCTTCAAGATAACTGGCCACGCCTAGCGTGTAAAATGGAACACCGAGCAACTTTTGCTCCCAATCATTCTTTAAAACATGCACTTGGCCCCGGATGGCTAAGCAATCTTCTAATGAAAGACAGGCAACGTGCGCAACGGGGCTCACTCCGATTTTAACAGGAACTTCAGAGCCACCATGATAGCGGCGCCGACGAAAATTCCGGGAGCCAATAAAAAGAAGACCAAACCAAGCGCACTCAAAACAATCCTTTTAACTAACCCGTCCTGGTTTAGAAAATGGGCATAACCCTGAACAAACTCCAGGATTTCCGCGTAAAAATAGAACCCGGCCAACAACCCGATAAGGATTCCGCCATAGAAAGGAGAGGCCAGCATCCAAATCAAGCCGAACAGTAGGACGAAGAACGCAACTGTCTCATGCTTATTATGCTTGGCAAAATTCATGAAACGATTGACATTTTCATTTTTTTTAAGGTGATCTAAGGATTCGGAAATTTTACTTTTCTCCGACTCTTTTGTTGGTGGCGCCATAGAGGATTCTCCTGCTTATATCTTTCTAAATTTCTATATACAGATTTCGATTGGGTCTTGCAAGAAAGAAATTTGCCGTTGTAAGGTATAGGGTAAATCATGCATATATACCGGTTCCAGTTGAAAGTTATCATATTTTGCATTTGAATTTTTTTTGTCTGACAAAGCGTGAAGATCGAAATCTACGTGGAAAAGTAGATGAGATCGAACGCAAAGTCAGGCACAAGGACTGGAACCGGTATATACCGTTCACAGGAGCATACGTTTTTTTATGTTTAAAGATTGGATTGCCTGGGTCAACAAGGGACTTATCGCACTCATTATCTTTTTTTTGGTCTTAGCGCTGGGCTACCAAATATCGCGTCCCACGAAGATTGCAGTGCCGGAAATCACGAGCGAAAAAAAACCCCTGCCCCCTTCTTCCTTCAAAATGGACAAAGCAGCTTATGAAGAGATCGGCCCTCCTCTTATTCACTTAAAATTCTCTCCTATGACCTTGCAACTGCCTGATTTAAAAAATTTCCTCGTTTACTATGGGAAAAATCAACGTCCGGATGCCGGTACAGAGCAAACCTCACTGCATTTTTCTTTTTCAGGCTCAAACGAAATTGCTTCCATTGCTTCCGGAGAGCCTCTTTATTTGGTATATGATAAAGATCAGCCTAGAATCAAATACATCTTCAGCCCGCAAAACAAGGAGACATCGCTTTGGATCGAAGCGACGCCTGCCGAAGGGGAAGTTAGCGTTAATGTGTCCATGAGAAATGAAGCGGGAGAAATTATCAGAAAACCTGAAGCCAATGCCAGATTCGTTCTCAAAGAACGCCCCTATACACGCACAGTTCAGGATAAATGGGAGATCGGCAAATGGAAAGTAGACGGAACTCTTTTGGCCAGGCAGCGGGCAAGATGGTATGGCCCTGATCTATTTCTTGAACGGCACGGTGGGGAAGAATTCAAAGAATTGGCCGGCAAACAAAGGATTGATTTCGGTGAAAAAGAGGAGCTTTATTCCATCTTTTTAGGGATTGGAGAAGGCGCTCCCTGGATCAAAGGACGCTGGGTACAGCCGCAACCCGGTCTCGATACAAGGCCATATCCCATGCTTGTTGTCAAATCGGTTGAAGACCGGCTAATGAAATTGGAACTTTGGGATGTGGGCGGAAAAGGGAAAGTTTCCCTAAATCTGATCCGATCCACTGATACTTCGACTCCGAGAAATCTGGAAAAACAATTTAAATTTTTCGGCGCGCGCACCCGCTCGCAGTTAATGTTTGAAATTAATAACGAAAGGATTCTGATTAGCCCGAAGGATTGGTTGTTATTTACCGAAGGACGCTGGATAAAACTCGCCACACCTGAAGACATTGATCGGTACGTCGACAGAAAAACCCCGGGGCCGTTATTTGTCGTTGACGATGTCTCAAGAGGGGAAGGGCAGCAGGTATTAACGGGAACGCTCTTTAACACTGCCCGCACGGAAATAAAATCGATCGAAATCCCTTTACAGCAAGGCTCTACAGCGATTATCAAAGAACCTGAAAAAAGGGTGGAAGGCACTCCCTTGATGCCGCAGATCGATCAAGAAAATGAAGAAGAGTTTGAGGAAACCCCTGAGCCAAGACTAAAAAATGAACGCATCCCTTCCCGTTTTCGGGATAGGATTCGGGATCCCTCAATCATAAATTAAGACTATTTGCCAACCATAAGATAAGCCATGTTTAAAAATTTAGGACATATCATCGCGCTAGCGCTTCTGACATTCCCCTTAACTGCGCAAACCATTGCTGAAAAAAAAGCCGGAATTGCCACCGGCACCAGCGAACTTACCCCTGAAATGCAAAAGTTTCTGGTGGAGATGAATAAAGAGCTGAAAGAAAGGGAAAACCAACTGATAAATTTACAAGAGCAGGCTCTAGAACTCTACCAGCAAAAGGCACCCGAAGAAGAGTTCCGGCAACTTCTTTTGCAAATCAATGACGTCAAAGAAAATATCCGCATCTTGGAAGAAAGCTGGCGCGAAATGGTCACCAAGCCCGGATTAAAAGACGAAGGCTATGCTCTTTGGCACCAACCCGACTCTACCCTTGAGCAACTGATTTTAGACTATGGCTCATTGGACTATGTTTATTTAATTCCCCCTGAAGTCGCTCAAATCAAAGTCAGTCTAAGCTCCAATATTCCCATTCCCTATTCGGCTTGGGCGGAAATGCTGGAACAAATCCTTTTGCAAAGCGGAGTCGGGATTAAAGAATTAAACCCGTTTCTAAGACAGCTTTATTTAATCAAATCCGATTTCTCCAATTTAAGATTGATCACGAATGACCCCAATGATTTGGCGGCCTTGCCCTCGAACGCGCGTGTAAGCTTTATGCTGTCTCCTGAGCCGATGGATGTGCGCCGCATTTGGTACTTTTTAGAAAAATTCGTAAATCCCAATACAACCGTTTTGCAAAGAGTAGGGCGGATCATTTTAATTGTGGGGGAAGTTTCAGACATTCAAGATTTATTAAAAATTTATGAATTCGTTGTCGCCAACAAACGGGATTTGGAATATAAAGCCGTGCCCCTCTACCGTGTCGATGCCGAGGAGATGGCCAATATTTTACGGGCAATTTTCCAGGAATTCGTTGATGAAGAGGTTATCGAAGAGATCGCGGCCCCCGCAGCAGCGCCCGCCACACCGAACACAGCCAGAGGTCAGAGGCCGACCGCCCGCTCTACCCCGCCGGCACAGGTGTCTAGACCATCCTCCACAGCAAAAAAACGAGACGGCGATATCAATGCCCTCAATGTCATTGCGCTGCCGAAAATCGCTCAGGCCGTATTTTTGATTGGAACGTCGGAAGAAATACGTAAAGCTGAAGAAATTATTAAAGAAGTCGAAGGACAAGTCGGCGCCGCCCGCGAACGCTCGATTTTCTGGTATAACGTCAGGCACTCGGATCCTGAAGAGCTCGCCCAGATCATGCATAAAATTTACACCATGATGGTTGCTAACCGTCTCGATTACCGTAAAGACGAAACAACCCTTGAACAAGAAAAATTAATCGAGGAAGGGCGCAGAGCAGAAAATCAAGTGGACCGCTTGCAACAGGATTTGGAATTCGAACGAGAAAGGCGCCAGCAGCAGCAGCTGCTGCAGCCTTATGGAACTCCCACTTATTACCAGCCGCCTTACTATCAGCAAGGCAACTACGTTGTCAACCCCTCGCCGATTCAAAATACACCCGGGGCCGAGCAAAAACAGTATAATCAAGGGCGCGATAATTTCATCGTCGATCCTAAAACCGGCGCTTTAGTGATGGTAGTGGAAAACGACTTATTGCCTAAGCTGAAGGATGTGGTTAAAAAACTCGATGTACCTAAGAAAATGGTGCAAATCGAAGTCCTTTTATTTGAACGGAATATGGCGCGTGATACGGCCTATGGACTTAACCTTTTAAAGATCGGCGATATCGCCTCTCAAACGGATCGTTCATCGGCTGTTTTTAGAGGAGGACTGCCGCAAAATGCGGTAGCTTCCGATACTTCAGCAGCTTTAGGAACAGGGGTGCTGGAATTCTTCTTTAGCAGAATGAAAAGCTCCAGCGGCATTCCAGCTTTCGATTTGGCCTACCGTTTTTTAATGTCGCAAGACAATGCATTCCTGAATGCCTCCCCCTCTGTTGTGACCTTGAACCAGACGGAAGCCGTGATTGCCATCCAGGATGAACGCTCGATTCTAGTAGGGACCACTTTTTCAAGCGCCGGCAACGATCTGGCGCAGAACCAATTTACCCGCGCCCAATACGGTATTACCATTAAGGTGACCCCTACCATCCATATGGCCGATGAGGAAGATTTTTTTGAAGATCCGACTAATTACATCACCTTGGTTTCAGAGATCACATTCGATACGTTTGCACCCGGCTCGGAATTCTCCGATCAGCCCATCGTCAATCGGCGCCAAATCATCAATCAAGCCCGCATACCTGATGGACAAGCGGTTATTATCGGGGGTTTAAGACGAAAGACCACCACCGACAATTTCGATAAGGTTCCGTTTTTAGGAGAGATCCCGGGATTGGGAAAACTATTTAGCACCACAAACTACCGTTCCGAAGATACAGAAATGATCATTTTCATGACGCCTAAAATCATTTCCGACCCCGTTGAGGATTTTTATCGGCTGCGCATGGAGCATCTTTGCAAACGTCCGGGAGACCTGCCGGGATTTTTGTACCGGTTGAATGAAGCGCTGGAACAAGAAAAATACCGTCTCATGCAAGGGTACATGACAATCCTCTTCGGACCGCCGCCTGCCCGTTACATATGCGAAGAAGGGGAATACGATGGCCGATGAGCTCCCACCCAAAAAAGGATCCGCAGCCAGCCAAGAACTGGCAAGGCAGGGGATCTTGGGGGGCGAGGATGTCAACCGCTCCTTAGCCGAACAATTAGGCATCCCTATTGCCTTAGACCTCTCGGGAGGGCCGATCTCCCGCGAAATCTTAAAGAAAATCCCTTATTCCTTTGTCAAAAAAAATGTATTGCTTCCAATTAAAGAGACGGAAGGAAAAATCATCACAGCTGTTTCTGATCCGTTAAATTTAGAGCCCCTGGAAGAGCTGCGCATGATGCTGGACCGGGAAATCGTAGCTGTCTACGCATCCAAAGAAGCCATCTTGAATGCCATCGGCATTCGATATAATGCAGAAACAGGAGCCGCTTCAGAATTGATTGCCACCCTTGGCAAAGACACAGACGAAAACCGCGATGATGACGTGGAAATCTATGACCTTTTAGACATTTCGACGGAAGGATCCCCTATTATCAAACTACTCAATCTGATCGTCACAGAAGCTATCCAACAAGGCGCCTCCGATATCCATTTCGAACCGCAAGAATCAGGATTACGCGTGCGTTACCGCATTGACGGCGTCCTGCAAAACAGACACTCCCCATCTGCTGAATTCCAGTCGCAGCTGATCACGCGCATCAAGGTCATGGCAAAAATGGATATCGCCGAAAGGCGGCTGCCGCAAGACGGCCGGATCAAACTGCGCATGGGACGCCGCGAAATCGATTTCCGCGTCAGTACTGTACCGGTGGTCGGCGGCGAGCGGATTGTCTTGAGGATTCTACACAAAGGCAGCGTGATTTTAGGTTTGGACCATCTGGGGATGCTCCCTAAAGTCTTGAGTGAATTCAGCCGCCTGATTTCCCTTCCCGAAGGAATCATCTTAGTCACGGGGCCAACCGGAAGCGGAAAAACCACCACACTTTATAGCGCCGTCTGCGAAATCTATAATGATGAAACCAACATCATGACCATTGAAGATCCGGTGGAATACAATTTGAAAGGAATCGCGCAAATCAGCGTTAAGCCAAAAATCAATTTTAATTTTGCCGCCGGATTGCGTACCATTTTGCGCCAAGACCCCGATATCGTCATGGTGGGGGAGATCCGTGACAAAGAGACCGCTGAAATTGCCATTCAGGCTTCCCTGACCGGCCACCTTGTTTTAAGCACCTTGCACACCAACGACGCGCCTTCGGCCATCACCCGTTTGGTCGATATGGGTATTGAGCCTTATTTGCTTTCTTCGACGATTTTAGGGGTCATGGCCCAAAGACTGGTCCGCACCATTTGTCCCGACTGTAAAACCCCCTATAGCCCCACAGATCTTGAGCTAAGCAACCTAGGCCTCAAAAGGGAAGAGCTGGAAAACGGCATGCTTTATAAAGGCGCTGGCTGCGCGGCCTGTTACGGTTCAGGCTATCGGGGACGCCATGGATTGTATGAGCTCATGACGGTCAACAACGCCATCAAGCGGCAAATCGTCACCAGTCCCGATGCTGTTGTTTTAAGAAAAATCGCACTCGAAACCGGCATGGTCAGTTTGATCGAGCATGGCGCAGACATTGTACGCAAAGGAATCAGCACGGTGCCTGAAGTACTGCGCGTCTGCCGCGCACTGGAGGATTAATGCTCTTTGCCTATCAGGCACTCGACACCAAAGGCAGCAAACGCACGGGAATGATCGATGCCCATAATTCTGTCGAGGCTAAAGCCAAGCTCCGTGAACAAGGGTTGATGGTCACGAAACTTGACGCCCGGACGGCCTCTTCCAGCAAAGAAAATTTAAGAGGGGATCAGCTGCAAAGTTTTACGGTTCAGTTGGCTCAGTTAGTGGGAGCCGGGGTGCCGATCTACGAAAGCTTGCTTGCGCTCGAAGAACAATACAGGCAAGAAGCCTCCGGACGCATTATTTTAACACTGTGCGACCGGATCAAATCTGGTTCTTCGTTGTCGGAAGCAATGGCCGAATTCCCCGGGTCCTTTGACCGCCTCTATTGCGCCATGGTCAGTGCGGGGGAATCAGCAGGTGCTCTTGATGTCGTCTTGGAACGATTGGCAGATCTTTTAGCTAAACAGCAAAAATTAAAGCGCGAATTGATGACTGCCATGATCTATCCCGGAATTCTGGCCGCTTTTTGCTTTGTATTGATCATTATTTTGCTGGGTTTTGTGGTGCCGATGATCGAAGGTATTTTCCAAGGGCGCGAACTGAACCCGTTTACCCAGTTCATCATGAGCTTAAGTCAAGCGTTCCGCACCTGGTGGTGGGCTTACGTTCCCCTATTTTCCGCTCTCATTGCCTGGATCTACTTCAAACTGCGTACCCCCGAAGGCAAGCTTTGGATCGAACGCCTTTTATTAAGGGTTCCTGTCGTCAGATGGCTGATAATTCAAGCCGCTGTAGCGCGTTTTTCGCGCACCATGGGCACGCTTTTAAAAGGAGGGTTGACCATTATTGATGCGCTCCATATTTCGCGGGAGGTGATGCAAAACATCACCATGGAAGAAGAAATTAAACAAGCGGAACTTAAAATTGTTGAAGGGAGCTCTCTAAGCAATGAACTTGCCAAATCGAAATTGATCCCGCGGATGGTCTCCCGCATGCTGGCCGTCGGTGAAGAATCCGGCTCTTCGACAGAAATGCTAAACAAGATTGCTACCATTTACGAAGACAATGTGGAAAAAACCCTCGAACGCGTCATGGCGCTAGCCCAGCCGGTGATTTTGATTTTTATGGGGCTCATTATCGGCACAGTGCTTTTGGCGATCCTGTTACCCTTGGCGGATATGAGCAGCTTTACATTATGAACTTAATGAAAGGAAAAAAGATGAATACAATGATTGTAAAAAAACGGTGTATCACCTTGATTGAGATGATCATCGTCATTACCTTGATCGGCATCATCATGGGAGCCTTGGCATGGCGTTATACCGGTGCGTTGGATAAAGGGCGCGCTTTTAAAACAGAAACCTCGATTGCCCGTTTAGAGACGATTCTTAATCTGGCAGTTGCCGAGAATCCCCGATTGATCGAGGAGATTGATTCCCAGTGGCAGAACGTCGTGAAGCAATCGCCATTAATTGACGATCCTAATAAGTTGATCTACGACGGATGGGGTTTCGAATTTGAAGTCACTTCTGAAGGAGGCGACATCCGCGTTTACTCGGAAGCACTGGAAAATTACAAAAGAGGCGCCACCCCTTAAAAAGCATTCAAGGATGCAGGATCGTCGATTGCCGCCCCTGCATCCTTTATAAAAAAATAAAAATGCACAGACAAAAAAAACGATGCCTTACTTTAATTGAGTTGATTCTGGTGATCACCATTGTGGTGTTTGTCACCGGCGCTATTGGATTCAACATCAGACGGGCCGTATTAGCGCAACGCTTCCGTTCTGAAGTGGATCTTCTGGTAGATACCATGCGGCTGGCCCAAGATTTAATGCTCATACTGAGAAAAGATACCCACCTACGCATCCGGGCCCTGCCTAACGGCCAGGGCATTGAATACCTACTGGCTGTGGAAGGAGGCGTCCCCAAGGAATGGGACAGTGTAGTGATCCGCTCAAAGCGGCAGCTGGAATCAACCCACTATGCGGATTTTCTCAAATTGGACTCCTTGCCGACACGACCGGGGGAGATCGATCTGCACTTTCAGTCGCAAGGCTCAATGATGAGCCATGGGGAGCTACGCCTTGCTACCCATGAAGATCCTTTTACCTTTCAGGCAGAGAGAAGGTCCATCTGCCTGAAAGGCTATCCCCATCCTTTAGAAAGCGTGCCAGTTCTCAGAATACCGCGTCCGGGGGAAGAATGGGTCGCTTGCAAAAATGAAGAAGATCAGGATTTTTACGAACGCCTGACTTTGTACACACAAGAGGAAATCCTTGCCGATGCGCCGCCTAATAAAGAAGCTAAAGAAGAAGAGAAGCCCGTCAACCCAAGCCCGCAACTGCCGCAACAAGCGCCCCTTCCTACTCCTTGAAGTGATGATTGCCATTTCCTTAATCGTCTTGGCAGCCATCCCCCTTTTGTACCCGCATGTCTTTTTACTTAAAGCTCAAAGACAGTTCATGGACCGCGTAGAGCTTGACCATGTGATCAATCTACTGTATGCCGATGTCATAGAGCGTTTGTATAAAAATGAAATCCCTCTCAATGCCATTCTCAACAAAAACGTCTTTGAGATCACCGACTACGATCTATCGCGCATCCAATACGATAAAAGACTTCCTTTTAAAGGCGGATATACTTTTTCCGTTTACCATCAAAAACCTAGAGGAGTTGAAGATTCCCCTTATACTCTCTATCTTTTAACCCTCGATTTTTTCTTTCACCCCCTTAGGGAAACACCGACGGAGAGCAACACCCAAAGGTATCACTATAATGTTTTTCTAGTGCACGATACCGGCCTTGGTCCCCTCCCTTCCGGAGAGGAATCCTCTCCTGAAGCGTCTCCCAAACCGAACGAGGAGCCTGCGCCTACATGAAACAACCCACCGCAAGATACATCACTTTACTGGAGCTGATGATTGCTCTTTCCTTAGCGCTCATTATTCTTTCCGCGCTCACCTATTTTTATCAGCAAATGACCTTAACGGGAGCCGTTTTGGAAAGAACGCAAAAGGAAAATTTTCAAATCCGCAATCTTGAAAATCGTTTGGGGACGGTGCTGACCAGGACGATTTCTTCGACCGATCCCAGCAATCACTTCCATTTCTTTACCAGTTCCGACGCAGGTGGACTTTTTATGCCAGGCAGTTCGAGTTTGGTATTCACTTTCGATAATTGTGTTCAGAGCAATAAAGAGATGTCTTATCATGTGATCGGCCGCCTGTTTTTAGATCGAGATGGTCAACTCATTTTAGCGACTTGGCCCGTTGAAAGCCGCTGGATCGAGGGCATGCCGATTCCGGTAAGCCATCAAGTCCTATTGGAAAATGTCAGCGCCCTTTCTTTTCGCTTTTTTATACCGCCTAAAAAAGGAAAAACAGAAGAAGAGAAGCCGGCGCCCACTCCTTCTGGTGAAACGGTGCAGACCATTTTTCCGCAAGATGACCGCGGTTTGTGGATTAGCGATTGGAGTATGCAGTACCGGCAATTGCCTGCTATTGTGCAAATCATCTTCACTAAACAACTGGAATACGGCGAACGTACTTTTATTTTCTCCTATCCTCTTCCCAACACCTTGCAACCCATTATTTACGATCTATGAACATTTTGTTATTCGTCACCTCCATGCTGATGCTGCTGGCTATTCTCACCTATGGCCGTCTAGAAAGTTTTCGTGGGGCGGCCTTTATGCAAGCACAGTTCAAGCATTATATGGAAAACACTGAGCGCAGCTTTGTCAATCAGGCAGCCATCAAAAGGTACCGCAATACACCGGCCACCCAATCGGAAAAAAACGAAAAATCGAACCGGGAAAAAAACACAGCCAGCTCGACACTCAGTCTGAATCTATTAATCGACAAAGAGGAACGGGATGCCAACCCCGATAAGCTCGAGCCGATGTTGAATATTTTGCGCAACTTAATCGCTTATCTTTATGCCGACCAGCCTTTCTATCAAGAGATGGAGCTAAAGCGCCCTAACTTTGTGAGCGAGATTTTTGAGGCGCTGATGTTCCAGTCGCAAAACTTGCCCAAGCTTAAAAAAACCAAAGAACTTGCCACCATCAATCTGGGAGATCCCGAACTGAATGAAGTGTTTACACGCATGTTGAAAGGCGCCTATATTGACCCGCCTCCCGAAGAAGAGGATCTGCGCCCGTTTAAACCGGAGCGGGGCTACTATTCTTTGCTGGACTTCGTTACCATTGGCAAAAACAAACTCAAGCTGCGCGTTTATCTGGCATCCAAACAATTGCTGATTCCCCTTTTTGGCGATCCTTCGATCGTCAACACCATCTTAAGTGAACGGTACCGCCTTTACAGGGAGGTTGTCAACCAGGTGACGGATACCAATACGGCCAGCCAGCAGTTCCAGGAACAGTTTTCCTCTCTGCGCACGCCTTTGGTTCCGCTTGAGATGCTTGATTTCGGTGTTTCCAAAACAAATCCTCGGGATTACGATTAAACAGCGGACAAGAGGGCTTTGCTGTTGCAATCACATCATTGGCTTGCACCGTCCAAATGACCACGAGAAAATTCCTTCGTAGTTTTGATCAGGCAATACTCTCCCGATTGTTGGATAAGCTTGGCCACTAAGCCCGTCCAGCCGGTTTGATGAGGCGCTCCCAATCCTGCGCCGGTATCACCGTTGAAGTATTCATAAAAAAGAATGTGATCAAAATAGGGATCCGTGCGGAACTTTTGCGGCCAGTTCCGATAAAGCGGCCGCTCCCCTTTTGCGTCTTTCGTAAAGAGATCGATTTGGCGGTGCGAGATTTCGGCTGCGATTTCCCATAAATTCATTAACTTTCCAGAACCGGTAGGAAACTCCAGGCGAAAATCATTGCCATAGTAATGGAAATATTTCTGTAACGATTCAATCAATAAGAAATTCACCGGAAACCAAATGGGACCGCGCCAATTCGAATTGCCGCCAAACATCCAAGAAGATGTTTCTCCCGGCTCATAATCCACATGATACTGGGTGCTGTCTATGGTCAGGGAAAAGCAATTTGCGCGGTGAAAAGCCGATAAGGAGCGGATGCCGTGGGGACTTAAGAACTCGCTCTCATCAAGCATTTTAGTCAAAATCAGCCGCAGCTTCCTTTCATCGACGATCGACAAGATGCGCCGCTCCATCTCGCCGGGCACGCTCATGCAGGCCACGTTGGCGCACATGTCGGGACGATTTTTTAAAAACCATTCAAAACGGCGCCGAAATCCGGGCAATTTTTTGAGCATATAAGGTTCAATCGTCATAACGCCGTACAAAGGCGCTAATCCCACCAATGAACGGACCTTAAGCGACGATTGCGATCCGTCCGGATAATGGATCACATCATAAAAAAAGCCCTCCTGCTCATTCCAAAGGGAAATACGGTCATCGCCGATATGCCCCATCGCTTCGGCCACATATAAAAAGTGCTCAAAAAATTTACTGGCGATATCTTCGTAGCTTTCATTATGCAAGGCTAGTTCCAGCGCAATTTCCAACATATTCAGGCAATACATGCCCATCCAGGCTGTTGCATCGGACTGAGCTAGCTTGCCCCCTCCCGGAAGTTCACGGCTGCGATCAAAAAGGCTGATGTTATCCAGGCCCAAAAACCCTCCCTGAAAAATATTTTTTCCCTCAATATCTTTCCGGTTAACCCACCAGGTAAAATTCAACAATAGCTTCTGAAACACACGCTCTAAAAACAGAAGATCTCCCTTGCCGGCCTTCTTTTTTTCGATTTTATAGACCCTCCAAGCAGCCCAGGCATGCACCGGCGGATTTACATCACTAAAGTTCCATTCATAAGCCGGAATCTGTCCATTAGGGTGCATGTACCATTCACGCGTCAGCAAAAGAAGCTGTTTTTTAGCGTACTCGGGATCGATCAAGGCCAGAGGAATGCAATGAAAGGCCATATCCCAAGAAGCAAACCAAGGGTATTCCCATTTATCGGGCATCGATAAGATGTCGTCATTGTAAAGATGGTTCCACTCGAAATTACGGATAGTCAACCGTTCTGCCGGGGGTTTGGGCGGCTGCGCGTCCCCTTTGAGCCAATCCTCTACCACATAATAATAAAACTGCTTGGTCCATAACATCCCGGCGTAGGCCTGCCGCTCGATGCGTCCATGTTCTTCTTCCACAGGATAAGGCATAATGCTTTGATAAAAAGCATCCGCTTCGGTTTTACGCTGATCCAGGCATTGTTGCGCGTCCTCAAAAAGCGTTTCATATGAGTTCGAGGCATCGGTCAGGCGTAAATAAAAAACAGCCTGTCCGTTCGCTTCGATAGCGCTCACATAATATAGAGCCGCTTTGGAGCCGATGCGGGCCTGATTAACAGCATCTTCTTGTCCATTCACGACATAAGAATGAAAGGCATCTTTCACGTAGGGAGCCTCATTTGGCGTGCCAAATAAGTGACTCCGATTTGTTTCGTTTTCAGTAAACAACAGGCGCGGCGTCCCGCTGCCAATCAACCGATACTCTCCAAGCGTGGGGTGTTCGGCGCGTAAAGACACAAACTCTCCCTGCTGGGAGTCCACCGTGATCATGGGTTTATGCTGCCCTTTTTTCCAGCTCCAGGTATTGCGGAACCATAGAGTGGGCAACAGATGCAGACGTTGTTTTTCGGGACCCCGGTTGCAGACAGTCACTTTGATGATGAGATCATTCGGCGTCTTTTTAGCGCACTCGATAAAAATATCAAAGTAACGGTCTTCATCGAAAATGCCGGTATCCATCAATTCATATTCGGGCTCCTCCCGGCTGCGGCGGGTGCTTTCTGCGACCAGTTTTTCGTAGGGAAATGCTTTTTGAGGATACTTGTACAGATATTTCATATAGGAATGCGTAGGGGTGTTATCCAAATAATAATAACACTCTTTCACATCCTCCCCATGATTGCCTTCTTTACCGGATAAACCGAACAGCCTTTCCTTCAAGATCTGATCATTGCCGTTCCAAAAAGCAAACGCCAGACATAACCTTTGATGATTATCGGATAGACCGCAGAGGCCGTCTTCTCCCCAGCGATAGGCGCGGTAGCGCGCATGCTCATGGGGAAAATAGTCCCAGGCTTTACCATCCGGACTATAGTCTTCACGGACTGTGCCCCACTGCCGCTCACTTAGATACGGACCCCAGCGGCGCCAGTAGGCCACCTTATTTTTGTCGTCGTTAAGACGCTTTTCTTCTTCCGTTGTACCCATGAGCGTTTAATCATCATCATCGTCGTCATGATCCCTGTAGTGGAACCGGACATAAGGACGAACAGGATAAGCATCATAGTAAGGATCATAATCATAAGCGCGGTAATAGGGGCGGTAATAACGATTGTATTGGTACGGATAATGCCTGTAATAAGGATCGAAGCCGCGACGGTACTGGTAGCGGGTGGGGGCGCCGAACTGCACGGAAATCCCGGCTATTTCTGAATTTTCAACAATCACCGGAGCAGCGGGTTCTTCCGCGCAGCCTATCGAACTGACTAGTGAGAAAAATAAACCGGCGAGAATGCTTCTTAAAGACACCATACATCCTCCTTTTAAGGAATCTATCCCTAACCTTGATTATATAGTTATATTTTTAATGATGTCAAATTTCCTTGATTTTGATCCGCTTATGACCGATCTTAAAGAGCATGCGACGCCTATTCAGCCCGGTTGACATCGCCTCATTGGTTTTTTTCCGTATTGCCTTCGGCGCACTGATGCTTTGGGAGGCCGCGCGGTATTTCTATTTCGGCTGGATCGAGACCCTTTTCATCGCTCCGCACTTCCACTTTACCTATTATGGATTCGACTGGATAACCCCTTGGCCCGGCAATGGGATGTACTGGCATTTTTTTGGATTAGGCCTTCTGGCATTTTTCTTGATGATCGGCCTTTTTTACCGTCTAGCTGCCGTACTATTTTTTTTAGGCTTTACCTACGTCTTTTTGCTGGACCAGGCGCTTTACCTCAATCATTTTTATTTGATCAGCCTGCTCAGCTTTTTATTAATTTTCTTACCGGCAAACCGCTATTTTTCGATAGACAGCCTCTTAAGGCCGCAGATCTATGCGACCGCCGTGCCGGCCTGGAATTTATGGCTGCTACGTTTCCAAGTCGGCGTGCCCTATTTTTTTGGCGGCCTTGCCAAACTCAATGACGACTGGCTGCACGGCGAACCGATGCGCATGTGGCTGGAGCAAAAAATGATCAACGCAGAATGGGCCGCCTGGTTTTTCAGCTATGGCGGCCTCCTGTTTGACCTTTTGATCGTGCCCTGTTTAATGATGCGTGTGCTGCGGCCGGCAGCCTTTACGGTCGCTGTCATTTTTCACTTATTAAACTTTTGGCTGTTTAATATCGGCGTTTTCCCCTGGATGATGATTGCCGCAACGACCTTATTCTTCGATCCTTCTTGGCCGCGACGCTTATTCGAGCACAAAATCCCGCTTAGACCGTCTTCATTTCCCGTTCAACCCTTTACTGTCTTTCTCTTAAGCTGTTATGTCCTTTTGCAATCTCTTTTTCCTTTGCGCCACTTTATTTACCCTGGCAGCGTCCATTGGACAGAAGAAGGGCATAATTTTTCCTGGCACATGAAATTAAGGGATAAATCAGGAGAGGCCCGTTTCCGTCTGGTCCATCCGCAACTCCGCACCGAACAGTGGATGCCCCCTATGCATCATTTAACGAAACGGCAATATGCTAAAATGGCAACGCGTCCGGATATGCTGCTGCAATATGCCCGCTTTCTATCAGAAGGGGGTATGTGGGAAGTTTATGCCGATGTGTTTGTCTCACTGAACGGCCGCGAGCCAAGACGGTTGATCAACCATCATGTGGACTTAGCCAAAGTCAAAAGGTCGCCGGCTCCTGCGGAGTGGATTTTACCTTTAACGGACTAATTTTCAGTCGTAGAGACTTTATACCCGCCTTGATTTTGCTGTATGGGAGCCTTGAAAAGAGAAGGTTCTTGCACAAAAGGCATTGTAGCATTAAAAAAAATCATCAGAAAAATCATTTGCCGCCTATTAATTTGCTGATTTAGGAAATCATATGTTATCAAAAAATTTCAACCCCAATTTGGAGGCAGTATGAGAATTCTCCTAGTGGCATTAACCTTGGCATTCTCCCCTTGGATTTTAGCGCAGCAAGAGATCGAAGACATTGAATGGGAAAAAGACCGGGTTCAAGAAAACATCGACCGCAGCGCGCGCGAGGTAAGGCTGCAAGAACAAAGGCGGCTGGAGCAATTGGAACAACGGAGACGTGAGGAGCGGAGACGGATTGAAAGACGACTTGAAGAGCGACGGAGAAACGACTAAAAGCCATCCCGCTTTTAGCAGGATGGCTTTTTATAGAGCTTAATTAATTGGCAATGTCAGGGCCGGGATCATAGCCGGGCAGCCTGAATGCAATGTAAGCAACTCAGAAACGAGAGCAAAGGTCGACTTGGAGTCGAGATCTGAATTATGAATAAAGTATTCATATCCGCAATGGACGACTGAAATGCCATCGCAGCTATTTCTGCAAAGTCTAGGTGAGCAAGGACGATAATGGATAGACATCAGTCCGCCCAAAACTTGGTCCCAGTCAAAGAAATTGTTATCTTCATCAAAGGTCAACGTGACAAGCCCTTGTCTTTCATGGACATCGGGAACGTTCACGCCATGGGAAAGGAAGTAAAGAATGCTCAATGGAGAACGCGTATCCAACATTACTTCGTCCGGGCCATGCTCAAAAGCCTGCCATGGAATGAAACGGATCACGTGCGTTCCAGGAGCTACACCCATCAATGCCCATGCTCTTTCCAAAAGAGAAGGATCAACGATTTTAGGATCGATTTCCAAAGCCATCTGCTTCCGGTCTGTTTCTGGATTTCTAAGCACCACAATGCCGATGCCGTCTTTCTTTTCAAACTCATGAAAGATGGCCATTAATTCTTGAAAATCTTCATACTCAGGCGCATAGCTCGGCATCGGACCGGAAGCGGAAGGGGCATTTTTCAAATTGTTCATACGTTGAATGCAGCAGCGCATGATGCGGTCGATCGCCCAGCCAGAGGAGTTCAGCAAAGTAATCGATTCAAAAGACACAGGTGCCAGAAATTCTTTTGCAAACACTTCACCGCGGACAGGAGAGAATGTTGTGGTCGGCTTTTCCGTTAAATCCATACCTGCTTTAAACAAAGGATCGACACCGCTTTTAAATTCTCCGGCAAAGGTTTTTTTAAACTCATAAGCGGATGAAATGACTCCTACTTGCAGGTAGGTAGGTGTTTCACGGTAGCGCAATCTAACAATATTCAACAAAAGCTGGCTGTCATTACAGTGGTGAATGGCGTGATTGTAAGCCAGGCAGTCTTGGGCCATGTTATGCGGGCCGATTTTTGGCTGGCAGCCGGTCAAAATAAGGGCGCTTAAAAGAAAATATAAGGATTTCATAGTCGTAACGGTTCCATGTGTTTAATAAAAGAGAAGAATTTAACCTGAAATCGGGTTGCTTTCAAGGAAAATCCGCAGTGCTACCAATCACTTGTGACAATTTAAAAATTTAAACCTAGAGACTATTCCGTCCTTTGATATCACGCCATTTTTGAGCGACCTGAGCCGCAAGCGGTGCTGCATCCCTGCCCCAGGCGCCAAAACGCAAATAGACCACAACCACCAGCTCGGGATGACCTTCCCGGTCTTTAATTAAAAACGTATTTCCTCTGGGCTCCTTATCATAGATAATTCCGCCAAACCAGACATGATTGTAAAGGTTGGTGCCGGTTTTTAAATCCAAGTCAAGGCGCTCCATCGATTCGGCCGTACTGCTCTTACCGATCATTTGTCCTTTTAATTCCAACAGATCGCTGATAGCTTCCGGATACGCCTCGTATAACTGCGATAAGCTCCCGATTCCCAAACGGGTACGCTGGGCGACCCGGCGCATGCCCTCTAGTAAAACACCTCTAACGGCTTCCGGCAAAAAAACCTCCCGGCGGATGGCAGTAGGATACTGCACAATTTCCCCCTTACCGGCCATCATGCGCACGATGCGGGGCTTCAAAATTTTCCCTCCATTAGCAATCGAGGATAGCATCAGGGCCGTCTGCAAGGGAGTTACTGTTAACGTATGCTGTCCCACGGCCATGGCATACAGACCGTTGCGATTGACTGACAGATCGCAAGGCACGCTGCCTGAAATTTCGGCCGGCAGCTCGATGCCTGTAAGAGATCCATAGCCAAATTCCCTGGCGGCACGGGAAAGATCATCAGGATTTTCCATGCAATCGGAGGCCAAAAGGGAAAAATAAGGATTGCTGGAGACTTCCATAGCCTTCACCACGTCCATAGGACCTAGCCCGCTGCGGTGGCTGCGCAAAAGACGCCCCCCTTTGTAAAGCTGAGGAATCGGTTTGCCCTTGCTGTCGTAGCCTAAAAACACAGCCTTCCCCCTTTTGTGCGTATCATCTACGATTTCCAAAGGGTTCAAGCTGGCTAGGGAGGCATTTTTACCGGCCATTTTATTGTAGCGTTGAATCAAAGCTTCGTAGGCGGTGATGATTTTAAAGATGGAGCCTTGAGTAGCGGCTTGCCGGTAGGCATAAGAGCGCGCGTAGCCATAACCATATAAAGGATAGAACGCCCCTGCCAAATGCTTCTCCAGCTGCACCCCGTGCTCTTGACGCAGCTGACGATAACGTCCGAGAAGAGGGCGGTTTAAGTCCTCAAATCCCCTTAAGGAAGCCAAATAGTTTTCGGTAACCGAGGGTTCAAACCCGACGATGGCTTTTTGCAGCTTTACATAAGCCTTTCTCCAGGAACATGATAAGTGCGCTCCCTGGGATAATTCCCGATGCCAAGCAATAAAATCCCGCTGATACGGCGCAAGGAGATCGGATACCTCATGCGCTGTACCCGTTAAAAACAGCGTTAAGAGGGTCAGCCGATGGTCTTGCCAAAAAGATTGAAACATGGCGGTTTCTTTTTGGTCCAGAAGATCTAAAAAAGGGCGCGCATAGCGAATGCCCAAAGCTTTCTCTTCCGCTCTTTTTTCTTTTAAAAAGGGTTTTTGATGCGCAGCTCTCCAGGGTTTGAAATCGTACTCCCGATAAAGATCCCTGGCGATGAGGCGGACCGCATCCTCCAAGGTGGCAAAAGAAGCTTGTGCGTCCCGGTATAGGGTCAACGACTGCGTACCGATGTTTTTAAGCAGCGTATCGGAAATTTTTTCAGGATCGGAAGAGAGCCTTAACAGATCGAAAACGATTACCTTGTCGTAATTATTCGAGAGAGAGCCAATGTAAGGTTCGAATGTCTTTTTAGCCGCGGCAATCTCAGTTGAAAAAGAGGCGGCTAAATTCTCTAAACGTTGCTGCTGCACCGCCGGCAGGCGCCGGCCATACGCCTCATGGCCTCCCCCTTTATACAACAAGTTAAATAAGGGGTACGCTGTCGGACCCTCGCACAACTCCAGCAACGGCTGCAGCGTTTTTTGCAGACGCACCGCATTCTGGATATTTTTAATTTTATCCAGGGCTGTTTTAACAGGACTATCTTTAGCCAAAATGATTTGCAAATAAGCATCCCAATCCAGCCATAATTCTTCACTGACTATGGCTTCTTTTTTTAAATCAAAACACTCCCTTTCCAAGGGTCTTTTTAGATTCCAGACATCTGCTAAATAGGTTTCGGTTTCAAACCATTTCCGGACATTTTCCCTCTTTTTTAAGCTATGTTCCTGATTGCCGGCCGCGATGAAATCATTCGGATCGAAACGGGGAAAAGAAGCAAAAGCCAAAATATCGCCGCTAGCGGGCTCCATCGCGACGATCGCACCTCCTTTCATCCAGAATTCCTTACTTTCCACTGCAGCTCTCTGTGCTTCCTCTAAGGCACTGACGCGCGGAACACGCACCTGCTCATTTTGAATCAGCAATCTTTCGGCATACTCTTGCAGCTCTTTGGAAATCGTTAAAAGAATTCTTTTGCCGGGTTCGGGAGGCTTGGTCCCCTCCAATTCATGCAAAAAATTCCCTTTAGCATCTGAAGCATAATTTTTTTTACCGTGAAAGCCGCGCAATTCCTCCTCGAACTTCCCTTCGATTCCAGTTTTTCCCACATAGTCATTGATAGTATAGGCATGCTCCACCAGCTCCTGCAGTCGCCGCTTGATATCTAGCACGGAGACCAGACCTGTCGGCAGTTCCGGCTCTTGCCCCATCTCGATTTCTTTTAAAAGATGATCCAACGTTTGGATCTCGTGCACCACTTTTTCATACTCCTGCCGGCTGATGGCGCCCATATACCCGATGATGCTGCCGCCCACTTCTCCAAATGGATAATACCGCTTGGGCACGGTTTGCACTTGCAGCCCCACCCAATCTTTTTCCAGCATTTTGAGGCGGTAGTACTGCTGCTCGCTCAGATCTTCTTTGACCACATAGGGCAGGTGATTAAATAAGGCCGCTTTCGAGTGGATCACATCCTCCAACCTTTCCGCGTCAAGTTGAAGCTCTTCAGCCAGCATTTGGGCAAGACGCTTGATATACTCCATGCGGCTGTATTTTTTTTTCTTTTTTCCCTCTTCTTTTACCCATACAACAGCCGGCACATGCCTTATATGGGAATAAAAAATAGCGGCATTGTACTGTACTTTATTGATGGCCAAGGGGATATTGTAACGGTCCCTGATGGTGCCTCTCCTGGCGGGCTCCACCACTAACCGTTTTTGGGGGCGGCGCGACTCTTCGAGTTTTTCCTCATGCTGAATCACACCCAAATGCCAAACGCGTAAAAGGATCAGTAAGATCCCAATTAATACGACATTCAAAATCCGATTGGCCTTGGCAGGGACATCGAGCTGCTGTTGTCGTTTTCGTTTACGGGGTTGCATCAATTTAACCATTTAAGGGAAGGGACAGGGCGTCAAACCACGCCTTTTGCAATGAAAAAGCTTTTTGTACTTCTTTGATTAGAACAATTTCCTCCTGGTATAGCAAGGGGATTCCATCCATAAAATCTTTATAAATAGGGATAAAAGCGGAAGGCTCAAAGACATTGTAAGCCTTGCACAGGTCTTTAAAATTATAAAATTCCAGCTTGTCCAAAAATCGGAGAGTTAACTGGTCGCTGATTTTTTGGCCTTCATCCAAATCCGCAAAATAGCGGGCAAACGCATGAGCTGTCAAAAATATAGGTTGATAGGTTCCCAAATTTTGCAAGTGGGCCGCATAATTCAAAGCCTCAGAGCTAGGAAGTACCGATAAGGGACTGAAGGCCTGTAAATCTTTAACCAGCCCAGGCACCCTGAAAAGCTCAGGTACTGCCAGCTTGCCGAGGCGGGAGCGCTGATCATCTTCAGATACTGCATTCAATTTCAAGCCTGATTCCAATTCCCGATAGATGCAGAGCAAGTCAGCAAGATATTGCCGGTAGCAAACGTCATCTACCGTTCCATTGGCTAAACGTTTATAAAAAAGGGTCGCCTTCAGAGCCTCTCGTCCTTGCTGCACATCTTCCCACAGGTCGTTATAAATGCTTTTTACGGTATAATTATTATTTGGGAAAGTTCCGAACCACTTCACAATATTCATTTTTTACTCCGGCAGCAAAGACTAACACATTAAACTTTTAATCTCGTACAGGAGACAACACAGAATAAAAAAAATTCTCTGGCTGAATTGGCCATTGCAAAAAAGAAGGGGATGTGGCATGCTTTTTCATACTTACGCGCCTGTAGTTCAATGGTAGAACCGTAGCCTTCCAAGCTACTCGTGTCAGTTCGATTCTGATCAGGCGCTCAATTTTTAAACTACCAATTACCAAGACCGAAATCCTGCCATACAGGAATGTCCTAAAAGGCAGGATGCCGTCGTCAACTAGGAGGGACAAGGCTTGGCTGAAATAACAATTAAAGAATTATTAGAAGCTGGAGCCCATTTCGGGCATCAAACCAGACGTTGGAACCCAAAAATGAAACGCTTCATCTTTGAAGCGCGTAATGGGTTGTACATCATCGATCTTGCAAAAACTTTACAACAAGTCAGATCGGCCGTTGAGATTGTTAAAGATCTCGTTTCCAAACACAAATCCATTTTATTTGTCGGCACTAAGAAACAAGCTAAAGGCGTTGTGCGTGAACTTGCAGAAGCTTGCGGCGAATTTTATGTTTGCGAAAGATGGCTGGGCGGCATGCTCACCAACTTGACAACGATCCGCCAGTCCGTCAAAAAACTGGAAAGAATCGAAAAACAAATCTCCACCGGCGGCGATGGACTAACCAAAAAAGAGCTTTCCCTCTTGACTAAAGATCAGATCAAGTTGGAAAGAAACCTTTCAGGCGTTCGCTCCATGCGCAAACCTCCCGGAATGATCATTGTAGTCGATCCATCTAAAGAGCACTTGGCTGTTTCCGAAGCAAACAAGCTCGGCATTCCTGTTATGGCCCTGGTCGACACCAATTGCGATCCGGATCCTATCCAGCACGTAATTGCCTGCAACGACGACGCATTGAAGAGCATTAAACTGATCCTTCAGTCCATCACAGACGCTATTGCTCAAAGAAAGAATGAAGTCCGCCTCCTTTCCTCTAAAGAAGGGGAAGAGAAAGTGGAATCGGATGATGCGCATTTTAGCAAGCCTAAAAAAGAAAACGAGCGCAGACCCGCTGCAAGAGCTTTCAAGGGAGATAAATAATCATGGCGATCACCCCGAAAATGATTCAAGAACTCCGTGAAAAAACCGGCGTAGGAATCGGGAAGTGCAAAGAAGCGCTCGAGCAAACGAGCGGCGACATGCAGCTTGCAATCGAAAACCTTCGCAAAGCCGGTATCGCCACCGCTGTCAAAAAAGAAGGGCGCTCCACTAACGAAGGGATGATCGGCACTGCTGAAAATTCCGAGCGCCTGGCTGTGGTCGAAGTAAACGCGGAAACAGATTTTGTGGTGAAAAACGACCGCTTTCAGAAATTTCTTTCAGAAATTGCTGAAGAAGTGGCTGCCACCAATCCTGCTTCCCTTGATGCTTTCCTGAATCAAAAATTTTCCAAAGATCGTAGTGTTACAATCGATGAGTACCGTGCCACGATTGTTCAGGCAATCGGCGAAAATATTCAGGTAAAAAGAATCATTACGTTCCAAAAGACCCCTGCGCATTCTTTAGGCGTTTACTCCCATTTAGGGGGTAAAGTCGTAACGGTGGTTTTAATCGATGGCAGCAACCAGGCAATCGATTTAGCCAAAAACGTAGCGATGCATATCGCTGCGACGCAACCCGAATACGTCAATCCTGAAGATGTTCCTGCGGATATCATTTCCAAAGAAAGAGAAATCGCAGCGAGCAAAATGCAAGGAAAACCTGCCGGCCAGATCGATAAGATCGTGGAAGGAATGCTTTCTAAATACTTTGATGAGATCTGTTTGAACAGACAGCCCTATATCAAAGACGATAAGCTCAAAATTGGCGACCTTGTACAAAAGTACGCTAAAGATTCCGGTCAACAACTGGCAATCAAAAATTTCATCCGTTGGTCTGTCGGCCAAGGGTAATTTTCATAAAGGGAGGGTTTCCCCTCCCTTTTTTCCTCCATTTTTCCCTGTAAATTATCGTTATATACCGGTTCCAGTTCAAAGTTATTTTTGCGTCTGACAATGCGCGGAGATCGAAATCTACTTGGAAAAGCAGATGAGATCGAACGCAAGGGTCAGACACAAAAAGATCAAGGCAAATGGATAAGTTTGAATTGGAACCGGTATATCCTCCTTTTTATTTCTTTTTTATGGTAAAAAGATAAGATCTTTAAGGAACTGCTTAATCTATGGCACATCGTATCCCTTATCAGCGCGTCCTACTCAAACTATCCGGCGAAACATTGATGGGCGCCCAATCCTTCGGCATTGACCAAGCCGCCTGCCTCCAAATCGCTAAAGCAGTGCATGCCATGCATAAGGCCGGCCTTCAAGTTGCCATCGTCATCGGTGGAGGAAACATCTTCCGCGGTATCCATCTTGAGCAATTAGGCGTTGAACGCACCCCTGCCGATCAAATGGGCATGATAGCGACCCTAATCAACGGAATTGCGCTGCAACAAGCCCTATTGAAAATCTCCTGTAAAACTATTGTCATGAGTGCGCTGGAGTGCCCCAAAGCCGTTGACAGCTTTAACCTACGCCGGGCCGTCGAGCACTTGGAAAACGACCACGTACTGATTTTTGTCGGCGGGACGGGGAATCCTTACTTCACTACTGATACTGCCGCTGCGCTGCGCGCCAGCGAAATAAAGGCCGACATCCTGTTAAAGGCGACAAAAGTAGACGGCATTTACGATAAAGATCCCTTAAAACATGCCGATGCTTTAAAATATAACGACCTGACTTACACTAAAATGCTGCAAGATAATTTATCAGTCATGGATGCCACATCTATTGCCTTATGCCGCAACTCAAAAATACCGATCTTGGTCTTTAACATGAAGCATCTTGTAGAAGACAAAATAATATCTGCCCTGACTCAAACCCATTTGGGAACAATTGTAAAAGGAGAATCCGCATCATGAGTTTGAAAAATCAAACCGAAGATAAAATGAAAGCTGCTATCGAACACCTCAAAGAGGAACTAAAGAAAATCCGTACCGGGCATGCCAATCCGGGTATGGTAGAAAATATCCTAATTGAAGTGTATGGCGCAGGCATGCGCTTAAAGGAGATTGCCTCCATCACCACGCCAGAATCACGCCAACTCTTAATTACTCCCTACGATATTAAGAACGCAAGCGTCATCGGCAAAGGGATAGAGAAAGCTAATATGGGCTTCAACCCTATTGTAGATGGCCATTATGTAAGGCTGAATATTCCCCCCATGGATAAAACGATCCGCCAGGAAATGGTAAAGCTATGCCAAAAAAAGAGGGAAGAGGCCAAAATCAGCATACGAAATGAACGCAGAGCAGGCAACGAAGCCTTGCGCAAGCAGAAAAACGAAGGTCTGATCAGCGAAGATATCGAAAAAAAATTAGAAAAAGAGATTCAGGAGCTTACCGATAAGTATTGCAAGGTTTCCGACGACATCTGCGCACAAAAAGAAAAGGAAGTTTCCACAATTTAGCTTGGCAAAAAATAGGGCTACTATGTAATATAGTAGCTCTTTAACGATGCCAACTATGGCCCCATCGTCTAGTCTGGTCTAGGACACCGGATTTTCATTCCGATAACAGGGGTTCGAATCCCCTTGGGGTCATTAACGAGTCTTTAGCTCAGCGGTAGAGCATCTCACTTTTAATGAGAGGGTCGATGGTTCGAATCCATCAAGACTCAAAAATTCGACCGGATAGAACGCAAGTTTCATCCGGTCATTTTTTTTTCCATCACACACTGCACTCGAAATTTTGCATTCCTTTCGGTATCATTTGCCAGAATCCACTCGTTCTCTTATAGTGAAGTTTTTAATAACTGTACTTTTATGGATCAAGAACACGAAAAAGATGAAGATAGCCCGCATCCTGAGCGCCCTTTGGAGTGCAGCGAATGCAAGAACCCCGTTTCCGTGCATTATACAGAAATCGTGGGAAGTAAGTTTACACACACTGGCATGTGCAATATCTGCCCTCAGCTGCAAAAACGGCTTAAAGGGGTACATCCTGAAGAAGAAATGGTACTGGGCGAAGCTGTCACTGGGATTGTCTGCGGCGAGTGCGGCACAACCCTCTCCGATGTTAAAGTCGGCCATACGATCGGTTGCAATCATTGCTATGAGATCTTCGGCGATCTGATCATCGACGAATTAACAACTGCCAATAAAATATCACCCGGCATTGTCAAAAAACGTAAAACCGTTCCTTTGCATGTGGGCCGTGCGCCAGGCGAGTCGCGGGAAATTAGCCCGTCTTTGCAGCTCATTGCCTTGAATGAAGCCTTGGAAGAAACTTTAAAGCGGGAAGACTACGAACAGGCCGCTATGTTAAGAGATCAAATCAAAGCCCTGATTGAACAAGCGGAGGAGAAACATGGTCAAGAAGAGTAAGACCCATTCCGCGCTTTTCCAAAAAAAACCTTGGGAAGACAATCTGAATAATATTTGGCTGGCATCCACCATCACAGTGCACCGCAATATCGATAAGTTTCTATTTCCCTCTAAACTGGAAAAAGATAAACGGGCGCAAATCATTTCTATCCTCAGTAAAGAACTGCTTAAATCGCAGCATTTGCAGCGACCGTTCCTCATCAAGGCCGAAGAAATCGGACCTGTGGAAAAGGAATATTTGGTGGAACATTTTCTGAGCTCCCGCGGCTTCCAGCAAGCCCATTCCGGCGAAGCCTTTATATTAGATGAAACAGGCGCCTTTCTGACGACTCTAAATATCGGCAATCACGTGAATTTTGAGCTAATCGATTGCAGTGGCGAATTGGAAACCGCTTGGAATCACATGGTGAAAATAGAATCGGAACTTGGCAAAGCGGTCAATTATACCTATAACTCTAAATTCGGTTTTTTAACTTCAGACCCCACCATATGCGGCACCGGCTTCTTGCTTACCGTTTTCTTGCAGCCTTCGGCGTTAATCCATACCGGTAAAATGCAACAAATTATGCCAAAAATCAGGCAAGAAGGGATTGTCATTACGGGGCTGCAGGGCAATCCAAATGAAATTATAGGCGACATCTATGCCATACGCAATAACTTCACCCTTGGTTTGACCGAGGAAAACATCATCTCCCAGATCCGGCTCTTTACCACCAAGTTAATGGTTGAAGAGAGAAACGAAAGAACACACCTTCGTAAAAATATCGACGCTGATTTAATGGATAAGGTCAGCCGCGCCTTCGGCGTGTTGATTCACTCCTACAAAATTGAGCCCGTCGAATCGTTAAATGCTATTAGTTTGATTAAACTGGGAGCCGATTTAGGCTGGCTGGATGGGGTTTCGCCAAAGGAACTGAACCAACTCTTCTTTGAGTGCCGTAGAGCGCATCTGCTCGCTAAATTCGACGAGGAAATCCCCTTAGATGAGATTTCCCATAAACGGGCTGAATTCATCCATCAAGTGCTTAAAAAAGCAAAGCTAAAAATTTAGACCTTAGAAATGGATAACCACGCCCGCCTATAGCTCTATACAAGGAAATGCATTATGCAAGTAGTCTATTTAGCATGAACCACCGGAAGGATGATGCGAGAGGGCGTCTTTGGCCCGGTATGGATTTTATTTTCAGCGATGGCCTGGCTGCCATGATAAGAACCCACTAGACCTACATTTAAATTACGTTCAAAACGGGGATAATTGGAACTGGAAATAGAAATTCGGATCCGGTGCCCTTGCGCAAAGACCATACTGGTCGACCATAAATCGATATCGATTTCTGCAGGGGCATGCGGATCATGCAGTGTTTCAACATTTTTAACACCGGTACGGTACATACCATCGGCAATCAAGATGCTTTTACCGTCGGGATACACATCCGTTAGACGTACGACCACATCGGTATCGGCGCAATTAGAGGTGAAGTAAAGCTTGGCGTGGATTTTGCCGGTAACTTCAAGATCATGCTTTAAAATTGGCGTGGTGTACACCAAAACATCTTCTCTTTCTTCTAATACTCTCTGATCTTTAGGCCCCGACTCCAGAAACAGATTACGGCCGCCGACAGTTGGGACGGGATCTGAAGGATCATAAGTATAGCTAGATTGCGCGTGTCTCTTAGGCGCTTCTGTTAACAGCTCTTCACTGCCGTTTAAATATAAGGAGGTCGGCTCACTTTTAGGCGGCCAATGATCCGCTGAGCGCCACTTGTTGCCTTTTGAGGGAGATCCATCAAAGGGCCCCATCACATAATATATCACTGCAGGGGCCTGATTAATGCCGTTAGGCTCCCCTTTCAAATGATAGTCGAACCACCGCTCACAACTTAAGTCTATTGGAGCTTGAAAACTGCCCTTTGGAATCTGGAAATCCCCGAGGCAGCTCATTTGCGGCCAAAAATGCGTCCAGGGTCCAATCAATAATTTTTGCTGGTTGCGGGCGCCGGGGGCTCCATGTTCCTGACGGGCCACAAACGCATCCAGTGTTCCTTGGATAAACGTGTCATACCAGCCTCCATAGTGAATAGCGGGAACATTGACGCGGTCGGCCACTTCCAGCGAATTTAACGAGCGCCAAAAATCATTATAAAAAGGCCTGGTCGCAGCAAAACAATGCACGCCGCAATCTTTAGCGTAAAGACCGAGCCACCCTTCTACTTGATCTTTTAAGAGCTGTCCACCCGGGCACAAGGCATGATGGTACATGCTCGAAGCGGCAACACCAATGTATTGGCATTTTAGGGAAGGGGGCGCGGAAGGCGCTAACAGATATTGTGTGATACCGAGGGCCGATACGCCGGCAGTCCCGATTTTGCCATTACAAAAAGGGCTTTTTGCCAGCCATTCGATGGCATCATAACCATCTTGTTCTTTCCCCCATCCGTCGCTAAGGCCCGGAAACGTCTTGCCCTCGGTATCGGTTGCGCTCCGCGTGTCTTGGATAGCGACAACGTACCCTTTCGAGGCAAGATAGGCATATTTTGCGGCAAAACTATTTTTGCGACCTGCAGGACTGCGTAGTAAGACACAAGGATAATCGGAAGGGTTGCCCTCTAAAGGGATGTATAAATCGGTAGGAAGAGTGAAGCCGTCGCGCATGGGAATTTCCACTGTGCAACGAGGTTCTACCCCTTCCAAACTGATTTTTGGGACAAGAATACAGACGCAAAAGATTAACAACCCGAAAAAGCGGGTTTTGGACCGATTAGCGATGGCTGTTTTCATCAAAAAATCATTCATAAAAGCTGTTTCCCCGGTTGACGGAGTTTCTAATACACTTTACTCATTGGAGCGCTTCCGGTCAATCGGCAGCAAAAACAATAATCTCTGTTTAAAGAAACCCCATCAAAAAAAGTCCCGCCATGAGCGACGGGACCATCAAGGATACTACTTAGCGGCAGCAGCTTTAGCAGCAAGACGAGACTTGGTGCGGCTGGCTTTATTCAATTTAAAGCTGCCGTTTTTTACACCCTTGTCCATCAATCCATAAACAACGTTTAAAGATTCAGCGGCTTTGGCGGTATCTTTTTTAGACACAGCATCTTCAAAATGGCGCATGGCCGTTCTTACTTGGGATTTAAACACACGGTTTTGAAAGCGTCTTTTGTCGTTTTGCAGATCACGCTTTTTTGCCGTTGGTATTTTTTCCTTTTTCTTTGCAGCTTCTTCGTTAGCCATTAGTCCTCTATATGTTTTTACCTGAATTTTGGAATTATTATAACCTCAAGAAGGGATTTCGTCAAAATGTATCGATTATGGTATAGTTATTGGCATGAAAATAAAACTGATTAAAAATACGACATTATTAGAGGCCATGAGCCTTTTATCCCCTGATTCTTCCATGACGACCCTCAGGTCTTGGCTAAAAGAAGGCCGGGTAGCCGTGGATGGCAAAATCTCAAAAGTGGCCAAAATGGACCTGCTTGAGGGGCAAACCGTTGAAATACTGAAACGGCAAAAAGTGATCGAAGGGGGCCTTGAGATCCTTTACGCGGACAAATTGTTAGTTGTCATCGACAAGCCCTCGGGCCTTTTGAGCGTTTCTACCGACCTGGAAAAGGACAAAACGGCCTTTAAAATTCTGAAAAATCATTTCTACCCGCGTGAAGTTTATGTGGTGCACCGACTGGACCAAGACACTTCGGGCGTAATGATATTTGCCCTTGAAGAGCGGACACAGAATTTCTTGAAAGGATTGTTTGAAAAACACGACATTGAAAGAAAATATTGCGCCGTTATCGAGGGACAGCTGCCGCAAAAATCAGGCACCTGGACCTCCTATTTAAAAGAGGATGAATCGTATTTCGTAAAATCCACGCCAAATCCTCTTGAAGGGAAAAAAGCCGTTACGCATTACAAAGTTTTAGGCACCAAAGGAGATTATTCCTGGATTGAAGTCACTTTGGAAACAGGCCGAAAAAACCAAATCCGCGCCCATTGCCGTGAGGCGGGACATCCGGTTGCCGGCGACATGAAATACGGGGCGAAGACAGACCCGGCCAATCGTTTGTGCCTGCACGCCTTTAATTTAGGATTTAAGCACCCTCAAACGTACAAAATGATGCGGTTCAACTCCCCTTACCCTCGCGCCTTCACACAACTGGTCAAACCGAGCTGATAGCAGGAAACTTCATCATAGCTAATTTTTTCCTGCTGAGTTATAACTGACATCATGAACCGCATCAAGTTGACAGCCCAAAACGAAGCCGGAATCCCTTTAGAGGCTATTTTTGAGCCGGAAAAAGGGATGAACTTGAGCAGTTTTAAGAAAGGCGGGATCGAAGTGATCCATGAAGGACAGGGGCTGTTAATCGGTCCCAGTTTCGGCAAGCGCCCCGCCTACCTAGCTCAAGAAAACGACCCTTTTGTGCATGGCATGGCGCGCTATGCTTCTTGGAAGGCAGAGTCAAATGAAAATTCTTTGTCGGCAGTACTGTCTGGACAAGATCTCTATCAAGATTTACCCCTTTCCGCATGGGAAGGGCAAAATTTTAAAATGCGTTTCGCTGCCCATCTAGGGCCTAAAGGTCTTAAACTAGAACTCTCCATCGTCAGTGAAACCGATTCTTTGACCGGTATTGAATATCACTACATGCTGCCGCATGGGAAAAGCCGGGTCATCTCTCAAGTGCAAAACAGCTATCGCCAAAATGGTGTATTACGTCCTCTTCCAAAAGAATGGGGCGTAGACGCGCAGCAGCGTCTAACCCTGGATACCGGGCAAGCCGCAGATTATACCTTCTATCCTTATCCAAATCCTTTACACGGGGAAGTCCTCTTGGAAACCCCTGAATATCGTTTGGTATCCCGTTTTTTCTGTGAATCGCAAGAGAACAGCTGGCGGCTATGGCATCCAACGGGGGCGCCCTTTATCTGCATACAGCCTTTCAGCGCGCAAGATCCCCTCCATCCGAATCTTACCGTAAATGCAATCGGCATCGAGCTTGAAATCCTCTAATTAACATCCATTTTCACTTATTAAAAATTGAATTGACACTTGCCATATTCTATACCGAAGGGGATTCAAGGAGTCGCCCTGCATTTGAGCCAGGCGAAGCCCGCGCCGAATACACGCAACCTGAATAGGTTGAGTAAATGAGGCGGGCCTAAATTTAGGGGCTGACCACGATGCTAAAAACCAAATTATGAATTCTCTTTGGCATAAACCAAGAATTGAAATTTTCTCTGCGTCATTGGATTTCAATCATTTTTTTTTGCCAAGTCTAAATTCCGGATATACTTTTTAAACCCTAGTATTTTTATTTAAGTTTAAATTCGTATAATAGCCTTTTGCAAGAAACTTAATTTCTTTACCGACAATGATAATCCTTTTGAAAAGACGCCTGCAGCTATCTGGAGCGATCGTCCTCATCTATTTTCTATCGATCTTTCTGCTTGCCGTTTTTCCGCAAAAAAACTTGCAAACCTTAATTTTTGGACTTTTAATCGCTTCCGGAGGTTCTCTTACCTCATTTCTTTTACTGAGAGAATGGGAGCAAAGAAAAAATGCGGAAAAAATTCTAGAGCCGCTTATTCCCCCCCAGCCCTTGCCTGTTGCACAGGAACGGGATCCTGCAGAATTCAACTACCAACTAGAAGAATTTCAAACTAAAAATTTGGAGTTGATCACGCAACTCAATCAAAAACAGGAACTGATCCAAAAGTTTGAACAAGAAAAAAAACAATTTGAACATCGCTTAGAAGATGTGGCGCATGAGCTAAACACTTATAAAAGCACCACGGAAGAGGAATTAAAAAGAAAGACAACCTTATTAAGCGAGTACCAGGAGACAATCAATCAACAGCGTGAAGTGCTACGAAAGAAACAAGAGCTCGTTAGCGAGTTGGAAAGCAAGATCCACGACCTGAATTACGAAATTAAAACATTGCTTCAGCTGGCCGAAATCGGCAATTCCAAGACAGACGCCACCTTCCCTGCCGCAGATCACTTTAACGACACCCAAACGGAAGCTCCAGCGGTTCCGGCCAATTTTCTCGTCAAGAATCCCGAAGAAGCTTCCATTTTACTAAAGAGATGCGTCGACATCGCGCAAAAAATCACCAGCGGCACGCAGTTCAGCAATACGAACTCCCGTTTTCAGATGCCATTAAACAATTATGCGCTTGATCTAAGAAGACTCTTCGACCATTTACGCAGCGAAACCTCTTCCACCATCATTGTGTACTCACAAAAAGAAAACCGACTCCTCTTTGCGAACAATCAAAGCCGCAACCTTCTGGGCTGGAGTGTCGATAAAATTGTTCAAAATTTTCCCGACCTGATCCAGGAAGGGGGAGAAGAGTGGAAAAAATCGCTAGCGCGTTTGAGTCCCAATGAAGAAGGACGTACGCGCATTTTACTTAAAACCAAAAGCGGCCAAAATCTGCTGGTTCACTGCATGATGCGGGCGATACCTACCGGCATTTTCAAAAACCATGTCATCGGCGTCCTATTTCCTTCCTAATAATTGAGGGAGGATTCCTTAGGAAATTAACTGATATAAGTACGTTTCCCCGGCAATGGCCGTATTTTTAGTCTCAGACACAGTTGCATCATTTGCCAGAATCAGCGCGTCTTGATCTCCGGCCCGATAGGTCACATAATGACCCGGCCGATGCTCGATAATGGCAACGAGTCGGTACCCGGGCCCTTCCTGCACCGTGCCGGCCGGATAAAGGATTTGCGGATGCTGCAATTTGATATGCTGTTCATCTATCTGAATGACATTCACTTGGATTACGTCAGGATAAGGCCCTCCTAAAACCATGTGCTGAGAGCGCTCGACATTTTCATAGTGGTAGCAAGCGGTTTCCCCATCGTTTTCCTCTTTAAAAGTCAACGAAGCAACCTCCTGCCCCTCATAAAATTGATTCACTAAAGTCTGTAAAGAAATGTTATTGCCCTGTACCAGATATGGATTCAGAGTAAGTTCAAGATCTGCGCAACGTTTTTGCAATAACTCCTCTCTAGTACTAAATGCGTCGGGATTCCTTACATTTTCAATCCGCTCAGGCTCAGTAGCCGGCAAGATAAAGGCCGACTCTAGTTGTAGCGCAGCGGGAGATTGATAATCGATGAGATCTAAAAGCCGTTTTAAGACCTCGGGCGCACTGAACTCGCCCTTTTCGGGAACAATCCCAAGGGACGCGCATAATTTACGGAAGTCGTTGATTCCTTTTTTGGTCATGACTTTCCCTTGATTAATTGCTGTCATGATTTCATGCGCTTCGGCTTGAACTTGTTGTTTTTTTTGAAAAGCGTCAGCGCTTTCACCGGCTTTTTGGATTAATGGTTTATTAAATGCTGCGACATAAGAGGGAACGGCGCTAATCGCCTGTAAAACCGCTGCCAGATAACAGGTAGCTCCGCCGTTGCGAATCCCGCCTATCCTTTGCATCGCAACGGAATCTGTCTTGTCTGCTGTAGGGTTCTCATATTTTTCAAGCGTCTTAGCAAAATAGGAGCTTAACCCACGGAATACCGCATACCCTCCGACCCCCAATAAAGGCAAAGAGATTGTCCAGGCAACTGCCGTGGCAAATAGCGTCAATAATTGCTGATGCAGTTCCAAATCGTTGAATGATGCAGTGGCGTCAGAATAGTCTTCTGAAAAAATATTAATGTAATTTAAGGCTCTTGAGATCATCATATATTATGCTTTTTATTTAATTATACTTCATAAATATAAAGAAATGATTAATTCATTGAATATTTCTCAACAATCAAATGAAAACAATTTACATACCCCTTATAAAGCAGCGACAAAAATCCTTTGCGTGCGGGATACAGCGCGCTGCGCGCCTGCTCCATTGCCCCCACATCTGCCAAAGCTTCCGGCTCGCCGGCATCCAATCGATCAGTATAGTCTCCCTCAAAATATAAGCTGCCTTTGAACTTTGGCTGCGAGAGCTTTACGGGATGCCCCCGTTTTTTATAACGGCGGCTGCCCCGGTGAATGATTTGCAGTTGATCGAAGATGAGACCGCGCCCTTCTCCATCCATATTGGTATAATAGTGCGGCTGTTTGTCTAAGAAAATTTCGGCCGCGGAGGCTTTTACCCGATTATACTGCCGCTCATGCAAAATCCAGATGACTTGGTAGCCGATGCGCGCATAATCTGCGTTGCGCTGCTGCACTTCCGCTGCTGTAATCGGGGAGCATTGCACTTCGAAGATGAGACGCCTGGCTTCCCAGGCCACATCGGCAATGCGCGCAATTTCCGGAAAACGTCTTTCCAACACCCCTTCTCCGGGCGGCAGCTGACAGGCAATCGCTTGCTGCAGCTGCAGATGCGCTGCGCTTTTTTGGCTTTGGCGACAAGAGGGATCAGGCTTTAAGTGATAGAAATGATCCTGACGATGAGAGCCGCCGCGGCGGCGCACCTCCTTACTGCATTCCAGACACCGGTAGTCCCTATGTTTGGTGGCTTCGGAAGCCGAAATTAAAATATTTGATGAATCTAAAGCAAATAGTTGCATAAAAGGATCAACTCGTTTAAAAAATAAACGTTATAATTACCTGCGTAACCTTGACAAAAACCCAATGCCTAGGGGACAATCATTGTACCTTTTTTATGGCTTTTTCTATGTATTTAAAAATAATCAAATTCCGCCATTGACGCATCTGATTCGTTTTTTATCCTTATACCCTTTCACAAACGTCTTAGGAGACAATGAAAAATAACACCACTCAAACCGCCGTTGCCCAGCAGCATCAGCAAAAAGTCGACGAGCTGGTCGCGATAGCAAAAGATCAAGGGTTCATCACCTATGAGGAGATCAATGATGTCCTCCCGATGACTATTGATACTGCCGATCAGATCGACCAGGTGTTGATTTACTTAACCGGCATGGATGTGCAAATCCTGAACCAGTCGGAAGTTGAAAGGCAGCGTGAACGTAAAAAAGAAGCTAAAGAATTAGAAGGCCTCCCCAAACGGGTAGAAGGCGCTCCCGACGATCCCGTCAGAATGTATTTAAAGGAGATGGGTTCCGTCCCCTTATTGACGCGCGAAGAAGAAGTTGAAATCTCAAAGCGAATCGAAAAGGCGCAAATACAAACCGAACGGATTATCATGCGCTTCCGTTATTCGACGCGCGAAGCGATCTCGATTGCCAATTGCCTCCTCCAGGGTAAAGAACGGTTTGATAAGTGCATCACTGAAAAAGAGATCGAAAATAAAAACGAGTTTCTGGCTTTACTCCCCAAATTATGCAGCCTGCTGCAGGCCGAAGATGACAAGCTTGAAACTTACCTCTTGGAAATGGAACATCCTAAAGTTGGCAAAAACGAAAAAGCCAAACTCATGGAAGAGGCCGAGAAATGCCGTATCCGCACCCAAGCTTATCTAAGAAGGCTGCACGTCCGGCACAATATCATCGAGGACTTCGGCGAAGTCATCATGGAAGCCTACAACCGTTTCTTAAAGCTTGAGCAAGAAATCCTCGAGTTAACGCCCAGAGCCGAGAAAAACAAATACGCCGGCCTCAAACTCGCCGCCGCCAAACGGAAGCTCGTTAAAAAAGAGCTGGCCGCAGGACGCAGCCTGGATGACTTCAAAAAAGACGTGCGCATGCTGCAGCGCTGGATGGATAAAAGCCAGGAAGCCAAACGAGAAATGGTGGAGTCTAACCTCCGCTTGGTCATCTCGATCGCTAAAAAATACACAAACCGTGGACTTTCCTTCTTAGACTTGATTCAGGAAGGGAATATGGGATTGATGAAGGCCGTCGAAAAATTCGAATACCGGCGCGGTTATAAATTTTCTACTTATGCCACCTGGTGGATCCGGCAGGCTGTCACACGCGCCATTGCCGACCAAGCGCGCACCATCCGTATTCCGGTGCATATGATCGAAACCATCAACAAGGTCTTAAGAGGCGCTAAAAAGCTCATGATGGAGACCGGTCGCGAACCGACTCCTGAAGAACTGGCCGTCGAACTGGGACTTTCCGCCGAAAGAGTGCGTGAAATCTATAAGATAGCCCAGCACCCGATCTCTTTACAGGCGGAAGTGGGCGATGGCGGCGAAAGTCAATTTGGAGACTTCCTGGAAGACACTACTGCCGATTCACCGGCGGAAGCCACCGGCTACTCTATCCTCAAAGATAAAATGAACGAAGTGCTCTTAACCTTGACCGACAGAGAACGAAAAGTACTGATTCAGCGTTTCGGCCTCAATGACGGCAAACCTAAGACGCTGGAAGAAGTCGGAGTGGAATTCAACGTCACGCGCGAAAGGATCCGCCAAATCGAAGCTAAAGCGCTGCGCAAAATGCGCCACCCGACCCGCTCCAAACAGCTCAAAGCGTTTCTCGACCTTTTGGAAGCTGAGTAGGCCCATGCCCGGGCTCAAGGAAATCTTAAGCCCTGGCGGCTCCTTGAGCCGCTTTGTTCCCGGTTATGAACATCGAGAGCAGCAAATCGATATGCTAGGCGATGTCGAAGCGGCTTTTCATGAAAGCCGCATTGCCTTGATCGAAGCCGGCACGGGCGTTGGTAAGAGCATGGCGTACCTACTGCCTGCCCTCTATTGGGCCTCAAAACATAAAGAGAAAATTCTTCTTTCCACGCATACGATCAATTTACAGGAACAGCTGCTGCATAAAGATATTCCGCTGGCTGCCAAAGCCCTGGGAGTGGAGTTAAAAGCAGTTTTAGTTAAAGGGATGTCCAATTACCTCTGCCTACGCAAGCTAGAAGACGCCCGGCATGAAAAGCAAACCTGGCCTGACAAAGAACACGACGAGTTGGAAAAAATCGAAGCCTGGGCCGAAAATACGCGCGATGGCAGCCTGGCCGAACTCAAATTTGCCCCCTCTTCAGCCACCTGGGAGCGCTTATGTGCCGAAAGCGATACCTGTAATTTCCGCAAGTGCCCTTTTTATAAAAAATGCCATTTCTTTAACGCGCGCCAAGAGGCACAAGACGCTCAAATTCTGGTATCAAACCATAGCATGCTGTTTGCCGATCTGGCGCAAAGGCAAGGGGAAAACGAAGCTGGCTTACTTCCGGCCTATAAGCGGGTCGTTTTAGACGAAGCGCACCGGATAGAAGACGTCGCCACTGAATTTTTCGCCCGCAAAGTCTCGTATTTTTCCCTTTTAAAATTAATGGGCCGATTCGGTACGGAAAAGCACGGGAAATTAGCACAGCTCAAAGATAAGCTGTTCACCCACTACCAGAAGCATACTCCGGGGGAAATGCTGCCGATCCTGGCCCGCCTGAACATGGACCTACCAGGTTTACGCCGCGAAATGCAACACCGCGCCACCGATTTATTTCAGGCCCTCGCCGACTTTGTGCAAACGGATGATCTCATGGGGGAAAGAAAATTACGCATGCTTGCCCATCATCGGCAGCAAGCCTCATGGCAAGCGCTCTGTCCCCTAGCCAAAGAAGCTATCGAAAGCGCTACGCGTTTTAGGTTAAGCGCCCGTGCACTCATGGAAGACTTATCTCTCATTCAGGATGAAAAATTGCAGGAAAAGATCCAAGGCTCTGTTTTCGAAATTCAAGCCCTGCTAAGACGCTTGGAAGAAGCTTTTGCCTCCATTGAAAATTTCATTTTTCACGATTGCGTCAAAGGGAACGTACGCTGGATCGAATCGAAGCCTTTAAAAAATTTAATCAATATTCATTTGATCGAAGCCAAGCTGGATCTGGCCGAACTCTTAGTAAAAAACCTCTTTGAAGCATTCCCCACGACTATCCTCACTTCGGCCACTCTGACGGCGCATCAGGATTTTACCTATTTTAAAGAACGGATCGGCCTAGACAAGTTGGAAGGGAAAGAAATCATTGAAAAAAGTTATCAATCTCCATTCGATTACCCTAAACAAGCCCGATTGATTGTTCCCAACGATTTGCCCCATCCAAACGCCCCCGAATTCATGGCGGCGGCCATTAAAACCATTGGAGAAGCCTTGATTGCCTGCCGCGGGCAAGCCTTTGTGCTCTTTACGTCTCACCAGATGATGAACGAATGCGCTTTTGCTTTGCATGAAAAATTGGCTTTGCACCGTTTTCCCCTTTTGGTTCAAGGGCAAAATAGCCGTAAAGCGTTGTTAGATCAGTTCAGAAATACTAAATACGCGGTTTTATTCGGTACGGATGCCTTTTGGGAAGGGGTGGATGTCGCGGGCGAGGCTTTGCGCTGCGTCATTTTGGTCAAACTCCCTTTTAAAGTCCCATCGGAACCGTTGATTCAAGCCCGCACGGAAGCCATTACGGAAAATGGTGGCGACGCGTTTAAACAATTTTCCCTGCCGGGAGCCATTGTAAAATTTAAGCAAGGTTTCGGCCGGTTGATCCGCCATAAAAAAGATCGAGGCTGCATCGTGTGCCTTGACTCAAGACTTATCGACAGACCCTATGGTAAACTTTTTCTAAAGAGCTTGCCGCCCTGCGGTCAAAGCTTCATACCGGCCGAAAAACTGGGCGATGAGATGCGGGAGTTTTACAAAAAAACCCATTACTTAATCAAATCCTAACCGTGTAATCAGCACTTTGCTGATGCGTTTATGATCCATTTCCATAATTTTGAAGCGATACTCTTTATAGACAAATTCCTCGCCGGTCTTGGGCACACTTTGCAACTGGTTCAAACAAAATCCAGCCAAGGTATTATATCCGCCTTTTGAAACCTCCTCAGAATCTTCCAAAAGCATCATCTCTTGCAGATCGTGGATAGAAACAGCTCCCCCTACCACCCAGCTATTTTCCCCTTTCTTAATGATTTCTAGCGCGTTATCTACGGACAAAGAACAAATATCCTTAACGACTTCATTTAATATATCTTCGAGCATCACAATGCCCGAAATCCCACCATATTCATCCACCAGAAAAGAAACTTTCTCTTTTTTTTGATTAAACGTTTCCAACAAGGAGAGAATTTGAGTATTTTCCGGCGTGTAAATGGGGGATCTTTTGATGTCATCCAGATCGAAACACTTTTCCTTAACGATTTGTTTTAATAAATCGGCAGCGTAAACAAAACCCGCCGGATTATCATTGCCGTTATCCGCAATGAAATACACACTAAAAGGGGACGCGGAAATAATTTCTCTAATCTTCATTTCAGCTGCCTTGCGATCGATCCAAGGGATTTCTTTCCGGCTGATCATAAAATCTTTTGCCTTGCTATCAGCTATTTTAAATAGGCGCGTCACCATTTTATGTTCCGAGTTTTCAAATATTCCGGTTTCAGCTCCCTCATCAATCAAATGTTTTATCTCGGTTTGCGTCAAAGGCTCTATTTTTTTACCCCTGCTAATCCATTTCGCCACACTTTCAAAAGAGACCACAAAAGGATAGCTGACTTTCATCATGAACGTAATCACCGGTAGAAAAACAGGGATCAAGGTTTTCCAGTAAAGGGCGCCGATCGTTTTTGGGATCATTTCTGTAAAATACAGCATCGTCAAAGTGACAATCACAGATGCCAGTGTGACATACACATCGCCATAAAGGATTTCTACTGTTGCGCCTACGCCTGCCGCACCAAAAGTATGCGCGGCGGTATTGAATGTCAAAATGGCCGCCAGCGGTTGATCGATGTTAAGCTTCAATTTTTTTAAAATTTTTCCTTGAGGCGGATTAACTTTGGAAAAAGTGATGATGTAAGACGGGGTGCAGCTTAATAAAGACGCTTCCAGAATAGAACAAAGAAAGGAGATGGCATGCGAAATGAAAAAGTAGATAAGCAACTGGGATAAATAAGACATGCGGACAACCGAGGGTAAATTTCTGTAAAGTTTAAAATTTACTCAGGCATCTACTTCCTGCCAACCAAAAACGTCTTATTTTTTAAAAGCAAAATAGACAGCACCTATTAAGAACAGAAAGGCAATCAAATGATTTCCTTTAATAGGCTCGGATCGAAAAAAAAATAACGTAAAAATCAAAAACACTCCCAGAGTGATCACTTCTTGAACCACTTTCAGCTCCATGAGACTGAAAGGACCCCCATTGCCGGCAAAACCCATCCGGTTGGCCGGGACTTGAAAGCAGTATTCAAAAAAGGCCAATCCCCAGCTTAAGAGAATGATCAAAAAGAGGCTGCTATCTTGAAAAAGATTCCATTCCCGATACTTCAAGTGGCCGTACCACGCAAAGGTCATGAAGCAATTAGAACTGATTAACAATAAAAGAGTATACAGTGTTTTCATAAAGGCCTCACTTAAAAGCCTGCAGGATGTACAGCATATAACCCAACCTTACCTAATGTCAAAAAGCCCAGCGTTTTATGCGATATCCGCTTTATTTTACGCCCAATTCTAGCCATTTCGGTCACCAATTCATCTTCAATCAACTCCTGATCGTCCAATAGGGAAAGCTCTTTACTGCCTTGGCCATAGAGAAGGTTGACGTCTTCCGGATTATTTGTGTAGATATTTTGGATAAAGGTCGGATTCGGTTGGGCAGAATCGAAAGTGTCACCATACTTTAAACAATAATGGGTATGGGCATTGAATGATCTTTTGAAAAAAAACTGTGTTTTTGCGAGCAGATTCAATATAAAGACTTGAATCGGCCTTAAATTTTCCCGATTAAATTTATAGATAGAAATCTTGAGGTTTTTGGGTTTAAAGACAGCCGCGCCGCAGTAACCTAACCTTTTAGCGCCGAACTCTTGCACCGGATCATGGTGCACATCCAAATAGCGCAATTTAAAAGGAATTGAAAGCTTAGATACGCTTTGGATAAACTGCTTGGCGATGTCGGACTCCACACTGGGTGTATTGAAAGCAAAAAGCTGTACTTCCGTAAAAGAATCCCCTTTCATGCGGCGGGCTAAAGCCTCCAAAGAGCGCATCGCATCGCAAGCCCCTAAGCTATGGCCAATAAATTCCAGCGAGCAAGGAGTCTTTACATGGCACATAATGCCTTGAGAAATCCGTTCTTCCCATTTAGCAAAACTGTCACGGCCCGGGCCATCGAATAAATAATGGATAAAATCGCGTATAATGGAATCCTTGCATTGCGTGCCTCGGAAGACGACTTGTAGTGTAGCGTCGTTTTGCGGCCATACGGCCTTGACAACCAGCCCATGCAATCCCTTATGGGAAACCAAAGAATGCGCCTCCATTAATTTTTGTTCCCCTTGACTGTCATATAAGGGAAATACCAGCCCGTCGGCAAACTTAACAGTAGACTTATTGAATAAGGCATAAGAGAAATCCCGCGCTAAAAACTCCGCATAGGAAAATTTGGCCGCGCTTTTGACATCAAGCTCTTGTGTTTTGCTCGGATCGAACTGTGGCACCTGCTGGATCGCCTTTAAAACCAGTAGGTCGTGTTGTAATTGATCCTTATAGCGCTTAGTTTTTACAGAAAGAGATAAATGCCTAATTTGTCGCAACGTCTGCAGCTTTCCTAAAAGAAAGGCTTCGTCATGCCCCGCACCTTCCAAAGCCACCAAATCCTGGTGGGTAAGATTAGCAACTGTCCCGATCACGATCGCGGCCACATCAATTCCTGTTAGGACCGTTTGGTGTTTCAGATGGTAATAGGTAAGCGTTCTTTCTAAAGCCTGCTTTCCGTACGCTTCGCTTAAAACCTCACACACGGCTTTTTTTGACAACAGAACCGACTCTAAAGCGCTTTCTTCCACGTCATCTGCTTGGACACGCTCCAACAGTGCAGCCGCCTTAATTTTATCTCCTGCATACTCCGTGCTTTCGATACCCTCAATTTGGGCATCTAAAAGCGGCACAATCTCATCATCGATTTGCTTTTTGATCTTTTCTATCAGCCGGCGATCTTCTTCCTGTTCTGCCAAATGCCCCCATCCCTTGCCTAACATCCCTCTTCGTATGTCACTTAGTTTTTGAAGCATTAAGTGAGAATTCACCTCTTCGGAAGCCGGCCCCTTTAACATCTCGAGCACATCTTTGGCAAGCTGCTCTACTTTGGCAATATTTCTTTCGGCAGTTTGCCCATTGACCTTCCGGCTGATGGCCTGAATTACAGTCATCACTAACGTAAGGACTTTATGTATTAAACGCAGTAGGGATTCTTTTCGGTCTTTTAAAATAGCGGAAGGATTTTGATATTTTGAGACTTGATCGGCAGTCGTAAAAAGGCGTTCATTTTCTCGTAATGAGCCAATAGTATTCCAGGAGTTTCTAAAACAGTTTAACTTTGTTATATTCATGCAAGAATAGTACTATAAACACCTATTAAACAAAATATTTATTTTTACTTGCACCTCAGTGAATTTGAACGCAAATCAACTAAATGTTTATAATAAATATGTGATCAGGAGGTGTACCATGACACACAAAATAAACAATGAGCTCACTGACGCTGACTTCTTGCAGCTTGACCAGATCATTATGAAATACTGGGATGCGCAAAGTCCCAAAAACAAAAAAAAGGTTGAGCTTGAGTGTTATAAAGAGCTTAAAACGTTAAATTTCAATCCCGTGCTAATCAGCTATTTGCGGGACAACGATGCCGATGCTTTGGCGGATGAAATGGAACACTTTAGAGACCTCTACCAAAAAGTGCCGCATGACCACGAAAAACGGATGGCAGCCTAATTTCATTCAACGAGCCTGACCTGCGGGATATTTCCTCTGGGCCTGGTTAGTGCCCTTGTCCATCTAAAGAAGTAAGGGGCACCTGATTAGACCCTCCCAGAAATAATAAAATGTCTGCATTATCCCGGGTTCATTTATATCAACATACCTTACGTGCGGGATCGTATATTTCCCCTGAGGTTGAATTCCTCCGGAACCGTCGGAGTATTCAAACGGGGCAACACCCGTCTAATGCCCACGCATAATCCTCGCTGATCCTTTTAGGATAGAGGCGCTCCCTTCGATCCTTTAGCCTTTTATTTCCCTTTTTCTGAAATCTCCCAAGTCAGGATCGCATGATATTAGGGGCGATCTTAATATTTTCGCTGCAGGTCTTATCCCTAATTCCTGGGCCGCAGAAAATGTAGCATTTGCAGGGACTCTATCGTTCAGATTATTTTGGAAAAACACATAGGACTGAAGCATGGTAGAACCTCCAATTTTTGGGGTTCAAACTTCCCCTGTTTATTCCTTGGCTTTTCCTGTAATTAATAATTTCTTAATAATTAATTGCTATAATAAAGTCATAAAATCAATTTAATTGGAGTTTTTCTATGGTATTTTCAAAAATAAACGATTATATCAACCCATTTTCCGAGGGATTTCGTCAAGCTATAACGGATTATAAAAATCTCGGCCTGAGTAATGTTCAAAAAATAAAAACAATAGCTTTATCAGCAATTGCCGGCTTAGCAACCATTTTTTTAGGTGGTATTGGGGGTTTCGCAACCTTCAAAGCACTGATGGAAAACTTTAAGGCCGAAAAAATCGAGAAAGGAACAAGTCCTGCAGCAGATAAAGCCGACAGTATCAGTCAAAACATATTAAATGTTTCTATAGATCCTACTCAATTAACAACTGATGAACTGCTTGATAAATTTAATCCTACACCGTCAAAAAACAACACAATTACACATATTAACATAGAGCTTGGCAATAGATTTATTAAAATGTCACAGAATCAGCAACAGGACTTCTTAACAAAAACCCTCGATTGCCCTGATAAATTTATTTATCTCGCATCAACTTTCGTGATGAAAAGTCAACTTCCTATTATTAATACTTCTGAATTTCTTGAGCAATGTCAATGGCCAAGCGAAGAGTTAAAAAAAACAGAATTACCAGAGTTACTTGCTACAGCTTTTTTATATAAAGCATTCGAGTTACAAAATATGTTTTTATCTAACAGCGGAGTAACAGAAAGCGGCTTTCCCTGTACCCGTCTCTTGATTAATACAAAAAAGATTTTTGGGGTGGGAGATTTTACAAATGACCCTAAGCCATTATCCCCTGTTTTAGCCGAAGCAATAGGATCTGTCATTAAATCTATCGCTAAACAACGTCTTAAGGACCTGAATAAAACACATAGGGAAGGTGAACATTGGGATGATATGCGTTTAGGTATTGAAATTGACATTGGTCAATTTCGTGAAACTCGATTTCCGGCCTCGATGATTGCACCCCTTTTACCCTATCTTAAAGATGTTCCAGGGATCGTGTCATTAGCTTTATCAGATGTAGGGGAAAAAAACATAAATGGATTTAAGGATGAGGATGCAGAAGATCTTCTCAATATTTTTAGGTCCCAGCCATATCTTCAATCTGCACACATCAATATTGGAGGAATGGGTGAAGAAAAACAGCTGGCCTTTATGGAGGAATGGAAACGCATATGGAGCGAACCCAACCGACTACAGATGCCAACAGTCATGGAACTAACGCATCTAATTCATTTTAACGATAGGAATCTCTTATATTCAGAAGGTCAATAGATTAGCAGGTTAGATAGGCTTAGAGAGCCTCTTTCGAAATTCGAAAGAGGCTTATTAGATTTATTTCAAAATTTGCTTTGGTGGAAAAATTGATGATTTTTGAGCAGAAAACTTCAAGCGAAAGGACTGAATTTAGAGGAATTTTCAGAACAAATCGGGGTGATTTTTCGCATCCATAGAGTATTTAATCGGGAAGTTTGCTTCTTATGTTTTGGACCCAGCTTTCAAAAAAATTCTCCCATAAAGTTTGTAAAAATCTTGATAAACCATGGGATGTTGTTAATGATCCACATCAATTTTTTTGTAATTTCATCTTAAAAGAAGAAGAAGAAGAAACGGAGCACTAAGGATTTTCCGGCTCGTTATAATTTTTATATGGGTAGGTGGTGTTGGCTGCTTTTTCCAATTCAAACCAATAGCCGCGATCAAACCAACCGCCTACCCCGTTCCAAAAAACGGCAAATTGGATAATGCCCCAAATAGGAAGGGTAAAATAAACGCATTTGAGCCAAAATTCAACCTTGTGATTTTTCGAGGCAATCCCCGGATCTCCATATTCATGAATTTCGTTATCATTCTCGCTCATTTATTCTTCCTCTTGATTAAACACTTGAAATTTAGGGCTTTCACCCATATCGAGCCGGTCGCGGCGCCATAAAAATAAAAAAACCAGCAGGGTGCTGCCAAACAAAGCGATCAGCATAAAATGCACCAGCAGACTGCCATATAAACCAACGCCATCGTGAATCATTAGAGTTCCCTGCGTCCTTCGATGATTTCCTTGGTGAGAATGGGGTCTTTACCGATCCACCAAGCTTCAGTGGGAGCGGTAATACGGGTGCCTTTGGTCATTAAGTATTGGAAGAGAGCCTCAAACTTGTAATTGGGAATTCCGGTGATGTTTTTGCTTGTGCCTACAGGGTCGGCGTCGAATAAATGCTTAAAGGCCGGCATAATGGAACCCTTACTGGCCGTTTTAGGGGACCAAAAATGCGCCTGATGCCAGTCGCGGCTCGGGCGCTTTACGCCAACCCTTGATAAATCAGGGCCAATGCGGCGCGTGCCGGGGAAAGTGATCTTTTGATAAATATACTCATTAGCTGAAGAGGGAGGCGCCGGGTACGATTCGGTGCCATTGACCACGACGTCTTGCACTAAAGTACGCGTTTGATCGCTATGGCAGTACCAGCACCCTTCAATAGCATAGAGGTGTTCCCCCATGCTGATCAGCTCTTTGCGCGATTTAAAACCGAGGGGGTGCTGCGCTAATTCTTCGAGGGAGTTAATTTTTTCCCCTTGAGGGTCATACTTCCAACCGATTTTTTCGCCGAATTTGAAGGTTTTTAAACGGTATTCCGTGGGATTTTGTACGTAGATCACCCCGGGTTCCGTATGGCGCGATTCCGTCTGTAACGGATCGACGATTTCAAAATCGGTATCGACCCAGTTTTCTATGATGCGGTCCGTGGCCGCCACTGCAAACGCTTCTGTGCCGTCGGCTTCAAAAAGCTCCAGAATTTCGTATCCCGGCTTTTGCAACTCTTTCTCTTTCCAGCCGGGGTTTTCTTTTTCCCAATCGGTCTGCAAATCACGCCTTAAGAAGGCAGCTTCTTTAGCAACATCCCCTTGTGGTGCGCGTAAGAGCAGTAAACGCGGTGTTAACTTCAATGTCTTTTCATCGGGTGCTGTGATGTACTGTTTTAAGTCGTTAGGAGCGATAAAGCGCACATATGCCGATTCTTTAAAGGCGAGTAACGAATAATCTTTTTTCAGGTGATAGACAGCTTGCAATTCGGTGCTGTCGGTGCGTAAGCTGCTCAGGTAGAGATTGGGATCTGCCACTTCATACATTTGAACCTGAAAATTGCTGGTCGGCTGCACCCAGGTATTATCTATGTAACCCGGCGCTATCAAGGTGACAATGACGGCCGAGGAGAAGAGCAGGATGATCCCTGCGACTGTGAGTACCGCTGACCATTCTATTTTATCTACGAAATTCTTGTCGCTCATGCCGAAACCTCCTCAGATTCTGTCGGTTTTAACATGACCGTGTTGAAAATATTGACGACGAATATGATATTGGCCGCCAGTATGATAAATCCCCCCACGGCCCTCAGCATCCAAAGAGGCTGCATCTCAGCAATCGTCTCCAAAAAGGGGAGGCTGCTTAGCTGGTTATGATACTGCGCGTAATCGGTACCCTCTGCCCATTTAGACCACAGCATCCCTTGGTAAAATCCTCCGAGCGATAAGGTCAAAATGAACGGTATAGACCCTAACATGTTCAAGGAAAAGTGCCAATCGGCCAGTTGTTTGGACCACAACGCTTTTTTGGTAATGGTCGGGATCACTTGATACACTCCGGCAAAAGCAAAAAAGGTAAAGGTGGAATACAGAGAAATATGGGAATGGCCGATCACCCAGTCGGTTTTGGAAGTGATCTCATTGATATTGCGTAAAGCCATCAAAGGACCTTGCACACAGGTGACAAAATAAAACATTACCCCCATCATCAAAAAACGCACCGCGGCGCTTTGGGTATATTCCTTCCACTTGGGCAACAATGAATAAAATAGGTTATGCACAACGGTGAATACGGGAATGAACAACCATATGGAAAAGATAATGGAGACGGTTTGCAGCCATTGCGAGATCGGACCATGGATCATGTGGTGCGCGCCGATCCAGCCGTATACGAACGCAATCGACCAAAAGCCGATCATCGATAGGCGGTGGCTGTGAATGGGCGCATTGGTCAGCTTCGGTAAAAAATAGTAAGCGGCCGCAAGACCCATAGGTGTTACCACCAGCCCTACGAGATTGTGCACATAAAAAAAGTTGACGTTTACCCGTGAAATACCTTCAGGCACCCAGTTCACCGCATAATTTCCGGTCAAAAAGACAAAGGTGGTCCAAATCAGGGTGCCCATTGTATACCACAAGGAGACGTACATCTGCTGGTATCTGCGGTTAGCGATAGTCATGAACAAATTGACCACTACCATCAGCCAACCTGCGACAAACAAGCTTTTTACCGGGATCCACCACACAAAATTGGGGAATTCCGCATACTCCCAGCCGCTATTGGTGCCAAAAGGATATGAGTAAGTCGAGATGACTAAGGAAAACCACCATAAGCCAATCGAGATATAAGCCATCTTTGAGCTCCAGATGGAGACGCCGCAGAGTCTTGGAACAAAATAAAAGAAAAAGCCGACGCCTACGGAGTACAGCCAAAGGAACACAACGCTGTGCACATGCACCGGACGGATTCTGCCGAAATGGATATATTCGCCGGCAAAATAATCGGCAAAAACAAAGGAATTAAAGGCCATGAACACACCCACCGTCATGCCCAAAATCATGAAAAGCAAGGCGGGATAGATCAATAGTTTTACAGGGAGGTCATCGTATTTAGTCATGCGTTTTCTGTGTGTTAAGTGTTTTTAACTTATCGCTATAGGCTTCAAAAAGACTTTGCTGTTCTTTTCTGAGTCTTTTACCCTTTTCATGCCCGGAAATTAAACCGTCCTTGAGTCTTTGATATGATTTCAATTGCTGATTTAGTTTTTCCAATCTTTCGGAACGTTCTCGGGAAGGCAGTTTTCCGCCGACGATTTTTAGTTCTTCCCGCGTTGTTTCAAGACCTTGTTGCAATGTGGCAGCCAACTTCTCAACAGCCTCGTCGCCTTGCACTGTTTTATCCTGATCGACCGTTAAAGTAAGCCGCCCTTTATCGGTGCCGTACTGTAAGCTATTGGAATGCACGACTGTTAAATAGTGATCAAAAGAATCGCCATCAATGGTGATGCCGATCAGCAGCACGCCTAAATTTTGATAGACCTGCGCTTCTTGAGACACTAAATCCTTTAATCGGACCAGCATTTCATCCGCTTGTTTATGCTGATTTAGAGATTTTCTTAGATTTAACTTTTTCAGGAAAAGGGCCGCAGATTCTTGCGGAGAGGCAAGGCCTTTCTCTATTTTTAACGGTAAAGTCTGCTCCTGCGCTTCAACTTCATTGATCTCGGCTTCAATGGCGTTCACCGTTTGATATTCTAAGATGCGCGCCGTATCAATCACCTGATCGGCACGATCGTACACTTCGTAGATGGCATTAAATAATTTATCATTTTCTTGCTGTTCTTTGTTCAGCGAGCGAATGTAAATAATGAGCTGCAGCCGCTGTAAAGAAGTCGTCAAATCCCCCCAGGCAGTCATCGAAGTGCCGGCCACTCCATATTTTAAAGAGCGCAACAAACGCAAATCATCGCGCGTATCCAGCCAATGAAAATTCGTCAGCATTCTGGGCTTGGCGTCATACATGGTGCCGGCGCGGAAGCCCTGGCCGTCGGCTTCTTTGCCGTGGCAGACGGCGCAGTTCAGTTCAAAATACTGCTGCCCTTGGGTAATATTTTGTTCATTATAGTATTGCGGCTTGATGTAGTAGTGAAACGGCTCGGAGCCTTTGAAGGGATTAGGCACAACATCAAATACTTTTTCCACTTTATTCCGGCTAACGTTTTCACGCGGCGCGCTGGGCTCCAAGGCAGCAATGGTATGTTCGTCGTTCAAAGACAATAGAGCCGCCGGTTTTGCCTCGTTCAATTCTAAAAATTGAGGAGGGGGACCAGGTTGGATTTGGTTGTTTTCTTTTTCTAGTTCTTCAAGCACGTCTTCCGGCTGATAACGCCATTTTTCCACATCTTTTTCACTGCGGATGACCGTACCACCCAGTAAGGAAGAAAACAACCAGTCCACGAGTTGTTCGGCCTGGTTTTCAGTGATGACGGGAATGCCGTCTGCTATTAGCTTATCTTCATGCACTTCACCCCATGGCGGCATCGGCGTCCCCTTGACCCCATGTATAATGGAATTGAGGACGTTTTCACGGGTCAGATTGCGTAAGAACGTGGCATTGCGCAAGTTTTTAGGAATTGGATAAATCCAACGGGCTACCGGGCCGTTGCCATGTAAAAATTCTCCGTGGCATTGAGAGCAAAAGATATCATATGCCTGTGCCGGATCAAATCCCCGGTTTTCCCAGATTGTCCGCACTGCGTCACGGTTCCGTTTGCCCAACACATCCAACATATAGGTCAAAGCATAGAATTTGCTATCATCGAAGGGGAAGGCCGGCATGATGGAACGGGCCGTATGGCGGCTCGGTTTGCGAAAGTGTTCAATCAGCCATTCATCACTTCTAAAAATACCCGACCAATTGGGGCGCGGACAAATCAGGCGCCCTAAACCATACTCCTGAACATAGATCATCAAGACCTGGTCTACAGTTTCCTTCCATTCTTTATGCGCCTTCTTCAACCGCTTGTGTTCTGCGGGATCTTGGGTTTGGGCTAGCTGCGTTTTGTATGCATGGTTTTTAGCGCGCCGGGCGTATTTGAAGGATGTGTTAAACGATTCAATGAGTTTTGGATGTTGTTTTTCCATAGTCTCTAAAAGAGCATCTGTACGCACATCGGCCGCAAGACGCTTCTGGAATTCGGGACCCTGCTCATCTAAAACCTTTACCAGCTCCGATCCGGTAATTTCTTCAGGAACCAAAGCCTTAAACCACTCTTTTTCTTGATAGAGGGTTTCGAAATCCGGCGTATTTTTTTCGACCGCAAAGCCGACATTCGACTCATACCCTTTTAGGCGATGGCAAGAGGCACACCCCTCTGTGGCAAATAGCGTCATCGAATGGGGAAGGTCATGCAGCCTTCCGGGATTGATGGGGCGCTCCCAGGGAAGCTTATAGCCGGCTTCCCAGTTCAGCATGGCTGTTTTGAATTCCGTCTCCGAGGTCTTTCGATTTCTGCCGCGCTGTGCCAGCAAAAAGGTCATCAAATCTTCCAGTTCCTCATGATCGAGTTGGAAGTTAGGCATCTCGGATGTTTTCAAATCCGCCTGCGGCCAAACCATCGACTCTTTGATAAACCATGGGTATTTCTCCCCTTCATTGGTCAGCTCAGGTCCCACACCGCCGCGGCTAAAGCCGCCGATTCTATGGCAGCTATAGCAGCCTTGGGAAAGAAACAACGATTCCCCTCGATGAAAATTGCGGGTTAACTTATCGATTTCAGAGGAAAATAACGTCGGCATTTTCTCCCCTTGGATGGCTGCGTTAAAGTCTTTACCGGAAGCTTTAACCTGCTCTTTTAAGGCAACTGCGCGTTCTTTAGCCTTCAATTTTTCAAATAGGGAGCCGCCGGCAGCTGTTTTTTGATGGTCTACTAAAAAAGCCTCTACCTTTTCGCCCGGTGTCGCGATCAGCTTTTCCGTTAATTCGCGGCTGCCCACGATCATTTCCAGTTTCGCAAAGAGCGTTTTTTCATCGGCTTTTCTTAGGAAATCGGCTTGCGCTTTAGCAGCTGCGCGCTCCGCTTCAGGCCGTGTGAGATCCGTACTTTCAGCTTCGATGATCTGCAACGTCTTTTCCTTGCCCTCTTTTTTCACTAACTGATGGAGCTTGAGCAAAGACTGCAGTGATTGCAGTTCATTGGCATAGGCGGCCTCAATAGTACTAAGACTTTTTTCGTTGCGTTGAGACACCACTTCAGCATCGCGCCGGGCGTTTTTTAAAATCCCCTGACTGGAAGTGTGGCACTGAACACAGTTGGCTTGGATCAATCCGCCGACAAGCAAGGGTGTCGTCTGGAATAAAAGTTCGTGGCCGGGTTTATCATTAAAGACTCTGGCAAAGAGCGGGTCATTTAAAGGATCCCTCTCGGTAAACTCTGGCTTGGGACCCATGTATTCGGCTTTATACTGGTCGTCAAACACCGGTCCATGGGCTTTAGCAACGGTCAAGGCTCTGCCATTCCCGCCATGGCAGACGGTACAGCCGTATTCTTCAACTGGATGATGTTCAAAGGGGCGCGTTTCCCTCCCCATGAGAGGATGGGCGCGAAGCGCCTTCGTCATATCATAAATATGATCATCAGAATGATCCGTTTTTAGCGCGCTCAGACGTGCCGCTTGAGCTGGATTGCCGCTTTTACTAAGATCTTCGATTTTTTGATCAAGCTTAGCCCATACATATTCTTCGTTGGGTTCTTGGACCGGAAGGCCTTGCGCGTCATAGACCGGGTTGCCGTTTACATCTTTAGCCAGCTTCGTTGGGGAAAAATGGGAAAATTCCATGGCCACATGGCACGAAGTGCAGCGATCGATAACCGGGGGAGCGCCGCCACCTTTTTCCAGCACAATTTGTTTGATCCCGAATTCAAAGGGAGGCATGGGAGCGCCGGTATATTCTGAGCGAAATTCCTCTAAGGCCAGATAAGTATTTTGATACACTTTATAATCGGGGAAAATTTCCTGATAAAGGAAGGCCCCGAAGAGAGCAGTGACGACCACGCCCATAAAAATCAAAGAAAGCTGATACCAGTCTCCGCGCATCAATGCCTCGCAAAATTTTCAGTCCATGGCCACATCCAACCCCAGTTGGCTCCACGGAAATAAGTCCCTACAATGATCAAAATACCTTGCCAGGTCATAAATAGCGTGTATAAGAAAATGCCTAAATAGCGGCTTTTATGGAACCAGACTCCTTCACCGCGGGGATTCCTATCTAAATAAGGAATCAACATTAACCCCACGACAATCAAACCGGGGATGCCAACGCCGCCCCAAAAAGCATCATAGGCTACCATTTCCTGCAGGCCAAGAAAATACCAAGGAGCCTTGGAGGGATTAGGCGGTTTGGAAGGATCGGCCGGCTCTTCTAAAGGCGCGTCGATAAATGAAAGCCCTAAAGTCAGCACAAGCGCCAAGAAAAAACAGACCAGTTCTGCGCGCAATAGATGGGGCCAGGTAAAGACAAAGTTATACGGACCTTTATCCACTGTGGGACAAGTGCCTCTAACTAATTCCATTAAACCATAGGTGCGTTTGACGCCCGGAGCAAATGATTCTTTAGTGTCTGAACGCTGGACGACCCGGTAGGGATCGGGGCGTAGTTTATCCGGTGGCCGCGACAGTCCGCCATCTTTTCGGATACGCCAAAAATGCACGCCGATCAAAGTCCCGGTAAGCAAAGGCAGTGCCGCCACATGCAGCACATAAAAACGGATTAACGCGTCTTGCCCTACAGTTGTGGAGGCAAGCAGCATGACACGGTTGACATTGTGTTCGAAACCGGGAAGGTTCGGTACATAGCCGGCGATATTACTGCCCACTGTTACGGCCCAAAAAGAGAGCTGGTCCCAAGGGAGCAAGTAGCCGGTAAAGGAAAGAATTAAGGTCAGCACCATTAGAATAACACCGATCACCCAGTTGAATTTACGCGTACCCTTATAGGAGCCGGTGTAAAATACGCGCGTCATGTGTAAGAAGACAAACATGACCATCATATGCGCGCTCCAACGATGCATATTACGGTAAAGCTGAGCAAAAGGCGTCGTGTCCTGCCAATCTTTCATGATCTCATAGGCGCGGTCTTCGGCCGGTATGTAATAAAACATCAGCACCACACCGGTAAAGGATAGGATTAGGAATAAGCTGAAGGTAATCGAGCCCAGCCCCAAAGTGTAGAACGGATCAAGGGAGTGTTTATGGCATTTGACGGGATGAAAGTGCAGAAAGAAGTTTTTAAAAACGATCTCGGAGCGGTCCACATCGTTATTGGGATAATTATGCCGGAAAATTGACCGCACAAAATCACGCGGCAGATTTGCCAAGTGTTCCGTCCACGTCTGCCTTCGTTTTCCTTTATAAACTGCCATTTCTTTTATCCTATGATCACTGTATTTTATACGACCGGGGTGTACCAGGCTTCATCCCAGTTGTCCAACGTTTTACTTTTATCCACCATTAAATCGCCCGAAGCCCCTTTGAACACATGAAAATAGACTAAAGGCGTTGGAGCCGGCCCGCCGGTGTTCAGCCCATGGCTATCATAAGTCGATCCATGGCAAGGACAGGCATAACCGGTTTGCACTAAGTTCACAGTGCATCCTAAATGAGTGCAGACAGCCGTCTGGACTCTAACTTTTCCTGAAAGCGTTTCGATAAATACTTTTTGCTTCGGATAAAAAATCTTTCCATCCCGACTTAAGACATCTTCCGGACGGCCGATAGAAAAGACGCTGGGCGGCACCTTCATGGCATTCGGATATAAATAACCGAGCATTGAGGCACCCGTCATGCCAGCCGCTCCCAATAAACAGGCGCCCACACCCATCAAGGCTAAAAAAGAGCGGCGCGAGATGAGGGGATCCTTTTCATCTTTTTGCACGCGTAATGAATTCCGATATTTTGGCATCTATTCCTCGTCTCGAAACATTTGATATTTGACGTCTTCCAATTCTTCAAACTGTCCTTTACGCAAATAGTAAATATAGACCAACATTCCTGCCAGTGCAAAAGCTAGTGTTGTTGTCAGATACCACAGCATTAGCCGATCCATCTAAAGGTGTAATTCATGGCATCCATGGTTACGGCCTGGGTCGGGCATTTTTCCGCGCATAAGCCGCAGCGGATGCATAAATCTTCATCTTTCAACATGGCCGACCCCATGAGATCCATTTCTTCAGTCGCCATTTCAGCGGAATCAACGCCATAGAAATTGTCTACCGCCATCCGTAAATTTCCTTCGCCAAGATCCAGATTCAGTTTGCTAATGGGAACTTGTTTTAAGCAATTGCAAGGGCACACATCGACGCACCCGTTGCACTTGATGCAAAGCGTGCCGTCAAATACGGGACTGACATGGCATTGCAAGCACCGATTCGATTGCAGATGCGCCTCTTCGTCCGTATAATTATTTTCAACCAGATTATAGTTATGCACACGCGTATCAGGGGGCTGCATAGTAGGCAAGGCCCATTTCGTGCGCAGATACGATTTATCACGCATCGGAGAAATCTCGGTAAATTCCCCAACAAATTCCCGGTAAGGTTTAGTTCCCTGCAGGTCCTCGTCAATGGAGCGCGCCGCTTCTTGACCATGCCTTATACCCGTGATAAACAATGCCGCGCCAAAAGCCGCATCGCCACCGGCATAGATCCCTTTGACAGTGGTGCGGCCCGAACCTCTTTCGGTTTTGATCACACCGCGATCAATGACCAGTTTATCTTTATTGTCCCAACCGTTCATAAAACTTAAATCCATGCTTTGACCGATGGCCAAAGCGATGGTATTACAGGGAATGACATACTCGCTATCAGGAATCGTTTGCGGGCTAAAGCGGCCATCATGATCGAATAGGCGGTGTATTTTCTGCACTCTTAGACCGGTGATACGCCCCTCGCTGTCTCTTTCAACTTTTTTGGGCGCTACACGGTTGATAATTTTGACGCCTTCTTCCAATCCATCTTCGATTTCGAATTCATCGGCCGTTTGTTCATCCCGCGCTTCCAGGCACACCATGGTCACCGACTTAGCCCCATTGCGTACAGAAGTGCGCGCCACGTCAAAGGCCACGTTTCCGCCGCCGACAACGATCATGTGCTCTTTGATTTTCCATTCTTGATCGGCGCATTTAACCCGCAGGTACTCGATGCCGCGGATGATATCGGGGCCATCCGCGCCCTCGATCGGCAGGTCGCGGGATTTCCAGAGACCTAAGCCCAGAAATACCGCATCATAGTCGTTTTGAAGTTCAGTTAAGGTTTTGTCGCGCCCAATTTTGACATTGCAAATGACTCTTGCCCCCAAATGTTCGATGGCAAAACACTCATTTAAAGCCACATCGTTTTTAAGGCGATAAGAGGGTACGCCGTAGGTCAACATCCCTCCGGGCATGCGCATCATTTCAAAAACATCGACGGCATACCCGAGGCGTAATAGGTCATGGGCGCAGGTCATAGAGGCCACGCCGGCACCCACGCAGGCCACTCTTTTTCCGTTAGGATTTGGACTGGTGGAACCGCGGGCATAACTCATTTCCAAAGACTTTACGTGTGCTTCCTTGCCCAATCCGAACCACTCGTCGAGATACCTCTTTTGCGCCCTGATAGTCAACGTTTTATCGACTCTGTCGCGACGACACGTCAATTCGCAAGGCGCCCCGCAGATCACCCCGCATACGGAGGCAAACGGGTTAGGGCCCCGTGCGATTTTATAACCTTCCAGCAAATTTCCGGCATGTAAAGCCATCATATAGCCGCGCGGATCGGTATTGACAGGACAGCCGTCACGGCAGTCGATTTGCCGGATGTAGTAATCCAAGTCGGGAATTACGACATCATAGATCTCTTTATAAACTGTAATAAACTCTTCCTGAGTCATGTAAGGGTACCCAATGGAATTGAAAAATCGGTAAAAGACCTTATTGCATTTTCCCGATTTTTCACCTTCATTGAATATCAGGCAACATAGCAAAAGTTATGGATTTATTAAATCTTTAATTTGGTATTCTCGACTTATGTACGACGTTATCATTATCGGCGCCGGGCCTTCCGGGGGGCAATGTGCGCGAGATTTAACCCGAAACGGTAAAAAAGTATTGCTCGCCGAGCGCCATAAGGCATTTTCGGTCAACAGCTACTCCAGTGCGGGGACACCGAACGAATTATTAGAGGAATTCCAGATTCCCGATACCGTTATTGGCAGCCGCTGGCATCAAATCCGGATCACTTCCTCACACAACCAATCGATCCACTCCGGCGCAAAACCACGCGGTGCGGTCATGGATTTTGAAAAACTTCGCGCCTTTTTAGCCGGCGCAGCGGGTGAGTATCGACTTGGGTTTTCGTATCAAAAATTTACCGTGAAAAAGAAAACGGTCGTTGTGCATTTTAAAGATGCCTTTACCGGGGAAGAGTGCCGCTTGGAGACCAAGGTGTTGGTGGATGCCACCGGCAGCGAGCGGCAGGTCCTCGGCAAAAACCTGCAAACCCGCTCCGCTGCATTTTCGGCAACCGGGATTGAATATCTAGTGGACGTTCCACCGAAAATTTATCAACAATGGTCCGGAGCACTTTCCTTTTTTCTGGGCCGGCGCTGGATGCCGCAAGGCTACTCCTGGATTTTTCCCATGGAGCCTAACCGGCTCAAAATCGGCGTGGGCCGTTACTTCCAGAATGAAACGTATGTCCCCCATCAAAATACGTACCAACATTACCTTTCGGGCATGATGCAGGAGTGTTTAGGCTCTCAGGAATATCCCCTACTGGATAGGCACGGCAAGACCCTCATCTACACTTACGCTCAAAAAGATCCCCATTATGACGGACCGGTCATTGCCATCGGCGATGCGGTATCTTCAATCAATCCCTTAGGGCTAGAAGGGATTCGGCATGGAATGCATAGCGGACGGATCGCTGCTACGCATATCATTCACTATTTAAACGGCATGCCCTATGCCTTTAACAAGTATGAACGTCAAATGCGCGCCTATCGCGGCATCCGCTGGAAAATCTGCGAATTGATCATGAAAAACTTATATCAGGAGCCACATGATGCAAGGATCGACGCGATGGTGAATGTCTTTAACAGCTTTACTTTTGAAGAATTGATCGAGCTGCTATTTCATTATCGGCCCCTTAAAGCCCTCAAATTTTTCTCACTCTATGGATTGAGCCTTGCAAAATTTAGATAATCTGAAAAGCGGAAAAAGTTCGGTTAGGAATGGAAAAGGCGGTCTGCATGGAGGTGATTCCTTGCGGATACTCTTTTTTGAGCAGCACAAGCAACCTTTCGAGCAAGACTTTTGTTCCCTGCGCATAAATTTCCACACTTCCGTCCGGCAAATTTTGCACTGTGCCTGAAATTTCTAGTTCCTGCGCATGCCGGCGGGTGGTAGCTCTGAAACAAACGCCTTGCACCTGCCCGTAAATGACAGCATGCAGCTCAAGGAGCATAATTTTCGATCAATTGCTTGATTTCCGGCAGGCTTGACGCTTTACTGATCATGCCGCGGAAATCACGGGTGCCGGCCGCATTCTTTAAATACCAGCATCCCACTTTGCGCATTTCCAGGACCGTCTTGATTTCATTGTAGTAATCAGCCATGTAGCTGAAATGCTCTAAAAGGGCATTGCGCGAATCGATTATAGTGCGTGGATGAGGTTCCAAGCCTTCGAGCTTCCGCAGAATATCTTCGACAATCCACGGCTTGCCCATAGTGCCGCGCGAAACTAAAATCCCGTCGCAACCGGTATGTTGAAACATTCTAACTGCCGCATCGGCATCGAAAACGTCCCCGTTGCCAATCACCTTGATCGTTTTGGCGATTTGCTTGCAGGTTTTAATATGGTCCCAGTTAGCAAAGCCGCGATACGATTGTTCCCGCGTACGGCCGTGAATGGTGATGGCTTGCGCTCCGGCCTGTTCGGCAATTTGCGTGATGAGAGGCGCTACGATGCTATCCTCATCCCATCCGGTTCTGATTTTGACGGTGACCGGAATGGAAACCGCGGCCACCATTTCCGTCAGCATTTCCCCGATCAAAGCCGGATTTTTCAGCATGCCGGAGCCGCTGCCATCCTTGGTCACTTTATCCACCGGGCAGCCGCAATTGAAATCGAGCACATCGAATCCCAAATCTTCGATGATTTTAGCGGCTTGGCGGGCAATCTTGATATTGCTGCCGCAAAGCTGCGCGCCGATAGGGTGCATATCGGGGGTGTAGTCAAGCAATCTGAAGGTGGCGGCATCTTTCCGCACTAACGGTTCCATTTTAACCATTTCGCAGTATACGATTCCCGGACGGTATTTAACGGACATGCGGCGAAAAGGAAGGTCGGAACAGCCGGCCAGAGGCGCGTATAAAATATTGCTGGGCAGTTCGATATTACCGATCTTAAAAGGAGACGTAAGGTATTTCATGAGTAGAACAAAGTGTAAACTAACGATTTAAGAACCTGCTCGATCACTCCCAGACATAAAAATGCAATCATTGGACTGAGATCCATCATTCCGAGCGGAGGAATGATTCGGCGGAATATATTCAAATAGGGATCCGTATAAAACACGATAAACTGCATGAAACGATACTGGCGTAACTCGGGCAGCCAGGAACCTAAGATCCGAACAAAGAGCATGATCATGTAAACCAAAAAGATACGATCGATCAATATCAGCAGCATAAAAATCCTTAAGATAAAGAAATATTATAAAAAAAACCCTGATTTCTGTCATCCTTCTTTTAATTAAAAGTACAATTAATTTTTAAATATGTTAAACTTAAATATAGGGAATGTTAGTTAATTAAAACGGTTCGTAATGTCTATTGAGCCAATAAATACAACAGGGGGAATTGTTGGTAATAAAGAAAATACCGATTCCCCCAACTCTTCACCCCGCAAAAAGACGGATGCTGCCGCCAAAATTGCCCAAGGACTCCTCCATGCGGCTTTAGAAAAAGAGGCAAAAGCAACCCCGCTCAAAGCCACTATTACTCCCACCGGAACGGAAAAAAAAGTGGATGTATTCGTACAAAAAACACAAAAAACAGCGCTTAAAGAAAAATGGTTTGAAGTCTACAAGGAAGCCATTACCAAATGCCCTTCCGCAGATCTTTATGAAATTATTAAAGAGCGACGCGAAGAAATCAAAGGTGTCAAAGAGTGGTATCTGCGACAACAACAAATGGCGCGTTTAGGAGACGACCCGCACCACTTCAAACCTCCCGAGGATATGGAGAAAGAAGTGCATGAACTTCTACAAGGAGGAGACCTCGAGGCGGTCGCGGACGGCAGAAGCGGCGTGTACTTTCTTCGCTCCTCCGATAGAAAAATAAAGTATGTCATCAAGCCGATGGACGAAGACTTTTTAGCCCTGAACAATGGCAAGCATTCCGCTTCACCTTACCCGCCCGATGCGATACAAGTGCAGCCGGGGGTTCCACTTTATCAATCGGTGCAAAATGGGGAATTAGCGTATTTGATCGCAAATAATCTTAAAATCGAACGAGCAACTCCGCGAACGGCAGTGCTCTGCCTGCATAGCGCCCAATTTTGCGATGTTACCGATGGGGTTGAAGAGGACGGTTTAAAATTGCAGGAAATCGGAGGCGTACCGGATCGAGAAAAGATCTGCCTTGTGCAAGAATTCGTCCCTGACTGCATCAATTCCGACAGCTTTGTTTTGACACATCAAGAAGACGGTCATTCGATCAATCAGGAACAATATGAGGAGTGCGCCATTCTGTCATGGGTCTTAGGGGAAAAAGACGGGAATGCCGGAAATTTTTTAATAGCGAACAGTCCCGAACCGCTCTCGGGAAAACATGCAGTCATTAAAATTGATAACGGAGCCTGTCTGGCCGATAGTAACGAAGAAATCACAACGTGCCTGGAGTGGAACGATCACTACTCTCAAAAGATTTCAGAAAAGGGAAGAGAGATCATTCTCAATATCGATGTCCTACTGATTGCAAAGTTAATGAAATCAAGGGGAAAAAGTTCCTTGGCAATTGACGCCATGAAGAAAAGAGTGGAAGCATTGCAAATGCTGGTCTTTATGGAGACTCTTCCTATTGGCGCGATTGATCAAAATCTGGAAGAAAACTGTGCCGCGTAAATTAAATTAATGTTATACTGTTTCTTAGTATTATAAAACGAGTCGTTCATGAAACTTTTTAATATACAAATTAGCCCTCAAGTTTTATTAGCCGAAATTGATAAAAATAACCGTGTTAAATTCTTGCATCCTTTAATTAAAAGAACTATCGATCTTCAAAAAGGAGCCGTGATTCCCCACCTTGAAGCCTTAAAGGCGCAATTCAATGGACGCACTAAAATCCCTTGCGATGATCCGCTGTTTGGTAAAGCCCTTAAAATCCAACTGCACTTCCAATATGCCCATCATCCCGAGGTCTATTCCTGGATAGAGAATGAGCAGGTAGGAACGAACAAACTCAGCGAAGCTGCAAATAAGGTTTGAAAGCTCCGCACTGTTGATGTATTTTACCTTCAGCTTAACCCCCTTAAAGATATGGCTGAAAAACCTTTTGCAAACTCCGTTCTTGGACTTGACTTAGATCAGAAGGAGCTACTTGGCGTCCATCTTTTCCTGCGACAAGGAAAGCCGGCTTTAGACCGCGTCTTTAGAATTCCGGTTGATCCGGAACATTCTACACCTCTTAATGTAAAGCTGCTTTACACCGCGGGGGAACAGAAAATTTTTCGCACGGCTTTATCTAAAAGCCTCGTAGCCACCTGCCTACCCTCTTCCGAAGTTTTAATCAGGGATTTAGAAATTCAATTAGTGAAAGATAAGGATATTGAAAAAGTCTTAGGTTTTCAAGCCGAGCCGCTGCTGCCTTACCCGATCGAAGAAGCTCTTCTAGACCGCATCGTGGTCGAAAAACGGAAAGAAAGTACCCGCTTGACCCTTGCAGCAGTTAAAAAATCAGCGCTCGCCCAGCATCTTGAAACCTGGCATTCGCTGCACGTCGAGCCGGAGCTGATTTCTTGCGTCCCGGCGGGCCTTGCCGCATTTTCAGGGCTTTTCGGCCAAACCGAAGAGAAGCAATGCGTACTGCACTTGGGGGAAGATGAATCTACCTGCTGTGTTGCCGAAAAAGGGATTCTGCACTATTCCCAAGCCTCCAAAAAAGGGTACCGCGATCTCTTGACGGCATTTAACGAAGAAGCTCAAGGAGACTTCTCGACCTTCAATTTTTCCACACTGCAAGAAAATTCCCATCCTAAGCTCTTTCAAGCGACGCAATCCCTACGCCTGGAAATTACGAAATTATTTTTCGCAATTTCCAAACAGGCAATGGGATATAAACTGCAGCAGGTGCTGATCTGCGGCCAAGGCGCCATATTTCCAAAAATGGCGCAAGCGCTTTGCAGCAAATTAAACATTGAACTTGTCTATCCTCATACCAATGGAAATTTTGCCCTCTCCCCGGAAGAATTGTCCCGTTATGCCCTGCCGATAGGGATAGCCCTTACAGCTTTGCCAAAGTCCGTAATTCAAATCAATTATCGTCAAGAGGAGTACGCCTACCCTTTCCCTTGGAAACGGATCAAAAAACCGATGGCTGTCTATTTGACCCTTTCAATTTCCTTGGCTGCCGCTATCCTATTTTTTGGAAATATGTACATTGCCAAACAAGAAGCCGATTTGAAGAAAGGGTATGTCAAAGTACTGACATTAATGAAAAAACCTTTCAACGAAACCGAGAGCGAATTTCAAAAAACACATCCCGGCCATCCCTCCTATGAAACCCAATCTCCGGACGCTGCGCGTCTTTCACGCGCGGGTTTAGAGTTGCGATTAGCTTTAATCGAAAAAGAGCTTAAAGATGCGCCCGATACTTTTCCCCTACTTCCCAAAGTGCCTAAAGTAAGCGACGTTCTAGCCTGGCTTGCCACACACCCTCATATAAAAGGGGAAAATGAAGAGGGAGAAACGCGTATCGCCCTCGAAAGCTTCAACTATAAAATGGTAAAGCGTCCCGAAGAAAATAAGAAAAATGAGCACTATCAGGTTAAGGTGGAAATCGAATTCACCTCCACAACACCACGGTACGCACGGGAATTCCATGACAGTTTATTGGCTCCGAACGATTTGATCGATCCTAAAACCGATGTCAGCTGGACCACCGAAAGAGGGCGTTATCGCGCTTCATTTTTTTTGAAAGACAAGACAATTTATCCCACTAAGAGGTAGCCGCATGAAAAATATCCCTCAATCGCGCATGATCTTGTATTTTATGATCGCGGGCATGCTACCGGTCTTTTTTGCCTTGTTCCAATTCATTTCAGAAAAATCCTCTGTTGATGAATTGAAAAATTTCATTGAACTGGTTGAGGTTCAAGCCTTGAATAGGGAACAAAAACAAGCCCAGAACATGGCTGTACGGGAAAATTTTAAAGAAGCCGACCATTTCTATATCGATAAATATTTGGAGTCGCTGGATTTTCTACAGCCCGAAGCAGACTCCTTGAACATACTCGTTAACAATAAATATTTTGCCGGCGATGAAATGGTTAGAAAAAGGCTGGATTTTTTAACCGGAGAAGGAAACACCTTCCTATTTACCGAAAGCAACGTGCAAAACTATCCTTTTTTTCAAGAAACGACCGCGACGCTGGTACATCCCGTTGAAATCAATTTATCGGACTTAAAAAACATCCTGACTCTAATTGAAGGGGAACCGATCGGCTCTTTTGAACCGGGGCCGAATCGTCCGCAGCTGATCGTCCTCGATTTCAAATTAGATAAAAAAGAACCTACCCCGAACAATCATGTCTTCGTACTTAATCTGAAATTACTGAAACGGGAATACCAATGAAACGCACTTTTTTTTTACTGCTCTGCCTTAGCTTAACGCATTGCGCCCTGGCAAAGGCCCCTGCCAAACTGCCTCAACCCTTGAAATCCATCAGCTTTATCGATCGCAACGGTATGGCTGAAATGATCAGCCTTAAAGATCGTTTAGCGCAATATCAACGCGTCGATTTCCTTAAACCTCAGCCTTATCAAAAGGTGTTGCGCATCTATGAACGGGATCCGAAAGGAAACATCGCAGCACGCATCACAACGTATCATCCAAACGGACAACCGAAACAATATTTGGATGTGCTTAATTCCCGAGCCTTCGGCATTTATCAGGAATGGCACGAAAACGGCTGTCCCAAACTGCAAGTGCGGGTGATCGGTGGCGAACCGGACGTACATCCCACAGCCGATGAATCCCGCTTATTTGACGGCCCGGCGCGTGTCTGGGATAGTGAAGGCAATCCAACAGCCGATATTTTATATTGCAAAGGTAGCCTGCAGGGCGATTCCTTATATTTCCACAAAAATGGAGCAATATGGAAACGAATCCCCTACAGTGAAAACGAGATCCACGGCACGTCCGAAATCTATTTAGACAATGGGCAGCTGCTGCAATCAACGGCCTACGTTGCCGGAGTCAGAAACGGTCTTTCTAAAAGATATTGGCCCGGAGGCTGTGTCGCTGCCGAAGAACATTATTGCGATAACCGCCTCGAAACTGCGCGTTATTTTGATCAACAGCAAGCCATTGTAGCGCAAATCGACAAAGGGCACGGCTACCGTGCAGTCTTCGGAAAGTGCGATGTCACCGAACTCCATGAATACCGGCATGGCATTCCGGAGGGGGCCGTTAAAGTTTTCGGCACGGACAAGCAGCCTACCCGCATCTATCACGTCAAAAATAATTTAAAACATGGGGAAGAAATCGAATATTATGAGCTTCCTCAGTTGCGTCATTTAAACAAACTCTCCATTTCCTGGTACGAAGGCAAGGTTCAAGGCATTGTCAAAACCTGGTATGACAATGGCGTCCAAGAAAGCAAACGGGAAATGAGCAATAACATAAAAAACGGTATCAGCACTGCCTGGTATAAGGATGGAAGCCTGATGCTGATCGAAGAATATGATCACGATAAATTGATGCGCGGGATGTACTATAGAAGAGGAGATATGGAACTGGTCAGTCAAGTGACACATGGAAATGGAATCGTTACGCTCTTCGATGCCGAAGGGCACTTCCTGCAAAAAATCACATATTCCAATGGAGTGCCATCGGTGCAAAAATCGACATGAAAAAACACTTAAGAGAGATCTGGCAGACCAAAAGAAGAGAAATTTCCTCTCAACGCAGGCAGGAAGCAGAACATCATTTTCTGCAGGCATTTACTGATGATTTCTCCCACTATACTTATATTCTCTCCTTTGCCAGCCTCTCTTCTGAATTCCCCACCCACGCCTTGAATGCTTTTTTAGCGGATAAAGGGAAGCTCTTGCTGCCGCGCATGGAAAAAAATCAGCTGGGAATCTATCACGTAGAGTGTCCAGCCTCTCAACTGACCTTAAATGCTTGGGGAATTTGGGAACCATACAACTGTCGGCCGGCCGAACGCGCTCACATCAACTTAATATTAGTGCCGGGGCTGGCTTTTGATACCGCCTTTCATCGGCTAGGCTACGGCAAGGGATTCTACGACCGCTTGCTGCCTTCCCTTTCTGCCCCCTCTTTAGGGCTAGGCTTTCAGGAGCAACTCTCCTCAACACTTTTGCCGGTTGAAGCACATGATCATGCTTTGTCTGGACTCCGATTGTACTAAAACACTTAGCAATCTATACTGTTGCCAATTCAAAGTTATCATTTTTTGCGTTTGAAATTTTTATGTCTGACAATGCGTGGAGATCGAACGCAAAGTCAAGCACAAAAAGATCAAGGCAAATGGATAAGTTTGAAGTGAAAGCAGTATATAATTAAGACATGGAAAATAAAGTTATTAATGAACTGCGCGTGGTGGAAATCAGTCTGCCGGCAGCCGATTCTACCCACTTAGTGCCGGCCTATTTGTCCTGTGTGCAAGCAGGCTTCCCTTCACCGGCTGACGACTACATCGAAAACCAATTGGACTTGAACGGCCTTGTCGTACAGCATCCCCACTCTACTTTTTTCGTCAAAGTAGAAGGGGAATCGATGGCAGACGCCAATATTCATACCGGAGACATCCTAGTCGTAGACCGCTCGCTGCAGGCTTCCAGCGGTAAAATCGTTGTTGCCGTCGTCAACGGCGAATTTACCGTAAAGCGCCTGTTCAATGATCGCACCGGCTCGTATTTGGTGCCGGAAAACCCGCGTTATCCCAAGTTCAAAATTGAGCAGGGGTCCGATTTTCAGGTTTGGGGAGTGGTTACCTTTGTCATCCATAAAACTTGATGTTTGCCTTAGTCGACTGCAACAGTTTCTATGTTTCCTGTGAGCGGGTTTTCAATCCAAAATGGAAAGGAAAACCGGTTGTCGTTCTCTCCAATAACGACGGCTGCGTCATTGCCCTTTCCAATGAAGCAAAAGCTCTTGGCATTCCTATGGGAGTGCCTTTTTTCCAAATAAAAAATCTTATCGAAGCGCATGGCGTAATTGCTTGTTCCTCCAATTACACTTTGTATGGAGATATTTCCGCTCGCGTGATGCAAACCTTGAAACCTTTTGCGGCCGACATGCAGATTTATTCCATTGATGAAGCGTTCCTGCTGTTGCACCACAAAGACAACGATGCCTATGCGCGCCATATCCGCAAAACCGTGTTGCAATGCACCGGAATCCCGGTTTCCATCGGCGTGGCTGCCACCAAAACGCTCGCCAAGGTCGCCAATAAAATGGCCAAAAAACATCCCTCCCTCGGCGGCGTGTTTGTCCTGCAGACGCAAGAGGCCATCGATAAAGCCTTGGACACATTACCCGTTACCGATATCTGGGGTATTGGCCGACGCATGGGAGGGCGCCTAAACCGCTTGGGAATCCAGAGCGCCAAACAAATGCGCGATGCCCAAGACTCGATCATAAGAAAAAATTTAACCGTTACCGGACTGCGTACAGCGTGGGAGCTGCGAGGCATCTCCTGCCTTTCTTTGGAAGAGGTTCCGCCACTCAAAAAGTCCGTGACCAATTCGCGTGCTTTCGGTAAACCGGTCGACACCCTAGAAGAACTCTGTGAGGCAGTTGCTTCTTACACTGCCCGCGCTGCCGAAAAAATCCGGGAACAAAACTCCCTCTCTTCTCACATGGTTGTCTATGTAGAATTACATCCCTTTGCCTCCGGCTCCTTTCATACCCGGATCGTATTTCCCCAGCCGACCGCTTATACCCCCCATTTGATCGGTTATGCCAAAACCGCTATCGAATCGCTGTTTCAAAAAGGGTGCCGCTACCGCAAAGCGGGCGTTATCTTGGATGGCCTAGTGCCGGACGGAAACTACCAGCAAGATCTTTTTACTCCACAAGGCCCGCAAGTGGAAAAGCAAAAAAAAATCATGAAAACTATGGATCTTTTGAATGAAAAGTATGGCCATACGGTCCTGCGCACTGCGGCCGAAGGATTTTCCCGCACCTGGCAAATGAAGCAAGGTCTTCGTACTCCGCGCTATACCACCCACTGGGACGAAATCCTTACGATTAAAATCTGACTGAGGTATGCTTTAGCCTCTAGAAGAAAGGAGTTCATCTATGTCAGAAAGCGATAAGAAAAAAGCCCTTGATCTGGCAGTCGGCCAAATTAAAAAACAATTTGGCGATGGCGCCATCATGTCCTTGGGACAGCGTTCACAACAAAGAGAAATCAGTGTCGTAAAAACGGGCGCTTTAATGCTCGATATCGCCTTAGGAATCGGCGGAGTGCCCCGCGGCAGAATCGTCGAAATCTACGGCCCCGAATCGTCAGGAAAATCGACGTTGGCGCTACATATCGTGGCCAACGCACAGCGCACCGGTGGTGTGGCGGCTTATATCGACGCCGAACACGCACTCGATCCGGGCTATGCCACTAAAATCGGCGTTAATATCGATGAACTTTTGATCTCGCAGCCTGATTGCGGTGAAGAAGCGTTAAACATTGCCGAAATGTTAGCGCGCTCCAACGCCGTCGATGTGATCATCATCGATTCGGTCGCTGCCCTGGTGCCCAAATCGGAACTGGAAGGGGAAATCGGCGATCAATTTGTCGGTTTACAGGCCCGTATGATGTCGCAAGCCTTGCGTAAATTAACTGCTTCTCTTTCCCGCAGCAATACCTGCGCCGTATTCATCAACCAAATCCGCGAAAAAATCGGCGTCATGTACGGCAACCCCGAAACCACGACCGGTGGACGCGCCCTTAAATTTTACGCTTCAGTACGCCTGGAAATCCGCCGTACCGGAGGCATCAAAGGCCCCGACAATGGCGAAGTCGGTAACCGCGTTAAAGTAAAAGTGGTTAAAAACAAGATGGCACCGCCGTTCCAAATCGCCGAATTTGACATCCTTTTCAATGAGGGGATTTCCCGTACCGGCTCTGCCATTGATATGGCGACCGAATACCAGGTGATCGACAAAAAAGGCGCTTGGTTCAGTTATAAAGGGGGACGCCTAGGACAAGGCCGCGAAGCCGTCCGCGAGGAATTGAAAGGCAATGCCCCGTTGCTCGAAGAAATCGAAAAAGAAATCATGAAGTGCTATCACTCCAAACAAATTCCGCAAAAGCCCCAGCCGCAGACAGCTGAAGCCTAAAGCCTACAAAGCGGCGGGATTCTCTCGCCGCTTTCCTCTTCCATATTCAATCTTTCTAATGTGTTTTAAAAAATGAACAACATATAAATAATAAAAACGATTTCAACTGATTTTCAACACAAAAACAGATATAATTTTATTTTAATTAGATTTTTTAAGTATAAAAATGAATATTAGTATCAATTTAGAAAAAACATCTCCACAATCTCTTTTAGAAGAACGTACAGAACACCGCCCCTCTTCAAAAACAAGCAAAATCTTTAAAGCGTTTAAGGAAAAAGATGCAGCAAGTAGGCATCTTTGCAAAAGGGCTGTGAGGGCGTGTATCGGACTTCGTTGAAAAACATAAGCGCGTCCTCTAAGAGACATTATTGAATCGCTGATTCTCTTATCGGGCGCTCAATCCTTCTGCTGCACGCGAGCTGCCACAAGTTTGGAATTAACCGTTTTTTCTTTTTTGGTGAAAAATTCGAGGGCAATGAGTTGAGTCATATTCACACACGCCCTATCCCTATGAGGCCCCTTAGCGCAGTGAAGATGCATTTCATTAAGACGTTTAATAAGATCGAGCTGCTATTTCTGAAAATCTTCAGGAAGGGTCAAAAATAAAGAGTGAACAGGCGTCATTGAGCAAAAAATTTAACCTACCTATATATAAAGGGTTTTAGCTATTGTACCTGCAAAAAAAGTGAAAAGAATGACAATTCCCTCACTGCATGCTTATTTAACGGAAAAAAGCTGCATCTGCTCAATCTGTTTAGACCCTTACGAAGACTCTCCTGCAAAAGCTCCTACCCGATTAAACTTAGACGCAGAAACGGAATGTGTGCACACGCTCTGCATCAAATGTTTTTCTACGATAACTAATCGAAAGTGTCCTGAGTGCCGCACCCCATTTGTCCAACGAAAATACATCAAAAAAGATGTTGCCTCCTTAAGATTAGTGGCTATGGTCAAAGAACATTGGCAGTCACAATTTAACCCGGTGCGCCTTATCCTTCCAAGTCAGACCGAAACAAAACCCCTTGAAGTCCCTCAACTTCCAACTGAAATTCTCGACTGGAATGAAACGCTCACAACCCGAAAAGCCCACCGTGCGATGATCGAGCGCGCTTTCGCGCCGATTGTAGACAACATGGGGTGGCAAAAAATTTCCTCTACCCTTCGAGAGGAATACAACAGCTCTAAAGATCAATGGATCACCCTCTATATAAATGGAGATCCCTCTGCAAAGGGGATCGCTTGGTTGGAGCGCATTGCTGGGTGTATGTTTAAAATACGCAGATTAGGCGTGACAGCCGACGGAACAGAATACTTTCGCTATTTGTTCAACTGCATCATTAAAGAGATTAGAAAAAAGACCGAAATGTATAAAGAAGAGATAAAGCTTGAAACTTCGGTAAGCTACTATTTCCGTCTTGAGGATGAATGGGAACAGCTTAAACGGCATGTCCAGTATGCGATGCGCCTAGAACTTTGCTTCCTTGTCATTCCTTATAAGGACATGTCTATATTACAAATCTTCCCTTGGCATATCTTAGGAGACGGTATGGATTTGGAAGTGCCCGCCAGATTGAATTCATTTGCCAATACACAACGCACGTTGGAAGAGGCATTGACAGGTCCCTTGTTACTGGGAAATTTATTTCTAATGTCCTGCCTTGGAACAGCCAATCCTGCAAAAAATGTGCGCGCTTTGGAAAAGCAATTCATAGATCAAACAGAAAACTTTTTTGTCTATAAGGTACAAGAGCAGGCCATGGGGTATATTAAAGTCGCTAAAACAAATGCACGCCTCACGATTTTGAACATCGAAATGCACCTAAACTATGCACGCTTTAGCAAACATTTCATCGCTCAATTTTTTGAAACGATCAAAACCAAATGCCCGTCGATTTCATCGCTTCATTACGCCATACCGTGGAGTAAACCGGACTCTATCAAAGAGGACCTTCTCGTTATCGCCCAACGTCTCTCGTTACCAATTGATTCAACGCTACAAGGTGAAATGTTTGAAATAACGATTCAACTAAAAAGTTAGCGAAGGGGCGCCCATAGCCATTTCAAGTCATCTCGTTTGCGTAGCAAACGGGGAGACCTGAATATACTGAAATGAATTCAAAATTCGGAATTTTGACTTAGAAATTTTTTCGTTTGACAAAGCGCAGAAATCGATATCAACTTGGAGAAGTTGATGAGATTGAGCGCAAAGTCAGGCGGAAAAAGATCAAGTCGAAAACCGATTCTTGAATTCATTTCAGTATAGTTACTTTATATGGGATTTTAGTTATTGTACCTGCAAAAATTGGTAAAAAAAATGGCAATTCCCTCACTAGATGATTATTTAAGGGAAAAAAGCTGCGTCTGTTTCATCTGTTTAGACCCTTACGAAGACTCTTCGACAAAAGCACCTGCCCGATTAAATTTAGACCCGGAAACAGAATGCGTGCACACGCTCTGCATCAAATGTTTTTCTACGATGACTAATCGAAAGTGTCCGGAGTGCCGCACGCCTTTTGCCAAACGAAAAAACATCAAGAAAGATGTTGCCACCTTAAGATTAGTGACAATGGTAAAAGAACATTGGCAGTCACGGTTAAACCCGGCACGCCTTATCCTTCCAAGCCAGACCGAAACAAAACCCATTGAAGTCCCTCAACTTGCTACTGAAATTCTGGAATGGAATGAAATCGCCACAATCCGAAATGCACACGGTGCGATGATCGAGCGCGCTTTCGCGCCGATTGTAGACCACATGGGGTGGCAAAAAATTTCCTCTACCCTTCGAGAGGAATACAACAGCTCTAAAGATCAATGGGTCACTCTCCATGTAAATGGAGATCCTTCGACAAAGGGGATCGCTCGGTTGGAACAGAAATGTTATGACCTTTACGAAATACACTGGTTGGGGGTGGCTGCCGGTGAAACAGATTACTTTCGCTATCTTTTTAACAGCTTAATCAAAGAGATTAGAAAACAGACCGAGAGATCTAGTAATAGTGTAAAGCTTGAAACTTCGATAAACTACTCTTTCCATCTTCCGGATGATTGGGAACAGTTTAAACGGCATGTTGATTATACTATGCGCCTAGAACTTTTCTTCCGTATCGACATGCCAGTTAAAGAGAAACTTTTATTAAAAATATTTCCTTGGCATGTCTTAGGAGATGGAATGGATTTGGAAGTGCCCGCCAAATTGAATTCTTTTGCCAATACACAACGCACGTTGGAAGAGGCATTGACAGGTCCCCTGCTGCTGCGGAATTTATTTAAAATGTCCATTTTCGGAACCGGCGACCTTGAAGAGAATGTGCGCACTTTTGAAACGCAATTCTTAGATCACCCGGAAAACTTTTTTATCTATAAGGTAAAAGAACAGGCCATGGGGTATATTAAAGTCGCTAGAAAAAATACAAGCTTCACGATTTTGCACATCGAAATGCACCTCAACTATTTACGCTTCAGCAAACACTTCATGGCTCAATTTTTTGAATCGATCAAAACCAAATTCCCGTCGATTTCATCAATTCATTACGCCACTTCGCAGACTAAACCGGATTCTATCAAAGAGGACCTCCTCGTTATTGCTCAAAGTCTATCGTTACCTTATAATTCTACCCTAAAAAGCGGGATGTATGAAATAACGATTCGATTAAAATATTAACCAAAGGCTAAAAATGCCCCCTACACCATTAAGCACTGCGCAATTTAACCGTTCTACCCATCCTATTACAGAACATAAGCAACACAGAATCAACTGGTTCGTGCACCGCAACACCGCAATACGGAATCAGATGCAAGCCATGTGGAACAATGGCGCCCATATCCTCAACAAACGCACCATGGAAGGAGCGAACGATCAGCAACTACAATGCAGAATCCTGAATATTCTTTTTCGCTCTATGGAAAATTTCGGCCCCAACCGAAATGAATTCGGCCATTTCCGCTATGACCGTAAAAATGATGCCTTCCATTGCCATGTATGGGAAAAAGGGGTCACGTTTGTGGTCATTTGGGAAGCAGACGAAGAAAAGAAGCTGATCAATATCCTCGATATGGGCACCCATGAAAACTTTAAATTTAAGCGGATAGGCAAAAAGAAAGACTCCATTGCAAGAGCCGAAACGGCCCGTGCGCAAGACGTTATCTTCCGCGCCTACCCGGAGAATTTAAAACTTAGACTGACTTGATCTGATACCCTTTAGGTTGACAGAAAGCCAAAATCCCTAAGTACGAAAGGGTCGCTCCGAAGCCGGAATGTTGCCGGCCCGACCAGGGAAGGTAAGGAGTGACCCGATCGCAGCAATTGATCAATCCATTGCCGACATTAAGCTGTTTAAGCAACCCCTGGGCGCGTGGAATATTAGCGGAATAGACGCAGGCCGTTAAGCCGTAATCGGTATCTTGCATCAAATAAAGCGCCTCGCGGTCATCGCGCACTTCCTGAATGCCGATCAACGGACCGAAAGTTTCCTCCCGCATCACTGTCATTCCATGGGTGACCTGCGTCAGGACGGTCGGCGTAAAATAGGGCAAGGCAAGTTTTTCCTGCACCCCGCCAAGGGCTATTTCAGCTCCGTGCTGCAAAGCGTTTTCAATTTGAGCATTTAATACATCCACCTGTTCTTTTCGCGCCAGAGGGCCTAAATCGGTATCTTCATTAAAGGGATCCCCTTGCCTTAGCTTTTGCGTTTCTTCAATAAAGGCTTCCAGAAAAGGGGCGTAATTCTTTTGATGCACATAGATTCTCTCTACCGCGCAGCAGCTCTGGCCATTATTATAAAAACACCCTTCCACCGCCGAGCGGGCCACCTGCCGCACATCTTTAATTTCATCCGTGACATAGAGAGGATCTTTCCCTCCCAGCTCGAGACCGACCGGCACCAGGCGGTGCCCCACCTGCTTTGCTATTTGTGCGCCGGTTTTGTAAGAACCGGTAAAAAAGTACCCATCCAATGGCAGATCTAACAGAAGCCGTCCCGTTTTGCCATCTCCTAAAAGGGGCTGAAAAACATTTTGCGGAACACCGGCCTGATGTAAAAGCGCGGCAATCTGTTTGCCGGTTTCTTCAGCATGTTCCGAAGGCTTATAAAGCACGCTATTACCGGCAATTAAAGCCGGAACAATGACATTTACACCCACCAAATAAGGGTAATTCCAGGCGGAAATATTACCGATTACTCCCAAGGGCTCAAAAGTCAAAATTTCTTCTACCGGCCCGTTTTGGTTCACGGTTTGCGGCGCAAGCCATGTCCCCGCGTGTTTCAAAAAGTAGTCGATCCTCTGGCGAGCGCCCTCAATTTCGTTGCGCGCCTCCCGAATTGCCTTGCCCATATCCCGCGTTAATGTTTGAGCCAGCGCTTCTTTGTTTTTTAGCAGCAACACAGAAAAACGGTCGATGCACGCCAGCCGTTTTTCCAAAGAGAGAGCTCTCCAGGCCGCCTGCCCCTCTTTTAAGTTTTCATAAGTCGTTTGAATCGAGTTCAATGGCGTGGTCATGAAAGACACCTTTGGATGAAATAATCGATTAAAGGATAGGGATCGAGAACTTTTGAGGGCAGCATATGGGAAAATTCAGGATGCCATTGTACGGCAAGGATTCTGCCCTGGTCGGCGCTAACGGCTTCAATCAGCCCATCTTGTTCGCAGATCGCTTCCACGACCAATGAGGGCGCCAACGCTTTAATGCCTTGATGATGCACCGAGTTTACGGCGCTCTTTACGATTCCGGGATAAATGGAGGCCAATACCGTATCCGGCAGCAAAAGGATAGCGTGGGAATACCGGTCAAAAATCTCATCATCTTTATGGCATGGTAAATCTTGATGCAGTGTTCCCCCTAAATATACGTTTAAAATTTGCAGGCCGCGGCAAATCCCCAAAAGAGGCATCCGGTTTGTAAAAACATAATCAAGCACTTTTTTTTCAAACGCGTCCCGATAAGCATCTCCGGGCCAGCGCCCTCCTTTTTCCCCATAATTTTCAGGAGCCACATCGGCGCCTCCCTGCAAGACAATCCCATCCAGCTGGTCCAAAAAAGGGGCGAGATCGAAAAGATCGGGAATAAGGATAGGCATCACCCCTTTGGATGCGAGATACCGAGCCGTGTCATTTTCTAGGCCCGCAACCGTTTTAGGTCCCAACATATTATAGTAAAAGCGCGGCGTCACCCCGATTTTGATCATAAGGCTTGTCGATAGAGCGCTAAAAAATCTTTTTCCGTCACCGGCCGGGGATTACAAGAGTGGCACGGATCGGCGATAGCCAATTGGATTAATTGCTCAAAATCCTCCTCTTTTACGCCAATAGCCGTCAGGGTTTTCGGGAGGTTGACTGCGGCCTGCAACTCTTTGACCGAATCAATAAAATTTTTGCTACCAATGGCCCGAGACATGACATCAAACTTTTCTTTGCACTGCGGCAAATTAAATTCCAAACCATAAGGCAGCATCACGGCGTTTGCCAACCCATGATGGGTATCGTAAACGGTTGATAAAGGATGCGCCGTAGAATGCACCACACCCAACCCTTTTTGAAAAGCGACAGCCCCCATCAAAGCAGCCATCATCATACCGGTGCGCGCCTCCAAATCCCCTTTATTGACAGCGTTAGGCAAATGCTTAAACACTAGACGGATCCCTTCCAGGGCGATCCCGTCGCAGAGCGGATGATAGCCTTTAGAGAGATACGCTTCGATATGATGCGTCAGAGCATCCATGCCGGTGGCAGCCGTTGCGGCAGGGGGCAGTTCCAGAGTCAGCTCCGGATCCACATAGACGATTTTCGCCATTAAACGGGGGGAAAATAAGATTTTTTTCTGCTTGGTCGTATCATCGGAAATGACTGTGCTGCGTCCCACTTCGCTGCCGGTGCCGCTGGTCGTTGGAATCGCGATAAAATATGGAATTTCTTGGGTAATATTAGCAAATCCACCCTTGCAGTCTTCATAGTCAAATAGATCCCCGGGATGGTTGACTCTGAGCGCAATCGCTCTTGCCACATCCAGCGGAGCGCCTCCACCGATGCCGATAAGAGCATCACACTGGTTTTGATGATAAAGCGCTGCGCCCTTTTCCACATCCGCCTTGACGGGATTTTTGTGGATTTGATCAAAGACACAAGGCACGGGTTTCAGTGATTGCAGAATTTTTTTAAAAAAAGGCAGCCTGGAGCAGGTGGAATCGGTAACGATCAAAGGACGTTCAAACCCCAACGCCTCTAAATGCCCCGAAAGTTCTTTGACGGCCCCTTGCCCAAAACGGATTAAAGTGGGAAATTGAAAAGAGACGACTTCTGTCATATGCCCTCAAAATAACGTTTAAATTCCCAATCGGTGATCGCTTGCAAAAACTGCTTCCATTCCCATTCCCGTGTTTGGATAAAATGGTTGACGAAAGCGGCGCCAAACAATTCATAAGGGATTTCGGAATTTTTCATAAGCGTTACCGCTTCCCCCAAAGAACTTGCCAGACGTCCCTGCTCTTTTTTTTCATACCCATTGGCATGGGTCTCGGCAGGAAGCTTTAATTTGTGTTTGATGCCATATAATCCAGAGGCCAAGGCCGCCGCCATCGCCAAATAGGGATTGGCATCGGCGCCCACCACGCGGTGCTCAATGCGGGAGCCCTTTTTACCATTAGGCAAGGCGCGAATCGCTACCGTGCGATTGTCAATGCCCCAAGAGACCGTTGTCGGCGCCCAATACCCCTCAACCAGCCGTTTGTAACTGTTTACGGTGGGGGCATAAAGAGGCAGAATGTAGGGCAGGCAATGGAGCTGACCGGCCAAATAATGGCGCATCAAAGGGCTCATCCCTTCGGCATCATAAAATAAGTTTTTCTCTTTTTTTTCATCCCAAAGGCTTTGATGCACATGCCCACCCGATCCGGCATATTGCGGACTCCAGCGCGCCATGAACGTCGGCATCACCCCGAACTGATGGGCGATTTCTTTCACGCTATTCTTAAACAGGGCAGCCCTATCGGCCGACTCTAAAACATCGTCATATAAAATAGCGGCCTCATAGACCCCCGGGCCGGTTTCCGTGTGCATCCCCTCTAAAGGGATCCCGAATTGCTTTAATTGATCAAATAAGGCGTGGAAGTAATCGGCATTTTGCGATGAGCGGAGAGCAGAGTAGCCGAACATCCCCCGCGTCAGAGTTTTAGGGTGTTGAAAATTGCGCTCATGCAGGCCATCGGAAGTCTCATCGAAATTAAACCACTCGAATTCCTGTGAAAAAATTGGATGGTAACCCTCAGCTAAAGACTGCTGTCGTATTTTCTTTAAAAGATTGCGGGGCGAAATTTCCAGCGGCGTGCCATCTTGCCGCTCCAAATCCACCAGAAAAAACGGAATGTTGCGCTCCCAAGGAATCTTCCGATAAGTCGACAAGTCCACCCTCGCTAATGCGTCCGGATAACCGGTGTGCCAACCGGTATGCTCTACATTGTCATAGCAAACATCGCCCAAATCCCAGCCGAATACCACATCGCAAAAACCGAAGCGGTCTTCCAAAGCATTCGAAAACTTATCCAGCAGCAGAATTTTGCCGCGCAAAATCCCGTCAATATCGCCTAAAGCCACCTTCACCTTATCGCCGCAACCTTGCAGCTCTTGAAGCAAAATCTCTTTTTTGAGATGCGACTGCATCAACGTTGTTTGCCCCATGGCTCGCCTCATTTTAAAAAGGGATACATAACAAGGAAACAAATTCAGAGCAAAGAAAAACAGACAGGAACTTTAAACGGATGCAGCCAGCGAATCAGCCAGGAGCTCAAACTCTTTCGAGATAACCCCTAAATCCTTGATCTTCAAGACGAAAAGAGAAAGTTCCTCGTGGAACATCGCCGTTACCGCTTCCCGGCCAAAGACGTTGGCCATATTCACTTTGCGGCCATTTTTAAGATCTTGCTGCATATCGCCCAAATCATCGGCAATCTGAAATGCCAGACCAAAATGGGAGGACGCCTCTTTCACCACCCAAAGCCTTTGCAAGTCACCGCCGCCAAACAACCAACCATAGACAAAAGCAATCTCGAACAAAGAGGTGGTCTTCTGGTGGATGACCTGCTTGAGTGTCGGAAGGGAAAGATCGGGCGGCATCAAATCCATAAACTGGCCGCCGGTAGCCCCTTCCAGTCCTGTATTAAAGGCTGCATTTTCCAGGGCCAGCAAGCATCTCCTTTCGGCATTTTGTGCAAACGGCTGCTGCAGACGTTTGATGATATGCGTGTTTTGGGAAATTGCGTTATAGCCGGCAGAAATCAACGCATAACTTACCAAAAGAGCGGTAGATTCCCCATATTTTTTGTGCACCGAAGGCTGATTGCGCCTGAGATCATCATCATCCATCGAAGGCAAATCATCGGCAACCAACGAAGCTGTATGGAAAAACTCAACACCCAAAGCCGACAGCAAGGCATCGCCGCCGCAACTTAATGCCTTGACCATCATGAGCGCAATGCAAGGGCGTAGCCGCTTGCCGCCGGTAAAAAGGGCATATTCACAAACATCCCGCAGATACGATTTAGGACCGATCAGTCCCAAATTGTCCAGCAGCGCCCTATCGATTTTGCCTTGATATACAGCTAAAACATCGTTCACGCCATACTCCTCAGCACTTGGTTTGCGGGAACAAAACCCCCGACATTCATACAAGGGTAACACAGCGCATTTTTACCAAATAAAGTGCCAGGATTCAATACGGCATGGCATCCTGTTTGAGCGTCATCGCCCAAAATGGCGCCAAATTTTTTAAGACCAGTACCGACCCGTTCCCCTTCCGCATGAACCGTCACAAGCCCCTTATCGAGCTTCAGGTTCGCGCAAACGGTGCCGGCACCTAGATTGACCCGGCTACCAAGAATTGAGTCTCCTACGTACGCAAAATGCGCGGCATGGGCACCATCCAATAAAATGGCATTCTTAAATTCAGAAGCATGCCCCAGCACGCAATGGTCTCCGGTAATCACATCCCCGCGCAAGTAAGCACCATGCCGCACGGTACAGTGTTCCCCAATCCAGCAAGGGCCCTTGATGTAAGCGCCCGGCTCCAGGACAGTTCCCTTGCCAATTGAAATCAACTCAGGATGGATCAGATAAACACCTTGCGGAACGTCGGTTTCGATGCGGCCAAGACTTAAGCTTTTGAGATAGGGGGAAATACGAGAGAGCGCGTTCCATACAGGAGCCGACACCTCAAACAGACTGCGATGTTTGAAAGCGGTTAAATCAAAATAATATTCGGGGGTGGTGAACTTCATTGGGGTAATTTTCGCTTGCCTTGCCGATTATTTGCAAGCCGTAAGAAGAAGAGTATTTATAGATAGAGTTATTTTTTCTTCTTATTCAGAGGCTGTGGAAGTGTTGATAACTCAAGCTGTTTACCTAGGAAAAAAACTGTTCACGACTTGTTAAGGACCGTTCGATAAATCAAGGGTTATCAACAATCCGCTTGGCGGCGGATATTTCATCAACATTTCCGTGAACACCCTTCCCCGGGCTATGAACTTTCTGTCGACCAACTTTCAACAAGCGGGTCAAGAGCCCCTTATTTAACGATTGCGGATCGGCTGACAAATCATAAGAAGATAAATACCTATATAAAGAGTTACTTCTTCTTCTTCTTCATAAGCTGTGGAAGTGTCGATAAGTCCCTGTTTTCAGGTGATAAAAGCGGAGTTGATGACTTGTCGATGGCTGGATGATGAATCGGGGGGTTATCGAATGTCCTCAAAAGTTATCGAAACTCATCGACAAAACTGTGAACACCGATACCCCTAGTTATCAACATCTTATCTACAACTCTTCAACAGCTAATCTTTATTTTAAATATACGTGGAAATCTCATGAAAATTCATGCCTTCTAAAGAAAAGATTTCCAATGTGAAATACAATCTGAGGTATTGATGAACAACACCCCTGGTGCTTTTCGGTTTGATCTTTTTCCGTCTGACTTTGCGCTCAATCTCATCAATTTCTCCAATTTGATATCGATTTCCGCGCTTCGTCAAACGAGAAAACCTCTAAGTCAAAATTCCGATTAAAGCGGTCTTTGAACAAGCGCTTATTTTTTACGCACGCGCAAGGCAAATTCTTTTATTTGGAGACAAATGTGTGTCATTTATTTTACCTCTGCTGTCGCTAATGATTTAGTCGTTGGGACAACTGGCGGTTACGCCCCTTACGTTAGTCTTAATGCTGCAGGGGAATATGAAAGTTTCGATATCGATATTGCAAAAGCGTTAGCGGGCAGACTGGGCCGCAAGGCAGATCATCAAGGCATCGGCCTTATTTTTAGCCATTAAATAAAATAAGGCCGATGCCTTGATCTGGTTGATACAAAAACAGATGGCTATGGTTTACCATCAAGGGGAGAAAGTGACCACTCTGCCTTTGCTTTTCCTGGAGAATTGTCCGGAGGGCAGCAACAACGCATTGCAATTGCCAGAGCGTTGGCCCTTGACCCGCAGATCTTATTACTGGATGAGCCCTCATCACCACTAGACCCTGATAACAGCGCCCGGCTGGCCAAAATCTTGAGGGAATTGGCTTCACAGAGCAAAAGCCTACTAGTTTCAACTCAGGATATGTTTTTTGCGGAACAGCTCCAAGGCGCTTGCTATTGCGTCGATCAGGGGAGGTTGACTCTTCAGTTATAAAAAATATAAGATGTGGCCTATGGATAAAGAAGCATGGCTTGCAACACTGGTTGCTTTTGACACAACCTCTTGCAATTCAAACTTGCCTCTCGTTGAGTGCGTGGGCAATTGGCTCGATCATCTCCACATCCCCGTTACCTTGACGCATGATCCAACCAAAACAAAAGCCAATTTATTTGCTACACTCCCGGCATCCGACGGCTCTTTAAGTGGAGGCTTGGTCCTTTCAGGGCATACGGATGTGGTGCCTGTTACCGGCCAACTATGGGACAGCGACCCCTTTGGCGCGGTCACAAGAGATAACCGGATTTATGGTAGAGGGACTTGCGATATGAAGGGCTTTCTGGCGGTCGCCCTGGCTTTGGTGCCCGAATTTCAAGCCAAGTCGCGCAAACACCCAGTGCATTTGGCTTTTTCCTATGATGAAGAGGTGGGGTGCTTAGGGGTGCCTTTGCTGATTGCTGATTTTCAACAAAGAGGCATTCAACCCTCAGCCTGTATTGTCGGAGAACCGACAGAAATGGTGCCGGTGGTCGCCCATAAGGGAATCAATTGTTTTAGGTGTCGCGTCGACGGCCTTGCCGCCCATTCCTCTTTAACTGCCAAAGGCTGTAATGCCCTAGAGCATGGGGCCAGACTCATTTGTTGGTTGAGAGGGTTTGCGGAGCAACTTAAAGAGAAAGGGGCTAAGGATGAATTATATGATGTGCCCTATACAACCTTGACCAGTACAATGATCGCAGGGGGAATTGCTTTAAATACAATCCCTGCCACTCTAGAGTTCTTATTTGAGTTTCGCAATTTGCCGCATGATCCTCCGGATCAAATCATTCAAGCCATAAACGATTATGTAAGCGATTCCCTGATTCCGGAAATGCAAAAAGAAGCGGCAGGCGCTTCAGTTAAAATAGAAGCGCTGAATTGTGTCCCTGCTTTTCAAACATCAGAAGATAGTGTGATCGAAATCATAGGGCAAAGGGACAAAATCAAGAAGGTTTCTTATGCTACCGAGGCCGGTTTCTTTCAAAAGGCCGATATTCCGACGCTTGTTTGCGGCCCTGGATGCATTACGGAAGCGCATAAAGCGAACGAATTCGTATCGCTTGCACAGCTTAATGAATGTGAGAAATTTCTCCGCACGGTTATGAGATAACACCTTTGTTCAGCTGTTTTGATATACGTAACCCGCAACTGCTTTGGACCTGGTTAATGCTCTAGATTTTTGTTTTTTTGACGCCTTCTGGTTCAAGTTTTTTTTGTAATACAACACCTCTGCCCTTTTGAAGGGGCATTTTATTCCCTCTCTCAATAGACAAATATTTTGTCGATTTTTTACAGCAGGTTCAGAAGTTGGATCTAAAAGATGAGCCTTATCCAAGTATTGTAAAGCTATTTTTTTCGCCGAGAGCGCTGTGAGCTAAGGCCATATTGCCATAGGACTGTACGTGATTTGGATTCAATGCCAAGACTTTTTGAAAAAGAGAAATTCCTTTTTGATGCTCTTCTTTTTTGACCTTGAAGATATTCCGGTAAGGTTTCTCCCGTAGTTTCTTGGAGTGTTTTTTCTAACCAATCGAGTGCGTTTTTAGCCTGTTTCCAACATCCCCTCGTTCTCCTTCAATTTCGAGGATTTTTCTAAAGCAGGCAACAGATTGACGCATTTGCGTTTCTTGGCGATATAAGCCCGCTAAATTGAAATAAGCTTCGCAGAACCAAGGGTTGATTTGAATAGCTGGTAACGCTCTCTTTGCATGCAGCAGAGACTTTGAAGAAAAGTTACCATATGGTCGTCTGGATGCAAATGATCTAGACGTTCGGCCTTTATTCCAGCGCTTAGTGTGTTAGCTGTACCGAGTGCCGTGTTGCAAGCTCTATCTATTTTTATTATATTCTCTGCTGCCGATGTTGGGATTGGGGGGGGCATTTTTATCAAAATTTATAGAAAAAATTAAATCAACATGGGCAATAGAAATTTCTCACCCTCAGCAGCAAATTTTTATGAGATTTTTTTAAGAAATAGAAATAAAAGAATCTGGGTGAGAGGATTCGAACCTCCGACCTCTTGCACCCCATGCAAGTACGCTAGCCAAGCTGCGCTACACCCAGATAAAAAGAGGACTAAAGAGCGGCTAATCCCTCGTATTGCAGAGTGGATTTTTTAATGTCGCGCTCGGCAATGCGGGCGCACTCTTCGATGATTTTTTCTAAGGAATCCCCGGCGTCTACTTCTGCAGCCGCAATGTCAACGGCGATCGAAGCCGTAAAAGAGGTGCCCCCTTTTACGCCCTTGGCGCTAAAGTTTGCAAACATCCCTTCTTTCTTTTTCGTGATTTTCTTAAAACGGATAAGGTTGTTGTCTTCCAGGTTTTCCATCGTAGCATCCAGTGGTTGCAACTTATTGAGCAGCAGATAAATAAAGTTTAAGGAGCATTGCCTAAGTTGAGAGGATATGTTAAGATTTTTAGTCATTATCGTCAAGAAGCCCATGTCTGAATCTCCTTTCAAAATCGAGCCGAGCTGGCAGTCTATCCTTTGCGAGGAATGGAATAAGCCTTATATAGCCTCATTGAGCGCTTTCCTTAAGCAGGAGCGGACTTCGGGCGCCTCGATTTATCCGCCGGAAGAGCTCGTACTTAATGCTTTTTGGCAAACCCCTTTTCAGCAGGTAAAAGTGGTGATAGTGGGGCAAGATCCGTACCATGGCCCCGGTCAGGCGCATGGATTGGCCTTTAGCGTGCCCAAAGGCGTCGCACCTCCACCGTCTTTAAAAAACATTTTCAAAGAGCTGGTGGAAGATACAGGGATTGCCATGCCGGAGCATGGCTGCCTGCTCTCGTGGGCGCAACAGGGAGTCTTGTTGCTGAATGCGACGCTGACTGTAAATGAAGGGTCGCCTTTATCGCATCATGGTCAAGGTTGGGAGCTGTTTACGGATGCGGTTATCGCAAAGCTTTGCGAACGACAAGAGCCCCTTATTTTTGTTCTATGGGGCAATAATGCGCTGAAAAAAGTGACGCATATTGACTATTGTCAACAGCACCTCCTATTGAAGGCGGCCCATCCTTCACCGCTGGCGGCTTATCGCGGTTTTTTTGGCTGCCGCCACTTTTCTAAAATCAATACTCTTTTGATTGCACAGCATCAAAACCCAATCGACTGGCAATTGTAAACAAGCATAACCTATCCTTCTTAGGGTGCCATTTGGGCTTGATCTCAAAATTATTTTATTTTTCACTTAAAAATTTTAGTATTTTTATTTTAAAATATATTTAAATTTAATATAATAGGTATACAGGGATAAGTTATCCACTAATAACCGGAGTTTGGAGATGTTAGTCGAAAAGGACTTAAACAAATTGATCGGTAATTTGGTCGAGGGAAATAGCGCGAAAATTCATATCGATGGGTTTCCGATTTCCATTCAAATGGTGGATAGAGGACTCGGACTTGCGCTTTCTACGCCGGTTTATTCAGGCGGCAATTATATACCTAAAAGTGTGCGTGGCTGTCTAAAAATCAAAGATCCTTTCGGGCATCAGAGAGACACACATCTTGTTATCGATGAAGAGAATTTCTCGATTTTTCTTCACTTTAACGGAAAAGTGGATACCGCTGCCGGCCAAGCGGTCCTTGACTTGTTGGAGGCGTTCACCTGGCTTGCGGATAAATGGCGTGAATATCTGGATGAACACGACAAGTTTGACTTGGTGCACATCTATGCGCGCTGATTTTAGTTTTTCCCTTATGGGATATGACATTAATTTGAAAGATTACTTTTTTCGAAAATTCAATATTTTTATGGTACTGAATGGAGAAGAAATAATCGATGGAGAGTTGATGGTTCGTATCCCATTGGAGACAAACTAAGAACGCAGGAAAAGATAATTCTTGATTACTCTAAATAATCAAGAGTTAGGTTTTTCTTTGCGCTCTTTTTTTGCCGTATTTTGGCATAGAGAATGGCGACCTCATATAATCCCAGCAAGGGAAACGCCAGCAGCACCTGGGTCAATACATCGGGCGGAGTCAAAAGTGCACTTAATATGAAAATGGCCACACAAACGCCCTTCCAATAGCGGCGCATGCCTTCAGCGGAAATCAATCCATAGTGTACCAGAAAAAGCAAAATCACAAAAAATTCAAATGAAATGCTGTTGGCTAAAATTAATAACCAGGTGTAATTCAAATAATGGGTAAAGCTCCATAGGTTGACGCCGATGGTTGCGTTAAAAGTATTCAGATAGGTGTTGGAAAGCGGGATGGTAATGGTATAGGCAAATAAGGCTCCGCCAAAAGAAAAGAGCGTGGAGAGGGTGATAAAAGGCAGAATGAGCAGACGTTCATGATGGCCAAGAGCGGGTGCGATAAAACGCAGGAAAAGAAAGAGCCACAACGGCGACGTGGCCAAAAGAGAAACCCAACAGCAGGTTTTAATAACCATCATCAATCCTTCGATGGGACTTAAGAGAACCAACGGGTGCGGCTGCACTTGTTTGATCTCGAGAAAACCCCCGGGCTCTATCAAGTAAGATTCCTTGGTTTGCACTTTGGCTTTTACCGCGGTGACAACTTCAGCGGGCTCTATAACGGTGTATGCATGGTTCTCGCTTCCTTGATTCGAAACCCGCGTATGGATTATCGGTGCAGAGGTTAACGCTTGGGAATGGGAGGTTAAAGGAGCCGTCATGAAGTGCAGAATTTGGGCGTAAAACAAGAGGGCTGTTAGGGTGCCGATCGCTATGATGGCCAGCATTTGCAGGAGTGTTTTACGCAGCTCATCAAAGTGTTCCCAAAAGGTTAAGGAGAGGTCATGTGGGGCGGTCATTGTCCTCGTCGACGGCATCCCCTTGTACGGCTTTTTTGAATTCGTTAATGCCCTTGCCTAGACTTCTAGCGAATTCGGGAAGTTTTTTGCCGCCGAACAAAAGCAAGACCACACATAAAATGACGATCAGTTCGCCGCTGCCTAACATACAGTTTCCTCCGTAATTTTTAAAATAGCGTCTACTTGTTCAGGTGCTCTGCCGATAAAATTTTTGACAGTTACCAACTGTAGGATCTCTGCTGCTTCTAAGGGAAAATCGGGATCGTTGGCAATGCGCTCCAATAAGTCATTCTCCTCCCCAGATTCGTGCATTTTTTGGGCGGCGGCAAAGCTGTGCTGTTTTAATTTTTCATGCAGTGTCTGCCGGTCTTTGCCTTGAGTCACAGAGGCCATTAAGATATTTTCCGTCGCTAAAAAGGGCAGTTCTTGCTTGATATGTCGGTCGATAACTGCCGGATGCAGGCTGAGGCCTTGCAAAATGTTTTCCATGAGCATGAGCAAGGCATCGGCAGACAAGAAGGCTTCGGGAAGCGTCATCCGTCTGTTGGCCGAATCATCCAACGAACGTTCTAGCCACTGCAAAGCGTGCGTATAGGCAGGGTTTTGCGAGAGAGCAATCAGGTAGCGGCTGAGAGAGCACAGCCGCTCGGTTAATATAGGATTTCGTTTATAGGGCATGGCAGAAGAGCCTACTTGCTCTTCTGTAAAAGATTCCGACATTTCCTTTAGTCCGCATAACAGGCGGATATCAGTGCCGCATTTATGGCAGCTGGCTGCCAGGCCGGCTAAGGCATTCACAATAAAAGTGTCTTGCTTGCGTGTATAGGTTTGCGCAGTGATCGGAAACACGGCCTCAAATCCCATTTTTTCAGCGATCAATTCATCCAAGCGTTCCGTTTTGGCCGCATCCCGCTCGAAGAGTTTTAGATAAGAGGCTTGCGTACCGGTAGCCCCCTTCGCTCCCAAAAATTTCAAATGGCGCAAACGATAGGAGAGTTCTTCATAGTCCATCAAGAGATCTTGCAGCCAAAGCGCAGCTCTTTTTCCGACGGTCGTCAGCTGTGCCGGCTGTAAATGGGTATAGCCCAGGCAAGGGCGTTCTTTATACTTGCGGCAGAAGTCTGCGAGGAGTCCGATCACATTTTTTAATTTTTTTTGCAGCAGCTGCAACCCTTGCTTCATTTGGATCAGGTCGCCATTGTCGGTCACGTAGCAGGAAGTGGCGCCTAAATGCAGTATCGGGCGCGCGGCAGGGCATTGGTCCGCAAAGGCGTGGATATGCGCCATGACATCATGTCCGAGACGGTTTTCGTGCTGCCGGGCATTGGCTAGATCGATCGTATCAACTTTTGATTTTAACTCATCAATTTGCTGCTTTGTAATCGGCAGCCCCAATTCCATTTCCGCTTCCGCTAAGGCTACCCAAAGCTGTCGCCAGGTTGAATATTTCGTATGCGGTGAGAAGATCCTGGCCATTTCCGGACTGGCATAGCGATCGATGAGCGGATGTTGATAGTGATTGGAATCGGTTATCTTGTCTTGCATTGTTCAACGCATGCGACAAGTTGTTCGATGAGCTCTACGATATGATTTTTTTGTCCTTTGGTCATACGGACGCGTTGGCTATCTAAAAGGTTGATCAGGCGGTTCAGGGAGTTGATGGCACTTTCTCCGACATTTCGTTTCCGCTTATCTTCTTGCGGCAGTGGAAAAGTTTCACGGATGACGTGCAGGATAACGGTTTTGGTTTCCCCTTTATAGTTTTCAACAATCTCTTGTTTTTTTTCCAGTGCGCCATCGCGGCTGGCCAGTGTGTAAACAGCTTGCCTGGGCATTAGGTCAATTTGTGATCTAAGTGCTTTAGGCATAGCATTATAGAATTCGTAGTACTGCAGAAAATTATAGGGGGTTTGCCGGTTTCCGTAGGCTGCCATTAGCCAAGTGGTAAAGGCTCCCTCTTTATATTTAAGCAACACTTCTTGCGCGCGTTTGATGCGCTCGCCATGTAGAATAGCCGCCTGGTTGTTGATGGCCTTGACTTCAGAGGTGATGGTAATGAGAGATTTGAGGTCGGTGGAAATACTTTCGGTGCTGTTGGCAAATTGATATAAAATGGCTTCTATGGTGTCTTTTTCCCCTTCGTTGAGGTCGACGACACTGAACATGCCGGAGAAACTGGTCAGATTGCCGGTGGCCGATTGCTTGGCCATTTCTGCCATTTTAGAGGATTTTTCGCTTTTCTTTAAGCGGCTGGTTAGCAGCTGGTTCACGTGATTGGTCATAGTCTTGTCCTTAAGATGTAAAGCCGCTTTACATGAGGCGGCTTAAGATCTCTTTTGTAACATTATGATAATCTTCAGCTGCTCGGCTGCTTGGTGCAGTGTCGTAGAGCGGTTTTCCAAAGATCGAGGCTTCCGATACAGAGATATCTCGCCGCACTTTAGACTTTAACAGTTTTTTTGGAAATGTTTTTTCGATCACTTCCAGAAAGGTTTTATTGCTTTTACCGCGTAAATTCCAAAAAGAGAGCAGTACGCCTAAAACATTCAAGGGATGTCTTTGACCAATGCTTTCGACAAACTGCGCCAGCCGTTCCAACCCTTTAATGCTATAAAATTCAGGTGTTGCGCAGACTAAGGTATGCTCGGCAGCGATCAGTGCCGACTCTGTTAGCCAGCACAGGGAGGGAGGCGTATCGATGATTACGACATCATAAGGCAAGGGAGCGATGAGATCGCGCAGCCGTTCGTGGGAATAGCGGTCAGCCGCTAAGGAACCGGAAACTTCCACCCTTTCCAGCCAGGTATCGGCCGGCACCAGATCCAGATGAGGAATGGAGGTTTTAAGGATCACTTCTTTTAATTCTTTAGTGCCCTGCAAAACGGAAGCCATGCTATCGCTTTCATCGGGGTCAAACCCTAAGCCGGTGGTAAGATTGGCTTGCGCGTCGAAGTCGATCAATAACGTTTTTTTATTGTGGAATTTCGAAAGGCCGGCGCCTAAATGGAGAGCGGTTGAGGTTTTGGCCGTTCCTCCTTTAAAGCTGCTGATGGCGATCGTGTTCTTTTTTTTAACCATGCTATCCTTCCTTTTTTTCCAAGGGCGAATGCAACCGCCGTTCATGTCTTTCTGTATTTAATGTAGCCAGGAAACTGTCTAGAGTGCTTTCTCCATGCACCACATTATCGCGTGTGCGGATGTTCATACTGCGGTGCTCCACTTCCTGATCGCCGATCGTTAAAATATAGTTGATCTGTGTGAGCTGCGCGTTGCGCACTTTTTTGCTGACTGATTCGGAACTGTCATCAATATCGACTCTAAAACCTTGATTTTTAAGGGCTTGCGCGATCTCTTGCGCGTAAGGCAAGTGCCGATCGGCAACTGTCAGCAAGCGTACTTGCAAGGGGCTGATCCATAGGGGAAACTTGCCGATAAAGTGCTCGATCAGGATGCCGAAGAAACGCTCCAGGGAGCCGAAGATGGCGCGGTGCAGCATGACGGGGCGTTTGCGGGAGCCGTCTTGGGCGGTGTATTCCAATTCGAATTTTTGAGGCAGCGCCATGTCCAACTGAATCGTTCCGCATTGCCAGGAGCGGTTGATGGCGTCGCGAATGTGGAAATCGATTTTTGGACCATAGAAAGCCCCGTCACCCTCATTGATGCGGTACTTTTTCCCTGACTTGTCTAAAGCGCCTTTCAATCCTTTAGTGGCGTTTTCCCACTCCTCATCGGTGCCGATGGTGTCTTTTTCAGGACGAGTGGAAAGTTCCAGATGATAGTTCAATCCAAAAGTAGTGCAGATCTTATCGGCCAATTCCAGGATGGCCAGAATTTCACTTTCAATATCGCTTTCCTTGAGGAAGATGTGGGCATCGTCTTGGTGGAAGCTGCGCACGCGAAATAGGCCTGACAAGGCGCCTGAAGGTTCATAGCGATGGACATTGCCGATTTCAGCCACTCTCAGGGGCAAGTCGCGGTAACTGTGGTTGCGGCTTTTGAAAAAAAGCATGCAGCCAGGGCAGTTCATCGGCTTAATGGCGTAATCATGGTTTTCAATTTCCGAAGTGAACATATTGTGCTTGTAGTGGCTCCAATGGCCGGAAAGTTCCCAAAGTTCGCGGGACAGCATGATGGGGGTTTTAATTTCAACGTAGCCGGCATGGTCCAAGCATTCACGCAAGTAATTAGTCAGTGCCGTCCAAATGACCATCCCTTTAGGGTGAATAAAGGGCATGCCTGCGGCAACTTCCTGGAAGGAAAACAGATCCAGCTTTGATCCGATCAAGCGGTGGTCTCGTTTTTTGGCTTCTTCTTGTTGCTGGAGGTAGTCTTTCAGCAATTTCCGATCGGGAAATGTGATGCCGTAGATCCGGGTCAGCATTTCGTTTTTGGAATCGCCTCTCCAATAAGCACCGGAGGTTTTGGTGATCTTCAGGGCTTTGATTTTTCCTAGGACCGGCAAATGAGGGCCGCGGCATAGATCGAAAAACTCCCCTTGCCGATAGCCCGTCAATTGTTCCTCGGGGTCAAAGCTTTCGATCAATTCACATTTGTAGCGATTATGCGCAAAGTGTTTGAAGGCATCCCGTTTTGAAGCGAAAACCTCTCTTTGCGAGGGATAGTTTTCGGCAACAATCGCTTTCATTTCATTTTCGATTTTTTCAAAATCGGTCTCTGAAATTTCCAGATCGGCAAAGTCGTAATAGAAGCCGTTGTCAATCGGGGGGCCGATTGTCGGTTTTGCGTTGGGGTAGAGGCGTAAAACGGCTTGAGCAAGGACGTGCGCGGAGGTGTGCCAGAAAATTTCTTTCCCTTCTTTGTCTTCAAAGGACCAGAAAATGACCTTGTCGCCTGCATTTAGAGAGTGTGATAAGTCATAATTGATCCCGTTGATGCTGGCTGCAAGCGCTTGATCGGGGCCTTTTAAATTGAGTTTTTCGGCCAAATCTTTGGCAGTGCTGCCTTCCGGCATTTCGATGGTGGATTGATCGTGTAATGTGACGCGCATAGGTGGCTATTTCCCCTTTAAATAAGGGCGTATTTTACACAAATGCCACATTTGCGTGCACACCAATTTACAATAACTTTGGCATGCTCTCCAATCGGTCCGGAACGTTGTTTATTATTCGATGAATTTTTAATGTTTTTCCTTCATGAAATCTTAATTTTTATATAGATTCTCCCAAGATGCTGAAAGTAAGCTTAAACTGGAGGAGGCGCTAAATATAGATCAGTAATTTCAAGATGGGTCTAGACAATTTTTAGATCTATACAGGCAAAACGGCCCTTTCGCCTACGATCTTACAAGGCACGAGTGGCGACAGGTGTTGGGTTCGCGCTATGACGCTGATACTTATTCGATGATTCAGCGCGACGAACTCGTTGTGCGCTGCCACAAGTTAGTCACATCTCTCTTTCCTGAAGCGGATCAAAGGGAACAGGTCACGGCGTTTATTTTAGCAAAATTTTACCTGCCGGGCATACTGCAGATGCGTTCGTCAGGCAAGCCTCCCCGGATGAAAGAAACCAGGCCGTTGATAGGGCTGAGAAATTTTATAGCAAAGTGGGTCATTATGCTGAAGGAAGGCGCGACAAACTCGTGGCAAGCTCCCAACAGAAAGAGGATAAGAGGCGTGACCCCCAATCCGATGACTCTAAAATTAGAGTGGTGGAAGAAATGCTCGCGGTAGTGGAAGCGGTAGGGCGTCCCTTTCAGGATGAAAGAGATCAATTTATTCAGGATCTGCAACCAAAAGAACAATCGTTTATATCGACGTTGTTTTCCGGAGTGATGAATCTCTTTCGCGCCATCGGCCATTGGTTCTGGAAATTCTTCCATTAAAATATAAATAGCCGTTCGGTAGATATAAAAAATCTACAACCCGAATATTCCCCATTTTGCATACTCTACGGGTATAGATTTTAACCCTAAGGGGATTTTTTATTGTGAATAAGATTTGGGAGCATGTCTCAGCACCGTTGGAAGATCCCAGGTTCTACCGGCAAGTCTATCAACATTTAAGTGAAAATCATCCGGAAGAATACACGGAATTATCGCGCGCTTTAGACGCCTTCCCTCTGCAGGAAAGTGTTTCGGTGCGTAATAATTTAAGGGCGCGCGCTCTGGCGCAATTACTGGTGAATGAGGAGGGAGAGATCCTTGTCGATCAAATCCCTGCCCTCCTCGAAAGCTTACGCCAAAATCAGTATTCACTGGGCCCCGGGCGCCATTTGGACGCCAAAAGGCAAGAGCATTTTATTCACGTCTTAAGCCTGCTGCATCAAACGCCTGCCCTAGTGCGGCAATTGAAAATGATCAGCAAGCCTTCTATGCACCGGATTGCCGAACAGGTCATCAAAGAAACGCTTTTAATTCCTCAAAAAACCATCCTGACGGATGCGCACGCCAGACGCGCCGTGCTCTCTGCTTGGCTCTGTTATCTACGCCAAAATGTGGGATCTTGCTTTGCTACGGCTCCGGCGATCCTGGTACAACATGAACAGCCGCAGGTTTTTTTGCAGGATATGAAGGAACTGCTGGCCACCGGACAATTAAAACGGACGTTTGGCGGGGTGGAATATGCTGTACCGCTTAGTTACACTTGGGGTGCCGGCGATTTGCGCAAGGGCTTCTTTTTTTCTAAAACCGCTGTAGAGGATTCCCCTTTATGGAAAGCTCCAGGCTTGATTTTAGCTTTGGAAGCGGCTGAATTGATTAAAGGGTCTGCCGGGGAGAAAGAACAACAGGCGAAGGCGCTGCTCCTCAATGTCATCAAAGATTGGAAAGGTTCCGGCGATTGGTTTTATACTTCGATAGAACGCCTTTTGAAAAAAGTGCTGCTCGATAAGTTATTTTTGACAGAGCAGGAACTAGAGGACTATGAATTACGGCCTCAGTCAATGATGATGGGCAGTTCTTTACTGCGGCTGCCGGTAGCTTCCGGTACCGGAGGAGTCGCCGCTAAAGCCCAAGCATACCAGGCCCTATTTGAAAGGGCAAAATCCGCCTTTAAATCTCTTACGGACAACGCTCTTTTAAAAACGTGGGAATTTACCATTGCTTCATTTTCTGAAACCAAGGCGCAGTTTACCACGTGGAATCTCTATTCCAGCTTGGGGCTGAAGCCGGATGATAAGGGCGGCATCGGCCCCCAACTGTATGAAATCCTGAAGCGTAAGTTGGAAGAATGCAATGAAAAAGTGCAGCAATTCCAGTTCGAATACGAACAGTTGCACACGCAGCTGCAATATCTGCAACGGCGCACCCGCGATGTCTCTTCAGAAAGAGAGGGACAGTGGGCGCGCATCGAATATCAGACGAAAGCCAGCGAATTCCATGCTCTGGAAGATTTACGCAATGACTGGCATCATAAAGCCCGGCGCTACAGCAATCTCTATGAAGCGTTGATTGATCTCTATTACAATCTCTTCCCGCGCTATTTTCAAGAAGTGTACGACGCCGATATTCATGAGGTGACCGCAGGCCCCTATGATGATAGTCCGGCCGGATTTCGTCTGCTCTTCAAGCATGGCCGCTCTAATACCGCACAATGGACGTTGATACATAATGCGGTAGAGTTTGTGGATGCCTTGACCAATTTTTTTAATTCGACCGAATCGGAGTTGGCCAACGCGCCGGAGTTTAAAGGAATTGAGGCCGATCTGTCGGAAATTGTCACTAACATTGTCAGTCATGTGCGTTCCAAAGAATTTTTGGAGAGCGCCTTTCATCGCATGGCGCGCGCACACAACGCCCCCCTGGTAAGAGATCCACTGGATAACCTGGATAAAGTCACCAAAAAACCTTGGGTGTATACCTCCGGCGGGGCCATTACCACCCTGATCAGTTGTTACTTCAAACTGGAATCGAAGCCCAAGGAAGTGACGCGCTGGGTGGATAATCCTATGGAGCTTTTGGTGTATTTGATCGATACCGTTAAAGAAATTCCGGACAAGATCATCGATGAATTCTCAAAAAATCGGGAAAAATCTCTTTTGATGCATTCCCCGACGCATGCGTTCTTATTGAAGCCGGGTTATCCTTTATTTTATCAAGCTTTACAGCCCAAGGAATTTACCTACACTTGGGCAAGAGATCATGTCGTGCGCCCTTTGGAAGACTTTGTGAATAAAATTTTCCTTGATGATGAAAAAATGAAATTCATCGTGGATCATCTGTTGGAAATGGTGCCTCCGCCGCTGCGGCACTATTTTAAAGAAACCTTCTACAGTATCGGCGGCTCGATGCATGTGACTGATTTCCGCAACCATATGCTGGCCGCCATAGACATGTCGCCCGGTTTACGCCAAGGGAACAGGGGCGCTTTGACGGCCGAGCAAATTGATGCGGCGCTCTATGCGCTGCTGCCGCTTTTCCCCCGCTATCAGTTGGTGGAACGGGCGGCAAAAATCCTCATGAAGCTTCCCGGCATCTCGCACAAGGAGGAGTTGATTGCCTTTTTGGACGAGCACTCGGGTAAGGCCGGCGCGCCTAAAAATGTTAGCGCCAAGGGTTTACGAGAAATTCTATTGTCTTTAATTGCTATTCGGGAAGGAAAAATCACGGGTTCCATCGATTATCAACGCCTAATTCATGAAGCCGCGCAATCCGAGGGTTTTGCGATGCCGGCGCCCTTTATATTTGCCGACACAAACTGGGTGAAGGAACATTTTGCCTTTACGGTGAATCCCGGAACGGGAAAAATAGAGCTCTGGAGAATGGATCCCCTGGGTCTTGAAGGCGCTCCTATGAATGAATGGGAGATGTGGTTGAATGGATCGCGCAAAGAACCCAATTGGGGAGTTTTTAACAGACCTTATGAGTATCGCTATTAAAATTAGTAGTTGATATTATGCGGTATTTAAAAGGCCACAACATGGACCCTTCCCGAATCCCGCTGCTGAATACCGATTGTTCGATTTGCCTCGATGAACTTTCGCTGACTAATAAAGAGGATGATCAGGTTGTTTTGGCCTGCGCCCATGTCTTTCACAAAAAATGCATGTTGGAGTGGTCTTTGACTAAAAGCTGCAGCAATGGCGTTACCTGCCCGTTATGCCGCCGGACAGTCGCGCCGGTACGTTCTGAAAAATCTATGGTATCATGGCTGACGTCTTATTTTTTGCGTAAACTGTGTTTTTCGGGACCTGACACCGAGGATCACTATGATTAACGCGCTTGCAGCTTAAATCTTTTCTTGGCAAAATTACCCTGATGGTAGTTTAGCTCTTCCTAAGGCCGTTTCTTAAGTTTTTGGTGATATATTAATAAAAGATGTTGGGGAATGAAAAAAACATTGTTGGCCCTTTCGAAAAAAGACGTGACCGGTTTTTTTGTGCGTCGTTTTTCTTCTTTTACCTATCTGAATGTCACGCAATTCTTGGGCGCTCTGAATGACAATATTTATAAATTACTGATTGTTTTCTTTTTTATTCAGTTAGAAGGGATTGAAAATAGTTATAAAATTTTATGTTTGTCGGGGGCTGTGTTCGTACTGCCCTTTATTCTTTTTTCCGCTTCCTCAGGGATTCTTGCCGACCGTTTCAGCAAGCGCAACATCATTGTTTTAACGAAACTTTTCGAACTGTTCATCATGATAGGGGCCATCTTTGCCTTTGCTTATGAAAGCAAAATCGGCTCTTTGTTCACTTTATTTTTGTTGGCCACGCAAAGCGCTATCTTCGGCCCTTCGAAATATGGCATTGTGCCGGAACTGGTGGAAACCGAGAAAATTTCGCAGGCCAACGGGATGATGACATCGTTTACTTTTTTGGCCATCATTATCGGCACCTTCAGCGCGTCTTTCTTGTTGGATATGTCGGGTAGAAACTTTTTATTTGCCGCGATTTTCTGCACGTCCCTCTCGGTCGTGGGCTTAATTACCAGTTTTTGCATCGAGTATACGCCGCCGGTAGGCGTCGTGAAGCGTTTTAATATATTATTTTTAAATGAAATTTATCGCACCCTGAAGTTTACCTGGAGCATTCCTTCTCTTTTAGCAGCTGTGACCGGTTCTGCCTTCTTTCTCTTTTTGGGGGCTTTCGGACAGCTGAACATGATTCCTTACGCGGTGAATACGTTGCACCTGACCGACATCCAAGGGAACTATCTTTTTCTGATCATGGCGGTGGGGATTGGCATCGGTTCGCTGGTAGCGGGTAAAATCTCCGGCAAATCGGTAGAATTAGGCATGGTGCCCGTTGCCGCTGTCGGCATCACCATCAGTTGTTATATGCTCGACTTCTACTCTGATCAGTTGTTGGTTATTTTGCCTATCATACTCGTTTTGGGTGTTTTGGGCGGCCTCTACGTCATTCCCTTAGATTCCTATATTCAAATCAGCAGCCCCGTAACACATCGGGGGCAAGTGGTCGCGGCAACGAATTTTTTAAGTTTTACCGGTGTCTTTTTTGCTTCCGGGCTGTTATTTTTAATTACTGAAGTTTTTGGCTTCGATTCTAACAAAGCGTTTACCGTACTAGGCACGATTACTCTAATCATTTCCATCTTGGTTATTTTCCAATTTTTCGATTACCTGACCCGTTTTGTAGCGATGCTGCTGTCTAAAATTCATTTCCGGACGACGTTATATGGCATACAGAACATTCCTGAGACGCCCTCCATTTATTTTTGTACGCACACGGCCTGGAACGATACCCTCTTGATTTTAGGGGCTCAAAATCGAAGAATCCGTTTTTTTGTGGAGAAGGAGATGGAACATTCCCCCTGGCTGAAACCCTTTTATAAGATGTTGCGGATTGTGAATATTTCCCCTATCGAGCCGTTGGAAAGAAATCAACGCTGCCTGGCCCAAATCAAAAGCACTTTGAAAAAAGGGATTTCAGTCTGTGTGCTTGTGGAAAATCAGGATATTTGTCAGGAATTTGATAAATTTCTAAATTCCTATTCTTTTAAAGAAATCGGGGTACCGCTGATTCCCATTTCCATTGAGAAGGGCATCAAAAGCAGGCAGGCAAAATTTTTTAAACGTTTGCTGAACAAAGTCCATGTCCCGGCATCGATTTCCTTTGGGGCTCTGGTTTGTGAACACCTGTAATCAATTTTTTATCTTTTTCAATGAAAAAATTGGTCATGATGGCTGTAATGTAGCCAAAAATGGCGAAGGCATAGATGGATAAGTCTAGGCAAAGGATTTTGCCTTCCGTAGTTTCCGGCCAATAATCAGACCCCAGCATACCCACTACAAAGGTCAGTCCCATCATATAACCGAATCCGTGTCGGCCGAATGAAGCCCCTATACCGAAGTGTATTCAAAATTTAGGAATATAGCTAGAGGTCGTCCAAATTTTAAAGGGCGCTAAAGAAAATTGGACCTCGAAATATAAAATAAAAATTAGCCAGCATACACATAAAACAATGAACGGAATCTCAAACCAACGGTTCCATTCTCCTTATCCAAGGGCTGATTTCTTGCTTTGGTCATAAGTTATATATTTAAAATTTTTAAACTATATTAAGGAGTGCTGTAAGTAAAGCGTAGATTTGCTATGCTAGATCCCTATGAATCTCCAGATCCAGGCATTATTCAGTAATCGCGTCGAAAGACTTTATCAACATTTAAAGGCACAGCTTTTTTCTGACGGATCGTCGCCTTTTTGCCGTAGGACGCTGATTGTCCCCAGTCCGGCAATGAAGGCCTGGGTGATGCAGCGATTGGCCGATGACTTTGGTGTGGCGGCCGGCCTGACAGTTTCATATCTGGAGCCTGCTTTAGCTGCTATTGAAAATACGCTGACGCTGGATCCCGGCAAAAGGTTTCATTTGCCGAACCGTCTGGAACTGGCGTTGAAAATCGAGCAGGAAATCCACCGGATGTTGAAACATCCGGAACCCCTTTTTCGTCCCCTTATGGAATATTTGGAAGGGAAGGAGCGGCGGATTGTGAATTTAGCCGACGAACTAGCCGGCTGTTTTCAAAATTATGACCGCTACGGTTCTGCGATGCTACAGGAATGGCAGGGACAAGTGACTAAGGGATGGCAAGAGGCTCTCTGGAAAAAGGTAGTGGGCATGACCACCGCCATGCAGCGCAGGGAATGGAAAGAGACCGAATCTGCGATTCATCTGTTTTCCATCAGCTTTCTCTCGAAACAGCAGCACCGTTTTTTAATGGAGCTTTCCACGCAACATCCGGTCTACTATTATTTATTGTCCCCTTGCGAATCGTTTTGGAGCGATATCCTTTCCGACCGGGAAGGGATCCGGCTGCAAAAAGCCTGGCAAAAGCAAGGGATGCTGCAAGAGGATCTCTTGTTTGACCGGAATCCGCTTTTGGCCAATTGGGGCAAACTGGGACGCAAGATGGCAGCCGAAATGGAGGAAACGCTCTCACAGGTTGAAGAAGATTATGAGTTTCCCGAAGAGAACCTGACGTTGATCGAGGCCGTGCAGCGGGATCTGCTGCAGTTAAGAAATCCCAAAAAAGAATCCCCCCTCTCCTTAGCCGGAGATTCTTCTTTGCAAGTGCATGCCGCGCCCACCAAAATGCGCGAGGTGGAAATCTTATACAATGCGCTCTTGCGTGAAATGGAAAAGGGTACGGTTTCCCCTTCTGATATTATCGTTATGGCTCCTGACATTATGGCCTACGAACCTTACATACGGGCCGTGTTTCACAGTGCCGAAAGCTTGCTGGACTGCCAAATCATGGACTTGAGCATGCTTTCGCAAAATGAATGGATGGAAGGGTTTTTTCACCTGTTGAACTTAACGACTGGAAGGTGGGATGCCGTCTCGCTGTTAAAATTGTTGGAATACCCTTCTTTTCAGAAAAAACAGCGTTTGACCGAAGAGGATCGGGCCGTCATCCGTTCATGGGTGGAAAAGACAAACATTCGCTGGGGGGACGATTTGGCACATCGTCTTGAGCTGCTCCGCCAGTCTCATTGTCCCGATCCCCTTCTGGATCTTTCTCCTACCGGAACCTGGCAGGAAGGTTTTGACCGGCTGCTTTTGGGGATGGCGATGTTGCCCCCCGAAGATGAAGAACTGCAAAGCCGCTATGCGCCGGTCCAAGACATTCCTTCCACACAGCAGGAGCTGCTGGGACAATGGATTTTTCTGGTACGCACCTTGAAATGCGATTTGGAGCCGTTGCGGCAAGAGAAAAGCTTAATCGAATGGTCTGCGACTTTGGAAAAGTTGTTGGGGACCTATTTTACGGTCAAAGAGGAAGATAAGCGTGAGCTGGCAGAATTGATCGGCGCGTTTCATCGCATCGGCGAAACAGTGACCGAATTATTCCCCTTTGAAACTGTAAAATTTCATTTAGAAGCCGCTGTAAATCGTAAAAGGGTGTGTTACCGGGAATCGCATCTGCATGCCGTCAAATTCTGCTCCATGCTGCCCATGCGCGCCGTTCCGGCAAAGATTGTCGCCCTGCTGGGTATGGGAGAGGGGGAGTTCCCGCGCCGCGATACGATGCATTCGTTAAACCTCCTGGCCACACATCCTAAAGCCGATTATTATCCGACCACGACCGATTTCGACCGCTATTTATTTTTGGAGACGCTGTTGTCGACCAGGCAATGTTTTATCCTGACCTATTCTCCGCCGTCTTCACAGGAGTCGAAAGAACAGGCGCCCTCCTTGGTGCTCAGCGAGTTATTGAGTTACCTCGATAGCGGCTATCTCATCGAGGGACGGCTGCCGTCTGCTTATTGTACCTATAAACACCCTTTTCAATCCTTTGACAGCAGCTATTTTGAACGAGGCGCACTGTTTCCATCCTTTTCGATGCTGCATTACAAAGCTGCCGTCAGTTTTTACCGTACGGAAAAGAACGATCGGCACCGATTTATTCCTTCTTTTAAGCCGATAAGAGTACCCGAGCCTGCTTCCTGCATCGAACTCAAACAGCTGGCGAAATTGGCCTCAGACCCCCTAAAACTCTATTTTAATCAAACGTTGGGCATTTACTTAAATACGGAAACAGAGAGTTTAAAAACCGAGGAAGACTTTTTGCTGTCGTTTATGGATCGCGCCCAGCTCAGAAAGCAGGCGTTGCGCATTCCTATAGAAGCGCTTCTTTTTAATGCACAGCAGCAGGGGAAGTTCCCATCGGGGCCATTTAAGGGAGCTATCGTGGCAGACACCGTAGAGGAAACGCAGGCTGAATTTTTTAAAGAGTGGGGCGCAACGCCCGGAATGGTATTTGATATTCATTTATCGCCTCTGGAAGAAAAGCCGCGCTATGAAAATGGGAGCTGGTATGTTCCCCCGCTGGAAATCGGGCAGACCCGCCTCGTGGGGCAATTAAAAGGGATTTGCCCTGAAGGGAAGCTGGTCTATGCCAAACATGATAAAACAGACATCATTAAAGTTTGGCCGGAATATTTGGTCTATTTACTGGTGATCGAAAAATATGCTATTGCCGCTGGAAATCGGTTATTGTTTATGAAAGATGGCAAAACAAAAGCCCCTTGGTTTGCCTCTGCCGAAAAACTGCTTAAGACCTATCTTGCCTACTATGAAATGGCCCAGAAAAACCCTTCGCCGTTAATTCCTGAATGGGCTTTAGCGTTTGCAGAAGGGGATCAGTCAAAATTACAGAGCAAGATCAAAGGGTGCTTTGCTCCTCGTGCCCTATTTTATAATCACTATGCCAAGTGGTTGGAGCGCAGCGATGCCTTTTCAGATACGGCAGCTCTGCTCGCCCAATGGCAGCCGACGGCGCAGGAAGTTTACGGAGAGCTATTTGCCAAATGGAAATAAAGCCGTTCAATATCCTTGATAAGGACTGCAGCCTCAATTCCCACCTGATGATTGAAGCCTCCGCCGGCACCGGTAAAACCTTTACCATCGAAAATATTGTCGTCAGACTGCTGTTGGAAGGGGAAGAACCTCTGGCCATCGAGCAGATTCTTGCCGTGACCTTTACGCGACTGGCCACGCGCGATCTGAAACTCAGAATCCGGGCGGCTATCGAAAAGACGTTGCGAGGATTTGAAGGGCAGGAAGACAGTTTGCCCGATTATGCCGAAAACCTGACAAATATAGCCGAAGGCAAAAGAAGGCTGGAACGAGCTTTGCTGGCCTTTAACGAGGCGCAAATCTTTACCATTCACTCCTTCTGCTCTAAAATGTTAAAAGAATTCGGTTTTGAGGCGCAAGTCAGGATGGATGTACCGGAAGTAGAGCCCAATCAGATCCGAGCGCAGCAGGTGCGTATCGTGCACGACTTTTTACGCACCAAAGTCCAGCCGGGCACGATGGCTAAAGCGCATCTGAACTATCTGCTCAAAAAGTTTCCCGACATGGAAGCGTTAGAGAAGGAATTTCTTGTCAGGATCGAATCCAAAATGGAAATGGAAGAGCCACCGGATTTTCTTCAGCTGCATCACGAATTTATAAAACGGGTAAAGGCCTTAAAAACAGTGCATGGGATCACGCCTAAGGGGATTTTAAGCGATTTTTATAAAATAGCCCCTTGTTATGACGGCATGATGAGAAAAATTAAACCGGAAGTCGTATGCAGCATGGAAAAATTTTCTGCGCTCTTCGAACCTGAGGAAATCAGCCGGGAGGCGTTTGATACGTTAATTGGCGAAGGGCTTTATTGGTGCGCACTTTTTGAAGAAAAATATCGTAAAAAAGAGCTTCCTTCCGACTTGCTTTATCCTGAGTTTTCTGCCCTACTTCGAACACTGCTGCTGCCCTTGGTGCAGGAAAATGGTGGGTTGATCCGTCTAAGCTACGAATTTCAGCAATTTGCCAAAGCGCGCATGGAAAAAGAAGAGCTTTTCGGTTTTGACGACATATTATTGCGTATGCTGCAAGCTTTACAAAAGCCTGAGTTCCTGCTGGCCGTTCGTGCCCGCTTTAAAGCGGTGATTGTGGATGAGTTTCAGGATACCGATCCGGTGCAATGGGAAATTTTTAATACGGTATTCCCTCCCTCAGAAAAGGGTTGGGGACGCTTATTTTTAGTGGGGGATCCCAAACAGTCGATTTACGCTTTTAGGCAGGCCGATATTTATACGTATTTAAACGCGGCCGCAGCGATCGGCAACGACCATATCGTTTCCTTAAATACCAATTACCGCAGCGTGCCGGCGTTGGTAGAAAATCTCAACTGCTTATTTTCTGCTGCCGCGCGTTGGATGCCGCTGCCGCGCTCCAAGACTTATCTGCCGGTGCCGCCGGTCCACCATGCCGTTCAAGATAAACCCTTCAATGATAACCGCGGCGCTTTGCATTTCTATTGTTCCGAAGCGGGAAAAGACGCCGAAGAGCGTCATTTTCTGCCGTTCATGGTGCAAGAGATCCAGCGGCTGCATTCCCTGGAAGGATTGCCCTATCAGCAATTTGCGGTTTTGGTGGCAGATCGCCTGCAGGCCCAGCGGGTGCAGACGTTTTTTAATGCTTGGGGCATTCCTACGGTGCTGCATAAAACCCAGCCCATAACAGAGACTGAAGCCTACACGGTTTTACTGGAATTGCTGCACGGGATTGCGCATTTTAGGGATGAAGGGGCCATTAAAACGGCGCTGGGGGGACCCCTTTTCGGTTGGACGCACGCAGAGGTCTTGCAATTGGAAGACAGCACCCGCTATGAGGAAGTGTTGTTCCGTTTCCGCCAGTTGGCGCAGCTGTGGAGCGATGAGGGACCGGCCGCCTGTTTTAACGCTATATTCTCTGATGCTACGGAGAGGCTTTTACCTCAGGAGGAGGGAGATGCGCTGCTGACGGATTTGCAGCAGTTGATCGATCTTCTTTTGGAACAGCAAAAAGGGCGCAAGATCACACTGCGGCAGGCTATCGAATGGTTAGAGGATGTAAAGAATACGGCAGACAGTGAAGATAAAGCGATTTTAAAGCGCAATGATCCGAATAAAGGCGCCGTTAAAGTATTGACCATGCATGGCAGCAAAGGGCTGGAGTTCGGCGTGGTGTTTGCTTTAGGACTGATTGTCGGGTATAAAACACGAAATGAATGGTATCCCGTGCTGAAAGAGGGAAAAATGCGCCTCCGTTTCTGCACCGATCCGGAGTCGGCCGATTACCAACTCCATTTAGAAGAACTGAAAGCTGAGAAAATGCGCCTCTTGTACGTCGCTTTGACCCGTGCCAAATACCGGATGTATTGCCCTTTAGGGATACGCTTGGAAAATGCACCGCCCATCACTATTTTCTTCAGTTATTTAGCGCCGGAGCCGGCTGAAATTTATAGTCTGCTGGATCGTCTTTCGATCTCCTATACAAGGCTGGAAGAAATGCCCTCGATTCTTGAAAAGGAGAACGATCTGATCGTCAAAGACCTCGTGCCGCCGACAAAACCGGAGTTGAAAGCGGCCATAAAGTTTTTGCACTCGTTCACTTCCCTTTCCTCAAAGTCTTCCGGCGGCCTGCAAGGTGCCCCGCACGACTTTTTATCGATGGAACAGAGTCCCTTTTCTCTCCCTTCCGGCAGCGAAACAGGCACTTTACTGCATTTGCTGCTGGAAAAAATCCCCTTTTACGAGGCGCGCCTTTGGCACACACCTGCAGATGCCGAACCGTTGGTGCGCCCATTTCTTCAAGAAACCCTTTTTGAAAAATGGTCCGAGACGATCTCTGCCATTGTATTTTATGCGTTGAAAACACCTTTAAAACCAGGATTTGCCCTGCAAGATGTGGCTCCGGAGCGTATTTCTTGCGAAGCGGAATTTCTATTTCCCAGTGCCATCTCTACCGCTCCCGGCTATGTGAAGGGGTTTATCGACTTGATGTTTGAGCATAAGGGGCTTTACTATTTGCTGGATTGGAAAAGCAACTGGCTGGGAGCCGCTGCAGGAGATTATAGTCTCGAGCATTTGACGCAGGCTATGCGGGAGAGCGAATATGATCTTCAGGCGCGGATTTACACCCACTCTTTAAAACAGTACTTGTCCATTTTAAGCAGCAAGCCTTTTGAGGAACTTTTCGGCGGGGTTTTCTATATTTTTCTGCGCGGCCTGCCGGAGCAAGGGATTCTGCATTTCTTTCCGGAGGACCTATGACCCCTTGGCCTATGATTGAAGCAGCTCTTGCGCAGGGAGCTATTTCCTATGCGGATGCGGCTTTTGCCGAAATGCTGCTCAGAAATCATCCGGAGGCCACTGAAGCCACTGCCGGTTTTATTTGCCATCTGACCCTAGCGGCCAGAGAAGGGCATTTGTGCGTACATCTGGAAAATGGACACCTTCAGCCGGCGCCGCAAGCTTTGTGGCCGGTATCCGAACCTTTAGGTCCCTTTTTAAATTCTTTTGCCACGGGCGCCTTGCAGGTGCCGGTTTTAGCAGTCGATGCGTCTACCATTTATCCGGATGCCCCTATCTGCCGCTTTAACAATAGTTTTTATCTGCAGAAGAACTGGATCTATGAAACGCTCTTTCTGAACCATTTGCAAAGGCTTTTACAATCGAAGCCGGTCCTCGAGATCCCTCATGAGAAGGCGGCAGCAGCTGTTGCCGCTCTTGTCCAAGAGGGAAAAGTCAATGCCCTGCAAGCAGCAGCCATACAAAATGCCTTGCAAAGCAATTTTCATGTAATTTCCGGCGGTCCGGGAACAGGGAAAACCTATACGGCCGGCTGCCTGATCACGTTATTCCACACACTTGTGCAAACCGGTATCAAAATAGCGATTGCAGCCCCCACCGGAAAAGCCGCTTCCAACTTGCAGGCCAGTCTTCCTACGTTACCGGGATGCACCCTCCATTCCAGTACCTTGCATGCCTTATTAGGGCTCAAGAAGGATCAAAGGGACGCAAAACCGTCCGTGCTGCCATATGATTTACTGATTGTGGATGAGAGCTCCATGATCGATGTGAAATTGATGGCCTTGCTCTTTGCATCCATCAAACCCGGCGGCCGTTTGATATTATTGGGAGATCCCTATCAATTACCTCCGGTAGAAGCAGGCTCTCTCTTTTCTGATATTTTACAAAGGCTCGATGCTTGCCGCTTCACCGCTTTAAAAACGTGTTTAAGGGTTGAACTGCAGGAATTGGTGAACTTTGCAGAAGGGATTAAGCAAGGGGTCTTAAAGCAGGAAGGGGTGCGGCGCATTCCTCTTGAGCCCGCTGCCCTGTTGGAACAAGACGAGGCTTTCCTGACAGATGCCCAAGATCCTGTTGAAGTACTAGAAACATTCAAATCGTTCCGCATTTTGTCCCCTTTAAGAAAAGGTCCCTACGGTGTGGATGAGGTGAATGCGTTGATTTATCGACGTTGTTTGCAAAAAAATCCGCGCGGCCGTCCTTTGGCCGTTCCGATCATCATTACGAAAAATGATTACAAAAGAGAGCTCTTCAACGGGGACGCAGGGGTCTTAGTGCGTGGCAACGAAGAATATGCCCTTTTTCCGGATAAAACCGGTTTTAGAAAAATTCCGCTCTTATTATTACCTGATTATGCCTTGGCCTACTGTCTTTCCGTGCATAAAAGCCAAGGAAGTGAATTTCATAAAGTCTTATTGCTGCTTCCGGAAGGCTCCGAGTGTTTCGGCAGGGAAGTTTTATATACTGCAGCCACGCGCGCGCGTAAAGAGCTATGGATTGCCGGTAGCGATGAAGTGATTCAGCAAACTCTAATCAAACAATCGGAAAGGATTTCGGGGATTTTGGGGCGCATGTAATAATTTAGCAAGGGTGGCAAGGAGTCGTCCGAAATTTAAGCCAGGCAAAGTTGGCAGCAGCAACTGGCGCTTTGCATTGCATTTTCTTCTTTTAGGGAGTATCTTGTCCTCTATTTTTTAGCCAATTTGTTCATGCAAAAAATCCTCATCACCTTGCTTCTATTTTTCTCTGTTCCTGTTTTAGGGGAAATGAGCAATTGCTATGAAAGCGATTTGATGCGCGATTTAATGATTGTTGACCAGGTGAACCAGGCATTATTTGACCGCATGCCGGTTTATTACAACCATCTGTTGTACGGAGGGTATTTTAATATGCCCTCTGCGCGGATGGGGCCCGAAGGGGACTGCGGTGCCGGATTTTCCTATGTACCTCCCTATAACAATTACAACCTGCGTTTTCAATTTTTACCAAGAGTGGAAATATCGGGCAATTATCGGGTCTTTTGCGGCGTTGACGACCCCTTATTAAGTCGGACGGGTTTCGGAGACCTATCGGATAAGGGCGCCAACATCAAATGGGCTTTTTGGCTGCCGGAGGACAGTAATTACATGATCCCGGGTTTGGCTGTCGGTTGGGAAGATTTTATCGGAACCAGTGCTTTTGAGGCTCACTACGCAGTGTTAACTCAGGTGGTACCTTGCTGGAACTTGGAAGCAAGCTTAGGGTATGGCGACATGCGCCTCAACGGATGGTTTGGTGGTTTGATGTGGGTGCCTTTTAGATGCTGCGGCAATCCTTATTTCAAAGACATCGCCTTAGTGGTCGAGTACGACGCCATTTCGTATAAATCGCCTAGATGGGAGCCTCATCCTGATGGAAGAAGCACGAAGTCGCCGATCAACTACGGTTTAAAATATCGGCTTTGGGACATGGTTGATTTTTCGGCCAGCTACATCCGCGGTGAAAAATTCGCCTGTTCCGCCGCGTTTTTTTATAATTTAGGGATGACGGAAGGGATAATGCCTAAAGTGGATGATCCGCTGCCGTACCGCTCTCCGATCAATACCCAATGCATAGGCCCTTTAAGGCCTGAGGATGTGTTTGCTCAGGAATTGGCTCTTTCCTTCCGCTTTCAGGGATTTGATCTGATGGAAGCTTGGCTTTCGTGCGACAAATATGGCAGCTCCATTTTACGCCTCAAATTGCTCAACTGCATGTGGCGTTACGAAAGGGATGTGCGGCATCGGCTAAATGATCTGCTGGCGGGTCTGATACCGAGCAATATCGACCATGTCGTTATTACCTTGGAAGATGCGGGAGTGCCTATTCAAGAGTATCATTTTCAGATGCGCTTTGTAAGGCTCTATGCCGAGCAAAAAGTGTGCCCCTATGAACTCTTTGTGCTAAGTCCTTTGTGTGAAGCAGGCTGTGCCGCTAGCTCTTCCCGTCTGCTATTTTTGAACAAGCTCCCGTGGTTTGATTGGGCTATTTATCCCAGCAACTATATGGCTTTTGGCAGTTCTACCGGGAAATTCAAGTATACCCTCGGGGCGCAAGTCACCTTATGGGGATCTTTATGGAACGGCTGGTATTATAATTCTTCTTTTAATTATAACTTTTACTGCGATCTTTACACGGTTAAAGATGTCGATAAATTGAACCCTTCGCAAATTATCAATGTAAGGACCGATAGCGTCAACTACTACAAGCAAGACGGCTTCCAAGTAGACTATTTCTATCTGCAAAAAAATTGGAATATCGGCCGCGGCTTTTATACCAGTTTAGCGGGCGGTTTGTTTGAAAGGGCTTATGGCGGAGTGGCCGGTCAGCTGCTGTGGTATCCGGTCTGCTCGAATCTGGCGGTGGGTGTCGAAGGCGCCTACTTAAAAAAACGGGACTATAAAGGATTCGGTTTTACGGACTCAATCCGTAAACTGGAAGGGTACCAGCCCACTTGGAAGAAATATCACGGCAATCAGTACTTTGCCAATCTTTACTACCATTTTGAAGAGATGAATATCGATATGGCGTTCAAGGCAGGGAGATTTTTAGCGCATGATTGGGGAATCAGAACAGAGCTGTCCAAATATTATCCGAGCGGCCTGCGGCTGTTCATGTGGTATACGCATACCGATGCTAAAGATTATGTTAATGGTAACCGCTACCAGGATAAAGGGGTGGGCATTTCGGTTCCGGTAGATATTTTTTTACCCCATTCTTCACGTAAACGCCTTGGCTATGCCATGTCTGCCTGGCTGCGCGATGTGGGAGCAATTGCCAATACTGGTGATTTGCTCTTTTATACTATCCGCGAAGAACGGGAAACGCGCATTAAATAATCAATTTAATTAAGTCTTAAATGTGCTATAATTTTTTCATTTTTAATGAAAATAAGAGGTTTAGATGAATTTAACTTGTTTCAAGCGAAACAATTCCTGTGTCGATTTTGGAGAAAAGATCGGTGATTATGGCTTCTCGTTATTTAGGGTAGGTTTCGGGCATACCTTCAGGGTAGAGAAAGACGGCTTTCAAAAGAAACCCTATTCCTTGTACGCTCGGATCACGGCAATAGCTCTCATTATTTTAGCGCTGCCGCTTAGCGCGCTAGGGGCAGCGCTAGGAGCCATCGGCTATAAACTTTCCTTAACGCGTCCAGTCATACAAAGAGGTTTTATAATCGATACGGCTCAAATTAGTTGTCAGCTTGCCCAAGGCAGGGGCGCCATAGGACGGAACAGGCGAGAAATCCGTGAGTTTATAGAAGGGAGGGAGGTTCTTCCGGAAGACATCGCAGCTTGCTTACAGGCAGAAATTTATTTTGAACAAGGTTTTTCTTTAAAAAAAGAGCTCGAGAATTATCAAACTACGGGGCAATTTCTTCCGAATTCATTACGGAGTGCTCGCAGACGATTGAGCTTTAGTGGATATTAAGTTGGCGCGCCGCTTCTTTGGCCGCACAAGTTAGGATAAAGTCGGCTCCGGCACGTTTTATGGAAATCAGCGACTTCATCATGGCCCGCTCACCATCAATCCACCCTTTTTCGGCGGCAGCTTTAATCATGGCGTACTCACCGCTGACATGATAGGCGCCTAAAGGGAGATCGGTGCGTTCTTTGACTTTGGTAATCACGTCCAAATAAGGCAAGGCCGGCTTAATTAATAGCATGTCGGCGCCTTCCATTTCATCCTGGCTGATTTCAATCAACGCTTCCCTGACATTGGCCGGATTTATTTGGTAGGTGGTTTTATCGTCAAATTTCGGAACTGAATGGAGGGTCTCCGGTGAGCGGCTATAAAATGCCGAGGCGTATTTGGCTGCATAGGATAAAATGCTGACCCCGGTATGGCCGGTCTGGTCAAGGGCGTGGCGGATATAGGACACCCGCCCATCCATCATATCGCTGGGAGCCACGATGTCAGCTCCCGCTGCGGCAGCGCCAATCGACACCTTGGCTAAGAGGATCACTGTTTCGTCGTTGAGGATTTCCCGCTTTTCATTGATTAAGCCATCATGGCCATGACTGGTATAAGGATCTAAGGCTACATCTACCATTATACACATTTCCGGCAAGGCATGTTTTATCCTTTTAATGGCCCGGTTGATTAAATTATCGTCGCGCAGTGCCTCGGACCCAAACGGATCTTTTTTTTCTGCCGGAACTAGGGGGAACAAATTAATTCCCCTAATTCCCAAAGAGTAAAGTTCTTCGATCTCCTTAAGGGCCAAATCAATGGAAAGCCTATGGACGCCGGGCATGTTGAGGATCTCTTCGCGCCGCCCTTCTCCCTCCAGCAAAAATAAGGGAGCGATCAATTGGCTGGGGTGCAGCCGGGTTTCCTGCACAAACGCCCGGATAGCCGGGCTTTTGCGGTTACGCCGCAGACGACGGGAAATGTCTAGAGGGGTCGCTAAATTTTCAAGGGAGTCGGGCGGCATGTCGGCATCATGCTTGATAGCCTCGAAATCCCGCAAGTGATAATATCCGGAAAAAAGGAACTTTTGCCATGATCCACGAAATAAAAGTGAATGCTAAAATCCCCTCTTTCCTTGTGCATGATCATAAGGGATTGAAAGTGACCGATCGCAGCTTTATCGGCATTCCCTCCGTTCTTTTTTTCTATCCCGAGCAAGATCTCTCCGGCTTTCTTTCTGAAGCCACTGCATTCAAGGAGCAGATGAGCCAATTCGATAAGCGCAAGACTTTGATTGTAGGGATTAGCGCCTCAACCCCCGATGCGTTAAAGACTCTAATCAACAAACATAAGTTCTTATTTACGTTGTTGAGCGATGAAACAAAAGAAATGAGCCGCTCCTTTGGCGTATTACATGAAGATAAAATTGTGAGGAGCACGTTTGTTTTGGATAACAAGGGTGTCATTAAATGGATCGAAAAACCGGTGGCTTTAGAGGGACATGTGGGAAGAGTTTTGGCAGCCGTGCAGGAGCATTGCAGGCTGGATATTGTGCGTTTTGAAGATTATCAACGAGACTACCAGGAATTTATGAAGACCAGTCTTAAGCCTGGGCAAAGCGAAAAAAAACTGAAAAAAGAGATCATGAGGAAGTATGGTCTAACGGATAAAAACAAATAGCCTGTAAATATTGTTTTTTTATATCATTTAACCTCAATGATTAGTGTTACAATCCTCACCAAAAATAGTGAAAAATACCTCCCCGAGGTTTTAAACGCTCTAAAAGCATTCGAAGAGGTGCTTGTTTACGATACGGGCTCTAAAGATCAAACCTTAGAGATCGCCCGCTCGTTTCCCAATGTTACCCTCTTCCAAGAGCCTTTCCTGGGATTCGGACCCACCCACAATCTGGCCAGCGCTGCCGCTAAACATGACTGGATTTTATCGATTGATAGCGACGAGGTTCCCGAACCGGAACTGGTTCAAGAAATTCTGCGATTGTCCTTGGATCCAAAAGCCGTCTATGCGTTTGCGCGTCATAATTATTTTAACGGTAAATTTATCAAATGGTGCGGCTGGCATCCGGAAAGCATTGTGCGGATGTATCATAGGAAATCTACTCGTTTTTCCGATAACCAGGTACATGAAGGCGTTATCACCGAGGGGTTTAAGCAGGTTCAGCTCAAAGGCTCTCTTAAACATTATTCCTACAGTTCGATTGCCGAATTTTTGGAAAAAATGCAGCTTTACTCCACTCTTTTTGCCAAGCAAAATGCGGGCAAAAAAAACTCTTCCCCCTCCAAAGCCGTACTGCACGGGTTCTTTGCCTTTTTTAAAAGCTATATTTTAAAAAGGGGTATTTTTGGGGGGTATGAAGGGTATGTTATTTCTCTTTATAACGGGCATACCGCCTATTATAAATATCTTAAGCTTTATGAATTAAATCAAAAACTTTCCGATGACCCGAAGAAAAGGGGAGAGCGCTAAGCGCGTCGAGCGTCTGCCAGCTATAGCCGGCCACTTCATGTTTTTCCAAGGCCACGCAGCGCATGGGGTGGAGCTCTACCCGGTATTTGGTAAAGGAATGCTTGATTTGCGGCAGTTTTGAGAACGAATGCACAGTTAGGCCCAAATTGTGTGCGATCAGTAAGTGCAGTTCTTTATCGGTCATTCCTTGCGGTTGCAGTTCAAAGTAGGGGAATTCGTGCAGGTCTTGCATCAGCTTTCCGGCCTCCCCTTTTTTAACTAAAAAGAGATTTTCAAAGGAGATGACTGCTGCTATCCGCTGCAGCGCAATGGTTGTCGGCCCTTTTGTTTTAATGGGCAATGCGGCGGTTTTTCCCTGCAGATGTGCTTTACAGGTTTTTTGAAGGGGACATTCCGAGCATTTGGGCTGTTTGGTGCACACAAGGGCTCCCAATTCAATCAAAGCCTCGCTGACTACCCAGGGTTGTTCCTCCGGCAGAAAGTTTTCCACCAGTTTGCGGATCTCTCTTACGTTTTTTTCCTTGGAGATATCTAAATCCAGAGCAAAATAGCGCGTCACCACTCTAAGAACGTTGCCGTCGACTGCCGCCGCTTTTTGATGAAACGCAAAATTAAGAATGGCGCCGATAGTGTAGGGTCCGAGACCTTTCAGAGTGGCAAGTCCCTCATAGGTGTTGGGAAGGCGCCCGTGGAATTCTTTGACGATGGCTTTTGCGCCTTCATGCAGGTTACGGGCGCGTGAGTAATAGCCTAAGCCTTCCCATAGTTTAATGACTACATTCAGAGGCGCTTCGGCAAGGTGTTCTACAGTAGGAAAACGCTCCATCCAGCGTTCAAAATAAGGTTTTACCACCGAAGCTTGTGTTTGCTGGAGCATCACTTCGGAAATCCAGACCGCGTAAGGGCTCGGAGAATCCCTCCAAGGCAGCTCCCGTTTTTCATCCAGGAACCATTGAGAAAGTGAAGAGTGATCAAAATAGGGGGCGGTCATTAAATTATAGACGGTTTTTCATTTCTGATAGCAGAGGATCAAGCTGTTGCAGCAATTTTTGCACGCGGTGGTCCCAAGTATGGGCGTTCATGACCTTCAAGCGGCCCCGGTCTGCGATCAGGTGTCTTTTTGCTTCGTTTGCCATATAAATTTTGAGTTTATCATCCAGATGATGTAGATCATGATGGCGATAGAGGATGAGGTCTTCATCATCCTGAAAATAGTGTTTGAGATAGCCATTTTCATTTGTAACGGTCAAAGCACCGCAGGCCATCGCGGCAAAAGCGCACTCATGCCCCCCATTTCTGATCGGGGAGCTGTTTAAAAAGATCTTGGCCTGTTTCATGATCTCATATGAGTGTTCTTTCGACACTGCAGCGTGGAGAGAGACATTGGACTGCTTGCTTAAATACTTATCCCAAACGCCGTAACCGAACACATGCACTTTGACGCTCTTGAGGGAACGGATTAGGTCGATGGTGTTCCTGCCAAGGATAAATTGGTCCAATTCATCCAATAGTTCCAGCACATCGAATGTTCCTAGCTCAGCTACCGAAGTTTTATTAATGGCATTCACTAAAGCTTCTACCAACGATATATTCGCATCATGCAAAGCAATTTCCTGAGCCTGGTCCAAGACTTTTGCAATAGCTGGGGAAAAGCGCTCTCCCCACCCTTGCCGTTGGGCTTCGTAATCTATGCAAGAGCCTATAAAGACGGCCTCATAAATTTTATTCAGGGCAGGATCCGGCGCTAAACCTGCCTCGACTCCATGCGGAAAAAAAAGGACTTTTTGAAAATTTAAGCCGCGGAAAAAATCACACATCTGCATGTCGGGGCAAGTGATGATATTTAAAGGACTGTTTACCAGCGATAGGTACGGTTTCGGCGAGGGGTCGACTAAACAGGCAACATGGGGAATATGGACTAAATCACAGAAAAACCGCCCTTCGTCATCAGGCAATAACCCATTAACCGAAAATGTACAGTCAGGCGGATCGTTGAATATGGCTTTTAGAAAAGGTTCCGGGTTGTTTTTCTCCGCGTTTAACAAACGGCAGGAAATCCCCTGTCTTTGAAAGGCTTTGTGCAAAGCTTCCGTCAGTTGGGGCATGCCGCTTTTTAAAGCGACAGGAGGCAAAAACAAATCTATGCGTTTTATCATCATACCCTCAGAATATCATCCTTTTTACATTTGCAGCCACTTTTTACGACTTCCTAAAGTTTTGCCCCGTCTGCCCTTTTCGAGCTTTTTCTTTTTAAATCTCAACGTCCTTTTCTTGGCTTGACTGCCTATGAGGCTGTACATTTTTCTTTCCAACTCCTCTTTATCATGCTGCATTTTACTCCATTGATCCGGAGGAAAATTTTTGGGATCGTCAATGTAAGAGTCCAATTCCTCTTTGCTCATTCCGCTTAGCTGGATCACGTTCTCGATTCTTTTTTGCAGATCCTGATCCATTTCCCGGATTTTTCTAAAAATTTCATCGATTTCCAAATCTTCGAGAATAGGCTCTTGAGGAGGAGGGGCGACCGCTTGCTCTGCAGGAATGGAAGTTTCGGGCTTTTTCTTCTTTTTTTTAAAGCCGAAGGCTTGGCCTGCTCTTTCAAAGATGTTAGGATTGTCTTTATCCATTGATAAAAATCTTGCAAAAAAAAGGGTGTGCTGGGGTAAATGTTCTGCTATAAAATATTATAGCAAATATTTACTAAATATACAAAAACCCTCTAAAGTCCTATCATAGTTTTTTCGCCCGGATAGCTCAGTTGGTAGAGCAGCGCATTCGTAATGCGAAGGTCGGGGGTTCGACTCCCTTTTCGGGCATGAATTAGCCCCTCTAAGCCTCAATAACTTAGAGGGGTTTGTTCTCCTTCCTTCTTGCGTCATGTATTGAATAATTTTTGAGGATTGCTAACTCGTTTCGGGTTAAGTAATTAGCGAGTAGGCCTGAATTTTTTGGTAGTCCTAAACAGGTAGTGATTTAAAGGTTTAAATTTATGGCCATTCCAATTATTTTTTCTGAAAACTTTGGGAAAATTCATGGAAATTTCTTGCCCTCACTGTCACTCAAGTCTAGTTCGTAAAAATGGTTCAATCCATTCAGGAAAACAAAAATACGAATGCCTTTCATGCAAAAAGCAATTTGTCGAAGACCCTAAAAACAAGATAATACC
>JBGSQP010000018.1:0-7736 GCA_041738095.1 Waddlia sp.
GCACAATCCGACAGCGATGCTCAAGATTAGTCAGAAAAGCATTGTCATTTTCAAAGAAAATGGAAAATCATATAGGTGCAATTAAAATGTTTATCTGCGATTACAACAAAAATTTGAAATCACTACCTGTTTAGGACTACCCTAAAGTCTTTTCTTCACTTTCAGACAGATTCAGAGGTTTGGAGGTTTTATTATAACTTAAGTACCATTTTGAAAATTACAGGTGATGAGGGGTGGAAGTCGGCTGCTGTTCAGTGGATAGCAATGCAAAATGATCGAGAGCAGTTCATTTTTATAAAAAAGTTTGATTTTATTGCTTTGCTTTTTTCAGCACACCCCATTGATCCGGAAGCGTATTATGAAAAAGAGGAGATAAAGTCAATTCTTGGAAATTTCTGCGTTCCATTTTTGATCAGTCTTGCTGGACTTTCCGATGACAAAGAGTTTATATTAAAATTTCTTCTTGATAATTTTTCACACCAAATTTTAAGTTTTGCTGAGTTTGAGGGTGTTTTTGCTATTCTGCATTCCCCTTTAGTAAGCTTCTCATTTGCCGTTGACCTTCTTTTGCATTTAAAAGGTAGTGCTGAATTAGTAATGATTGATCAAGACTTATTAAGTTGTTTATTAGACAAAATTAATAGTCCGAGGAGGCTAAGTTACAAAGTTTCAGTGCAATTCTTATCGATTATATTGTTTCGATGCGACGAAACGGTGTGGTTAAATACGATGTCTCAAGTTGTAGATTTTTTGAAAAAATATTCCTCTAAATTTAATTTTGAACAAGCTGAAAATGTGCGTATTGTGCATTTTGGCACTGTGAATGAAAAAAATATTTTGAATTATATGAGATTTTTGGATTTAATTTCTAAAAATGTTGATTTCGTTCATTTCGATTTTAAATTAGTTGATTATTTTTGCCATTTGATTGACAAGGGTTTTTTGAAATCTTCAATTCATACGATAGTAAAGGCTTTCCAACATTTGTCTGATACTATCCAAAGCGGAGAAGGTATCCTGCGTTTTAAAAAAATCATGGGGGTTGTTTTGATCAATCTGTTTGTATCGCATGATAAAAAGAAGGACGATGCCGCGATACTGCTTAATGCATTGAAAATAACTTTAAAAATGGATGTCGGCTGGATGGAGATTATAGAGGGGGCTTGCATTCGGGTCGGTCATACAACCAAATATGATCCGCGTCTACTCGTTCAATCTTTCAGCGATTTTTTTTCCCTTAATGAGCAACAAGTTCTTAGATTATCGTTAATTATTGCCGAGCACTGCGCTGAAAACCCTGTTGAATTCCTAATTGGCATGTTTCAGGGTATGAAAAAGCCGATAGAGTGGGAGGGTGATGTTCATGCCCCTTTGATTAAATTTCTGAACGATGGAACCCGGCAATCTCTTAATGAATTGCTGCTAGGCAACATTTTTGAGAGGATGGTGCTAAAGCCTAAGACGGGTTTTGAATTGATTTCTAGTATGTCTATCGTTTCTATAAGTTTCATTGCAAAAACGTTTAAGCACTATAGTGTTTGCGCATCAGACGAGCTGCTGGAGGGCAAAGAGGAATTTAGAAATTGCTTAAAGGTCACTTTTAAGGCTAAGGAGTTTTTTACGATCTACAGTATGAGAAGAGACTTTCTTTATGATAAATATACGTCGGAATTAAATCGCCCCATTTTCGAGATTGCTAAAAGAATGAAGCTGCCCAAAGGTGACATAAAGAAAATTTTATGGGAGAAATGGTTGGAAATCATTGAGGATTTTTTAAACAAGGAGTTGCCGGCGTTGCGTAAAACAGGAAAGGTTAAGGAAGCTATTTCAAAGAAGGGAAAATATGGGTTAATGGATCAGTTGTTAAAAAAAGTGGACCGATTGCCTTTTGCACAATTGGAAAACGAGTTGAATCAAATTCTCATATACTGCCTTGAAGCCCTTAGAAAGACTACTCATTGAAGTCGGAATTTCTTGAATAAACAACTTTAGAAGTTTCGGTTTCAGAAAGAGTAATTGAATAAAGGTTGGTTATTTTTCCTGACAAAAAATCATAGATCCATTTGGCGATATACTCCGCGGTAGGAGAATCGGTTTTCAGCGTATCATTTAACCAGTGATGGTCAAGATAAAGTTGGATCATCGGCTTGACAACGCTGCTTATATCGGAAAAATCGGTGACCATGTTTGTTTTAGGGCCGCATTTGATCAGGTCCATTGATTTGATCGAAACAATCAATACATAGGAGTGTCCGTGAGGATTTTTGCAGCGCCCATCATGGTGATCGAGTTGATGGCCGGCCTCGAAGCGGAATTCTTTTTGAAGAAGAAACATAGTACCAAACTGCTTGTTTGAACATTTGAGATTATGGTATCATAAACTCACTAAATCGAGAAGTATTATGCAGACATTGATTATGAAGTTTGGAGGCGCCTCGATAGCAACTCCGCAGCATTTTTCTCGAATCGCTGATTTAATCCTTTCAAAAAAAAGTACCTACCAACGCATTGTAACTGTAGTATCCGCAATGGGAAACACCACGGATCAGCTGATAGCTCTGGCCAAAGAGGTTCATCCCGAGCCTCCTAGACGTGAATATGATATGCTTATTACTGTAGGTGAAAGGATCAGTATCTCTCTTTTGGCGATGGCTCTAGCTAGAAAAAATCAGGAGGCTAAGAGCTTTACAGGCAGTCAGTCAGGAATTATCACGACAGCAGATCACACGGACGCTCGGATTGTAGATGTTAAGCCTCGCAGGCTCTTAGACAGCTTAAATCAAGGGAGTGTAGTGATTGTTGCAGGCTTTCAAGGTGTTAGCGTTAATGGAGAGATTACAACTTTGGGAAGGGGGGGGTCCGATACCACAGCGGTTGCTTTAGGCATTGCGCTGAGGGCTTCTCATGTGGAATTTTATAAAGATGTTGCTGGAGTTTATGAAGAAGATCCTAAAGGACGCCCTGAAGCGCATCTTTACGAGGAGCTTACTTATGACGAGGTCCAAAATATTGTTTCAAGGGGAGCTCGGATTTTACATGGGCGATGCCTGGATCTTGCCAAGAAAAATCAACTCCCTTTACTTGTGCGCTCCTTTCATGATGGGGTCTCCGCAGGAACTTGGATTAGGGAAGACGTTAAAGTCAGTAGCGTGCCGATAAATTACGAGCAGTGATACCGAATAAAATAGCTTTTTTTCTTTTCAGATAATCGCAATTCGTATAAATATCTACAGGGTTTGTTTCTAGAGACAACATGATGGTTGAAGACAATAGCTTTCCGCAAATTTCAACAGAGTTCGACGAACCCCACGGCAACACAAACTACCAAATATATCGTAGGCTAATTCCTAATACTTTAAAGCAGATTGTCCCTAAAGAATTTTTAATCCTCTACAGAGATAAGCCGGCTGCCACTGAGGAATTAAATGAACATTTTCAATCCTTAATGCCCTTGACCTCTTATACATCTTGCGTGACCGCTCCATCCAACATGTCATTTTTTATTGTTGTACGTTACCGCCCGAACGCTTTTAGATTCTATTTTGAAATGATCAGCCGTTGGCTTGTTCCAGGAAAAAGATTGAATGTTGTTGCGTTTTACGCGGCAGATTTTTCGATTCCTGAATTTGGCAATGGGATCTACACGATGTGCGAAGTGGTCATCCGTATCGACAATGATAAAGAGTTGGAAGAAATTCAGCGCAACTTGCCGATTATTGATTCCGAGGTCTGTTTAGGAGTCGTTTCAGGGTATTATGCCAGAAGGATTTTGGAAGTTAAAGGGTTATCAAGCGATGAGAAAACGGCGATGATCCAAGAGTACATAGCCTGGATATCGTCTCGTTGGAGCACAGATTTTTCCTACGATGTTTTCACAGAAATGCAACACGTGCTTGTCATGTGCCATGACGATTTTAAAGCGGCACGCAACGTGCGGCACTTAAGCCGTATTATCGGTATCCAGTATCTATTCCGAAAAGATCTTTATGAAAAAGTAAAGGCGTATCCTGAAAAGCGTCATTTAAGTTTGAAAATATTCCAAGCAAAAATCCGTTTTCCCGAGGGAGAGAAAAAAGTTCTGGGTTTGATTGTGGCAATGACATTTTTGCGCGATAAGGAAATTTTTGAAGAGAACCACCTGATTAAGGCAGTCCAAAATTATATTCCTCAAGTGAAAATGGTGGAAAATTCTTCTTTTTTCAACCGGCGCGGTTCAGAGCCGATCTGTACGCTATATCTTGAAATTGAAAAAGGGGATGGTAAAGAATTCACAGGAGAAGAATTACGCGTTCTAAGGCGTGAGCTTCCCAATGATTTGGCAGGCAGGGTGGAATATTTAATGCAGCCGGTGTTTATGCCAAGGAATGAAGAAGAGGTCATGCGAAACATTCTCACGCTCTCTCAACAGATAAAATATATTCGCGATATCCCGCAAATGTTCATAACATTCGATGAACAGACGCATCATCATTTATTTTTTACGGTTATTATTGTCCGCGTTTTCAAGGAAGGGGATGCACCTCTTGAGGATGCTTTCAACAGGCAGCAATCGTTTTTGGAATATATTCACGATAGGATAAAATCGATCGGTTATATAAGAAAAAAATACCCTAAAGAGGCTACCGTTTTTAGGGTAAAGGTTTCTAAAGAACAGTTTTTACGCAATGATCATTCTATTGATCTCTACAAGGCGCGTCAAATGGTTGTCACAGAGATTGCTCGTGTGATTGGGGACGTTAGAGATTATAATGGGGGAATGATTTCGAAGCAGAATGAGTTATTGTCATCTGTGCGCTCTCTTTTGAAGCACACGGTGAAATATAATGAAACACTGTTAGAAAACTTTTTTTACTCTTTAAACCCGGTAATCATGCGCACGCTATCAGAGCCCGAGGCATTGAAAAAATTATTTCTAATGCTGCTGGAAACCATTTCCGATGGGTTTTACAACGAAGAAAATTACTCGATGAAAGTGCGGGCGGAGCCTCTTTTTGTCTATGTGATGATTGCAACAGAAGATAAGAAAATAGAAAATGAGATTACGAACGCTTTAAAGCCCTTAAAACTATCATCTAATCTTGCAACCTCCTCCATTCATGTGCAAGAGGTTGTCTATCTAGGTTATTTACTGCGATGCGATGATGCCCAAAAGCAACGCAAATTTTATATTGCTATCCAGCATGCTGTTGAAGCTCTTGAGCATTCAAGGGTGTAACCCGCAGATCGGCTTAACAATCGTAGTCTTCTCTTCCACTCTTCTAGGTTTAAATTCGGTTTGTGTTAAAACGCGAATGTCGAGAACTTTGCTAATACCGATGTCTTGCCAGCCTTTTCCTTCAGAGAAGACGCTGAAAATGCCGCCAACGTAACCTTCGTTTGTCGTTCTATCATGGGATTCAGTTTCAGGCTCAATACTGGAAACGATTTTCTCTACATGCACACCATGTAATCTCAGTGCCCCATTTTCATCATAACCGTAAAGATAAGGCTCAATCAGAATTTTTACCGGTTTAGCCTCTGTGGTTTCGGCTTGGAGAGTAATTTCAAGAAGGTGGCGATTTTCTATGGCAGAGCAAATCGAATCGGAGTAAAACCAAAAATTGTCCCGATCTATAGAAATGCCGCCGCCGATATGGAAATCAAAGGGGCCGAGATTAATATTGAGGGCTTGCATCGAGAAAGGGGAGAGACTTAAAATAGACAGAATAAACAATAGTCGCTTGCTTTTCATAGAGAGCTCCTTCTTTTCGCTCGTAAATTTGATTATATTAATTAAATATTTAATTTACAATTGTTCCATCAATTCAAGTTTAAAACGGGGTGTTTCAAACTATTCAGCCTCCCTCCATTTGCTATGCAAACAACGCGACCTAAATAATTAAATAAGAAGAAAAACTAAACCGGGGATGTAAAGATGGGTAGTGTTCTAGGCTTTCCCGAAAGGGCTTCTGCAAGAAAATCTAATATTCGCCAATCCCGCCTCCTAGAAGCTGGGATATAGCTTCGTATTCGACAGAAAAACTACCCTCACTCAACGGTGCGGATATAGCCTGATATCTTTTCCTTCAGTTTCATTATCTTGATGTGCATTATGCGAAGAACGCATTTCAAATTGTCTATTAGGCAATTTAGAAAATTTTCACCGTGTCGCTGTTTTCGTTTTAACTTTGCAGTTTAGGCAAGTTTAAGTGGTATACCACTCACTTCGTAACGATTTTACCGTATTTCTTTTTCAGAGCTTTTATTTGCTCCTCGCATAGGTGTCCTTGTACTGTATGAACCTCGACCAGTTTTTTAGCTTTGATTCTGCGCTCTTTATTAGCGTATGTTGCCGGAAAAATTGCGATCCCAAAAATATCTTCAAATATTTACGTTAATCTATCAAAACGTACGAAATGCAAAATAGATGGCAAGTGCCTCTACGCGTTCACCATGTTACGCGGGATCTTGCACGTTTTTTTGAAATACCCCCTTGGAAACCTCTCAGCATTGGGAAAATTTTTGCTTCTACTCTATGTGCGGTGATTTTAACTTTAGGCCCCGGCACATCAAATAGTTGACGTTTTTCTAAAGAAGCGCCTTCGATTTCTGAAGAGAATATCCACATCTATTGCAAGGGCAGGATTGTGCAATACAGTTGATTATCAAGAGAATGAAAATTTTAGACTATGTCACTTTCAGGTCGCCTTGATTTGTGAAAAAAAGCACTAAATAGTTACATCTTTGTTTGATTTGCTAACTTTGCATAGAATTTATTCTTGTTGTATAATAATAAATAAAAATTTTGGTGTATTATGGGGCCGATTGTTCCTTCTATTTATTCATTTAATTCGTCAAAACCAGAAAATTCTGGGCTCTTTTCGATAGAGCCCAAAGAAGTTAAGTTCAAGCAGGGAAAATTCTCTTTTAGGCCAGATGTTGCTGCTGTATTTGATAAAAAACTAAAAAAAGTGATTGATTACCTGAGCTCAGAACTCAAAGAACGTGACATTTTACTTAAAACAAATGAAGGGGAACAAGGGGATATTTCGATAATCCTGGATTCAAGGGAAGTCGTTGAAAATGAAGGCTATTTGATCGAGATTGCAAAAGATGGCATCCGCATCGTGGCTCATGATGAACAGGGAGCGTTTTTTGCCATTGTCACTCTTTTGGAAGTTTTTGATCACGCATTGAAAGCAAAAGAACGTTCTCTTCCTTTTCTTATCCTGCATGACTGGCCCGATTACCCGGTGCGAGGGTTTATGCTTGATTGCAGCAGGGACAAAGTTCCTTCCATGGAAACCCTTTATCGTCTCGTAGATCGGTTGGCAAAGTTCAAGATCAATCAGTTCCAGCTCTATATAGAACATGTTTTTGCTTACAAAGAGCATAAATCAATATGGAAAAAGGCTTCCCCATTTTTCCCGGAAGAAATACAGGCTTTAGATCTTTATTGTACAAACAGGAATATAGAACTTGTTGCCAATCAAAACAGTCTTGCTCACATGCATCGCTGGATTATGCATAAGGACTACAAAAAATTTGCCGAGACTCCTTCCACTATATCCAAAAAAGATCTCAAAAAAGAAAATTATGAACATGAGGGCAACCCCGGGTATAGCTTATGTCCTACAAATCCTGGATCGTTGGAGCTTGTCTCAGGCCTTTACAGTGAGTTGCTTCCTAATTTTACTAGCCATATTGTGAACGTGGGACTCGATGAGCCGAATGATTTGATTAAGGGAGGAGAGCTG
>JBGSQP010000007.1:0-67148 GCA_041738095.1 Waddlia sp.
ATCGGGTAGGACTGAAAAACTATGCATGATCGATGTCTCACGAAGATTTTGAACTGTCATTATAAGCCTCCTAGTTGAGGCAGTAAAGCATTCAAAATCTGTCTTGATATGTCAAATCATTTCTTCATGCAATTTCCCTGGAAATGTTATGGAGCTTATTTTATTAATACTTTTGATTGTATTTCTAGTGGGTTCCCTTCCTGCATGGCCCTATAGCAGGGGGTGGGGCTTTAATGTTTTTGGCGTCATTGCAGTACTTCTCTTGATTTATCTGCTTTTGGCTTTGATGGGGCACATTGTGATTTTGCGATAGATAGAGATCTATGGCGGAGTTATATCGAAAGCAATTCACAATTTGTTTTCTGGCTGCTTCGTCAGCCACTGACTTTGAGACCCGCCTGCATCACGCAACTTATTCACGTTGCGTTATTTCGGCGCCGGCTTTGCCTTCTTATTATATTGATTTTGCGTAACAGCGTTGATAGTCAATGGTTATCGATGGTTAGACCTTGAACAAAACCGTTTAATTAATCGGATTTAAATTACGGCTTGTATTAGCTCATCAATTTTAGTGGGAGCCCTCTTCATGCCTCCTTTGCAAAAAACGCCATAGGTGTCAATAAGCCCTACTATCTGAAGCAATGCAAAAAAGAGAGTTTTCTTCCCCCAATATTCCTGAAAAGGGGAGTTCGAGGGTGGAAACAATCTAATTTTTGATTCCAGAGATTGTGCCAAGGTGGCGACTGAAAAAACAAGTAGCAAGACTTACATCACCTTGCGCAGGTTTTTTCTCGGTTATTTTTAACAATGAAACGTGTAGAATGGCTACCTTTAACCTACTCGCGGAATTTTATGGAAACACAAGAACACCAGCCTTATGTTGCTTCAGAAAAAACTATAGCGGAATTCACCCCTAAAGCCATTTTACTGGGTGCTTTCTTTGGTCTGATTTTTGGCGCAACGACCGTCTACCTCGGATTGAAAGTAGGTTTAACAGTCAGCGCCTCCATTCCGATTGCCGTGCTGGCCATCGCATTTTTTAAACGTTTCGCCGATGCAACGATTTTGGAAAGTAATATCGTTCAAACAATTGGGTCTGCAGGGGAATCGATTGCTGCCGGGGTGGTGTTCACTTTGCCGGCTCTGCTATTTCTTTCTCATGGAAAAGAGTATTTCCATTATATGCAAATTTTCGTGCTGGCCTTTTGCGGGGGCATGTTAGGGATCTTGTTCATGGTTCCCTTGCGTAAGGCATTGATAGTCAAAGAACATGGTCGTTTGCCGTATCCGGAGGGAACCGCTTGCGCGGATGTGCTGATTGCCGGGGAGAAAGGGGGAAATTTAGCCAAAAAAGTGTATTGGGGAATCGGAATCGCGGGTTTGTATAAGTTTTTCATGACGATTTTGGACTTATGGAAGGACGTTCCGAGCTACGTTTTCGGTAAAAAATCGATCCTGCCTAATGCCAGCTTAAGCGCAGATATCGCGCCGGAGCTATTAGGGGTGGGCTATATTATTGGCCCTAAAATTGCCGGCAATATGGTCGCTGGTGGTATCCTTTCTGCTATGGTGCTGATCCCTTTAATTTCTTACTTCGGGGAATATGTAAGTGTTGCGATTCCTCCTAGCGATAAATTGATTGCCGACATGGGCATCCAAGAGATTTGGAGCAAATATATCCGATATATCGGTGCCGGTGCTGTGACGTTAAGCGGCATCATTACTCTGTTAAGGACGCTTCCCATCATCATCAGTACGTTCACAAGCTCCGTTAAGGATTTTCGTTCTAGAAACACCCAAGAAGCGGATGAGGTCGCAAGAGTAGATCGAGATCTATCGCTCACCTGGGTGATTTTAGGTTCTCTAGTTTTGGTGGCTTTTATGGCTTTGCTGCCGCAAATGCCGGTGACGTTCGGATCAAGCATTATCATTGTCATCGCCGGTTTCTTTTTTGTTACAGTGTCTTCTCGAATTGTCGGTTTGATCGGCACCTCATCTAATCCGGTCTCAGGAATGACTATCGCAACCCTGATGGGCACGTGTCTGGCCTTTATTGCTATGGGGTGGACCGGCGACATCTATCAACCGATTGCCTTGTGTGTCGGATCGGTAGTTTGCATCGCTGCCGCTAATGCCGGTGCTACCTCACAGGACTTAAAAACCGGCTTTTTGGTAGGAGCCACCCCAATCAAACAGCAGGTTGGCATGATGATCGGTGTCTTGGCATCAGTTTTTGCCATTGGATTTACGCTCTTTTTGCTTTATAACACCATCGGCATTGGGGAGGTGACGCCCGAACATCCGCATCCACTTCCTGCACCGCAAGCAACCTTGATGGCCACCATTATTAAGGGGATGCTTGATCAAAGCCTCCCCTGGGATTTAGTGCTGATCGGGATGGGAGTTGCAGCCGTGGTAGAATTGTGCGGCGTTAATTCTCTTTCCTTTTCTGTTGGTGCCTATTTACCTCTTTCCACAACGATGCCGATCTTCATCGGCGGGGTGGTTAAAGCAATTGTGGATTACCGAAAAAAAGAGCATGTGGTCGAATCAGAGCTGGAATCGGGGACATTATTCAGTTCCGGATTGATTGCCGGGGGTTCTTTAATGGGGATTTTAGTCGCTGTGCTGCTAGGGACATCTTTTGGTCAAGGTTCTGATGGGAGCACCAAAACTTTGATGGATGTATTCAATCTGCATCTGCAAGTGCCCGGTTGGCCCGGTGATCTCATTGCCATTGGAATTTTTGGGGTGCTTTGCTATGTGCTGTATCGTTTTGCTATGCAAAAAGATAAATAGTCAGGAAGGAGCAATCCTTCCCCTACTTAAATTTGCTTAAGTCGATAGAGATCTAATAGTGTCAGCAAACGCTTTTAAATAAATTATTTTTTTGATAGATCTTCCGTAGAGGTGCCTATGTTCGGAAGACGCTATCATATCCTTAAAATTGCCGGTTTAGATTTAGGAATGGATTTAAGCTGGCTCATGATTGCCTTGTTGGTGACCTGGACTCTTGCTTTAGGGCTATTTCCCTCCAGCTATCCGGGACTGACTGCGGGAACCTATTGGATAATGGGCTTTGTGGGCATGTTAGGGCTCTTCCTTTCGGTAGTATTGCATGAAATGGGGCACGCTTTCATGGCTCGAAAATTCGGTCAGCCAATCTCTCGCATTACCTTATTTATTTTCGGCGGAGTTGCCGAAATGAAAGAAGAATCCTCAAGCCCCAAAGTGGAATTTTGGGTAGCCATTGCCGGCCCGCTTGTTACATTGGCCATCATTCTTCTAACCGGATTGTTTACATCAATGGGCAGGAATCTGGAGTGGCCAGTAACGTTGACGGGGATTACCGGCTATTTAGCCCTAGTGAATACAATAATTCTTGTTTTTAATTTGATCCCGGCTTTTCCTCTCGACGGTGGGCGTGTCTTGCGCTCGTTTTTGTGGTGGTGGAAGGGGAATCTAGGTTGGGCAACTAAAGTCACTTCCCACTTAGGTGCAGGCTTCGGTTTTTTTCTGATTTTTTCAGGGCTCTTCCTTTTTATTTCAGGCAATTTTATCGGGGGGTTGTGGTGGGTGTTGATCGGTCTTTTTTTAAGGGAAGCCGCTTCCGGATCCAGAGTGCGCTATGCAGTGGAACGCCTCTTAGAAAATGAGAAAGTGGAGAAATTCATGGTAAAGGATCCGATCACTGTAACACCCGAAATTACTGTGCAGCAGTTCATCGAGGATTTTGTTTATACCTCTTATCATCATCTTTATCCTGTAGCCGAAGGGGATCGATTTTTAGGCTACATGAGTTTGGAGGAAGTCAAGCTCCTCGATCAAGCCCAATGGAAAACCAAAACGGTCAACGAAGTCATGGTTCCGGCGGGTCGTTGTCCTAAAATCTCTTTAAAGACTTCTGCTTTGAAAGCTTTAAAAATGTTCAATGAGAAAGGCGCTACAGTATTATTTGTGGTTGAAGAGGGATTTTTAATCGGCTTGTTAACTAATCAGGACTTATTAAAAACCGTTTCACTGCATCTTGAACTGCAAGATGGTATGGGGGGATAGCTTATGGAACTCGAGAAAAAAAATTGTGTGCCTTGCAAGGGGGGGATTCCACCACTGAAAGGCGCTGCACTAGAGACACTCTGGCAGCAATTAGACGGTGAGTGGAAAGTCATTGAGGAACATCATCTGGAAAAACAATATTCCTTCAAAAACTTTCGCGAGGCCCTTGATTTTACGATCAAAGTGGGCGCGCTAGCCGAGCAGCAAGGGCATCACCCTGATATTTATCTAAGCTGGGGAAAAGTCAAAATTACTCTTTGGACGCATAAAATAGATGGTTTATCGGAGAGTGATTTTATCTTAGCCGCTAAATGCGACCGCGTTTAATTCATGTCATACTGCCGGTCATAGGGGGCAATCGAGGTATAATTGGCAAACTGGGCAATCTCTTTGCGGAAGGTTAAATTAACCGTTCCCACCGAGCCGTGACGGTTTTTAGCCACAATCAGTTCCGCCATACCGGGTTTGTCCATGGGGTCGTAATATTCGCGGCGTAGCAGGAACATGACAATGTCGCTATCCTGTTCGATCGAACCCGATTCCCTAAGGTCGCTCATCATGGGCCGGTGTCCTGGCCGCTCTTCCACTTTACGAGAAAGCTGCGACAGGCATAATATCGGAATATTTAGCTCGCGGGCTAAATTCTTTAAATTACGAGAGATTTCCGAAATTTCCTGCTGGCGGCTTTCTGCGTTGCGACTACTGCTGGAACCGGTAAGAAGTTGCAGGTAATCGATCACTAAAAATCCGATACCATAGCTTTCTTTCATGCGCCGCGCCCGTGCGCGCAAGTCGCCGATAGTGATTCCGGGCTGTTCATCAATGATCAAGGGGTAGTGTTGGATCCGATTAACGGTTTCCACCACTCTTTGATATTCATGGCCGTCCAGCGAGCCGGTTTTTATTTTATCCGATTCCACTTCCGACTGAGAGCAGATAAGACGGTGCACTAACTGTTCGGCACTCATTTCCAAGGAGAAGATGCCGACAGGAATGTTATTGCGGAAACAGATATTTTCCGCCAAATTGATGGCCAGAGCTGTTTTTCCCATAGCAGGACGGGCGGCCAAAATCATTAAGTTGGAGTTGTTAAATCCGTTGACCATGCGGTCCAGGTCGGTTAGATGGGTGGGAATTCCTGTGATCCCTAATTCGTCGGCGCCCCGTTCACGGTAACGGGTCTGTCTCTCTTCTAAATGCTTTAGGAAGGGGATGCCTGATTCGGCTTTGACACCGGTTAAAATCTCATTAAGCAGGATCCCTTTTGCCGAGCGGGATGATTGCCCGATTTCAAAAAATAGCTTCTGGGCTTCATCGAGAGCTTGTTCTACATTCGGCGGCTGTTCGAGTGCATTTTTTTCGATGAATTGGGCGGCATTGATCATGCGTCGCAGGACGGACTTTTCGTGTACGATCGAGCAGTATTCTTCAATATGTGCGGAGGTTCCGGCATATTGGGCTAGGGTTGCCAGATAAGCAGGCCCGCCGACGGCTTGCAGTTTTTCTTGCCGTTTTAAGGCTTCACCGATGATGTGCACATCGGCCGGCTTATCATTTTTATAAGCTTCCTTCAGAACGCCGAAAATGAGTTTATGTTCATTAAAATAGAAATCGATATCGTGCAATTTATCTGCAGCGACATTTAAAGAATTGATACTGGTCAGCATGCAGCCGAGTACCATCATTTCTGACTCTTTGGAATTGGGAGCGATTCTAACTTTCAGTTCTTTTTCTGCCATGGCAAAAAGAATAAAGTAACTTGGGAAAAAGTGCAATGTTGCATGAAATGTAGCGAAGAGAGTACACTTGTTCCCGATTGGAAAGATGGCTGAGTGGCCGAAAGCGCGTCCCTGCTAAGGACGTATACTCGTAAGGGTATCGAGGGTTCAAATCCCTCTCTTTCCGTCATTTTTTCTTTAATGTATCCTGAAATTTATTGTGCGTGTGAAGTTAACAAAAGGTGTCCCTGATGAGCCTGTTAATTTTACATCTATTGATGCCGATACACTATTCATATCCTCGGAAAATTCGAAGCAGCATTTACGTCCCCGGCTAGCAATAAGCCAGGCGGGAAGCTGTTTATTACCTTGAGCAAAGCATGAATAGATAGTGGAATTCATCAAGCAGATCGCTTCTAAAACTTTCATCCGAATTAAGCCCTCCAGTTCCTCCTTGGTATTGTTCTTGGGAATATTTTCGGCCTCTGTTTCTGTTAGAAAAAGAACTTGGTCGTAAACGGGGCATAGCTCTTTAAGCGCTTGTTCCGTTAGATAAAAGACACCGTTTTGCTTGACAACACAGCCTTCGGGAAACGTTTTGAAGGCTTCAGAGACACTGTTTCTCTGGTGGATGCGGGGGATTTTAAGGGGATGATGGATAAGGTATGAAAAATAATGTTCTTTGATAGCGGTAAAAAATAATGCGGTGTTTTCGTGAAGCTGAGCTTTCTGCCCGCCTATCAACAATTCAAAGGTTTCCTGTCTGACAGCATCGGAAAAAAATTGATCCACACATTCCTCAATATTTTCCGATAGGGGCTTTATTGAGGTATTTTTTATGTAGTCATCAAAGTAGGGTTTGCCATGATTCCAGTATTCAGGAAAGAGATGGGAAGGAACGTCTTGCTGATCAAACAGAATCTGACGCAGAAGTGTAAGTCCTTGAGCTTCCCATACTATCGACTTGGTAAAAAGAGCGGGAAATTGCCTGTTAGCAAGCAGGGTGCTTTGCTTGATGCTTCTGCATAATTGAGAAAAGGATAATGTGCCAGTGTGATCTTCAGATGCTCTTTGGAAACGGCGCTGCAAAAGGCCGCCTTTTGCAGTGATCGCCTCATTTAAGACCTTTGACTGTTTTTGTGTCTCTAATGAGGCAAGGTCGATGGGTTTGATAGAGAACTTATCGATCAGCAGTCTTAATGTGGCGAATCCGCCGATAAAAAAAAAAGGAGTGGTAAGCAGACAAGCAAAAACGGTTGCTGCTATTGTGATGATTTTTTCTTGTCTATTGAGATATTGAAAATCTGCACTTGAATTGAAATAATCGGAAAAAGGGTTGAGATATTCGATTCCCCTCATGCTTGTAGCCAATCTATAATCTGTGCGTGTACTGCATCGGAATAAAGTAATTCAGCGTGCCCGATGGAGAGCCTCAGTTGGTTTTTAATTTCGGGAAGCGGTTGGTCTCGCATTAAAACATCTCGACTGCCGGTCACCTCGTGAACGGTATCGAGATAACTTTCCAGCTGGTCTCCATGGTCTCTAGTTATTAGATCAGTCCATTCCGTAGATAGTGGCGTTCCTAGAAATATGGTTTTTCCAATGGTGGTCGATCGATTCCAAAAGAGTTCATTTTTCTCATTTCGCTTTATCCATGCTGCTTCAAATGCCATGAGAGCACCCCTAGAATGGCCGATGAGGTCAATTTTGAGGTCGGGGTTTAAAAATTGCAATTGGATTTCGGCAATTTTTTGGTTTACGAGGTCGTGATCTTTCTTTGTGATCTTGCCTGCAGGCAGATTGATGGTATAGACCGCCCGGTTTAAGACTTTTAACTCTTTTGCCAAGCTTAGCCAGGCGGATTGATTGTGAATATTTCCGTGTACAAGCAGGATGGGGGATTGTAGTCGTTGTTCTTTAGTAAGAACAGCTGGATTGAGACCATAAAAATTAAAATATTTTTTATCCCCTAGTGGATAGAGGATACCAGCTTTTAGGGACTGCCAGGGTTCTGTTAAGAGGGTTCCTAAAGTGGCTCCGGTCATGAACCAGTCATGCTCTATTAAAAAATCAACCAGAGCGCAAATTGCATTAAAATAAACTCTGCGGATTTTTTCAAAAATAGGGGGTTCCTTTGATACTTTAGGGAAAGTTTCTAAAGAGATAGTTAATGAATTGCTTATAATGTTGTTCATATAAGAAATTTATATTGATTAAGTTTTAAAGGCAATATTTTTAGTAATATACTTTTACATGTAAATACTAAAATTTTGTGGATGTTTTATTGCTGAGGATCATATTTCGGGTTTTTAAAAACAATGGGTGTATCCATAATGCCGCAAGATAAAGGACCCCTGCCAGCAGGGCAATGGTAGCGCCGCCCGGCCAGTCGAGTTGATAAGCGGCAGCTGTTCCGCCGAGAGAAAAAAGGCAGCTTAAGATCACGGCAATGATCATCATATGAGAGAGTCTGACAGTTACTAGGTTGGCGATGGCTGCTGGAATCGTAAGCATCGTCATAACTAAGATAATTCCCACGACCTGAATGAGCAGCACAATCGTAACAGCTGTCAATACAAGCAAGAGCAAATATAAGGCATTCACTTGCAAGCCCTGTAAACGTGCCTGTTCTTCATCAAAGCAAATGGCTAAAAACTTTTTATGCATGCATAAAACAGTGGCAAGAATGCATACATCTAAAATAGCCAGGATGGTCAAGTCTGAAGGGGATACCCAGAGAATGTTGCCCACCAGGAAATTAGTCAATTCAACATTGAATCCGGGAGTTTGTGAAATGAAAAGCACACCGGTTGCCATGCCTATAGACCAAAGAGCGGCAATGACCGAATCCTCCCTTTGATGCCAGCGGATGTGGATGATGCCAATGACAAGTGCGGATACGATAGCTGCCAACAAAGCTCCTAAAAGCGGCGTGGCCCATTCGATACCTTTGGCTCTTTGCAGCCAGACACATAAGCCGATCCCGCCTAAAACCGAATGGGAAATTCCGCCGCTGATAAACACGATCCGTTTCACAACAACATAAGAGCCGATGATACCGCTGACAACCGAAGCCAGCAGTCCGGCGATTACTGCCGATAAGAGTAGGGGATTGGTTTGGATCGCTTCCCAAAATGAGATCATCGATTCACCTCATTAAGGAGGGGGGGATGGTATAGGCCGAGGGCAAAGTGCTCGCAAACTTCTTGCGGTTTGAGAGAAATGACATTTTTTTGCACGCACAGAACGCGCTGGACTTGGTCGATTGTAGTTCTTAATTGGTGCGTGACCATCATAATGGTCATTGTCCCTTTTAGGCTTTGCAGTATCCTGTAAATTTCTGCCTCGGCATTTGAATCCACGCTGGCTGTCGGTTCGTCCAGTAAAAGGAGTCTTGGTTCCGATACGAGGGCGCGGGCAATCAAAGCGCGCTGCGCTTGCCCGCCTGAAAGTGTGCCGAAGGCGCGGTATTTCATATCTAAAAGACTTACTTTTTCAAGCATTTTATCGGCGATGGCTTCGTCTTCTGTAGAAAAGCGCCCAAACCAGGGCAGCTTACTTAATCGTCCGGCTAGTACCAGTTCGAAAACGGAGATGGGAAATTGGCGGTCGAATTTTAAGCTTTGCGGGACGTAGGCCATGTGGCGCTGCCCATGCTGTGCAGAAGCGTTAAATACTTTAATCGTCCCGGAATCAGGTTTCAAAAAGCCCATGATTAATTTTAAAAGAGTTGTTTTTCCGCCTCCGTTCGGGCCGAATATGCCAATAAATTCCCCTTCCTCGATTTGAAAATTTACTTTATCCAATACTGGCTGATCTTGGTACGAAAAGGAGACCTGCTCAAAGGCAACGGCCGGGATCGTTTTTTTTACCTGGAGTCTTGAGCTCTTTTCCATAGTCGTTATTGAGACGCAAAATTCTGCGCGATTTTTCGTAAATTATTTATATAATCTTCCGACAGCGGGTCGACTTCCACGACTTTTGCCTTAAGTTCTTTGGCAACTAGGCGCGCTCCTTTGCTGATGTGCTGAGGTTGAATAAATACTGTTTTAACCCCTAGTTTTCGCGCCGTTTGCAATACTTGGGTCAGCTGCTGGGGGGAAGGTTCCCTTCCTTCAAATTCGATGGAAAGCTGAGTTAGGTCGTAATCGCGCGCCAAATAAGCATAAGCGGGATGCGATACCATAACGGTTCTGACTTTTAAGGGGTGCAAAAGGGCTGTGATCTCATGGTCTAAAGCAGTTAATTCCTGCTGAAATGAGAGCAGATTTTTTTGATACAGTTCTTTATGTCGGGGAAAAGAGGCGCTTAACGCATTGGCGATGATTTCTGCTTGTTTTTTGGCTTCCTTAGGGGAAAGCCAAATATGCGGGTCGCGACAATCTTCATGGTGGCAGGAATGGCCATGTGAATGGTCAGCGGTGATGGCATCTACGCCTTCCCTCAGGTCGATCACTTTCATTTGGGGGTTGTAGCTTTTGATCGCTTGCAGTGCGCGCAACTCAAAAGATTCCCCTATGCGGAACCAAACTACGGCTTTGCTGGCATTTAGTATGGCGCGAGAAGTGGGTTCATAGGTATGTTCACTGGCGCCTGTAGGAACCATCAGTGTAACGTTAACTGTTTCGCCTGCAAGGCGTTCAACAAAAAACTTATAGGGCGCAATGCTGACTAAAACAGTGGGAAGGGGCGATTCTGTGCGGGCGTCTTGTGAATAGGCAAAACCGTAAACAAAAACAGCGCATATTAAGAAGTAATGTCTGATTTGAAACATAAAATGCATTTTATCATAAAAATTACAACAAAAGCAATGGAACTGATATCAACACCCTTCATCGACTCCGCAAATGGTGCGGAGTAAAAGTACAATCCCTATGCAACCGTAAGCGCCCAAGGTTGCTTTTAGGATTAAAGTGGAGTCTATAGGTATGTTGTCAAAAGGTAAATAAAAGAGCGCTATAGATGAAATTAGAAGGGCAGAGGCCATGCTAACGGATGTGCAGTTAATGATGGGCCGTCCTCTTAGCGTGCCATTTTGGGGATGAGCCGTTTGAAAAGGAGTGGTATTCTTTGCGATGATTGTTTGGACTGGGGCACTCATGCGTTCTCCTTGGGTTTCTCATGATTAATTCTATTATAAAGCACTGTTTTTGGTTCGATTTTTTTTGGAGCCTATCAAAATAGGTGTTCGGTGCGAACAAACTTGCCTCTAAATGCCGAATTGCTTTAACCTATTTGTTCTTTATTGGGAGGAGTGTCAGAGCGGCCGAATGAGCACGCTTGGAAAGCGTGTGTACGCCACAAACGTACCGTGGGTTCGAATCCCACCTCCTCCGAATTAAAAAAGCCGCTTTTGCGGCTTTTTTTGTGAGTGGTGGGATGAGAACCCAAGAGGGTTCGAACCGACCGAAGGGAGGCGATGACTGCGTAGCAGTCACCCGTAGGGCGTAGACGCTGTAAGCGCGAAGTCCATCCCACCTCCTCCGAATTAAAAAAGCCGCTTTTGCGGCTTTTTTTGTGAGTGGTGGGATGAGAACCCAAGAGGGTTCGAACCGACCGAGCAGAGCATTAGCCTGAAAGGTCTCGTCTTTAGTTTTTTAAAATTTAGCATTTGTTTTCCCATGAAAAAAATACTGATCTCTATTGTCCTATTATTTTCCATTCAGCAGTTGTCAGCCTTTTCAATTGGAAAAGAGGGACAGCCGTATTTTGAAAACTCCATCGAATGGCAGCCTGTAAAATATGACGATGATGATGCCGGTTTTTATATGGCTTTCCCCGAAATGCCTAAATGCGGTTTATCAAATGGAGATGTGTATGCTTATAGCAAATATAAAAATGTTCATTATGAAATGCATACGAGTTTGAGCGGACGCTTTCTGCCGCCTAAAAAAGAATACGATTTTATGATGCTAGTCAATGATGCTTTTGCAGCCGAGGCCGAAATTCTTGTGATCCCGTCTTCTCAAAAAAATGTGAAGTACATTGCCGAAATCTATTGGAATAAAATGGGTAAGGTTGTGCGGTTATATTGCAGCTCAAACCAGCTCTACTGGGTCATTGTGGAAGGAGAGGATTTGACGCTTGCTCCTCTATTTTTTGATACCGTAAACATAACTAAGTAGGGGTGCCGCAGCGTACATAAAATTGGGTTTGCTCGAATATTGCATAGGAATGGTCGGTAATGCTCATTGATTGGTTGTTGAAAATTTAGCGCATCTAAAATACTGGTCTGGTTGTTTTATAAGCTAAAAAGAAGTATATTTTCGAATCAACTCTATTGAAAATAAAAGTGCGCGTCTTATGAATCGAATCCGGCCACCTTCCATCCTCATGTATTCTCATGACGGTTTCGGTCTTGGTCATCTGAAGCGTAATTTTACCATTGCCAAAAAAATCGTTCAAGAAATTCCAGGCAGCCAGGTGTTGCTGCTTATGGGGCATATTTCTGTTCCTTTTCATCCGATTCCTAATGGGATCGACTTTTTAAAGCTCCCCTCGATTATTAAAGTGAATGATGAGCAGTGGCTCCCGCGTAATTTGACAATGGATGCCGAATCGTTGCGTAAAATGCGCTCCGCATTGATTAGGCAAACTGCCGAACATTTTATTCCAGATGTCTTTTTGGTCGATTACGTACCGAAAGGCGTCTGGGGCGAACTCCTCCCGACTCTGACTCTGCTTAAGGAAATGGGAACTAAAATCGTATTGGGTTTGCGCGATATTATTGATGATCCTGAGGTCACACGAAACCGTTGGACGCAAGGAAATACCTACGAAGTCATGCGCAATTTTTATGATAAAATCCTCATTTATGGGGATCAGGAGCTCTATGACACTTCTTATCATTATGGTCTCGATGGGACACTCAAAGACAAACTCTCTTATTGCGGCTACCTTTGTTCCGAAGAGTGTTTTGAAGATGCGGCTCAATCTAGAAATAATCTAGGGATTAATGAAGAAAAACTGATTGTGATCACCGCCGGCGGAGGAGGGGATGCCTATCCTATGATGTGCCTTTCGTTAGAGGCTATTTCTATGATCCATCAGAAATTTCCTTTAAAAGTCATTTTGGTTGCCGGACCGCTTATGGAAACCAAAAAAAGACACGCCCTGATGGCTCAAGCAGCTAATCTTCCTGTAAAAGTAATGGGATCTACCGACGGCATCTTATCTTTAATGAACGCCGCGGATGTCTTAGTGACTATGGGCAGTTATAATACCTTAATGGAAGCTGTCCGCTTGAACAAGCCTGTTGTGGTCATCCCGCGCGAAGGGCCAAGCGCCGAGCAGCAGATACGCGCAGAACTTTTTTCAAAAAAAGGGCTGGTGCATGCTTTGGATAGTCCTGCGACGTTGCAAGCGGCGCAATTGGCAGATGCCGTTGTGCATCAAATAAGCCATCCTTCAAACAAGCCTCATATATTAAATATGGGAGGGCTATCAAATGCCGTTAAACACTTAACAGAGTGTTTGAAAGTACCCCATGAAGAGTTATTCATTCAAAGGAGCTGATCAATTGTCAAATTCAAATCCGCGCGTTGCCGTGTATACTCACGATACTTTTGGTCTGGGACACATCAGACGCTGTTTGCATATTATTAGGCAGCTGACCCGGGAAAATCCGGAAACGTCGATCCTGTTAGTTACAGGATCCCCGGCCTTGCATTATTTAAAGGATCTACCTCCCAACGTTGACTTGGTCAAAATTCCCACCCTTGTGAAAACTGGCATGGAAGGCTCTTTGCCCCCTCACATTAAACTGGGCCTACCGGAAATGGTAGAAATACGCAGCCGGATCATCAAGGAAACTGTCTTAAGTTTTCAGCCTGACATTTTCATCGCGGATAATTTCCCACTAGGAGCCCATGCGGAATTGCTGCCTCTTTTGAAAGCGCTCAAAAATACAAAAACAAAGGCAGTTTTAGGACTGCGCGATATCCTCGATGGGCCCGAAGTCGTGCAGGCGGAATGGCAAAAGCACGGTGTAATCGACATATTAGACCGTTTCTACGACAAAATTTTGATTTACGGTGAACAGCAAATTTTTGATTCTATAAAGGAATACGGCATTTCACCCTCAGTAGCGCGCAAGGTCCATTTTTGCGGCTATCTTACGGAAACGGGTCCGGTGGACGGAGATCCGCAAAAGCTGCGGAAAGATTTGGGCATCGAAGGCCCCTTTATCCTGGCTACAGGTGGTGGTGGCGGTGACGCTTACCCATTGCTCAACGTATTGATTGAAGCTTCCAGATTGATGCCTAATGCCTCCACATTGATTTTTACTGGGCCTTTGATGGGCGAGCAGGATAAAAGCCGTTTGACTGAGCAAGCGAAGGGATCACCTAAAATACTCATTAAGGATTTTGTTTCCGATTTACGTGCCTACATGAAGGCCGCCGATGTTGTGGTCTGCATGTGCGGTTATAATTTGGCTGCTGAAATTGTTTTTCATCGCCCCAAAGCCATAGTTGCTCCACGCACGTGGCGTTTCGGGGAACATGAAAAACGGAAAAAAACCCGCGAAGAAAAAGAGCAGATCATGCGCGCGCAAGTGCTATCAGGTTATGGGATCGTGGAAATGATCGAGCCGGATGATCTTCAACCGCAAAACTTGGCAAATAGAATCGGGCGTTTATTGAACGAACCTGCCAAAGGCAGAGAGCATGTCATTGACATGGACGGGTTGAAAAATGCCGTGCGTCATATTCAAGAGTTAATGTTATGAAAGTAGGGTATATCTTAAGAAAGTTTCCGGTGTTATCTGAAACTTTTGTGTTAAACGAAATGTTGGAACTGGAAAAGTTAGGGATTGACATTTCGATTTTTTCCATCGAACGTCCGAATGATTCCCGCTTTCATCATGACTTGTCGAAGTTAAAAGCCGAAGTGCATTTTTTGCCTGGTTGGAAAAAATTATTTCCTTATGCAAAACAGGCCAAGAAAAAATTCGGTAAAGGGTATATCGAAGCTAGAAATTATTTACTGCGCCATTTTAGCAGAGATTTATTGATCCGTTTTTTACAAGGCTGCTACGTTGCCTTGAAATTTGATGAACGGCAAATCGAACACCTGCATGCACACTTTGCGACGCGGGCAACCAGTGTCGCATTTTTTACTTCAAAATTATTGGGTAAGCCTTATTCCTTTACAGCGCATGCAGTGGATATATTCAAGGAGACGGTTTGCAAGAAGGCCCTCTCTAAAAAAATAGAGCATGCTCGACATGTTGTGACTGTTAGTGACTTTAATAAGCATTATTTAAGTTCTTTGAATCCTTCATTCGGAAATAAGATCATTAAAATCCATAACGGCATCGACTTTGAGAAATTTAAACCTCTTCAGGAAATCACTGATAAGGCAAAGACCGGCCCTTTTATTTTTCTGTGTGTAGCGCGCTTTGTAGAAAAAAAAGGGCACAATGTTTTGTTGGGAGCTTGTGCATTATTAAAAAAAGAGCAGGAGGATTTTGAATGTTGGATGGTCGGCAAGGGGGAGCTTGAAGAAGAAATCCGTGCTTCGATTTCCTCTAAAGGATTAGAGCGTCACGTGAAAATACTCGGGCCCCATACTCATGATGAAGTGTTAGAGCGTTATCGTCAGGCCAATGTTTACATTTTGCCTTGCATAGAGGCCGGTAATGGAAATAAAGACGGCTTGCCGGTTTCTATTGTAGAGGCTTTAGCGTGTGGCCTGCCCATCATTACGACTCCAATGACCGGAAATCCCGAAGCCGTTTTTAACGGCGTAAATGGTTTTTTAGTGCCCTGCAATGATGCTTCGGCCACTGCGCGTGCCATGGGAGATTTAATCAACGATCCGGTTCTATATGCCAAAATGAGAAAAAATGCGCGTTCATCCATAGAACCGCTCTTTAATAAAGATCAGACAGTGAAAACTTTAGCCGCTTTATTTCAAGGAAAGGCCGAATGAAATTTTTATATCTTGTACCCGATTTGGGAATTACGGTTTGCGGGGAAAAGGGAGCTTCATCCCACATTAGAGGCTTTGTAGGCGCTCTAAAAAATTTGGGAAACAAAGTCACCGTCCTTACCACAGCTCAGGTGTCAAAAGTTTCTCTAGATGTGCCTATTAGAGTAATTCCTCCGCCCTCTTTAATTGAAGGCATCCTTCCCGATCCGCAGCCAAGAACCTTCCGTGCTTTAAGGCATCTTTTTTATAATACCGCTATCGAACAAACCTTGTTGGAAATGATCAAGGAGGAGCTGCCTGATTGTATTTACGAACGGTATAGCCCTTTCAGTTTCGCAGGAGGCGCCTTTGCTAAAAAGCATGGTATCCCTCACGTTTTGGAAGTGAATGCTCCTTTAGCCGAACAAGGGAAGCTTTATCGCAAACAGGCTCTCCAGGATGCTGCAGAGGTTACAGAATTGTCGGCGTTTTCCAATACGGGCTACATTATTACCTTAACGCACCAGCTTAAAGATTGGTTGATTTCTTTAGGAATTTCTCCTGAAAAGATAGGCGTCAGGCCGTGCGGGGTGGATGAAAATCTTTTTTGTCCGGAAGGCGTCGATTTCAAAACGGGGTTTTCGCAAAAGATTGTTTTGGGTTTTGTGGGTAGCCTAAAACCTTGGCACGATATTGAGATGCTAGGGCATGTATTCCCTATGCTTGCCGATGACCCTCGCTTCCACTTGCTCATCGTAGGCGACGGTCCCTTAAGAGATGCCGTTAATCAAATCGCGTCCGATTTCCCCGGTCGTGTGACTTTAACCGGCGCCATCCCGCAAGCAGAGGTTCCGGCCTATATTAGGACTATGGATATTGCGCTCTCGCCTTACCCGAATTTGGATCTTTTTTACTTCTCTCCTTTAAAGCTTTATGAATATATGGCCATGGGGAAGGCAATCATTGCTACAGACATCGGACAGATCGGTGAGGTGATCAAAAATGGCGTTAATGGGATGTTAGTACCCCCTGGAGATACTAAGGGCTGGGTGCAGGCCATACGCGCGCTGGCAGACGATTCTTCTTTTAGGATTCGCTTGGGTCAAAAGGCAAGGGAAGAAATTCTTTTGGAACATACCTGGGAAAAAAGGGCTAAAGCCTTTATGGAGTTATTGGATGCGTCTTTGGTCACCCCTTAAAAAAATAAAAGATTTTGTGAATCAATGGCATTCCTTTCTTGCTATGGGCAGCCACTTCCTGCCACACATTAAAAAACAGTCCAGGGTACTGGTTTTATCTTTACTGGCCGGGTCAGGGTTTACATTAGTTGGGATGCTCGAGCCCTGGCCGCTGAAAATGATTTTTGATAACGTATTTTCAAGCGAGCCTCTCCCCGGATGGCTTAGTTTTTTGCCGTCGGATCCTTTTGCTCTGCTTAACGTCTTGATTTTGGCAATCATTTTGATCGCCGTTATCAGAGGTTTATTTTACTATTACCAGCAGTTATTAACTTCCCGCGCCGGCCAGCAAATTGTTACAGGCGTGCGTCTGGATTTATATTCTCATCTGCAGGGATTGTCTTTTAGTTTTCATGATAGGCGCCGTACCGGAGATATGTTGTCGAGGCTGACAACCGATATCCGGATGTTAAGAGAGCTTCTGATTTCCCTTCCGTTAACATTTACCAGTGAGCTTTTGTTGATGGTTGCCATGCTCATGGTCATGGCGCTCATGGACTGGAAGTTGACATTGCTGAGTTTGTGCGTTTTCCCGTTACTGATGATTTTAATTAAAAAATATCGTCATCCTATGAAGCTTGCCATGAAACAGCAGCGTGAGCGAGAGGGGAATTTGACCACCATCGCCACGGAAGTTTTAGGAGCGATTAAAGTGGTGCAGGGGTTTCATCAGGAAGAATCGGAAGTGGGCCGTTTCGGATCCCAAAATAAGGACAGCCTACGTTCTGGACTTAAAGCAACGCGCCTAGAAGCAAAATTGAAATGGGCATCCGATTTGTCTGTGGCTTTGGTGACAGCACTTGTTTTGGGTGTCGCCGGTCGCAGGGTTTTGTTCGGGGATCTTTCTCCAGGAGACCTATTGGTCTTTGCCTTTTATCTAAGGACATTTAACCGTCCCTTGCGACGTCTTTCCAAAATAACCGAGCAGATGGCCAGAGGCACCGCGTCCGGCGAAAGGATTTTAGAGCTTTTGCATATCGAACCGGAGATCCGAGATCTTCCATACGCTAAGCGAGCAAAAAAATTCTGTGGTGACATTCGCTTTGAAGATGTTTCTCTGCATTATTTCCATAAAAAACCGGTGTTAAATAATATTTCTTTGACGATCCGTGCCGGAGAAAAAGTTGCGCTTGTTGGGCCCACAGGTTCCGGAAAATCCTCATTGGCATCGCTTCTACCCCGTTTTTATGAACCCTCTGCCGGCCAGGTGCTTATTGATGGACAAGAAATTAAAAACTACACGATTAAATCTTTGCGCAGTCAAATTGCGGTGGTCTTTCAGGAACCGATATTATTTGCGACCACAATAGCGGAAAATATCGCTTATGGCCGTCCCGGTGCTACGATCGATGAAATTGTCAATGCGGCCAAGCGGGCAAAAATTCATTCCATTATCGAAGGATTGCCCGAAGGATATGACACTGTAATTGGGGAGCGCGGCGGCACGTTAAGCGGTGGTCAGAGACAATGTGTGTCGATTGCAAGAGCTCTGATCAAGGACGCGCCTATTGTTATTTTGGACGAACCCACTTCGGGAGTCGATATGCCCTCTGCTATTTTAGTCATGGAAGCCATCAAAGAGTTGATGCAAGGGCGGACCATTCTCCTGATCAGTCACCAAGAGCAAACCTTGCAGGACGTCGATCGGGTTATAAAACTCAGAAAAGGGGAAATTGTGGATGACTCCTCTTTTGCATGGGGTGGTTAAATGAGTCCTTTTACGATTTATCCAGGGCTTACTCAGGCGTTGGATCCAATTTTTATGCAACAAGTCTTGCAAAATTGCATCGCTGAGCAGTATCCCATGATTGAAATTGAGTCATGCCATATTGAAACAGTAAAATATGAGCCGGAAAAAGAATGTTTAGTATTGTATAGGGCCTCCCTTCAAGATACCACCTTTGCCCGAAGGTGGGAAAACTACTTCGAGGCCCATCTATTGAAATCAACGGAGTCCTTTCCTCCCTTACCCTCCGCTTTCGCCTCAAATGTTTTAGAACCGAAATCTCAAATTTCCTTTTTCCCTCATGACCCTATTATGGGGTGGCTGCCGCAAATTTGTGATGAAAAGCATCTTTTAAAACGGCTGCATGGCTGGCTTTTTTCAAAGGAGATCAGGCCTCGCAGACTACAGATGAAGCTTTTGGCCTACACGCCCCATATGCGCGCTACCCATCAGTTGGACTTTGAGCTATTCAACAAAGTTTCAGGAATGATCGAATCCTGCACGTGGATCGGTAAAACCAATGCCTTCAAAAAACCGGATAGGGTCTTTGCAAATTATTGGGCGTTATGGAAAGCGGGTCATAAAAAAATTTCGATGCCAAAGCCCATGGGATTTCTCTCGAATCCACCGATGACCTTTCAAGAAAAAATTGAAGGGGCTCGCTTAGGATCAGTGGTAGACAGGGAAGATTTTGGGAGTCTTTTGGTAACGTTAGCAGAGATGCTTGCATCTTTCCACGGTTTGGTTATTCCTCTTAACAATGTCAGAAAACTTGAACATGAGATCCGAGGCATTAATCGTTGGTCCGGGATCTTAATAGGATTGTGTCCCCATTTAAAAAGCCGTATCAAATCTCTTACGGCAAAAATCGCTAAAGAGATGGAAAGGCGTTTCCATCCCCAATGCCCTATCCATGCCGATTTTCATCATACGAACGTTTTGGTTCATGGAAACAGCTTGTCCATTATCGATATGGATGAAATGACCATAGGCGATCCCTCCTTAGATGTGGGCCGTTTTCTTTCTTCATTACGCATCCCTTCTTTAAAAGTGTACGGCTCTTTTAATGGACTGGAGTCGGCACGTTCCCTCTTTTTGGAAACGTATCTTTCCCGTACGCCGTGTCGGTTTGAAAATATCAAACTTTTTGAAGCCGCCTCCTTATTTACTTCGGCGGCTTCCAGTTTCCGTTTTCAAAGAAAAGACTGGTTGTTGGAAGTGGAAATGCTGATTGAGGAAGCGGAAAAAATCTTTATGCAAGCAAACGTAAAAAAACAGTATTCATTCGCTGAGCCACTCAAGCCCAATTTTCCGCAACGGCTGGAATGGGCGCAGGATCCTGTTTACTTGAAGGCTGCCTTATCTTCCCATTTTCTTAAAACAGGTGTGGATGTCTCATGTTGTGTGATAAAAAAAGTGGACACAATAAAATCGGTGTATAAGATATCCGTTAAATTCGAGGGTTTTGTGGAAAAGAAAAAAGTAACACGAAGCATCAAGCTTTTACTTGCGGACCCCCCCCCAACCTACTTAACAAATGCACTAGGTAAAATTGAGGCATTGCAGGCGATTATATTAAAATAAGACTTTTGTGTTTTATATTTTTAGTGTGTGCGCAAAACGCGCTTCCTGCTACCGGAACCGTCATTGTTTTATATGGGACCCCCTGCTCTGGAAAATCGACTTTGGCAAAGCAGTTGATCAAGGATTTGCCAGGAGATTTTCACATCGTAAAAAAAACAAAACGGGCTTTTCAAAAAAGGAAATCTTTTCTGGCCAAAGAGATGGGGCAACACGTGGAGACTTACCAACAGGCCACGGAACTGATGCATCTTTTGCCTAAGGAAAAGCAAGCAATGTTTGCTGTGACGAGTCGAGAAGCCTTAATGGAGACGCTCGAGGAAATTCAACTGCGTGCCGCACAAGGGGAGAATATCATTTTTGACGTGTGTTTAGATGACACTTCGAAATTGAGTCCACAGATGGTTAAAATTCTGGTCTATTCCCCATTGGGCCTTTTATCGGAACGGGATAATCAAAGAACCCTCGCCAAGAGACAAAGCTTTGTTTTTCAGCAGCATCGGCGCAATGCCATCTTAGGTCTTTTTAAAAAATTATACCGAACCGCAGATGATCAGACGTCTGCGTCTTTTACACTTTCCCGCTATGATTTAGAAAAATTTTTAGAGGAATCTCCCTTAAAGGAATCAATAGAGAGAGAAATCCAAGTCGCTAAGAAAACGTTTGGTCTTTCCCAAAAAGAGTTTGTGGAGATTGTACCGGTTATTAAACCCGATTTGATTATCCCTACCAACCTGAAAAGCGTCGAAAAAAGTTCATTAAAGATCCGAGCGTTTTTAAATTTATCTTTACAATCCCTAAATAATTGATATTAGGCATCTTAATCTTTTCTTTAAAAAAGATGCTTGACCTATTACGAAATATTGCATTACAGGTGGGGTGAGTGATGCAGTCGGAATATTTTCTTCTTTGGGTGCAATTGCACTAAGGCATCACTTCAGTTGCGGGATGGAAGACGTGTTTTTTCATCCACTTAGCAAGAAGGAGGTTAGTATGAGTTTTCCTTTTCCACTCAATGGTTCTAATGGTGGTGATGCGTCGCTGCCTAATCCTAATGGACCCCGTCATCCGCCTTATACGAGCAGCGGCCGCGCCGATGATATCTTTCATCACATGCTGCAAGGCAATGACTTTATTCAACAAACAAGGTCGAGATTCGATCATGTGGTGTCCGAGCTGAAAGGCCGAACCCATGCCTTAGTTAAACAGTTAATACAAGTAGCGGATCGCGTAGAAACAAGTTGGAGACGTTATGTCATCGATCAAAAAGCCCAGATTTCTGCCATGGAATCTTTGCAAGGCATTAAAGATCTTGTAGCGTTGAGTAAGCAAAATATGGAATATCAAGCGCTTGGAATAGACCCTTTTAGAGAGGGGGATGTTGCACAATTTGAATCCTCTTTTAAGGAACGTTTGAACTCCTATCAGGAATCATTGCTGAATGTCTGCCAGACGGTCGGATTTCAAAGTATTAAAAAAGGGCTTTCCGCGATTTATGGCAGCGAGTGGAAATCCTACTTTTCCGATGAGGCGGTTGCGGCGATCGAGGATTACAGTATGATCTTTATTCCGATCGGCTATTCGGTGTGCCAAATTGAGGAAGTGTCTTCCGATCCTTTTGTGGTGCACTTACTTGACACATCGGAACATCAAGAAATTCAGGCGCTAAGAGTTTTAGAGAATGGCTTGCCGTTCTTTAGGGAATTTCGATTTTTTCAAGCCGTTTCAGGTATTGAAGAAGTTCATGGGGCCGAGTTAAACGTTCCTGTTACGTATGAGGATGGAGCTCAGGAAGTTCTTGTTTTTAAGGGATATTTCAATAGCGATCCGATCAATTTAGATAACGAAATCGATCTTGTACGTAAAAAAAGAAGGATATTGGAAAGGGAAGTCAATAAATTTGATGATGTCCCTAAAACATTCAGAGAGGCTTATTTAGCGCAATATCCTGTCAGAGATATTATTTTGAAGAATCCCAAGGAGATTGCCGCTGAGCTTGAAAAGGATTACCATTTCCTTAAAAGCACCGAAGGGAAAATTTTGCCCGGCTTTATCTTGCAATTTGCTAAGTCAACGTTTGACCGTCAAGTGAAGCTATTCTCCCTAATGTTGTTGGAAAAAGATCCGCGCATGGCGCTATTTTTATATGATCTTGTCTTAAAAGAAGCGCCTGAGTTTATCAAGGTGATTCGCACTTCGCTGCATTTTTCCCTGCAGCGTAAGCTGGATCTTGGTATCGAAGAACTGGAAGAAACCAAGAAAAAGTTGAAACAAATTAAAGGGGATGCCATTCCTCTAGAGACACGTATCACCATGTCCAAGATGGATGACCATACGAAACAAAAAGCGCTGGAAAAATTAAAGTCTGTAAAGAGCAATAACTCCGAATCAGACAAAGCTGAAAAATACTTGGAAGGGCTGCTAAAAGTACCATTTGGTGTTTACACCCCGGAACCCGTGACTCGAGCTTCCCCTCCGGAGGAGATCAAGCGTTATTTGGAGAAGGTGATTAATGACCTAAACCAGTCTGTCCATAGTCATGATAAAGCCAAAGAGGCTGTAATGGAATGGATTGCCCAGCGTATTTCTAATGGGGAATCGAAAGGGGAGTGCATCGCCCTTGAAGGTCCTCCGGGAAATGGCAAGACGACATTTGCCCGGGAAGGGATTGCTAAAGCCTTGGGCAGACCCTTTGCTTTCATCTCCATGGGCGGTCAAACTGACTCTTCATTCTTGATCGGACACGGGTTTACCTATGTAGGCTCTGACTGGGGACGTATCGTGGAAATTTTAAGAGAGAAACAATGCATGGATCCTGTGATTTATATCGACGAAGTCGATAAAGTCAGCCAGACAGAAAAAGGGCGGGAACTCATCGGTGTATTGACGGCACTCACCGATTTTTCTCAAAACAAAGAATTTCAAGACAAATATTTTTCCGGTATTAAATTTGATTTGTCGCGTGCGTTATTCGTTTTTTCTTATAACGACCCCTCTAAACTGGATCCCGTTTTTAAAGATCGGTTGCATATCATAAAAACCGATCCGCTCTCTACACAAGATAAATTAATCGTCACAAGGCGTCATTTACTGCCTGAGATTTTAAAATCATGCGGCTTTAACGAAGGGGATATTTTAATCGATGATGCGGAAATTAAGTATTTGATCGAACAATATACCTTCGAGGCCGGAGCCCGCAAATTAAAGGAAAATTTATTTAGCATCGTGCGCGGTTTAAATAAAAATCGTTTAACAGATCCGGATTCCATCTCCTTGCCTTATTGCATTGATCGGGAGACCATCATCAGGTTCAGAGACCAACCTAAGATCGAGTATAAAAAAATTATCGATCATCCCGTGGTCGGCATGGTCAATGGATTGTATGCTACCGGAACGGGCATCGGCGGTATTACGATCGTACAAGCCTTTAAAACCTTGGGCAAAGAAAAGTTAGAACTTATTTTGACCGGCAGTCAAGGGGATGTCATGAAAGAAAGCATGACAGTGGCCCGTTCTGTCGCTTGGAATTTGATTTCTGAGGAAACGCGCAAAAAAATCTATGAAGGGCTTCCTGAGGCGCTGCATATCCATGCCCCAGAAGGCGCTACTCCAAAAGATGGCCCCTCGGCAGGAGGAGCTATTACCTTAGCGATTGTTTCCCAGTTGACAGGCATCCCGATCCGCAATGATGTGGCTATGACCGGTGAAATCGATTTGACCGGTCGTATTTCTAAGATCGGCGGATTGCAAGCCAAACTGCACGGAGCCAAGCGCGCCGGAGTCAGGCTCGCCTTGGTGCCCAGGGACAACGAGAAGGATCTGGAGAAGATTAAAGAGAAATTCCCCGAATTGCTGGACGGCAGTTTCGATGTGATCATCGTAGATACTATCCATGATATTATGGATCACGCCTTAGTGCAAAATCCGATACCGCGTCCTCCGGGATTTGCGACGCTGGCTTTGAAACCTCCTTCTGAAAAGGTGGAAATTAAGGAAGAAGAGGAAAACGTAAAAAAAAATGAGTGAAGAAATGAGAGGGGTCAAAAGAGGCTCTGATGAAGATCTTGTTAGCGATCGAGACTTCAAAAAGTTTAAAAAGTAGTTCATGACACCCCGCAGCGTCATTTAAGGCGCTGCGGGATTTTATGCAGGATGAAGGATGAAATTATTTTATCTTAGAGTTGCTCTGGTTGCTGTGGGACTGGTGTTTATTTTTGGTATTTTTCCCTTAATGGTCTATTGGCCTTCGGGATGGCGATGGACGCCCGGCCAAACCGAATATGAACAAATGATCGTGGGCATTTATGCTACGCTCGGCGTTTTTCTGCTGCTGGCTGCGCGTAATCCCTTAGAGCATCGAAGCTTAATCTGGTTTACGGTATGGTCGAGTTTTGTACATGGCGGGATTATGCTGGCGCAATCCATGGTCGATCCGCATGAAGTGCATCACCTATATGGCGATGTGGCCGCTTTATTTCTTGTCGGCATTGTTTTGGCGCTATTAATGCCCAAACGCGTTAAGGGTTAGCAGAGTTTTTTTACTTGATCACCTCTCCGCTGACTTCATCTCTTATCGTCAGCAGTCTCTGCGTCATCACGGGATATTTCATTTTTGGAAAGGCTTTAAAAAGTTCAGTAAGTGTCTGGAACTTGCCCTTGTCTTGAATTAAGAACTGAGTTCCCTTTTTTACAAGGGGAACAATACCGTCTGTTGTATTATTGAACTTGCCGCGCCTGTTTGAGCTCCTTGATGAGCGCCTCATGGATATTGCCGTTGCTAGCCAGCAAACGGCCGGTAGCTAAGTCGACAGGCTGCCCTTCATAGGAAGTGACTTTTCCTCCGGCTTCTTCGATGAGTAGAACGCCGGCGGCAATGTCCCAAGTTTTTAGCCCTCTTTCCCAAAAGCCATCGAGTCTACCGGCAGCGACGTATGCTAGGTCGAGAGCTGCAGAGCCTCCGCGGCGCACTCCCTGGCTATGTTGGGTAATGTGGCAAAATTCGACGTAATTGTTGTCGGTATTTTCTTTCCGATCATAGGCAAAACCTGTTGCTAGCAAGCTATGTTCGAGAGACGCCACTTGCGAGACTTGAATGCGCTTACCGTTTAATAGTGCCCCTTTTCCTTTGGAAGCTTGAAAGAGTTCTTGCATGATAGGATTATAAACCACAGCCGCAATGGGCGCGCCTTTAAAAAGGAGGGCAATTGAGATAGATACCCAGGGGTATTGATGGGTATAATTCGTGGTGCCATCTAGGGGATCTACCATCCAGCAGTAGTCGCTGTCTGCGTTTTCAAGAATGCCATATTCTTCCGAGCAGATGGAGTGGGTAGGATAAAGGTTCTTGAGTAAGTCGAGAATCACGCGCTCCGATTCGTCATCTGCTTCTGTGACCAGATCCCAGGCAAATCCTTTTTGCTTGATATTAAGCAGTTTGCCCCAATATTTTTTGAGGACTTCCCCCGCTTGGAGGGCAGATTCTGTGGCATGGTTTAGATAATCGGGCATAATCAAATAGTATTCTGATTCCTAAAAACGGGACAATAATCTTTTCAGCATATGGCGAAATAAAAGTTGCCGGCCGGTCTCCCTTTCCGGAAGATTCGAAAACAGGGCAAGCGGTACGGAAGGAACGTTTTTTAAGTGGTATAGGCTAAACTCAGGGTGAACGCCTGAGAGAATGACACGTCCCTTGCCGACGCTACATTCGATAATGGCTGCAGGATTGTCGGGTAATTCTTTATAGCGTGCGATGACTTCTACATTTTGAAACAAGTGGGCATCTTCAAAGACGCACCCGCCGTTAAAGTATGCAGAGCTTGAGTTGCCATCAGTGAGCGTTAATGCTGCCAGGCAGCTGCCGCTTTCATCCTCGTAGCGGAAGAGATTAGGTCCAAAAGCCGAGCCCCGCGCTACTCCCGGGAAAAAACACAACTCGCGGGTGGAGATCACTTCTAACGCCTGTCCCTTTTCGAACTCGATGGAGGAGCTGCCGTAGTAGCCGCCGGCGCACAGTCCTAAGTAAGAACCTCCCTGTTCGACAAAGGAACGGATTCTCCGGTTTGCTTCTCCTTGCAGCGCCTGATGGTAGTAGATATCGCGGCCTCCGGGAATGATTAAGAGGGAGGTGTTTTGTTCCCAGTTGGTCTCTGTGAAAGTTTGGCGTGTGGCTTTGGTAAAGGGATGCCCCTCTAGTCGAAGGGATTTAGCCAGGAGCCGTGCCGAAAGGGGGCCGACTCCCTGGTCCATATAGACAAGAACGCTCATTAGGAGCGGGAAATTTTCCCGATATAGTAGGAGGCTATCAGTGTTTTAAGTACTTCTCCCGGTATGAAAGGGTAAAATCCCAAAGAAATAGCTTGATTGAAGCCGGTAAAGGTTCCTAGCCAGGCGGTGCCTATGCCCAAAACAGCAAAGGTAACAATAGATAAGCATAAGGGGAGCGTAACGCTGTTTAAGGAATATCTTTTTTCGGCAATCCAGCCGGTCATATAGGAGAGGAAAAGAAAGCCGAGCATATAACCGCCGGTAGGGCCGATCAGGGCCAAAGGTGTCGAGCTGCCGCCTGCTGCAAAGGGCAGTCCAGCAGAGACTTCAATCAGGTAGGCCAATACGGCAAATGTCCCCATTTTTTTTCCCATTGATACGCCTATCAGCATGACCGCAAGGGTTTGCAGCGATAGGGGAACCGGTGTGAAAAACAGCGGAATTTTAATTTGGGAAAAAAGGGCGATAAAAAGAGAACCCCCGATGACCTGAAATAATAATTTAAGATCAATGAGTGTTTTGTCTTCGGAACGGGCGATGCTTAGCGTCATATCAAACTCCTCTTATGAGAAAGATGCCTCGATTTTACTTGAAGGCATCCTTTTTATCAACCAAAGGGAATCTTAATTTGGTTTCGCAGATTTTTTGGACGGGTCTACAATGGCTTGCACATCTTCTGGTAAATCTTCAAAGCGCGGATTGACGGCGTCTTCACCTTTTTCTTCCACGTCTTTCAAATAATCATCGTAATATTTATAAGGGGAAGGATTGTTCTTATGATAGTCGTTTAAGACTTTACATTTTCGGCAAAAATTCTCATCAGACCAAGCTTGTGTGCTTAAGAGCGTGATAGAGACAAATAAAATGGTAAATAGTCGGTTCATACAACCTCCGGTAATAATTAATTTATTAACAAAAAAAAGATTATAAATCAAATTTTATTAATAATCAATATTTTACATCGGGTTCGACGGACCATTGATACTTCCAACCGGACTCTTTGCTGACATCTTTTTGGGTCACGGTGCCTAAATCTGCCCGTTCGCGAGGATTCAAAATGATAGTATAGGCAATCAAACGATCTTCGGCGTTGGTCGTATCGGTAAGTTTTATCGTCAGGCGTACCGGCAAAGTGCCTCGATTGAGCGCAAAATAATGTTCTCCGTAATTATGTCCTTTGTCGTTTTCCATTTCGCTAATGATCAAATCCACCTCATCGAGCGTTCCGGCAATCCTTTCTTCTGCCTGCAGAGTAAAACAAGCAAAAAAAGCAAAAAAAAGAAAGTAGAAAGCAGTTTTTTTCATAGAAGACCATCCTTGATTTATTAAAATCTATTTAAAGTCGTGTGTTATAACGAATACAGCGCCCGGCAAAAATCTTCGCTGCACTCCGGTATCCTATCAAGCCGGATGTTTAAATCAGAATAAAAAGTTCTTGACCAAAGAAGAGCCGATAGGGATTCTAAGGATGTTTACCCAGCGCATTTAAGGAGTGAAGTATGTTTCTCCATCAAAGAACCACCCCCGGTCTTGCCATTTTCAGTTACCTGGTAGGAGATGAGAAGTCGAAAATCTGCACAGTGATAGATCCTGTCCGGGATGTGGAGCCATACGTAAATATTGCAAGAGAGCAAGGATTCAAGATCACATCGATTGTAGAAACGCATGTGCATGCCGATTTTGTCAGCGGGTCGCTGGAATTGAAAACACGGCTTGGAGGGGAACCGTTGATTTATTGTTCAGGAATGGGCGGTACAGACTGGATACCGACGTATGCTGACCATGTGGTGCAAGAGGGAGATGCTATTGAAATGGGATCGTTGAAATTGATTCCTGTCCACACCCCGGGTCATACCCCGGAACACCTCTTATGGGCGCTAGAAGAAGCGGAAAGACCCATCAAACTTTTCACGGGAGATTTTCTTTTTATCGGTTCCGTAGGGCGTCCTGATCTTCTAGGGGGCGGCGAGCTGCAAAAACTAGCCTATCAGCTGTATCGTTCCGTCTTTGAGACGCTGGAAAAATATCCTGACATGGTGGAAGTGTTGCCGGCACATGGCGCCGGTTCGTTATGCGGCAAAGGGTTAAGTGCCAGTTCCTCCTCCTTTTTAGGGCTTGAGCGTAAACACAATCCTTTTTTGGTGAAAAAGCCCGAAGATGTATGGATCAAAGAACTAATGAAAGGAATGCCTCCTGTGCCTACTTATTTCCCGCGTATGAAGAGGGTCAATGTTACAGGACCGGCAGTCATAGGAGAAATACGCCCCGGACTTAAAGGGCTTTCAGCTGAAGAGGTGCAAGCGGAAAGGGAAAAGGGTGCCTACTGCCTGGATGTCCGCTCAAAGGAACAATTTGCCGGTGCTCATATACCGGGATCCATCAACATACCGTTCAGCCCTCAATTAAGTTCGTGGGCAGGCTGGGTAGTGCCGCCTGATGTGCCTTTGATTCTTGTAATCGATGACCACTCCCGCCTGCTCTCGGTGATCGATAGTTTGCTGCGGGTCGGATTTGATTTGATCGCAGGCTACTTGGAAGGTGGGATTGCCAATTGGAAAAGGAAAACCTATGGGACTTCTTCATTACCTAGCAGGACTGCAGAGGAGTTGCGTCAATCGATCCTGAAAGGAACTCCCCCCTACATTTTGGATGTCCGCACGGAGGCCGAGTGGGATAATGGGCACATAGAAGGTGCTCACTTCATGCATGGCGGTTTTGTCCCTTATGAATACGACCGTCTTCCAAGAGAACGGCCGATTGCGGTGATTTGCGGCAGCGGTTCCCGCTCATCGACAGCCGCTTCGGTTCTATTGCGAGAAGGATTTGAGGTTTCAAATGTATTGGGAGGGATGACGGCCTGGCAGGATCATAAATTCCCGGTGGTTAAGTAGAATAAATCGCTTCAAGCTTTTTGGCTTTTTGTTGCAGCAATAACTCGAAAAGGGCAATTTTAGCTTTACGATTTTCTGCTGATTCCGGTTTTTCTTCCAGAGTGCCATTTAATTGGTAAAGCAATGAATTTAAATCGCAGAGTTCTGCATTTGTCCAAAGTTTTTGCACTTTTTCAATGACGGGATCCTTTATTTCAACCGGTTCATCTAAAGCGTCACGGATCTGCGTGCATTCGGTAATCTGACTTTCCCATTTTATAATGGCATCCACGATCACAGTGGTTTTTTTCTCGTAGGTGTTTCGCAAGGCTTCCAGTCCCTCACGGGCGTAGAGAAAGAGTTGACGGATTTGTTCATGTTGTTCTAGGTGTGGCGAAAACCAATGTGCAGCTTTGTCAATGGCTATGGGGATTACATCGAGATCTTGGTAGCTTTCAATTCTTAGGGAACGGACAAGCCATTGAAGATCATAAATATAGGTGCAATCCGACGGCTGCTGCGCTTTGATGTTGTAGCCATTGATTTGGATACGGGTCATGTTTTCTTTAAAACGCATGAGCGCCGTCACCGCCAATACGGAGACTGGGTCAAGCTTCTCTTTAATTCCCGGGATTTTTCCCAGGACGCTTTGTTCATAAAATGCGGCTATTTTTTGCATCTTTTCCTGTCTTGCGGTATGGGGAAAGAGAGTGCCTTCCAACATCTTTGCTGAAAAATACTGCACATTCTGCATACACTTCGGTATGAGTTCATAACAATGGATGGGTTAAATTGCAATCACCACTTTGCGAGAGGGGCTATGGAGCTAAGGATCACTTCTGGATTTCCTTAAGATTAAAAGCCAAACCTTGCCCCCTGAAGGGGTCTTTAGAGAGGTGAAATCGTTGCAGGTCGGATTTCGCAACGATTGGAACGCTTTATTAAATATGAGAACCGATATCTGCCACAATCGGTTTTGCCAGCTTCTTATAATCGGCATAATCGATTTTGACGACATCTGTATGGGTGCCGGCACTGAAAAAGATTTCCTTATCGCTTTCCAAAGCGAGGTCGGCATAGACTTTTAATCCGTAAAGATGGCCGAAGGGGGGTTCGGCGCCCACGTCATAATCGGGGAAGAGTGCCGTGATTTCTTTTTCTTCGGCTAATTCCAATTCATTTGAGCCTAAAACGGCCTTAAGTTTTTCAAAATCAACGAAATGTATGGCAGGCAGGACGCACATGACAAATGCGCCTTTGGATTTAATAATGACGGATTTCACCATTTTTTTACCTGGAATATGGCGGCTGCCGGCGATTTCGGAGGCTGTGTAGGCAAGCGGATGTTTGGCAATTTCGTAGTGGATGTTTTCCTTATCCAAATATGCCTTAAGTTTTGACGATATGGCCATGTGATTTTTTCTCCCTGAGCTTCATTTTCACTTTATAAAAACCGATTTAAAGGGGAAAGAAAAATGTGAATTTATGCAGCAATACAATGAAATAAGAGCCGCATCTTGTGGAGTAATGCTCCGGTATGCTAAACATTCGCTCTGAAATGGAGTGTGAAGGCATGGATAAACTAGATATTAACGGCGATGAAGTCACTTCGAAAATCCAGGAGCTTATTTTAGAGTGCGGAGGATTGCCTGGCACTTACGAGGCCGATTTGATCGTACAGCAGATCCAAACATCCCTCAGACTTTTGTTTGAAGGGCATAATCTAGGACAGCTGAAGTTGATTACACGTGCCTTGAAGGAGCTGCGTTATGCCTACCGGATCTTTAACGATTATCCCGGTACGCGAAGAATTAGTATTTTCGGTTCGGCACGTACACCTGAAGATCATCCCGACTATATTATGGCTCATAATTTCAGCATTGAGCTGGCAAAACATAAATGGATGAGCATCACCGGCGCTGCCAATGGTATTATGAAAGCGGGGATGGCAGGACTCGGACCTGAAAACGCATTTGGTCTTTCTATCAGGCTGCCTTTTGAAGGGCCAACCAACACTTTTATCGAAGGGGATCCTAAACTAATTCATTTTCGTTATTTTTTTACGCGCAAACTGATGTTTATGAGTCATTCGGATGCCATCGCCGTCTTTCCCGGGGGGGTGGGCACAATGGATGAGCTTTTCGAAATGTTGACCCTGATTCAAACCGGCAAAGGAAATATCATTCCCATTATCTTAATGGAAGGTGCAGATGGGATGTATTGGCGTAATTGGGAAGAATACATGCTTAAAAACCTGCTTGGCAATGGATGGATCTCTCCTGAAGATGTCCATTTCTATCACATAGCGCCAACCATAGAAGATGGCGTGCAGCATGTCTTGCAGTTTTATCGAAGATACCATTCCAGCCGCTATGTCAAAGAACAGTTCGTGATCCGCATCAAAGAGCGTTTAAAACCGGAAGATGTGGCCGCCTTGAGTCAAAAATATGCGCGCCTAATTGTTTCTGGAGAGATTACTCAAATTGACGGTCCATTAGAAGGGGAGGATGAGTTTCCCGAAATGGCCAGACTGGTCTTTGTGCATACCAGAAGAGACTTAGGGTTGATGCGTCAATTGATCGATGAGATCAATCAATTCTAAGAGCGTTTCAGCGTCTCTTGCAGTTTATTCAGCTGCGGTGCGAACTTGCTAAAGGCCTCTTGTTTGTTCGCTTCCTTCAGCTGGAGTAGAGCCAAATGTTTAAACGAGGCTATAGCCGTAATCCATTGGCTGACCAATTCACATCTTTTCTTAGGGTTAGACTTGACCAGAGTCAGGATGCCGTTGGTTACAAGATTAAAGAGAGAGGGGCAAACAACGAGCGGTACATTGAAAATTTCTTTGATCGCCTTTTGGGTAAGTCTCTCCGTTAAATGGATCAGTTTAAGGGATCCTTTTTCCTCGCAAAAAGCTCCTTTGCTCAAAGTTTCCATAAGAAATTCAAACAGCCAGCCGATCACTTGATACTTTTCGTATGGGGAATCGCGTTGGATACGCTGCATAATTTCCAAGGTGGCATCAAAAAGCATGGTTGCAAGACGGGTGGCGGCGCGCTCGCAATTCGGCGCGCGCGGATGGACAATATAGGGCGCATTTAATAACGCACTGCCTACCCATTCAAATGGCATGGAAGCATGGTAAGCAGGGAAAGGATGCTTCTTCAAAAAGGATAATAATTTTTCATAGCAGGAAATGAGGGTTTCCGGATCGTTATGCAAGATGATGTGCTGGCAACCCTGCATCATCGAAGCGGCGTGCATTAAGGCGTAAGGGGATGAAAAACTTAAGCATTTGTCCAATGCCGTTATAAAGGGTTTTTTAAGAGCTTTCGGATTGATCTCATCGGTGCGTCCAACGACCCGGTCCAAATAAAGTAAATGTTCGATCATTTTCTCGCCGGATTCTTCATAAATATCGATGCGTACAGCATACCAAAAGGCTTGCAGCACATTCAGTAAGTGGCTGGAAAAGTCAGTGGTCGGTTCCGGCGGGGTACGGTAAATCAAACGGTCGAAGAGATCTACCAAAGGGGGTCTTTTACTAGGAAATCGTTCGCAAAGGTTGATGAGATTTTGGCTGATAAAATAATTGACGAAGGGTCTGCTGGACTCATCTTGAAGGGCAGAATCAATAAATTTGATAAGGAAGGTGTGCATGAATGTAAAGAAATGATCGGCTTGTCCGTTCATTTCGGGCTGCAGCGGATTGTCTTCAGGAAATATAAAAACAGGACAATCCTTCAACTTAAAAGGAGTCTCAAGATGTTGGACATTGTGTACATGAGTACTTGTGAAGTGCCGGATGGTTTCGAGGCAGTCGTTGGTGTGGACATTGCCTACAACGATTTGTTTGATCAGGATTTCGATGGCTTTATCTCTGCACTTCTTAAAAGCTATTTCACAAGGTCTTAAAAGATCCGTATGTGCTGTCAACATGGCTAAAGCAAATTTTTGTTCTACCGGATTTTCCAAATTCATTTGCGAATCAATGCATTGCAGCAGCCAGCTTCCTAAAATGCGGCCAAAACGCATCTCGTCGTATCTTCTTGTGGTATGGATCAAATCTAAAAAGGCACGGCATTGCGTCAGAATGCCGGCGTTTGCAATCAGTGCCAATTCTTCTGCATAGTCTAAAAAGTTTATCTGCTGAGCAAAATGCGTACGAAGGGCGATGCAAATACCGCACAAGTGTTTATTGATTTCAATCGCCAGGTTGCTTTCCTGAAAATTATTTGCGGCTTTGATAAGAGAAAAAGCTAACTGATGGTAAGCTTCAAAAGAGGCTGCTTCCGGTTTGTTTTTAAGGTGCTTATCTAGCAGTATTAATGCTGAGATCTGCCCTTTTTCAAAATTCAAGGCAACTAATACGTCAATTATGTCTTCCACATCCGGTAGGTCGGCCTGTTCATCTGCTCCCGAACGCTGATAGAGTTTTAGAACAAGATCTGTGAGCTTCGGATCTTCCTTTACGATAGGTAGAGAACCCTTGAAAATGGTAGTGCAGATTTTCAGCCATAACGATTTATTCGAACGAAATAGGCGGCAAAGGGAGGATTCATCGTCCAAACAGTGGTTTAATAGCGTGATAAGATGGGGCGATTTTCCCTTTTCTAGGCGTTTTAAACCGCACAAAAGGGCATCTTCTAACACAGAATCTGCTATCAAAATAGATGAAAGGGAATTTGAAAATGCTTGCCAAACAAGCATAAGTTGTCTGGAATTCCCGTTTTGGAAAAGAGCCTTCCATTTTATTTCATAATGAGGAACAAATGCTTCTAATAAAGCGATGGCGTGAGAAGGAAGGGTTTCTTTAAGGCGGGCGATTTGAATGGCATCGTCGACTACTTTTTCCGGGTCTTTAACGCTCAGCAGCTCCTGTCTATAGGTGAGATAAAATTTAGCCTTAATCGTCTTATGGAGACTCTCCGAGAGGTTGCCGATCCAATTGGCGGCTTCGGAAGGGCTGCTCCATTTTTTTCCGCTTTCAATCCAAAAAAAGAGTTCTTCTGGATGCTGCGAATCTGAGGCTGCCTGATGGCAAATGTTGAAAAGCGTTGGCAGGCACAGATCAGAGAGGGGTAGTTGATGTTTGTCCAGCTGCATGATAAACCGGCTGTATAAAGACGCATCTAAAGCACGCAAGAATTTTTTCAGTCTAGCCCCTAAAATCTTCTTTAGAGACGTTGATAGGCTATCTAGCGATTCCAAAGCCAATAATACCCTAAGTGCAGCTTCTGTTTCTATTTCAGGCCGCATTTGAGAGGTTTCTTCGAAAATGGTCTTAAGAAGATAGCAGCATAAGGGCTGGGAAATCGTTTCACCGAGTGTATCAAAAAGCTGCAGTTGGTAGGAAACTTTGCTTTCCGTGGAAAGGATCTTAAACGGATCCTGCATCCTTAAACATTCAAAAAGCTGAGGGAGATATTGCCTTGATGCCATCATGACATCGAAGAGGCGGATGGTTAGCTTATGCAGCGCTTCAGTCTTCTCTGACGTTATCAAGAGTTTCCAAACGGCAATGGCCAAGGTGAGGTCATTTTTTTTAAGATGGATGGCTAGCAAATGCTCCCGGTTTGCTTGCAATTGCAGGGGGGTAAAAAATAAATGGAAATGGGATTCAAGGGCTTCTGAAGCCTCTTTACTTCTATCGGTAGAGATTAAGGATTTGAGGAAGTTTTGAGCAATGCCGCTGATGCGGGCAACCTGGGAATTTTCATTATAGGAGTGTTTCAAAACTTTCAAGGCGAATGTTTCTGCGGGAGGATGGCGTAGCAATTTTTCGATGGCATTCCAATAGATTTCTTCATGCAGTTGTTGTGGATTGGAAGCAGAGGATTTAAGTCGGGAGATTAGCTGGTGAAATTCTTCGGAGGCAGTTTTAAGGTGTTGTTGGGCAAGGAGCTCTTCTAGCCAAAGGGTCCAGGCTTTTTGCATATAAGGTGCGGCAGGAACGAGTTCTATCAAAGATCTTGCCGCAGTGAATTGCCCTGTTTTAGTCAGCCGGCAAATGTAGTGGCAAAGGGGCTCGCTAGTGTCCATGCCTTCGATGAAAGACTGCGTTAATATGGTGGCTAGGGCATCGTTAATCGTAGGGCTCATTACGGAAAATTGCTGCGAACTCAAGAGGTTGGTGTGGTGCATCACCAATTGAACAATTTCCATTTCCTTAGGGGCGCAGGAAAACGTGTTTTCCCTTAGGTAATTTCTGAAAAGATGGACCCCTTCCTCAAAACCCAGAGGCAGCAGTAAGGAAATAAGTTGGAGATCAAAAGAGGATCTTTCAGGTATTTTTTTTCCTAAACGGTGTTTTTTCCATAGAGAGGCAGATTGTCTGCAATAGGTTGGGTCTTTGCTTTCTGCCAGGGCTAAAATCCATGTTTTCTCAGGATCTTTTTCGGTGAGTTCCTGAGCAGCAGTGGTTAGAATGGAAGCCAGTGTTTTATGCCCTGTTGCCGTACATAATTTACCCCAAAAAAGAAGCAGCTTTTGGCCGTCTTTCCTGAAGGTAGACATCGGAATCACTTTTTCTATTAAGATTTGAAGGCTCTTTTTTTTCGATGCACTGTGGGGAAATAGAGCCGATAGCAGCAAAAAGCCCAAATATTCCACACCCGGATCATTCGATTGCAGCAGCTCGAGTGCCATTCCTTCAAATTTTTCAGGCTCCAGACCTAAAAGGGTGGATAGATCCAATGGTTGCGAAGGGGATGCCGTATTTTGAAAAACGATTTCCTCGATGATGTTCAGAAGGCGCTCGTTTTGCTGACGGCTTTGCAGAGCTTTGATCAATGTATGGAGGGATTTTTCAAAATCCCAAGGGATAAGCAAGCAATGCGCCATATCCGGACAATAAATCTGTAAAGCAATGCTCCCGGCATGCTGACGCAGGCTGATTCCGCTTTTTGGAGCGCGTGTGCATAGCCCGGCCCATGCACCGAAAGCTAAGGCGTCTAGGCAGGAGTCAATGGTAATCCCGTCTTCCAAAGCTGCATGCGCAATCTCTTTTAATAAAGGGTGGGATGGGGTGCTGCCAATCAATTTAAGGCATAATTGTTTTAAGCTCTCCGGCGGAATGGAATCTTTTAGATAGAAGCTGGCATTGCAGGCAAAAACAACTGCCGCATCCGCATCGGCATGATGATGGTTATCGAAGGTTTTTGACAATAAAGTGGTGATTTGCGCGCCCTTATCAAAATAATTTGCAGATAGCTCAAGGGAATGATCGCGTAATATAGGAAGCTCAGTTGACCTTGCAAGCACATAGGAACGGCTAAAATAGGAAATGAGCAGAGGGAATCCAAACTTATTTATAGTGTGCGGATTGGGGATCCGTATCACCTTTGTTAATAAATCGATGAGCGATTGCCAGCCGGTGCCCAATTCTGATTTTAAAGTGAGATGGGGTGTGGACGGGAGATCTGTCAGGGAGAAATGCAAGGCGTCTGTAGAAAATAAAAACGGGCGGGAAGAACTTTTCCAAAAAATCAGTTCGATAGGGCATTCTGCTTTGCCGAATGAGACTATGGAGTAATAAATGCCGTCTTCTTGGGGGACATTAAATTTATAAAAAGCTTGATGCCGTTTTACCCAATCGATTGATTCCCCCGTTTCCTTGGCAAAAAATTCGGCCACTTTTTGGATGAGATCATAAAGCTCTTGCCGATCGGCTTGCGGGCAGAGAACACGTAGGTCAATATCCGGCAGTGTCCTGCCTCCTTCCTGTAGTAGGCTGTCTGTCAGGCAGGTTTCAATGGCCTCGGGCGGCTGCCCTGTCAATTTTTGCAAAGCAAAGGAAAGGAGTCCTTTGTGCTTCATGAGTTGTTGACGCGTCCATCCGCCGATCGACTCTAATGTCGAGTGCTCTTTTACAAATTCCAAGAGCTGGATCAATGTGAAGGTGACGGTTTTATCGCCGATGATGACCGCTTGAGGGGCATGCAATACAGATAAAAACTCTGCCAAAATATCCCGGGGAAGAGGCGGTAGAGCAATCGAGGCCCTATTTTGAAAAATTGCACCGCCACCATCGGAGATCTGATGCTGAGATAAAAAATCCAGGAGCTGCTCTTCATCGCTGAAGGTTTTAAAGGACCGCTCACTTTTTTTTTGTAGGGCGGAAACTTCTACCCTACCGGAGTGAGGCGAAAGCGAAGGCTGCGTCGGGTAGAGGGAGATCCGTGACGTCATGAACTCAAGCGCTTGATTAGGGCCTCTGCAAGATCCCTGTGGTTATAAAAAATATCTGAATGAATCAGAGCTTTTATAGGCGCTCGAATGAACAAAGGTCTGGTGGTTCTTGTCATCAAATAAAAATCTAAGCATTTATAGGCCAGAAGCGCTCTTTGTTTTTGAATGTGTGGGTCACTGATTTTTTCAGGCAAGAAGTCCTGGATAAAAAATGCGGGTGTAAGAATGGGATAGCGATCGGCATGTGTTTGTTCTAATTGAATTAATGAAGGGAAATGCTGGTCTAGAAGGTTAAGCAGAATTTCGGGTTTCTCATTAAACACTCCTTTTCTGCACGAGGCGCCTAAAAACGCCAGAGTGTTTTCAATACGTGAAAGCTTATTATGATTAACAGTGGACTGATCGGGAAGCAGTAATTCCGTTATCAGATGCGTGTTCCAATCTAATAAATTTTTTAATCCGATTGCTTTAGGCAGATATTTTGAATCTGCGCGGGTAGCTTCCATGAGGACCTTTAGCAGTTCGTCCTTATGAACGCTAACTAGAATGGCTGATAAATGCATGCAGCAGCAGCTTGCCCACTGTTCATGATTTAACGCGCTACCTTTGGCCACCATCATGGAAAGAGAAAAGGAAAGCGCGTTATGGCTGTCCATGGAGGTCATGATCTTCATTAGATTGAAAAGGAAATCTCCTGTCGCAGAGAATCTGCGGGTCGTTTTAGCGGCAATTTCGCAAGCCTTCTGAATCAGTTCAGCATCTTTGACCAAAGGCAAGGTCTGCGCAATGGCAAGATATCCCTTGAGGGCTGTGTCGGCATCAAAAAATTCACTTGAAGTAATGAGCTTTTCAAAAAATAAAAGCGCCATGTTGAAATGACCCAGCAGATGTTTTTCATCGTTGAACGTTAATTGAAAAAATTCTAAAAAAGTTCCGAATAGCTCTTGCCGCATTTCAGGAAATCTTTCAATTTCTGAAAATTTAAATACCGGATGAGACGTGCAGTAGAGGGTTTTCAGTTGATCCAATTCTGTAAATGATCCGTTGGAAATAGCCTCCATGTGAAGACGGGTCATCTTCAAATAAAGAAGAATGCATTTCTTTTGCCTAGGCGTCTTTTTGGTATGGACGTGTTCTTCCATCGGCAAGGTATCAGTGATCCGGTTAAAGCGGTTTGCGAAAAGTTTAATGTCCTTTTGCTTTTGGAAAAGTACGATATTGAATCGCACGGCTGTAAGAAAACACGTTTCAAATGCGGGATCGGTTGTGGCTAGTAAGGTATGGTTTACTAGGAAGCTTTCCAATGCTCGGGCAAGCGTTTCTATGCTGGTGAAATTTTCTTGGCAGGCGAGACGTCTGGTTAAAAACAAGCCTAACAGCTCCTTTTTGTCGCCCTCTTCTAACAGTTTCAAAAATTTGGGAAATTGCAAAAGGTTTTCAATCTTTTCAAATGCATCTGCCGAGAGCGCTCTTTCAATCAATTGGATCAAACCACGTGCCAAGTCTCCAGCCTGCTTTCTGTCGAGAGTATGCTGTTGTAGTTTCTTCAGAAAATATTCAGTGCAGACGTCGAAGCTAAGTACTGAGGGCGATAGCAATAGTTTTTGAACACAATCGGAAAGATTTAGAAAGGGAAGCAGGGGGTTTAAGGCAGAACGTGCCAATTGGTGTATTTCTTGTTGATAGGCGGGGAATTTTTGGGCCGCTTCGATCACTAAAGGCAGCAAATGTGCAACCCTCTGAAGGTCTGTCTTAAGTTCAATCGCTCTTTCCATTATCTTAAAAACGGAGGGCAGGCTCTTTTCTAATCCTGAGGTTAAAAAAGGTTTAATTAAAGCCAGATCCACATTTTGCAAGTTTAAGTGTAGAGCATGAATCGATTCAATATGCGCTTTGATCTTTTGGTTCGATAGCTTTAAGCATCTCTCTAAGGCAGTTTGGTGCAATAAATTTTCTTTTTGCAGCAAAATGGAAGGGAGTGATTTTAAAAAGTTTTCCTCCCCCTGCATTGGAATGATTTCTGCCCAGCACTCATTATGGGATTTTGTTGTCTGACCCTTAATTTCAGACTGCTCTTCCCAAGCGCTGCATGCTTCTTTATACAATGAGGTGTTCTGTGTTGTTCTCACGCGAAATAGTGTTTTTTGCCAATGGGTATTCCATGCCATTGCACTTTTTCTTAAAAGACTTAAAGCTATTTTTAAAGTATCAAACGTTTCTTGCTGTTTCAAGGCTAATAATTCGGGGAGGAGTTTATCGGTCCAAGCAAAAAAGGCGCTTTGTTCAAGTAAAGGGGCATTATGCAGCAGCCAGTGGCAGCATTCGAGGATTTTATTCCTGCCGAAATCGCTCTCTAAGACTTTTTCGACGGTAAATTTATGGGCATCTGAAAACTGTTCTGTTAGTGATTTCGCCGCTTTTAATAGAGATTTTGTTTTTTGGATTTCCATTGGGAATTTGATCAAATGGCTGGCAAGGGAAACAAGCGTGTCGGGAGCGGCTTTTGTTTCGGGTAAATATCTTAAAAGGGCTTCTAAATATCTTTTGGGAAATTTTTTATCTTTAAGTTCGAAGGATTTGTTGGCTAATCGTAGATAGTTGCTTCCCAAAATGTGTTTTTGTTTTGCGGAATGGGGGGTAAAGGTTTCAAGCAGTTCTATAATTTCTAGAGGAAGGGCGTCTTGACTGTCTGCAAGTATCCAAAGGCTTCGATCCCAATCCAATTTTTCAAATGCAACGTTTAATGATTGAATGAGTTGCTTGGTTTCAAGAACTAAACCTTGCAGCGTCCACTCCTTAATTAAGCAGGCATGATGGATTTTTAATGCACTTAAGAGGTTTGATGGAGGCTGTGGATTTTGGAGGGCCTTTAAGAGGGCAGGGGCTATACGCTGATAAAATGCCGGGTCTTGGAATTCAAAAAGCGGTGTGGTTAAAAGTCCGGCCAAAATATCTTGCGAAGAAATGGTCTGCTGTAGACACATCAAGGCGCTTTGATGGTGGATTTTCGGATGTCCGTGGAGAATTTCTATGACTTTTTTGGAGCTTAGGATCTCTTCCAGTAAAGTAATATTTTCTTTTGTCGGGTGCTTGCAAAGCGTATCCAGAAACTGCAGAAACTGACGGGTGATCGGTTGGGTTTCCATGATGGATTGGATGTCAAGCCACAGTTCTTTTAGCGGTAGTTCAAAGAAGTGCTCTTCACCTAAAATGTTAGCGGCATATGAAAAACGGGCTTGTTGCAGCCTCTCTTTGAAGGCTTCTTCTAAGTGAGCTTGTTCAATTGTGCCTAAAATCAAAGAAAGAAGTCTTGCTGTTTCAAGGCCGGGAGCTTTTAGTAAATGCTCTGATAGTTCCAAGAGAAAGATATTTGCTTCATGAGTTGGTTCTAAAAGTTTATTTCGAAGACAGAAGCGAACGGTATAGCCGGTGAATAATATTCCTTGTTCGTGAGAGTTTTTCATGGCCTCACAGACACGCAAGGGCAGAGTTTTGAATGATGTCGACTGAGGGTTCAATGCACCAGAACTTACTCCGCTCATAAAAAGATCGCAGGCCAGAGCCGTTTGCTTTGATAATAATCTCTCAATTAGAAGGGTGAGGTCTTTTGAGAGTTGTTCATTTTTAGGGTGCTTAGATTGAAGCAAAGGTAGAATTAAGTTGCCTACGCTAAAGGCAAAATCTTCTTTATTGACTCCGCCTTGAATTAAAACATGGACTGCTTCTGGGAATTTATCGAGCGGCAGGCCTGCTTTTTGCTGAAGTAATTTAAACAAGTGAAGCGCCGAAGAAAACTTGTTTGCCGCAACCAGTTCTGAAATAACGCTTGTGCCTATAGGGAATAGGGCTTTATTTCCTGCTTCAATGCCCTGGATGATCAGCAATAGACCCATTGATTTTATCGAAGGTTCCTGGTATTCCAACAATAAGTTGGCGGTCTGCAACGATAGATCGCATTTGTTGGCTCCCTTATTTAAGCTCAAGCGATAAAGATACTCAAAGAGGGGGGGAGGTGTTTCTGTGAAGGATATTTTAACGTTCAAGAGCAGTTTACTTTTGAAACTTTTAGGTAAGTTTAAAGCCAGCATGCGGAGAGTACCGCTTAAAAGTTCTTTCTCCTGCAGGCCCTTTGAAGTGTAGCGGGAAATAATCATGGAGCAAATTAATCCCAGAACATTTTGCAGGCCATTTTCGGAGTCTTGCAGTAGATGGACCGATTTTTCCATTTCGACCAGGAGACGAGGCGGAAAATCTAAAAGAGAGCTTGCTCTTGCCTTCTTTGCAGGTATTAAGGGGGTTGATAGGAAAAGTTGAGAGAAAAAGGGGCTGAGAGTCTCGGCAATGAAATGGATTAGTGATTTGCTGATAACTTTTAGGGATTCCCCGGTCGCACCGGATAACAAAAGCGTGCGCGAACATTCGGGAAAGGCAACTCTAAATCCGAAGGCATCTTTCATTTTTGCGGGAAGCGCGGTAAAGGCTGGTTCATTGTTAGGGGTGATTTCCCAAGCATGATGCTGGCAAAAACCAGCTACTTGTAATAAAGCGCCAATCAGCGAAAAGGGGATGTTTTCCCGAATCACTAGACGCTGGATTTCTTTAAATATGGGGTTTTTGAGTCTATCCAATTTAAGAGGATCGTTTAAAGAGTTTAAAAAGCTTGCACAGTCATCATCTTTTAAACCGGAAGAAATCAGAGTTTGTAAGGCCAGCAGATAGGATTCTTCAGGAGTGTCGAGGAGCAGATTCTCGAGATAATCAAGAAATTTAGAACATACTTCTTTCCCTTTATCTTTTTCCATCACTTCCATTCTAAATCGTTGGACATGACCATTCTCAAAATGGTCGTCAAGGAGTGTCTCCCCTTTAGTGTAACGATCGACTAAATTTAAAAAGTGCGTTGGATGTTTAGAGGAAATAGTCCCCAGAGTTAAATCCATTAAGATCTGCCATGGATTTGGGTAATTGAATCTTAATTTACGCGTGACGGAACTGTCACTCTCGGGAGTTTTAAAATGAGAAATGACCAATGGATCACAAGTCGCGCATTTTTTTAGGCGATTGTTGATGTGAATGCGTAAAAGCAACGGGGACTGCCCTTCCTTTGATAGCCGGCCCTTTAATCCAAACGGTGATTTTTCAAAAGGGATCTCCAAACGCTCGTTTAAACTTCGGCTTAATTGTTGAAGATCCGTCATTTTAAGATCGTTAATATAAAGATCAACGTGCCAAACAGGCTCATTAAGCCGACTTTCCCAGATATTTTCGGAACATAAATTTTTTATGGGGATGCCAATTGAAAAAAAGGTTTCCTCGAAATATCCCCCTTTTCCAAGAAGGGCAAACAAGGCATCTCCCCCTATGTCCCATTGGTCAAGGGTCATTCCAAAAGAAGAAAGTATTACCATAATATCGCGAAGAACCTGTCCGAGCCGGTAATCGTTCTGGAAGCTGCTCAGTAGTTGTTCGCTTTGATGGTTGAGTGGAGGAAAGGATTCACGGCTAATACTATGTATAATTATTCCTTTCTCGTTCACAATACGGTTTTGGAATTTTTGAAATAGGCGTTCGCGGGCTGAATAAGAAGGTTTTATTTCCTGGGGCAAGGCAGCGGAAGCGGGGGGTTCAGTTCCAGGAGATGTCCTTAAGGGGTGCCAAATGGCCGGTCTTGATGAAGCGGATGGAGAATAAAAGGAGTTATGTGAAGGATGCATAGTGGACAATAATGTGTTTGTTAAATATAGTAAGTTTAATCATTATTAAAGCAAAAAAATGATAGCGAAAATAAAGAATAATTTCAAACTTTAATGAAATGTCCGTTTTGTCATCATAAAGAATTAAAAGTAATCGATTCGCGAGAGGCATTCGAAATGAATGCCATTAAGCGCAGACGGGAGTGTTTGGATTGCTTGCGTCGATTTACAACTTTTGAGACAATAGAATTAGTGGTACAAGTATTGAAGCGTGATGGAAGATATGAAGACTTCCTGAAAGAAAAGTTAATTAATGGTCTAGAGGCTGCTTGCCGCCATACGACCATTAGCAGGGATCAGGCTGTGGCGCTGGCATCCCAAATCACAGATGATTTGATGAATCGCCAAGTGCCTATGGTGACGACTACTGAATTGGGAGAGATTGTAATGCAAAGATTGCAGTCATTGGATCCCATCGCCTATATTCGTTTTGCCTGTGTTTATCGCAGGTTTAAAAATGTGGACGAGTTAGTGGACGCTATCCAAACGATACAACCGAAAGATGATAAACAAACACCTTCGTTAAAGTAGGGAGGAGACTTAGAATGTCGCTCAAAAAAGGCGAGATCGCAAAATTCAAACAACAATTGGAAGAAATGCATCAGCAGCTCACCAAAATGCTCCGAGGTTCAACAGCGGAAATTAAAAAACCCGATGAAGCGACCGGATATTCCCAGCATCAGGCAGATCAGGGGACTGATGATTTTGACCGCACCATTAGTTTGGAAGTTACCGGTAAGGAATACGAAATTCTAAGGCATGTGGAAAGAGCCCTTGAAAAAATCGAAGATAACACTTACGGCATCTGCGATGTAACAGGCAAAGATATCCCGAAAGCACGTTTGGAAGCAGTTCCTTACGCGAACATGACGGTCGAGGCTCAAGATAAAATGGAAAAAGGCCTAATCTAACAATCAAAACACTGTGCTGCGAAGGGCTTGCCTGTTTGCAGTTCAGTGTTTAATTTTTTTTATAATGTCTAGGAATCAATTAAAATTTTCATTGTTTTGGCCTGCTTTGATATTAGGGGCGGGGCTGTTGGCTCTTGACCAATGGAGCAAATACTGGGTGGATGCTTTTTTGCCCCGCATGCACGTTCAAGCTCCCTGGTACCCTTATCGTGGCATCGGGCTTTTTTCTGATTTTTTCGGCATTGAAGGCTCGATCGTGCATACGATCAATCGCGGTGCCGCTTGGGGTGTTTTTGCCGATTTTCAAGTGCCGCTGTTGATTCTCCGCATTGTTTTTGTTATGGGCCTTGCTGCGTATTTGTTTTATTTTAATCAAATCCGTTCCCGAACCGTCCCGCTTTTATTGATCGTTACCGGTGCTTTGAGTAACATTATAGACTTTTTTATTTATGGCCATGTGGTCGATATGATCCATTTTGTTTTATGGGGATACGACTACCCGGTCTTCAACATTGCAGATGCCTCCATCTTCGTCGGCGTATTCTGGCTGGCTGGGATTTCATGGCTTAAACCTAATACAAATGACACACGCGATACCACCCCCCATACAGGCAGCTAAATGGCTTTCGGTGCAGGCTTTGCTTTCCCGGGATGAAATGCAGGATTTGATGAATTCCTTAGGGGAGTTTTCACTTTATCCTACGCATGCCGTTTATTTAGGCACTCAATTAACTAAAGACTATTTTTTGGAAGTCTATGCGGAGTATATCCGGTTATTGACACAAGGAGAACTGCCTGCGGATCATCCTTTTCGCTCATTGTTTTCCTCAATATGGACTACGGATATCTCCAGTGTGGCCACTATCCCTATGGGGGAAAAACAGCTGTGCCGCGCCATCAAGCCGATTGTACAGCTGCAATACCATACGCTTGGTTACTCTCCGCTGGACGGTAAATTCCGTTCGATGGTTATGGGTTCCGGGAGTATTCCATGGGGTATTCAATTTTCATATCCTCAGCTTTTCCAAGAGCCAATCACTCAAAAAGTGATCAAGGTCGATCCTTCCTTTCCCAATACGACGTTCTATCAGCAGCTGCGCCGCTGGATCAGGGATAAAACCCTTCCTACTCCGTTTTTGGTAAACGGTCAACAGATCAATGTCCCTGCCAGGATCGGTAAAGAATGTTTCTCCTGGATAAACAAACATCCTCAATTTAAAAATATCGGGATTCAAGTCAAGGAAGGTCGTCATGAGTATTGAATTGATTATCATCGGCAATGAAGTGTTGGCAGGGCATACGATCAATACCAATCTCTCTTTCATCGGTCTGGAACTTGCTAAAAGCGGCTATTATTTGTCGCGCGAAACGGTGCTGCCTGATGAGCATGAAGTGTTGGTCAGGGAGTTTAAAGAGGCCCTTTCAAGAAGTAAACTAGTGATCGTTTCCGGAGGATTAGGCCCCACATTGGATGATAAGACGCGGCAGGCCGCAGCTTTTGCCTTAAATTCCGGACTTCATCTCGATCCTATGATTTTGCGTCATTTAGAAGAGCGTTATGGAAAAAATAATTTAAACGTCATCGAAGATCAGGCCACAGTGCCTGATAAATCCATAGCGTTGCTTAATACCGTAGGAACCGCTCCGGGTCTGATTTTTGAAGGGGAATCCACCTTGTTATTGCTTCCTGGAGTGCCCAATGAACTGCGTGCTATGTTTACCGCTCAGGTGATACCGTACATTATTGCCCATTTCCCCTTAAAACAAGAAATGCATAGCAAAATCCTGCATCTCATGGAGTTGTCAGAAAATGTTGTCGACCCTTTCTTGCGAAGCTTGGAGGGTAAATTTCCCGGGGTTAAGTGCGGCATCTATCCTGGTTTAGGCACGTTATCTGTCAGTCTGACAACATTTTTAAATGCAGCGGCTCTCGAGGCGCCTTTCCGGGACTTGGAAAGGGAGTTTGCCACAAATTGTTTCGAAGCGGCTGCGGGCTTGCCTGAAGAAGCTGTCCAGCGTCTTTTTATCGAGAAAGGATGGACGTTAAGCTGTGCCGAATCGTGCACTGGAGGCGCTTTGGCTGCACGCATTACCTCACAGCCGGGCGCTTCGAATTATTTTTTAGGATCCGTCGTTTCCTACTCAAACGCGTTAAAATCTTCTTTGCTGGATATTCCGGAGACGCTTATTCACCAAAAGGGCGCGGTCAGCAAAGAAGTCGCGGTCAAGATGGCTGAAAACGTTTTGAAACTGACCGGAAGCGATTTCTCCCTGGCCGTAACAGGCATTGCAGGCCCCGCTGGGGGGACATCTGATAAACCGGTTGGAACAGTATGGTGTGCCGTTGCGCACAGGGATGCCGGTTCCCACTCTTGGCTTTTGCAGGCCAGAGGCCCGCGTCACATGATCATCACACGCAGTGTGAACTCTTTATTAAATAATCTTCTCACATACACCAAGAATTATAATGTCTGACACTTACACTTTTTTAGATAGCGGCTACGGAAAAAAACTGGAACAGTTTGGCCCCTACCGCTTTATCCGTCCTGCCGCTCAAGCCATGTGGAGCCCAAAGCTGCCTGAAAGCGAATGGGACAAGGCCGATGCCTCATTTACCAGAGAAGGGGAATATCGCTGGAACCGTAAAGTCAAAGAAGAATGGACCATTCGCTTATCAGGGATCCAATTCAAGCTTTCGACCACAGATTTTGGCCATCTGGGCGTGTTTCCTGAGCATCAGGATGTTTGGACCTGGTGTCAAAAAAAACTGCGCAAAGGGGATCAAGTGTTAAATCTTTTTGCCTATTCCGGTGGGGCTACCTTGGCTTGCGCACAAGCGGGCGCCGAGGTGTGCCATTTGGATGCCTCGAAAGGAATGGTGGCCTGGGCGCGCGAAAATGCCGTACTTAATGGATTGGAAAGACATCCTATCCGCTGGATTGTTGACGATGCCTTTAAGTTTTTGAAAAGGGAAAGAAGTCGCGGAAAACGGTATGAGGGAATCATTTTAGACCCTCCAACTTTCGGAAGAGGAAGCCAAGGGCAAGTCTTTAAAATTGAAAAAGAGCTTACGGAACTATTGGCGCTTTGCCGCGATCTTTTAAGTGATAATCCCCGTTTTATTGCCTTGTCTTGTCATACCCCAGGTTTCACTCCGCTCATTTTGGACCATGTCCTTGCCGATTATTTCCCTCAGGGATCCATCGAGTGCGGCGAAATGCAGCTTAAAGGGGAAGCAGGCACTCTGCCCAACGGAACTTACGCCCGGTGGTCCAATGACTGATCTGACCAGCTTGCAAAACCCGAAAGTTAAAGAGGCTGTCCATTTGCGGGATCGGCGGCAGCGTGATAAAACAGGCCTCTTTTTGATCGAGGGCTACCGTGAACTCTTCAGAGCTGTCTCCGGAGGAATCGACATTGAGACACTTTTTATCTGTCCGGAATTGTTTTTGGGATCGAATGAACCTGCATTAATCGATAAAATTTTAGCTTCCGGGAGCAAAGTGTTCACCTGCAGTGAACAAGTCTTTCGCAAAATGTCTTATAGGGATCGTCCAGACGGATTATTGGCTATGGCCCAACAATTACATTTAAGACTCGATCAGCTCACTTTTAAAAATGACACCCCATTTGTGGTGATTGCCGAAGCCATAGAAAAACCGGGAAATTTAGGGACCATTTTACGTTCGTCGGATGCAGCTGGTGTGGATGCCTTGATTGTATGCGACCGTTGTACAGATATTCATAATCCCAATGTCGTAAGAGCCAGTGTGGGGACGTTATTTACCGTGCCTGTGATCGAGGCGGAAAGCAAGGAAACTTTGGCCTGGCTAAAAGCACAAGGGATTTCTCTAATGGCGGCTACCCCTGCCGCAAAGAGTGAGTTTACGAAAGTCGATATGAAAATTCCCTTAGCCATTGCAGTGGGTACCGAGCAGTTAGGACTATCCGATTTTTGGATGAGTGAGGCGGATTTGCAGGTCAAAATTCCCATGCTGGGAGTTGCCGATTCATTGAATGTGGCAACGGCAACCACTTTACTTCTTTATGAAGCCCTTCGGCAGCGAAGCTCATGACGTTAAAAGTTATTTACGAAGACAATCATTTGTTGGTGTTGGACAAGCCGGCCGGGCTGCTGACTCAGCCTTCGGGTACCGATCGTGATAGTTTAGAGGACCAAGCTAAAGCCTGGTTAAAGCAGAAATATGAAAAACCCGGCCTTGTCTATCTGCATGCCATCCATCGCCTCGACAAGGCCGCTGCTGGTTTGGTGCTTTTTGCCAAAACCAGCAAAGCTCTAGAGAGGCTTTCCAAAGCCCTGCGGGAACATAAAGTAAAAAAAATTTACCGTGCCAGAGTAGAACGGGCCCCTTCGGTCAAGGAAGGAACGTTGGAACACTATCTCTTGCATGATGATCACTTTGCAAAGGCAGTTACACAAGGCACTGCCGGAGCCAAGCTGTCGCGCTTGCATTACAAAATGATTGAAGAGGGAAAATACCCGCTCCTTGAAATCGATTTAGAAACAGGGAGGTATCATCAAATCCGCGCGCAGCTTTCTGCAATCGGGTGTCCGATTTTAGGCGATGAAAAATACGGCAGCAGTGTTAGGCGGCACCTACCCGGCATTGAATTGACCCATTGCCGCATGGAAATTATGCATCCCGTTACAGGGGAACTACTGGTATTTGATCTCCAAAAATTATAGCCATTTTTTTTTGTAAAAGTAGTACAGCATGCTGATAGCAAGCAGGGCCATCACCCCTAATACGGTGGGGTATCCCCATTGCCATTCCAATTCCGGCATGTTTTTAAAATTCATCCCATAAATACTGGCGATAAACGTCATCGGCACGAAAATCGAGGTGATGACGGTCAAAATGGTCATGATCTGATTTAAACGTTGATTGGCATTGGAAAGATGGATTTCCACCATGTCATCGGTCATATCCCTTAAGCCTTCCACCGTTTCAATGGCTTGGATAGTATGGTCGTAGACATCATTTAGGAACAACCTGGTTGTGGGATAAATTAAAAGGGATTCGTTTTTCTGAAAAGTACGCACGACTTCCCGCATGGGCCATACATGTTTTCTTAAAGAAATGACATCCCTTTTTTTCTTCAAGATAGAAAAAAGAAGCTTTGAGCCCGGCTTGTTGATGAGGTTTTTTTCCAGTTTTTCCAGCTGGTCGTCAATGCCTTCAATCACCACAAAATAATAATCCACAATCCCGTCGATAACAGCATAAGCTAGGTAATCGGGCGCTTGTTGCCGCATCAGGGAGCCTTCTTTGCTTAATTGCCTTTTCATCGTTTCCAAAAAGTGATTGCCCGATTCCGAGATGGTCACCAGATAGTTTTTTCCCAGGACTAAGCTGACTTGCTCATCTTCCATATCTTTGGTGACGGGATTCAACAGCAACATGCGTAAAACAATATAAATATATTCATTGTAATCATCGATTTTAGGACGCTGGCCCGTAAAAAGAATGTCTTCTTGAACCAGAGGATGCCATCCTAGTTGGCGCCCCAGCGATCCGATCATCTGAGGATCCGGGATCCCGCAGATATGCAGCCAGGTGAACGTCGATTGTTCGATGTAGGGGTACGCTTCCTCGATTGTTGTTAACGTTTTCTCTAGAAAGGATTCCGGCGTATAGTCGAACAGCGATAAGCTGACCGCAGGGATTTTATTTTTTCCCACATACACCAGACTACCCGGAGGGATCCCAATCTTATCTTTACGGCGTCTTTTGTGCATTCAATTGTTCTCGCCGCTTTCTTTCTGCGGCATTTCGGGCAATGGAGGTAGAGTTGCCATGACGGATTGCAGAGCGGAAAATTCCGATAGGATACGATCGAGCTGTTGCACAATCTCTTCCCTGTCTTGGTGGGCCGTCATCCCATCTTCTGAAAAAAGCTGTTTCAGATCGGAAAAAGGGCCGGTTAAAAGTTCTATGCGGATCGATTTGTCTCGTCTAAAGCTCTCTTTAGAAATTTCTGCCATCGCGTCGATGATTGTGGTGAAAAGTTCCTTGATGGATACGTATTTGATATCGACTTCTTTTAAGATCACCTTGCTGACTTCTGTAAGGGTAATGATGGACCGGTTCCCGATCTCGCCGCTGCCGTGCTCTTGTGCTTGCAGGGTAAGTTGTCCGAGATAGTGAAGCGGATAACCGGCCATGGACACATCATATTTGGCAGAATAAATGCCGATTTTTCCAAGCGTTGTCAAAACCTCGCTGCAAATGGGTTCCTGTTTATGGTTGAGAGCTTTTTCAAAGATCATCTCCAAGCGTTGAAACAAGTAAAATAGAACAAAGCTTATATGATTGCCCTTCCCTTCATTATGAGAGGTGATGCTTTTTGCAATTTCTAGATAGTTTTTCGCAGTGACCCTTAATTGATCGATCGTAAGTAGCGGCAAGGTGGTGCTATGGCGTAAAATGCCTTTTACGGCTGTTTCAGAAAGTGCATTGATCCAGTCGCAAATTTCGCCGGTTTTTAATTCTTTCGCACTTTTCAAGGCTTGATCGCCAAAGATTTTTACGACGTAAATAGGATCCAAATACATCATGACTCTTTTTAAGAAATGGTGTAGGCCGTCAATTGCCGTACCCAGTAGTAAAACCCAGAGAATGAGGAGCCAGGTGCCGTCAAATGTATGTAAAAACAGAGTGTCCAAAACGATCAAAAAAGTGAACAGTAAGAAAAATAAGATCAGGCTGTTAGTTAATCTTAAGTTTTTATCTTTGATAAAAGAATCGATGACCCGCGGGCTAAGCTGCAGACTTATTGCCTGCAAAGGAGACCAGGCAAATACTGTAATGAGCGTTTGCGTGAAAACAAATAATACACTGATGATGACCATCAAAACGGAAAACAATGCGGAATTTTCCAAGGCATCTTTTGGCAAGGGGTTGAAGAACAAGTAGAGGCCGATAACAATCGAAAAAAGAGTGCCTATCATAAAGATCTCCGGTAAAATAAATTTTACTTTACCAGAGGTGCTTTATTCCTTCCACCCGAGCTTTCGAACGAGGGTAATTAATACAAAGAGGTCCTGAGGCGAATCCACAATTGCGGCTTCGACAATTGCATGAATGGAGGGCAGGTTCTTCATTTTTAGATAGTTCCACAATTTAAGTAGGTCGTTTTGGGCTAAATAGGGTTTGAGATCTGCGAGTGTGGTTTCCGTGATGCCAAGGTGTTCCAGATCTTGCGGTTCCCTAAGACCAACATCCGCTAAAGACGGGATGTTGTGTTGAGTCAGCCAACGTGGAGGGATTTGTTCCAAGCTAACTTGATTGGAAGACAAGTTGGGTTTTACTTGATCAAGACGTTGATAAAACCCAAAAGGGCCTTCGATGGCAGACTTAAAAGCCGCTGCCGATTCCAGTTGAGTTTTAAGCTCTTGCGCTGCCGCTCCTTGCGCATAATGCGTTATGATACGATTTTGAGGGTGCAGGACGGTATTGACTAATTGGCTTTGCAAAAGGCACATTTTTTGAGTGTCCTCATGGAGAGCGATGAATCTGGAGTTTTGTTGCGGCGAGAAGTTGAGGTAATGAAGCCGATTATTTATTTCTCTATGGTTTTGCTGGATTTGTTCAGACTTTTCTTGGATCAGGCGGCTCTTATTGCGCAGGAAATGCTCAAGCATCTTCTCATTCAGGTTTTTTAATATCTCGTGCCATTGGCTTTCAATTGTATGATCAAATATCTGTTGCAGTAGAGCGGCGCCCTCTTTTTCAGGTTGCAATAGGGTGCTGATGGCACTAATTTGAGCAGTGCTCAGATAGCGTGCGGCCTGGGCGATCCAGCTCTTGTTCAGATCATGCGTGCAGAGCGCAAAAAGAAAAGGAGGGACGCGGTGCAGGTCTTCTTCAAAAACGGCTATCACTTCCCCAAGCATTTGCCCGTTAATGCCTTCTAAAATGTATTTTTCGAGCTCCTGAAAGGTTAGCCAGGTGGCAAACAGTTGATTTCGATACTCAACGGCATTTTGTGAGGGAATATCTAAAGGGGCTTTAAGAAGCGCTGAGGTTCTATTCGAAAGGCGTAGGACGATTTCAGGGTCTGGCAAAGAGAGGCAGAGAAGCTCTGTGCGCAATTTCTGATCGGGATGCTTTATGAGATAATTGAAGGTTTTTTGAGGCAGGGCAATCCATATCAGGGAGATAGCCGGCGAGCGTACGCGCAGCAGCTCTCGAAGCCAAGGAAGAAGCGTATTTTCTTTAATGACTATTTCGAGAAATACATTTAAGTAAGTGATTTTCTCTTCTAAGAGGCCGCAGTGGGGTAGGATGCTATCTAAAAAGACAACCAGGCGGTCCTGCGCATCGTGTGTCTGGATAAAATGGTGTTTTAAGTCGTTAAGGTCCGCACACCATAAGATAAGGCTCTGCGCTCGTAGTGAAAATTGCGGCAGCATTGTCGCTAACTCAGTCATCAGCTCAATTTCAGGGTGCCGAAATTTTAGAAGGGCCGTTAACGCCACCGGCCGTCTTTTACAGTGCGTGGGCAGTTCATCTGCCAACGACTCGATTAAACTTTTTAATTTTTGGAGGCCGTGTTTTGTCTGGACGCATAGTTGATAAAATGTTTCTGTAAAAAAGGAGGCGATCGATTCTTTTTCAATTATACAGTAAATCTTTCCTTGCTCATGAACGGGTAGCATTTTGCAGCAGGTAGCGGCAAAGGCATAGAGCTGCCGGTCCGTCAAGTGAATAATTAAGGCATTCCAGGCCTCGTAAACTTCTTTGCTTTGATGTTGCGGATAGGTGATGTGGCAGGAGAGGCGTAGAAGATCATCAAAAAAAACGCGGTCTTCGTTTTTTGAAATTGTTTTAATTAAGTCGGGATGGTCATGATTAAAGGCCTCTATAACACAAAGAAAACAGACAGGATCCGACCGCATGAGCATGGGCAATACGTCTACCAATGGCAGATGCGTTGTCAAACCTTTGAGCATTAGGAGTTTTTCTTGTTCTGTTCTAAAAGGCGCTTTCCAAATAGAGGAAATAAGTTTAGCCAATGCTGCAGAAGAGTGCGCATGCGATAGCATAAATTGGTATAGCGCTAGGGGTCTCTGGTGTTCGTAAAGACAGAACAAAGAACAGGCAAAGCTGAAAACAGGATCGAAATCCAGCTCCTGATCGGGAGAGAATTGCGGATGGAAGGTGCTGTTTTGGTAAATAGGCTGCATAGCTCTCCTGCGGTGAATCGACGGTAGATAAAATAACATAAAGTCGACAAGAATGTCGAAACAGATTCTATAAAAAATAGTAATGATAGATGTTTTTTTGTTTTTCATGGGTTGACTCAAAACAAAAAAAAAGAAATAATAGTTAGAATGTCACACGAATTAAAAAAAAATATTCAATTAAAAGAGTTGATCGCCGCGTCCCTTCAAGATTGTATTCAGGCTGCCCGCAAGCTTGACGAGCCAAAGGCCCGCACTTTTATGCAGCAAGCGGCTGAGCTTTTGGCCGAGACTTTTGAGCAAGGCAATAAAGTGATTATTGCCGGTAACGGTGGCAGTTTGTGCGATGCTTCTCACTTTGCTGAAGAATTAACGGGTTTCTTTAGGGGGCCGCGTAAAGCGTTGCCTGCCATTGCGCTTTCAGAACCTGGTCATTTGACCTGTACAGCCAATGACTTAGGATTTGAATGGGTTTTTTCCAGGGGCGTTGAAGCTTTCGGGAAACCGAACGATTTATTTATCGGACTCACAACCAGTGGTAATTCCGTAAATATCATCAATGCGATAGATGCCGCTAAAAGGCTTGGTCTGCGTACTATCTTGTTTTTAGGCAAGGATGGGGGAAAATTAAAAGGGCAGGCGGATCTTGAATGGATAGTGGATGGATTTTCTACTTCCGATCGTATTCAAGAGGCTCATATGGCGGCCATCCATGTCATCATACAGGGAGCTGAACATTTGTTGTTTTCCTTGGATAGAGCAACTGCTTTAACTGTTTAAATTTTTCCTTCAGAAGTGAATATTATGCGTTCCACTACTTATTTCTATTTCACCCAAGTCATCCGCGGAAAAAAGAATGGTCTTTTTCCTTCTTTCTTCAAAACCATTTTTTGGTTGATGAGCTGGCCTTATAGACTGGCCGTCTCTCTTAGAAACTGGGCCTATGACCAAGGGTGGCTCAGGCAATATCAAGCGCCTATTCCTGTCGTTATCAGTGTGGGAAATATCGTTGCCGGAGGATCGGGTAAGACCCCCGTGACCTTACTCATCGCTCAATCCTTTATCGAAGAGCGAAAATTAGCCATTCTTTCCCGAGGGTATCGTTCGCTGGCTGAAAAATCCAGCACCACTTTGATCCTCTCCTCAGGTAAAGGACCTGAATTATCGGCAGTAGAAGCCGGCGATGAACCGTATTTATTAGCGGAAAATTTGGTCAAAGCCTGGATATTAGTAGGAAAAGACCGTATTCAATCCGCGAATTTAGCCTCAAGAGAAGGCATTGAAATCGTCCTGCTCGATGACGGCATGCAGCATCGGCAAATTGCCCGTGACTATGAAGTGATCGTATTGGACGCCGAGGATCCTTTAGGGCAAAATAATTATCTCCCAAGAGGCCTTTTAAGGGAAAATCCTAAAAATCTGTCTCGTGCCGATTTAATATTTTTAAATCATATTGAAGGCCGGGAAGACTTTGAGAAGGCTCAAGCGATGATTCGTCCTTTTACGAATGCTCCGGTTGCCGGTATCCGTTATAGAGGCTGGAAGGCTTTCGATCTAAAAGGCATCGAATGGCAATTAGAAGGAAAGAAAGCCGGCTTATTTTGCGGCATTGCACAGCCGGAGAGATTCCAGGCGACTGCTGAAGAAATGGGCGTGCGCGTCATCGATTCCTCTTTCTTCCCTGATCACCATCAGTATTCGGTCGACAAACTCTTGCAATTAGCAAATCGCTGGAAAGCTGCCGGAGCCGATATGATGATCTGCACCGAAAAAGACAAAGTAAAACTCCCGTCTACCATGGAGTGCCCGCTGCCCTTAGTGTGGCTAAAGATTGTTCCTTGCGTTGTGGAAGGGGCCGATGCTTATGCGCGCTTTATAGAGAGCGTCAAGCACGATCTTGGTCCAAATTCATAAATAATCATAAAAAAGTAGAGTACGTATGAAACTTTGGTTAAAAGTTCTTATTGCCATGGGTTTAGGTATTGGAGCCGGACTTATTTTTGGAGAAAAAGCCGAGATCCTCAAACCTGTGGGGACTATCTTCTTAAGCCTCATTAACATGATCATTGTCTTATTGGTCCTATCGTCAATGGCAGTCGGCATTACAAGCATTCACGACCCGCAAAAGTTAAGCCGCGTCGGTTTGAAAAGCCTTTTGATTTATCTGATTACCACCGCTTTGGCAATCGGCATCGGATTAGTCTTTGCAAAAATTTTTATGCCCGGCTCTTCCCTTCATTTAGAGGTGGTGGAAGAAGTCGTCATGCCGGCTCCTCCAGGGCTTTCCGAGATCTTTTTATCTCTTATTCCGGAAAATCCCATGCGCTCCTTGGTAGAAGGCAACATTTTACAAATTATTGTTTTTGCCCTCTTTTTAGGTATTTCGATCAATTTTGCGGGAGAAAAAGGAAAACCCCTATTGGAGATCCTCGAATCCCTGGCAGAAGTCATGTATCGGCTCACTTCGATTGTTATGGAATTTTCACCGGTCGGGGTCTTTGCTATCATGGCTTCCATTACCGGAACATTAGGCGTCAAAGTGCTTCTACCTTTGCTGCAATTTTTGATGACCTACTATAGTGCCTGCTTGTGCCATATTCTCATTGTTTTCTGCGGAATGTTGTGGTTTTTATGTAAATTACACCCCTTGCCCTTTTTTAAGGGTATGGGAGATGCCATCATGTTTGCTTTTTCTACCTCCAGCAGTTCCGCGACACTCCCTGTCACCATGCACTGTGTGCAGCAAAATCTGGGTGTGTCCAAATCGATCACCTCATTTGTCCTTCCCCTGGGATCTACCGTCAACATGAACGGCGCAGCCTTGTTTCAAGGGATGGCGGTTATTTTCGTTGCCCAAGTTTATGGAATCCAGTTGGATTGGCAGCAGTTGATCACTATCGTCGTTACAGCGACTTTATCGGCTATCGGCGCCGCCGGAATCCCCGGATCCGGTTTCATTATGCTGTCTGTGGTATTTTCTTCAGTGGGCATACCGATTGAGGGGTTAGGATTGCTGGCCGGGATCGACCGTATTCGTGAGATGGTATCAACAGTACTGAATGTTTTAGGAGATGCCACTTGTGCGGTTTATATCGCCAAGGTAGAAGGGGAACTCGATGAGCATCAGTATTACTGCAAAGATTTGGTTTTGTTGGAAGGCTCCGAAGCGTAACGCACCCATAATTTTCGCAGTTCCTCGACCCAAAGCACAACGCTTGCTAGAGATCCAATGAGAAAAACTTCACTCAAGGGGAGTGCGGCTGTGTGAAAAATCCGATTGAGCGGAGGGAGAAACACTACTGCCATATGCAAAAAATTCCCGATCAACAAACCGCATAATAACCAACGATTTTTCAGCAGACCTTTCAATGCAGATCTGCGGCCCGAGCGGCAATTTAATGCATTAAACCATTGGCTAACTGCCAATACGGTAAATGTTCCTGTTTGGACTTGGGCGAAGGAAAAATCGGAAGATAACCGGAAGATAAAATAGAAAAGAGTCGATGCGGCCATTGCCGGAATCATAAAAACCATTCGGGAGACTATTTGCCCGGTAATGAGTGCTTCGTTGCGCGGGATCGGTGCCTGTTCCATCTCATCTCCTTCACTGGGCTCTAAAATAAGTGGCAGGGCCAGGGCCCCATCGGTTACTAAATTGATCCAAAGGATTTGTACAGCAGCAAGAGGAAGAGGGAGGCCAAAGATCAAAGCCGTGAACAGCACGATCAGCTCTGAAAGGCCCGTGCTGATTAAATACAGCAATAATTTTTTTATGTTGCGATAGACAATGCGTCCTTCCCTAACAGCCTCTACGATCGTGGCAAAATTATCATCAGTAATGACGATTTTAGCCGCTTCTTTAGCCACTTCAGTACCCGTAATCCCCATGGCCACGCCGACATCGGCCTTTGCTAGCGCCGGAGCGTCATTGACCCCGTCTCCGGTCATGGCTACCGTAGCGTTTTGCAATTGCCAGGCTTTAACAATGCGCAGTTTTTGCGAGGGGTGGACTCGGGCATAGACTGAAATATGCGGGATGCGCGCAGTGAATTCCTCATCACTAAGGGAAGACAATTCTTGACCGTCGATAGCGGAGTCTTCGTCAGTGGCAATGTTCAACATCTTCGCTATGGCTAGTCCTGTGATTTTGTGATCTCCGGTGACAATGACCGTTTTAATTCCAGCACTATGGCATGCGTGGACGGCGGCTTTAACCTCCATCCGTGGCGGATCAAATTGGCCGGTAATTCCCAGAAAATGCGCTTGCCCTTTGAAAGCTTTCCAGCCGCCGTCAAAGCTTCCGGCAGCAGGTTGATCGATGACGGCAAAGGCAATCAGCCTTAAGGCTCTTGAGGCCATGGCCGTTTCCTCTTCAGAAAGATGCTGCAGAAGTTCCCGAATTAATGGTGTTTCATTTTCCTTGTCCCAAATCATAGAACATAATTTTAAAACCTCTTCAGGGGCGCCTTTTATGAAGATCTTTTCCTTTTGCTGAGGGTCTTTGACAAGGACAGCCATCATTTTAATTTCGGCATCAAAAGGAATCTCTTGGATTCTGGTGTAACGTTTTCGGATCTCTTCGGGATCCTCGCCGGCTTTTTGCACCAAGTTTAACAACGAAATTTCGGTCGGGTCTCCTATCTTTTTTGATAATTTCGCGTCATTGCATAGTGCTGCCCCCCTTAAAAGCTCCAATAAAATTTCACTTTGGGCAGGGAGGATTTTTTGCCGGTTCAGCAGTAATTCCCCTATAGGGGAATATCCGGAGCCTGTCACTTCAATTTTTTGATCAGCGCCTATTAAGATCTCGGTAACGGTCATTTCATTGCGCGTGAGTGTCCCTGTTTTATCAGTGCAAATAATATTGGTGGATCCTAGCGTCTCTACAGCATCTAATTTTCGTACCAGGGCTTTTCTGCTTGCCATCTTTTGCATGCCGACCGCTAGCGCCACTGTAATTGCTACCGGTAAACCTTCGGGGACCATAGAAACGACTTGGCTAAGGCCGATCATAAAAATGGTAGTGAATGGTAAACCCTGCAGCAAGCCTATCCCCACGACCAAAGAAAAAACGATCATTGCTGCAAATAAAATATATCTCGAAAACAAAGCGATTTTTTCCCTTAAAGGCGTTATGAGATGTTGCGTCGATCGTGTCAGATAAGCGATTTGGCCAATCTCTGTTGACATGCCGGTAGAGACAACGATAGCTTTACCTTTTCCCTTGGAAATGTGTGTCCCCCCATAGACCATATTTAACCGGTCGGCAAGGGTTGTTTCCTCTGGCAGAGGTTTAACCAATTTGGCAATCGGCATCGATTCCCCAGTTAAAGACGCTTCTGAAACTTCCAAAGAGTGCACATAGAGCAGTCTGGCATCTGCTGCAATAGAATCGCCTTCATTTAAGAGCATGATATCGCCGGGAACAAGTTCTTTCGCATCGAGCATAACTTCACTTTGATCGCGTAAAACCCTGACCTGCACGCAAGTCAAGCTTTTTAGGGCTTCCATGGAAATTTGTGCCCGGTTTTCATGAAATGATCCGATGAGGGCGTTCAGTAACAAGACCACTAGAATGACCAGGGCATCCGTTGCCTCGCCAACCATATAGGCAATGCCTGCAGCAACTAAAAGCAGGTAAATGAGTGGGCTTTTAAATTGATGCAGAAAAAACACCCAGAACGGAGTAGGTTTTTTATGAGAGAGTTCGTTGAGTCCGAATTCTTGCTGCCTTTTGGCAACTTCTTTAAGCGGCAGCCCATCGATTTCAGAACTCTTAAGTTTTTCCAAAACGGCATTTCCGGTCAGCGAGTGCCAGACTAAGGGGGCATCATTCATAAGTTTAGAATCCATTGATTTTTCCTTTATACCGAACGCCATTCACAATTTTCTTGCGGCGTTGTCAGCCACGCCTGTAGTACGCAATTTATTCAAGTTGCGTTGTTTCGGCGCCGGTTTTTCCCTGGCTCAATTGAATCACGTTCGGTATATCAGCTTCTTCGTTTCAGAAATGCACAAAGTACATTTTCAATGTATAACGTTATTTTTTACTTACTATCAAGGAGGATCATTGATAGGATAATAGGGAAATCTGGTATATTTGGTTAGTTATGAAACTTTGGGTAAAAGTACTTATCGCCATGGGTTTGGGAGTCGTCGTTGGACTAGTGTTCGGCGAGCGAGCCGTCATCCTTAAGCCGATCGGCTCTATTTTTCTTAGTCTCATCAACATGATTATCGTTTTACTGGTCTTGGCTTCGATGACCGTCGGGATCACCAGTATCCATGATCCGCAAAAGTTAGGCCGTGTAGGCTTGAAAACCCTACTGCTTTACCTATCTACAACGATTATAGCGATTGCCATTGGCTTGATGGTGGCTCAAATTTTTCATCCCGGCTCAGCCCTTAAATTAGAGCTTGTGACGGAAATTAATTTGCCCGATACACCGAGTATCTCCGAAATTATTTTATCAGTGATTCCTGAAAATCCGATGCGCTCCCTCGTTGAGGGAAATGTCTTGCAAATTATAGTGTTTTCTCTCTTTTTAGGCGTTTCAATTAACTTTGCCGGAGAAAAAGGGCGTCCTTTGCTTGAATTGTTGGAGTCTTTAGCCGACGTGATGTACCGACTGACATCGATTGTCATGGAATTTTCACCGGTAGGGGTCTTTGCCATCATGGCCTCCGTGACCGGAACTTTGGGAGCTAAAGTCTTACTTCCTCTTTTACAATTCCTTTTGGCCTATTATGGCGCCTGCCTGCTGCATATTCTTATTGTCTTCTGCGGCATCTTATGGTTTCTAGCCCGACTTAATCCCTGGCCTTTTTTCAGGGGGATGGGGGATGCCATTATGATCGCTTTTTCAACCAGTAGCAGTTCGGCTACGTTGCCGGTCTCTATGCACTGTGTTCAGCAGAATTTAGGGGTGTCAAAAAACATTACTTCGTTTGTTTTGCCCTTAGGATCAACAGTGAATATGAATGGCGCCGCTATTTTTCAGGGCATGGCAGTGATTTTTGTGGCGCAAGTCTATAGTATTTCTCTTGATTGGATGCAGCTGGCCACCATCGTTGTTACGGCAACCCTTTCAGCCATAGGCGCTGCCGGGATACCCGGCTCCGGCTTTATTATGCTCTCGGTCGTTTTCTCCTCTGTCGGCATCCCGATAGAAGGGTTAGCTTTGCTGGCCGGTATTGACCGGATCAGGGAAATGGTATCGACGGTGTTGAATGTGATGGGAGATGCCGTCTGCGCTGTTTACGTCGCGAAGATGGAGGGGGAACTCGACGAGAGGCAATACTATCACGAAGAGCTCGTCGAGCTTGAAGGTTCCGATATCTAGAGGGTAATTGGCCTGTGTAAAAAATATTTTTTTTACAACAAAATAGCTCATCAATAATGATAAACGCCTCGCTCTATTTTCAACCATTAAATGCTCATGGTTTTTGAAAAGAAGCAATCGCTAAACATCATTTTATGCTGGAAAAAACTGTCTCTAGCAAGACTCTCCGAATATACCAAAGTGAACTCGAGTGCGCCATGAAGCGCACATTCTCTAGAAATCGATGATCAATCGAATTCCATATCGCGTCTTGAACTCAGGAGGCGACATAATGAGTTAAGCGTAGACAGAGAGAATAGCCAACAGGTCGAAAATCGCTATTGACAGATTTTCTTCACGCTCTCGGGGTCTTAGAGCATGGCATGTATTCAAACAGAATGTGTAAACAGGGGAGACCTCTTCTTGATCTTCAGGGAGGAAGTACTCGCAAAACGAACCGAACAGGTGAGAAAGCGAGGAAATCAAAAGAGGAGCATGGCTATCTAAACAGGACCCCCATAAAGAATTTGCATGTCTTATGCCTCTTTTTAATGAGGAGTCGCTAACGAAGTGTTATCTAGAGTTAGATGGAAGAAAAGCTCTAGGATGGGACAACGTCAGCATAGAGCAATATGGTCAGAAACTCAAAGATAATATCCAAGACCTTCTTGATAAAATGAAAAAGATGACCTATTGACCATAACCGGTACGGCAGGTACTCAAACAAGGTTCTTTCGATTTCCTTGGTTTTACCTTCTATTGGGGAAAGGGTCTTCAAGGACAGATCGTGCCGAAGCTCAAAACTATACGGAAAAGACTCAGAAATAAACTGGTAAAAGTCAAAGAGTGGGTAAAAGTACATCGAAGCAAGACGGCTCTTTTACCTCTCTGGAAGATTTTCTGCTCCAAATTGAGAGGTCATTGTCAAAATTATGGGGTATCCCATAATTTTGAAGAAGTATCACTTTTCTTTCGAGAGGCAACTAAAATATTTTTCAAATGGGTCAATCGCCTTAGCCAAAAGAAGAGCTTCGCATGGGAAAACTTCAGAAAATTCATGGAGAATTTTCCTCCACCTAAAGCCAAGATCGTACATAAACTTTTCTGATAGATATAATGCGAAAGTGAATGTCGTGAGCCTATTGCCTTAATAAGGCACGATGGGTTCTAACGATGGGGAGGGCGAAGTAATTCGCTCTCTCTACTCACTAATTTTATTTCCAGCTTTGTTGTCAGCCACCGCCGAATGCACTTTTTTTAAAAATTACATTATTAAAATTAATCGTATGGTATAATAAGCTTAAAGTGTTTTAAATGGACTAATTATGTCTTTAATTCCACCTTCAGGTAATAATAATCCTAAAGAACCGCCGTTACCAATTAGTTCTGGTGCACCCAATGCACCTCCTACTGATGATCTCCTTCAAATTTCAAACCACTTCCCCACAGTCGATACTAAGTCTGCAGCTCGAATAAAGACCCCTAATAGAAGTGTTTTTCAGAAAATTATTCGTGGTTTTTATGATACTCTTACAAATTTCACATTTGGCTCCTCAAACTGCGATGGGAAAGCTTCACTTGCAAGAATGGAAGTAGCTGCAAAAGGGTATGATAAAGAGGGTGCCTTTTATATTTCCTTAGCCAATGAAGCCTCATCAATTAGTCCAAGAATAAAACTGCAATGTAAGGGAAATAATGAGTGGTTTTTTATAAGTGTATCGTTAGGAAATTTGCTAAAACTAGGATTTACTCTCTTGGGCAAGTCTAATCAGGAGAAATCTGATATCCTAGCAAAATTTGCAGAGCAACAGGTTAGAAGAGTTGTCGTTTTTTCAAAGGCCATCAATTCACGTGAATACTTGTATAAAGGGGAAGGGTTTTTAAAAGCAGCAGGTACTTTTAAATATAATGAGGATACCGAACAAGCAGGCATCAGTGAGATCAAAGTATCCATTAGGGATTTAGAAAAAAAAATCGCAAAACAAAAAACGGAAGTGGAAACGAAGGAAAGTGATTATGATTTATGGTCTGATGAAGCTACACTCAATACAAAAAAATCCTTGCTTGAGCGTTGCAAGCTTCCCCTCGCATAGTTTTTAAATCTTACATCACCGCCTAACGCTTATTGTTCTACTTGCGACAGGGTAAAGCCCGGCACGCCGTCGAATGTGTAGAGATGTTCGGTCTGCATAAAATCTACCCCGGCATCCGCAAGACGGCTCAAAAAGGCGGCGATTTGCTGACCGGTAATCGGGCCACCTGATTTTTGAGCCATGAAGCGGCAGCGCCAGGCGTCTATGCAACTGGTTTCGGGTGCGCTATGCGGCCAAACCATCACACCGCGATTAGCAATCATAGTTAGTTTTAGCGGATCGGTACCGATCCTTGTTAATTTTTCCTGCAATTGTTTGCCGTTGCCGTCGTATTGGACGAAAATATCGACGCCGACTAACTCTTTCTTCTTCTTTTTTTCAAGCTCGAGCTGCTTACTATGGCCCGTATTTAATACTTTTGGCGATGTATAGTGGACCTCTTTGAGAAAAGAAGGATTTTGTCCGATGCGTTGGCATATCGCTTGGGCAAATTCTTTCGTGCCGACCTTTTGCTTGGAAATGCCTTCTTTAAAAATATCATACGTGTGCACCCCGTCTTCAATCGTCTTGAGCCAGGCATTATGAACCAAGGCTGCAGCTTCAGGCAGCCCGATATGCACAAGCATCATCACCGAACCCAGTAACAAACCGCTCGGATTGGCCAGATTTTGACCGGCGCGTCTTGGGGCCGATCCGTGTATGGCTTCGAACATAGCTGCATTGGCTCCGATGTTGGCAGATCCTGCCAGGCCTACCGAGCCGGCAATTTGCGCAGCCACGTCAGAAAGAATGTCGCCATAAAGGTTTGGCATGACAATCACATCAAAAACTTCCGGGGTATCCGCCATTTTCGCCGCCCCGATATCAATGATCCAATGCTCATGTTCCAAATCGGTATATTCGGTGGCAATTTCATTAAAAACTCTACGAAATAGACCGTCTGATAGTTTTAAGATATTGTCTTTCGTAAAACAAGTGACTTTTTTTCTGTTATAAGCGCGGGCGTATTCGAAGGCATAGCGCACAATCTTTTCGCAGCCCGGCCGTGATATGATCTTTAGGGCGTGCACGGTCTCTGGTGATTGTTGGTACTCGATTCCTGTGTAGAGATCTTCTTCATTTTCCCTCACGACGATAACATCCATTTGTGGATGCTTGGTGCGGATGTAAGGGGCGTAGGCCACACAGGGGCGGATGTTGGCAAAAAGACCAAGTGTCGTGCGAATGGTGACATTTAAGCTTTTAAACCCCCCACCCTGAGGTGTTGTGATGGGTGCTTTTAAAAAAGCCTTCGTGTTTCTGATCGTATCCCAAGTTGAGGCCGCAATTCCGGTTTTTTCCCCGCGGTGATAGACTTTTTCCCCGATTTCGACTTGATGTATATCCAGGGGGGCCCCGGCTGCATTAAGAACTTGAAGGGTAGCGGCCATAATTTCTGGACCGATCCCGTCGCCTTCTGCAACCGTAATAGGAATTTTTGTTGTCGCCATCATTGCCTCGCTACTTTAGTTTCACTTTTAACATTCACTTAATTAAAATCCAAGTATGACCCTATCGATTTTGAAAGAACTTTTGGTAAATGCCCGACAGCACCTAAATCAATTTTTTTTAGATTTGGATACAACGGCCATGGAGGAAATGCTTGAGCTGCTTTTAGGTTGTGAAGGCATGATTGTATTGACCGGTATCGGTAAAAGCGGTTTAGTCGCTGAAAAAATGGCAGTTACATTGACTTCCACCGGCACACGCGCCATTTTTCTTTCACCGACAAACGCGCTGCACGGCGATTTAGGGATTATCAACGCTCAAGATGTGTTTCTGGTCATTAGCAAAAGCGGCGAAAGCGACGAGCTTTTGCATTTGATTCCCTTTGTGCGAAATCGGGGCGTAAAGATTGCTTCCATTGTTTCCAATCCGCGCAGTCGTTTGGCCAAGGCTTCCGATGCCGTTGTGGCTTTGCCACCCGTGAAGGAGCTGTGCCCTTTTGATATGGCGCCCACTACAACGACTACCGTCCAGGGTATTATAGGTGATGTTTTAGCCATCGCATTAATGATGCGTAAAAATATTACTAAGGAACAGTTTGCAGGTTCCCATCCGGCCGGCCGGTTAGGCAAGCGCATGACAATGAGGGTCAGCGATTTGATGCTAAAAGACGGGGCTTTGCCGTTTGCCGCGCCGGAAACCAAGCTTGTCGATACCTTGGTGGAGCTTTCGAATAAACAATGCGGTTGTGTGCTGGTAGTAAAGCCCGATCATACGTTGCTGGGTATTTTTACCGACGGTGATTTAAGACGTGCGTTGCAGAAAAAAGGCGCACAAGCCCTTGAGCGCACCATTCAAGAGTTTATGTCAAAAGATCCTCGCTTCATTACTGCCGATGTGCTCGCCTATGAAGCACTCAAACTTATGGAAGAGAACCAAAAGCGACCCGTGACTGTTTTGCCCGTCATAGAAGGCCCTCAGCGTGTAGTTGGACTAATTAAAATGCACGATATCGTGCAATCAGGCGTCTAAAACTTTTTTCATCCGTTCAAACGATCGTTTGGTGAAATAAGGGAAAAAAAAGTCGCACCCTAGCTGTTTCTTTTTTGTTGGCCTATTTATTTTCAAGTCGATACCGATGCCATAAATCTTATTTTCTTCAATGAAGCGAACTTGTGCGATCTCATGAAATGGGATTTTAAGGAGCTGTTTCCCTCTGCGCTTAAATATGAGGGTGTCGTCTTGGCATAAGATCAGCTCGTTGGGGCTTTTTTGCAGCCGAAGCAGCCTTCGATACGGAATTAACCCTAAGGCAATCAGGCCCATGCTAAAAAAATAAATCAATAAGCCCCAGTTTCCTAGTTGCGATGTGTTTAGAAAAAGGGCTCCAAAGAGAAGAGGTAATATACCGATCAAGGCAAGAGCCGTACCGCGTTTTAAAAAATTAAAAAGAAGCTCTTCTTTGATTGCGCTTCTTAAAATGAGCATATCATTCATGCCGATAACCCTTCGTTTGGTCTTTGACTAAACGAAAAGAATACATTTCGGTGTAGAGTGACATAACCGGCAAAAAATAAATTCCAGCCCATATAAGCCAATAGAGCCATGAACGATGTTTTTTCTTTCGCAGAGCTTTTTTCCAAAGAAGCAATTCTGGCTACGGAGAATTGAAAAAAGCCTTCAATTTTCTGTTGTTCATAGACAGAATAAATGGTTGAGGGTGTCTTTAGAGCCCATTCCTGGATTAGATATTTTTCCCAAGCGTCGGTCAATTGATCTTTTTGAGCGCCGATTCCTGAGCTCAAGGGGGCATTAACATAATGTTCCAAAAGATAGGCTTCCGTAGGAAATAGACGTTCTTCACGGCTTATTTTTGAGGGTAGCTGGGCATTTTCTGCAGCGAAGGCCAAAACGGAAAAGGGCAGCAGCCAGCAGGCGGCAATGGCATTGTCTTGTTTTTTTAGCAACATGACAGAGAGCACTATCGAAAATAGAATCCATGCTTTTTTAAAGGGCGAAGTTTCGATGAAGAGATAGATAATCCCTTTCTTTCCTTTATCTATAAATGAGGCATGCCCTTTTTCTAACAAGGCCTCATATTTTGCCTGGATGGACAATTGTTCCGCTTGCGATAACTCCGTAAATAAATGTTTTTGACTGAAAACGGCTTCGAAAAGATTTTTTTCCCTCTTTAACTCGAAAAGATCGCCCAAGTAAGGCTGACACAAAATGGAGAGGGTGACGGTGAATGCCAGACAAAGTTGCATAATTGCCAGGCATCTTAAGGGGGTCGGCAGGAAAGTTCCTGGGGGAAAGGTGCGTTTTTTCTTAAACATAGAGGGGAACATAAGGTCTTGGCAAGATTAATTTCCAATAAAATGCGTATTGACATAGCAAATAATTTAATCACTAAGAGTTTTTCATCTCAGTAGATGGAAGGAGCTGTGAAACGGCAGAATTTAACAGCTAATAATTGATTGAAATCTCAATTATTTCACTCATATTGAAAAAAAATCGTGTTTTGTTACAAGAAATCAAATAGTGCCCTAAGGGCTATCCTGGAGGTTAAAATGAAAAAAAAAGACTGAAAAATATAAGCTACTAATATTTTTAAAACGTAAAATTTTTGAGCATCTAGAAAAAAACGATTGGAAATTATTCCGTCATTCTTAATAATAGTCAGCGTCTTAAATGAAAAACCTGAAAGGGAAGAGTAAGTAAGACAAAACGAAGCCAGAGAGCTTCGGTCGTTGTTTGACAGTGTTAGATAAGTAATGTAGAACAAAGAGAGCTTGTGCGATTAAAACGCGAAAGCGTTTTG
>JBGSQP010000024.1:0-83169 GCA_041738095.1 Waddlia sp.
GGATTCAGTTGAAAGAATTGAAAAGTATCCCTCCCCCTCGCTATTCATTTCAATAAAAGACGTTGGATTTTGAGAATGCTCTAACTGTAATCGGACTTTGGAGTGATTTGGCGCCCAAACACGGTAATGCACACCCTTGCTCAGAATGACTTCAGCACCGATAGGATATTTGCGTTTAATGACCATAAAATCACTCCGAGTTCCACTTTACAAATTTTTGTGAAGTAAACTCGACCCAGGCAAATCACATGTATCGGCCTGGGGTAGATACTAGACTCTTCCTAATAGAGCCAATACCAATATAATCACAAGAATTAATCCTATGACTCCGGTTGGCCCATAACCCCATCCCATACTGTATGGCCATGCAGGAAAAGCGCCGATTAAAAGCAAAATCAATAAAACTAAAAGAATCAGCCTCATTTTTGACCCCCCCCATAAAATTTTCCTTAAAAGCTATCCATATTTATTTTTTTAAATAGTGTCAAGAGTCACTAAATTTTCAAGCCTTAAAGTCAAAAAAATTACGATTTTCCTTCTGCATTGTTTTCAAGCGACCGCAAGGGGCATAGCGATCACCAAACTTCTGTTCAAAACGATTGAATTTCTCCATAAGAGATTCAATACCAATTGTATCGGCATATTTCAGCAAACCACCGCGGAAGGGTGGAAAACCTACCCCAAAAACGAGAGCCATATCCAGATAACCGGGATTAGTTACCACTTTTTCCTCTAAGCAACGCGCGGATTCATTGATCATTGCCAACATGGCGCGGTCTACAACTTCATCATCCGAAAGATCAGCGCCTTGCTTGATGGTCATTAATTTTTCGATAGCGGGATTTACTTTCCGTTTAGAATTACCATACAAATAAAAGCCTTTGCCGTTCTTTTTTCCATAGTAACCTTTCGCAGCCATCGCCTCGATGATTTCAGGTGTCTTCATACGAATGCCATAGGCTTTTTCAAAGCTTTTTATCGCTTTTAAATTCACATCATTTCCAATTTCGTCAGCCAGCTCAAATGGCGCCATCGGCAAGCCGAACTTTAGAAACAGCTTATCCAGCCTTTCCATAGGGATACCTTCTTCATACATGCGTAAAATTTCTATAAATCCGTGTGCGAACACACGGTTCACAAGAAACCCGGAACAATCCCCTACTACAATTGGTGTCTTTTTCAGGCGCAAGCATAAATCAAAAGCCGTCTGAACGGCTATAGGCGAGGTTTTTGAACCCGCAACGATTTCCACAAGCGGCATTCTGGCAGGAGGATTGAAAAAATGCATTCCGACGAGCCGTTCTGGATATTTCAATGCAGAAGCAAGCTGATCAATTGTTAAAGAAGATGTATTTGTTGCGATAATGGCATCTTCGCGTATGTTGGCTTCCAATTCTTGTAAAATTTTATGCTTCAACTCCAGATTTTCAGTTGCCGCTTCGATTACAAAATCCACGTGCTGAAAACCTGAATAATCAATAGACGCTCCTATCAAATGGAATTTTCGATTTGCAATCGTCGGAAATACCTTTTTTTTCTTGATCAACGTTTTATAAGTATCCCATGCCGACTTTAATCCTCTACCTAAAGCGTCCCAGTTGACATCTTTCATACGGACAGGAATATCACGATAACTCAAAAGCCAGGCAATGCCGCTCCCCATGACCCCTGCGCCAAGAACGCCTGCAGAGTTTACCGGATGCCCTTTTATGGAGCTCGAGGAGAAACCAGGATCTTTTTTCATAGCTTCAGAATTAAAGAAAATATAAATGAGATTAGGGGCATAGCGAAAATCTTTCGGCATCCCTTTTACGAAATACTCAATCTCTTTCTCTAATCCTTTTCTTAGAGGCAAGGTGTAGGTGGATTTAATCACCTCTAATGCTGCAAGAGGGGCCGGGTACCGCCCCTTAGTTTTTTGTAATATTGTTTTTTTTGTTTTCCAATAGACAATGGCACGCCCTAAAGGATTTTTTTCAAATAACAATGCATATAACCCTTTATGCTGACGATTTTTGATGATTTGTTTCCGCTCTTTTTCAGATGTTATTTTCTTGAGGAACCCTTCGACATTATCGTTTAGAAATTCAGAAGGGAAAATGGCATCGGCAAGATGGATCTTATAGGCTTTCTTGGCATTGACCGTTTGACCGGTTAGTATCATGGTCAAACCTTCTGTAAGACCAACTAAACGTGGAAGCCTCTGGGTTCCGCCCCATCCGGGAAATATACCTAATGTCGTTTCCGGCAAGCCCAATACTGTTTTAGAATGGTCACCCACTATTCTAAAAGTGCAGGCCAAAGCCAATTCCAACCCACCGCCCAAGCAAGCCCCGTTGATCACAGCAACCGTAGGAAAGGGAAGATCCTGAAGCTTGTTCAAAACGGCATGCCCAATACTCACCATTTCTTTAGCCAGAGTGAAATCCTGAAAAAGTCCTTCAAAACTCTTTAGGTCAGCTCCCGCGATAAAAATACCGTCTTTAGCACTCGTGAGGACTAAGGCTTGAATTTTAGTATTCCGTTTTACCTCATCCAAGATCGTATCGAGCTCTTTAAGCACAGGTAGAGATAGTTTGTTGATCTTCTCGCCAGGAAGATCAAAATTTAATCTGGCGATTCCCTTGGAATCGATTGCTAATTTAAAAGCTTCGCTCATTATTCCACCTCCACAAGTACAGCTTCCCCTTGACCACCACCCACACAAAGCGATGCCACTCCGGTTTTTTTTCCACGTCGTCCCAGCTCCTTCAGCAATGTCAGGACAAGACGAGCGCCTGAAACGCCCACGGGATGACCGAGAGCAATAGCGCCCCCGTTTACATTTAACTTTTCCCTATCGATGGCGCCGAGAGCCTCTTCTCTGCCCAATTCTCTCCTAGAGAAATCCTGGGATTCGAGGGCACGCTCGACGGCGATCACTTGCGCAGCAAAAGCTTCATTGATTTCGAATAAATCAATTTCTTCTAATTTTTTATCAGTTTTTTCAAGCAATTTAGAAATTGCATAAGCAGGCCCTAAACCCATGCGTGAAGGCTCTAATGCCACTGTGGCATAATCTTTAATATACCCGATAGGCGTTAAACCTAATTCTAATGCAAGGGATTCACGCATCAATAAGACCGCACACGCGCCATCTGTGACCTGGCTGGAATTGCCGGCAGTTACAGTCCCCGTTTGTTTTTCAAAAGCCGGCTTTAAAGCAGAAAACCCTTCCATTGTTGTCTCATGACGAATACCATCGTCGAGCTGCTGCATCGAAAATGAAGGCATAGAAGGAATCGGCACAATCTCTTCTGCAAACCGACCTTCTTTCTGAGCAAGGGATGCACGTTGCTGGCTTTGCAAGGCATACTGATCCTGGTCTTGCCTTGTAATATGGAATTGCCTGGCTAACAGTTCCGCTGTTTGCCCCATATTCATGGCACAAAGAGGGTCTGCAATTTCAGGAATTTCCGGTTTTAAAAACCCTAAGCGAAAGGAAAACAATGAACTTAACTTCTGCATTAAACTTCTTGCCTTAGACATCCTCTGTATAAAACCGCGCATGCCTTTATTAAAAAGAATAGGGAAATGACTCATCGACTCTGTGCCGCCTGCTATGATGATATCAGCTTCTTTCAAACGCAGTTTATTCATAGAGGAGGTAATGGCTTCCATGCCTGAGGCACAATTGCGATTTACGGTGAATGCAGGCGTTCTAATCGGCAAACCCCCTTTAACTGCCAGTACACGTGCAATATTTGCGGCATGCGGTGGCTGAAGAACATTCCCAAAAACAAGTTCATCGATTTTTTCTTTGGGGATTTTAATTTTAGCCAATAATTCCTTGACCGCAAAAGCTCCTAAGTCGTCTGCTTGCCAATCCTTAAATACCCCGCCGGCCTTACAAAATGGAGTCCTTACACCGTCGATGACGGCAATTCTTTCTTTCATATTTTCTCCTCATACATGGCTTCTATTAAACCATGATATTTTTCTAGGATTACATCCCTCTTTAACCTGAGCGTAGGAGTCAGTTCCCCTCCCTCTATCGTTGGAGTTATCGGGATGAACTTTGTTTTGATGATTTTTTCTGAGGTATTTACCCTTTTGTTGACATTTTCCAATAAATTGGCAATTTCTTTTTGCACATAATAGGAATTTAAAAAATCTTCATCGGTAAGATCGGCCATGTCCTGCTCATTCTTTAAACGTTTTAAGAGATCCATATCAGGGAATAGCAAGCACGCCGCGTACTTCTTTTTCTCACCAATGACCATTGCCATATCGATCAAAGGATGATTCGAGCGGATCAGCTGCTCAATCCTTCCTGGAACCACATACTCACCGCTGGATAGTTTGAATTGTTCTTTTACACGACCTACAATCTGCAAAAAGCCGTTTTCATCAAATTTCCCTTTATCGCCGGTATGAAGTAACCCTCTTTCGTCAATTGCAACTTTAGTGGCATCGGGATGGCGATAATATCCTTTCATTACCGTAGGCCCCCCTATCAAAATTTCATCCAATGCCCCAAGAGTGACTTTGACTCCCGGCAGAGGCGGTCCCACCGTACCAACCTTGGACAATCCCGGCCGGTTGACACAAGCCGTCGAGCCTTCCGTTAATCCCCATCCTTCATAAACCGGCATGCCGATGCGAATAAAAAATCGGTTAATATCATGGTTTAAAGCCGCACCGCCACATAAGACAACGCGCCATCTGTCTCCTAAGGGTTTTCTTAGTTTAGAGTAAACCAAAAGATCGGCAATCGGGCGTAGAAGATACTTTTTAAGAAAAGATTCCGAAGGATCCCTTGCCAGATCAAAGGCCCAAAGAGCAATTTTTCTGAGTAGCGGATTTGGTGTCGATTTTGCTCTTGCCAGCATGGTATCGTATATTTTTTCAAGCAATCTTGGGACAACAATCATCAAGTTGGGCTTAATCTTTTTGCAAACTTCCGCCATGCGACTTAAGTTGTTTAGGTAATAGATACTTACTCCCCAAGTGATCATAATCAGGCTGATCTGCCTTGCAAACACATGTGCCAATGGCAAAACATTCAGGTAAATATCTCCAGGCTCCCCCCAGCCAAACACATCAAAACTGATAAGATGGCATAAATTTTGATGGCTTAACATCACGCCTTTTGGCAAACCTGTGCTTCCGGCTGTGTAGATTATTGTAGCAATGTCATCGGCATGAAGTTTATTTTTCAGTTCATCCCAAAGGCTCGGCTGTTTTCCCCATAGTTTTTCCCCTTCTATTAATACCTCATGCAAATTTGAGACACCATCCGACAGTTCGATACTACCGGGATCACCCAAGGCGATGACTTTCTCAAACAGAGTACGATGGGTGTCATACATTGCCCATTGGTCTTGCCCTTCAATAAAAATAAATCGAATATTGGCCTGAGCAATTTCATAAATAAAGTTTTCATTTGAGATTCTTGAAAATATAGGGACAGAAATACCGCCGGCAATAATGATCGCAAAATCGGCCATTGTCCATTGTGGTGATGACTGGGCCAAAATCCCTATCTTATCCCCTCTTCTCAAACCCATGCTGACGAGTCCGTATGTCAATCTTTTCAAATCAAAAAGGAAGGATTCTGTGGAAATATGCTTCCACTCCCCATTTTCAAAAGTATTAAACGCTGTTGGATTAGAATGTTTGTCTTCTACCAGCTGCACCACATCCGCAAAGGTATGGAGTGGATCCATGGAATTCTCCTAGTCTATGCTCTTAACATGATCTGTTTGTTTTAGTGTCTAAGTTCAAAAAGATGCGTTTGAACCAGAAACAAGGATGTATATAAAAAACATTAGTTGGCGTCACTGAAAATCTTATCCGGGTTAATCCGCTCGCTTCCCAATTGTATAATTTCAAGAAATGCTAAGGCCTGTTCCGCTAGTACGCTTTTTTCTAAGGGTGGAGCATAAACTGCCATTTGTTTAAAAACTTCCGAGATTTTTAAAGCATTGTCATTAATTTTCTCGTAGAGCTCTGCAATTCTTTCCATCTGTGAACGTTTCAAAGAAGTCCAGCCCCAGCGAGACGTTAGATCATAGACTTCGCATAATTTCATTTTTGCTGCCCGAAGACGTTCCGTTGATTCTTTTACTGAAGTTGAGTCTGCAGGATTGCAAGGCGAAGGGGTTCTTAATTCTTTCTCCAGAGTCGCCAATTGCCTGTCAACATAACTAGAAATACTGTGGGAAATTGTGAGATTAAGCAGCTCGGCTTGTTCTTGATAGCTTTTTTCACATTTTGAAATGGTCTCATTGGCCGATTTCACTTCCTTTAAAATATGAACAAGTCCTCCATCAGCAGTTTCCGAAGGGAGCTTTTCACTAGCTGTTCGAAGTTTTTGAATCGCCAACTTTGCAAGTTTTGGATCGCTGGCTTTAAAATCACTCATCCTACTTCCTCTGCACTTCAATTACTGTATATACTTATTATACAATATTTTACTATATAAAACATACGTACCTACACATTCAAAAGAGTGGTCTGAAATGTCGCACAACGAGAAAGGTTTATTTGCTTGGGCTCTTTATGATTTTGGCAACAGCGCCTTTTCGGCATTGATCCAAACGTTTATTTTTGCAGCATATTTCACTCAAAAAATTTCCGTTGACCCGGTGGAGGGTGCCGCTCTATGGGGGGGTATCAATGCGATAGCCGCCCTAACTATCGGAATCACTGGGCCGCTGCTTGGGTCGATCGCCGACCATGGAGGAAATCGTAAATACTGGATCGGCACCTTTACATTCGTTTGCGTAACTGCTACTGCCCTTCTATGGTTTGCCACTCCTCATCCCGATTCACTCCCCTTTGCCTCAATCTGTGTGGGTATTGCAATTATCTCTTCTGAAATTGCTTTTATTTTTTATAATGCAATGCTGCCCGATTTAGCTCCTCCTGCAAAAATCGGACGCTGGTCAGGCTGGGGCTGGGGCCTCGGCTACTTAGGTGGGATGATCTGCCTGATCGTAGCTCTTTATTTTTTTATCCTACCGCAGCATGACAACTCCGAATCAGAGTCGGTGCGGGCCACTTTCCTCCTTTGTGCTGCCTGGTATTTAGTATTTTCTTTGCCCTTATTCCTATTTACACCTTCCACTCATGGCAAGCGATTTCCTGCAATCAAAGCTATTAAAGCCGGATTGAAGGAGCTAAAAGGCACACTATTGGAAATAAAAAAATACAAAGATATCGTTAAATTTTTGATTGCCCGTTTATTTTATATCGACGGTCTAACGACGCTTTTTGTATTTGGAGGTGTATTCGGAGCCGAAGTTTTTGGTATGAACCAAGCGCAAATCATTATTTTTGGAATTTTACTTCATATCAGCGCAGGAATTGGAGCAGGAATTTTCTCATGGTTAGACGATTTATTAGGGGCTAAAAAAGTCATTTTGATTTCTTTAGCCGGACTTGCGATTCCTACCGTTTGCCTCCTTCTTACCCATTCAATCGAACTTTTTTGGTTCTATGGATTTATCATAGGAATATTCGTTGGTCCGGTCCAATCTGCCAGCCGCTCTTTGATGGCCAGACTTTCCCCTCCTTACCTGCGCAATGAGATGTTCGGTTTTTTTGCTCTTTCAGGCAAAGGAACCACGTTTCTTGGACCGATATTAACCGGTTGGATTCTTGTCGCAACCGGCAGCCATCGGATCGGACTATCCGTGGTTTGTATGCTCTTTGTCATCGGAGGAATCATGATATCCACCGTTAAAGAACCGGAAATTCCACGAGAAAGCAGCTAAGATCTAATCAACATCATCATTGTCTATATCTTCTCCTCCCATTCGACCTTTAGATGACAGCTGCCTTTGAGAGGCCTGCCGTGCTTGTGGCTGACTTATAGGCAGCTGTACTTGAGGCACTTGCAACTGACTTTCCTGCGTTTGGAGAATAGGTTGTCTCGGTTGGCGTTTCGCTGGCCCTCTTATTTGAAAAGACTCCTCCTGCTTTTCCAGAGATTGTGTTTGAGGAATCACTGCTCGCGATTGCCTTTGCGGTATGGGCTGTATTATTTGAAAGGATCCTCTCCCTTCTTCCGGTCTTTGTGTTTGGGGAAATACAGAACGAAGCGGCCTTTCCTTTACAGGTTGTCGTATTTGAAAAGATTCACGAGGCTCTCGTTCGAACTGATCCGTCCTTCTCTCTACGGGACGATAAATTGGAGGTCTTTGAATTGGCGCCTCTTCCCACTTTGGACGCGGCCTCCAACCTGAGGAAGGCTCTTGATCATCTCCTCTATCCCTTACGGGCGGGATAAAAAGAGGCGCCTCCTGCTGAAGACGCGGTGTCCAGGTCGGACGACGGATAGGCGGAGCCATCTCACGCAAGTCGGAACGCACGCCCTTACTCCCCTTTTCTGTCCTCCAGATAGAGGGACCTCTTGAGGAAGGAATTTTCGGCTTTAAGGGAATTCTGGACCTTTGATCCTCTCTAACCACTTTTGCCCGTGAGATTGCTTGTGAATCAACCACCGGTTTTCTAACTTGTGGACGAAAGGCTCTGGGGTCAATCGGAAGGCGTCTTCCGCTTGGCCTTATCACATTTCGGGGAACAAGGGATTCCGGTCTGGCCCGTCGCTGCACCTGCTCTAAATCTTTTCTTCTTCCCGGTAAAATAGGATTAAATTGACCGGTTTTTTTACTGAGCGCGCCTAAAAAATCATGACGCGAAGCCACACCAAAAGGTGTAATGATGGGAGGCGCTTGAACATTTTCAAAAAAACCGAAAAGCTCCGGCATCGGAGGAGGCAAGATAGCAGCAAGATCAGAAGTCAGCCATAAGGGTTGAGGATAGCCGGGATGGGAATACCACCACCATAAACCCCAATGTTCTTGCCAAGATAAACCCCACCAGGTATCCCATCCCCACCAAGGAGGAACGCAGCAAAAATCATTCCAATATTCTGGATGGAAGTGATAGTGATGATGCACAAATAGAAGATAGTCGGGATAACATGTAAAAACATGTTGTACAATATATGCCGGTTGTAAAATGTACATCGGCTCGTAAACGACCTCACCGCGTTGGTAAGGGTCAATAATCACTGAAGCATACGCCGTCCCTCTTTCATCTAATGGCCAATCCCAATAGGCAGGAACAAAAACATATCCGCCTGGCCTCCAAACATAATGAGCAGGAACAAAAATCCAAAACGAATCAAATTCTTCCCATTTTCCCGGCACCCAAACGTAGTCTTGGATATCAAATTCAAACTGCCAATAGCCGGGGGACCAAAAATAATTGTTTGAAGGAGGAGATGCCATGTTTTCATCAATCGGATCCGGAGGAGGAACGCCAATATAGTTGGCGTGTTCTTCCGGGGTTCGGCTCCAATAACCTGGAATCCACACCCAACCCTCCTCATATTGCCTCCACAAACCCGTTATCCAGGAATGCCCTGGAGGAGGTCTGCGCCATACTCCGCTGATCCAAATAAAATCATTGAAATTTTTATCCCATCCCCAGTATCCCGGTATCCACAGGGCTTGCAAATCCAATTGACGGGGAATCCTTTCATTAATACTTTTCGGGGGTTGATGCTCAATCGCCTCTAAAAGCAGATCATCGCTCACCCTGTCGACGAAGGCTTCATGAAAGGGGCCTTGTTCGTACTCTTTTATATTTTGCGCGGCAAGAGTGGATAAGGTGCCTATAATTGCTGTAAAAAAAATAAAATGTACGATTTGCCGCATAATAACCTCATGAAATCCAAAAAACCACTATATCAGATTACAGCATGAATGATGCAAATATTTTTTTAGGATATGCAGAAGGCTCAATATAAAAAAATTAAGAGGAATTCTTCAAACCGGATCTTTGAAGTCTGATCATTTTAATTACAAATTCCGGCACATTGTAACGTTCAGCAAGTTCACTATCAGGTTTCCCTTCATCTTCATCAAAAAAATGAGGCGGAACTAGAAGATTGACTGCAAAATGCATGGCTTCTTTTTCGAAATAATTTTTTAATGTACCACCTAATGAGGGCAGGTATACGATTTGCAGTTCAGGAATTTCATAGATCTCTTCCTCATGCAATATCCAGTGCCCTAATGCTCTGGCCATGGTCAACGCCTGCGATGCTGCATCCTCCTCGCTATTAAGGATGATTTGCTGTTGATCAAGATCAAAAAAGCCGGAAACTAGGATCTGTTCTTCGAACTGCGCCTCTAGAAAAACAAGACCTTCCCTGGCTGCAATATCAAAAATAGGAACAGGGAGTTCATAGACCTGATTTTCTATAATCAACCGTTTCGCCTCGGCCTGCGCTGAAGGTAAGTCTGTATTACTTTTTCTCATAAGTTCATATACAATAATGGAACGAACGGAAAATTAAGTCAAATTTATTGCTTTAAGAACAATAAATTGGCATAATTTTAATATGGAATCTAAACTTAATACTCTCCAAGATGAAAACCCGTGGTATCAAAACGGATTGCGATTCAAGTGTACCGGGTGCGGGAAATGCTGCACCGGCTCTCCCGGATATGTGTGGCTTTCAAAAGAAGAAATGCAAGCGATTGCCAACCATTTGAACATAACAATCGAGCGTTTCATGCGCACTTATATCAGACAAAAAGAGGGTCGCTATTCTTTAATCGAAAAACCTTCCCTAAATTTTGATTGTGTATTTTTAAAAGGAACCCGCTGTTCCATTTACGAAGTGCGTCCGCAACAATGCCGTACTTATCCCTGGTGGATAGGAAATTTAAAATCTAAGGAATGCTGGGAAGAAGCTGCTAAAATTTGCGAAGGCATTACTGAAGATGCCCCCTTGGTTTCGTTAGAAGAAATAGAAAAAAATCTTTAGTTCCACTCAACATTTCCTTTTTGAGACAGCAAGACAGCTAGTGGCCGCGTTTGTTCAAAATTCGCTAAAATAATCGTTAAAATCATCAGTAACGGCACACATAGGAGCATTCCAATGATGCCCCAAAGTTGGCCAAAAATGGCCAAAGCCAAAATGATGGCAAGACCGCTTAAGTTAAACTCCCTTCCCATTAGGCGGGATTCTACAAAATTGCCCATAAAAAATTGTAAGGAGATCAACCCTACGCTTACAATCCAAAACGGCAGCCAAGCATCAAATTGCAGCAAGGAAAATAAACAGGGAAACACACAAGCTACGATGGAGCCAATGGTTGGAATAAAATTAAGGAGAAAGATTAGTAAGGCCCAAAATTCCGCAAAATCGAGGCCAACAAATAACATAAGCCCATAACTCAACAAGGCAGTCAAAAAACTTATCAATGTCTTTAACCTAAGGTAAGATTTGATCTTTGCCCCAATGGTTTCCATGATATTTTGCACTGAAGCTTGCCCCTTTTTTGAAGTAAACAACGCCGCAAGCTTATCTTGCAAGTAGTGGTATTCAATCAGCATAAAAAACACATAGACCGTTATAATACCGGTTCTGCCCGCAATATCTTTCAACATTAAGGCAACTTGTCCAAATAAATTTCGCAAGTCAAATTGCTTCAAGCTTTCCACTAAAGTTTCCGGAGACATGTGCAATTTTGTCAGCAGTTCCTGAAGAAAGCCTTCCATCCTCTGCTGATAGAAAGGAAGCGTTTCGATCAATCGATAAATATTATTGGTGATGATATATCCGATGCCATACAGAATGACTCCTATAAAAATAAAAGCTAGTCCATAGGCCATCCCTAATGGGATGCGTTTGCCATTTCTAAAACCTTCTGCCAAGGCAATAAGTAAATAAGCAATGATCAGTGCAATTAAAAATGGAATCAGAATCGATTGACCGCTCACCAAAATCGAACCGATAATGTAAAAAGAAATCAATCCTAACGAAAAACCGGCAGCCCGCTGCATATCAAATTTCCTTTGCTATTAAAAATTTCACTCTTTCAGCGGCTTCCTGCGCGGCGGACTTATTCAACGTCTTAAGACTTGTGCGCCTCTCCAAAACATCAGAAACCGTCAACGCGTACTCCTGCCGTACAGCCCAGATGACCTCGGCTTCTATATAAGGATATGCTTCCGCAAGCCTCGTTACCAGACCTTCTTTTTTAGCCAAATCCGCCACATCTTTACTCTTAACTCCATAACTTGAAATCAGATGATCCGCAATATCGTTGGGCAGCCAAGAAAGATCCCCTTCATTGCCGACACCCTTTCGGTCGGTTCCAATTAATTTTACCGATTTGGTGACGCACAAACCTCTTTGAGAAAGATCTCCATTTTCAATGATTTGATCCAGCAAAGCTTCCGCCATTTTTCGGAAGGATGTCCACTTACCTCCCAAAAGAGAATACAATCGGGATGCACTCCTCTCGATGCAAAAGTCTCGGGTGATTCTTGATGTTTTCCCCTTATCACGTTCATTCAATAATGGGCGAATCCCTGTCCACACTGAACGAATATCATGCGCTTCAATAAGCATTCCCAAATACTTTTCAGTGTGCCTCCTTAAATAAGAGACTTCCTCATCGCGAGGCTGTGGGTCAAATCCAACTTCAGTGGCGCAATCGGTGGTGCCAACCAAAGTACTTCCTTCCCACGGAAGCATAAAAATCACCCGTTTATCGGCCGTTTTTGGAATCAGCAACCCTGCGCCTTGAGGAGTATAGGAAGCATCCACCACCAGGTGCGTGCCTGCACTTCCTTGTAATAATGGCACTGCAGAGGGATTGTCCATCAGTCTCATCACATCTCCAAATGGGCCTGTTGCATTCACAATGACTTTTGCGTTCACCTTCCACGTGCGTTCCGTGAACTTATCGGAAATGACAGCAGAAGACAAGCGTCCATTTACCGCTTCCAGGCTGATTACCTTTGCATAATTGAGGGCTGCGGCCCCTTTTTCCATTGCGGTAAGAATAATAGCCAAATTCATTCTAGCGTCATTAAATTGTCCGTCGTAATAAAGTATTCCTCCTTTCAAGCCCCTTTTTCTTAACTTTGGAAATAATGCCATAAGCTCATTTGAGAGTGCCCAACGACTAGGCTTGATCGAGTGGGAACCGGCAAGCAGTGTATACACTTTAATACCGGCCCAATAGTACAACGCATCTATGTACCTATAAATGGGGATATATATAGGCACTAAGCGTGTAAGATATGGAGCCATCTCGAATAAAACGGCCCTCTCTTCCAGACCCTCCTGCACTAATTTGAACTGGGAGAAATCGAGTTGCGTAAACGCACTTTCCAAGTAGCGCACCCCTCCGTGCAGTAATTTCGTGGAACGGCTGGAGGTTTGGCCCCCAAAGTCTTCCGCTTCTGCCAAAGCTACACTATAACCCCTTGTGGCAGCATCGAGGGCTACTCCGGCCCCTGTTGCGCCTCCCCCAATCACCAAAACATCAAAGACTGTATCTTCTTGCTTTTTGATTAAATCTACTCTTTTTAGCAAACTTTTCACCTCAGTTCTTGCCGTCAATTTATATTTTGATCGATAATAATACTATGATAAACAATTTCAGAACTAAAGTGATTGCCCACCGCGGCGACTCCTCCCATGCCCCGGAAAATACCCTAAGCGCCTTTAATCAAGCCATCAACGCCTCTGTCGATTTTCTAGAATGTGATGTACAGCTTACAAAAGATGGGGTGCCGGTGGTTGTGCACGATCGAACTTTTCACCGCATTACTAATGACTTGCATCCTCACTCTATTAACGAGCTGGATCTAAAAGAAATTAAAACCATTGACGCCGGATCGTGGTTTGACCCCAAATTTTCAGACCAAAAGATCATGACGTTGGAAGAGTTTCTCTTTATTCCCAGAGGAAAAATTGGGGCGATGCTGGAAATTAAAGAAGACACCTTTATCGCCTGCGCCCTTGGGAAAAATATCAGCGACGTTTTAAAGGCCGCAGAACCTAAAATGCGAGAATATGGCCCGGTGATCGTCGGAAGTTTGAGTCCGAATGTTTTGCTATGCATGGAAGCTTATCTGCCACAGCAGCAGTTTATCCCCATTGTTAGGGATATGATCGATTTTGAAATCTTCACTTCTTTGCATGCCAAACAATGGGCCTTTAAGCGAACGCTGCTCACAAAAGAAATCATAACCGCTATGCACAGCAAAGGTTGCGAGGTTTGGGTATGGACTGTGGATGAGGAACAAGAAGCATTAGAATTTATGGAAATGGGTGTTGATGGAATCATCACCAATCATCCAGGAAAAATGATGCACTTGGTGAATCCTTCAGGAGAGAAAATAGAAACAATCACTGCTTCCCGCTTTCAACCTCTCAATTTATGACTCTTGTTTTATGAAAAAGGGTTTCGAAAACAAAGGGGGCTGCCTGCCCAAGTCTAAATGCTTTTTGTGCCAACGCTGGCCGCATCATTAATCCATGCACAGCCTTATCCCAGTAAAGGCGCCGTCTTAGAATTGCACCCCACGCTTTTTGAAATCCCGCCCAATTCCCTTTTACCGCATAATCAGCAGCCATCACGCCTGAAATAACAGCAGATGCTAGCCCGCAACCTGTAGACGGAGTAACCCTTCCGGCAGCATCTCCTATAAAATAGACATTTTTCCAGTTTGGTAGCTTGGGCATCCCAAAAGGTGGAACCTGCACGCTCATCCACTCCCCCTCCGGCCCTTTCCATAGTGTACGCATATACTCCTCGATGGAACCGACCCTGTCGACTACTTCTTTTCGCGCAAGACAGGCGATATTCACTTGCCCGCCTTCAATAGGCGATATTCCCAAATAAGCCCCGGGGTATAGCTGCATTTCCAAGAGATCATTTTCCCTATCCATGAACCTATGGGATTTAATGCCATAGTACCGAAGATCCATTTTTTTACTATCGATGCGCCCGGTGCCTATCAATAACGCAGCCGGATTGATCACTTCGCCGGAAGCCAAATGAACAATACCTTCCTCGATGCTCGAAACCTTGGTATTTAAACGCACCTCCGCTCCCGCCTCTAAAATCGACGCCAGCAGTCTTCCATCAAAGGAAAGGCGCGATTCCGCGCCGGCGCTTTGAGGAAGTAGAAAATCGTAAGAATTTCTCTCAATGGTATAGCGGACTTTATGAACAGAAACCTTGGGTAATAAACCCCATGATCTTAAATACGGCAGACTTTCGGAAGAAAAAAATTCTCCGCAGACTTTATGGGCAGGAATAGTACCGGCATCTATTAACAGCGGCTTAATACCATGCTCAAGAAGACGCCTTGCCGCAGAAAGGCCGGCGACTCCGCCACCTACGATACATACAGTGTGACGATCCATCGAAAAGCCCATTTCCAATCTATTTGATAATTTTTTATGCCGGCCTGAGCCAGTAGGGAAATAAATTCCTGTTTTTGAAAACCTTTGCGGATCGATAGCAGTCCATCATGAAAAATCAATCGGTTGGGAAATAAAACCGGAGAAATGGCCGCAAAACCGAGCCACGCCAAAGGATTTCTATGAAGATCGTTGATAACGACTGCGAAAAGCGCATTTTTTTGCGCCTCTTGAAAAAATCCAACAAGTTCATGATCTTGCATATGGTGACAAACCAGTGTTGCAGTCACGATATCATAGGGCCCATCCAAAGATCGGGTATTTTGAAAGGATAGATTCGGAAGATTTCCATTTCTTTCTTTTGCATAGGCAATTGCTTCTTTGGAAGTATCGATACCGACAACCCTTGCTTGTGGATATTTTGCAGCAATAATACGCGTTAACGCACCACCGCCGCATCCGACATCTACAATAGATTTTGGATCTGGGCAAGCCTTCTCAATGGCTTCCAAAGTGGCTTGATTTCCACCAAGCCATGACCCTATTTTGCCTAATTTACCGAGACAATCTCTGTACTCTTGAGGGGTATAATACTCTGACCCTAAATCGATCCATTCAGGTTTGTTGGTGCGCTTAAGCACGACTTAGTAAAACTCCTTCCATAGAGAGACCCGGACCAAAAGCGACGCCGATCCCCTTCTCTTTTAATTGCCCTTGCTGAAGAGCTTCCTGCAGAACAAACAGAAAGGTGGCAGAAGACATATTGCCGTATTTGCGTAGCACTTCCCATGAAGGTTTCAAATGCAGATCATTTAAACCGATTGTTTCCGCTATCCCCTTCAAAATGGCTTTTCCTCCTGGATGAATATGCCAATCAACAGCTAAGACATCTCTATCGGCCCCCAAGAGTTCTTCTGTAAAAGACTGAATACCTTCGCGGATCTTAACCGGCACACGATCTGTTAAACGCATTTCATACCCATCATCTCCCGGTTCCCATGACATCTCTTGAGTGGAACCTTCAAGGGCAAAAGAGGTATTTTTTTCAATGAACCACAAGGGTTCTTCATTTTCTTTCAAATCCCCTCCCATCACCACTGCCGCCGCCCCATCGGCAAATAAACAATTAGCAACAATGTTTTCGGTAGAAGCCTTTCCTTGGAAGTGCAAAGAACAGAGCTCCGTGCACACCACCAAGACACGGTGCTTAGGATTTTCCTTTACAAACGCTTTGGCAGTATTCAAACCTTGAAAGGCCCCGAAACATCCCATGAAGTTAATACCTAATCGCGAAGTATTGCGAGGTAGCCCCAGAGAATCAACTAACAAAAACTCGATTCCGGGCGCCATAAATCCCGTGCAAGAAACCGAAATCACATGAGTGATCTCTTTTAAAGAACCTCCCCAGTTTTCCAACGCTTGCTTTGCAGCCTGATGGGCGAGAGCTGGCGCCACACTTTTAAATACTTCGTTACGTCTTTTAGAACCCGGTAAAGATTTTGGAAAGGATTCGCCATATAAAGCACCCTCAAAACACCCGTTGCGTAAATGTTCGATGGCGGTATGTCGATTTTCTACTTTTGAATGGGAAAAAATTTTTCTTAATTTAAAGGCGTCAGTTTCGCTCAATTTGAGTTTACAAATCAAAGCTTCTGCGATCTCATTTTGCTTAACCGAATAAGGCGGTACCGCAGTCGCTAATGCCAGAATGGCCACTTTATTACTCATTGTGAAAAATCAGCTTAAAGGATGCCGGGCCTACCCTGCCATCTTCTGCGGGTAAATATATAATCTCCACTCTACAGCTTGAGGCTGTACCTTTAACAAAATATTCGTCGCCTTCCTTTCGGATCTCTTGAATCTGTTCAGCTGATGAGAAATAGTTCCCTAACTGCTCATCGCTTAATATCGATTTGATTTCTCTGACGGTTTGCCAAAGAGGGGGAAGAGCAGCTTCCATGTGTGTAAAAAACAAGCACGTGAAAGGGACTAAAAGAAAAAGGTATTTTTTCATGGTTTAATTATGAATTAACCAAGAGAGTTAATCAAGGATTTTTGAAGGGTTGATTTCTCGCATCAACCCTTCGGAGAGTTTTTCAATACTGCGTGGAAGAATTCGATTGAGGAAAGGAGCGCTCTGTATACCTACTCCTTGGCTGATGCACTGAACTACCTAGCATCTGATGCCAATTTTTGTCGGCGCGGTCTCTGATCTCTTTACCTTCTTCCACCCAGCTCTGCAATCCATCATAAGAGCAAAGCATGTATAGTTTCCCATTTTCAATTGTCCAAATCTGGGGCACGCCACCCGCAGACTTTCCCCAAGCAATGGCATGGGGGCAATAACCGCCGTATTGCGGTGCGAAAGCTTGCGGATTTTTCTGGAATTGCTCCATATTTTGTTTATTGACAAAACGCCACTTAACACCCGACCATTGCAATTGAAACATGGGATTTCCCATTTGGGGGCTTTGCGCATTGAAATAGGAAACAGCATCGTAGCCTTCAAGCGCCAATTTTTCGGCGTTGTCGGTATAATATGGTTCAATAGCTGAAAGCATCAAAGGGCAACACAGACTCAAAATCATCAAAATATGTTTCATTATTTCCTCCCGGAGGTTTATCGCTTAAATTAATAATTAAGATAGTTTCAGGCAAGGACTCGTTTCTATCGGGGCAAAAAAAACCCGGCACTGTAGATGCCGGGCATTTTCATTCAAAATGAAATAGATGCTTTAAGAAGCTTTAGTCTTCTCAAGGTAACGAACAACATCGCCTACCGTTTTGAGCTTTTCAGCTTCTTCTTCGGAAATTTCGATTCCGAAACGCTCTTCGAACGTCATGATTAGCTCGGTTAAGTCGAGAGAATCCGCATTGAGATCTTCGACAAATGACTTGTTTGGCGTGACATCGTTTCTGTCCACTCCAAGTTGTTCGACCACAATGTCGATCACTTCTTGTTCTGTAGCCATTATTGTCCTCAATTAAATGTTAAAAAAATTATAAAACCATTCCGCCATCAACGGTCAAAACTTGGCCTGTAATGTAGTCCGCTAAGTGACTTGCCAAGAATAGGGCGGCATTTGCTACATCTTCCGGCGTACCCATTTTCCCAAAAGGAATTATGGACAGAATGCCTTCTTTTTGCTGCTCTCCAAGCTCTTCAGTCATACGGGTCTGTATGAAGCCCGGGGCAATACAATTCACATTAATGCCTCTGGAGGCAACTTCTTTTGCCAGCGCTTTAGAAAACCCAATAATTGCGGCTTTAGAGGCGGCGTAATTTGTTTGCCCTGCGTTACCAGTCAATCCGACAACGGAACTCATGTTAATGATTTTACCGCGACGCGCTTTCATCATCGGTCGAACGAGAGCGTGACAGGTATTGTAACAAGATTTAACATTTATTGCCATCACCTCATCCCAATCTTCCTCTGTCATCTTCATCAAAAGCTGATCTCGAGTCACACCGGCATTGTTGACCAGGATATCAATAGGCTTTTTCCATCCGATAATTTCACCTATTGCCTTCTCCACTTCTTCTTTACTTGCTACATTCACCTGAAAAAATGAAGCGGTTTTGGCGCCAGTTTTAGCATTTATCTCTTCGACGACACCAAGCCCTCTTTCTACATTTGTACCGATAATGGCAACATTGGCGCCATGATCGGCAAATTTCAAGGCAATCGCACGTCCGATACCAGCGGTACCGCCGGTAATCACCGCTGTTTGATTCGCTAACAGCTTCTGCATTCCAACGCCTCTTCCAAACTTTTAAGATCTGCTATCCGTTCAATACTAATGGTCGGAGCTTTAACTCCAATTCTTTTATTAAAACCAGTTAAAGTCTTTCCGGGCCCCATTTCTATAAAGAGATCGACCCCTTGCCGGTCTATTTCCCGGATCCCCTGTTCCCATCTGACAGGATGGGTGACTTGGCTAATTAAATGATTTCGCACAAGAGCCAAATCTTTTGCAACAGCTCCTGAAACATTCATGACTAATGCGGCATCAGACAGCTGCATAGGAACGTGCATCACATGATCGGCCAGGCGATCTTGCGCTTGCTGCATTAAACCACTGTGAAAAGCCCCATGCACCGACAGGGGCAAAACCCGCTTGGCTCCCCGTTCTTTAGCTAGAGCGGTGGCAACTGAAACCCCTTTTGCTGTTCCGGAAAGAACCACTTGTCCGGGGCAATTAAAATTAGCTGCCCACAAATCATTAGGCAGCTGTGCATCCTTTACCAACAACTCCACTTGCTCTGCTTCTAGTCCCAACACCACAACCATAAAACCTTTTTGCATTTCACAGGCGTCGTTCATGTATTGACCCCGATATTGCACTAAAGGCAAAGCATTCTCATATGTCAGGCAGCCGGCAGCTGTTGCTGCCGTGTACTCCCCTAGACTCAAACCAGAGCAAAACATAGGTTTTATGTTAGGGAATAGGCATTGAACCACGCGAAGAATCGCCATGCTAGCGACATAAATCCCTGTTTGACTATTACGTGTTTCTGTCAGCAATTCTTCAGAACCAGAAAGGATGATCTCTGAAAGATTGCGCCTTAATATTTCATCAGCAGCCTCAAAGATTTCCTTGGCCACCGGATAACTCGTATAAAAATCTTTAGACATCCCCGGATATTGGGAGCCTTGACCAGGGAATAAAAAAGCAATACGCATTAAATTCCCTTTTTTGTCAAAATCGCTGTGCCCCAAGTGAGCCCCGAACCGAATGCTACCAAGAGAATCTTTTCCTCTACTTTGATCAAGTTTGCGACATTAAACTCCTCTAACGTGATAGCAACACTCGATGCTGAGGTATTACCGTATTTACATAGCGTTTTACCTATGTTTTCACTGGGAATCTTAAAATTTTTAGAAATGGCATCTATAATACGCTCATTAGCCTGATGAGGAATTAGCCATGTAATTTGTTCTTCTTTTAAGCCCGTTTGCACTAAGCATTCTTTAACAGCAGCCGTCATATAACGGACAGCATGACGAAAAACTTCCTTACCTTCCATTTTGATATAATGCAACCGTTCTCCCACTGTTTCAATCGATGCCGGACGATCCGACCCCCCTGCCGGTATAACAATTAAATGGGATAAAGAACCGTCAGTACCCAGAGTGATGCCATCAATAGAAAACCCGGGGCCTGTGTCGCTAATAACGGCAGCTGCGGCGGCATCCCCAAAAAGAACGCATGTCGTTCGTTCTTGATAGTCAATTACCGAAGACATCTTATCGCCTGCAATCAGTAAAATATTTCTATACATCCCTGATTCGATGTACGCTTTCGCTATGGATAAACCATTGATGTACCCGGCACAAGCGGCTTGTATGTCAAAAGCAGCTGCACCTTTTAACCCTATCTTTGACTGCACCAAGGCGGCTGTGCCGGGCATCACAAAATCAGGAGTTGTGGTGGCTACTATAATCAACTCGATCTCATCCATAGGGATACCGCTCGCCTCAATAGCACGCCTGCCTGCATGCGCTGCTAAATCAGAGGTAGATTCATTTGAAGCCGCTATACGCCGTTCCCTGATTCCGGTCCGAGAAAATATCCATTCATCTGTCGTTTCAACCAACCTTTCCAGATCTAGATTGGTCAGGACCCGTTCCGGGAGATAGGACCCCATTCCGATTATTCTAGCTTTTCGCATCGTAACCTTATCTTAATAGAGGTGAATAGGTACATTATATCTTATAAAAGATATTAGAGGGAAGCAAAATTAGCCTTCCTAAATTAAGGCTACGTAACCTACTTTTTCTAAAAAACCACATAACTATTTTTCCAATCCTCTCACTAATATGAGAGGTACCAACAACGGAGAAGCATTAAATTACGAGCGGCAATCTCTAAAGCGCTAAAGTCATAAAGGATGATGTATTCCGAACGTGATTAAATAAAAGAGTCGCCCTGAATTTGAGCCAGGCGAAGTCTGCGTTGAAACAACGCAACTTGAACAAGTTGCGTTGTGCAAGCAAGCCTCAAAGTCGGTGCCTGACGATCCAGGCAAAAACCCAATGATGCACCGGGTTCGATATAACTGCCGCCATAAAAGCAACTCTACTTGAGTTGCTTTTATGGAAACCTTCACTAACCATGTACGAGTTCGACTAAATGTGTTAAGCCCGTCAAATCACGTCTTATTCTTACCAAAGAGCCATCACTACCGTCAAATGTGCATATTTTTTTAATCTCGTCTTCCGAACGTTCGATCAACGTCCAGTTCATTATATATTCCATGATATATCTATAAGGGTTAGGAGAGGCTATATTTGTGAATCCAAATATACCTTCTTTTTTCAGCATTTTGTTATACACATTTCTTACAATAAAGTTACACTTCCTTTCGTCTATATAGTCGAAAACGCCTCCTGCAAGGACAAGGTCGAATTCTTTGATCTTTGATAACTTTTTTGTCGCCACAAGTATGTCGCATTTAACAGGGATAATTTTGTCCCTGATCCTGTCGCAGGTTTTGAGTAAATATTCAATAGCTTCCTCATCCTGATCGTTAACATAAACAACAGCTTCAGAATTTCCCACAATATCTTGAGCAAGGTGTAAATCAATTCCCCCACCACACGCCAATATGGCAATTTTCGACTTATTATTTCTCTGAATCGATTCCTTGATTAGATCGTATTGGAAATTGATTTTGTTTCTGTGCTGCCCAACTATCGGCAGGGAATACAAGTAGTTTTCTACGAACCATGGAAGCGATCCTGATTTATATTTATTAATTCTATGAAATAGGTAGTTGATTGTAATAAAATCACCCTCATATCCGCGTGGCCATTCACGCGCTCTATGAGCGAAGTCTGTATCTATAATTTTATCCATTGCCTTCGTTGATTCTTTTATCTGCTCCTTAGTATTCCCTTCCTCTAAGCACTTTTTAATATTCTCTTGGATTTCAATGTTTTTTCTATCAAAATCCACTAAAAAATCATCATTAAAATCTCTAGTCAGCAGCACAAAGCTCACCAGGTCTTGTATTGATTCATCTAATGAATTTAAAGCACTATTCCTTACTTGCATTCTTCCCTCCTACATCATCACATTTTTTTACACAAAAAATTTGATGCAACTATCATGCCAATAACAACCTGAGCTCCCTCTTATCCTCACCAAAGGCTTTAAAAATGACGCAGCCTCTCGTATTTTAATGATTTACGCTCTATGTCTGCTAATAACTACCAGAAAGTCTTTTAGAATATTCAGTAAGTCTTAAAATAAACTTCCACCTCTCGCGCTCAAAACACCTCTTGGAAGGGACACTTTTACCCCCTTTACACCGGAACGCAACTTACCACTTGGTTTCTGACGGCTTCGTCAGCCGCTGACTTTGAGACCTGCGTGCATCAGGGAACATCTACAAGCTGCGTTGTTTCGGCGCCGGTTTCCCTAGCGTAAATTCCAAGCGACGCCTTGCCATAAATCCACATTTTGATTCAAGTTCGGTATCGCAAAGGCATTTCCTGAATATACCGGTTCCAATTCACAGTTATCATTTTTTTTGCGTTTAGAATTTACAAGATCGAACGCAAAGCCAGGTACTTTTTTTTTAAAAAACTGGCATTAAAATTGCATACCAAATCTCATTTTAAATCCAAGTGAGGTTCTGATGGAAAAAATATTGAAAGAACTAAAAGAATCTATTAAAGACGCAGTGAGCATGCTTATATCAAAGAGAAAATATGAGCGTACCGACCTGATTGATTTCAATTCAAAATTCTCTAATGTTCAAGAAAAAATAAAAGCCTGCATAGAAGCAGGATATGAAAAGGAACAAATTTTCGAATGCACTAAAGATATGCTTGTTTTATTCAACACTGACCTATCTAACAGAATGCGTCATTGGCCACGCGGATATCCTGGTGATTTTACCACAATCGACTATCTTTACCACAATCGAAACAACTATGAACAGGGAACACTACCATGGTTAATAGAAGAGTACATCTATTCTCTACCTATTGTCATACAGCACACGAATAAAATCAAATTCCAGTCCGATTTGATTAATAAGTCAATATCAAAAAACAAAAAATCAAAAATAGCTATTCTTGCATGTGGCGGCTGCATTGATTTAAGTCTTGCACTGGATGCTGTTGAAAACTCCGAAGCACATATCTATATTAACGATCAGGATCCAGAAGCGATCGAACACTCACTTGCAGTATGTGATAGAATAAAAGATAAAATCACGACGGTAAAAAGCGATATTCTTATCGCCACAAAAAAGCTATCCAAGTTCAAAGAGTTTGACCTAGTGCTTGCTGGGGGTGTCTTTGATTATATTGATGATAGAAAATGTAATTTTATAACAAAAAATGTACACAACACATTGCTGAAAGTTAACGGTATATTTGCTTTCACAAACATTTGCAAGCCTAATCCCTACCGATATGGAATGGAGTATATGTTAAACTGGAAATTAATCGAACGTTCAGAAGAAGACATCAAAAAAATATGCACCTTTGACGGTATCAATGACTCGATTCTAAAATTCAACCGGGATCCAACCAACTTAACTCATCTCGTTGAACTTATACGCCACTAGCCACTGCTGGCCTTTAAATTCAATCACAAGCAGCTTAATTAAAGGCTGCTTGTCTAAAAATGTAGAAATTAAGCCCTTTTGCGCAGGTAGCGCTTATGGAAGGGTGGATCATTTTACAAAAAGCACTGCTGTTGTCTAAAAATGGCAAGGTGTCGTCCTGAATTTGAGCCAAGGAATGGCAGGGCTAAAACAACGCAACTTGGCAGATGAGCCTCAAATCACCAGTTGACGACGCGGCCGCAAACCAAATTGTGAATTGTGTTCATTAGACGACGAAGAATCATTAAAAGGTCGAACGGCCGGATAATGCGCGGGCTAAAGTACCACCATCGACATAATCTAAAGAACTTCCCATCGGCAAACCAAGCGCTAAGCGAGAGATACGGATCGGCAAATCTTGCAAGGATTTACGCAAATATAACGCGGTGGCATCCCCTTCTAGTGTTGAATCCAGCGCGAGTACGACCTCTTCAATAGCCTGCATTTGAATCCTTTCGCGTATTTTCTTAAGTGGAATGTGATCGGGACCTTTACCATCTAGAGGTGAAAGCAGACCTCCCAGCACATGATAAAACCCTTTATACTCACCGGTTGCTTCAAAGGAAAGAGCATCTTTCGGGGTTGCTATCACACAAAGCACGCCGCATAGCGCGCGCTCTTCAGAGCATAGCCGACAGGGCTCATCACCAACAAGACAGCCACATTCCCGGCACGGTTTAACATGTAAGGGAATTCCGCGGATCAATTCGGACAATTCATGCAGATACTCGCCCTTCCAATCCATCATCTGAAAAGCAAAGCGTTCTGCACTCTTATTACCAACCCCGGGCAGTCGTTTTAATGCTTCGATTAATTTAAGAAGATGTTTCGGATAGTGCATTTTCTCATTATAATCTAAGGAAAAATATCTAGCTAGCCGGTTCTTTTTTGATTCAGACATGCTTCTGTAAGAACCTTTTCCCTTGCGGGATTTGTCTGCTGTGCCTATCATTAAATGACTCAAACTGCGGGGATCGACAATGAATAAATTTTCCCTTACCTCTTTTACAATGATGGTAGGCCTACTGTTAATGACTGCAGCAATGCCTCTTTCCGCGCGCACGCTGCATTTGGAAAATCAAATTGTGGAACAATTGGATATCGAGTTGTCCATTGAGTCGACAGATGCTTCTGCTGCCTCAGTCAGAGCACGCCTTAAGACAAAGCAAGGCGCACTCTTTTCCCAAAATGACTTCGATGCCGATTTGAAAATGCTAGCGCAAGATTACGACCGCATTGAACCCTATGTCGAAACCAAAGAAGGAAAAGTTTACGTCACCCTTAAAATTTGGCCGAATCCGACAATCCGTAAGATTGTCTGGGAAGGGACGCACCGCATTTCGACTAAAAAATTACAGGCCGAGCTAGGAATTGCTCCCGGGACAGCCTTTGACCGTTTAACGTTCAATAAAGCTTTTAACAACCTTAAAACCTATTACATCAAAAAAGGATTTTTCGAAGCGGAACTAAATTTTCAAGTCGTTTTTGACGAAGCATCCAATGCAGCAGACATCGTCATCTCTGTTTGCGAAGGTCGCTCTGGGAAAATCAAAAAAATCGTTTTCCGGAACTTCTCTAAACGGGAAGAGGAAGAATTACTTTGCTTGATGGTCACTAAGAACTACAACCTTTTCCTAAGCTGGCTCTCGGGTACCGGGATTTACAATGAGGAAATGATCCAGCACGATAAGTTCCAAGTTCTCAACTACCTTCAAAATGAAGGTTATGCCGATGCCTGTGTCGACTTTCAGATCACAGAATCCAAACAAGAAAATCGGATCATCATCTGCATCACAGCAGACAGAGGGCAACGTTACTATTTTGACGCCATTACAATTGAGGGCAATACATTATTCACCGACAAAGAGCTGCTAGAATGTTTACCAATAACAAAAGGAACACCTTTCTCCCCTGAAAAAATTCAACAGAGCTTGCGTATTCTGACAAATTATTATGGCAGACAGGGCTACATTGAAACGTCGATCAACTATGTACCGCGACTAATTGATGGCTGCCTCGCTTACTCTGTAAATATTTCCGTGGAAGAAGGAGACCAGTACTACGTAGGCATGATCAAGGTGATGGGCAATCCATGCACTCAAACAAAAGTCATCCTGCATGAGACGCTATTGATCCCCGGGGAAGTCTTTAATTTAGAAAAATTGCAAGCCACCGAAAGACGCCTGACAAATATCGGCTACTTCGAATGCGTCAATGTATACGCGGTGAAATCTGAAGATGCTGGGGTTCTTCCGGGATGTTATCGCGACGTCCATATCGAAGTCGCAGAAACCAGCACCGGAAATTTGGGTGCTTTCTTCGGCTTTAGCTCCGTTGAAAACATCTTCGGCGGTATTAATCTAACAGAACGAAATTTCAATTATAAGGGGCTAGGTCGCGTATGGCGCGATGGATTGGGGGCTTTACGTGGCGGCGGAGAATATGCGCATATCACCCTTTCATTCGGCGCTAAAAGTTCCACTTATTCCTTTTCTTGGACAAAACCGTATTTTATGGACACCCCCTGGAGTGTTGGTTTCGACATCGACCGGTCCTGGAACGAATATTATTCAGACCATTACAGTATCTACGGAACCGGACTCACCTTGCATGCAACGTATGAATGCAATGCGTTTACACGCATTGGAACGCACTACCGCCTAAGCTATACCGATGTCGATCAGCATCATGGCTATAACGAGATCGTCAACAAAGATCAATGGGACGGGTTAATTTCTGCCGTTGGCTACTCCTGGCAGTATAACACGACAAATAGTTCATTGAATCCTACGTGCGGTATCAGATCGATTTTTAACACGGAAGTAGCAGGAATTGGCGGTGATGTGGGCTTCCTATCATTCGGCTATAACAACTCCTACTTTTATGCGTTAGGCCATACGATTCTTAAGTTAAGAGGCGACATACGCTTTATTCAGCCTTTAGGTGGAATGACCGAGAACGACATTCCACTAGATGAAAGATTCTTTCTGGGAGGCGACACCCTTGTGCGCGGCTACCGCGCTTATCGCCTAGGGCCGAAATATATCGTTATAGATAAAGAAGGGAAAAGAAAGCGCGATGAGGAAGATCCTAAAGGGGGTATTTCTATGCAATTCCTCTCCCTTGAACTTTCCCGTCCTGTATTCGCTTGTGCGGACGCATTTGCCTTCATAGACGGGGGCGCTGTTTCTTCTAGACGCTGGAACTTCGGACGCTTCAATTTTTCAGCAGGAGTAGGCGCCCGATTAAAGCTTTTAGCTGGAACCCCGCCTCTAATGGTCGGCTATGGCTGGCCCCTCAATCCTGCAGACGATAGTGACGTCAAGCAATTTTTTATCACTGTAGGCGGAAAATTTTAACTAAGGAGATAACTTATGAATTCAGTATCTAAATTTTTGATCGGCAGCATGGCATCCCTAGTCATGTTTTCAGCCTCACCTGCTCATGCAGAGATGCCCAAAATCGGTTTGGTCAATTTCAAAAACACGGTTGAAAAATCAAAATTCGGCAAGCAAGAACAAAGCAACTTCGAAGCTTTGAAAAGACAAATGGAAACCGTTTTGGAAGAAAAAGAAAAAACGCTGACCGACCTTTCAGGTAAATTAAACGATCCGGACTATATGGACGGCCTATCCTCTGAAGCAGACAAAGAATTGAAGCATAAGTACCGTACACTAGGTCAGGAAATGGCGCAGCATCAGCAGCAATATATGCAAATTCTCAGCCAGGCGAACATGAAAATTCTGCAAGGCCTCAACGAAAAAGTGCAAGAAGCCTCAAAAGTCGTTGCTCAAAATAAGAAACTTGATTTAATCCTAAATGATGAAACAACCTTCTACCACAGCGGCGCTTACGATGTCAGTGAAGATGTAAGAGTAGAATTGGATAAATTATTCGATAAAGAACCGAAAAAACAGTAAAGGACCATGGGAAAGAGAGCATCCTTCACCCTGAATGAACTAGCACAGCTCACAGGAGCCACAATCGTCGGAGATCACGGATATCACATCACAGGATTTTCCGATCTTGAGTCGGCATGTGAAACAGATATCTCTTTCCTTTCCAATCCCCGCTACACCAGCACCCGCTATTTGAACGCTATGCGTACCTCAAAAGCCGGTGCCATTTTTGTGACTCCTTTAGTGGAGCTTGAAGCCGGAAAAAATTATCTAGTTCACACGGATCCCACACGCGCGTTTCAAACCGCTATAGAAGCGATGCGCGGCGGCAAACTTAAAAAAACAGGCTTTGTCGGCATCCATCCTACTGCCGTTGTTCACGAAAGCGCAAAAATCGGACCAGGGGTCACCATAGCGCCTAACGCAGTAATCGACGAAGATGTCATCATTGGAGAAGGATCATTCGTTGGCGCCGGAGCCTATATCGGACCGGGATCGCGTCTCGGAAAACAATGCACTCTTCATCCCCGCGTTACGATTCGCGAATTTTGCACTCTGGGCGATCGGGTTATTCTACAACCCGGCTGTGTGATAGGGGCTTGCGGTTTTGGCTACACCACAAACGGAAATGGTGAACATGAGCGTCTTGCTCATATCGGAACAGTCGTTATTGGGGATGATGTAGAAATCGGCGCCAACACAACCGTTGACAGGGCACGTTTTACTGAGACACGCATCGGGCGCGGCACAAAAATCGATAACAGTGTAGCGATTGGGCATAACGTCAAAGTCGGCGCTCACAACCTCATATGCGCTCAATCGGGCATTGCCGGATCGACACATACCGAAAGCCATGTGGTGATTGCCGCTCAGTCCGGAGTTGATGGACACCTTACCTTGCGTAGCGGCGTGATCGTCACTGCAAAAAGCGGGGTCAGTAAGTCCTTGGAAGCCGGAAAGTATGGTGGTGTCCCGGCTATCCCACTCGATAATTACAATCGCAATTCCGTCCATTTCCGCAATTTTGATAAAACCATGCGGCAAATCAAGGATCTCAGCGAACGATTAGCGCAACTCGAAGCATCAAATTCTTAAGTTTTGCTTAAAATTTCAATGACCCTATCCATAATTGCAAATATATCCTGGCCGGCGCCAAATTTTTCAAGAGAAGCTATTTTAGTTAATTCAGCAGAATTTAACGCACCGGGTCCTGCTAACTTTCTAAACCACAAAACCATGCATTGGGCTAAATTTTCCTCTTTGAAGGGCGCATATAGATCCTGCTTGGGGTTGTAGTCTGCCAAAGCATCATCGTGCATGCCGGACTGCATGGCTTTGGCGATTTTAGTGGAGGAATACTTGCCGATGCTATTTAAGATCCATTCCGCATCTTTTTTAGGACCTTGCATTTCTTCATAAGATCGAATGGCGCATAATAGTGCATACACTTTCCATTGCTCATACGGATGCCCCTCTTTCCACATTCTGATAATGGGAAGATCATCTTCAGGATGTTTCTCAAAATGGGGAAGCCAATCGCCGACTTTGACCAATCCTGAGAAATGCAAATCAAGGATCGCTGAAGGTGAACTTAAGACAAAATGTATTTTTTGAAGCAAATCCGTACGGATACACCACTCCTTACGCGTCAAATTTCCGCTGTGTACTTTTGGCATAATCTCCTCAGTGCACACTGCAAACTGCTTCAACCTCCAATTTAAACCTTTATCAAAAAATTTCCGCATACGCTCTCTATCGAAAAGAATTTGAGGCGCGTCGAAAGCGACGGAATGACCGGGACCATAATCAACCAGCAGCGATTGACCGGGATTCACACCTTCAGAATCCACTATAATGGCATGGGTTTGATTAATTCCATTGTCATATCCCTTTACGTATACAACGTTGGGCCACCCCCCGTTAATCCAACGCGTCATATTGCCGGATGTTCGTGCATCAATATTTTCTAAAAGATAATCGGTATCCGTCACTTGCTGGGCATTCAGAATATAATCCCCGCTGTAAGTTCCTAAAATCGCTCCTTGCTCTAGTCGATCTTTTACCGCTAATTCCCAATGACCTCCCCCTTTAATTTCCCTGCAAGATCTTAGAATTAGAGCATGGTCACCAGGCTTTAAGGGTTTTCCAAAACATCTATACAATAAAGCCTGCTCCTCATCTTCTTCTTGCGATTGCCAAAAAAATTTAAGATTTCCAGGTGAAACATAGGGCAGATCGCGATAGTTGTTAATCCCTGTCAATTCTTGAAGCGCCTCCTTACCCATTGCGCTGATAGCAATCAGCTGATCCCTTTGTAAATACAATCTTTGCAGTGAAGGGGATGGCGATTCCTTACTCATTAAACTCTTAAGGTCATCGACTGACGCACCTAGCTTTGTTTTCGCGGTAATCTCTGCGCCATTTTCTTTCAGCAATTGAAAAATTTTAGGAGTCAGGGCCGCGTGATGTATGGGTCTCCAGCCATACCTATCTGCCAGATTGATCGGCTCTCTCAGCTGTTCTTTAGACCAAAAGTCTAGTAAAGCGCGCACCACACCTAAACGGCGACGCATCACTGCCATACATATAGGGGTCAGCCCCTCATTCAAAGGATCAGGAATTTCTAAGCGCGATAGATTCCTGACCGTCGTTTCTTGTATAAATTTAACAATGGTTGCATCTGTATGGCTAAGTCCTATTAAATAGTGTAATCTGTACTTAGCTAAGTGCTCTTTAGGCTTACCCTCTACTGAATACTTTTCCTTCCATTCTTCATTGGAAAATATATAAGGAGAAATCGACATAAATACCTTTTGTTACCAGATAAAGTATCAATAAGATATTAAGATTCTATAAAGATAAATGGGGGTCAAACAGCGAACTTAGCTTCGAAAGAAAGCCCTTAGAATTATCCCAAGGTAACCGATGACCGGCATTTTCAAGGATGATGGATTGTGAGGCCGGGTGTTTAAACACCATAGACTTAGCTATAGCGGAATAGACGGTATCGCATTCTCCTGCCATCCACAAAATCGGAAGAGGCAACCCGAAGATGTCGGAACGAAGGTCTTTTTGACAACCCAGGGAGTAGCGCGAAAGCACTTTTCCCAGCTTGTCTTTATCAAAAGTCCGCTCCTCACGTTTTAAATCAACGCTTCCCTTAAAGACAGTTTGCGCATTCCACGCTTTGAGCGTCTTATGCCAAGGTTCTTGAAGAAAACGATGGGCCCATTGTAAATCTTGCATGTAGCGTAATTGTTTAGCTTGTTCATCCTGTAAGCCCGGATGGGCTGAAATGATGACGGCAGCATCCCACAATTGGGGAGAATCTATAAGGGTATGCAAAGCTAGTCGTCCTCCCAAAGAGTACCCCATGAGTACGCGAGGGCGCTGCTCCTCGATTAGGGATTGATTCACTATTTGGGCAAATGCTTTAAAGCCGGGTTGATCTGAATAATCATAAATATTTAGATGATTAACAACTTGTGAACCATTAAACAATTCCCAATCTTCCGGTAAACCCAGAAAGCCGTGCAGTGTATGAAGATACATATCCCCTCTTAACCTAAAGCACTAAATTTTTATCAAAATTAAAATGAAAAATCAAATCAATTCTATAAAAACTTAACATTAATAAATTGAAGAAAACTCATAGTGAATCACTATATTTTTTTAATAAATAAAAAAGGGAGAAAAAATGTCTATAGTTATACTGAAATGAATTCAAGAATCGGTTTTCGACTTAGAATTTTTTTCATTTGACGAAGCGCAGAAATCGATATCAACTTGGAGAAGTTGATGAGATTGAGCGCACTACCCGTTTATTCATAATTGGAATCTAAAAAAACCTTTTCATTATTTGGAAAGGTTTTCTTTATTTATATAATTAATATAGCAGGATTTTCTAAATATTTCTGTAATGTTTTGATAAATTGAGCCCCGGCGACGCCATCAATTACTCGATGATCGCAAGAAAGGCACAAATTCATGGTCTTTCCCTGGACAATCTCTCCATTCTTAATAACCGGAACACTTTGAATACCGCCGACAGCTAAGATCGCAGCCTGTGGCGGATTGATAATCGCCTGGAAATCTGAAATCCCAAACATCCCCATGTTTGATATAGTAAAGGAACCGCCTTTATATTCTTCAGGAGCGAGCTTGCCCTCTCGAGCTTTGCCAGCTAAATAGCGGGACTCCACAGAAAGCTCCCCTAAGTTTTTGTAGTCGGCATGCCGGATGATCGGGGTAATCAATCCCCCTTCAACACTCACCGCAACGGCAATATCAATGGTTTTAAAACGAATCAAGGTTTGATGGACGCTATGATAGCCACTATTCACATTTGGATGCTCCCTTAGTGCTAAAGCACAGGCTCGTATGATGAAATCATTAAGGGATACCTTTATACCGGTGGCGCTCAGCTGTTCACGCAAAGCCGACAACGATTCGACATTTACCGTTTGATTTACATAAAAATGAGGGATAAAGCTTTTCGCCTCTTGCAACCTTTGTGCAATCACTTGCCGCATCGGAGAGAGTTTCTCTTCTTCATAGGTGCCCGGTTTAATAGTAGGGGCTTCTCTTCTTCCAAAAACAACGAGCCCTCCCTTTTGCGCCTTCTCTAAGTCCTGTTTGACAATCCTACCACCTGGGCCGGATCCTTTAACGGTAGAAAGCTCAAGTCCTTGTTCTTTTGCCAATTTGCGGGCTAAAGGGGTGACTTTTAAATGTTCATGCCCTACGGGCACTTCGAATGCATAATTCTCTAATGGTTCTTCCGGAACAAAAGTAGGCTGTGAAAGTCCAGATGCCGCTGAGGGCTTTACGGCTTTTTTAGGAACTGCTTTCTCCTCCTGAACAACCTCCTCAATCAATTTTTTTTCTACAAGAGATACAGGCTCATACCCTTCAATCGATTCATTCTGTTTCTCTGTAAAAATGGCTATGGGTTGATTCACTTCAGCCTCGTCACCGTCGTGGACTAAAATTTTACGCAACCAACCGCCGTCCAAGGCATTATGCTCAACAGTGGCTTTATCGGTGGCAATTTCAAGCAATAGATCGCCAGGTTCCACTTGGTCTCCTTCCTTCTTATGCCATTTGGCAATCGCACCGGTTTCCATCGTTGGAGAAAGCTTTGGCATTGTGATCGTAAAGGGCATAAGGGCTTCCTATAAATTAAGGGCTTTTGTACAAGCGGCAAGGATCCGTTCTACGGTAGGTATTGTCTGTTTTTCTAAGACTTTGGAATAAGGCATCGGGGTCTCTTTTTGAGCGACGCGCTCTAATGGAGCGTCCAAATAATCGAAGCAATGCTCCATGATTTGAAAGCCCATTTCGGCTGTGATGCCACCAAACAGATGCCCTTCCTCGACTAAAACGCAACGGGAGGTTTTTCGCACCGATTTAGCCACCGTTGCGATATCTAACGGTTTAATGGTGCGTAAATCGATGACTTCAACTTTAATTCCTTTTTTAGCCAGAACTTTAGCCGCTTCGAGACACAGGCTAACCATACGGCTATGTGATACTAACGTTAAGTGTTCGCCAGCATTTACGATATTGGCTTTGCCAATCGGAACGGTATAATCCTCCGTAGGGATTTCCATTTTCTCCCCATAAGAAAGCTCGCTTTCCAAAAACAGCACCGGATTGTTATTACGAATGGCAGATTTTAAGAGGCCTTTATGGTCATAGGCATTACTAGGAGCAATCACGATCAAACCGGGAATATTGCTGTAAATAGCCTCAACACAATGAGAATGCTGGCTTGAGACTTGCGCTGCGGCACCGTTTGGCCCCCTGAACACGATCGGAACTGAAAAGCGGTTACCCGACATGTAAAACATTTTGGGCGCTGTGGAGATGAGCTGATCGGCAGCAACAAAGGAAAAATTAAAGCTCATAAACTCCACAATCGGACGCAGACCACAAAGGGCTGACCCAATGGCAAGGCCCGCAAAAGCAGACTCCGCTATTGGAGTGTCTACAATACGCTGTGGACCCCATTTGTCAAGCAACCCCTTGGTCACTTTATAGGCTCCGTTATACTCCCCTACTTCCTCGCCAATCACATACACATTGGGATCGCGCGTCATTTCTTCATCAATGGCTTGACGCAACGCTTCCCGGATTTCTACGGTCTGCATTTTCATGGGGCAAACACATCCTCTTCTAATGTTATCGGATCGGGCCAAGGACTCTCTTCGGCAAATTTCAAGGCGGCCAGAACGCTCTCTTTGATTTCATTATCAAGCGCTTTAAACTTCTCTTCATCCAACATCTTAGATTCAATCAAAAGGTCTCTTAGTAAGACAATCGGATCTCTTTGCATGATGTCTTTTAACTTTTCTTTCGTACGGTAAGCAGCAGGATCGGAAATCGAGTGGCCGCGGAAACGGTCAGTAATTGCTTCCACCAGAACGGGACGGGACGTTTCAAGAACTTCCTTTCGTATTTGTCTGAAGGCAGCATGGCAGCTAAAGTAGTCCATTCCGTCCAATGTGTACGCTTTCATGCGATAGGCAGGGGCAAAATCGGCAGCCAATTTTTTGGCAGCCACAGCTTTCTCCACATGGGTGCCCATGCCCCAGCTATTGTTTTCAATCACATAGATGCATGGAAGATCCCATAACGACGCTATGTTCAAAGATTCATGAAAGACGCCCTGTGCCACCGCCCCATCTCCAAAAAAACACAGCGCGGCCTCATCTTTGATGCCTTTGTATTTAATGGAAAAAGCAGCTCCTGTAGCCGTTGGAATCTGACCGGCTACAATTCCAAAACCGCCCAGCATCCGTTCCGTGTAAAAATGCATCGAACCGCCTCGGCCGAGGGCGTTGCCCGTCTTCCTGCCGAAGAGCTCGGCCATGAGTGCATTCGGTGTGGCTCCAAGCAAAAGAGCCAATGCATGGCAGCGGTAAGAGGCAATCCACCAATTTTTTGGGCCAAAAACATCAAGGGCCGCAGTTTGAATCGCCTCTTGCCCCATGTAAGAGTGAAAAAAGCCCCCGATCTTTCCTTGCAAATAGGCAGACTCGGCGCGTAATTCAAAGTTACGGATCAGCAGCATTCTCTTTAACGACTCGAGAAGACGCTCTTTGCCAAGCTCTGCCACTAGACTGTTTTTATCATAAGGGAAAAATGCAGCATGAGATGCAGATCCGTTATTTTTCTCGATCATATATTTACCTTATGAACCGGGCGTTAAGCTTCTAATGCTGCTGTCAATTTAATGCCGGCCGCTTCTTCTTGGTTCAGCTCTTTCTGCACAACGGCAGTGACACAGGAATCAGACCATACATTGATAGCGCTCTCTAACATATCAATCATGGCATAAAAGGGTAAAATGACTCCAAGAATATTTAAAGGAACATTCATGGCAGCCAAAAAGGCACTGGCAATAAAGTAGCAGCCCATTGGGACCCCGGCATTCCCAACTGCGGCAATCGTTGCGATAATAATCCACAAACCTAACTCAAAACCGGAATAAGCAATACCATGGGACATCGAAACAAATAGTACGGTGATCAAAATAAAAGCTGCGCAAGCATTCATATTAATTGTTGTGCAAAGGGGCAGGCTAAAACTAGCCACTTTACGGCTGATCTGAATTCTTTCTTCCGCGCATTTCATTGCCATAGGAAGGGCAGCGCTTGAGGATTTTGAAAAGAAGGCGATCGACAGCGCCGGCATCATGCCCATAGCAGTTTTTATAACAGGAACCTGCTTACTCTTCAAAAGCAACGGCAAAACAATCAGAGCCTGGATTAAATTTGCAGCAAGGATGCACGAAAGGTAAAGCGCAAGGCTTGACATCTCCAAACCGCCTCTTAGATCTTTAATAAAAAGGGTAATGAAGGCCCAAATGGCAATCGGCATTAAGGCAACAATCCATGTTGTAATTTTCATAATGGCAGCATAAAGACCGGCAAAAAAAACGTTTAAGGTTTTACGTTTATCCGCAGGCAGGGTCAGAATGGAAAAACTCAAAAGCATGGCTAAAAACAGCACGCCAATCACGCTATTTTCGCTAAATGGCTGCACAATATTGTCTGGGATGACATTCACTAGATAAGTCATATAACCGGGCATAGTCCCCTCGGGAACGTCGTTTAGAGTTGGGGCCACTGCCGGGGTTCTTACAGGATTGATCGTTATGAAAAGCATTAAAGCGACTGTTGCAGCAATGACTGTCGTTAAAAGGGTGTATTTTATGACTTTCTTGCCAATGCTCTTAATTTCATGAATACTTTCCATTCCTGAAGCGGTCGAAACAATCGATAAAAATATTATCGGAAGGCTGACTAATTTTAAGAGATTGATAAAGATTTGAGAGACCACCGTTGCCGTCATATCAACAGAAGGAAGATTGAGATAACCAGCAATTATGGCTAACATTGTGGCAATCGCAAGATACAGATTATTTTTGGACATAAAAGGCCCTTAAAGTTATAAAAGAGATATCTTACCTTGCGACCACTATTCTGTCAACTAAATTCTGTAAAATTTCTTGATAATATACAATATAACGTGATATTACAATTAAAAATTATTAACAGAACATTATGACAGTTATTTTTAACAATAATCAAAGAAATTGCCAAAACACAATGCGCCGGAAATCTAGAACTTCTGAAAAACATGAAATCATTTAACAGATCAGCCCGCTCATGGAACGTTTATCTATAACCTCTTTGCCTCTGGCGATTTCCCACAATGCGAACGCAGTTTAACAGTAACCTTTCAGGCATGTGGCACCCTTGCAGGCATTTGTGATGATTTAGAAAATTTACATCCCTTAACTCCCCTTGCTGGAGGTGATGGTTCGAGCGCAAAAACTGGATAGTACGATTGCACGAATCCAGATCGATATAAAATACCTAGAGTATACCAGCAAGTACACACAGGGAATGACCTTGCAAAAATCTTTAATCGACTTGCCAATACCGCACATCCCAACCCTGAAATATTTCATACAGCCTTTGAATGGGGCATGCTAGAACTTGTGGACGAGCTTTACAAGGCCATTCCGCTCACACCTCACCTGGCTCAAATCCTGATAAATAACGGGGCTGAAGAGAACGCTGTCACAAGCAATATAAATACCCCCTGCATTTCGTAGCCGGCAAGGATCTAACTAAGATTGCCGTATTTACTGATACTAAACGGCGCTGCCTTGGAGGCAAAGAAAAGTGAAGAGAACACCCCCTTTTTCTTGCTTGCCATAATAACGCTGCAAATATCGCAAAACTTTTGCTGGAATCGGGAGCGGATGTCAAAGCTGTCAACATGGCATTGGAATGCCCTCCACACTTTGCATCTAGCGAGGCTTTGGTTCTTAGAGCAGTATGGCAACCCTGCTTTATTCTACATGATTAAAGGTCCAGACAGTTATTTAAAGAGTTTACTAAAGGAATACCCTCAAATTTATAGAAATTTCAGACTAAAGGATCCCGAGCATAACTTATGGATACTTGAACAGGCCCATTTCTGGGAAAAGACAGAAAATCTTAAGTTTTCAACTTTAGAGTGCGCCTTTCTAATGCAAAATTTTCAATTGGTCAAGCAATGGCTGCATCACGAAAAACTCTGGAAGCATTTCAATTAAAATATAGTCAATCTTCCCTTACCATTTTTTATGCCGGATTATATGAAATTACCCATCCCTCTATAACAAGGCGTTCTAGACTCGTTACTGGATAAAGACAATCCACAAAGCCAGCACCTGCTAAATAAGATTTTACAGATTATTGATATCAGCGCCGGCACTGAAGAAAATGAAACCGGAAATAGATATTATTTTTTAGATCCTATTTCCCTCTTGCAATTTGCTGAAGATATAGTCAAGACCAACTTTCGGAAAAAATATAACCCCTGTACTTTGACAGAAGCATTAAATCAAGCGATTAAAGGCCCATTTCCTGTCATCGAAAAAGATCAGTTCATCGATTGGTTTAAGAGAAAACCATGTGATGAATTTTGAAACGGGAAAAATCGAACTGCCGGCTTTACTTTATCTGCTTCATAAAATGGGATTTATTAAATTATCTGAAGATCCTCTCTTTATTTTCGAGCTTCACTCCCAAAAATAGAGGTTCCGATTCTGAGCAGGGTAGCGCCTTCACGGATAGCAATCCGGTAATCATGAGACATGCCCATAGAAAGATGCTGCAATGTAGCACGATTTTTCGCCATATTCTGTAATTCTTCCCGCAGTATTCTTAATCCTGAAAAACAACGGGTGATCTCCTCTTCATTGTCAGTTAGAGGTGCCATTGTCATCAGCCCTCGGATTTCAATCCCCGGAAGATCGAGACATTTTCCAAAGACATTCTTCCAAGCCTGAGAAGACAGTCCATGCTTTGAAGACTCTCCTGACATATTGGCCTGCAAAAGGATCGCCGTCTTTTTTCCCATCTCTAGACTAACATCAGAAATTTTAGCAGCGAGCTCTAGAGAGTCAACAGAATGAATCAGAGCAAACATTCCGATTGCTTTGCGCACTTTATTTTTTTGGAGAGTGCCGATCAAATGCCACTGAGCATCCTGAGGGGTTGCTTCGATTTTAAGAATTGCCTCCGGCAGACGACTCTCGCCAAAATTACGACAGCCTGCGCGGTAAGCCGAAAGGACGAGCTGAGGAGCACATCCTTTCGTAACAGCAATCAATTGAACTTCATTGGCATGGCGTTGAAACTGATGGGCGTAGCCCTTAATCTCTTCTACAAGCTCAAGATAACGATTTTCAATGGTCATGGGAAGACTTCGGAGGCCCTAATATTTCACGTAAGATCATCGCTTCGCGCATGGAAAATTTTCCGCGTATCATTTTTTTGGCACGACTTGGCTGCTTGGTTACCTTCTGCGCATAGGCATTTTTATGAATATCTTTTAGCGCATAATAATCTTTAAAAAGCTTTTCTTTGGGTGCCTGTACAGTCGTTTGCTCTTCAATCAGAGGTGGAGGCGGAGTTTGAGAAATTTTCTTTTTATTCTTGATTTTTGGAGCTTCTTCTTGCAAATCGATATCCATCGATTTCAAAAGCTGTTCAAGATTCTCTTCCTCTTGCTCCTCCTCCTCTGTATATTCGGGAGATGCACGCCTTTTGCGTTGATCCATAGCTTGTTTGACCATCAGCAAGAAAAAAGCCACCATCGTAATAAAAAAACCGATGAACTCTATGAAATTCACGCGGAAGTTCCTCCGGCGGCCCCTTCATCAGGACTCGCTATCGATTTGCGCATGTCCGTGTCTGACTGAATGTTTTGCAGGCGATAATAATCCATTATTCCCAACTGACCTTTTCTAAAGGCTTCGGCAATTGCCTGAGGAATGGTAGCTTGGGCCTGGATCAGATTGGCTTCCATATCTTTGACCTTGGCCCGATTTTCCTGTTCCACTGCGACAGCCATGGCACGACGCTTTTCAGCCTCTGCTTGAAAAATGCGCATATCAGCTTCCGCTTTGGCAGCCCTTAACAGCGCTCCGATATTTTCTCCGAGTTTCATTTCGACAATATCAATAGATAAAATTTGGAACGCAGTAGAAGAATCGAGTCCTTTCTCCAAAACAAACTTGGAAATTCTTTGAGGAGATTCCAACACTTGCAAATGCGTATCGGATCCCCCAATAGCGCCCACGATCCCTTCCCCTACACGGGCAATAATCGTATCTTCGGTTGCGCCTCCTACCAGCTGCTGAATATTGGTGCGCACGGTTACACGGGCTCTCACATGGACCTGAATACCATCTTTTGCCACACCGGTCATGAATCCCCCATGGCTTGGGCAATCGATTACTCTAGGATGAACGGAAGTTTCAATTGCCACCCTTAAATCCCTGCCTGCCAAATCGATGGCTGTGGCACGGCGCCAATCCAAAGGAATATTTGCCTTATCGGCAGCAATCATGGCACGTACAACCTCTGTAACGTGTCCTCCGGCTAAATAATGAGTTTCCAAATCAGAGACGGTAAAGTCCTTTAATCCGGCTTTATAGGCAGTGATTCTGGCAGCCACAATTAACCTGGGTGGAATTTTACGCAAGCTCATACCCACAATATTCAAAAGCGGGATAGGAGTGCCAGAGACAAAAGCTTGAAACCAAAGGCTGATGAATTTGCCCATTATGCTTAAGAGGATAATAGCAACTACGGCAAGCACAAGAAATAACATATAGTACTCGAAGCCGTATTCGTTGACTTGCATTAAAATATTCATGACGCGGTGTTCTCCTTAAAGAGTTTTACAGTAAGACTTTCCCCTTCTCCGCCCGTTACTAAAACGCGCGTTCCTTTTTCCAAATACCCGCTTTGGGAAATAGCGGTATGTCTTTTTCCTTCGATCAGCACTTGCCCCCCGGGCCTCAGATCCGTATGAGCAATCCCTATCTTTCCTATTGCTGAAGAGTCGAAAGTGGAGGCGGTGTAGCCCGCTTGATCATCATAAGAATAAATCCCCGATCCCTTTTTTTCATTTTGAATTTTCCATAAGGCAAACTTGATCAAGATACCCAAAAGGATCATAGAAAGTAGAGTAAATAGTACAGTCAGTATTGGAGATCCGTAAAGATTTGAAAAGAGCATAATAGCAACAATCATGGATATGCCTCCCATGACACCTAAAATGGCGCCGGGGAGATAAAATTCGGCAAAAATAAGGAAAAGCCCTAAAACCAATAATAAAAACGGCATCATAGCGTCACCTCCTCGACAATGACCGTGCTGCCATCTAATTTTACCACCCGCACCAGCGCTCCTTTCTCTATGTAATCTCCCGAGGACAGGGCCTCAAAAATTTCATTCCCGAACACAACTTTACCTGCGGGACGCATACTGGTCATGGCATTTCCCTCTCTGCCAATTTGAGGCAATGTTTTAGGATCCGCTCCCGATATGTAGCCTTTTTCAGAGGATTGTTCCTCCCCTGCCAAAACAAAACGTTGAAACCCCTTGAAGCGCGGCATGACATAAGTTGCCAAGGCAATAATAATTCCCGCAGAGAGGACCAAAGCTCCCGAAAGCCAGACCAAACGCTCCATGAAAACTTCCCCTGCAGCATTAAATGTCTTTGTATCATACTCAAAGTCTACCGTTTCGATTCCTGGAAGCAGCATTCCAAATAATCCAACAAAAAAGAAAACGATGCCGACTATGCCTAAAATCCCAAAAGTCGGAATTAAAAAGACATCCAACGCGATAAAAGCTAAGCCGACCAGAAGTAAAACAAGTTCCAAAATATTGGCTACATCGAGAGCAAAGCTGGAAATAATCAGTAAACTTAAACACACCACCCCCATCGATCCCGGAAAACCAAATCCCGGAGAATTGATTTCCACATAAAACCCGACCAACATCCCCATAAACAACAAAGAAGTAACAGCCGGACTCGTCAAAAGGGTTAATACCCTAGTTTTAAGATCCATCTGGTAAACATCGATGACGGCATTGGGTATTTTTTTAAAAAAGGGAGTTTGGAAAAGCAGCATTTTTTCCGCCGGCCATGATCCTTTTTCCCGTTCAGCAGCAGTGATTAAAGGGACCTTTTCTGGAATTAACAACAAATCGACCACATGATATTTGATCATTTCTTCAGAACTTAACGTCAATAGTTTGCCCTTTGAGGAGATCACATCATCGCCCGGCCGAATGGCATCTTCTTTTTCAAGTTTAACAACTTTTCCGTTGCGCCATACCAGGATCAAATCCTTATCTACCATAGCTTCTGCAATCAGTGAGTTCCTGTTGAAGAACGCGGCGCGATTGGCAAAATCAGTCCTCAAAGCAGAATTGACCTTTTCAGACGCTGTAACCATTTGACCGCTTTCCCCTGCCTGTACAGGTTCTGCAGCTCCCATACTGGCATCTTTTGTCACGGTAATAAAGCGGCAAGAATATGCGAGCATAGCACCGGCAGAAATCGCCCAGTTATTGATAAATGCCACCACCGGAATGTCGTATTGTGTATCCAACTCTTTCAAGGCATCCGAGATTTTTTGCGCTGCAAAGACTTCCCCGCCCGGAGTATTGAGCTCAAGAATGACAAATGAGGGTTTGCTTTTCTGATAGTATTCTAAAGCGTTTTTGATATAGACCCAGGTGGATTGGGAAATCTGGCTTGTTTTTTCATTTACTTGGATCAAGCCGATTTTATTGGTTTGATCTGAGGAGAAGCGGATGTGCTGTTTCAATTTATCGCCTAATGCATCAATAGACACGACCGGCTGTTTCTCGTAGCGGTTCCAAAAGGCTTCAGGGGCTACCACCTCGATTAATTCTAAAGCTCTAAGTTGGTTATGATTTAAGACCAACGCATCATTTTTTGACGTGTCGCTTTCTTCAAATGATACCGAGGGATCGCTCATAGCTGCCGCTATGAGTTCGAGTTTTTCTTTTTCAGGGTGAGAGGGACTAATCAAACTGACAACGGCATTTTTTAAAATGTTAACAGGAACCGTCCCATCCGACCCATGAGATATGTCGCCCCAAGAAACATAATGGGACGTAAAAAGCTTATCTGCCAAGAATGGAAGCATGGCAGAGGGTCCTAAGGCGTTTTCACGAATATAGACCGTGACACGCGTTCCTTTCTCCGCTTTTATTGCAAAGATCTCTTTAACTAGAGCAAAGACGTCCTTCAGCTCGCCCGAAGTAGAGTTAACTTGGATCAAAAGCTCCGACCCGGGATTATCCTGGATTTTTTTCTTGGCCGCCTCAATTTCTTCTGAGCCTAAGTAGCCTACGAGATCAAGCCGGGTTTGAGACCACAAAAATGGTGCCGAGACGAAATTTAAAAAAAAGAGAATTGAGAGGAGATATTTAGCCATACACAAACTTATACTTTAGAAATCAATATCCCAAAAGCACGACTTTGCTTTAGAGGTGTTTTTTCATAAACTCGAAATTGAGATCTCTGGTTTCCAACAAATTTCCCTTTAAGGCAATGAGCTCCTTTAACAAAAAACAAGGTGAACATCCTGAATGCAAACATTTAGGCGATTAAACATCCCAATTTCTTCGTTTTGGTGCCTATGAAAAATTTTATACCTTTCCACCTTAATCCCTTGCATTGACGCATGCCCTGGATTAACGCCCCAGGAAGGCAGTACACTATAAAAGAAGCACTCTCATTGACGCTACCTCCAAGGTCTTAAAGATGCAGTCTTATACAACCAAAAATAATAGGAAATACAACCCTGCGCAAGGATACTGCATGTTTTTTAAAACGTTTAATATTAAAAACATAAAATTTTCAAGGGGAATTAATAAGGAAAAAATTCAAAGAAAATACTATAATGTTATATGGGGGAAGTTAAACTTATGTACTCTATTTTTCCTCTTCAATATAAAATCAGATCCCCGCTATCTCGCCACCTACTGACTCTTGCTTTAGTGTTTGCCATTTTCATTTCAGGGGAAATCGGAAGATTATTCGGACTTGAAAATCTCCCGCTGCCGATTTCCATTGTATGGCCGCCTACCGGGATCTCTTTGGCCACTCTGATGCTTTTTGGTAATCAAGCCTGTCCGGGTATTTTTTTAGGAAATTTCCTCAACAATTTATATAATCTCTACGGAGACGGCGGGACTATTGATCCTTTCATAATATCCGGTTTGATTTCCTTTGGTTCTTTGGCGCAAGCGTGTATTGGGGGATGGATCATCAGACGCTATTCTTCTGAAAACTACTTTTCCTCTTTACACGACATTTTCATTTTTTTATTTCCCGGAACGATCTTTTCCTGTCTATTTTCCAGCTTAGTCGGCGTCTCGACGCTTTTCATTTTTGGGGCTATTCCCACAAATGATTTAGCCACGACAATGATAACTTTTTGGCTTGGAGACCTCTTTGGTGTTTATATTTTTACACCTCTTTTGATCGTTTGGGCCCTTCAGCCTACCAAGGCTCCTTTAAAATCCTTTATTGGGGAAGCCTTTATTATGCTCATTGCTTTCCTTTTAATCAGCAGCACCACCTTTATTTACAACATTGCCACCTTGCATCTTATGATTCCAGTCGCTATGTGGATTGCCTACCGTTTTCGCATGTGGGGAGCAACGGTTGCAATTTTTGTGATTTCATGGACCGTCATGATTTTTATCGCAATAGGGAGAGGCCCGGAAATCGGAAAAACAATCGACGAACAAATGATCATATTTGTAAGCTTTCTTGCTGTTATTGTAATGATTTCTCTAACCATTGCCGCAATCGTTAATGAGCGAGAAAAAGCGTGGCAATTGCTGCATAAGCATAACATCAACCTTCTTCAGGAGCTCAATCAGCAAAAGCGTAAATTCGAGAATATTCAAAGTGAATTGTATATTAAAGATAAAATTGCTTCGGCAGGATCTTTGATTACCCATATCATCGATCAAATTATCACTCCTATTAACAAGATAGAAACAGAAGCCAAAAGAGCGTTAGATAGAGTTTCAGAGCTTCAAAGAGAAGCCAAAGGCAATAAAATGCTTTCTCAATTAGACAAAAATTTAAGGCATATCGAAAAAAACCGGGCATTCGCAAAAAAAATAATCGATATCGTGCAGAGTCAAACCTCCCGCGCATCTCCTGAAAACATAAAAGTGCTCTCTATCAACCTTCATACGTTGCTCAATAGCTGCCTCGATGAAATCCTATCAAAATATGAACATCTTTCATTTAATCACTCCTCCGTTTCAGTTTTGAGGGAATTCGATCGAAATATCCCTATGATCTCTGCCCTGCCTGAGGATTTGTCATTTGCCCTTACCCATCTCTTAGACAATGCCTTTTATTCCATGTATATCAAAAAAAGCCGATTAGGAGCGATCTATCATCCTGAACTTATGATCACCACGCTTGATCTGGAAAACGAAATTCAAGTCGTTATTCGGGACAATGGCCTTGGTATTTCAAAAGAAGCTCTAAAGAATTTTTTCCACTCTTTCAGCAGCTCCAAAAAAATCGCTCCTGATGTAGGGCTTGGTGTTTTTTTAGTCTATGAAATCATTGTAAATGTACATCATGGAAAGATTATGGCCTCTTCTATAGAGGGAGAATTCATGGAGCTCACCCTTGCCCTGCCTAAATCGAATCATCTTAAGTCGGCATAATATAATCAGCCATTTCAAATAAGATATAACTTGTTGTTTATAGATAATTAGGCGATAATTTTGGCATGAAAAAGGTCATGTTATTACTGCTAACGCATTTATTTCTTGCTTCCTTAGAAGGCGCAATTCCCTATAATACCAGGTTTGAAGGAAATCTAGATGCCTCCACTCTTAAAGTATTGAAAGATGCTTCCCAACTCGTTTCCTTGCAGGAGCACCCCCCTGAAACAAAATCCGCCTTAAAAAAACGGGCAGAATCCGATACGGAAAATCTTATCCAAGCTTTGCATGGACTGGCCCTCTATAACGCGCTAATTTCCTACACTATCGATGACTCGAAAAATCCGATTGAAGTTACACTACTGATCGTTCCGGGTACAGCCTACCCTTTCAAAGGAGGCATTGTCTTGCCGGAATCCCTTCACTTAACCACTCAAGAACTTGGCATCGAACCCGGTATTTGCGCCTACCCAAGCTCCATTTTCAGAGCAGAAGAAAATCTACTGATTTTGCTCGCCAAGCGTTCTTATCCATTTGCTGAAATAAAAAAAACACAAGTCATTGCCGATCAAAAAACCAAAGACGTTTTTGTCACGTTTGACGTCGAACCGGGCGTACAATCGTTTTTCGGCAAACTACTGATCAAAGGAAATGAGACGGTCGAAAATCGTTTCATAGAACAAAAAGTTTTATGGAAAGAAGGAGACCCTTTCGACGCCGACCAAATTGCATCGACCATTCACGCTTTAGAATCGACCGGATTATTCCGCGCCGTATCGATTACCTACCCTGAAGAATCCCTACGCATTCTTCCCCTCACCATCGAAGTCGAAGAGGCAAAACACCGTACAATTGCTCTCGGATTGAGCTATTCCACTCAAAGAGGACCTGGATTTACTCTTGAGTGGGAGCACCGCAATGTTTTAGGAATGGGGCACCGCTTTTTCTTTGACGCTAATATTTTACAATATATTCAACAAGTTAAAACCCAATACCTGTTACCGGATTTTCTCACTCCTTGTCAGGACCTAATATGGACATTTGAGGTAGAACATGATGACACTGAAGCTTTTGAGGAAACATGGGCAAGCTTGTCCGGTATGATTGAAAGAAAAATTAGCCCTAATCTACGTCTATCCTATGGAGCTATGTATAAACAATTGCTTATTTCTGACTCTGACCGCGATGGCAGCTTTGGACTTCTTAAGAGTCCAATGCAGATGCGCTGGACTAATGCCGATGATTTACTTGACCCCATTTCCGGCGGTACAATATTTTTCAAATTTGTGCCTACTGCTCAATTCTCCAAAAACCCTTCATTTTACCTCATTAATCACCTAAACGGCTCCTATTATATCCCCTTTGGCGATGGAAGTTTTGTGCTCGCGGCCAGAGGGCAGCTGGGCATGATACTGGGTTCGAGCAAGCAAGAGATCCCTGTTTCCGAAAGACTCTTTGCAGGATCGGAAACTACGTTAAGAGGTTATGGATATTACACCGTCAGCCCATTAGACGATAACGGCAAGCCTGTAGGAGGACGCTCTCTTTCCGTCTTTTCATTAGAAGGGCGCGCAAGATTTACAGAACATTGGGGAGGCGCCCTTTTTTATGATGTCGGGAATGTCTTCAAGGAACCTTATCCGGCTTTAAAAGGTAAGTGGCTGCAGTCCGTTGGGCTTGGAGTCCGTTATTATACCCCTGTCGGACCTCTGAGGGCTGATATAGCCTTTCCTCTTAATAGGAGAAAACACCTGGATGGTGCCTTCCAGTTTTATTTTAGTGTAGGGCAGGCATTCTAATGTTAAAATTCATTCGGGTATCACTCATTGCAGGTCTTAGCATTTTTCTAATTTCGGGCATTGTCCTGAACACAGACACGGTCCACAGCTGGATCAAATCCACTATCATTCAAAAGGTTCAAACTCAATCAGGACTGAAACTAAGCTTCGATGAACTTACTCTTTACCCAACCTTCCGCGCCTCACTCACAAATGTCAAAGTGCAAACCGAAGACGGTGTGTTTTTTCATGCCGAAAACTTGTTGATTGGCCTAAATCCTCTCGAACTACTTCATAAAAAAATCCATCTTTATAAAGTCGAGATCTTTAACGGATCGGGCTCATTTTTTAAAAATCCCATTGCCATTTCGGGCAGCCTCACAGTCCCCCTCAATAACGGGACCCTGACTGCAGCTTTGGCTATTCCCTCATACGAGACGAAGGCAGAATTAATCTACAAAGAGGGAGCCGGGACTATTCAGGCCGGCCGCGACTTAAACCATTTTGCTTTGCTTAATTTTAAAATAGAGGAAAGGAGGATCCTTATACCCAACTTCAAAGGAAAGTGGGAATCTTTATCTGCCGAGGGAGATTTAGCCATCCTTTATGATGGGGCTATTGAAAACTCTCACTTTACCCTAACGGCCGATCATGTGCTCCAAGGTAGCTCCCTTTATGGCAAAGGTAAATTATCCGGCCATATCACTTCTCCGCAAATGGATGCCTATCTTGAATGCCCTGAAATTATGTTCGGAAAATTATTATTTGAAACTCCTTCCCTTCATTTCGTCACAACGCATTCAGAAAATGGGCTCGCAGGCAGCGCCACTTTCTCCTTTTATAAGGAAGGAGAATTGCACAGATTCTCCGGAGCATTAAACTGGGAGCAAGGGGACATCAAAAACCCCTCTAACTTTCTGATACGCACCAGTCTAAATGAATTGTGCCAGATCATGGAAATCGACCAGGCAGATATCCAGGGAGAAATTCTTGCACAATTGCACTTTAATAAAAATGGGCTATCAGCCAATGCGGAATTAATCAATGCTTCCTTTGCAAGCTACGATTTCGGTTTTTCGTTTTCTTCCATCAACGCTACATTTGAAGGAACTCCAAAAGAGATTTCCTTAACAAAATTTACAGCAAGGGATCCCCAAGGAGGTCTTTATGAAGGAAAAGGCATGTTCGTTTTAGATGCAGAAGATCGCTTCCCTTTCTCTTTAGAATTAAAGATAAAGGAGGGGGAACTTATGCACTTGGAAAATATCGGCGGCTCGTTTGACGGCAAGTTGTTTTTTTCTGGAAATACCCAAGAAGGACTTCTAAAAGGTAATCTCAAAGCACTTAAAGCATCTGTTCAGATCCCGGAAAAGACCCGTGAACGGGCTGAAGTAATCGAAGTCACCTACATCAACCAACCGGCAGGCATACCGGAACCGATGCAAGCAAACCATAAAAAAGAATCGTGGCCTCTCAATCTCGATATTAATATTAATCTTCCCAAAAACGGCAGCATAACAGGGAAAAATTTAACCTCCGATTGGAAAGGTAAAGTTGCTATTACAGGAACCCCTGCCAAACTAAAAACTAAAGGGGAGTTCAAGCTCTCGGAAGGAAAGTATGTTTTCCGCGGCAAATCCGTGAAGCTAAAGGAAGGCACAATCCTAATGAATGGAGACCCATTGAAGCAAACCACACTCTACCTCCATGGGGAGCTTGATTTAGGAGAGATCGATGTTCATGCAGTCCTTAAAGGACCGGTACTAAATAGCAATATCACTCTGACATCTACTCCACCCTTGCCGCAAAGGGCTATTTTATCCTGGCTTCTTTTTAATAAAGGAGTTGGAGAGATCAACCCGATGGAAGAAACGCAGCTTAGCCGTTCACTGCGCTCCTTAAGTGAGCAAACGGATGATAAACCGGATCTTCTCACTCGTGTCGGCGGCATTTTAGGCATCGATCATTTAGAAATCAGTGGCGGCACTCAGAATGGGGACAAGGGTGATGTGACCCTAAAAGTGGGAAAATATCTTACTGAAGACACCTTTATTTCTATTTCGAGCAGCCTTTCACAAGACGAAAATGGCAGCGACCGCAGCAATTGCGTCGGCCTAGAAAAGCAATTCGGCAAACATGTGAGATTTAGGGCAGAGGCAGATTCAGAATCAAATGGGCGTCTAAACCTCCTTTGGCGAAAGGATTATTAATTCAATCATCAAAGACTTTCTGCCTAGCCTGCCGAAATTTGTCATCTAATATATAAGCCTGTACGTAAGGCCAGGCCTTTTCGTATCTCTGATTTTCAACAAGCTCCTTTACATGGCTGAAATCTGCCACTGTAGATCTGGAAAAAGCTTTTCTTTCCACAACTTCTTTGATTAACGGATTTAAGAAATCATGAAGAGGCTCTTTGGGTATTTTTTTTACAACCAACAATGGCTTCGGAATTATTTCCTTCATTGCGTGCTTCAATAGATTGTAATCCATTTTTTGAGAAAAAGAGAGGGCCAAACAAAAAGTCACGATTTTCCAGTCAAGAAAAGGCATTCTCACTTCCACGCTGTTGGCCATCCCTGCAAGATCTTGCCTTCTTAAATGCTCTTGAAAAGAAACTCCTTCCAACCATTCGACTTGATGATCGAAGGATCTGCCCATTTTTTTATCTTCAGATAAAAAATTACCGGTTCGAGCTGCCTGCAGTTCCTCCTCCAACTCTTCAACCCATAGCTCAGAAGATTGGGGAATGGCTGCAAAACACGCGGCAGCACCGCTTTCTTCAATTCCTACCCTGACAAGCGCATTGCGTAGAGTGCAATACACCGACCAGTCTTCAATGCCTAAGGGACCCATTATCTCGTAAGCAAATATAAGCTCCTCTAATTTATTAACCAAAGGCTCCTTGTCTGCTAAATACGCCTTAACCTTCAATCCTTTCAGCCATTTAATTTCTTGAGTTGAAAAAGGCTCTTTAACACAGACCGTACTGCAATCTGAAGCCTGCCTTATCACCTCTTTCACTTGATGACTTAAATCATGAACTACCGCAATAAGCGCTCTTGAGCCGATCCCCTCACCTAATACGCAGCCCACCGGGACATCGCTTAAGATGGTTTTACCACAGGCGTCAAAAAGCAGTTCTTTTAGAGTTTCAGCCTGTTTTGCAGGCCATGGATTAATTAAAGGAAGATGATCCAAGATTTTCCACCAACGCGTGATAACAGGCCTAGGCTGTTTTTCTGAAATTTCCAAATAGCAACCGGGAAGCAAGGATTCAATCCCTTTCCACAATCTTTCAGCAGTTTTTGAATCTAAAGCCTTTCCTAACGCTGCTTGATCAAAAGACATCTCCACGTGCTCCAACCCTAAAAAACCCTTGATTTCGGAAGCAAATGCAAATAGTTGGCTTTTGTGGTAAAAATATAGCGGCTTTATGCCGAATCGATCACGGGAAAGAAAAAACTTGCGTTCTTGAGCATCCCAAACCGCAAATGCCCACATTCCTTCAAAACGGTCAAGGCAAGCAGGCCCCCAGGCAATATACGCGGCCAATACAACCTCTGTATCCGATTCCGTGCGGAAGGGATAGCCCAAGCCTTTCAATTCTTTTTTGAGTTCAAGAAAATTATAAAGGGTACCATCAAAGGTGATCCAGTAACGTTTACCTGCCCCTTGCATGGGCTGATGGGCCCTATCGCTTAAATCTAATACCGCATGCCGGGTATGGACAATCCCTGCGGTCCCTTCTGCATGGACGCCTCTTCCATTTAATCCGCGATGCGCAAGCAAGAGCGCCATGCGCTTTAATTCTTGCTCTTGCGCCGGCGCTCCGTCCAGATTTATTAGTCCAGCAATCCCACCCATTCGACATCGTCCTATTTATACTGGAGTGTATGCAAAAGACGATAACATGTCATCCTACACGTGGTCTGCCACGTCCAAAAATTTTAAAAATATGCTGGCATTTCTGCTCGATTGTTTCAAAATCAGCATTTACTTAATCCCCCTCCTCTTTCTCAAATTTACCTATCCAAGGCCTCATAAAATTTTATAGATCCTATAGGAATTTCCAGCTTTTTTGAAAATGATAGTGCTTTTCTGACTAATCTTGAGCATCGCTGTCGGGCCCAAGTGTAAATCGAGCTTTTTTTAATTCCACAGACAAGTTTGCCATCAACGCCTCTCCAGAAGCTTTATTCCGTTTTCCTACATCGAAGGCTAAATTTGACGCGTTGTCGCATGCATAAAAAGCCATAGCCATTGATCATTACTCTTACTTCCTACAAAACTCCACATCTCATTTCCCTCAAGAACAGCCACCGCAAACTTATTATTTTCAGCAAGGATAGTCGCATTTAAATCGTCAGGGAGAGACTGAAATGTTTATCCATAAACTCAAGTAACCAAAGCATACTTACATCAAAAATTCGTGAACCAGTTGTTTGTTATACTCTCGCCAGTTGCGTTTACGCATCTGAAACTCCTTTTGTTTTGCTTTGCGGGGAAAGGATGGAGTTTCTTTCAAGGTTTCTCTAAGGATTTCTCAACACAGCCCCCATTTTAGAATTCGCTTCGATATATGACGGAATTTTAATCATCATTAAGGAAATATTTAAAATGGAATCAGGCTTAGTATAGTATAATTATTTTATTTCTATTTTATTTAAAATGAAATCGACTAATATAGTGGTTGTATTCCTGAATTTCCTGGAAATAAAAAAAAGAATGGTTATGGAAGAGCTGCGTTTATCAAAACTAATGTCTGAGAGAGGAATCTGTTCAAGGCGGGAAGCCGATAGTTTAATTGAACAAGGGCTTGTCAAAGTTAATGGAAAAATCGTCTCTACCTTGGGAACAAAAGTAACGGAGGATGTTCTCATTGAATTGCTTCCTGCTGCCCATAAGCAGCAATTTCAAAAAGTGACCATATTGCTTAATAAACCGGTAGGTTATGTTTCTACACAGCCTGAAAAAGGGTATTCGCCCGCAATCGATCTAATTGTGCCGAACAATCAATGGAAAGGCGCCTCTTTTGATCCTTCTCATTTAATTAAACTTGCCCCTGCAGGGAGATTAGATATCGAGTCCAAAGGGCTTCTTGTACTCACCCAAGACGGCGTGATTGCCAAGACTTTGATCGGGGAAAATTCTTCGATAGAAAAGGAGTATTTGGTAAGGGTCGAAGGAGAGGTGACGCCTAATTGTTTAGCGCGTTTAAGATCTGGACTTAAACTTGACGGCAAGCCGCTTAAAAGAGCTGTGGTTGAAGAGATACAGCCTAACTTAATGCGTATCATTTTAAAAGAAGGAAAAAAAAGGCAGATCAGGCGGATGTGCGAGATGGTCAACTTAAAGGTAATCGGCCTCAAGCGCGTGAGGATCGGGAATGTTATGCTAGGTGACTTACCGGAAGGTAAGTGGCGTTACCTGAAAAAACATGAGAAATTTTAATTTGAAATAAGTATTACAGAGATTTTTTATCGGTAAAGTAAAACATCATGCTTGCTGCAGAAATCGTAACTATTCAGATTTCCCCGTTTGCCACGCAAACAAAGCGGTTCACTGACTTCAACTTTAGGCGAATCAAACACTTGACGTTTCTCTACAGAAGGTTCTAAGGGCTTTCTGAAGAGAATGTCCACATCCATCACATTTGGTAGGGTTGTGTAATACGATGACATCAGGAGTTAAATACCTATTTTGGCCACTCGGCTTTTTTCAAACTATTGAATATCAAGAGAACAAAAGTTTTAAGCTCTGCCGGTTTCAGATCGCTATGTTTTGTGAAAAAAAGCAGCTTATTTTCAAAGGACAAAGAATCCGGCCCTTTCCCTCTGGTATAAATTCATAAAACTTGAACATCCTGGATCAGAAGAAAATCGAACCAGGATGTTTTTTTAAACCTGCAATTGACCAAATGTAAAATCTTATTTATAATGAAATTTTTACTCAAAACGGTTTAAAATCCACATATCTGATGACCAATACGTTTAAAAAAACTTTCGAAACTCTCGGCGAATTTTTTCTATTCATTTCCAGCGTATTCTGGGTGACATTAAAACGCCCGCCTCAATTCTTCCTAATCCGCAATCAAATGTACGAAATCGGGGTTCTCTCCCTTCCAGTAGTAGCCATCACAGGATTCTCTACGGGAATGGTGCTGGCCGCACAAGCCTATTTTCAACTTGCAGATAAAGGGCTTGCCAGCGCGACAGGACTCATGGTGACAAAGGCCATGATGGTAGAACTTGGCCCGGTCCTTACCGCCTTCATGGTAACAGGTAGGGTGGGTGCTGCAATGTGCGCGGAGTTGGGCACGATGAAAGTAACAGAGCAAATTGACGCTTTAAAATCCATGACAGTGAACCCCAACCGATATTTGATCGCACCACGCTTTCTGGCTGGAATCGTCATGCTCCCCTTATTAACGGTTTTCAGCACCGTCATGGGTATTATCGGCGGTTACATCATTGCTGTTTACTATTATAAGATGCCGCACAATACCTACATGGATCCATTACCCATCCACATCAAAAACTTTGATTTCTTTAGCGGCTTGGTAAAAGCATTGGTATTCGGAATTATCATTATCACCATTTCCTGCTACCGCGGCATCACAACCAAAGGGGGAGCCGCCGGCGTGGGCCGCGCAACGACCAATAGTGTCGTTTTATGTTACTGCATTATCCTGATCAGCAATTTTTTCCTGACTCTCATCCTGAATGAGTCCAATGAGTTTATCACTACATTTTTCGAGAGGTCATTCTAAGAGATGAATAAAAGAATGATCTTCGCCCACGATATCTGGAAAAGTTATGGTTCCCTGAAAGTTTTGAAAGGACTCACACTGGAAGTCAATGAAGGAGAGACTGTTGTCATCTTAGGCCGCTCCGGAGTAGGCAAAAGCGTATTGTTAAGGCAGATCATCGGTATCGAAAAACCTGATAAAGGCATTATCGAAGTGCATGGCCAAAACATCTGGTCCCTCTCTACGAAAAAAAGAGAAATGGAAACAAAACACATGGGAATGCTCTTTCAAGGAGCAGCTCTCTTTGATTCCATGAATGTAGAAGAAAATACGGCCTTTTATTTAAACCAGCATGAAGGGTATCTTTCAAAAAATGAAGTCAAAGACCGTGTAGCAAAGGCGCTTGAAATGGTAGGCTTGGCCGATACTCAAAAGAAAATGCCTTCTGACCTTTCCGGGGGTATGCGTAAACGTGCAGCATTAGCCAGATTGATTGTCTATAGGCCACGCGTAATTTTATACGACGAACCGACCACAGGCCTTGATCCGATTACCGCCATGCAAATTAATGAATTAATCAACAAGACGCAGCATGAATTAAAGGCGACGAGTATTGTCGTTACTCACGATATCAGATCCGCAATGGAAGTCGGCGACCGACTGGCTTTTCATGATGAAGGCGTCATCAAACATATCGCCCCTAAGCAAGAATTTATAAAAATCGATGATCCCACTCTAAAGCTTTTCTTCCAAAATGCAGCCGTAACGGAAGATATTCTTAGAGGCGATCTCAAAAGCAACATTCACCGAACAGGAGTTAATTAGTGATGACAGACCAGACAAAAAACCTGTTGATCGGGATCTTTGTGGTCACTGCCCTTGCAATTGTGGTGTTCATGGTATTATTTTTACATCCTTATGCAGGGGATGAAGGAGTAATCATGCGCGTGCGCTTCACCGACATTGATAAAGTAACCGTTGGCACACGCGTCACATTTGCCGGAAAAGCTGTTGGCGAAGTGGTTAAAATCCAGGTACTGGATGAAGTCAGACTTGGAAGAACTGAACACAAAGGTGATGTGTACGTCTACGAATTGACTCTGGCTGTCGACTCTAGCTTAAAAGTATACAATACCGATAAAATCTCTCTACGCACTTCCGGCTTACTGGGAGAGAAATCGATCTCTATAGATCCGGAACCGGTGAAACCTGGTCAAGAACTGCGACTGGTCAATGATGAAATCTTATACGCCGATGGTACAGGGTCTGTCGAAGATACATTCGAAGAATTTAAGGAAGTCGCTGACAGATTCGACGCAGCACTAGATCTCATCATCGATACCCTTCAGGAACTTAAAGATAAACATGTCTGGGACAACCTGGCAAATGTGGTTGAGAATGCAAGTGAAATCACTTCACGTTTAGCCGAAAAGTGGGATGATGTCGACGATACAATTACCAACATCCAAGAAACTTCAGCTAATGCAAGAGACATCAGTCAAAAAATTATCGATGGCGAAGGCACCATCGGGAAACTCGTTTCAAACGACGACCTCTACCTCAAAACATCCGCCCTTTTTAGCAAAGGGGAAACCATCATGGACGATATGAACCACTACGGACTATTGTATCATCTCGATAAAGGATGGCAGAGACTACGTGCCCGCAGACTCAATCTGATGCAAAAATTGCAAACCCCGCAAGAATTTCGTAACTATTTCAATGACGAAATCAATCAAGTCTCAACATCACTTTCCCGTGTTTCGATGGTCATTGATCAAACGGAAGGATACCCGTGCCTGATGGAAAATCGTGAATATCAAAAAGTGTATTCCGAACTTTTAAGAAGGGTTCAGGATTTGGAAGAGGCGCTAAAAATGTACAATATTCAGGTGGTCGAAGCTGAGTGCAAAAACACCCAATTAATAGGGAACTGATGGAGCATATTCCTTATTCGCAAATTCAAAAAGGGACCTTCATGATCGCCACGCCTGATATCGAAGCTGGCATCTTCTTTCGTGGCGTTGTTTTGATTTGCGAACACAATCCTAACGGCTCTTTCGGTTTGGTCATTAATAAGAGTTTGGACCTTGAGCTTCCCGAGGAGATAATCAACATCGATAATCTTGCCAACCCTAAAGTTAGCATTCGTGCCGGCGGTCCTGTTCAAACCAACCAAATGATGCTCTTGCACACCTCATCGACAATTCCACAGCAAACTTTGGAAATTTGCGATGGCGTCTACCTCGGCGGAGACTTACAGTTCCTGCAAGAAATCATTACTGATGAAGAAGGACCCGCGGTACATTTATGCTTCGGCTACGCAGGCTGGAGCGCCGGACAGCTGGAACGTGAATTTCTTGATGGCGGTTGGTACCTATACCCTGCAACTAAAGACCATATTTTCGAAATTCCGCCCGAAAAACTTTGGCAACACCTTCTGAGAGAAATGGGCGGCAAATACGCAACCCTTTCTATGATCCCAGAAGATCTCAGTTGGAACTAGACCCCTCTTTTTTACGAAAAATTTCTTAAATGGCTTTTTTATGAAGCAAAAAAAAAACCAGTCATTTCTGACTGGTTTAGTGACGTGTAAAATATGCTTGAAACTGAATTAACGTTTCGAGAACTGGAATCTCTTACGAGCGCCGGCTCTGCCGTATTTCTTACGCTCCTTCTTACGAGGATCTCTTGTTAAGAAGCCTTCTTCTTTGAATTGGCTGTGTAGATCTTCGTTTTCTTTGCATAGAACTCTAGCTACGCCGAGACGCATAGCGCCTACTTGTCCCTGAATGCCTCCGCCTTTAACGCGAATGAGCAAATCGTGTTTTTTAAAGCCACCGATTTTCTCAAAAGGAATTAAAACGGTATCACGCTGAACTTGCAGGGGGAGATATTCTTCGAAATTTCTTCCGTTAATATCGATTTTTCCTGTGCCCGGTCTTAAGCGGACCGATGCAACTGCTGTTTTTCTTCTTCCGGTTGCGACTGATTCTTCCACTTGTTACCTCTTAAACGTTAACGGTTATCGGTTGCTGAGCAGACATTTGATGATCGGTTCCAGCAAACACGCGTAGTCTTTTCAATTGCGCTTTACCTAGCCTTGACTTAGGCATCATCCCTTGTACGGCTCTTTCCAGAATGTATTCTGGCTTTCTAGCAAGCATGGTTCTGTAAGGGATTTCTCTTAATCCACCCGGAAATCTACTATGGTAGCGGTATAATTTTTGCGCGTCTTTAGCGCCGCTGACTTCAATTTTCTCAGCGTTGATAATGATTACTCCATCGCCACTGTCGACAGAAGGAGTAAACGTCGGCTTATGCTTGCCGCGTAAAATTTTAGTTACCTCACATGCAAAGCGGCCCAATGTTTTACCCTTGGCATCAAGGATTAACCAATCACGGGTAACTTCTTCTTTCTTTGCGAGATAGCTGCTATAGCTTTTATATCGGCTTGTGCTCGTCATCTTTTTTTATCCCAACGGTATTCAGTTATAAAATGAAAGTAGGATGATACCTGGATCTTCTTTTTTTGCCAAGCCTCTAGTTAGGTTTGCCGTGAAAATATTTAAATTCCCCATAGAACCCTCCTGCTTAAAACATATTATTTATTTTATACGCACAATATAGACAGCAGTCAGAAGGGCAATCAGTAAAAGTCCGCAGATAGCGTGTATTATTTTATAGGGCATCCCCTTCCCATGATCAGATCGGATGTCAAAACGTGCCAGATATTGTCCGCAAATCACATCGCAGACCACTAGTCCGCAGACACAACCCATTTTAAGGAAAAACCACAATAAACCCTTTTGTTGATCGATATTCCCCATCAGAAATGCCCCAAAAATGATTGAAAAACCCATGGCGGGCAACCCCACTAGATTATACATACGCATAAATATTTTCGACATACGGACCCGAGTGACTGCCTCTTCTTCTACAAGATAGGCCATCAAGCGGGTCAAGGCGAAAAGATTTCCCATCCACACAAAGACGCATAATAGGTGGAGCATTTTTATCATTTGATTCCCTTTCTTGAAAAAAGATCCGTAAACCCATAAAATAATGCACTTTAAATTACAACCCCGGCAAAAATATGCGCGATCCCAAAACTTTCTTTCTCCGCACCTACGGGTGCCAAATGAATGAGCTTGATACTGATGTCATGGCCGGGCTCCTGCTAAACCGGGGACTTAGCAGAACCGAAGATGAAGACGCAGCTGATTTATTGATTTTCAATACCTGCTCCATTAGAGATTTAGCCGAGCGTAAAGTCATGGGGAAACTAGGCAGACTTGGCCTGTCCCGCAGAAAAAATGCCATTATTGGGGTGACCGGCTGCATGGCCAACGCTAAAAAAGAGTCGCTGTTTCGCAAGCTGCCACACGTCGATTTTGTGCTGGGCACCAATAATATCCATGACTTGGATAATGTCTTGGATGAAGTTTTGGCCACCGGCAAACAAGCCATACGCACGGATGAGCAATTTTCTCACGAGTTGGATTACGTTAATGCCAGCAGGGATGATAAGGTTTCGGCACATGTCTCCATTATCCGCGGATGCGACAAATTTTGTACTTACTGTGTAGTTCCCTATACTAGAGGTCCTGAAGTGTCACGCTCTCCGGACCACATTGTCGAAGAGATAAAACAGCTTGCTGAAAGAGGCTACAAAGAAGTGACCCTGCTTGGCCAAAATGTGAATAGCTATGGGAAAGACAAGCCTGAGTGGAACTGCCTTTTCCATGAGCTGCTCTACCGAATCGATAACGAAACAACCATTAAAAGAGTACGCTTTATGACCAGTCATCCTGTGGATATTACACGTGAACTGATGGAAGCTGTCAAGAATTTGAAAAGCCTCTGCACCTTTGTTCATTTCCCCCTACAGTCCGGCTCAAGTCGCATTCTACGTAAAATGCATCGCATCTATACAATCGAAGAATACTTCGAAAAAGTACGGCAGATTAAAGAAATCGTCCCGGATGTTTCCTTAGGAACAGATATCATCGTAGGATTTCCTACCGAAACAGAAGCGGAATTCCAGATGACCTACGATGCGATGAAGGCCATTGAATTTTCAACGGCATTTATCTTTGCCTATAGCCCCCGTAAAGGGACTCCTGCGATGCGCTGGGTAGACGATATCCCTGAAGAGGTGAAACAAGAACGGCTCCAGCGCTTGATGCAGTTACAAGAAGAAATTAACCACAAACACCGCCAGGAAATGTTAGGTAAAACGGTAGAAGTTTTAGTTCAGAAAAATAATTTCAAAGATAATGGCTTTATGAAAGGGCGTACCAGCAGTTGGATGAAGGTCATTTTCCCTGGAGATGAGAGCCTAATTGGCACCCTCCAGAACGTTACTATCCACAGTTACAGCCACCAAACTTTAGTAGGTGAACGGCATCTTCCGATGCCGCTCAATATGATTTAGTTCTATAGTTCTGAACCTAAAATCTCGCCACAGCCGATCCGTTTACCGGAATTTCCGGTCGGATCGGTGGTAAGATCATCTTCATTTGCATGGATCATGATCGATTTTCCAATAATGGAATTTTCGCCTGTAATCGAAAGACCTGTATCTAAACGGTCGTAACGCGCTAACCCATATTCATTGGCCTCCAAATTTCCCAAATCCCCTGCATGCCTTTCAGCACTATCAGGCCCCCCATGCTTCTTACCGGTAGGATTGAAGTGACCGCCGGCGCTAGACGCGTCCGCAGCAGAACAGTCACCGTGCTCATGAATATGGAATCCATGTTTACCAGGGGTCAAGCCACCAATATCTGCCAACACTCTTACACCGCCCTCTTCTTCTGTGAACGTTACGGCTCCGACCACCTCGCTACCTTCTTTTGCATGGATGACGGCAAAAGCGCGCCTTCCAACCTGCTTCGGCTTAGGATCTACCTTAGCTTGATCATAATGAACGACGGAACCTGCAAATTGGTGCGTTTGTAATTCATTCGCTTCCGCTTTCGTCTCTTGTTTTATTTCTTGCTTCTCTTCTTTTTTCTCTTCTTTTTTGCCACAGCCCGCCATCAAAAGACAGATGCCGGCCATAATTGTGATCGAAGTAAATTTCTTTTTCACAAATTGCCTCCTAAAGCATGTTTTCAAATTCAGTTTCACTCAAGATACGAATCCCTAATAATTTTGCCTTATCAAGTTTTGAACCGGGCGCTTCACCGGCCAGTAAATAGTCGGTCTTTTTGCTCACAGAACCGGTAACTCCCCCCCCCCGCTCCCTGATGAGCGACGTCGCCGAGGATCTTGTAAATTTCACCAACGATCCGGTTAAAACAAAGATTTTTTCTGAAAATGGATGGCCTAAAAAGCTCCTCAGCTCCATTTTTTGAGTAGTTACCCCTAGATCAAAAAGCCTTTTTATCTCTTCTAGGTTTTGGGGTTTTGAGAAAAATTCTACGATGGATGCTGCCACTTTGTCACCGATACCTTCAATGGCGCTTAGTTGCTCATATGACATTTTCATCAAAACATCAAGCTCCCCGGCTTTTCTGGCCAATAGGTCGGCAGTCCCTTCACCTACATGTTTGATGCCAAGTGCCATGATAAAACGAGGCAAGGACACGTGACGAGATTTATCAATTCCTTCCAATAATCTCTCCACGGCCCTTTCTTTAAAGCCTTCTAACTGAGAAAGCTCTTTTTCTGTCAACGCGTAAAGGTCGGAGGGCCGTTTAACAAATCCTTTCTGCAATAATTGTTCAATTACCCTCACCCCAAGATTGTCAATGTCCATTGCATCTTTGCTGGCAAAATAGGTGATTTTGCGTAATTGCTGTTCAGGGCACCCTTCATTATTAGGACATCTCACAGCAACTTCACCGGTTGTTTTTACCAAAAGAAAACCGCAACTTGGACACCGATCGGGCATTTTCCATGCTGGGGACGCCCCTAATCTAGCGGCAGGATCTACCGAGACTACTTTAGGGATGACATCCCCTCCTTTTTCAATCGTGGCCAGATCACCCACGCGAATGTCTTTCCTTTGAACCTCTTCGATATTGTGCAGCGTCGCGCGCGAGATCTTGCTTCCGGCCAAGAAAACGGGCTCCAATTCTGCCACAGGCGTGCAGACTCCGGTTCTTCCCACTTGAACCGTAATCTCTTTGATTCGTGTCACCGCTTGTTCCGCTGCAAATTTATAGGCGACCGCCCAACGAGGATGCTTTCCAGTGGCCCCTAATCTTACCTGCTGCTTTAAATCGTCCAATTTGATGACGATGCCATCGATTTGATATGGCATACGATGCCTTTCATTCCGTATATTTTCGGCAAAATCCCAGATCTCTTTTCGCGTATGGCAAAGCATTTTGTATTTAAGAGTCGGTAATCCTAGGCGGTCCAGGAGTTCATGACATTGAAATTGCGATGTTAGGGCCTGTGAAGAATCTTCGGCGATGGCGTAGAAAACAATAGAAAGCGGCCTCTCGGCCGTGATCCGGGGATCTAATAACTTTAAAGAACCTGAAGCGGCATTTCTGGGATTGGCGAATAACTCCTCTCCAGCCACCGCCTTGCGCTTATTCAACTCCTCAAAAGAATTGATAGGCATAAAGACTTCACCACGGACTTCCAGCACTTCAGGAATATGAGATCCGGATAAGATCAGTGGGAGGGCGCCTATGGTGCGCATATTAGAGGTGATATCATCGCCCTGTTTTCCGTCCCCCCTCGTGACGCCTCTCTTAAAAACGCCCTTTTCGTAGCGGGCCGTAACAGCGATTCCATCCATTTTTACTTCACAACAAAATGAGAGGTCTTTTTTTTCGACGAGTTTTTGCATCCTTTTGATGTAATCATCGATTTCTTCTTCACTATAAGTATTCTCTAGGGAAAGCATGGGAGTGGTATGTTTTACTGTCTTAAAGCCCTCCATAGGTAGTTCACCTATGCGCTGCGTGGGAGAAGAAGGGGTCACCCATTCTGGATGCTCTAATTCTAACCGTTGAAGCTTCTTTAATAAGTGATCAAACTCTTCATCGCTGATCACCGGGGCATGTTCGCAATAATACTTTCTATTGTGCTCCCAAATTTCTTTGCTGAGCCGATCGTAATCTTCTTTATTCATTTTCCAAAATTCATTAAATCAAGGAAAGAATAGCTGCTGAAAGTATATTGGGAAAGAGAATTTTCAATACACATCTATTGCCGTAAGATCTGCGATGCTACGTCGATGAGCTCAATTTTGTGCACACCTCGTTATCATTAATACGATGAATCTCGGATGTCCACATAGCTCCATAGCGGATTTTTCGTAAGACGCTGGTTAGCGATAGCGACTGCTTCAGTTACACTTCTGGTTTGGACTTCCGACAAACGCTTGGACAAATATTTAATGCAAATTTTTAGTATTTTTTGATCTCCTCCTTTCCAAAAAAACTCCCATTTAGTGGTAGGAGTATAGTAAATCTGAATTATAAACCGCTTCTTTCTTCCCTCCTCACTAAGAGGATTAAAATCCCCAATTAAATTTTTTTGCTGAAAGTTGTTGGTTAACGTTAAAATACTATTCTTTAGCAAAGCAGGTTCGCCGTGTTCGATATCTATCATTTTATAAATTTTCTTAACCTTGGCATAGATTGATTTTATAATTGTCCCATCAGGAAAATCAATACATAAGCGGTAGTTGTTTTTAGAAGTTCTCCTCATTGCTGCTTGAGATTTATAATTCATAAAACTGTAAATATTCAGCACCAACTCATCGGGAAACATTTCAAATCTATTATTGACCAAGATCATATTAAAACCTCGCAAAATTAAACTAATAAAACAATAAATTAAATTTAACATACTAATCAATAAAATACTAATAAATAAAAATAGTTTTTACTAAATCAACTTGCATCACAATAAAAACATCATGTTAATATAAATAAAACACATATAATTAATAATGTTTAACGTGACAGCCATTATTAGTTAATAAAATTTTAATTAATCAGCAAAGGAAATATTCACGATCTGGCATGAAAAATGCATTATTTTATCAGTTATGTAGTACTCCTTTGATTTGGTTGAAGAAGGCGAATTGCAGAAAAACAGTTCGCCTTCTTTTTTGTGAATTCCTCACCGGCGTGAAGGAATAGACTTCTTGCATAATTCGTCTCCTTGCCCATGCCCTTATCCGATTAACGCTGTTTCTGGGCCATCTTAATCAGCACGGAGACTCGACCAATCAATAATTCTCTCCCTTTTATATATCGATTCTCTTCTATAAGCCGCAGTCGTTGACATACATCTAAAACGCCTGCACATTCTGTAGCGGATTGTTTAGCTATACGATAAAATCGAGCTTTTTCATCTACAGCATATTCACCAGCGCCTTCTACGATATTTAATGATATTGATAAAGCAGCAGGCTGATTTTTAACTCCTGTTAATCTTCTAAATGAAGCTTTGTACTAAAAGATGGAATTTAGAAAAAAGGTCTTTTTGTTTTTTTGAGCAAGGGCATGGGCAAGGAAACGAATGATGCAAGAAGTCTAATGTAAAAGCTCGCAGTGTTGAGCCAAAATACTCCCCCTGCAATTCCTTAGAAAGTTTAGCTCGAATCACTTCACGGTAGAAGATTGCCAAACTTCTAATTAGGGATTTCCTCGGCCTTAAGAGCGATCTTTTGGTTTGTAAATTTTAGTATCCCTTGAATCGCGAACCACCAGAACTTTTGGGCTGAAATTGCGATTTCCGCATGTTCATTTTGAATCATTGCGGCACTTATACCGAAAGCAATTCACAATTTGGTTTCTGGCTGCATCTTTAGTCACTGACTTTGAGATCCGCCTGCATCACGCAACTTATTCAAGTTGCGTGATGCAGGGCGACTCCTTGCTATAATTTCAAATTTTGAAACACGTTCGGTATAAAAATGACGATTAGGAATCTCAAAAGCCTTTGGACTTTCCATGACTTTTTAAGGACTTACCTAGTGGCAATCATAACAATAGCCGTTTAGACAGGTGGCATTACAAACCTGTCGAATCTATAGTTTCTAAACAACTCCAATATGGTTTTTTTTTAAGACGCCGGTTTGCTATAGCGACAGCCTCAATAACGCTTTTGGCCTGAGCTTTCGATAACCTCTTTGACAAATACGTAATGGCAATCTCTACGATTTTACTGTCTCCACTTCTCAAAAGATTACCCCAAAAACCGAAGGGCCTGCAGACGACTTTTAATTTAAAACGATTCTTCTTATGGAAAGATCCGGAAGGATCCAACTCTCCGACCAAATTATTTTCCTGAATGTTGCTTGTCAGCGTCAAAACATTATCCTTCAGCAAGGAAGGATCGCCATAATCGCAATCTGTGACTCTATGGATTTTTTTAATCTGGCAATAAACGGATTTAATTATTTCCCCCTCCGGGAAATCAACACACAAACGGTAATAATTTGTTGAAGCAGCTCTTAAGCTTGCTTGAGATCTATAATCTAGAAAATGGTAGATGTTTAGAATCAATTCGTCAGGAAAGCTTGCAAATGGGGTGCTTTGTATAGAATGCATAATAAAAAATTAAATATAATTAGCAATTTAAAAGATGTGGCATGATAAATGCATTGACCTTATCAGTTTCATAGACTCCTTTGATTTGGTTGGAGAAGGCGAAGTGTACTAATGCATTTCGCCTTCTTTTTTCATCTCTGAAAGCGATCAAAAAAATAGTCTATCCCCTCTTCCATAGGGATTTCATCCTCTACGGATAGAATCGAGCCTTTATCCTTATTGTTTTTTCTAATACGATAGTTTTTCAACCCTTTTTGAAAAGAAGGGCGCAGGGTTTGCTTGAGTCGGCTTCGAAAGATCATGCGCCGGATCGTTTTTTTACTCCATTCCAGATCAAGAGTTTCGCAATTGCCTAAATGAATACCGGTAAACCGACCGGCATGAAATTCCGGCGGAAGACAAGGCAGAATGGAAAGTTTTTCCCCTTGATGCACAAATAAACGTCGAATTAATCGAGCGCCTTGAGACAAAAGTTCAATAGGGGAATAAGCATCGCCAAATGATTCCAACCCTAGATACTCGGCCCCTTTTAACTGAGGCGCCAAGAGCCCTTTAAAGCCTGACTCAAATACATTTAAAAAAAGCGAATGGACCTGCTCTTTATCTTTTTGTTCAATAGCCGCAAGACATCGCGGTAATAAACTTGACTCCCGTTTTTCAACCCATTGCCCTAGGCGAAGCCAGTGAGGAAAAATCTCGGTTAAATCTCTTCTGCGTTTTACCAAATCCCAATCTTGTTTTTTATGGGAGCCTAATGACAAACGCTCGCTCGGGGCATCAATAGCAACAAATTCGTTCCGTTTTTCGGCCATTTTAAATTGACCTAATTCCGCCCACAGCCGGTAACGACGATATCCTTCCAGATAAGTCCCCCAAAGCCATACAACTCCCTTTTCCAAATCCAATTGGACAGTAAAGTCATTTACAGGCCCCTTCAGAGGTAGCGCGATCTCCTGCACAGGAGTGTTACCCTCAAGATCTTCAATACGAATCATCACAGGGTAGATTTCAACACATAAGGAGGAACCGGGCAAAAGGCACTTAGTGCCGGGAGTATGGGTAAAAGGACGCAGCTTTTCGGCGATCTGAATTTTCATAATGGTTTACCTATCAGCCCCTCAGGGGTATTTTCAATCAATTTCGCCGTGACGATTTGATTTTTCTCCAACCCTTGGGCCGGGAGCATCACTTGGAGAAAATTTTCGGTATGACCGGAAATGAATCCATCGACTTCACTGCTTTCAGTCAAAACTGACATCGTTCTCCCGATATACTTTTCTCTTAGTTTGTAGGAGCATTCCTCGCTCAACCGTAATACTTCCTGCTTTCTTGCGCGAATGACGGCTTCCGGAACACGATTTGGGAAAAGCGCCGCTCTTGTGCGGGGCCTTGGGCTATATGGAAACATATGCACTTTAGCAAAATTCACCTCGCGCATAACACTTAAGGTATCTTCAAAATCGACAGCAGTTTCTCCTGGAAATCCGACGATGACATCCGTAGTAAAGGTAAAATCAGGACTTGTGCTCCGTAATTTTTCAATCGTCTCCATAAATTGCTGGCGTGTATACTTCCGATTCATTTTTTTTAATATAACATTGGATCCAGACTGTAAAACGACATGCATCGACTTACAGGTAGTGCGTCCGTTTAAAATGGCATCCATCAGCGCATCATCCACTTCATCAGGATCAATAGAGGAGACGCGCAGACGATCCAATCCCGGTACCTGATCAACTGCGCGGATCAAGTCGGAAAGAAGCACCTTAGGGTCTGTAGCCCCATCAAAATCGCCGATATTGATTCCCGTAAGCACAACTTCCTTAAATCCGTTCGAAATAAGACCTTCCACTTCCTTTATGATCTCTTCAAGCCCTCTTGAGCGAGAACGGCCGCGCACATAAGGAATGATACAATATGTGCAAAAGGAGTTGCAACCGTCCTGGACTTTTACAAAAGCCCGCGTATGGGCATCAAAATTTTTTATGGAAAGTTCAGGAATGTCTTCTTCCGGAAATACAATATTCAGCAAGCGTTCTTTATCGGCATTTCCTACCAATGCGGTAACGCCTTCAATTTCCCGAATTTTTTCAGGCTGCCTTTCAACCGAGCAACCGGTAACAACTATTTTTGCTCCGGGATTTTGTTTTGTTAACTGACGAATTTCATGGCGGCTGCGCACATCGGCAGATTCGGTGACTGTACAAGTATTGACAATGCAAAGATCTGCCGACTCGCCGTCTCCGGCGGGTTGATACCCCATTTGCTCCAACTGATCACGAAAGGCCTGTGATTCATATTGATTGGTACGGCAGCCCAATGTAACAACACGAAATTTTTGCTCTTGATTTGTTTCCATAGGGAAAAATAATAGCATGAAGAGGTAAGGTCAGGCAAGAAATCTATGAACTATACTATAATAAAATTTAAATTAATTTTATTCCAAAACAACCCATTTCTCGTAATGACACATAACCGCTTTCACCGATGATCACATGATCATGCACCGGAATTTCCAGTAGTTTTCCGGCCTCGATTAACGCCTCTGTAACGGAAATATCTTCATTTGAAGGGGTGGCATCACCGCTTGGATGATTATGTGCAAGAATAATAGCGGCAGCTTTCTGTTTGATCGCTGCATAAAACACTTCCCTGGGATGGACTAGGGTCTGAGAAAGAGTCCCTATTGAGACGACCGATTGAGCGATGACATAGCCTTTAACATCTAAGAGAATCGTGATAAAAAGTTCTCTCTTTTCTTGCTGTAGCTGTTCCTTTACTAACGAGTAGACTTGAGCAGGGGTTGAAACCTTTTCGCGACGCCTCGAATAGGGATTGGCAGCGCGCATGCCTAGCTCTAAAGCCGCTTTTAATTTTACGGCTTTTGCAATCCCCAGCCCTTTAACTTGCTGCAACTCTTCTAATGCGGTTTCCGTTAAGCACTCCAATCCGCCAAAAGAAGAAAGAATCTCTTGCGCCATTTCCAAGACATTCACCCCCCTGGTACCGTTTCCTAAGACAATGGCTAGCAGCTCAACGGAAGATAATGCACGGGCACCTGCCTGCTGAAGCCTTTCGCGTGGACGCGCTTCTTCAGGAAGTCTTTTCAGGGTCATTTTCAATATAATCTTTCAATCTTCCTGCTGTTTTGATCGGAAGCTCTGCCTTGATAAGCACATCATTTTCATCGTATGATTGCTCAAGAATATTAGCAACCTTCATCAACTCGCTGACCACTCTGTAGTCTTTTTGAGGAATGCGGAGAGAAACGCGCTGACGTTGCTTACTTAATTCCTCTTGCATTGCTTCGAGCAATTGATCAAAACCTGTACGATCGACGGCCGATATTTGTACCGTTTTAGGATATTTCAAACGCAAACGGGTCAACATCGCACGGCTTTCTGGCCGATCGACTTTATTCAAGATGGTAACAATCGGCTTTTTCTTTGCCTCCAATTCTTTAAGCACATCAAAGGTAGCCTCCGCCTGTTCTAAAGCCATGGGGTGGCTGGCATCGATGATATGCAAGAGAATATCGGCCTGCGTTGCCTCTTCCAGAGTACTTCTAAACGCTGCGACTAATAAGTGAGGCAATTTCCTGATAAAACCTACGGTATCGATCAGTAAAATGTCTTGATTATTGCTAAGGGTAAATTTACGGGTGGTCGTGTCCAGCGTTGCAAACAACTTATCTTCAGTAAATACACCTGCATCGGTTAAAGCATTAAGCAAGGTAGACTTTCCGGCATTGGTATAACCGATAATGGCGAAGGTAGGAATCTCGCTTTTTTCCCGAAGCCCTCGCTGAATCCCGCGATGCGCGCGTACTTCATCGATTTCCTTATGCAGCAGCGAAATGCGGTCTTTAAGAGCGCGCCTGTCAACTTCGATCTGCTTTTCCCCTTTTCCTTTAAGGTACGCCCCACCGCCGGCAGTTGCAGCCTGACGTGATAAGTGGGTCCACATTCTTTTTAAACGGGGAGCAAGATATTCGGTTCGGGCAAGCTCAACTTGCAGATGCGCTTCTTTGGAATGCGCCCTTTGTTCGAAAACGCCCAAAATCACTTCCGTTCGATCAATCACGGGAATCTTAAATATCTCTTCCAAATTCCTCTGCTGGGCTGGGGAAATTTCATCATCGAAAACGATTAGATCGGGCTTGAGCTCTTCAATTTCTTTCTGCAGCATCTCCACCTTGCCGGTCGTAATGTACGTTGAAGCATTAAACTCGCGCACTTGATAAGGTATTTTCTTTAAAGTCTGCAGACCATAGGTGTCACAAAGTAATTCTAATTCATTCAAATGATCTTCGCAAAGTTCTTTATCTTTGGAATTATAATGGACGGAAACCAGGATAGCCCTTCTTTCCCGCTGTTCTTCAACTGTTTGGTCTTTTATTTTCTCGTACATAGTTAAACCGGTTATTCATATTCAATAGACAGACCATCGTAAGCTAAACGCACATTAGGGGGCAAGAGAGCGTTTGTACTTTCATAGTCGACCTCATGGGCCAGATGGGTTAGAAAGGTTCTTTTCGCATTTAGCCTTTTGGAAAAAGCAACCGCCTCGTCGATGCTAAAATGCAGCGGTGAAGGATGATGCCTCAGAGCGCTTAAAACTAAAATCTCAACCCCTTTCATGTCCTGATAAATAACATCAGGAAATTCGCGGATATCCGTAATAAAAGCTAAATCCCTGAACCGAAAACCATTTACGGGCATCCCTGCCTGTTCATACGTCACATGGTTAAAAGGCAATCCGGCAAACTCCCCGCTTCCACGCTCTCCTTCTAGAATCTGCGGAATAACACGCGCTGCCAATTTATGCTCATAGGGATTGGGAGTGAATGCATATGCAAAACGGGTTTTCAAATCATCTAAAGTACTTTGAGAGGCAAGGATTGGTACCGAGCGTTTAGACCGTATATAAAAGACACGCAAATCGTCCAAGCCGGCAGTATGATCATAGTGCGCATGTGTGAAGATCACTCCGTCTAGATGATCAATCAGATGAGCAAGGGCTTGCTGACGAAAATCAGGACCGGCATCGATCAATATTTTTTTTCCGTCTAATTCCAGCAGTGCCGAAGCGCGTAAACGTTTATTCAGCGGAGAATCGGACAGGCAGACGGCACACCGGCAGCCGATCACCGGAACGCCCATCGACCCTCCGGTCCCTAAAAAAAGCAACCGGCTCATAAATTACGTTCGGCGATTTGTAATATTTTATAATATAGACCGGGATGATAAAAATACGCCCAGCGAACATCTCCCCCTTCCTCTCGCAGCTGCACTCGATAAAAATCCCCTGTGGAAGCAATTTGTACTTCCTGAAATACCATAGCTTTTTCAGCTTCCCCCGCCTCTTTGTCCTTAATCATCACAATACTCAAAATGGCAGGGTTTTCTCTTTGAAATGAAGTCTGCAGTTCTTCTGAAATCAACGTCACACTTTTGTCATCCACGATCTGATCAAATAATTCATGATATGTTTGCAAGTCAAGCTGCTTCCTTTTCCATTCTCTTGAAGCGTCATTGAAGTATAGAAATTCCACCCGTTCAAAATGGTACCCTTCTTTTCTTCCCGTGGCGCGATTAATTTCGGGATACGACAGTTTACTCACAACATCGGGACTCAATAAGACCTGACGCAAATTAAAACTGCCGGAAGCTCCATAATAATGGATCATCCCCCAAGCCAGCAACATGGCACCGAAAACCCCAAAAAAGATCACACTCAACAATTTAAAGATTTGGCTGAATGCCGTCTCATTCCGTACTACAGTCATTGTTTTTCCCGCCATATGTAGGTATACTATCTGCTTAAAAACATTCTATATATGCATGATTAAGAATAAAACGAAAATTGCCGTTGTAGGCGCCGGATTTACTGGTTTAGCTACAGCCTGGCGGCTTAGCAACGCTCTTGAAGCCAACATCACCATTTTTGATCCTGGAGAGATCGGAGAAAACGCTTCCGGAATTTCAGCCGGTCTGTTACATCCTTTTACAGGACCGAGAGCCAAGATGCCTCCTCATGCCCAAGAGGCTATGCAAGACACATTGGAGCTAATGGAAATCGCTGAAAAAGCCCTAGGAATTGCTGTTATGCGCAAAACCGGCCTTTTGCGTCCTGCAACAAATCCCTTGCAAGAAAAATTTTTCCAGGAATGCGCCGCAATGCACAGCGATACACACTGGCTGTCCCCGCAAGAGACCCTCAATAAAGCTCCGGGGATTAACGCCAAATCGGCTCTCTACATCGAAACAGCCTATCAAATTGAAACTAAACTTTATCTTGAGGGACTTTGGAAAGCCTGCTCAGATCGGGGTATCATTTGGAAAAAAATCAAAATCTCGAGCCTGAATGAATTAAGAGACTACGAAGCAGTGATTTTGGCAACCGGAGCAGCCCTACTTCCTGAGGTAGCACACCTTAGGATAACCCCTGTGAAAGGGCAGTTGCTCACTCTAGAATGGGACCACCCCCTGCCCATTCCCGTTAATCCGGGCGTTTACATTGTAAGATCCGGACAGCATACGATCGTTGGGGCCACCTATGAACATCAATTCACTTCCCCTCAGCCGGACTTAGAATTAGCCATTGCCTCCCTCTTACCTAAGATGCTGGAAGTTTACCCAAGCCTTGTCGACGCCAAGATTATCGATTGCAACGCATCCCTTAGAGCTTCTGCACCTTCCCATCAGCCTTTAATCTTTAAAGCGAACCCAAAAACATGGATGATCACAGGAATGGGCTCTAAAGGCCTACTTTATCATGCTCATTATTCCAAAAAAATTACAGAAGAAATAACATCCTCCCTTTAAATAACTTAGTTGAAGTTTTAAAATATTATTGACACGTTCGGTTTTAACCAGCAGAATGCGGTCATGGTCAAATGATATACGTTAAATCCTGACGCACTATCTGCGAAGTTTATATTCTATAAAAAAACCAATCGGGAGAAGTTATGAAAAAATCTTTTATATTTATGGCAGGGCTTTTAGCACCTGTTGCATTGAGCGCTTATTGCCCATGCCCACATTGCCCGGAAAGATCAGGCAATTTTTACAACGATCAAGAATCCGGATATTTCCATGATCAAAATAGACCCGGTTTCGAACAAAGCACAAGTTGGGGTCAAAGATCTAGCTGGGATCAAAGATCTAGCTGGGATCAAAATAGAGCGGGCGTTTCAGCCGATGCTGAGTTCTCCGGAGACATCAGAGGCGCTGATTATTTTGAAGCCCGTGGCGACCGCTTTGCTACAGACAGAGATGAGGATCTCTTGATCACTATCCGTGAAAAACTTACAGACCGCAACCTGACCACATATGGCCCGCAAATCGTCCTTTTTGTCGATCATGGCGTTGTTACTTTAAAGGCTGCACGTATTGAAAATGCGCGCGAAAAACAAGCCATTGTTGAAGCTCTTAGAAATATTCAAGGAGTTAGAGATGTACGCTTCGAAGAAGTGCAAAAAGACTGGCAGCACCGTCCAATACAAAAAGAACTCCAAAATAGTTCTTCGGAAAAACCATCCAACTGGCAGTCATCCTATAACAGCCGCGCTGGTGCAAGAGAAATCAGTCAAGCCGATCGCCTAAATCCTAGAAATGCAAACTATGGACAAACTCAAGGCCAAACTCAGCCAAACGTAGTCCACGATCAATCTCATCCATCTAAAGCTAGCCTGGCAAGCCCAGTTGTTTCTTCCGATACAGCCTTGAAAACAAAAGTAGAAGACAAATTGCATAACGTATGGTTTGGAAAGAAATTCGAAAACATCCAAATTGAAGTACAGAACGGCACTGTGTTTTTGAGAGGCCAAGTTGATTCTCAAGCAGATGTTTCTGAAATTGAAAAACGGATCAAAGGTGTTCCTGAAGTTAAAAACTTAAGGAATGAAATCACCGTAAAATCAGGCGCAGTTAACGATAGCAACCGTGCTAATGGCAAACAAGCCCCAAGCAAATATTAATCGCATTTCTAAGGAGGGCTTTTCAGCCCTCCTTTTTCATTTAGGTTTGTACAGATATTTAGGCCGGACAATTGGAGTTCCCTTTCCCTCCCTAGCCTCGCATCTCTCATAAACAATCTGCCTGGCTATACCAACAATACGAGAAACCCCAAACAGCACCGTGTAATATTCAGGGTAAGGGAATCCTGCGGCAGTCAAAACCGTACCTGAAATGGCGTCAACATTGGGAAAGGGGTTAGAAATCTTTGGATTCTCCCCTAAAACCTTAGGCCCTTCTGTTCTTAGGAGCAATGCTGTTTTGACTAGCGGGTGTTCAGCATAACGTTCGCCGGCAAGCTCATAAAAAACAGCAGCTCTCGGATCTTCCACACGCAGCACCGCGTGACCAAAGCCATATACCAATTGATTATTCTTTAATCTGGCCCTAATTACATCCTCAACTTGTTTAGCTGTTGCCTCTTCCCCTGCCTGGACCAAAACTTCTTTAACAAACTCTAGGCATTCTTGGTTAGCTTTGCCATGCCTTGGCCCGGCAAGAGCGCTCATCGCTGCCGCAATAGACCCATACATATCTTGCAAGCCCGAAGCCACCGCCTTCCCTATAAAAGCTGATAAGTTTCCACCGCCGTGGTCATAGTGAAGCACATTAAAAAGCTTCATCACTTCCGTAAGCTCTTCAAGATTCGCCTGTGGCACTTTGAGCATTTGAGAAAAATTCTGCATGTAGCCCATTGCCGGCTTAGAGGGACGACAAGCCCCCCAACCGGCGTGATAATTAATCAACTCGGCAGCAATTACCGGAACCTTTGCAATAAGATTCAAGCAGTCTTCTTGATAATCTCCTTTTCCCTCAAAAATCCCTGCCAAGATTAAAGCGCAGATAAACAACTGCATTGGATGCCCTTTGCGCGGAAGGGTACGTATTTGGTCTATTAGGGCATCGGAACAAACGCTTCTTTCCTGCAGTTCTTTTTTAAATGTTTCCAGTTCTTTTGCGTCTGCATCTTTTCCATGATAAAGAAGGTAAATCACCGCCTCCGGTTCCTTCCTACTAAGCAGCGGGACGGATTTCCCCACATAGAACAATCCCTTTTGCGGATCTACGGAAGAAGTGGTGCAATATCCGACAGGAAATCCCCTCATGCCGGTTTCTAAATGTTCTTTGGTAATTTCAAAAAGCATTTCGCTCATCGTGTGCCTGCCTTTGCTGCCAGCTGTAACACCATTTGACGTTCCTCAATCAGCTCTCTTTCACTTAATTTGATTTTTTCTTTCAAATAGGGATTCCAGGACACATCATGAACAATCTCATAGTCTCCATTTCCTTTAGATCTGCAGGGGAATGAGAAAATCAGGTTTTCATCTATGCCATAGGGATTTCTTTCGGAGAAAACCCCTGATGAGAACCAATCACCGACAGGGGTAGGATTTATAATCGCTTTCAAAGCATCAATTGCAGCATTGGCAGCAGATGCAGCCGACGATTTGCCTCTTGCTGAGATGATCTGAGCGCCCCTTTTCTGCACCAACGGAATAAAGGTCTCTTCAAGCCAACTATTATCATTGATTACTTTAGGAAGCCTTTCCCCTAAAATTGTCGCATTAAAAAAGTCCGGTACTTGAGTAGAAGAGTGATTTCCCCAAATGGTCATATTGGCGACATCCTCTACATCCACCTGAGCTTTTTGGGCTATCTGAAATACGGCGCGGTTTTGGTCCAGACGTGTCATCGCATGGAAATTTTTTCTAGGAATTTTAGGAGCATTATTCATAGCGATCCAACAATTGGTATTGCAAGGATTCCCGACGACTAGCACTTTAACATCCTTATCCGCGCCATCATTTAACGCTTGCCCTTGCTCTACAAAGATGCGGCCATTATCTAGCAAGAGGTCTCCACGCTCCATCCCGGGACCACGAGGTTTGGCCCCGATCAAGAGAGCATAATGGACACCTTTAAAGAGTTCGCCCGCATTGCTGCCAATTTTTATTTCCTTCAGCAAAGGAAAGGCGCAGTCTTGAAGCTCCATTTTTACCCCTTCCAAGGCCACCATTGCTTCGGGAACCTCTAGAATGTGCAATGCGATCGGCTGTTGTTTCCCCAATAGATCCCCATTTGCTATCCTAAATAAAATACTGTAAGCAATCTGTCCGGCCCCGCCTGTAACGACCACCCGCTTAATTGAATTTGTCATGAAATCCCCTCTAAAAAACTCTTGCTAAGATATACCTGTTTCCGCACCAACTAGGCTTTGGTCAGGAATAGTTATATAATCTTTTTATAGTTTTTTTTCCAGTTAAGTAGTAATATATTTCCTGGTTTTCATGAAAATAGACACGCTAAATATTACTGAAATTTTTCGCAGCGTACAGGGGGAAACGTCTCTTGCCGGCCTTCCGACAACGTTTGTACGCCTATCCGCTTGTAATCTAAGATGCACGTGGTGCGATACCCCCTATTCATTTTCCCGCGGCAACCCGCAGAGCGTTTCTGAAATCATAGAGACGATAAAATTGCACGGCACTCCTTTTGTATGCATTACCGGCGGAGAGCCACTGCTTCAAGAAAACGTCCATGTTTTGATGCACTCTTTGTGCGACCTTGGGCTATCCGTCAGCCTGGAAACTGGGGGTTCCCTTTCCATTGAAAAAGTCGATCCGCGCGTCATCACGATATTGGATATCAAGTGCCCAGGAAGTGGCATGAGCCATAAAAATGTCTGGAAGAATTTAGAGCTGCTGCGGAGTCATGACGAAGTTAAATTTGTTCTTAAAGACAAAGAAGACTACCTTTACGCTAAGGAAGTATGCCTAAAGTATTCTCTATATGATCGCAGTAAATTTCCCCTTTACTCCCCTGTGCATGGAATCCTCAACCCACAGAACCTGCTGGAGTGGCAATTGGAAGACAAATTAAAGGTGCGTTTGAACTTGCAAATTCATAAATGGATTTGGCCGGCCAACACCAGAGGAGTCTGAAATGGATACAGTCATCGTTCTCTTTAGCGGAGGTATCGATTCTACGGTCGTTTTGGCAATGGCATTGGACCAGGGGAAAAAATGCCTAGCCTTGAGTTTTGACTATGGCCAGCGACATAAGGTGGAGCTCACACACGCCCACTCCATCGCAAACTACTACAGCGTGCAACACAAAATTATTTATATTGATCCAAACAGCTTCGCGGCTTCATCCTTAGTTTCAGCCCTCGAAGTCCCCAAAAATCGCTCCTCTGCACAAATAACAGCAAGCGGTATTCCTAGCACCTATGTGCCGGCGCGCAATACGCTTTTCCTCGCATTTGCCGCAGGGCAGGCAGAAATCTACAATGCTTCTGAAATTTATGCAGGCCCCAATCTAATGGATCGACTCCCTTACCCCGATTGCCGTCCCGATTTTTTTTCCGCCTTTCAAAAAGTCCTCAATCTGGCTACAAGGCAGGCTGTGGAAGGAAGCGCCCCCAGCCTTTTAACCCCCTTAATCAATTGGGATAAAAAAAGAATCTTGCAAGAAGGAAGAAGGCTGAGGGCTCCCATGGAAATGACATTCAGCTGCTACGACCCCTCTCCTGCAGGCATAGCTTGTCAAGAATGTGATGCTTGCGTTCTAAGACAAGAAGCGTTCCTGACTTTAGATAAGTAGACCATCATTTCCCCTGCAGGCCCTTTCCTGACACGAAACAAAGAAGATTTTCTCAGCGCAGCATTAATCAATCGTTCAGAATGTGCTTCCCAAATTTTACCGAACTCGACAACAAGCAAACGGATCATCTCCTCTAGTTTATAGGTAACATCCGCCTTATAAAAGTAACTCTTTGCGGTCTCGCGAATATTAATAAATGCTTCTGCGGTTGTCGATTCGGAACAGTAAAGATCAGCCTCCACTTCCGCTAACACTTGTCTAAAGGGAAATTTACCGCCGAAATACATTTTAGATAGAAATTCCAAGGAGTTTTTGGCAATGCCCGGTTCTTCCGCAACCCTCTCCAATCGTTCTTCCAGATCGCCGCGCGTTGTAACGCCCCCTCTACCCCGCATCCAGGGTACAAGAAAAACATGAGAGATCTGCTTGATGAACTGATGTACTTTTTCCGCTCTTTCCGGTTTACGAAAAGCTATGATTGACTCTTCCAGTAACTTTTTTTTTGTTTCAGGCTTCAACATCAAAAATTCCATACGCTCAGCCGGATTAAGAGACAACAACCTTTCTAACTGATAAGATTCCAACAGGAGGTAAGCTTGTTTCCGATCCATTTCCACGGATAAGGCGCGCACGAGAGGCGCAAATTCTATATGAAAGCAGCGATCAAGGGAACGGCCTGCGATATACTGCTTTAGCTTCTTTTGAATTTCATCGATGTGGCCTTGACCAACCCCTTTTAGAGAAATAAATGCCTTTAGATCCGCGTGTACAATTTCACGAAGTATCCGTTTGCCATTATCAATTAAAGCAATTTCGGTTCTTTGTGATAGTCCTAGAACTTGGATCGGCTCCTCAAGAAAAAATGGCCTAACCCATCCACGGAATTCATCACCTAAGTCTAATTGATAACGGCCATCCCAAAGAGAGTGGAGTGGGGCGACAGGTTCGAGCGGCGTTAGAGTTGTCTCGGGAAGCGATTCCTCAATCCGTTTAACTTTTGTAATATCAATCGTTTCAAGAGCATAAATTTGCTCTAACCCGTGTGAATAGGATGTTTTAAAAATCTCTTCAAATGGGGTTGAAGAAGGACGTAATGCCTTCGTTGTTTGAACTGTAACCATATCTTACCTATTATGTTTTTTATATAAATATTAGTAGGAACCTATGTCATTGATGGCAAGCTTACAAAATTTGTCACCCCTAGACAAAGTTCATGAACCAACTTGTATCAATTTTTCAAAAAAAATAAAAGGAATATTATTACATAGGCATGTCAATGTTCACATCTTATGAGCTTCATGTACCCCGATTAAAGCGAGAGCTATTTATCATTTGGCAATAAGAATTCCCTAACCAGATCATCTGTTTATAGCCGCTTGCCTTTTAGGTCCTTAAATAATATGATTCAAATTCATTATTTCAATACACCCAAACAATGAAAGTTATTTTTATCCCAGGAAATGGAGGCGAAAGCTTTAGAGATCTTTGGTTTCCCTATCTAAAACAAGAACTCGAAAAATTAAACATTAAAGTCGTAGCCCTCGACTTTCCAGATAGCCATCTTGCCAGGTCAAACTATTGGATTCCTTTTTTAAATGGACTGAATGTAGATGAAAAAACAATTTTAGTAGGGCACTCCTCGGGAGCCATTGCTGCCATGCGATTTGCCGAAACCAACAAATTATTAGGATCTGTACTTGTCGGGGGCTACCATACGGATTTGGGATTACCCATGGAAAAAGTGAGTGGGTATTTTGACCGTCTCTGGGATTGGGATCGTATTGCTCTCCATCAACAGTGGATCCTGCAGTTCGCATCCACAAACGACCCCTGGATTCCTATTGAAGAAGCTAGGTTTGTTCACGCAAAACTAAAAACGGAATACTACGAATTTTCCGATCAAGGACACTTCAATCATTTAGTTTTTCCGGAGTTATTAGATGCACTCAAAGAAAAAATCCTTAAAAACCAAAATGTTTAAGAAAGAAATCTTTCCCCTGAGCTGATAAACCACTTGGAAAACCAGTCAACTCATCGTATGTAATTAGTATCGAAGGGAAATAATTTAAAATTTCCTTGTTGACGCGGATCATATCTGACCATAGCACGTGACTTGCACCTGTTAGAGGGCACTTCATTAGATTATGCACTAAACGTTCCCTGAAAGCGATCACTTGTCTTTCGCTTTTTTTTAAAGGAATACGATCTGCCTCCTCTGAAAACACACGTCGATTCACTCTTTTAGAGTCGAATTCCCAATTTATACACATATTCAAGAGGTCCTGAAAAGAACAATCACTTTGCATTTGCAGCAGCGCAGCCCTTAGAGAAAAGGCCAAGAAAATATCGCCCCTTTTGAAAGAACCTTGAATTGTGGTGAAAAAACCAAAATCCTGGTTTAATAATTGGCTCAACATCTGCGATGTGCCCCATTTTAATGAAGGAACATCAGGCATATCCAATTCACTGCCCAACATTTCTTTAAGAATCTGACCTGTTCGCTTGATCCCAGCCAGCTCCGGATGAAGCGCCTCTGCAAAGGGAATTAAATGCACAACTTCTTTAAGGACGGCATAATGTTCCCGCAACAATCTCAACATCTCGTCCCTAACTGAGATTATTTTTTTTTCAATCCCTAGAATTTCTTTATAGCTTTTTTCCCCAAGCGTTTCGTTTGTTCCTAAAGTCTTTTGGAGAACAAAATGATGCCTTCGCGTTCTTCTCAAAAATTCAGAGTTCGTTTCATGCTGGAAGTCTTTAATGTAGCGTTCTAAACTGTAGGCTTCGGTTGCGTCATAGTGGATATGAGCTAATCCTCTCTCCAGCTGTTCATTATATAATGAACAGACATCCAGCCACCCCTCGCCATTTAACAGCTTTGGCAACTTCTTCCAGGCATCGATAACGGCATTAACTTCCTTGGAGGGTGGACGCTTGGTCAAAATAAAGTCCAATGGCTGTGAAAAATGAATCAGTGCTTCTGAAACATTCAAGTCCTCATTAAAGAACGCCAAGAACTGATTCTGGTTTTGAATTGAGTCCCATTCCGGTTCAGTAGCGCTGACTTGATGGCAAACTATTCGCTGCGGAATAGTATGCCCAACCCTAGAAATGTCGACTATTTTTTTTACTTTTTTAAAAGAATCAAAAGGTTCTGTCAAAATCAAAGGGGTACCAAATACCTTGGCGCTGTAACACTCTTCCCCTAAAAAGTCGTTATTCCTTTCCAAAAGAGTCATCTTAATCACTTTCTCCCACTGTGTAATTATAGCAGATCAAGGTATTTCTAAAAAATTTTACACTAAAATCGGTTTATATTTTGAAGAAAATCCTATAATGCTACAATCAACCTCATGAAAACACAGCCATATGTTCAGCTTTCTCCGGAAAACGCCGCTAAATTAATAGCCAATTCCCTCCCCAATGAAATTGAAAAAAACATCAGCAAACTTACTTTTGAGCAAATCGGAGCGGCTATACAGGAGCTCAACGAGCATACGGCTTCCGATTGGCAGGAAAAAATTCAAGCGGCCATTGCAGGGCTGAATCAGCGGCCCCAACTAGAGTCAGCTGGAAAACATCTGACCTTGCCCCAGCTCATCGCCCTAATCGATTCCGTGCTAAAAGTGGACAATAAACATCATTGGAAACTTTCCCCTTTACTCGTCGGCATGCCGCATGCCAACTTTTTAGAATTCATGATGCATGCCCGAGACGAGCAATTGCAAATCTTTAAAGATGAAGGAGTTACTGAACCTGTTCAGCATCATTTAACGACCCTTTCACACGACATGACGTGGAAAATTATGGATGAAGGTCAAAAGATTGCCGCTTTCGAGAAGAGTCTTGAAATATTGGATACTTCACTCCTTAATCACAGTGATATCGATCAGCTGCATCGCACAATTGATAAGCATACGGCCTTTTTTCAACAACTTTATGCTATATCTGTCAAAGCGCTTTCTATTGCCTGGAATACGCCCCGGATTGACTTGATCGAATCGCTTAACAAGGTCAAAGACGGTTGCCAAAAATATATCATCTATCTGACCGGAGAACCGCAAAAGACTGCTGGTCTCCATGAAAAAATCACTCAACGTCTCTTTGAAATTTACGGCAACCCTGCCGATACTAAGAATCCTGAATCCTTGCAAGATTCTGAACCAGCATTTGAAGCTCTTGTAAAATTTTCCATTTGGTATCTAAGGGACTACTGGGAATTAGGCCTGCTACCGCAAGTTAAAAATATCAAAGAATTGGATTTAGAAAACCATCCTGAACAAGAACACGCAAAGCAACGAGAAAAACTTTTTGCCGAAGCGAGAAATCATTTAGAAAAAATCGGCTTAGCCACCGTAGCAGACCTAAAAAAAAATCTCATATTCTCAAGAAAAACCCTTCAAGAATACATCCAGTCACGCTGAACGAATTTCTATAAAGGGGTCTTTCTTTGGTACCCCTTTATAAAAAAGCATTCAATTGATAATTTCCAGTATCAGTTTAAGCACAAGCTCCGGATCTTGTCGCCCATCCACAGTATGCAAAATTCCCTGCTTTTGATAAAAATCGATCAAAGGCGCTGTTTGCTCCTGGTACACGCGTAACCGCTCTTGGACAACTTCTGCGCTATCATCAGGTCTTTGCATGAGAGCTCCCTTGCATTTATCACACACGTCCTCCTCTTTAGGGGGAGAAAAATAACGATTGTAGACAGCACCGCATACCGGGCAAGAAAGGCGTCCCGAAATCCTTTTGATAATAACTTCGTCAGGCACAGGCAAATTTATAGCGATGATATGCTCCCCTTTATTTAGGTGCGTACTTAAAGCTCTCGCTTGAGGAATTGTTCTTGGAAAACCGTCCAAAAGATAACCGTCGCGACAGTCGGCACGTGCCACCCGATCAAAAAGCATGTCGAGGACTAACGCATCAGGCACCAACTTTCCGGCATTGATAAAGGACTTAGCTTTTTGGCCCAAATCTGTATTTTTACTCATGTTCTCTCTAAACAGATCGCCGGTGGATATATGAGGAAGGCGTTTAGACTCCATAATTCTTTTAGCTTGAGTCCCCTTTCCAGATCCTGGAGGCCCCAGAAGAATGATCACTTGTTTTTGAGGATGGCTCATAGAAATAGCTCCAGATGTAAAGAGTGCAATAAAGGCAAATACAAGAATGATTTTAGTTTTCATTGAGATAGATAATAGCATACAGTTCAAGACATTTCAAGTGGCAGCATTTGCACTTAAGAGGGTTCATTAATCCTCTTGTTAAAACGATCCAGCGATAATATAAGGCCAAAGAGACATCCCAGTACAGCTATCGCAGTTAAAATACGCATACTATTTTGAAATCCATTTAAAAAATTATCATGCATCTTTGCAACCGTCACCGTAATCGTTAATCCCAAAGTTCCGCCAATCTCCTGAATGGTAACAAAGGTACCTGTTACAATACCGGCTCTTTGAGTAGAAAGGGTGGACACCGCTGCGGTTGTACTAGGCCCCCAAACAAAGCTATACGCGATTCCAAAAATTGTTGTGGAAGCTGCAATAAACATAAGGTCTGTCGTTTCATTAAATGACTGCTGCATCAGTGTCGAGATTACCATCAAGCAGAATCCTAACGTGATCCAAATCCAGGCGGTTTGCAATCGATAGAGCCTGCCGATCAGAGGGGATAGAACAGCAACCGGCAATGTAATGCCCAGCATCAAATACCCACCAGTTAACGGAGCAAGCTGCCGCACATTTTGTAAATATAAGGGGAATAAAAAAAAGAGCGACCAAATGTAGAATACCAAACAAGCATTTGATAAGGATGATGCAAGGAACCTCGGATCGGTAAATAAATCGCTGCGCAGAATCGGGGCTGCAGCTCTTCTTTCGACTCTCCACAACATAAAAACACCTGTTACGACGAAGGCGCATAGGATCCATTGCAAAGCTTCTGTGAGCGCTCGGTATTCTGTAATCAACAACACAAATGAAAAGAGGGATAAGGACAAAAGCATCATCCCTTTATAATCTACAGTGGAGGGATCTTCCGTGTTACGACTTTCCTTAGAAAAAAAATAAATCAAAAGAAAGCTAATTGCGATCACTTGCCCATTGATCCAAAAAATCCATTGCCAACCGATGCTTCCAGCAATAACGCCTCCTAAAATAGGTCCAATTGCTAAAGCCGCAGCGATGGCCGCAGCCCAAATGCCTACAGCACGCCCCCTTTGATTAGCGGGAAATTCTGAAACTAACAGCGCTTGAGAGACAGGTAGAATAATAGCATTACCAAGCCCTGCGAAAAACATACAAAGAATCAAGCCGACAGAGTCGGTGGAGCTACCTCCTAAACCCATGCCTACCCCTGAAAAAATCAGCCCCAAGAGGTAAATTCTTTTACGGCCATAAATATCGGCTAAACGTCCAAAAGTCACCAGCACTGAACAATTGATCAAACCGAAGACACTCATCATCCACTGGGTCTGACTGATTGACAAATTTAACTCTTCTTGAATTGCGGGTAGGGCCGTATTGGTCATCGAAAAAACTAAAGCGATCACCACACATCCGGAACATATACCCAAGGCACTCAAGATCCGTTTCACATCCATACCACAACCTGGACAAAAAGAGTGATTTTATACATTATAGATATTCAACAAAATGGTTAATAACAATGAACAGCATAACATTTGAACATAAAGATTCTATATTAAAATCTATTATTAATCTCACAAAAGATACGCCTGGTACACTCCTCCCGGCAGAAAATCACAGGGAACGGTGGCCCAGATTCGAGCTGCTAATGAATCCTCAAAACGGTATTTTTTACTCTTCCACTGACACGTCGGACGTATTGATCCCCATCACTTTTTCCTACCAACGACCACAAAACGTTATATTAGAAGCGAACACACTTTATACAAAATTTACCGACCAAGCCCTTACTGCAGCCTGCGCCAAGATTTTGCTCGTAATGGAAAAGGTATTATCGACTGCCGTCCAAATCGAACTCTATCCAACGAAATATGGGTTTGAAGAAGCCCTTACTCCACCTAACGCACAACCCGAATATGGAGATCCTTTCTGGACTCGCGATATGACACGCTTTAAAGGCTCTATCAATGCACATCTTTTAAAAAACGTGACTAAAGAAAAAATCGACGCTATTTTTAAAGAATTGTCAATAATTACAAAAGAGGAACACCCTGCTGATGCCTTATTAGGGGTTCCCATTTCCCCCCCCCTGTATCTTTTCGAAGGGAGGCCATCCCTAGGGGAATTTATTATCTATGAAAATGATCATGAGGATGCCACCAAGTGTATCTTTGCACGCGTAATTGGATTCACACCAGCCTCAGTCATCGTACAAACCGAATCAAAACAGAACACTTTATTACTTGGGGAAGAGTTTATGCGTAAAGAAATAACAGAAGATCGAATCAGAGCCAAATTATTTTATTAGAATGTGTCAACCTATTCAGGTTGAATGCATTCGGTAAAAGTATTTGAAAGTGCTAGAGACATGGCTTTTAACTTGGTGAGTTTTTATTTTAATTTTAGCAAAAAAAAGAGCCTAGAGATTGCTCTCTAGGCTCGTGAATAAAAAACTTGGCGGCGACCTACTCTCCCACACTCTCG
>JBGSQP010000032.1:0-42501 GCA_041738095.1 Waddlia sp.
CATGTTGCGTGGATACGCTTTCTAAAGCTCTTACTTTGCTTTCTTCAATATCAAGCTTGCCAGCCTTGGCCCAAGCGGTTATAGAGCTTTTTTTCTGGGATAAGAAACACATCCAATCGCTATTTTGGTATGCCGCGTGAGCTCCTGGAGTTACAAAGAAGTCTTCAATGCTTTGCGTACCAATCACCAATGACCCATGATATTTACGGAGCCTTCGGGCTAGGGTTTCGATGAAAACTCCCATCTGTTTGGAACGCAAAAGATCCCACGCTTCGTCGATGCAAATATAAAAAGGCGTTTTGCGATCTCCCATAAAAGCATGATTTGAAATCTCCAATACAAATAACTGCAAAACAACAGCTTGCAGATCTTTTTTATCCTTAATTTCTTCTAGTTCGATCAGCACCATGGGATTGTTAAAGTCGATGTTGTTCTCCCCTTCAAAGTACTTGGAGTAGACACCTTGTTTGGTAAATGGAACTAGTACTACGCCTAGTTCTTTGGCTGTTTGGTCATCCTGCACGAGCAACCATTCGGAAACGTCTGTGATCGTGGCCTTATTTTTCTTTGCTTCCCAGGCGTGTTGGATTCCTTTTTCAATCCAGGCGTTCTGATAATCAGTAATTCCAGCCGTCGGGGCTGCCATGCAACCGATAATCGATTTAAGAAAGCTAAACGAATCCTCTCGTTCTGTTTCATGTTCGAGAGGGACATGGGTAAAAGGATTTAAACAAATCTTGTTTCCCCCAGAGAATTCGATCTTTTGCCCATCCAAGAAGTCGCACATCTTTTCAAAGCTGCGTCCTACATCCAATACATAAACGCGTGCCCCTTGACTGAGACCGCTAAATAATAAATCCTGCATAAAGACCGATTTCCCCGATCCGCTCCTGCCAGAAACGACGATATTGTAGTTACCGCTTTTGCTATCAAAAGGATTCCAGTTTAGCAACTGGCCTCTCCTGCCTAACAAAAGCATTCCTGGATTCGGTGTACCCATCCACTCGCCTTGAACAGGCACTAGATTCTTGCATTCAGTTGAGAGGGTTGTGCGCAAAACGCTCAACTCTTTCAGGTCTTTTATGTATTCTCCCCAAAGCATCGGAAGTGAAGAGAGGAAATGGGGCAAATGGATCGATGTATTCTCAACTGCCTGAAATTGATTGATGCGGAATAAGCTTTTTAAAGATTGGCACGCCTGAACAAAGCTTTCTTTGGGAGCCCACACGCCGGCGCTGAATTGAGTCCAAACAAATTTAGCCCCTTTATTTAACTCCCCTCTAATTTGATGACACTCCCCTAATTCGTGACCAAGCTCAGGGATAAGGCGAATGAGTGTTCCTGACTTTCCCTGATTTTCAATCAGCTGAGATTTTCTCCAAAAAGACCCCTCTTCCTTGGACTGTTTGGGGCAATGAACGCCAAAATGCAGATAGAAAGGGTCTTGGATGCGGTAAGCATCGCGAAAGCTGTCGCCAATCAACATGTGCATCATGTGAAGCGACCATGTTTCAGGAAAATCTAAAATTCGAAAACTCTTAAAATATGCCTCGCTGCTCTTTTTCCAGATAAGCTGTTGTTCGCTAATGGCAAGCTCCCCTCCCCCGCCAAACTGGGTTGAAAGAGATTCAAAAGGGTTCCATTTCCTGTAAAATCTATCGGTTGAAAGATCAAAATTAAGCAGCCCTCCCACATGGGAAAGAAAATGCGTGGCATTCCATGAAAAGGCATATGTGAAGAGACTCAGAGTCTTTAGGACACTTTTCTTTTTCTCAATCAAAGCAAGGAGATCCTTGGCATGAGAAGCTTCATTATAAGGGATCGAATAGGACAGGATGAAACGAAAGACTTTTGGGCGATAGCGAGAGACAGAATTGAGATGCTGGCTCCTTTTGTTCCTCATTTCAGACAAAACATCGCTTGCTTTGGAGACTACTTTTTTCCACTTATCCAGATAATCGGAAACACGGTGATCGGCCAAGAGCAGGCATTGCAACGAATCCCCTTCTTCTAAAATCTCTTCAAACAGAGCGCCAATCTCTTTTTCAACCGCCTCGTCCGCTCCGACGATAGGCACAGCCTCTAACACAAAACCCATGCTATGCTGCGTATAAAAGATCCCGTTTTGCTCATCGTATGACTCATACGGCAATAGTTTAGCCAGGGCATCCCCCTCAAAAAGGGAATCCGCTTTAACTCTTTCTTTTTTGGAAAGAGGGTTAAAACCCAAATCGGGTTCTCCTAATAGACTGAAAATTCTTTGACCTAGTTGATTGAGAGTATCGATGATCATTACTCATCTTCCCCTAAGTTGAAATTGAGATAATGAGCAGGAACTATCTCTCCTGTAAAATCTTGACACGGAGCGACCCATATCCTTTTCTGAGCGCAGCACCCGCGAACCTCTACCAAAGAGTCTAGGGTTTGTTCCAGAAGAATATCAGGCCCTTTCGTCGTCTCGGCAATCATCGCCTCTATTTCACTCACTGAACGACAAGGAATCCCTTTTCCTGGGGTGCAATCAAAATTTGATCGATATACCTGGCAACCTGACAATAAGAATGGCACTAGAAAAACGATTAATATTCTCATATCCTCTCCCCTGCTTTAATTTGACTCACAAAGCGAAGATCAGGAACAGCTCCAACAACGTAGGACCCATTCACCTCAACAGAAGGCACGGCTTCCACAGCTTTTGCACTTGATACGTAGCGATACGCCTCACTAAAGGCGGGCGTATTCTCTAGATAATTTTGCTCATTGAGTCTTCCAACCGGTTTCTGAAGGATTTCCATCCCTTTTTTAAGGATTGCCGTGCAAAAATCCGGGTTTCCATATTCGGCCTCCTCTAAAAAGACCTGTAAAAAGGCGCGTTTTTCTGGAACGCTTAACTTTTCTAGACAATCCATCGCCTGGATAGTCACTAAATCCATGGGAACAGGGTGAAATGTCCACTGCACCATGCCGGTATCGATATAGTCTCTTTTAATCGTGGGAAACTCCTCTCGAAACAATTTCAGGCAGTAGGGGCAAATGAAGGAGAAATACTCTGTAATTTTTATGGGCGCATTTTCTTCTCCAAAGGTCACCAGATAAGAAGTTGGCAATTTTTCATCTTTTCTTGTTGGCAAAACAGCTGAAAAGCCCTCTTTATTTCCGATCTCATCTTTTGAAAACGTGCCCCAAGCCACAACTACCAATCCAGTTACGCCCATTGCTAAAATTAACGCGCGCATACTCCTCCCCTTGCCTTTTCTCTAATATCTTCAAGTTTCCTCTTCGTGTGCAAATCCCCGATCTCCACAGCATGGGTAAAGGTAATGTCAACGACCCTCCCAGCATCTACTTGAATGACTGGACGGATTTGCTCTGAGCGTTTGATGTAATAGTCTGATAAGCGATCGAAAGCTGAGGAGGTGCCGCTAAGAGCTGCCTCTCCCAGTAAATTGGGGTCTAAGCACTTGTTCCCTCCATCGTCACAGCCACCGTAATAATATCCTGCATACTTGGCGTCGATTGCCGCTTGAGCCAATTGACTAACCCCTGAAAAAAAACCGCTTAATGCGGCATTTGATATCTGTTTCTCGGATCTGTCTACAACGACCCCTCTTAAACCGTACTTACCGTCTTCACCAGACACAAATCCTGTCACTTCAGTTTCTATAAAATCGCCACTTGGATTCACCTGTGTCAGTCTTTCCAAACGAATATAAGCTCTCTCGCTTGAAATATCGCCATAGGCGCTTCCTAGAGCAATTCCGCCTTTCAAGTGGACTGTAACCCCTTTAGGAAGATGCCCGTCATCAAGCATGCGTAATTTAACGGGCTGAGGATCCACAGAGGAAAAGGTACTGCAATTAGCGTCCAGGCTTGAGACCAAAATGGCTTTCACAGTCGTTCCTGCCGGAATCACATTCTCCACATTTTTCAGTTTGAAGTTTTGATTATCGGCGACAAGCTCAACGAGAGGAGCCCGCATGGGAACGCCTCCCTCCCCTACTGCTGAAAAAAATGGATCTTCATAGGAGATTTCACGTGGGGGGATTTCTTTCTGGGTGTCTGTTTGGCGCATGTCATTGATTTCACGTCGCAATCGCAAGACATGATCTTTCAATTCGGCGCTTTCCAATTGTTGATCCGACTCCTTCTTTTTTCCATCCAGAAGAAGACTTTCTAAATATTTGAATTTGGCATCTAAGTTTTGGTTTTGCTTCTCTACTCGAGAAATCAAGACCTGATTGGGATCGATATCGCGCCCAGGCAAATCAAAGGTTTTCTTTTTTTCAACAACTGGACTCTCTTCTTCATCCAAAACGTAATATGACACGGCTCCAACCACAACAAACAATACAGCCACCAAAAGGATATAAAGTCGGCTTTGTTTGTTTTGTGCATCTTTTGAACTCTCATCCATGATCCATCCCTACAATGGCCAGCGTGTGTTCTCTGGGCCTTAAACGAAATTTATTCAAATAGACCCAATTGCCTCCCTGAAAATTAATGAGCGATTCAGAAAGAGCTCTAATGCGGTTGCCGGCATTCTTTACCTTCCATAAGTAAAGGGTATCCGAATCGCTGATGAATTTTCCCATGAGTTCCAACTCGATTCCACACCCCAATTGGTTGCTACGGTTGTGAGGTAGATTGCACGAGGTGTAACAACCTGGAATTTTTCCTCTCAGAATGGTTTTGACTTTTGATATCACAGGCTCATCACACGTCAAATCTTTCGCCTGATTATAGGAAGGAGTGATGTCTCTTGGCTGTCTCAGGATTAAGACTTCCGAGGACTTTCTCTCAAAGCTAAGTTCGACATCCTGCACAAAACCTTTGTCCGTAATTATAGAAAAGGTGCAATTGCTAGGATGCTCCATCAGCGCATAGACAAAAATTTGGCCGCTTTCCTCTTCCAACTTCACAGACACTTGGCCAGACTCGGGATAAATCACCTTTTTGACACGCTCCCCTTCCACCACAATGCGATTTTGGCAAAGAGATGAGAAAGAACACTTAATCAAACGATGAGTATTTAAAAGCTCAAAAACAGAAGCTTGTCCAGGAGTAGCCTCCCCTATCGTGAGGAAAATACAAAGACTAACTAGCAGTTTGCGCATGCTTGTTTTCCTTTTTTTCTAATGATCGAAGAAGCAGTCGACCGCCCGAATAGGCAAATCCCAAAACGTATTCTTCTTTGGTTGTTGAGATCATTTTATCCTCCACAAATACACATCTTTCCCCTACCAATAAGACCTTGAGGTTTTTAACATCGGTTTCAATGCGCTCTGGATAGAAGACATAACTAGAACCTTGCTTACCAAGGAGTGCTTCCTCCTCTTGCAATTGCTTCTTAAGGTGCCCAATAAAAATCGGATCTGTATGACGCAGCACAATGTCTCGATGTAAAGAAGCCGAGGCCTCTGACTTGCCCAATAGAAGCTGGCCTATGAAACAACCGAATTGTTCTAAGTAAGTTGGCGATACGCTGCTTTGATCCACCCAAAAGGCTTTCTCTACAACCGGCGGGATAACAATTACCCTGTCCTGTTTGAAAAAGAGAAAAGCTGACATGGAAACTGTTGAAAGAGAAAGAAGAAAGCTGATGGCTAAAAATATATTTCGTTGAACAAGTAGATAGCGAGTGGTCCTTTTGAAGTATGAGCGCTTCATAAGACCAACTTTCGATAATGGGAGCCGGGAATTCTTTTAAGAATCCCCATTTGCTTAAAGGCTCGCTTAGGCAATCTCCAATAGAGGGCGTGCATCATTGAACCTCTCTTGTATTTCTTCTTCATCCTCTTATAAATTGGCCTCAAGGCAAATCCTAAAGCCATCAAAAGGAAGCTCCCAACTAACAATCCCAGAAACACCGGGATTGCCAACAACAAGAACTCGTCAAAAGTCCAAAATAAAAATCGCGGCACATTGTCCAACGTTTTATAGATACGTCCCTCTTCCACTCCCCTATCCCCTACGGTAAAAGCATTCCAGACACGAAAATCTTATCGACAAACTTAGGGATAATGTTCGCTCCCAAAGCAATGCCTCCATACAACAAAAGCGGACGAATAGCACTTGTGAGAACCGCCTGCATCAATCCATAAGCCCCTCCGAAAATACAAGCGATTTTCATCGGTGGTCCAAAAAGAAATGCCTTAATTGTAGAAGCTTCTTTATTGATTTCATCTGCTCCAAACGCAGATGTAGTTTCTGCAAATAATCCCACTCCAACACAACACAAGACCCCAACTCCTATTAGAAACATTCGTTTTTTATTCATCTCCGATCTCCCATGATATTTGAATATGAACTCACTCTTATCATCGGCCGATTTTTAAGGTCAAGATGTTTTTTCACGTATATACGTTGTTTTAACTATTAGACCGCTTTCAGCTATAACTGTTGGAATTTATTAAAAAATGTCCTATCCTCGCAATCCTCGATATAGGTGATTTACAGAATCTTATTGAAAAAATTTTGATTTAAGTTCATTTTATAGACAAAGCGCTTCCTAAATGCACTGAGAGCTCATGACTGACGATAACAATCAGAATCTAAAAAATTTTTCCTTCACTGTTAGCGAAAAGATTTACCAAAAAATCGACAATCATGTCCGAGTCCTTAAACAGAATGACGACGAAATCAAGTCAAAGAAAACCTGGATAGAAAAAGCCGTCCGCGAAAAACTAAAGCGGGAAAAAGAGATAAGTCCTCAAAACATCCCTAAGGAAAAGTACCTAAGCTTCAAGATCGAACACGATCTCGGTACGGAAATCGAAAGACGTGTCGGAATGATTAGAAACTTCCGTGACAGTTACTCAAAAAAAGCGTGGATTTTAGATGCCATCCTAGAACAGATGGATCATGAGGGATCAACAACGCGTAAAATATTAGAAGACCTAAACAAAGTCTAAAACACCTCTAGAAGTTGCCTCTAACTCATTCTTAAAAAAACAAATAGGGGTGTGAAGAAAAAGATTTCACACCCCTACCTTTGTAGAGAAAATGATTTTATTCTGTTATTTCATTGTCTACTGGAAATGCCAAGAAGGCATGAAAACCTGGATAAAGAGTGTTGATTCTTCCAACAACTTGACCCTTAGAATTTTGATCGTAAATTCTAGTTGTACGAGTGTTTCCAACGTCATAAAACGGATACTCATCTACTAAAATCTTTGAGATTTTCAATCCTGGACCAAAATAGTAATTTCCATCCACATCTTTCTTTAATTTACCGGGCAAGCAATCCAAACAAACTGGACGATTATTTCGTAAAATATATTGCTTTCCATCTTGGTACAAATAAGCATTAATGCCTTCAGATGGGCTTATGAAATATGTTTTCTGTTGTTTACCAAACGGCCGAATCTGGGCCAACATGTTGCCTTTATCATCTATAGAATTCACATAAATTGAAGTATCATGACTTTTTTCTGGAAGCAACATTTTGAATGACGCCGAAGCAGATTTCCATATAAAAGATTTATGCACATAATTATTTGTTCCTGCAACCTGTTTTTCAGCTGTAACCACAACATTACCAATGTTATCTAATGAGCTTACATAAACATTTCTCCAATTACCTGGAATGTTATTAATAAACAATTCTGTCAGATCTATCATTTCAAATTTATCGTAAAAAAAGGCATGAGAGATGTTTTTGTCTGTAGATGAGCTCCCTATTAATTGGCCTTTATCGTTACTAGCTGAAATATAGGAGCTACTACCACCTAAAGTTCCTATTTCATAATAACCGATATCCCTATCCCATATAAATGAACGACCTTGTTTATTTACCCCATAAATTTGACCTGAATTATTTAAATTAATAGACCCATAAACATCATTACAATCTAACAATGGAAGATCGATGAGTTCTAATTTATTTTCAATACTCCACACAAAAGTATATGCTTTTCCTTTATCATTTATACATCCTAGTATCTGTCCGTTTTCATTTATTTTAAATGCAACACTCTCATCCGCCCCTAATGTGCCTATATCCACAACCTTATATTTTATATGATTCTTATTGTTCAATCCAACGTCGTCTGAAAAACAATAAATTGAGTTAAACAAAAACAAACATACAAACGATACACACAAAAAGCTAAATATCTTCATAGAATTATCCTATAATTAGATAAAAAAAATAAATAATACCGAAAAACTCGTTAAAATTCAATATTTTTCAGAATCGTTATTGACTAAAACATAACTGTTTAAGACAATATACCCATCACTATTCAACAGCCATTTTTGTTTAGCAGGAATACAATTTTAAAAAAGTCATTTTCAAGTATGCGATAATGATGATAATATTTTATAGTTAAATCACGACTTTAATTAATTTTTAAATTTTATTTAGGATTTTATGTTATCTAAAAAATTATTTACATTGATTTTTTTTGGCTTAGTTACTATTCATCCTTTACTAGTTTTTGGTGTGGATAGTTGTGGTGCTGATAAAAAAAATGATTCCATTATTGAGTTGGTTTTTACCCAGGATGAGTTAGTTGAAATGGGTAAATGGAGGGATAGAGGATTCAATGATATTACAATAGATGCGATGGAAGGTGATAAGGCTGCGCTGTATATGATTGGAATGTCTTTGCTAACCGGGGCATCTGGTTTGACCATAGACGTTCATGGGGCAGATTTATTTTTAGAAAAATCAGCATCACTAGGTTTTCCCCCTGCAATTAAGCAAATGATTAACAAATATTTGGAAGATGAAAATCCTTTTCTTATGATGGTATATATTAATCTTTTAGTATCATTTGGACACCGTGAATTTGTAGTGAATTACCATGAATTACGTAGCAATCTCATTGAAAAATTCGGTGTTGGGGTTTCAAAAGAGATTGAAAATGTTGCTTCATTGAAAAAAGAGCAAATTCTTAAAAATATTCTGGACTTAGCTAAATCTAAAGAGAAAATGAAGTTTGTTTTGTCTATGGAATATGACGATAATTTGATTACTTTTAATGATTCAATTTACAATGGTGAATATTGGTTTCGTTTCTCTAAATTTCAATTAGATGCTGAAAAAGAATCTCAAAGATTTCAGGCCGTTTCACAAAAAGAATACCAAAATTTTAAAAATAAATATGAAGTCTCAAGAAAAAATTTTAAAACTGGCGTAGGTTTATTAAATAATAAAAACGAAATTAACTTATTAAAAATCAAAGGTTTAAGAGATGCAACTTCTGCTTTGAGAGCCACAGAACAATTTAAAGACTCAATGGAACGATTTTCTATTTCGTCAAACATAAATATCAAGAGGATTGCAAAAGAGTTTTCATTATTGTGTGTTTATGGAAAAGGAATAATAGATCAACATTATATTTTTTTCACTTCCCCAGAAAACTATTTAAATTCCGAATTGTGTCTGGAAAAATTCGAGGATTACACTAATAAGTTTATTGCTCAACATGAATATATTTATGATATTATTAATGAATTACAAAGCGTGAATAATCAATAGAATGGAAATGAATTTATACAATAATGAACTTAAAAAAATATTTTCAATACATCAACCCAGAGATGGTTCAGAGGCAAAAAATGTTTTAGAGGAGGTGGAGAACAGAAAGAAAATTGCAAAAGAAAAAGGTCTGGACAGGTTGATTACAGACATCTACTTTGAATGTCTTGACATTTTTTTCCGGTGGTCTTGCGATTCGATAGAAGACTTCTATAAGGAGTCATACCCTAATGTAGTTTTTTTGTTAAAGAAAGTTGAGTAACTAGAGTTTACATCAACTAAAAAATCTAATGATGAATTTAAATCAATCGCACTATTGCTAAATAATAAACAATATCGGTTTGATTTCAAGAAAGAACGTTATAGGTTCTATGATACTGATAACCTGATCACTGGCCTATTAGAATTGTTTGATAATAACAAGAAGCTTTTTTCTTTAAAACTTTCTTATGATTATGATTCTTGGGTTGACATTTGGAAACCGTTTGATATAATTACTTTCCTCGAAGAGGATTGGATTAACGATTTTGAATCTCTAAAAGAAGCAATCGTTTTAGATTTTAAAAACAAAGCAATTAGAGATGCTGAGAATCCCTTAGAAACAGAAATTTTTAAAAAAAACTTCGGTATTTATTAATTTTATTTTTTAAAGACGGTTTTTCCTTTACACTATTAATTGGATTTTAAATTCCTAAGTAAGAGTAAAGTGTAGGTTTTGATATTTTAAAAATCTTGCACAGCTCCCCTACAGAGTGTTCTTTCTCTTCATAGAGTTTTTTTAACAATTCAATCTCGGTCTTATCCAATTTTTTTGGACGACCCCCTAACCTGCCTCTTGATCTTGCCTCATTTAAACCTGCTCTCGTTCGTTCTCTTATTAATCCCCTTTCAAATTCTGCCAAAGCGGCAAAAATGTGAAATACAAGTTTACCTGATGGAGTTGTGGTATCAATACTCTCATTAAGACTTTTGAATCCTACACCTATTTTCTCAAAAGTATTCACAGTCTCTAATAGGTGCCGCAGAGAACGCCCTAGTCGATCAAGCCTCCAAACAACAACTGTGTCCCCTCCCCTAACGACCTCTAAAAGCTTGGATAGTCCCATTCGTTCCGAGACCGATCCACTGATCTTATCCGTGATAATTTTTTCACAGCCAGAATTTCTCAAATGTGTTAGCTGAAGATCTAAATTTTGTTCAAGGGTAGAAACCCGCGCATATCCGATTAACATTTTTTCTCCAAAAGTAAGCAAAGTCGCCTGAATCATCCAATTCTTTACTTTGTTTTTTTAACTGAGTATTTTTACTTACCATTGATCAAAAATCAATATTTTTCCATAGGGTAAAGAAAACGAACGTTTTTTTTACCATCCTCTCCCCTTCCAGCATCAACTTCCATCTACAATACGGGTAATACTATATTACCTTACAACACAATATTACCTATGAATATCGCTCACAGATTAAGCCCGCATTTTTTTGATAGCTGGGATCAATTTATTTATTTAAATATTATCAATCTTTAGCTGGTGTCTGAAAATCGAAAAAATTGCAATTTCCTTCACCCCTTACTCCACACGAAATATAGTTAATACTTTATTCACCAGTAATACTGACAACATCAATCGCAATCCGTTTTCGATGAACTCATGAAATACGGTGTTCCTCGGCCACCTCATATTCATGATATTATCCATGAACCAGCTATTCACCAACAAACACATGAACACCTGAAACACAATTAATACTTTATTCACCAACAATACTGACAACATCAGCCACAACACGTTTTCAATAAACCCATGAAACATGGTATTCCTTGACCACCACATATTCATGATATTATCCGTAAACCAGCTATTCACCAACAATCAAGTAAATACTTGGAATACAGTTAATACTATATTCATTTGCAATACTGACAACATCGGCCACAATCCGTTTTCTATGAACACACAAAACACAGTATTCCTCAACCATCTTATATTCACGGTAATACCAAGTAATATTATATTTCTCATGAATACAGGTAACACAAATCAAATCAACCTTGTGCTTGCAATTCTCTAGACATATAGTATTCCTAATATTATCATGGTTCCCCTGTAACATGAGAAATCTTGTAAATACGATATTTCCAGTATTCACACTGGGAAAAATGCAGACAAAAAAACATAATTATAGTATAAATATTTCACACTCATACCGTGAATATCGTGAACATCGTATTGACATAGAACTCAATATTCCCTATGAATATGAGAAACACAGTGTGAATACAATAGCTTTTGCTATGAAACCTTAAAGAGGGAGTGAAGGAATGAATACAGTGCAAAGAAATGCTAAGGTTATTTGCTTTAGCAATCACAAAGGGGGCGTCGGCAAAACGTGCTCAGCATGCAATGTAGGGGCTGGAATTGCTAGAAAAGGAAAAAGAGTTCTTATGATTGACTTAGATCCTCAAGCAAACCTTTCCTTATCTTTTGGTATTAAAGATCCAAAATTTGGGATTTATGAAGTCATGACCGGCAATGCCGATGCAAACAAAGCCATTTATACTATTATTGAAAACTTAGACATCATCCCATCTTCCCTTGATTTGGCTGGAGCTGAGATCGAGCTTTCGTCGGAAGCCGGCAGAGAAGTAATTCTCAAAGAAATTATCGATAGTATTTCCGACAGATATGATTACATTATCATCGATTGTTCTCCTTCAATTGGACTTTTGACAACAAACGCGTTAACAGCTTCAGATGAAGTCATGATACCATTACAGGCCCAGTATCTATCCTTAAGGGGTATAGAAAAATTAACCGATATCATCGAAAAAGTAAGAAAACGTCTCAATAGAGGTTTAAAGATTGGGGGGGTATTCATCACACAATTTGATGCCCGCAAAGTGTTAAATAGGGAGCTTGCGGTGGCTATCGATGATTATTTCAGCGACGTCGTTTATAAAACAAGAATCCGGGATAACATCACTTTAGCAGAAGCACCTGGAAAGGCTTTGGATATTTTTAGATATCAGCCAAAATGCAATGGTGCCGATGATTATGAGGAGTTATGTAAAGAAATTTTAAACCGCCACAATGGCAAAAAATAGGGGAGGGGAGTGTCATGGCAAAAAAAAGTTTTTCAAAAGGTATTGATGTTTTCTTTGGTGATACCACCAAAGAAATGAAAAAACCAGTCAAAGAAACAGAGGATCCAAAGCCGCTGTTTCAGGAAGATGAATCTCTCAAAATCGAAAAAAGAGCTACTTTTTTAATAGAAGTCGATCACCTAGATAAAATTAAGGCCTTGGCATACTGGGAGAGAACAACCTCTAAATCTATTCTAAAACAAGCTCTAGAACAGTTTTTTTCGTCTAAAGGACAAAAATACATGAAAGAAGCGATAGAATACTACAAGCAAAACAATCTGAATGGATCAGACGATTAGTAGAATTGATCCTTTTAAAAAATGTAAATGGATTGTAATGTTCTCATGCTTATTGAGTGGAAACCGTTTATTGATATGATCTGATTGATAACCGTTCCTTTCCTTAAATTTTTAAAATTGTCGGACTAAACGAATTCTCAAAACTGGTGGCCCTTTTAGAATTTGATTTTCCTACATATTTAGTAGCGATCTAGAAAAATGGGTTTGACTACAATTTCGTATTCCCAGTATTGTTCGTATTCACAGGTAATAATGAAAATATAGGTAACATGGAAAACAACAACGAACAGGCAAAATCGACTAAAATTTCCATGCATTCTGTAAAAAATCTACTGGGCTCCCAGGACCAAGTTTCTCTTTTTAGCGATCATGACAAAGAATTCGCCAATGAGTTTGGAATTGAGCTTTTTAATTCGATCGATCGCTTTGGGGTCGAGCTGTCAGATGTTCAATTAAAAGTGATGGAAGGGATACTCAGAGGATTTAGCGAAACAGGTTACAAAGGAAACATCAACCCAAAAGAAAAGAACGATTTTTTAGTAGAAAAATATACAGGTAAACATCCTGAATCTTACAAATATGTTAGGGAAATTCCGCGTTTAAGAGCCTCCCAATCGCAAATTTTAGACTGGGCTGGTGTAAATAAAAACAGTATTGCTTCTAAGACCAGAGCCATTGAAGCGCTAACAGACATTGGCACCACTCAGTACTGTTTTTATTACGATCGTCTTGCGTTTTCTGAAGAAGGGCAGCCAGAAAAGGACAAGGATGGAAAGTGGAAAAAAGAACAGGTTTCTACAGTTGACACCCTTTTTACGATTAAAAAAGTCTCCGAGGAGAGCAGCGATAACCTTAGCTACTACGAGATTACTCCAAGCGCAATCTTTCTTGACCAAATCGATGGGTATTTCATCCTCATCCCTTATAAATGGAGAGAAGAGGTAAGAAAGCTTTTTGGCAATAAAAAGGCAAGTGCATACACTTTTAGATTTCTCCTTTTTCTCCGCTATCAATACGAATTAAAACGCAGGCGCTTGTCAAAAAATAATACTCCACACCAAATCAAATGGAGTGCAGAAGAGATCGCTATTGCGATAAAAATGCCTGAATCGGTTTATATCAAAAAAAAGAAGCGCATGAATGAAATTCTGGAAGATGCCTATTCAGTCGCAAAATTACTCGGTTACCTTTCCGAAGTTGATAGACAAGGGCATGTCGATATTCTTACTTTTAACGATCAAAAATATTCCCTACAACAGAACACATTACCAAATGGAATCCAAACCGAAGAAGGGGAGTCCGAGGCCGCCCATATCGCTAACAATCTTTTGAATTTGTTTGTAAGTTGTAGAAAAATAGTAGATCCCAACTACGAACTTCCGGGCGACGAAAGATGTGACCATACAAAGCCATTTTTTTCACTTCTTCAAGAGAAAAATCGTGACAAAGAAGACATAGCAAAACTAATCAAATGGTCACAATCACAAAATTATTGGGCTACTAAAATGTCCACTCCTGCCAAGTTTGAAAAAACTTATTCAGAAGCATGGGTTGAATGTTCATTATCAAAAAAACAGTCTAAGGAAGATCGTTTCGAAAACAACAAAACCCTCGCCTTTGAAAAACTTAAACACTTAAACGATAAATTAGAAAAAAGAGGCTCTTTTAACCAACCACGACTAATTCTTTTGAACAAACATGTTGAAATTTCATATGGATCACAATGCTCTATTGTTGAATATTCTGATTCTCAGTTTTGTGAAAAGCTTAACGAAGCGCTGGCTAAATTTCAATTTCAAGGTGTCAGTATTTAGCCTTCAAAGTGATACTTCTCAGGATGATTCTGTGTGTTTTCCTATTATGTTTTTTTGGCCATGCTGAAACTTATTGTTGCGAATCATCTTCTGAAACCTCAAAGGGATCTCTTCCATACACCTCTCTACTCATAGAAAGAGATGGGTTTAAGGTCATGTACGAAACAAGAACAAAAATCCCGGCCTATGTATACCAAGAATTTTTTTGTTCGTCTCAAGAGAGTTGTGGAGACAGATCGGCATCATCATTTAGGGAAGATTTAGAAATTCCAAAATCTCAGCGATCAAAACCAAGAGACTATCTAGGATCCGGATATGATCGTGGGCATATGTGTCCAGCCATGGATTGTACTTCATCCCAGGAATCCATGGATGCGTCGTTTTTACTTTCAAACATTGTTCCACAAAATCAAAAGCACAATAGAGGATATTGGCCTAAACTTGAAAAACTCGTCCGAAAGCTCGCAAAAGATCATGAAATGACTCAGGTTTTCACTGGATGTCTTTTTCTTCCTACAAAATGCTCTGATGGAAAGAGACGCGTAATTTACGAGGTGATAGGGGAGGGGAATATTGCAGTTCCTACCCATCTCTTCAAGGTAATATTCTGTTATCAAAACGGCAAAAGGACAGATTTTGCCTATATTATTCCCAATGAGGCCATTGATAAAGAAATCAACCTTGAATTCTTTAAATCCACAGTCCACAAAATCCAAGATCTTTCAGGACTTATTTTCAAACCCGAACAGTTTTTAAAAAACTAAAAAAAAACGAGCAATGATTTAAGACACTAAATCTGATTGGTGCAAAAATTTTTTCTCATATCGAGCAAGATCACCGTAGGTAATTGCACCCTGAGTATGTTCCACAATCCTTGAAGCAATTTGAAGGCTTATTCTTTTTTTTCCAGACTCCCACTCAGAAAAATAACTTCGACTGATGCCAACGCCATCTAAGAACTGTTTTACCGTTCCTTTCTGCTTAATCCAGTTTCTCAATTTTTCCATGACCCAATCTTATCAAAAAGAAAAAACATTCGCAATAGTGAATATTTTCATATTCAAAAATGTTCGCTATAGCGTATACTTAAGATATCTAAGGAACACATAAAAAGGAGAAAATTATGAACGAATCTCAGAAATCAATCTCGAATAGAATGAAGCTTGAAATCGAGTTGTGCGTTTACAACCTGGCTTCACATTTTTGGGAAAAGTACGATGGAGGTTGCTGGAAATTTGCTTCACATGGGCAATTTTGGTATCCACTTACTGAGAGTGTTGATATCTGCAACTCGTTAAACTATTTTGAGGGGACTCTATCACCTAAAGCTGCAGGCATTTCATTTTCAATGATGGCCTGTTCGAGTCTTAGCATGAAATATTTTACAAAAAATCCAGATTTTTCCGACCTTTTGTCTAATCACTATTATTCACTCAGAGAATTTGTTTTCAAAAATTTTTCTGAAGATGAGCAAACAAACATTTTCTCCTTTTTAGACTAAATTCTAAGAAAAGCCCTCATATTCCGACAAATCAGCGGAATATGAGGGCTTTTCTCAAAGATAAATCAAGAAAACAATCCAACATCTCCCTAGTCAGTCACATTATGTCGACTTTTTACACTCTTATTCTAAATATTCATAATCTTCTAACCTATAAAGTCTTATAAAAAATAAAAAAAACATACATCATATTTTTACGCACTCTCTTTTTTGGAAGCGCTGCCAAATTTCAATAGGTCAGATCGCTTGATTCAGAAAACGCACATAATTGACCCAGGATCGATTATTCTTGTGGTGATGAGAACACACACCTTTTCGGGGAAAAATCAATCCAAAGCCTTAAAGACGGCCTTTTTCACCATCATTCGAGTCTTGTAGAGATTTGGATAACCTGGCTATATGAGGGGTTTAGTGATCCTTTTGCAATTCGATCTGCAATTGAATGAAAGCTTTATTGGCTATTAGGAGATAACAGCTTGTCGGCTTTTTCCGGTTTCCCTGACAGTTAGACCTTCTACTCACTCATAAATTATTGATATGTTTCTGAAATAAAATCAAAGTTTGTGCATTGTGACAAATCAACAGAATATGCAAGATTTTTTAAAATATACATCATGAAAATAAATCATATCTCCCAAGGGAGTCACATTTTGTCGATTTTAGTCACATTATGTCGACTTTTTAGTCACATTATGTCGACTTTTCAGTCACATTTTGTCGACTTTTTCTCTCGAGAAAATGAGGTCCTATATTCTTTCTAGATATATTAAGATAAGAATATATTAAAAAAGGGCGTCGCCCTTAACAGGCGACTTTTTTCTACTCTTTTTTTCTAAAAAATCATAATCAACTAGCCTAGAACGTCTTATGAAAAACCATAAAAAATACACCGCCTTTTCTTTACATATCAGTTCTTTTGGAAGCGCAGTCCAATCTCAATAAGTCAGATCGCTTGATTCAGAAAACGCACATAACTGACCTAGGATCGATTATCTTTGTTGCAATGAAATAATAGGCCTCTTTGGTGAAAGATCGATTCTGAGCCTTAAAAAGGGCCTTTCCCGCCATCGTCCGAATCATGTAGGACTTTTAAAAACATGGCTATATGAGGGGATTAGTGGTTCTCTTGCCTTAATATATGTCTAATTCTGATTGCGAATGCGGTGAGTAGTGTTCCGGATGTGAAAAAATTAAAAGCGCTAGCAGGAAGCCCAAGCAAACTCCAAGAAATAGAAGAGCAGGGGAGGGGAGAGTTCAGGGCAAGTTTAAATTCTTTCAGGCTTGTAATATTTTTTGGAACCAAACAAGGATCGTTTAAAATTCCAGCCTGTACAAGCCAATGATAGCCAGCTAAGAGAAAACAAAAGCTTATTGGGATGATCACCACTCTTATCAAAAGCAACTTCGTAGGACTTAAATAACCTATCAAGGAAATTATCAGAATCCCTGCGATTGAAATTCTTTGGAGGATACAAAGATTGCAAGGTTTAATATCCCATATCAATTCATAGACGTAAGAAGAAAAGAGAAGGGTTGAAGATATGAGCAACGAGGCTAAAAAAAGACGATTGCTCGCGATCATATTTTCAATCCGTTCACATTTCACGAAAGTGCCTCTATTTTGCATTCTAGGTTTTTGAGGATCGACTCTAGTTCGATTTTATTTCCATACCCGTAAAATTCTTTTCGGAAGTCGTTCCATTTGAAGTTTGCTTTTTTCATAGCTTTTCTAATTTCGTTTGTCGGATCCTTAGCAAAAGAAATAGATAGGGGAGTCTCTGATGTTTTGATCTCATCTTCATGGAAGGTTTTAATTAGAGATTTCCAGTACTCCAGATTTTTTTGATCTTTCGCTTTTTCAACAATTTCAAAAAACGCTCCAAGTAATATTGTTTTGTCTAAATTGTAGAGTCCAGCTTTAAATGCTATAACCCCCAACTCTTCGCATTTTCTTGCTTGTATCTGTCTTTCCTTTTCCCTAAGAATTTTTTCCTCAAGCCTGATTTTCTTTTTTTTCTCATCGATCTTCTGCTTTTCTTTTTCAATGATATCAGTCATATTCACCCAATGTTTAAAATTTTGCCTAACCCATACCCTACCACGAAATACCAGATTAAAAAAACCAAAAAATATCGAAAACTGAACCAACGAAACACAAACCAAGAAATTAAGCAGTACGCAATAAGCAAACTACGTTTGCGCTTACGAAATTGCACGAATTTCCTGTAATAAATACGGCATATGATTTAGTCTAAAGATCAGTAAAAGTTAGGTGATTTATGGCCATATCATACGCACGTTTAGAATTTGTAAAACGATCATCTGGAAAAAATGCCGTGGCAAAATCAGCTTATAATTCTCGTGCAGAAATTCGATTCAACGGAAATTCAATTATGGGGGAAAGAAACTACAACTGGTCACATCTTCCTACTTCCGCACATCATGAAATTCTTCTTCCAGGGCACGTCGATACATCATTTCTTGACCCATTTATTCTTTGGAATGCAGTTGAACAAGCAGAGCGAAAGAAAAATGCTGTTGTAAGCAATGAGCTTGTGTTGGCTCTTCCAGATGATGAGGAGATTTCTCTTGAAGATCGAATTACCTTAACAAAATCATTTGTACATGAACATTTTATTTCTAAAGGGTTCGCCTCTCAAATTAATGTCCACTCCCCAGAAAATTCAATCAAGGATCCCAATGGAGAATATGAAGACAAGGGCAATAATTGGCATGCGCATATTCAAGTTACCCCGAGGAGATTTTTGGAAGACGGTAAGACTTTTGAAAAGAATAAACCAAGAGAACAGACCACATCTTTAAGAGGTGGAAGGGTCATTTCTGGCCCTAATTGGGGGAAACTTTGGTCTCAACACCAAAACGAATACTTTGAACAAAAAGGACTTTCTTTACGGGTTGACTCAGAAGGTGTTGTTCCACAAAAACACCTAGGACCATATAGGATGAGGGGCAGGGCAATGTCCTTGATCTCAGAGAACGACAATTTAATCGATCTGAATAAAATAGAATGCGGTAATCCAGAAAAAATTCTCGAAAAACTTACAGAATCAAAAAACGTATTTAGTTTAGAGGATGTTGAAAGGTTTTTTCAAAAACATGTCTTAGTCGAAAGTTTCCATGAAGCCAAAAGAGCGTTTTGGAATTTAAATGACATTGTTCCTTTATTAGACAAAAATAATGGACAGCCAACGAATTTTTATTCGACTAAGTTGATTATCGAGGAAGAGAAGAAGATTCTTCGATTAGCTGATAAAATCCAGAGTTTAGAAGGGCACAAAACCTTCATGAGTCCTAATTTTGATAAGTTCACTTCCAATTTGACAGATGAGCAGTCTCAAGCCTTTAAAAGTGTCATCGTTGGCCGCAGGCTTGCTTGTATAGATGGGCACGCGGGAACAGGAAAAAGTCATCTTTTGATCTCTCTAAAGAAATACTACGAATCTCAAGGCCTTGCCGTGCGAGCCTTCGGTCCTGACAATGCCACGGCTAAAGTTTTAGAAGAAAAGGGATTTGACAATGCAGAGAATGTTCATCGATTCCTTTTCGCCAAGCTTCATAATCAAAGAAATATCGTTCGAGATAAAGAAGTTTGGATGATTGATGAGGCGGGTAAGTTGGGAAATAAACCATTAATGGAGTTGCTTAAAGAGGCCAGGAAAAGTAATACACAAGTCATTTTTTCGGGGTCGGTGGCTCAGATGTCTTCTGTTGAAAGAGGGGGTTTTTTTAATTTATTCTGCGAAAGGTATGGGTCTCAGCGTTTGGTGGATATTCAGCGTCAGAAATTTGAATCTCAGAGAGAGATGGCAAAATCTATCGCTACAGGAGATGTTTCCGGGGCCATAAATAAACTCTGTGCCAATCGGGGGATCCACTGGTCATCAAATAAAGAAGAAGCTCTTCATGACTTGGTTCAATATTGGGCAAAAGATTCCAGGGACTTCCCTGTGGGCTCAACATTAATAATCGCGCGATCTAACAAGGAGATCAGACTTTTAAATCAGTTGGCAAGAGAAGAACTTAAGGAAAGAGGTCAAGTTGAATCCAAAGAATATCAATGTGAAACTGCTCATGGAGATATTGTCATAAGTGTAGGAGATAGGGTTGAATTTAGGAAAAACGACAAGGAACTTGGTGTAACAAATGGGGCTTCTGGAATTCTAATAAAAGCATCGGAGAAAGAATTTACTGTTTCTTTGGATGGAAAAGGGGAGCAGGGGAGGAAAACGGTTAAGTTCGATCCTGGAAAGTATCGATCTTATCAACTTGGATATGCTTCTACTGGATATCGCTCCCAGGGAAGAACAGTAGAAAGGGCTTATGTTCTTCATAGCCCAGGGATGAATAAAAAAGAATTCTATGTAGGAGTAACAAGGCATGTCAAAAATGTGCATTTTTTTCTTTCCCGTGAAGAAGCAAAATCTCTTTCACATTTAAAATGGAATTTAGACAAGGCCGACCAACTTTATTCCACAACGCAGTTTACAATCCAGAAAGACATCGCAAACGACATAGAAGTTCAGTCTCGCAATCAGCAGGTGGATGGTTTAAAACAATCTGATCATCTTATGGACCATGTCCGTGGCCACACCCTTTCATTTTTTGGATCCATTAAGCAGAGGGTCTCAGGTTATTACATGCAGAAATCCGATCAATTAGCTGATTCCACATTTTATAAGCCTGAGGTCAAAGAAACAACACGAAAAGGCAAAGTGATTCAATTAGCCGAAGAAGGTGTCGATCCGGTAGAAAGCCTGAAAACTATTTTTGCAATTAAACAGAATGAAAATATTTCTTCTCCAGGATCATGGATACTCCTTTCAAAGGAACAAAAATCAGCAATAGAAGCCTATTATTCAAGTGACGATCAAGCTTCCACTCTAAGGGGAATTGTAGAAAGTGAATCTAAGGAGTTCGGTAAGAGCGTAAGATTTTGTTCGCATTTTAGTGCGTGGCAGACGGCTTGTGGCCGACGCAACCATCAAGCCAATCATCTCATTAAAACCATTCCGAAGGATGATCTGAAACTGTACTTTGGGGCTAAGTCCATTTCGACTATCAACGAGCGTTCAGACAAGTATTTAGAATCTGAAGAAAAGAAGGATTCTCTGAGGTCATATTTTAGCTCGAAAACTAGTAGTGGTGCATTAAATGAGGATCTAAATCAACAGCCAAATCGTAATGGAGAAAACAGATCTATAACAAATGCTGTAGAGAAGCTTGAGAGAACCTTTACAAAAGAGGAGATAACGCTTTTCCTAAGAGATGACTCAACACAGTCAAATAAAAAGAGCGTTCAAGTTGAACAAAGAAATTCTATTTCACAGTTACCAGAGGAAAAGAGAGGGTTTGTTCAGGTCTATCAAAAATCTATCCACGATGCAATTTTATTAAGGGAAGTGGTCAGTGTAGAGGCGGAAAGTTCAGGGAAAGATATTAAGTTAATGCCTGGATTCAAAAACCTGCAAAAAGCCTGGGGTGAAAGAAACAAAAACGCTAACGCTTTGATACGCCATCTAAAACCAGACGAGCTTTCTAATGTTTTTGGCGAGAATCGGTTTGAAGCCATTCGGGATCAAGCAAAAAGATTTGAAGAATACCAAGAGAAGTTCAGTAAAAAACTTATCTCCTACGATGAACTTGAAAAAAGACTCTGCGAAAAAATTGAACCGTTACTTTATCAACTATACCCAGATGGACCTTCAAGAAAGGAGGGAAATAGATTCAGGTATAACAGGAAAGGATCTCTTTGCATCAACATAGGGGGAGGAGAGGCTGGAAAATATTATGATTTTGAAAATCAGGAAGGAGGTGGCCTTCTTAAATTGATTTCAAAATCACAAAATGTTTCCAAGCAAGAAGCGGAAAAGTGGGCAAAAGACTTCCTAAATATTTCCGATTCGATAGAGGTTCCCAAAAATTATCTCGCACAGAAGAAAAACAGCGATCAAAAAGAAAGCTCATGGATTCCTACAAAACCACCTGCGAATGATTTAGGCCCAGATTTATCTAAACTGAACACTAGAAAACGTCTAGCTGGATATCGTCCAGAAACCAAGTATGCCTATAGAGATTTTGATGGAGGGCTACTTTTTTATACTGTGCGTTTGGTTAAAGAAAATGATCCAACTGATAAACAGGTTTTGCCTTTAAGTTTTGGGAGTTGGAAGAACCAACCAACCAAACAATATTGGGAGATAAAACAGTATGCCAGCGAGGGGAGACCCCTCTATAATTTACATTTACTCAAAGAGAGGCCAAATACACCCATCTTGATTGTAGAAGGGGAGAAGTCTGCCGATGCCTCATCAAAATTATTTCCTAATCACGTTTGCATCAGTTGGCCTGGAGGCTGTGGAGCGGTCTCAAAAACAGATTGGTCTCCACTCCAAGGCAAAGAGATTACAATCTGGCCTGACAACGACAAATCAGGTTTTAAAGCGGCATCCGATATCTGTACCCAATTAAGGAAACAGGGTGTGCGTAGTCTTAGAGTTGTTAGAGAAGATGATCTGACCAAGTATTTCCCAGATAAGTGGGATTTAGCCGATCCTATACCTAATGGGAAATCTGTGCGAGATATCTCAGACATGGTTCTGACTGCGCAAGAAAAGGGTATCAATCCGGAACATGTTCTCATCCAACTACCAGAGAAAGCAGAAAAAGGCTCGGCCCAAGTTACGCGTGTGAACGAAGTGCTTTGGAGAGTTGATGAGAGGCTGCGAAAAAATCTTGAAAATCAATCCAAAAAACCACAAGAAATCAGAGAATTCATTGTAAGTGAAACTCTTTCCATTCTTGGTTCGGAAAATTCTATTAAATCCAGGATTAAAGATGAAATAGGGGCTCAAGAAAATGTTTTGAAGCAGGTTAGTGAAAAAGCCATTTTGTTTAGAGCCGAACATGGGAGAGAGCCTTCCTTGAATTTTCTGAATGCAATACAAGAAAAAATTCGAGATGGAGAAGAGCTGATGGTCAGGAGCGGAAAGGAATTTACAATTACCACAGATGGTAAATCCAAGGAAATTTGTTTGGAATTGAGTCTTTAAGGTCTAAATTGTAGTGATGGTTGTTCTGCTTGTTGTATTACAGCATTTTCTAATATTTAGTGTTCAGTGTTAATATCTCTCGAAGAAGAACACTCATTTCTTTTTGAGTATCTTGATCTAATCTATCTGCATTTGTATCTAGAAACCCAAGTAACTGTTCTAAAAGAAAAGGAAGCTTATCCAATGCGCACCTAAGATCCCTAATTGTTTTCCGAATTCCTTCCTTAATTTGGGAAAATTGCGAATATATCTCAACCGATGGTTGAGCACTCTCTTGCTCAGCTTCTCTCGCCTTTTCTATTTCGAGCATTAGATTTTCTAAAATTCGCGCGAATTCACCTTGCACGTCATCGGTTATTTTTTCACTTGATTGAAGGGAAACTTGTAAAACTCTTATCAGCCCATCCAAAATTTTTTCTAACTCTCTACTCGTCATGGTTGCCATGGAATTTGCAGATCAATCATCGAAGCAAGTTCACCTAAAATTGTTAGCAGGTAACAATAATGATATGTCTTATTTTAAAAAAAAATTCAAAAACAGCAAGGTTATTTATGTTTATAATCGTAATAAATAAAAGATAAACGTTTACATGGTAATTTTAATTACCATAGTATATCAACAGCAAACACTTGCAATCAACTAAAGAAACTATTTTATCAATTGCTTCAAAAGTACCCGATATCATTTTCCAGCGGTGTAACCACGGTATAACGGTGCTCCTTTCAATCAATGCTAACCCTCAAAAACGAATAGGGATCAAATCCCATCTTTCTTATTATCATGCCTATAGAGACTGTGTGGTATCGGGTAGGTCGGCGTTCCTTCGCCCTCATAATCCAATGATCCTAATTCTTTTAAATTTATAAATCACAACATAATCTACATTATCAGACGTTCTGCCCGCTGTGTCTTTGAATTAAGATGATCCGGCATTCATTTCTTGTGACTGCTATTTTCAAAAATAGTTAAACCACCATCATCGACGATATTCTGACAATTTTTTACTCGCCATTTTCACGGTATAAAAAACCTATAAGTTCTTGTGGAACTAATAAATTTTCAGAATTGATAACACGTAAAAGTCTAAAAAAATCTGGAACATTATCAAGGCTGATGTGTAAAAGCTGTGGGCAATGAGCAATTGTAATGCAGTTTAGCTCAGAAAAGCTTGGAAGTTTGATGCTTTGCAAAAGAGGAGCATCAAAAACCTCTAGCATCTTTAAGTTGTTTAGTCTGTGTATAATAATTTTTTCAACACTAGGAATTCTTATAAATTCTAAACGTTCGAGAGAAGGAGCATCATCAAAGGAAAACTGCCGACAATCAGTAACATGTTCTAAAACCATTCTGCGCAACTTACCCTGACGTAGAAAAGAAAAGTCTCCGGATAAATTACACCTTCCAAGCACTTGTATTTCCTCTAGATTTGGGCAGATAGCTATAAGATCTGATAAGTATTGATCTGATAAATAGGTGTCATTAATAAAATGCAAGCTTTTGATTTGATATTTATATTTTTCTGCGATATGCACCAATTCTTTTGTAGTTCTCAATCCGCCTCCCCTATTCCACAGTTGAAAATTGTGGTGTTCTGGTGGCGTTCCTAAAACGTCGCAATAAATCTTAAATAATGGAAAAATCACTTCCTCCTCTATTTGAAAAAAGGAAATTTCATCTTCATAAATTTCTAATGTGAAGGTATAGGGCGGGTCATCATGGAAAATCCTCAAGTTTTCACTTGATATTTGTTCTGATATAAAATTAAGACAGTAACTTATCAATAATTCATCTCTTATTTTTAAACTTATGGCTAAAAAAAATAGGTAGTTATCAATGCTGATTTGTTCCTTTCTTATTTTACTTGATATTTCTCTATTAAATTCAGTCATCCCATTTTTATCAGACAAATATAGAAGGTACTTTCCAAACCATTCAGCTACAAGCTGATCTTTGTATAAACCTCTCATTGTATATTCTACACAATCCAAAAACTTGGATTTTTTTCTTGCGTTCATCGATTCCTTTTAAAGGTCGTTTTCAATTTTTCTTTTTTGATTTTTTCGCTCGGTCTTAAGTTTGTCTTTATGCTCATCTTGTTCATGATAAAATTTTCGTTTGTCAGATGCTTTTTTATCTAGAGCTTTGGTCTGTTCTTTATTTGATAATCGATTTTCCCAGGTTAATATCTCTAAATGTTGTTCTTTTTCGCTTGCCTGTCTTTTTTTATTATTGGCAAGCAACTCTATGTTGTTTGGAAATTTATCTTTTATGTGCTCATAATGTGTGTCTTGTTTTATAGAAAAATTTCGGACATTGATTGAAATATTTTTCTCTTCTTCGTTTTTCTTTTTATGATTTTTATACAGGTCGTCAAGATTATCAAAAGCTCTGAAAGCTGCTTGAGAAATTTTCGCATATTGTTCAGGGGTGAATGCTTCCAGTTCATAATCATTTTTAGAGATAGACACAACTGTCTTTTCCCCCTTTTTATTCCTTTTATGTAAGTTTACGCTGCATCCCTCTACATGTTTTTTTAAGTCTGGTGGAGCAAGTATTTTTGTCTCACCCTTTTTTTCAGTATTTACAACGTGAAATATTCCAATTTTACCTTCAGATAGATCTTTTTTTATTTCACCTAGCGATAGTTTTTCTTCTCTTCCAAAATCTATTAAATTACGCAAATTTTTTACATTAGAGTGCGACTGGATGTCTGCTGTCTTGGCAAGGTATGTTTCTCTTGGTGTATCTGGATGATTAGGAAATTTTAACTCTAAAAGATCATTAATTTGATCTAATGCATCCTCAGAGGCGTCAAAAATTTCTGACCAACCTAATTTAAGACTAGAATCAGGTAGATTTTCTGGAAAGCCCATATTAATTACCTATCAAACCATATTTAATGATACCTCAATTATATATAAAATAATTTATTTGTTGTATAAAAAATTAAAAGGACTTAAAATGTAAAGGAATTATTAAGAACAAAGGAGTAATATTATGTCAGCAAGTGCTGTTACCATATCTAGTTCAAAAATTATCCCTAATACTAATATTCCAACGTTTACACTTACTTCTGAGAAACTTGGAGATGGTTTCCAAGTTTATGTTTCCTCTGTAATAAATAATGGGCAAGATGTTGTTGTTAGACCTATTGGAATCCGTAATATCGAATCTATAAAATGCTCCCATGCAATTATAGAAAGGAAATGCTTGGCTGAAATTACAAGAGGTCAAGGTGGAAAAGGTTTAAATTTTGCGGTTTATGAACAAGTTTTACCAGATTCTACTTCACAGGTAAAAATGAATATTCATGTTGAGTTTAAGGGTGAAAAAACATTTGCAGGAGAGGTGGAAGTGCTACAAGTTTATAAAAATGAAGACTTCGATAGACTGCAAGGGGTTTATGAGGCATTTTGCGCTTCTGCTATTAAAAGCTTAATGGAGTTCCAAACGAAAAAGAAATAAATGTTTATTCTAGGGGGTACTTGAAAAGAACCCCCATTTTAATTACCGGAATATTTCCAATTTTAGCTTTGTAACAGGAAGGCTTCCGGGCAACTTTACAAACGCTTGATTTTTCTTCAGGGATTGGATTTCACTGGCTGAGACAAGATGCTGTCTCTTCTTGTTCTCAGTCAAGCTGACTCCATCTCTGACACTATTTGCACCAAAAGATATACTTTCCTGGTATTCAAGAATTTCTCGATCTCCAAACGACTTTGAAATTAACTCGGCAACGATGGGATCTTGCTCACTAAAAGTGATTTTTGTAGCACAATTTCCAATAATTGTTTTGGTTACGTCGCTTCCGTAGATAGAATCAAGTTGTGAGGGGCTTTGTAGAGCAAGAAGACCTGCACCCCCATATTTTCTTCCCTCAGCTAGAAATGATTCTAAATCACGGATTTTGTTTAAGGATGGTAGTTCATCCAAAATAAACCAAGTGCGACGGTCTAAGCTTGGTTCTAGTTGAATTAGAGTTCTAAAGGCAAGAGATATCCAGCAGGAAAGAAGCGGTCCTAGGGCACTTCTTTGGGAGGGCTTCGCTACGAGGAATAACCAACCTTCTTTTTCATTCTTCATCCAATTGGAAATAGAAAAAGGGTTTTCAGTATTTTCGAGGTATTCTAAGCAACTTAGATAAGAAGATGCCACGGAACGAATGGATCCGGCTGTTTTATCTGCCCTAAGGTCTATATGAGCCGCAGCCTTGGTTCCTTCTAAAAATTGCGCAAGTTCCGTTAATGGCCTTAAAAGAATCCAATCTTGGACATCTGAAATCCTTTTTGAATACTCGGTTTTCCTTAAGACGGCACAAAGCAAGGCTTTGGCTGCTGTTCTCCAGTAGTTTTCGTTCTCGTTGAAGCTGCGGGGAATAAAACACTCTGAAATTTCCTCATAGTCTGCTTTAGTCTGGCACTCGGCCCAGGGATGCCAGGGAGATCCGCGCTTATCAAAGGGATTCAATAAAATATCTCTTTTTTCATCGAAATATTTATCAACAAAGATGCCGCTGGTATCGACAATTAGACCCTTGCTATGCCCGTTTTTAATCTGGGAAAGTAAATGGTGGATGCAGTTCGTTTTTCCGCTTCCTGTCCCCCCAGTAATAAGAATATGTTGGGTTTCGGTTCCTTTTGCAAGTGGAAGTCCTCCGATAGAGATTGGAGAAGCTTGTCTTGTTAGCTTTAACTGCATTCGCAATAACCAAGGGGGAACAATCTTTTTTCCTGAGATATGCTTTTTTTTCCTTGATCTTGCTCCTTTAACCAGAAAAAATAATAAAAAACCCGTCATGGTAAGAGTTGTCGCCAAAGTGGCCTGGTAGAGGTTCTTACCAGACTCTTTTGTGACCCTTAAAAAATAAGGGTACGAGTTTTTTTCTAATTTGGAGGGGGTAATCATGGGATTGGTGGTATGGTAAATTTCGTGCGACGTCTTTGCCCAATATTTCTTATCTACCTCTAGCTTTTCTAAGACACTCCCTGCGGTTTTTGCTTTGATATAGTACCAAGTTCCTTGAAAGTTAACTTTATCCAAGCTTCCCATCAGAAGACAAAAAACAGCTAATCCAATCATGAAGGAGGTACCTAGCGTGAATTTTACAACTTGTTTGAGCATGCGCATTCGATGCGTCCAAGTTTGCCCCCCTTCGGCTATGACGGCAAATATTCCCATTATTCCCCCATTCCTGAATGCCAAAATGGCTGATTTGATGATGATCCAATACGGTTATCTACATCCTGAATCGTTTGAACGTTTGAATTACCGTTATTTCCATTTGAAAATCCTGCTTCAATCTTCTGTCCGACAAAACTACCAACCTTGTTCCTCAGACCCCTCGCCTTTTGGTAGTGTTTATATTCCCCTTGTTTCTGATTAAAATTACTACCCGAGGATGTAAATGACTGATTTAAATTTGACTGAGAATTCCCAATTTCTCCTTGATTGTATGACTTATAACCTTCAATGTTATCTTCATATGAACTCTTTGTATCAAAAAAGCTATCTTCCATAAGGGCTTTAGCTGTTTGCATGGTTTGGTTGGTATATCCGTTCTCCGAAATATGAGTTTTTGCATCTTCAAAATCAGATTTAGAGTGATTAAATTGCTCATGAGGATTCGAAGAAATTTGAGAAATGGATGGAGATTTATCCGATAGAAACTCGTGGACTAAATCATCTCTTTGATGTTCGCTGCCATTCAACATGATATCCTTCATTTTTCCAAAACCACCATCGTCAGCATATTTTTCAGAACCCCACTGAATGAAGTCTTGATTCAGTGATTTTTTCTGTTGTACGGATAACGATTCAACATAAGAACTATTATCTGAAACCTGACTGAGATTACTCCATGCATCTTGTAGTTGTTCCTGAGCGGAAATCATTTGATCTCTTGATGTTGAATATCCCTCTACCAATCTGTTCCCGCGATCATTTAAAGATCCGACAGATAGTGAGTCTGAAAAGTCTTTTACGTTCTGAAAATGCTTCTGATAACTATCGCTAGATGATATATTTTGCGCCGCATTCCATGACTCATCAGTCGCATTGCTGTCGTTGAAATGAGCTTTAATTCCCATTCCACCTCCTACTAAGAGATCCATGCTGTCCCTTTCGCTCATTCCATGTTGATGTGCGAAGCTTTTCGCTTCATTCATCATATAGTTTGCACTTTCCTGAACACTAATCCCTCCTCTTCCTGAAATGTTTTCAGAAATGTTTTCCCCTTGAGATAAGTGATAGGTTAGATCCCCATAATTTCTGGTATGATTTGAGGCACTTTCGCTTAGACTATTTTGGGCACTTTGAACAAATGATTCTGCCTCTTGGTGGGAACGGCTAAAAGAGCCCGATAGACTCTCATCTGAAAACATATTATTACGAAATTCTGAGTTTGATTGTCTTAGGATGTTTTCCGATCCGTAAGTTGTTGTGGAAGAACCTTCCGAATGTGTGAAATATCCACTAGAAAGAGAAGGTGCAAGGCTATTTTGATTAGATGACCTATTATGAACATGCTCTTGTCCATAGTTTAGGTTTCCATAAGAGTAGCTTCCAGTCGACATTTCGCCGGCTGCTGCTGAGGCTGCAGAATTGGCAGGTCCCATCATAGATCCCGCTAAATGAATAAATGATGAGACTCCTCCCTGAATGATTGCATAACTGATAAATGGGATGCTTAATGCCAGGTATCCACTAAGGGCAGCAATATCTTGATGCAAATCAAACAGTCCACTACTAGTTACGAAACTAAGACCTTTTTGACTTGTTAAACCGCCAATAATGGAATCGGATTGAGCCCGTGCCGAGATTTTCATGATATAGCTAAGAATGGCATAAAAAGGAGGCCAAAGTTGAATCCAGCCAACCAGCCATATCCAAGTAGAAACAAATCGAATTCCCATGGGTAGTACAGAAAGTGGCAGAACGAAAATAAAAGCTGCATAAACTAGAGCTTCGATTACAGCTCTTGTAGCAACAAGACCCTTTGACGCCAAAGACCCTGTTGTAATGAGTGTTGCTTGCTGTTGGTGGTGTGCCCTTTGCGTCGCAAACCCTTGAGCATCGAATCCATCTTTGAAGAAGTTAATTAGCAACTGCTGTTCAATGAGCTCTTCTGCATCTTTTTTAATGCTAGTGAGTGCCTGATAGGCAAATGGAAGATTTTTTCCGATATCTTGAAGTACGTAGTAGTTTGTTTCTTTTTCAAGATAAGGACGCATTGTTTCAACTGCTTTCTGACAAGTAATCGTTTCAGACGCATTTTTTTCTCCATTCCCGTCTGGGTCGATGTATTCAATCATCCGGACTTTCGATGTATTTTCTTTGAAAAAGTTCCAGATGTTGGTCGATTTTTGAAGATCATGGATGGAATATTTTCCTAAAAGAAGGTCATAGAAAACGCACTGTTTGGAAAATTCCCTCAAATTTTTTTCGAAGTCGCCGTTTCTAATTTTGAATTTAGAGACATCCAGAGCATTTTCTGCACCAAAAATCATTCCTGTTTTGGAGTATAAATCGTCATCTGGGACGTGCATAACCTTTTCAAAGGCGCACGTTAAATTGTATCCAAGAGAACTTGCAAATTGCGAAAACTGCGCTAACAGGAAAGGCACGTGATCAACAGTATGATATGATAAGGTGATTTCATCCTTTATTCTGACTGTTGAAGTCGGGATCATGAAAATACTTACGGATATCAGAATAGGGAATAGATATCTTGTGAGTGCAGTTTCTAAGGAAGATGAAAAAAATAGTTTAGCAAGCATCCAAACACTTGCGAAGGAAATTCCTATTACCATAATGGGGCGAGCAATTCCATCGCTTTTATTGCTTAAAAGCATAGCTACTGAATTAAAAAGATTGTGGAGGATCTCCCCTCCCCCATAAGTATGAATCATCATGTCAGACATCTTTACCTTCCAAATTTCTTGCGTCTATTTTGAGAAGACTCAGCCATTTCTTTCTTGGCTTGGATTTCCGATTCAGGAAGATTATTTAAATAGGAGATATTCTCAAGGCGTTTAATCCACTTTTCTTTCTCCTGAGGAGTATATTTTCCAAAAGGCTTTGTATGTCCTGTAACGTATATTCTTCCATTATTAAAAATAACTCTCTCTGTGCTCTCAAAATGCGTTTTTCCATTATTTTGAAGATTAATTACAGAGCTGTTAAATAGGATATCCTTATCAGTCTCATTTACAATATCTACAGTCTTTTTGAACTGCTTAACCTTGTCGACTAAATACCCGCTCCGCTCAAGCCAATCTTGTAAGGAAACATAAGGATTTGTTGTATTGGTGAAATATCTAATTTCAATTTCTTCACGAGAATCGCCTATCCCTTTTTCACCAGTGCAATGGACCGAGTTACTCTCAATAGAAGTGAGTTTGTTGTTAATAATGTATTCTTCCATTTCCAAAGCTGTAAGCAGTTCGGATAATATTTTCGATGTGATCTTATCTTTTTCTTTCTGCTGGTGTCGATAGGTGAAGAATTCAGATACTATACTTTCAGCCTCTATCTGAGAGGTTAGCATCGTAATAATTGCAAACATGGATAGTGCATATCTTTTCATGGCTTTCCCTTAGCTAGCTATTTTTAATTTTTGTGATTGCTCTTCTTCTAAAATTCTGATGAGCTGATCAATTTGTAATTTCTTTTCTAGTTGGTCTGAACAACGATTTTCGTAATAGAGAACTTTGCCCTCAACCTCGCCCAAATGTTGAGCATAGATTTCGCATTTGTCAAACCACTCAGTGATTCTTAATTGCTCTAGTCCTTGTCTTGTCACTTCTATTGCTTCTCTTAAATATTGTAAGAACATGTCAAATGCGATGACATCGGAAATTTCATAAAGCATGACGGGGGAATTGTTGCGAGAAGAGGCTGTAATAACATTGATGATTCGATAAAGAGGAAATCTGGTGCTTCCTATGAAATTAATTTCGTCAGAATCAAGCTCCTGGTCACGGAGGACTTTACTTTGAATAGAAAGCAATTTTCCCCTGACAAATCCCTTCCAAGAAGCTTGGGATGAAATGGTAATTTTAGATTCCGTCGGTTTTAAACATTGCAAATTTTCATTGCATTTGTAAATAGTTGCCTCTCCTCCCTCCAAAATTGCTCTAAGGAAGGACTCATCAAATATTTTTGATGGAAAGTATGCTGTATCATTTCCTCCGTCTTCCTTTACGCGTTTAATGGTTGTCCCCATCAAACTCATGAAGTATGCAGCCCTTTCGGGATTTTGACTAAAAAAACTCTGTTTTTTTAAAGCTTCCCAAGCCAGGTTATACTCTTCACCTAAAAGGCCGATAGAGGAAGCAGCTTGATTTTGAACTTTATCACCTTCACTAGATGAATCAGGTTTACTACATTGATGTTTGCTCGCTGCCCAGTCAGCAAAATATCCATTTTGGCTGTTGACGGTTCTGCATATATGTTCGCTAGCCATGCTATCTCTCGGCCAAAGAGATCCCACCATTTGAGAAGCAAGCTCGCAACTATTGATATTCTGGGAGTTAATTTTATTGGAAAGATCTTGCAAAGAACGCAGGTTATTGGCGATTTGGGGAGAAACTGTTTCCAATGCAAGGTAAAAGGCATAGCCCTTTGCATTGCTGGCAATACTTTTTAATGTATTGACGAGCTCGTCGCTGTTAATATAAGAAAAAGCTCCGGTGTATATATCAATCCCTCCGCAACCTGCATCAACTTTTGGAAGTGTAACTGATATAGGCTTAGTATTTATTACTTGGTTTCGAATGACTAACCCTCCTCCAGTCATATGACCTGCCTTTTGGCTTTTGTAAATATCGGCACTTGTCGTATTTGACGAAGAATTAAATATTTTAAGGAAATCATTCATGTCATCGGCATGGCTTGCTTGCATCAGACAAGGAAAACAAAGAAAAAAGCCAAAAAATTTCCATTTATTCATTAAAATCCTCTTTGTTCTCTGGGAACCTAATCAGAATATTATTTTCGATCACATCTATAGATACGAGGCCATACGCGATTGCAAATGCTTCATTCGTTGAGGGATCAACGACAAATAGGGCAGGAGTTTTATAAAGGCCAAATTGCTGCGATATCCCTTTATCCGGTTGGTTGGTCACAAAACCATCGAGCAATGTGCCATCACAAGAAATTGCGACGATATTCCACAGATATTTTTTTCCAAACTCCTTCACAACTAATGAAAATGCCTGGGAAATTTTATCCTTCCCATCATAAAAAAATAGAAGGGAGGAGTTTTGCGCTATTTCTTTGATCTGTACTACCCGTTTCTGATTTTCAACGTTCCTTGCTATTTTTCTCCCATAGTGAGAGGTAGGATAGCTGATGTTAGAGTCAAATTCGGGATAGTTGAGCAAGGCTTTGGCCCACTCCTCAGAAAATTTTGATGAGCGTCCAATCCAGGCTTTTTGAAGTGCCAAATAGACTGTAATATTCTCGCCAGTCGGATTTAAGATGGCGTCTGCTAGTTTGTCCCCCAATTCCTTTTTCGCTTGTTCTAGAATTTGTGACGATGAAATCGGGCCAGCATCGATTGTTTCTTCAATTTCAATGGGAGAGGGTCTATCTTCATACCAAGCCCAGCCTTCAGCTTTTCTCTCGATCCAGCCCGCGTTTAATGAAGCGGAAAGGATCATAAAAAATACGTAGAATAGTCTTGTATTATACATTTTTCCTCTGCTTCCCCCCGTTTTCAAGCTTAAGACTCCAATCATTTGCATCGATTATCTCTCAAAATAAAGCATTCATATCTAGTTCTTGATCTACTGAGGATAAAAAATGCTCGTTATGTTTTGATCCATAAGTAGTTATGAGTGTTGTAAAATTGGACTTTTTTTCTCCGCTTACAGACTCAAATACCGATTTTTTTCTCCGAAGTTTTGCAGCGTATTCTTTATCAACAGTGAAGACGTCGTCATAATATTTAATTTCGCACAGATTAATGCATTGATCGGCGCGGCTTATAATTAGATCAATTTCCGATCCTTCCACTTCAACTTCAGAACCTTTTTTGCATTCATGTCGCCATTTAGATGTTTCGGTCTGAACAGCCGCTAAGCCTAATGCGGACTTAATCCGATCAACATGTTTAAAACAGATGTTTTCAAATGCAAAACCTGCCCATATCTTCCAAGACTGTCTGTTTCTTTGTTTAACCCAATAATCAGGTCCACCGCTTTGGAGATCTATTGTTGAGACTCCTGAAATCCAAGAAAGATAAAATAAGGAATATTCGTCAGTTAACACATAGCGATTACTTTTTACCCCTTTCCCAAAGACTGGCACTTCTGTAATAAATCCGGATTCTGACAACTCTTCCAATCTTCCACTTAGAGTTCCTCCGGCAGACAGCCCTGTCTTTGCTACAATTTCGCTATAAGCTAGTCCAGAACGTTTTTCTCCAAGAGCTTTCACTATTTTAATATGGTCTTCATGGTGGGAAAACAAGGATCTGTACATTTTGTGAAATTCTGCTAATAGGGGTGCATTGTATGTGAAACACATTTCCCCTATCATTTGAGAGGCAGATTTTCCTCTTTCAAGATAAGTCAAATACTTGGCTACCCCACCTATGCACATATAAATTTCGATGATCTGTTTTCTATCTAGATGGATTTGCTTTGAAACCAGAAATTCTTCTGTTTCGGATAAGGAAAATGGAAGAAGTCTAATATTTTTCGTAATTCTTCCATAAAGTCCCCCCTTATTATTTACGACATGTTCAATCATCCAAGATGCCGCTGATCCGCAAACGATTAAGATAACATTAGGCATTGCTGATAAGTATCTATTCCACAGGTGTTCCAACGCCTCCATAAACCTGGAACGTGGTGTGACAAGCCAAGGTAATTCATCAAAAAAAACAATTGCTTTAGTATTTTTTGGTAGCTTTTCGAGTTCTTTTCGAAGCATTTGAAATGCTTCAAACCAGTCCTTTGGTTGATCTATTTCTTTTCCTTTTTCAAAATGATCGGAAAATTCTGCTGAAAAATTTCGAAGCTGTATATCCAATGTGGAATCTTGTATTCCAGTCAAATGGAAGAAAAGACCCTTATTCAAAAAGAAATTCTTTATTAAGAATGTTTTCCCAATTCTTCTTCGTCCATAAATTGCCAAAAATGAGGATGTTTTAGCATCTAACACCTTACTCAGCTCTTCCTTCTCTTTTTTTCTTCCAACAATTTCTTCCATAACTCACGCTCATTTTAGGTTTATATATTACATTGTACACTTATATTATCACGTATTACGCTATGCTTATACCTATATCTAGCTTGAAATGTTTTTTTAGTCAATGATATCTATCTTTTTCTTCTCTTGGATCGATCTATCTATTTCCTCTACCAACCTATCCTTAAATCTTTCCAGCTTTTGCTCAATTCCATCTGTTTTCCTTAGGATGTCTTCATACACTTCACTAAGATCAATCTTGGAAAAATCAATTTGAGAAATCGTATCCACGGTTACTCCGGTACAGTTTGGATGAGAAGCTGTTCCCCAGGTCATTCCGAGTTGTTTCTTGGATTCTTCTTGGAAAACTCTGGCCAACTTGGAAGGAAAACAGCAAAAAACGTGCTTATCCTTTATTTTTACACCTAGAAGCCTCTCCTCTTTTACTCCTACATAGTGGCACTTCCCCTGATCCCTCATCTCTGCCAATGCTAATTCATCGGCCGAGCAGTGAGAAAGCTTCAAGGTATCGGCTAAACCTCGCATAGAGATGCAACAATCATAGATCAATTCATCGGCAATGGTTTTTTCACAACTCAACTTTTTCCCTTTAAAGATTCCTATCTGTGTCGCATCCAAAGCCTGCGCCTCAGAAATTTCTCTTTGGATCTCTTCAAAAACAGCAAGCTTGGTTGTGACATCGGCAAATGACTCATTGGGCTTAAATTCTGTTTCGGCTATCCCTTCGGATAACCCCCAGTTCTCATCGAGAGAAAATTTATCCGTTGATCGCTTGACAGAGGATAGGCACCGAAAGGTGATCTCCCATAAGGTGCAGCCAAATGGGCTTTGTTGTAGGCACTTTCTAGATACCTCTTCACAGTTTCTCCCCTTCAGAGAGGAACACTCATTTTTATGATCCGGAAGACAAAGGAAAGAGAGTTGCTCTTTCCAACACTTTCTTGTAATTGGTTTTCCATGAAATAGCTTAGTTGCATCCGGGTCTAAGCAAAGACGATCAAGGAATGTGCATTGCGGTGATTGAGACTTCTCTAGATTATTCTCACTATCAAAAACCCAATTCTCCTTTGAAATCTCAAACTTCTCGGGAGAAACTATTCTCGTTTCTGTTGTGTACTCATCGCAACTGGTAGCATTTTCAACATGGCTCCATGTACTCTTTACCGTATACTTGCTAAAAGCTCCTCCCCCATCAATTTCGACAGAAAACGTACTAATGGTTTTGTCACTTGAGAGTTTTTTGATTTCTTTTTCTTCTTTGGCCTTGGCATCACTTTTCCAGATATAATGTCTCTTTTTTTTATGACCTGTACAGGCGCGCACCTCATGTTTTTTCCCTGGCTCAAAATGGGTTTCTAAGCGTAATGACCTTGTTAGAACTAGCGGATAAGAGTCTCCTCCCCTTTTACATTTTTCATAGCTATAGACTGTTTCTTCTGAAACCGTAGAATTCCCCTGCTGATTATCGGCCTTTTCTTCCGATCTTTGAATGAAGAGCTCATCCTGTTCAATGGTAAGCTTGTTAGAGAGCTGAGCATTTTTCAGCCAATCCTTAACACCTGGCTTAATGTCTTCGGAAATCTTTTTCTTCACATCATGGGAATCAAATTTTTTCCCCTTCTCCTCAATGGAGAGAAAGTCATCTGGATTTACGTTATTTTGATACTCCTCGGGATAACACTCTTTCGCAAATTTCTTGGCATCTTTCATAACATCTGACTGTCCAGCCATCAGATTTCCAGAAAGGACGAGAAATGCTACTCCCAAAGCTAATTTCACAACCTACCTCCAATGGCAGGCTTAACAGCATCCAAACAGCACTGACGCTTTTGCCAAATCAGGTATACAAAATCTTCTCCTCCGTAAGGATACGACTTGTTTGAACCCCAAAGCAGATCACTTTTCCCAAGAGGATGACAAGCCCCACTTGTTTGAGGGACAGGGTAAATCAACTGGGTCTTATATAAGCTCTTTTTGATGTAAGGCATGGATTTAGCCTCGCAATATTCCCCCTCATCGAAGCCCTTTAAAAAAAGAGATCGATGCATTTTGGCCAGAACCCTATTAACTAACAAATAACTCGCCTGGATGCCTCCTACATGATGAGACACAGTTCCGCTAAAGGGATAAAGAGATCCTTCACACCCAGCGCACCAAAAGAGTTTATCTTTGGGATTCCCTGCACTAGAACTGGCGCAATCCGCAAAGCAGGCTGTATGGGCAAGACGGGTGCCAAAAAACCCTGCCTCAGGATTTACGATGAGAGAAAGATTGTCATCATTCCACATAGGATCAAGCTCGCTCATATAAGCGACTTCAACTTCCTTTTTCTCGATGCATGTTGAAAAGTCGGTCAAAACTTCCAAAATGGCAAGGATCGGATAGGTATAAAGATGGACATGGTAAAAACTCGTTTTAGTGGTTCCATCAGCAATGATGCCAACAGTTCCTCGATTCTTAACACTCTCCTTCCCCACAGAAACTCCACCAAGCCCCATCAATTTATAAGCATGTCTGGTGACATCGACCATCATCGCGGGCTCAAAAAAGGTGATCGGAATCCCAACCTTGGGAGGAGTCCCAGGGCATGCACATATCTTTTGGGAGTAATTGGTTTGATCGTGCTTGCCAGGCGTGACATTTACTCCGCTTACCGTAATGGGAAACACACACTCCCAGCAAATATCAGTGATAGGATTCACAAATGTTCCCTCTTTACCGAATAGAGGAAGCGCCAAAACGACCAAAAAGATGCTTAGCCAGAGACGAATCAACACTACTCGTGTTCCTCCACGATGACAGCATCCCCATATGCAATCACATAGTTGACATTTTTTCCTGTGCCTGGATTTTGATAGGATCCGCTCACATGACGCGCATTGACGACAGCATTTGCGCCAGCGCTTAACGCCACCTCTAACAAGCCCCCAAATATTCCCGCACAAGATCTATGGATATCCCCGGCTACTCCTTTGGTGATGTATTCTATCAACCCAAGAGATTCCTTAATCGTTTTGCCTGGTATATGATCTAGCGTTGAACATCCTTCAAATAACTCAGAAGATGTCTCTAAGGGGATGTTGCATTGTAATAGGCTCATCGAAATTTTACTCCTCAGTAAGTTTTTGATTTCATTAATTTTTCATTTAGAATTTTAGCTAATTTAGTTTCCCCTTTTTCAGCCATCTGCTCCAGGGCAAATGATAACGAAACGTTTCCTGAAAGCTTGTCAAAAGCATTGGTATCAGCAACTACAAGCGCAGGCACTTTATCAATTTGATACTTAAGAAACAGTCCTGGATCAATCTGGATGGCAGCTTCAAAACCTCTTTTTTTTAATTCTAGAACTCTTTTGGTGAATTCGGAAAAGCTGTTTTTTGGAATTCCTCTAATAACAAGGGTTCCCCCTATTTGATTTAAATCGTGTGAAAGCTGGATCCATGTCTCTTCAGGAATAGTCCATGAAGTGAATAAGTAAACAGACGGGGTCTCTAAAGTAAACCCACTAAAGCACTTCCCTGAGTGTTCCGGAATTGATTTAATCTGTTTATCAACACTTGTAAATTGTGACTTCAGAAGGTTTCTAGCCCATTCTTCAGTTTCACTGTCATAAGACACTTTTTCCTGAGAAAGACAATCGCCTGAAGTATTGCTAAAGGCTACTATAGGAGATAGAACAAGGGGCAAAAGAAACACCAGGATTTTCACAGAGCAGCCTTCCCTCTTTTTTCTTTTCCTTCTTTTCCAAAGTAAGCAATAGATTGGCGCACTTTCATTAGATCTTTCATCAAGACGTCGCGATAAGAAATCACATCAGTATGATTCGTGGAATCGAAAATTTTTTTTAAACCTTTGGTAATTGGCGAGAGCTGAGAGGTGATTAAAATGATGTGTTTTGATTCTATGCTGAAAAGAAGTCCAAGAATGGCATCTGCATTTTGTTCCTCCACACAGTAAAGGTCTGAAGCATTACTCGCACAAACCGATCCAAAATAGAGATTTCCTAATTTTTCATCTTTCAGATAGAAATTATCGAGTATTTCTTTTTTTGTTATCGTATCAGCAGATGCTCTTGTCCCCTGCACATAATCATCGAACAATTTCTTCATCAGTCCGGTGAATATCAACTCATCTTTTAGATGGGGAACGTATTCTGTATCGATTGGATAAAATTCAACTTTGGTTTTAGACCCAAATTCGTCAAAAAATGGAACTCTGGTTACGTGACTTACAACTTCATCAGATATCTTTTTACATGATGAAGAATGAGGAATTTTCACGTTAAACAATCCATCTGGGGAATAATAAATCCCTTCTTGTACTGAACCCTTATACGTTAACGCTTCAAGATGGATTATTAAAAAAAGAGACAAGGCAACCATTAAAAATTTCTTCATCGTTTTCCTTTCCTATATTTTACCTGTTACTACTTGCTTGTCCCCAGAACAAACAACACCTTTCTCATGAGTTTTCACTGATTTTTTCTGGATCAGGCCGGTATCTCTTATTTCTGAATTTTTTATCCTCTATAAACAGGCAATTGACGTCCACCCTAGCGTATGGGCCAATTTTACGACTTAGTCTAGGTTCGTATTCTAGTTGTGCCTGTAATCTAATTATCTCTTGCGATAGGAGTTCGGTTTCAGAATAAATATTTTTTATTGTGAGTTTTGAACCAGATAAAACTAAATCGATTAAAAAATGCTCCTGCTTTTTTCCGTACTTTTCGAACCAACAGTCCATCTTACAATTTTCTGGGTCTTTCAAGTATAATTCCTTTGCAGAGGCGAAAATATCGACCTCAGGCATAACAAGAAGAAGTTTGCCTTTTCCTCCATCCAGCAAATAAGCATCCTTTTTAAGCGTAAAAACTTTCCCAACAATATTCGAAAATCTATCATCCGATGTGGCGTTTTCCCGATTAGTAAAAGTTGCACAGCCTGTTAAAACAGAAATCAAAACAAAGAATTTTATTAAGATTTTTCCATAATTTTTGTATTTATGCGTGTTTTTCATTACCTAGGTTCCTATTACCAATTTTTGTATAACCCTCTCCATACCTCTATTTTCCCTCTAACAATTGAATCCAGGATCCGCGTGTTTCTAGATCGATTTCTGGGACTTTCTTGGTGAAAGTGACTTGAAAGAATGTGTTTCCTTCGAAAATGATGCGTATGATTTCATGTTGCTTTTCAACATCTAAATATTTATCCAATAACTGCCACTCGTATTCGACGTCATATAACGATTGTCGAAAAACATTCCATTTGACTCTGGATCCAGGATAAGAACTCTTGGTCATTTCCCTGATTATTTCTACGATTTCTACAGCGGATTGAGGACGTTTTTTAAGTTTGGCCATATCGTGGCTTGCAATTGTCAGCATCTCTTTATAATTTTTTAAACTTTGACCTTCCGGAACCCATTCTTTATAAGATTCTCCTTTAGGGGAATGGTACTCGTGAACCACTTTCCAATTCTTTTTTTCCAACTCCGACTTAACGTGATTCTCCAAATCGAGAATTGAAGCTGATAAGGTGCTACCAATTGAAATCAAACAGGCGGCAAACGTAAAGAAAAGCGATCTTTTCCTCATAAATAAATTTCCTCGATTATTAATTTTTTTCCTTCTTGTGAAATTCGAGAAGGAAAGTTTTTAAGTTCAAAATGACGCGACAGGGAGGCCTCTTGGTCAAAGAAAACAGGCCTATCTTCTTCTCGTTCTAAATCTAAAGGCTTTCCTTTGACCAGGATCCAACTATTTGGTGCGGGGTGACTCTTGGCCCATTTTAGTTGTTCGATGTCTTCAGCATCGAAAAACAACAACGGTTCTTTCAATGAAACATGGTCAAGTGGGTTATAGGTCTCCCCTGCCAATACAATGATATTTCCTTCATGATCCTTGATCGTTTTTTGGGCGCAAATCGATGGGTCAAAATAACGAATCTTGTAAGTGGATGCTTTTTTAGGATTTTTATAAGATTTTGGCCTCGATAAAGATTGCTCATATCTGTCATTGAGTCTCTTTACAATCAGAGCTCTCTCATCTGCCGGTATCTTTTCGATTCTATTCATCAAGTGTTCTTTTAAGTCTTCTTCGGCGATCTCATAGCACTTCCCGTAATTGCCCAAATCCTTGCAATAGGCATCTCCCATCCAAAAAATGGCCATCGATAAGATCAAAATAGAGGCCATAACTTCTCCCGTATCGCTGAAATTTTGACCAAGCCAAACTCCTCATATCGGGAATCGAAGCTTTCCGGATGGGAAGCTCCCACAAAAACATGACCTTCAGACACTTTCTCTAAATGAATAGCATGTAACGGCAGTCCAGACTTAGAGTGTGTCAATACTTTGCCGCAATCTTGCTCGTTGACAAAGATGCGATCCAACCGCATCTCTATCTTATCCCCAGGAAGCCCCAATACTTTTTTCAGCAGGGGAACTTCTTTCTGTTGATGGAAAAAAGACACATAATCTTGGCGCTTGATTTCTCCAATAGGCCCGGAAATATACAACTTTTCTGGCAGGCTGTTGGTGTAATTAATGCGTAGGGAATAAGGCAGTTTCTCCAATACACTTTCGCTATAAAAATAAATCATACCCATAGCGAAAAGAACCGAGAGTATTTTTACCCTAACCGACATGGTTTCCATCCAACAACGCATTAATGGCCTGGGCAACACTCATTCCACGTTTTTTTAACGTTTCTATATTGCTATGATCCTGAGCCCTCGTGCTGTAAAGGAGATTGGAAAAGGGATCCAAGATGAGGCGCGCTATGGAAAAGTTTTTATCACCGTCGATAATCATCACCTCGCTATATTCCCCATGTTGCGTGGATACGCTTTCTAAAGCTCTTACTTTGCTTTCTTCAATATCAAGCTTGCCAGCCTTGGCCCAAGCGGTTATAGAGCTTTTTTTCTGGGATAAGAAACACATCCAATCGCTATTTTGGTATGCCGCGTGAG
>JBGSQP010000022.1:0-133002 GCA_041738095.1 Waddlia sp.
TCACGCAACGTATTCAAGTTGCGTTGTTTCGGCGCCGGCATCTCCTGGCTTAAATTCAGGGAGACTCCTTGCCATAATTCTAAATTTTGAATCACGTTCGGTATACCAGTTGGTATCACTCTTGGGGAATCTCTGGGAAAGCGTGTCTTCCTAAGAACCAAAAAAATCTCATTTGTTTTATATATTTTGTTTGATATAATTTATTAATTAATGTTTCGAGGTGTAAATGAATCCAGTATCAAATAATTCATCATGGACTTTTCAAATAAAAAAAGAATTTTCTTTTCTAAGTTATGTCAAAGAAGTGGAACGTGAGCTAGAAAATAAAAAAGAAATTGTTATAGGAAAACATCCTGATCAAAATGCTTCCCTTGATTATTACGAACACTTCCTCATATTAACACGTAAATTAATTGACCTGTTCTCTGAAGAGTCTCAAATTAATATCGAAAGAAACGATGACATCCATACCAAAGTTTATGGTTGGTTGACATTGGCTAGAACGTACGGCGCTTCTTTTATGTCCTCTACTTTCATCGAAGAAATTAAACAATCAGTGACTGATTCCGGTTTCTACCCAAATCTTCACCCTGTTAAACATTTTGAGGAGAAGGAAACATTTTACCCGAAAAAAGTATTATCGGCAGAACAGAAAATAAACGATGTATTTTGCCATTCTATGTTTTTTAAAGAGGCAAATGCAATAGCTGCTTTATTCAGCGGAGAGTGTTCTACTGACCTAGCAGGCAGCAAATTATTGGAGATTGCGACAACTCACAATTTGAAACGTCAGGGAAAAGGTAAAATCAACGAAGTATACTTAAAAGATAAGACCATCCTCTATAAGCAAGAGCAAGATAACTCGTATCTTTTCCTTATAGGAAAGTTCCAATCTGCTAGCAATCCCGATTACTTTATTAAGAAAGCAGGTCATTTTGGGGAGCTCAGGTTCAATCCGTTAACCGGTGAATCAAAATGGAAAAATTGGTTTCCCAACATGGATGAAAATGGAAAATGTCGCATTATTCGTTATCAGACAAATCATGAAGATGAAAACGACGAAGCAGGAAAAGTACACTTAGAATTTAATGATCAGCAAAATTTAACAATTATTAGAGAAATGCTTCAAACGACGAAAAAGAAAGGGGAGATCAGCCCTATCGGAAAAGCGCTATATTTTTAGTGAAAATCGACTTCAACTCAAAATAAATATTTAAAAAAATATTTATATGGTATGGATCGTCTTGAGAGTAACTATTATAAGGAGTACTCAGATGGTCGTTAAAAAAAAGACAACAAAAGCTATCACTACTAAGCGCAAAGTCGCGCCTAAAAAAACAGTGCGTATTTCTGCTTCTAAAAAATCCGTACAAAAATCTTCTTCAACCTTAACTAAAGAACAGCTTTATAAAAAAGCTGCGCGCTTAGGGATTGTAGGAAGATCAAAAATGACAAAAGCGCAACTCCAGCGCGTTGTTAGATAGTTTTTTTCTTTAGCAATGTTCAAGGCCATTCAGGGCCTTGAACATGTTTATCTTAAGGCTGCAAAATGCGTTCACTATGGTCCGGTTCCCTTTCATTCGGTTTAATCAACATACCGGTGCGTCTTTATTCAGGTTCCCAGCATATGCAGGTCGATTTGGACATGTTACATAAGGCAGATCTTTCTCCTATCCGTTTTGCGCATATCTGTAAACTGGAGGAGAAAGAAGTTCCTTATAAAGACATTGTCAAAGGATACGCTTATGATGAAGGGGAATATATTGTTCTTAGCGATAAAGATTTTGAGGAAATCACCCTTGAAAGAAGTTCAACGATAGATATCCAGCTTTTTACTCAAGAAACTGATATCGATACGATTTATTTTGAAAAGCCTTACTTTCTTGAACCGGGCAAAGGAGCAGATAAGTCATATCTGCTTTTACGCGATGCACTCAAAAAATCAGGCAAGGTGGCTGTGGCTAAATATATCTTCCGCAACCGGGTGCATATTGGAGTCATCAAGGTATTTGGGGAAATATTGATTTTAAACCAATTGCGTTTTGATAGTGAATTACGGGATAGAGAGGAAATCAAGTTGCCCGCAGCCAAAAAAAGTGAGGCAAAAGAAATTAGTTTAGCTATTAAATTCATTGAACAATTAACAGCACCGTTCAACCCAAAAGATTATGTGGACACTTATATAGAGGATTTAAAAGCGGTCATTGAGCAAAAGATGAAGGGTGCTAAGAAAACCTTAAAGAAGAAAAAAGAGAAGATGGAAAAGACTAAAACCGGAGATTTGCTGTCAAAACTTAAAGCAAGTTTGGAACAGCGAAATCCTAAGCCCGGCATAAGTCGGACGCGATGAGTTTACGAGCATATAAAACGAAAAGAGATTTATCCCGATCCAAAGAGCCTTCTGGTAAAACAAAGGATAAAAACGAAAAAAAACCCATCTTCGTTGTGCAAAAGCACGCTGCACGCAGGTTGCATTATGATTTACGTCTAGAAATGGAGGGGATGCTTAAAAGTTGGGCTATTCCAAAAGAACCCACGTTAAATCCGAATATCAAACGCTTGGCCATTCATGTCGAGGATCATCCTTTAGAATACGCGACTTTTGAAGGGACTATCCCGAAAGGATCGTATGGTGCCGGTGAAGTCTCTATCTGGGACCAGGGGACTTATGAGGCAGCGCCTGAAGATGAATTGCTGGAGAACTTTAAAAAGGGGACGATCAGTTTTACCTTAGAAGGTGAGCGATTAAAGGGGGAGTTTTCTTTAGTCCAGCTTAAAAACTCTAAAGAGGATCAGTGGTTATTAATAAAAAAGAGAGATGCGTTTGCAAAGGATAATGAAGAGTCTGAAACGGAGATAAGGGCGGCTATGCCCCATCATATTCCTCATATGCTGGCAATGCAGATTGATAAGCCATTTGACAATAAGGATTGGATTTTCGAAATTAAATGGGATGGCTATCGTGCCATAGCGGAATTAAGTTCTAAACAAACGCTTCTCTATTCGCGAAATTTTAAATCGTTCAATAAGAGATTTCCTCTTTTGATAAATGAATTGGGGCGGATCAAAAAAAATATGATCGTGGATGGGGAAATTGTTGTTCTCAACAAAAATGGGAAATCCGATTTCCAGCGATTACAAAATTACTTGAAAGACGGCAGTTATGAGGGAGATTTAAGGTTCTATGTCTTTGATCTTCTTTATTACGAAGGGCGCGATTTAAGAAATCTTCCTTTAATCGAACGCAAAGTAATCCTGAAAAAGCATTTAAAAGGTAGTAGGTACGTTCTCTACAATGATCACATTGAGGAAAAGGGGCTCCAATTTTTTGAAGAACTTAAAAAACTCAATGTGGAAGGAATGATTGCCAAGCAAAGGTATAGCGCGTATCAATCCGGACGCTGCAAAGAATGGCTGAAAATCAAAACAAGACCAAGGCAAGAAGTTGTCATTGGCGGGTTTACGGCACCCAGAGGCAGGCGTAAAAAAATTGGGGCATTGCTAGTGGGTGTTTATGAAAATAAACAGCTTATTTTTTCCGGACATGTAGGAGGAGGGTTTAATGACCGCTCAATAGATGATGTTTATGAAAAACTGCAAAAAATCATGACTCCAAAATGCCCCTTCAAAAAAATCCCCGAGACAAATAGAGCCGAATACTGGGTCAAGCCTAAACTCGTTTGCGAGGTGGAATTTCAGGAATGGACGCAAGAAGGTTTAATGCGTCAGCCGGTATTTAAAGGATTACGGCAAGATAAAACTCCTTTTGAGGTCATACGGGAAGTCCCCTTAGATGAAAGTGGCGCTTTGACAAATTTAACAAAGATATTTTGGCCCGAGGAGAACTATACGAAGGGTGATTTGATCAACTATTACAAAGCCATTTCAAAAGTCCTCTTACCTCATTTAAAAGATCGACCCCAGGTGATGCATCGTTTTCCAGATGGTATTCAAGGTAAAGATTTTTGGCAGAAGCGATGCCCCGATTTTACACCTGATTGGCTAGAAACCTGTGAAGTTCCCCATAGCGATGAAAATATCAATTATTTATTAATCCAAGATCTGAAGAGCTTATTATATGTCGTCAACCTGGGCTCGATTGAATTGCACCCCTTTACAAGTCGCATTCAGAGCCTCGATCACCCTGATTATATTGTGATCGATCTAGATCCTGAAGCCATTTCCTTTAAAATGGTCATCCGAGTGGCACAAACTCTTCATGCACTTTTAGAAGACATTCAAGTGCCACACTACTGCAAAACTTCCGGTAAAAGGGGGCTGCACATTTGCATACCCCTTGAAAGAGGTTGTACCTTTGAACAAGGAGAGGATTTTGCGCACCTACTTGCGTCAGTTCTTCATTCGAAACTCCCTAAAATCACATCAATTGTACGAGATCCCAAAAAAAGACAGAAAAAAGTTTATATCGACTTTCTGCAAAACAGCCGTACGAAGACTATTGTATCGGTCTATTCTGTCCGACCAACGTCTAAAGCGACTGTTTCTACGCCCCTTAGTTGGGACGAAGTAAATGATACGTTGGATCCCCAGGCATTCACCATCAAAACCGTTCCAAAACGGGTCAAGAATCTGGGGGATCTATACAAACCTCTACTAAAACAAAAAATGGAAATGGCGGCCGCTTTAAAAAAATTGAATCTCTCCTATGAAAGTCAATGTTTTGCTAGCTCCTAAAAATTTTTGATTGTATAAATCAATTAAATTTTTTATCTGAGGTTTAAAATGAACAATGGGATATCAGGCATTTTTTCATCAAAATCCGGTTATGACTTAGGCTCTGGTGTCGTTTCTCTTCAAGAGTCTGTGCAGACGAAACTTGGCGAAATTGAATTCGAAATGGAAAAGTGTAAATTCGTTGCTGCAAAAATCCATTTTAAAATAATTAAGGATGGCGAATTTATCTTCATTGATTCTATTTTTCAAAAAAATAAGGAAAGTATAGGGATAGTCGTTTCAAAATTATTGGAAAGTGAGTTCTCTCGTATTGGGAAAATTTTCGGAAAAAACATACTTTTTGAATTCGATATTTTTCTTGAAACGCATAAAAAAAAATATGTGTGGTATAGCGAAGAGCTTAGCTTCAACGGAAGTAAGGAGTTTCGTAAATCTCCCTATGTTAGTTTGCCGATGAACCGAAAAAAAATGATAGAGCACTATGATCTTAAGCAATCGATTGCCAAAAAAGATAAAATATCTCTTTTTAATGGAAAAGGGGAGTTCTATTTAGAGGAAACTCATCCGCTTAATCAAAACCTTGATCAACCTAATTATAATAAAAAAAGCAGTAGTCATAAAAAAATACCCAGTTTAATTATTTAAAAGGTGTAGCCGTTTATAAAAGAATTAGGAATAGTGAAGATCCGATAGCGCCTGCGCCTGGTGGTGCAGCAACTTAGAATGGGGAAAGAGTAACAACTTCTTCCCCTGAATTTGGTAGTTGCTTAAGGTAGGCAAAGGCTTTAAGCCTTTGCCACAATTAAGAGATCCATTAAATTACTTCCAGTTATGTATTCTTTGTATACTTCTTTACTTTACGCCATGACTGTTTTTTGGATAGGCAGTATGGATATCTATATTCCCTTTGCCCCGCATCTAGCTTCATTCTTCAACGTTTCTGATTCTACAATCAAATTATCCTTTCTGATCGGCCCTATTACTTCCTGTCTTGTCAGTCTGCCCTGCGGCTTATTATCAGACCGGTACGGAAGACGTCCTGTGATTATTTTCGGAACTGTTGTTTGGGAAATCGGTATGATCCTTTGTGGAAGTGCGATGGATATTTCGACCTTTTTTATCGGACGCGCCTTTCAATCGGTAGGCGTTGGGTGTTTGAGCGTTTTAATCGGCTCCGTATTGGCCGATCTCTTTCAGGGAGCCACTCTTGCAAGGAAAATGAGTATTTACTCTACCTTGTTTCCGATCACCTTCGCTTTGGCTCCGATCGTTGGCGCTCAAATTGGAATCGTTTTTGGCTGGCGCTGGGTATTTTTCGCAATGGCTATTGGAATGGCTATCGTTCTACTCCTCGTGTACTCTTTGCTACCTGAAACGCGTCGTCAAACCAATGTTGGTTTATCTTTTGAGCGACCTTCAGGCTCCCAGATTAAAATGATGCTTACTGCAGCGTTCCCGGCGACCTTGGGCGCTATTTTTACCGTTAACGCCCCGTTTTTATTCGTGAGTTCTTTTCATTTCGACCCCTTCAATTACTCCTTACTGCAAGCCCTTCCTATTAGCGTCCTTTGCTTGGGAGGCTTTTGTTATCGCAGGTGGATAAAAAATAGAGAGCTATTGTCAACTTTTAAAGTGGGCCTGGCCACTTCTAGCATCTTTACCATCTGCGCTTCGTGCATTTACTTTAAGATCGTCCCCGCTCACCCTTTTGAAGCGGTCGGGTTATTGGGAATCTATGTCTTTGGATTACCATTTATTACGGCTACAGCGTCCACAATTTTAATGGACACTTCTTCCCATAAAGGTTTTACCATGTCGGTAGTCAATATGCTCCGTAATCTTCTATTAGCCCTTGTGGTTTCGTGGAGTGCTCTTTATTGCGATGACACCCTTTTCCCTATGTTGGGATGCATGGCAGTCATTGCTGCCGGTACGTGTCTATTGTTACTTCCTTCTAAAAAAGCGGCTGTTTTAACCGAATCTCTCTAAAATCGAGAGGATTCTTTCCGTTCCATTGTGTTTTAATAGCACCTTTTGATCTGTCGCAATGGCGTGAGAAAACGTGTTCAAAGAGTCGATAAAGTGGGTGAGCACGTCCTTGTTCAGCTCAGCAGTCGAGATGCCGAATGTATTGGCATCGATCACATGCGCGTTCATTTGTTGTTCATAAAGTGGCAGAGGCAGAGCTAAAACCGGGATGCCGAGATGCATGGCCTCGGAGAGCAAGCTGTGGCCTGCGTTCGAGATGAGACCGGAACATGTTGTCAGCAAATGATTAAAGTTACCATGTCCATGCGGATAGGTTGTGACATTTTCATCGATTTCTAAGGAGCCTTGAGGCAGAAATACATGAAATTCCATCGAAGGAAACATTTTAAACAACGTAATCCAATCCATGGGGGACGTATTCTGGATGGAAACGTAGACAAGCAGGCAATTTTTTTTTGCTTTTCTACCCAGCTGTGCTAACTCCTCCCTAAGGGGAGGTGCTGCAAGGTATCCCTCTTCCATATCGAGCCTAGGCACATCAAAAAAAGAACAGGCAATGCGGGCTGCGGCTTTGGGGAAAAACATCCTTAGCCTCATCACTTCATCGACATAATGTTGACCCCCTAGTATGGGAGGAAATGATCCCATCATGTATTTGCTTTGTTGATCAATCGTTACTAAGGGAGCATCCCAAGCATAGGCGTATTGGGCCGCAACCGGTTCATAATCGGAGATCACCAGGTCGGGGCGCCCCATCACACGATGGGCTTTGGCCATCGCCTCACAATTGATGGGGAACACATTTTCCTGATTTAAGGCTATCGAGGCTTCAAAATCTAGCCCTGCAGAACATCCTTTATAGTAGGGGACAGCAACTTTAAACGTATGCACATGGGGCATCTTTTGGCAGTAGGCAAAACTCGCCCCATAGCCGAAAATAGTCACCTCGTGCCCCCTTTTTATGAGCTGATTTAAAATCGGCAGCTGCCGGAAAAGATGACCGTTGCCTATTCCACAGATCCCATAAAGAATTTTCACAGCATCTCCGCAATATGACTGCAGACATAATCGAGAGAACCTGTCAGGCGGTAAGCAGGGATATTTTTTAAACTTCCTGCCAGCTTGGACACTTCCCTTGTTTTCGCTTCTAAAGAAATATTTCCGTCCAACAAAGCTTTGCCTTCCCCCAGGATCACATCGGCGCGCTCTACATCCAGAAAAAAAGGATATAGGGTGTGCAGCGCGCTAAGCGGGGATAATTCCTGAAGGGACTCGTTTCCTTCATTTAGCTGAATCATGGCAATGGCTTTAATCTGTACTTCTTCTTTTTGTGTAAGATACTTCTTCTTTAATTTTACCACCTGCCGTCCCGATTGGTCGTAAGAGCTTTCCACCATAGAATTCCAGCGCCCTGCATTTTCTGCGCGAATGCTGAAAACTTGCGTGTGGCCTAAAGCCAACATCGATAAATCGTCTGAAATTTTGATCAGTGTTTTATCTCCCGAGTAGATTTTTTGCCCTTTTGCTTGGGCGCAGTAGAGGGACGTTGACGTTTTTCCCGCCCCCGAGGCTCCTACGATCAACACATACCCTTTCTCATCGGTGCCAACGCAGGCGCTATGGACCGGAAAGATCCCCGTTTCCAGCCAATGGCGTCTGGCAGCGCCATATAAAAGATGCACAAAATCGGCCGAAAGTGTCCCGTTCCAAGGCTCTGTCAACACAACCTCATTCGAAGATTGATAGTAGGAAAAAACATTGCCTTCCCTATGCTCAACAATCAAGTCAGGGGGAAGCTTTTGGTTAATGCAGACGGCAACTCCCGGAAGGTGTGTTTCGAGGCGGATCATTTCCGCTTCATTGAAGGGGACATCTGCGTTATTGCTGAACAATAGCAGCAGTGAGCCGGCAAGGGAGAAGAGGGTGTTATACATAGTGGTGCCTTCTTGCATAGTCTGTGAGTTGCTGGACGACTTGTTCTGCGCCTCCGTAACCGAATTGGGCGATCAGCCCTGTCGTTTTGCTGGTTTTTTGAGACGCTACGTGAGCCAGGGAGTTTTTTAACCGGTCGGTAAAGATAGCGAAGCGCTCCGGTTGTTTTAATTTATGGATTTCATCGGCAATTTTCATCAGAACAGCTTTTTGCTCCTCCTCATAACACATAGGATCCCAATCGATCCAAGCATCGACTTGATCATGCAACTTCAAGAGCTCAAGTTGCCGCCCTTGGCTGTCATTAGCGGGAGGAAGAAACAGGGTGGGGATTTGGTAAGCCGCCGCATCATAAATATTCGATAAACCCGGTGTTTGCAGGGCATATTTAACTTGAGGCAGTAGCGCGGTCACTTCGTGCCGTTTTTTGGTAAAAACCCGGCTGTCTGCTAACCTCTGGGCGATGCTGTCCGAAGTCAAGATGATCACCGGATCGCTTCCTTGATACACCCGATCAAACGTCTGGATCATCAGACGGGCATACTCCACGCAAATAGCGAACGGCCACCAAGGGTTTTGGAGGCCTCCTAGATTGAGGAGTACGATAGACCTGTTGCCTATAGGCTGCTTAGCCGGGATAATCGGGCTGACCACAACGGGGTGAGAAAATTTATCTTTTTCTTTTTCAATCCGTTCCTTTACCCCATGAAACGCTTGAGCGATATAGCACACCTCTTTTTTTGCGACCGGCGGAATTTCGGGCCAGTACCAACAAAGCGGATCGTAAATGATCGTCGATTTTCCCAGATTTTCCGCAACGGCAGCCCGATTAAAATTTAAAGCGGTAAAAAAGAGATCGTGCTGCATCACAAGTTCCTCAAAGGCTAAGGGGGTGTAATCTCCCAAGTCATAGAGTGCATCGTAATCAAAAGAGCGCTGTAAATCGAGGCTTTGCGCCGATCCGGCAAAGGCAATATAGGAAAAGTGCTGCCTTAAATACGGAAAAAAATCCGCAATGGCAGCGGTTGGCCCAAAGCCGAATCTCTCCGCATTGACCAAAAGTTTATACGGCAGAGGACCACAGCGAGGTGCCATACAGCAATTTTCCTAAGTAGGTTAATTGTTCTTTGTTTCGTAAAGGCTCAAAGGAGTGCGCCAACGAACAACGTGGCGGTTTGCTGGCATGCATCAAAGCTTCCCGCATATTTTGACCGATTCCGGTATTTAATGCTTCCAAGCGCCGCTCCCTCATTCCCGGCACCGTTTCTCTAGTGGGTCCATAAGATATGTAGGCAACAAAACGAGGGGATGTGAGCAAGTTTGGGCTATTGCCATGCGTGGTGCGGCTATCCCAAGAGACTAAATTGCCTGCCTCCAAGGGAATTGGTTGAGCAAAAGGCCGCAACTGCCGGTCTAAGTCCAGGTTCCAGCCCGCTTCCACATACTCGCCCCGATAAGCGGCATCGTGTTTTTCAATTGCGGTGACATAGCGGTTAAAAAGGTTGCGCGACCCTCCAACTCCCACAAAAGTGCCTTGCTCTACAGGACAATCCACTAAAGCCAGTACGCCTTGTGTCGTTTTGAAATAAGGATGGACTAAAGGGTTTTGATCAACATGCAGGGGGAGTCCGGGAGCATTATCTTGGTCTTGCGTTTTGATGCCGAAACGGTCGAAGCTCGTCCAAAGATCCGCTCTACCCCACAGCAGCACATGATGCAGCCATAATCTTACCGATTGCCTTAGCTGTGCCAGGCTATCGTCATGATAGAGTTCAAAAAAACCGCGCGAAATACAAGGAAGTCCCTGCTCATCTTTGGGTAGATATCCATACGTTTCAGGTTTCGTAATGTCATATTTACCATCGCTTAAAGTGTCTAATACCGTTTTGATCCGTTCCACCGCTTGCTGGCACTGTTTTTTCGATACCAACGATTTACCCACGATAAAACCATATCGAGACCAGGCGTCCAAAAATGCCTCTTCCTCCTCCACCGGGTCAAAAGCGCAAGCATACCCGTTCTTATCAAGAGGGTAAAGGCAAGGGAGTGGCACGCCGTGACTTTTTTCGGCCAACAATCGGTACCGTTCCTGAATGGCAGATTTTTGACAATTGGCCCTGACGATTCCTACCAACTCAGCCAATAACCGGTCTACGGTCTCGAGATGTGTTTCATTGTCCACTAGGTTAACGAGGTGTTGGATCGATGAATCTATGATAGATGCGCAGGGCATGAAGAAGCTCCTTTGAAGAGGGCTATAATAAGGAGTGGGAAAGCTTTTTTGCAAGACCGTAAGTCCTTAACTATAAGGTCATGCTCATTACATAGTTTTATTTAATAATTATAACTAGTTATAATAAGTTTTATGCAGATTTATGCCGTGAGGTGCAATAATGGGTGATGAAATAGGTAATGTTAGTAGCAGGATAGCGTTTTTTGAACAAATGCAGGTGGGGAAAACGGAAAAAGCTAAAGAAAAAGAGCCTGAAGTCGTTCCTCCTATGGCTGGTAAATTGGCAGGTAGAACCATCAAAGCATTCACCCCCAAGATAGAGTCTGCAAGTCAAGGCGTTCAGTCCTTACCGATACAATTGGAAGTCGAGGCGACGAAAATTGTCGATTATGTGCTTAAAGCCAAAAAAATGGCGCCCCCAGAAGAAGCCAAAGCAAGACCACGCAGCTATTCTTTGGAACAGCACGGGCGAAAAAATGCTTATGCGGATCTAGGGCAGCTAGCGGAAAAAGCCGGCGTGCGCCTACGATCTGCTTCTGCGCCTGTTTTTGCGACGACTCAATTAATTCCTGAGAAAATCCAAAAGTCAGAGCATATAATGACCGAATTGGTCTCTACGGAAAAATCGTATGCTGGCAGTATGGACCGTATGGTAGGTATGCTAAAAGGGTTACAGCAGGCTTATCCCAAAAATAAAAAATTAGCGATGTATATTAAATCCTTTGAAAAGGCGCAACACTCATCTAACTCTATGATGGAAAAACTGAGTACCATCCAGCAGATCCAGGATCCTCAACTCCGGATTAAGTCTTTAAGCAATCTTTATGTCTCTCCCGAATTTAAAAGTTATACTGCAGATATTAAAGAGTGTGTTGTGCTTACAGATAAAGTAAATGATTTTGGGAAGTCGGTGGATAAAGCCATCAAAAAAGCTCCTGAATCTAAATTATCAAATACTTGTAGGCAAATTAATAAAGAGCTGAAAATAACCGGAGACTTTTTCAGAGCATTTGAAGGGGCAAACATTACGCCGGCTCAAAGATTACCCCGGCATGAAATGTTATTTCAAGAGATGTCAGGGTGCGTGAAAAAAGAATCTCCCTTGGGAAATCAGATCGGCGGTGATTTTGCAAAATTTAAGGCAGATCTTGGGGTGTATAACGCTTCATTGCCTAAACCTAAAGCTAAATAGATTCTAAGGCGGCTTTCAAATCGTCGATCAAGTCGTCGGCATCTTCAATCCCTACCGAAAACCTGGTCAAACTGTCTGTAATTCCAAGTCTTAACCGTTCATCTTCCGGTACCGTTGCGTGGGTCATTAAAGCCGGGTGATTCACCAGCGATTCAACACCCCCTAAACTTTCAGCAAGAGTGAAATATTTAAACGATGTCAGCAGCTTTTTCGTTTTGTCAATAGAGAGGTCAAATTCTGCAGAAACCATGCCGCTAAAGCCGCGCATTTGTTTTTTAGCGATCTCATAACCGCGATGAGAGGGTAGCCCGGGGTAGTACACTTTTTTTACTTTCTTGTGCTTCGAGAGAAATTCAGCGATAGCTTGGGCGTTTTTATGGTGTTTTTCCATGCGCAGAGGCAACGTCTTCACCCCGCGAATTGTCAGCCAGACATCAAAAGGACTCGGGTTGACGCCAATTGATTTCCGCATGAAATCAAGGCGATGCTTGATGGCGTCATCATTCGTAACCATTGCCCCTCCAATAATGTCAGAGTGGCCATTGATGTATTTTGTGGTGCTGTGCCAGACAACATCTGCACCTAGATGGAGCGGATTTTGAAAATAGGGAGTGGCAAAGGTGTTATCGACAACCGATAACACTCCATATTTTCTAGCCAGAGAAGTGAGGGCTTCAATATCAAAAATATCCAATAGGGGATTGGTAGGCGTTTCAAAAAGCAGCCACTTCGGTTTTTGTTCTAAAGCTTTCGCTATAGGGCTTTTTTTGAGATCCAAGGTTTCGAAGAGAATTCCAAAACGGTTAAATACCTGCGTAAAAAAGCGATAAGTGCCGCCGTAAATCCCATCAAGGGCTAAAACTTTATCCCCGGGTGAAAGAGAGGAAGCCAAAGCTGTCAAAGCGCCTATACCTGAAGAAAAGACGGTAGCGTGCTTGCCGTCTTCTAAGGACGCTAACAATTGTTCCAGCATGGTAAAGTTCGGGTTTCCGGCTCTTGTATAGTCATACCCGCGGGTTTCGCCAGGAGCGTCCAATTCATATGTAGATGTCATGTAAAGTGGAGACATAACTGCGCCGGTGATCGGATCGGGAACGCTGCCGACATGAACAGCTTTGGTGGAAAATTTCATAATAATTTTTCTTTCTCCATCCAACGGTCGTCATACATTTTACTCAAGTACTTAATGCCCCCATCGGGTGCCATAGTAACGATGGTTGATGGCCCGCGTAATGTTTTTGCCAGCTCTAAAGCTGCCCAGACATTGGCCCCTGTAGACCCTCCAGCTAAAATACCCTCGGTTCTTGCTAAGGTGCGCGCTGTTTGAAACGCTTGTTGATCTGTCACTTGAATCACATTATCAATCACCGAAAAGTTTATGGCTTTAGTCAGGTGATCCTCCCCAATTCCTTCTAGTTTGTATGTGCTTATGCTGTCAGTAGGTACTATTCCTGTTCGAAAGTAGGAATAAAATATCGATCCTATCGGATCAGGCATGATCACTTGGATCTCGGGATTTCGCTCTTTAAGGAATCTTCCAACGCCCGATATTGTGCCTCCTGTACTGGCAGAGGCGATGAAATAGTCTATGCTGCCCTGCGTTTGTTCCCAGATTTCAGGGCCGGTCGTCAAGTAATGGGCTTCAGGATTAAGAGGGTTGTCATATTGATCAATCCGAAAACTATTCGGTGTTTCTGCAGCCAGTTTTTTGGCGACATTGACATAATGCTCTGGTGAATTAAAGGGGACGTTTGCGGGGGCAATGATGATTTCAGCGCCGTAAGCCTTTAAAGCATTTTGTTTTTCCAGGCTCACCTTGTCCGGCATGGTTAAGATCGCTTTATAACCGCGGATCGCTGCGATCATGGCCACTGCGGCACCGGTGTTGCCTGAGGTATTCTCAATGATTGTCCCGCCCGGTTTTAACAATCCTTTTTCCTCGGCATCATTGATGATATGCAGCACTATCCGGTCTTTAATGCTAAAGCCGGGATTTAAAAATTCCAGCTTTAGCAAAATCGTTACTTCCGGATGGGGATTTAACCGCTGAAGCCTAACGAGTGGCGTACTACCGATCGTCTCCAAAACAGTGGGATAAACCTCTTTCACTTTCATTGATTTTTGAGAGCAGTAATGGCTTTTTGGATATTTTCGGCAGTTATTTCATTGTTCCCGGTTAATTTTTTCCCTTTTTTGGTGTTGGTATTTACGATCACCATCGTCGGTGTGCCTTCAACTTTGAATTTCTCTCCAAGAGCTTTGAAAAATTTAACGCCTAAAGAAATATCGGCAAAGTTCAATTCTTTGTAGTTGACCCCTAATTTAGCAGCGGCGTCCGTCACTTGCTTTTCTGTCGGGGAGCCGGTTTCTACGGAAATTTCAGTTAGCATATCGCGTAATTCAAAATACTGAGGCTTATTGTTCACCATGAATGAGAGGTGGAAAGGAATAAAATTCAACGTTTCCGGATGGATGGCATGATCAATAAAATAAAGTTTGGCATCCTGGGTAATCACTTTTGAATTTTTCTTTAATAGAGGCTCAAGTTTTCGGCAGGCAGGGCACGCCCAGTCGGTAAACAGGTAGACTTCCACATCGCTATCCTTTGCGCCAAAGGCGATGTTATCTTGTATGGATGTTTGAGCGGCTTCCATGGCGTCATACTTAGTTGTTCCTATAAAGGCTGTCAATAATCCTATAAAGAGAGCACTTGTTGTAAAAAGACCTCTGAATAACGGTTTCATTGTATTTTCCTGTGTTGCTGTTTTTAACAAAAAGAGGCGTCCGTAAAGCGACATAAAAAGAATCGCAACGCATGCGGCAATTGCCAGGCAGATCGGACACCATGTTCCAATATGAATTTTTTGGATGTAGATAAAGTAAATTTCGGCGCCTATCGCTGCTGTGACAGCCAAGAGTTCGTAAAATTGGAACCGAGTGTTATCTCTTGCGATCCAGTGAAAAATCCCCAGTCCCGCAAAAAAGAACAGTCCGGGCAGCTCAAATGGCATACCGAATAACTTCCATTTGTGACCTTCGGCACATTCTTCGCTGCAAAGCCCAGTCATTGAAAGAATCGTTAACAGGAAAGCTGCCACAATGGCAATGCTCCCTACTGCCCGGAAAAGTCTGTTTCGATCCGACCAAAATTGACGCATAATATATTCCATAAACCCTATCTTGTAATTTTATTTCAAAATGTCAAGTTTTTTTCCCGCTAAAGGATGACGCGGATTGATGCTTAACGTATGCTGAAATTCCTTTATTGCCTTCTTCACATGGCCTTGTGTTTCGTAGCATAATCCCAAAAAAAAGTGAAACTGGTCCGAAGGGCCGGAAAGAGCAATCAACATCTTCAATAGCTCTTCCGTACGCGTGAATTGTCCTAAATAATAAAACCCTTGCGCCAGTGTATAACCGATAGCATCATCTTCTTTAGAGATCCAATAATAATTCTCTTGGATTTTTTTCAAGAGGTTCAGCTGAACCTCGATCTGATCGCCTCGCATTAGCTTTTGCAAATCCATTTGAGCATAGAAATGCAGCACCAGCGGATTGTGATGACTTGCGTTGGCAAACGAAACGATTTGATTTAATGAAAATGCATCCTTACCCGAAAGGGCATTATTTAAAAGCTTAAAACATTCAAAGGGCGTAAAGCTGCCTCCGAAAAGTGCCTGATAGATCATGTTGGTATGATCCCCTTGGGCGCCGAACAGAAAGGCCCAGTTGCAAAACTTAATCGTCCAATAATCGGTCGGGAGCGTCGACGGGGTTTTAAGAGTTTTTCCTTTCAAGCTAGAGGCAAACGTAAAAAGTGCATGGGCATTCACATCGACATTAATATCCCCTTTTTCCGTGACGATCGGCTGGGGATTCGCTAACATTTTAAGCTCATCAAAATCGGAGAGTCCTTTATCTCCTGCAATCAAGGCAAACTTTGCGCCGCTTATTCGATGCAAGTTCTTAAGGATCCGAAGCGCCTGCACGGGTAAAAGAACAGGTGTATCAGGGAGTTTCTGATACGTATTTAATAGTTCTTGAAATTCGTAAGGGGATTGCAATGGACGGTATTCGAACGAAACTTCCATTTCTTTCATCAGCCGGGGGCGATCCAACAATTCCTCCAAGTTTTCGACAGGGGAATGGATCGTGACAAGACCCTCTTTTAGCTCATTATCTTCAAAACGGAACAAGTCATTGGGAAGAGCTGCGAAGAGATAGTTGGCAATGGCAATCAGCGGATTTTTCAGGTTTTTTTTGTTAAGCGTTATGCCTCTTCGTATCAAAAAGCACTCTTCATCGGCAGCCGGATCAAACAGGGCAAAATCGATTTGCCGATTTTTTAAATATGGCGCTAAGCATGGGTGGTGTTCCCAAAAAGGCAAGTACCCTTCCACCACATCGCTAATGATCAGGCATAAATGATTTTTTGGCAGCAGACGATTCAGTTCCTTAATCAATAAATAACTGAATCTTCCACCTCCGGCCCCGAGCTCTATCAAATAGACCGGCTCTTCCGGGTCGATCTCATAATCCTTTAACAAGGCGGCAATCAGATGGGCATAAGTATAAGCCAAATAAGGATTGTTCGTGATTTCCCAGGCGCGCGGCCCCCCTTTTTCATAGGCGTTTTTCTGCAGCTTCCACAGGAGGGATAGGGAAAAAGGAACTTCATTTTCTAAGATATATTTTTTGCCCATGATGAATTTCATTAGAATGGTTCAAAAAAAAATTGTCAATGTGCTATTGGATATCTATGGAAACTTTTACGCCCTATTCCGCCTTACTTGGCGGGCTGCTCATCGGCCTAGCTTCTGCCGGCATCTTATTTTTACATGGCAGGGTGTGCGGCATCAGCGGAATGCTTTCAGATCTCATAACCTGGCATCCCAATCTCTCTTGGTCAGGTTATTTTCTTAGCGGTATGATCCTAGGGGGACTATCCCTGCACTATGTGCATCCGATTGCCCTTGATCTTGAATTCAAGCTCCCATACGTCGCTATCTTTTTTGCCGGATTTCTGGTAAGTTTTGGAGCCCGCCTAGGAGGAGGATGCACTTCCGGCCACGGTGTCTGCGGGGTAGGCCGCTTAGATAAGAATTCGATTATTGCCATGCTCATTTTCACACTGACCGGCATGCTGACCGCTACCATCCTCTATCACTTTTTCTTAGGCGACCCCCAGCCATGATACGTCGCCTGCTCACCGTTATTCTTGGCGTGCTCTTCGCTCTGGGTTTAGGCATTTCACAGATGTCGCGCCCTCAAAAAGTATTGGCATTTCTGGATGTCCTAGGGAACTGGGATCCCACCTTGCTTGTTGTCATGGGAGGCGCTATTGCCGTTTATTATCCCTTGCAGCTTTGGATCCAAAAAAAACACCTGCCGCTCTACGCCAGCTGCTACACCCTGCCCGCCAAAAAAGCGATTGATCATAAACTGATCCTCGGCGCGGCCCTCTTCGGATGCGGCTGGGGTTTGCTGGGCCTTTGCCCTGGCCCTGCTGTTGTGGCCCTCACAAGTCTCATGCCCGAGGCCCTTATCTTCTTCCTCGGACTCAGCGCCGGCATTTTCGCCATCGGCGCTTTCAACAAGTAGCTTTCCTCTTGATGGCAGCTTTGTGGTGCTGTTGTTTTTCGGTGCTTTGATATCCCGAAGCCGACGCGCTGAACAAGTAAAAACTGAGAATAGGCACCCAATGATATTTCTTGCCTACTCTAACTAGTATTTAGGTAGGAGTTGCGACCAGCTGATCTGTGGCTTTGTGGAAAAGGTCTTTGGTCCAGCCGTCAAGGATTTTGGGGTCTTTGAGGAAGGGGAATAAATCTTGCTTGGCCAGAGTTAAGTCGAGCTGGTCGATTTTTTGGTGGAGCAGCTCTTGCACATTACTGAGTTCAAGCGGTTGCAGCGGATCCCATTTTTCAATGTGTTCTAATCGGGTTTGTAGGTGTGAGAGGCTTAAGGGTGTCTTTCTGCCTGTCAGCCACAAAAAGTCATACCAGTCGCGTCCTTTGACGCGCTTATGCCATTGCCTATAAAGCAGCGCCGCCATTTTACCTGCGAAGAGGTCGGGCAGTGTATAGGTCCTGATGGAAAAAGGGAAAGGCGTAAAGATGGGTACAGCTTCGGTTTTAAAATTAAGGGGTGGATTGGTGTTGACTTCGAACTTAACGCGGATCTGTTCCCCGGCTTTGAAAGCAGCGAGATGCACATCGGGCATGCCGACTTTTAAGAGTAATTCGATGGCGCTTTCTTGATAGGTAGCTGTTTGGACCGTAGCGGCTTTCGGCTGCTTTTTAACTTCGGTTTCAAGAGAAAAGCCGAAGGCCTGCAGCTCCCGCATGATCCCAGCTTCGTAATTTTTTAAGTTGAAGGATTTTGAAGGGGTGATGAGGGTAAAATCCAAGTCTTCGCTATACCGGTCGATTCCATGGATAATGCGGAGGGCGGTGCCACCATAGAAAGCGGCGTGTTCGAAAAACTTGGTTCTCCATAATCCGAAAAGCGCGAGTTCTTGAATAATTTCTTTCAAAGCATTGCGGTATTCATCGGCTGTTTGGCTGCGGTATTTTTTAAGCATCTGTAAAACGGCTTCATTCATGATTGTAATCTTTCCAAAAAGGGGATGAGTTTAACAATGTTAGGGTGGGTAAAGGGCTGGGCAGCTTTTTTTAGTTTGTCAAGAGAGAGGTTTTTTAAGGCAGTTTCATCGATGCGGAGGTCTTCAAGCAAAAGAGTTTGTATGGAAGGGCTTAACCCTCTGACGGAATCTAGGGTATCCAAGAGGGCTTTTTCAGGGGTGGCGATGAGGTATGAACTGTTGCTGCTAATGACAGCAAGGGTAAAGGTTTTATATTTTTCAATGGGCAAGCTGCGATAAGAAAATGTGCCTAAAGGGGTCGTAAAATTTTTGGTATTGCCGGTGGTGGCGGAAGTGACCACTTCGACTCTTTCCGGAATCATCCCGTAGTGGGAGAGCGCGTACTCATAAGAGATATAGGAGGGGCCATAAATTAAATTCGCTAGAACTTCTTTACTGATGAGCTCTTTTCGATAGTCGGGACCGAAGACATAAAGTCCCTTTTTGACGCGGATGATTTTTTCTTCTTTGAGTAGCCGTGTGATTTTATCACGCTTATTGGCGTAGTTAGAGAGATAGGTGAGAAGGAGCTGATAATCAAATTCTTCGATCGGGTGATTTTTGCGTAGCGCTCTAAATTCCATATGGTATGTCTTTGTTGTTGAGGGAGTATGTCTTTTCGAAAAAGACTTACTGAGAAGGCTTATTCCAGGGAAGTAATTCTATGAAGTCTTCAATTAGATTTTTTTGGGCGGTTTTAAACCAGTACGACACTTTTAACTCACAAGCAGCATAGCATTGGTCGCTAGTATAAAACTCATCTTTAGCCTTGAGGGCAATCATTAAGGAGGAATTGCCGGATTCTGCCAGAAAATCCTTTAAGTGAACGTTTATGATCTCTAGTACAAGGTCTCTAATCCGGGCAAACTTCACTTGAACACAGTTATATTCCGTGTCTTTGTAGAAGTGTTTTCCTTTCATCCAATCTTTGAATGGGGGTAAATCTAGAGCGTCTTGCCCAAGATGTTGCAGCCATTTTTTTCCTTCTTGATCCAGTAAAAAGGGGATTTGGGAGCTCTGAGGATTTTTTTCGGTAGGGAGTTCGGTACGCGGGTTCATCGCTCTTTTCCATATCGTTTGAAAAATATGGGAAGCAAGGGATGCGGCCATTTTTGTAGCTACGTTGGGAGCATTTTTTTCAAAATCAGCCTCTTGAGTCAAACGCTGGAGGTTAAATTCAGCTTTAGCCTGTTCTCTTTGAGCGAGAAGCTGATCTGCTTCCCATGCCGGGAGAAAAGATGACGTCGTTACAGCGTTCATGTCTTATCCTAAAGTACGTTTTGGAAGACAAATTTTTACAGGATCAGTTGTTTATTGTATAGAAGAACTATTCCCGGCATAAACGGCCGTCAAGCAGCCGGTAGCGGGTTTGGCAAAGTTCGGCAAGGCGTGTGTCATGTGTGACCGAAATCAGCGACTTGCCACGTGCTTTGACAAAGGAAAAGAGTAAATCGTAGATGGCCTGAGCATTCTGGCCATCGAGGTTGCCGGAGGGTTCGTCTGCCAAAAGAATATCAGGATCGTTGCATAATGCGCGCGCTATGGCGACGCGTTGTTTTTCCCCACCGGATAAAAGTTTGACGTTAAAATCGATCCGGTGTTTGAGTCCCACATGTTCCAGCAATTCCATGCCATAGCTGTAGGCAGCGCTGCCGCGTGCAATGCTTTTTCTCGCAATACGGGCAGGCATTAAAACATTTTCGAGAGCAGTGCAATCTTCTAATAGATGGAACGATTGAAAAATAAAGCCGACATGGCGGTTGCGTATGTAGGTTTTATTGAATGTGGAGGCGTCATGGCCGGCTATTTCTAAACTGCCCTGGCACGGGCTTTCGAGTGTGCCTAAAATGTGAAGTAACGTGCTTTTTCCTTCGCCGGAGCGCCCCATGATGGCAACCGTTTCCCCTGCAGAAACTTCGAGGTCGACACCGTTCAGGATCTGTGTTTGCACAGGGTATTGAAAGGCTTTACGTATGTCTTTTGCTTTTAATATCATTCCGACCTCAAGATGGCCGAGGGTCTGAGAAGGCATGCTTTTACAGCCGGAACAATACCGGCGATCAGGGAAATCAAAACGGTAGCAGTGAGAACAAATCCCAACGCTTCCAGGCTGACTTCATTCGGGAGGGTTTCACCGAAAAAGTTAGGGTTGAACATTTCAAATCCTTGGGCACGGCTGATAAAATCGATCAGGGTTTGCAGGTGGCGCAAGGTAAATAAGGCCAGGCCGATGCCGAGAAGGCTGCCTAGCAAGCCCATGATAAGGCCGCAGAGGCCAAAAATGAAGGCAATGCTTTGCGAGGTGGCGCCCATTGAGCGCAGAATGCCAATTTCCATTTTTTTATCATTTACTAAGATGATGAGCATCGAAACGATGTTGGAGCAGGCAACGATGATAATTACCATCGAGATCAGCGAAAAGAGGTTTTTTTCGCTTCTAAATTGTTGTAAAAAGTCTTTGGTAAATTCAAATTCGCGGTACGTTTCCACTTTCCAGTAGCGGTCGATGCCGGCCTCTTGTAAGGCGGAGACGATTTGCTTTTTAACGAAGTCGGCTTGCTCAAGATCGTTGATACGTACATTGATACCATTGGCAAGTGCCGAATCGTTGGTGGGGCTTGCAGAACGGATCATCGATACGATTTGGGGATTGGCCAGGACGACTTTTCCTCCCATAGGTAGAATGCCCGGATCGAAAAAGCCGGCGACATAAATCGGGATGCGCTGTTCTTGCAAAGAGCTGGCTGTAGGAGTCTGGTAGGATAGGTAACCGCGGTCACCTATCAATGCGCCTGATTCTCGCCAGCCTTTAGGGAGCAAAATCGCTTCACCCCAATGCAGGGTATTCGGTAATGATGGGGGCAGTTCTTTATTCATTAAGAGTAATGGCGTGATGGAGAACCGTTCAACCTGCCATTGGTTTAAAGTCGCTTCTCCTTTTAGAGGAACGCCCTGTACAGAAAGCGCCACTTCAAATGCGATGTCTTGCGGATGTTCTAGTTTATTAAAGGGAAGGGTGTTGACTACCTCTGCGCTGAGATTGCCGGCAACGATAAGTGCGCCTGATAGCGGTGTGTGCGTTCCTTGCGCATCGATCAGGGCCAACTCTCCCTTGTCGCGCACAAGCGTTGTACCATCGCTAACGGAAGAGGCGTCTTGCGGTATCAAAACATTATTTCCCAGAACGCAAACATTAAGCTTGCAGGTTTCTGGAAGGGTTTCCGGTGGTATCATCCAGCCTAAAAGCGGTGTTTTCAGTGATTCAATTTTTATGGTTTGCATTACTTCTTGCAGACGCTGCCGCATGGCTTTCGGATTCGTATCACCGTCCATGCCCGACGCGCGAATCATATTCGTAAGATCGAGAGAAGTTATAGGGTATAATGTTTTAGAAAGGTGCGGGTTTGTGGCGTCATAGGCGCTTAAGTAGGTGGGATGGGAAAGGGTTTGTTTATCTTCGGAGCCTGCGTCCCGGTCAGGCATCGAAAGCTTGAGTCTCAGATTGGCCACGGTGGTTTCGAATTCTCGGGCGGTGGCGCCTTCAACGCTTTGGACTGCTTGAAATGCTAATTTAACCAGATCCTTTAATTTCCCCTGTTTATCGGCGTCGGGTAAAGGCCAATGGGGAGGGATTTCCTGGTCGTATTCTGGGTTGTAGGGGTTCGTCTGCAAAGACCCCAATTTTTCTCCGATCGATTTCGTGGTAAAGTCGCCATTTTGACTGATACCATCGATGAGGTGATAGTACGACTTGTAATAACTATCGGTGGGGACGACACGAACGGGGGCGGTCAGCGCAATGAGTTTATTTACCCAGGTGCTTTCGAGCCCGTTCGTTACAGAAAAAAAGACGACAATCAGCCAAACTACCAAAGAAATTACGAGAATGGATATCAGGCTGATAATGGAAACTGAAAGCTGCCTCCAACGCGGTAGCAAATATTTGAAGGCAACAGACAGTTCAAACATCTAAGAGTGCACCGTTATTTTGTCTCTTTAAATTCAACGTGTTTGCGGACGACAGGATCGTATTTTTTCAATACAATACGGTCAGGAGTTTTAGATTTGTTTTTAAAGGTATAGTAATGATGGGCGCTCTCTGAGCTTTTCAATTTAATTTTTTCCCTTTTGCTGGCCATTTCAATTCTCTCCTAAATGAGTATTTTTTAAGCTGTAATTGTAATTAATGAAAACATTAAATTTCAAGGAGTTTTCTACTGTTAAGCTAAGTGAGTACTTAAAGAGGCCGCGTTTTATTTATGACCTCTGTTTTGGCTTTTGCTTTGGGTGTGCTGAGCATATAAATAAAGGGGCACCGTTACCGGAAGTGTGAGGCCGGCCAAACAGCCGGCTATTAAGCCTAAAGTCCGCTTAGCAATACGATGGCAAACATTCAATCGGAAGCTTCCGTTGCTTTCAACAGGCTGAAGCTCCATGTTTGGTGATGGGTTTGGGTGTTCCAGGAATTTTTGTGGCATAGCCTCGAATCAATTGTAATGGCAATATTTAAAATAATTCCTGCTTGTCAAGTACGTTATTTTTTACATCCCAAAATATCTATGTCAAAGGGTCTCTGAAGTTATACCGAACATGATTCAAAATTTGGAGTTATGGCAAGGAGTCTTCCTGGATTTGAGCCAGGCAAAGCCGGCGTCAAAACAACGCAACTTGAATAAGTTGCGTGATACAGGAGGGCTCAAAGTCAGTGCCGGACGACGCAGCCAGAAACCAAATTGTGAATTCACTTCGGTATAGTCTTACCTTAAAATATTCCTGATATCGAAGGCCATAAGCCTGTCTTTTGAGAACATTAATCTTGTTATTGATGCCCTCTGTCTTACCGTTATCAACTCTATGCTCAAAATAACTTATTAGACCTGGAATAATGATGCAGCAGAACTCGGAGCCGTTCTGCCTAACTGTTCCACCCCTGACTCTATAGCTTGTATGGCCCACCAACCTAGATAGTGAGTCCCCTTCTTTTTTCGCTTTGCTATCCCAAAACGATCAAAACTATTCTTTCATTCTATGCGCTATCGCTACAGACTGATTATTCTCAAGAAGCTTCTGAAGACAACTCTTTTGCTCGTCTTCTAGATCTACAAAATTCGGTAACAGAAAAAAACGTCACTTCTTATACACGCCTAAACCTTTCTTCTGACATTTTGCGTATTCTGCGCACATCCATAGTATCACTAAGCTGCTTGGTAACATGAAAGCTAGTTGCCCTCAAATCAAGTCAATTTTTAAAGGATGACGCCCTCATGCGCCTCTTGCATATAAATGTATAATTGTAGTTTAATGTTTACTTCTCATTGAATTTTAAGGACATAATCATTAATGAACCGCGCGTTTTTAGATGCTTTATCTGTTCAAATTAAAGAATTGAAAGGCAATGGTCTTTATAAGGAAGAACGGGAAATCACTTCTTCTCAGCAGCCGAATATTACAATCCACCACAATCGGCCGGTTTTAAACTTCTGTGCCAACAACTACCTTGGCCTCTCAAGCCACCCTGACATTATCAAAGCTGCGCAAGAAGGATTTGATCGCTGGGGATTCGGCATGGCTTCCGTGCGTTTTATCTGCGGTACTCAGAGCCTGCATCACCAACTTGAACGTCAAATCTCTGCATTCCTCGGGACGGAGGATACCATTCTCTATTCCTCTTGTTTCGATGCAAACGGCGGTTTATTCGAAACGCTGCTGGGAGCCGAAGATGCCATCATAAGCGATGAATTGAACCACGCCAGCATCATCGATGGGATCCGCCTCTGCAAAGCCGTACGTTATCGCTATAAAAATAATGACATGAGCGACCTGGAGGCTAAATTAAAAGAAGCAGAAGCTGCAGGCGCTCGCTATAAAATGATTGCTACCGATGGGATATTCTCGATGGACGGTACGATGGCGCACCTGCGCACCATTTGTGACTTGGCAGATGCTTATAACGCGCTTGTCATGGTGGACGACTCCCACGCTGTCGGCTTTATTGGAGAAAAAGGACAAGGCACTCCGGAGTATTGCGGCGTGATCGACCGGATCGATATCAACACCGGCACCCTAGGAAAGGCTCTGGGTGGAGCCTCAGGAGGGTATACCTCTGGACGTAAAGAAATTGTCGAATGGCTTAGACAACGATCCCGCCCTTACTTATTCTCGAATTCTTTATGTCCGGGAATTGCCGCCGCCACACTTAAAGTTCTTGAAATGCTCTCCACATCAGGAGATCTTAGACAACAATTAATCAAAAACAGTCTCTATTTCCGTGAAAAAATGACCGCCTTGGGCTTCAATCTGGTACCCGGAAACCATCCTATCATCCCCGTCATGCTAGGCGATGCCACGCTAGCCAAAGAATTTGCCTCAAAAATGCTCGAACATGGGATTTATGTGATCGGTTTCAGCTATCCCGTAGTCCCTCTAGGAAAAGCGCGCATCCGCACCCAGATGTCGGCTGCGCACTCTAAAGAAGATTTAAACCATGCCCTTAACGCATTCGAAGTTGTCGGAAAAGAATTAGGAGTTATTCAATGAAAAGCATCGTAAAGAAAAAAGCGGAAAAAGGGCTTTGGCTTGACAATACCCCAGAACCTACAATCCGTGAGCATGAAGTCTTGATCAAAATACGGAAAACATCCATCTGCGGGACTGACTTAACGATTTACAAGTGGGATGCTTGGGCGCAAAAAAACGTTCCTGTTCCTTTAGTTGTCGGTCATGAATTCGTTGGCGACGTCGTCGAGATCGGATCGAATGTTAAGACCGTCAAAGTTGGCGACAGAGTCAGCGGTGAAGGGCACATCACATGCGGCCACTGCCCCAATTGCCGAAAAGGCTTAAAGCATCTTTGCATTAATGTACGCGGTATCGGCTACCATTTACCAGGATGCTTTGCCGAATATTTTGCCCTGCCGGAAGAAAATGTTTTTATCCTTCCTGATTTTGTTTCAGATAACATGGCCTCCATCTTCGATCCGTTTGGAAACGCGGTACATACAGCGCTTAGCTTTCCTTTGATCGGTGAAAATGTTTTGATCACCGGTGCCGGCCCCATTGGGATGATGGCTGCTGCCATCGCGAAAAAAGCGGGAGCACGCCATGTCGTTATTACGGACGTGAACGATTACCGTTTGAATCTGGCCAAAACTGCAGGCGCAGACGCTGCAGTGAACATTTCCCGCGATTCTTTAGACGATGCCATGAAAACCCTTGGAATCAAGCACGGTTTTACCGTCGGCATGGAAATGTCGGGAAATGGCAAAGCATTTTCAACGTTGCTAGAAAAAACCCAACACGGTGGAAACATCGCCCTTTTAGGTATTCTACCTCCAAATACCGCTATTGACTGGGACCTCGTAATCTTCAAAATGCTCACGATCAAAGGGATCTATGGGCGCGAAATTTTTGCCACCTGGTTTAAAATGGTGCATTTGATCGAAAGCGGCCTTGATCTTAACCCGATCATTACGCATGAATATGCAGCGGATGATTTTGAAGCAGGGTTTCAAGCAATGCTTTCAGGCAATTGCGGCAAAGTCATCCTCAATTGGGGATAAGAAGACTTGCGAATAAGGAGGCGGAAAGGAAAAAGCATTGCCAAGTCAATGATAAGCTTTACCCCAAAATCCCCCAGTGCCCAAGTGAAAAAAGGAGCTGCTTCTCCATAAAATGCCAATCCCCAAAAAAGAACGGTATCAATAAGAGAAGCTAAAAACGAAGCTGCCAAAGGCGCGGCCCACCAATCCGCGCGTCTAAACCGATTAAACATCGAAATATCCAAAAGCTGGGAAAACAGAAAGGCAATGCCTGACGCTGCTGCAATTTTAGGGGTAGCCAGCCACATCGAAAGCGCGACGGCAACTGTAAAACCTGCATAAACCACCCTGCGCGCACTGCGTGGGCCGAAAAAGCGATTAGTAAGCTCGGTAATTAAAAAGGAAGCAGGGTATGGCAGAGCGCCCCAAGTCAACCAATCATTAATAGGAAACCGCACCAAATAGTTGGAAGCTGTTACTATAAAAATCATCGCAGAAAACAAACTGAGAACTTTACAATTAATCATTTGCACCTTTTTGGCACAACAGTATACACAATTTTAACAATTTAATGAAGACGTCTTGCATTAAACAGCACAATCAAGCTGCTGATTGTCATCGCTCCGGCCGCAAAAATGGGATGTAAATAGCCGGCGGCCGCCAAGGCAATCCCGATAATATTGTAAAAAAATGCCCAAAAAAGATTTTGATGCAGGATCTTACGCCCTTTTTTTGCAAGCGCTAGAATAATCGGCAAAACCTGCAAGCGATCTGTTGTTAATAGAATATCTGAAACCTGTATTGTAATATCCGTGGCATTAACAACAGAAATTCCGATATGAGCGCTGGTAAGAGCTGGTGCGTCATTGATTCCATCTCCCAGCATGACAACGATTTCTCCCTTTTCCTTGAACTGATCGATCAGCTCTTTTTTATCCAAAGGGTGGCACTCCCATTGCCATTCATCAAAATAGCACACGCGCCCCACTTCCTCCACAACCTCTTTACCGTCTCCTGATAGTAGCAGCCGCTTTAGAGGTTTTAAATCCTGCAAGACATCCTTGACTCCCTCTCTTAACTCATCGCCGAGGCTGATACAGGCAAAACAGTGTCTATCCTGTACAAAATAAACAAGAGTTTCAATCCCTTGCATCTCCGGTACCGCAATTTTCACCCCGTTTTCTTTCATCCATTGCAACGATCCCAGCCGGTAAGCGTGCCCCTCAAACTCTCCATACATGCCCCGCCCCGGAAATTCTTGAATCTTTGTAAAAGAGAAGGGCATTGCGTCAACGGCTAACGAGATGGCGCATGAAATAGGGTGGTTCGATTTGATACAGAGTCCTTTTAAAATTCCGCGCAGCTCTTGGGTTAATTCTTCTAACCCTTTTTGCACTTTAAAGCGCCCTTCGGTAATCGTCCCGGTTTTGTCGAAAATATACACCGTTTCAAGGCCAAGATATTGTAGGCAGCCCCGATTCCTCACAATGGCCCCCAGACTAGCCAATGCATTCAAAAGCTGCGACTCGGCAAGCGGCGCTGCTATCCCGATGGCGCAAGGGCAAGAAATAAGTAAAATCGATACAGCTCGTAATACAGCAGTATCATTTCCTTCCCCCTGCCAGATAAGCGTCAAAAAAGTACCTAGGGCAAACACTAAAACAGCCGGAACAAACCAGGCGACGATTTTATCCACAGGTCTAATGTAGGGCGTTTTCAACAAAAGATCCCCCCGCACCATTTCAAGAATCTTATGTAAAGCCGTTTCATTTTCAGCGGCAGTCACGCGATATACGACATTGCCTTGAGACAGCACGGTACCGCCAAGCAGAATGCTCCCCGCTTCTTTTCTTACGGGGAGCGCCTCCCCTGTCATGATCGCTTCATCACAAGCCCCCTCCCCTTCAATGACAACGCCATCCAACACAATTTTTTCACCGGAAAGAGCCACCACCAGGTCATTACGCAGAATCTCTTTAACCGGGATAAAACGTTCTTTGCCGTCTTGAAACCGTTTTCGCCCTCTCCGGGGGATTGCCCTTGAAAGGCGTAGCAACGATTCCCGCGCCGAAAACTTCGCTTTGGACTCGATGATTTTCCCAAGCAAAACAAATGTGATAATGACGGTCATTGAATCAAAGTACACCTGCGTCCCACCGTGCAGCATTTCGTAAAATGAGAGGGCGAAAGCAGAGGAAACTCCCAAAACAATCAGCGCCTCCATACCGGCAATTCCAACACTTAACGCACTCCAAAAACGGCGCAAAATCGGCCAGCCACTATAGAACAATACGGGAAGGGAGCAAAAAAACGACATCCAAACAAATAAAGTATTGGTGCCGGTGGCATCCGCATCAAAATAGGCAGCATAAATCGGGTAGGAAAACATCATGATGTTCAAAGAAAAAAAAGCCGCCACAATAAAACGTAACCATAAACTTAAACTGACGGTCCGATGAGACGCGTCTTGCAAAGACGTTGCCCTGTATCCTAAGTCACCGACAAAAGAGAGGATTTTCTCTTTGGAAATTAATCGCGGGGCAAACTCAATCGATGCCAAGTCGGTCGCATAATCCACCACACAATTTAATACCCCTTTTTCCTTAAGAAGAACCCAACGGATCACCTCAGCGCAAGACGGACACCACATGTCCCCAATTTCAAGATGCACCCTTTGACGCTCATTAGTTGCCGCCTTAGACTCCTTAAGCTGCTCCAATAAAACAGGATTGGAGATTAGACCTGAGGCAATGGCTTGTTTAAACAAGTCGGAATCACGGTAGGCACTCAGCTGGTTTCTTGCGGATAAAATACGAAAAACCGCCCTGCAACCTACGCAGCAAAAAGAGCATTCTTCATCGAGGATCATCTCGGAACTAAGAGGAGAATCACAAAGTTGGCAACAGTCCATGCGAGAAAATTTCAATTGTCAAATAAAGGGTTTTAGTTATTTGTATAATGTAATAAAGATACTAGCAAATAAGCCCATTTGAGAACCCTATGAATCCTTTAGAGAGTTCAAATTACAAAGAGACTGCAACAGACTTTACTGTTTGCCATATCAACAAACACCTGTATGAGGATGCTTTGTATGAAGTCTTTAGACATTTGAACGAAAAGGACTTAACGCTCGTTGCGTCTGTTTGCCATAAATGGAAGCTAGTTGCCGGCATATCCTCTCTATGGATCCGTTTCGCCCAGGAGAAATTTCCTCATCTGCAAAGAATTTCCGGTATGGATGGAAAAGAGCATTATTTTAGAAACTTTCGAGGCGCAACTTTTAAAAGAATTCAACGCAACGGCAGCGTAATCTATAGCGCATGGGGTAAAACCATTGCCGCCTGGCCATGCTCCCGCCTTGGTCAGCATGGGATTTGGACGATGGTGCCGACTCGATCCTCCCATACGGCGGCAATCAACGCCTTTGATGTGCGCCATGTGGGGCTCCACACTTACATGATCACCGGAGGTGGTGACAATTCCCTCAAGGTATGGAAAAGAGCTTATCAAGACTTAACGTTTACTTTAAAGCAAAGCTATGAGACGCATCAACAACCGATCACAGCCATAAAAGGACTGCATCAATATGTTTTAAGCGGCTCTCTTGATGGGAATTTGAACCTTTGGACCATTATTCCTAATGGCCTGCAGCAACTGACGACGACAAAAGCTCATGGACTGGGAGTTTCCCATCTCCTTGCCATTTCGTCTCTTGCTCTTTTTGTCAGCTCTGGGAGAAATAAAATTAAAATCTGGAAAGTTACCGGCAATGAACTCAAAAAGCTTCAAACTCTTCAGATTGATGCAGGACAAATCACAGCGCTTGGCACTCTTTTGCATGATAATTCCGTCTTATTATTTGGCGGCGCGTCCACGGGAGCCTTGCATGTATGGCAAGCAGACCAAAACAATGCATTTGCGGCAATAACAACGTTTCAAGCCCATCAAGGAGGAATTGCCGACCTGCATATCAGCCAAAACACGGGGGAGATTTTTAGTACAGGTGGGGATCGAACAGTAAAAAAATGGAAATGCGGAGGCGCAAATACCGAATGGAATTGTGAAAATATTTTTCAACTCCATCACAACAAAATCGTCACCTGTGTTTATGCCAGTTCTGTGAATCATCGATTTGAAGTCAATAGCTTGATTGTTATAACGCCGGATAAACTTACAGTCCTTGGCTTTCATCCTCAGATCTCCCGCCTCCATTTCCGAAGATTAAGTGTTCCTGTGCAAGAACCTGACTGGAGTGCTTGAGAAAAGCTATGAAATTTGGTAGAATTTTTCCATGAAACTTAAACTTGCTTATTTTGGTGATCCGGTTCTACGAAAGAAAGGGATCCTTGTTGAAGAAATTAATGAGGATATCCGTCAGCTTGTCGATGACATGCTGGAAACAATGATTGAACATAACGGCATTGGCCTCGCTGCCCCCCAAGTACACCTTTCTTTAAGACTATTCATTACCGCCATTCCGATAGAAAAAGAAGAGAGCGAGTGGAAACAAGGTAAATTAAAAGTTTATATTAACCCGGAAATCTTGGCTAAAAGTGATGAAACCGATATTCATCAAGAAGGCTGTTTATCGATTCCAAAACTGTATGCCGATGTGGAACGCCCTGTAAAGATCCGTGTCCGGGCTACGGATTTGGACGGTAATGTCTTTGAAGAAGAACTGGAAGAGCTGGAATGTCGCTGCTTTCTGCATGAGAATGATCATATTAACGGCGTACTGTTCATCGATCGGGTCAAGGGCAAGGAGCGGTTAGAGTTAGATCCTAAGCTAAAAGATATTAAGAAGCGTTTTCAAAAGTAGATTCCCTTTAAAACGTACCTCTCACGAAAAATCAGCAAAAATATCGAATGAGGGACTCCGAAATGGAAATCCCTCAGCCATATTTGAGACTCTATTAGTTCACGATGGACACCATGCACTAACTACTTAAGAAGAATCTTCAACCGGTATTTATTCCGCTTGTTCAATCATAGGGATTGCGCTTTCCTGAACAGGAATGCGCGCCATCGCCGAAGTCCATATTGATAGCAACACACAGGAAACTAAAAATACGGCAGAAACCCAACCGGTAAATTTTTTGAGTACATCAGCTGTCGACGTTCCGAATAATGAATCAGAGGAATCCCCTCCGAATGAAGCGCCGAGGCCGGAACTTTTGCTTTCCTGAATCAGGATCAAAAAGCAAAGTAATGCGCAAAGCATCATAAAAAGAATCATTGCTAGGATATAGATAAATGTCATGGTTTAAACCTTTAACGTCTGGTAATTGATCAATTGCGCAAAAATATCGGGAGACAAAGAGGCTCCCCCGACGAGAACTCCATCAATGTCGGACTGCTCCAGCAGGGAACGAATATTATCGGGCTTAACCGATCCGCCATAAAGTAAAGGGACTAAATCAGCTGTTGATTGCCCCCACTTTTCCGCTAGCCATTTCCTGCAAAAAGCATGCATTTCTTGAGCCTGCTGCGGAGTCGCTGTAACGCCGGTACCTATCGCCCACACAGGTTCATAGGCAATCATTGAGTTTTCGATTTGTTCTTTAGAAAGCCTATCGAGGCTTTCTCTTAATTGCGCTTCCAAAATTTCTTTAGTTTTTCCCTGTTCCCGTTCTTGCAGAGTTTCGCCGATGCAAACAATCGGCATCAGTCCTTCGGCAAGAGCACTGAACACTTTTTTGTTGATCCATGCACTGGATTCATGAAAAAGATGACGTCTTTCAGAATGCCCCAGGAGAACAAACAACGCACCCGCATCTTTCAACATCCCGGCAGAAATTTCTCCGGTATAAGCGCCTTCTGCCGCATCATGCATGTTTTGAGCGCCAGTCATGACCCCAAGCGCATTATTCTTAACGGTCTGTAGAAGCGTAAATGGAACAGCTAACAGCACTTGGCATGACGTATTGCCAATCTGAGGAGTCAGCTTAGCCAAAAAGCTTAAAGCTTCCCTGTTTGTTTTGTTCATTTTCCAATTACCGGCAATAACCACAGGCCGGGCAGCAAGCGACATAGAATGGCCCTTCAACAAAAATAAGTGCAATTTTAAGCGGTTTTTTTTGGATTTTCAAGATAAATCTGAGGTAAACTCTTTGATATGGAAAAAACAACGGACAATCTACCGACACTTACCGTATCGCAGCTGACACAAGCGATAAAACACAATTTGGAGGAAACGTTTCCGTCCATCTGGCTGCAAGGAGAGATCAGCAATTTTAAAAAACATACTTCAGGCCACTTTTATTTTTCATTGAAAGATTCAGAGGCACAAATTTCCGCTGTCATGTTCCGCGGCCAAACCCAATCGCTTAAGAAACTGCCTAAAGACGGCGATCAAGTGATCGTCTTTGGGGGATTGAACGTATTCCCTTCCAGTGGAAAATACCAAATCAATGTGCAAGAGCTGCGCTTTGCCGGCGTCGGCGAATTACTCTTGAAATTAGAAGAGCTGAAACAAAAGCTTCATAAGCTCGGCTGGTTCAGTAAAGAGCGTAAACGCCCCCTCCCTAAATTCCCGCGCAGGATCGGAGTCGTGACCAGCCCCACAGGGGCTGCGATTCAAGACATTCTTAATATTGTCAAGCGGCGTTATGCCGGATTTCAACTTCTTCTAAACCCCGTTAAAGTCCAAGGGGAAGGCGCTGCTCTGGAAATTGCAAAAGCCATCAAACAATTTAACGATTATCAACTCGTCGATGTCATGATTGTCGGCCGGGGCGGCGGTAGTATCGAAGACCTTTGGGCGTTTAATGAAGAAATTGTCGCGCGTGCTGTTTATGAGAGCAAAATACCTATAATCTGCGCCGTCGGCCACGAGACGGATCATTGCATCGCAGAGTATGTCGCAGATGTACGGGCGCCGACCCCTTCAGCGGCAGCGGAATTAGTCATGGCTGAAAAAACGCATCAACTTGAATTTTTAGATAAAGCCGGCAAGAGAATGACCCACCACTTACAACTGATGATCCGCCAACGAAAAATGCAATTTGCTGCCATCGGCCGGCAGCCCGCGTTCCGCTCCCCTTACTTCCTATTGGGACAATCCATGCAAAAACTGGATGAGCAACGGCAAAGTTTAGATCAGACGATGAAACAAATGCTCCAGCAAAAAATGATCCGATTGGAAGGCAGGCATAAAACGCTTCTTTCACTCAATCCCATAGAAAAAATCACAAACTATAGACAGAGATTGCGCTCATTTGCCAAATTATTCGACAAACAAATCACGCACCTTTTTACGCGCAAAGTCGAGGGTTTAAAACATCTAACCTACTCATTGCAAACAATCGACCCCAAAAATTTGCTACAAAAGGGTTATGCTATTCTCTTTTCCGAAATAGATGGTTCCGTTATAACATCAGCAAAAAGCCTTAGACAAGATCAAAAACTAAAAGCGCTCCTTTCCGACGGCGCTGCAATATCCACCATTAATCAAGTGATCATCCATGAATAAAACGACACCAGACGAGCCCGATTTTGAAAAATCATTCCATCGCCTAGAGGAAATCTTAGAGAAAATGAATTCCGGGCAAGTGGGACTGGACGACTCATTAAAACTCTATGAAGAAGCGAATCAACTAATCATCACTTGCGGAAAACGATTAAACGAGGCAGAAAGAAAAATTGAAGTGTTGATCAAAACCCGCAACGGAGAACTGGCGCTTGGCGAAGATCAACAACCTAAAAAAGATGATTTTTCCCTATGAATATCTTTCTATACCGTAATCGTCTCAAATCCCACGCGATGCCCATTGCCATCGGCATCATTGACTTTCTCAAGAGCCGAGGCGTTACGGTCATATGCGATGACCAGGATGTAGAGACTCTTAACGGTAAGCCCTTATCCTCCGTTGACCCAAAGTCTATTAAAGTCATCATCTCGTTGGGTGGGGATGGCACTATTTTAAGACTCATTCATAATTATCCGGATATCCCCGCACCCATTTTAGGGATTAATCTGGGAAGTCTAGGATTTATGGCCGACATACCTGTTTCGGAAATCTACCCTGCCTTAAACGAATTACTAAAGAAAAACTACAAAATCCAAGAAAGAGTCATGATGGATGGGGAAGCCTCCGGGAACCGTACGTGCTTTGCCGTTAACGAAATTTCCTTTCATCGCGCCGGAAATCCTACATTGATCGAATTATCTATTCATGTTGACGGAACCTATTTAAACACGTTTTCTGCCGACGGCGTTATTGTGGCCACAGCCAGCGGTTCCACGGCTTATTCACTGGCTGCCGGCGGACCTATTATGACCCCTGAAATCAATGCCTTTGTTTTAACACCTATTAGTCCGCATACTATTTCAAATCGTCCGATCGTTTTGATGCCTAATAAGGAAATTCATATCCAATACACCAGCCACTTACAGCCTATAGAGGTGGTTGCTGACGGACTGACAAGCTACCATCTAAGTACCGGTGAAGTGTTCCATATCAAACGATCCGAGAGAAAATTTCGCCTTGTTAACCTGTCTCACCATGACTATTTCAGTACATTAAGAACAAAATTAGGCTGGACAGGAAAGCTTAGAGCCTAACCCAACCCTCCCCCTTTAGAATAAATCTTACCCTTCAATTCACCTAGCAATGAATAACAGCTGTATACCGATTGCAATTCACAACTTGCTTTCTCGCTGCATCTTTAGCCGCTGACTTTGCGACCCGCCTGCATCACGTAATTTATTTAAGTTGCATTGTTTCGGCGCCGGCTTCGTTGTTCAAATTCAGGACACTCCTTTTTATATTTCCAATTTTTTCATCACGTTTGGCATATGCCGGTTCCAGTTCAAAGGTATAATATTTTGCAATGGCAATTTTCGTGTCCGACAAAGCGTGGAGATCGAACGCAAAGGTCAGGCACAACAAGAGCAAGTCAAATCGATAAGTTTGAATTGGAACCGGTATATAACCTAACGAATATTATTAGCGAAAATAGCCCGCCTCAATTGCTTCAAATGCTCTTCAATTCAAGATGGCTATCAATAAATTCTTTTTTTTATTCGTAAACCTATCTTTTTAAAGGACTTGCTAATAATCTTTTCAAAATCTCGTCTAAAATGAAAAATTCCACTGGAAGAATTATTTTGGAATGAGTATCAACTAGAGTTAAACATTTATTCTTGCAAGCCTCCTGAACATCGTTAAGATGGGAATGTAAGCGGGATAATAGTGTTCTAAAAATTAACTCAACCAAAGATGGGAGTATTATTATGAAAGCATTATTAAGCTCAATGGCGGTGGTATTAGCTACAGCATTTGTATTGACAGGCTGCGGCTGCTGCGATCCTTGCGATCCTTGTTGCGATCCATGCCCAAGGCCATGTCCAGCGCCATGCGCTCCAAAGCCATGCGCTGTTAGACCAAGCTGCCCGGCACCATGCCCAGCTCCTTGCAACAGCTGCTATTAAGCAATTAGGTATACGATCCGCCCTTGGCGGATCACAAAAATTTTAACAAAAAAAACAATTAGGAGATTATATGAAATTACTAGGTTCACTATTAGTTCTTAGCTTGACAGCTTTTGCATTAACAAGCTGCGGATGCTGCGAAGATTCTTGCGATCCTTGCTACGATCCAGCTCCATGCGCACCATGCGACAGAGGCTGCTATTAAGCTGCATTCTCATTGAAACACAAGGTGCTGCGTATGATTCTTAAGTGTCCCTTCTCAATATATAGACTTCATGATCGTTTATATATCGAAAAAGGATGCTTATGGTCTGCGCAGCACCTTGTTTTTTCTTGCGGAGGGGGCGAAAGATTACAATTTTTTGTAATGATTCGCTCCCTTTGGAAGAAACTCTCTCAATTTTTCATTTTCGAACAAATAGAGAAGTCAACCACGGGGGAACCTTTGCAAGTTTTTAAAGGACCTTTAACTCAAAGGAGAGTCTAAATGAGAAAGCAACTAGGGATTATTGCCTCGCTGTTTTTCTTGAGCGCTACAGCAATGCTGTGGACGGGATGCTCCGACAACAGACATGGTTCATACAACCATTCACAAAGCGATTATAATGATTGCTACGTAAATGGACCTGTATGCGCTCCTGCTGCTGAAGTCGCTCCCGCCACCTGTTGCGAACCGCTCTGTAAACCAGCCGGCAAACGCTGCTATCCTAGCAGCAACGAGCTATGTTGCGTTGATGGCATCACAGTACGGGCAAGAAACCCGGACATGTGCATGCTGGGGGATCAATACTCCCTCGATTTCGACGTGCAAGCTTGTGATGATGTTTGTGATGTGGTCGTAACGACACACCTTCCAGAAGGTGTTAGATACGTTCGCAGCGAACCTCAAGGTAAATTAGAAGGAAACAAACTCACTTGGGATTTCGGATCGCTCCGTAAGGGCGAATGCCGACCTGCAAGAGTTTGGATAGAGTGTGAATGTGAAGGAGAGCTTTGTGCTTGCTTCTGCGCTACAGCAACACCTGTCCGCTTCTGCTCATTGCTTTGCGCAAAACCGATCCTCACTTGCCAAAAGTGTGGCCCGGAAGAAGTTTGCCCAGGCGATGCGATCAACTATACGATCACTGTCACTAACCGTGGTAGCTGCACAGCCCAAGACGTTGTCTTAACAGACAATCTCCCTCCTGGCCTGGACCATGCTAGCGGCTTAAGAACATTGACTTACAAGCTGGGAAGCTTGGAGCCATGTGAAACCAAAAAAGTAAACATCTGTGCAACAGCGAACACACGTGGAGAAGTCTGCAACACAGCAGTCGTTTCCGCATGCAATGCCGACTCAGTGTCTTGCCAATGGTGCACATGCGTATGCTGCTGCGACTGCCAAGTCGATAAAGTTGGACCGAAAGAAGTACAAATCGGCAAAAATGCTGATTATCAAATCACGGTTACCAACACAGGTGATAAGCCTTTGACGGACGTCGTCGTAACTGACTGCGCTCCTTCTGCAACCTCTATCGTATCGGCTAATGGCGCTACGATCAATGGCAACCAAGCCGTTTGGAGATTGCGTGAGCTGAAACAAGGTGAAAAAGTATCATTTAATGCTACTTTGACAACTTGCACACCTGGATGCTTTACGAACAGAGTTAGCGTGAATAACGCTCAGGGCTGCAGCTGCGCTGACGATTTCGTCACTCGCTGGAGAGGCCGTCCTGCTCTTAACGTCTGCATCTGCGATACGGAAGATCCGATTTGCGTCGGCGATCCTACCAGCTACTGCATTACAGTAGTGAACCAAGGATCTGAACCAGATGATAACGTACGCGTTATTGTCCGCTTCCCACCAGAAGTTGTTCCTGTGACCGCCTCTGGCGATTCACCCGGAGCAGTGAACGGTAGCACTGTAACTTTTGCCCCTTACGACAACTTTGGCCCACGCCAGACACTCAAATACAGAGTGGATGCGAGAGCCAACCGTTCGGGCGACGCTCGTGTACTAGTCGAAGTCACTTCAGACTCGATCACTACACCGATCGTTCAGCAAGAGAGCACGATCGTACATTAAGGCATAATTTTTGCCTGAAGTGCAAAACGGCCGGAGCGCAAGCCCCGGTCGTTTTTTTTTACTTCTAAACCAAGAAATCTAATCCACCCCCTCTTAAAGAGAGCCCTAAAAGAAATAAATTATTATGCAAATATTTTTTTAAAAATAGTTTAGTGCTATAATGAGTTTGTAGGGGTAAGTCCCCTATATTCAAACAGAATCACTGCATATCAACACCTCAACTAAACAGAGGAGGTTTATATGTTTGATATAAGTAAAATAATCGTTGGATCATGTCTATTGGCAGCATCAGGGTTTGCAATTGAAATGAGTGAACCTATGGAGCCCCTCAAAGCTCCAGTCGCTGTAGCTAGCGAAAAAGCCATGGATCTCTCAATAGATGTCAAAACGGACAGCCTGACAAATACAATTGATCTAGGGAAAAGCAAAGACTTTGATGTTGCTATTTTAGGTTCGGAGAAGTTCGATGTTAAAAAAATCGATTTAGCTTCCCTTAAAGGCAACAACATGGGCTTAACTCAAGATCAATGTTCCGTTCGCGATGTTAACGGCGATTCTTTTAATGATTTGGTCTGTCAATTAAATGCAGACCAATTGCATCTCAAAGAAAATGACGTAATATTTACCGTTAAAGGACAAACCAGAGACGGTATAACATTCGAAGGGCAAGACCTGATCCAGGTGATTGCTGAAAGATAATTTGGCAATCATGTAAGCGGCTACTGAGTATTCTTTAGCCGCTTTATAATGCATACCGAACGTGATTCAAAATTTGGAATTCTGGCAAGGAGTCGCCTGGTTTTGAGGCAGGCGCAGACGGCGCCGAAACAACGCAACTTGAATAAGTTGCGTGATGCAGGAGGGCCTCAAAGTCAGTGGCTGACGATGCAGCCAGAAACCAAATTATGAATTGCTTTCGGTATACTGAAATGAATTCAAAAATCGGAGGCTAATCTGCAAAGCTTAATTTTTGGGGATTTCGTGGAGCAGATTGAAGCAGACGCTCTTAAGCACCTGTTGCATACGCCGAAATTGAAAACCTTAAGAATTCAAGGCTGCGAACAGCTTGATCGAAGCAAGTTGCCTGCTCACCTTTCCTTTTTGCTATAAGGACTCAGCTTAAAATAAAATTGTTATTTGCAACTCGCTCGATTCAGATTCGCTTAAGTATAAATGCTGAGTTTGCAGGCATATAAATGAGAATATTTTTTTAGAGATCCGATTTGATGCAGCTGAACATTTGCCTATCCCCATTTTTTTGCCAGGGATTGCCCTTGAAGTCACCCCAAACTTTCAATACTTCAAAGCCGTTTTTACTTAACATCCGCACAATTTCATCGTAGGTATAAAGCTTAACTTTTTCTAGGTACTCGTGATGAGGGAATTGGATTTTTTTTATGACAAAACGACCCTCAAGTTTCTTATGAATTCTAACAATTTCATGATCAACTAGGATTTCCTCATAAGGCTTTAAATCCCTTATGACCTTATCAGGATGCAGATAGTCCAGAAAAAATTTCCCCCCTTGTGCCAAGTTACGACTTGCCGTCGCGAACACCTGTGCATTTTTATCGTCCTCTTCAAAATATCCAAACGAATTAAAAAAGCTGACCGCTAAATCAAACCGCTCCTTGTCTGCAAAAGTAAACATATCGAGATTGAGAAAAGTCGCAGGGAGCTGCCCTAACCTCCTTAATGACTCTTGGGCTTTTGAGATCATCGTGGGGGAAAGATCAATCCCAACGACCCTAAAGGCTAATTTTGCAAAAGCCAGGGAATGCCTTCCGGCACCACACCCCAAATCCAGCACTCTTTCGCTCCCCTTAAGATTTAAGCTGGAAACAAGGAAATTGACTTGCGCCTCTGCCTCTTCCTGATTGTGATAGGCATAAAGGCGTAGATAATCTTCATTGAACCACTTTTGAAACCACATAGGTCGCAGTGTATTCAAAATTTTTATTTTATAGAAACGAATTCGCACGCAAAGCTCACAGCCATGATTTACTACAAACGGATGCTATGATAGAGTGTTTGCTTTTACTAATGGCAGCCATGATGACTTCTGATACCAAAAACCGCGTCACCGTAAAACTATTCGCAGGATTCGAATTAACAACCGATTTACGCATACAGTTTAACCAAAACAGCGAGTGGAAGCAGGCTGTCGTATCCAATACGACCCCCTTAAAATCCGTATGCTTCCATGAAAAAGATTATATTGGACTCTACCTTGAGCAAAATACCGCGCCCCTCAAGCGACTCATGGAACTTTCACAGCAAATGAAGCAAGTGATCGAAGAGTATTGCCCAGAGATAAACACAGACAAACTAAAACCGGTGATATTCCCGCAAATTTTTGTTTATTAACTATGCAACAACTCATTCTAGGATCAAATTCTCCAAGGCGGCGTGAAATTTTAGGGTTCTTTTCAATTCCCTTCACGCAGGCATCCCCAAATTTTGATGAAGATGCGGTTCCCTACGAAAACCCACCGGAGGATTTTGTTTGCCGCCTTTCTCTAGGAAAAGCAAAATCGCTCGCCTCGCTTCATCCGCATGCCATCATACTTACTGCCGATACCATCGTCTATCGGGAAGGGAAAATTTATGGCAAACCAAAAGATCGCCAGGATGCCCACCGTATATTACGTGAATTATCGGGTGAATGGCATGAGGTGTACACAGGCATCACCTTGACGAAAGGAGACAAAGTCTTTTCAAAGGCAGAGAAAACACGCGTTCTTTTCAACCCCTTAACGGACCAAGAAATTAGCCACTATCACAACTCTATCGAATGCTCCGATAAAGCAGGAGCTTATGGGATCCAGCAAGGCGGCGGAGTGGTGATACGAAAAATCGAAGGATGTTTTTATAACGTCATGGGATTGCCCATTAATACTCTTAGAGAACTTTTCTCCAACATCGGGATTGATTTATGGCGCTGGTTGCGTTAATTTTTCTTCTGGTCTTTCCGACGTCAATCTTTTCAAACGAACATAGCCGTATTTTTTATCACATACAAAATGGTCGTTTAAGTGAAGCCATCGCTCTTTATGATAGTGTAAAAACGGAAAGAAACAAACACGATACAGACTTGCTAAAGCAAATGGGCTTGGGATTACTTGATCTCGGTTGGCGGCAACAAGACGCTGAAATTCAAACCCTTTCCTTGCTTGGCGCGGGCATTGCCACTGATGACCGCGCATTGTATATTTTGGAAGAGGCTCTTAAAAGCAACAATCCCAAATGCCAGCTCATCGCTCTAAACTTCCTCTCCAAGTACAATAATGATTACTTCGTGATTAAACCAGCGCTTGCTTCAGACATTCTTCCTGTACGCCTGGAGGCTGTCTTTCAACTTGCCAGTAAACAGCACCCCAAGGCTTTTTACCATATCGAATCCTTGATGCAAAAAGCGCCCGCCGCAGCAATGCCCTTATTCCCTCAACTTTTCGCAATGTCCGGGGATCAATCCTCCATCGCCACTTTAAAGCGGCTGATGACACATCCCAATTTACAGGTAAGGACAGAATCTGTCTTAAGCGCTGCAAAATTTAATCGGGATGATCTACTTCCGGATATCCGAAAACTATCTTCACACCTTCAAGCCGAAGAACAGGAAGCAGCCTGCATTGCTTTTGGATTACTAAAAGATGAAAATTCAGCGCAAAGATTGACAGACCTTTCAAGGTCGCAAGTCCCTATAGTAGGGCTTTCTGCCAGCGCATCGCTTTACCAATTCGGACGGGAAGAGCATGCGCAGAAAATTTCTGCTGTCGCTTTGAAAGGAGATCCCTTTGCGATCACCTTGCTAGGAGATATTCCGGGCGCAGAAGATACGCTAGCCCTTTTGGCGCAACATAAAGACCTGAACACGCGGATCAACTCCGGATTAGCTCTTCTTGAGAGAAAAGACCGTAGGTGTTTACCTATTATTGCTGAAATCCTGATCGCGGACGCAAGGGACTTAGGCCTTTCAAAACTGCAATCACCCGGCAATGGACTTACCGCTTGGAAGATCATCCCATCGTTGAAACAAAATAGTAAAAACAATCCGCTTATAGGAGAGCTCAGCTTAAATTTACGGGAAAAAACATTACGGAAAACCGTAGAGTTACCGGAGGCCAGCTTCATTGCCCTTGCCAATCTATTATTCGACGTAAAGCAGAAAGACCTGATTCCACTCTTAGTCCAGCTGTTAGAAAATCTCGGCACAGAAAACGCTATCAACCTATTAAAACAGAAAAGAGAGCAGGTCGGTGTGCCTTTCATTCGCTGCTGGTGCAATTTAGCTCTATATCGGATGGGTGAAGGGGAACCTTTTACCGCAAGCGTCAAATCATGGGTGAAAGAACACCACAATCATGACCTGATCCAGCTGCGCCCTTATTTACCGTGGAACTATAGAGACTCTCATTACCAATTAACAACAGAGGATACTTCACGCTTACTCGTTGAATCCTTTGAAGCCTTAGTGCAAACACGGGATGAGCAAGGACTTGATCTTTTAATCGAAGCCATCAGGGATGGAAATGTAAAGAATCGGTTTGCCTTAGCCGGCCTGCTTATCCGAGCGGCAAATTAACATGCGGAAACTTCTTGTTGTATTAGCCTTCTATTTTTTTCCCTTATCTGCGCTGCATATTGACCTTAGAGAGCCCGTTTTCTCAGAAGGCATATTGTCGACAGATCAAGGCGGGGTCATCGAAGGGCCCAATGTCCGCATTCAAGCAAGAAATATCCGTCTTTCCATTAAATCCTCAGAAGGGCTTGATGCGTCCATGTTGGAAGCGGAAGGAGATATCATTTTAGAGCTGGGCGACTACGTTTTTGTCGGCCGCCGGCTAGAATATGATTTCAGCTGTAATCAAGGCACCCTCTACAATGGCAGAACATCGCTTGATCCATGGTTTTTCGGTGGTGAGGAGATTTATTTACTGCAAGACGGCAGCTTCCTGATCAGGGATGGCTTTGCTACAACTTCAGAAAATTATAAAATGGACTGGAAACTTGAAACCGGTCAAACCCGCTTGAAGAAACAAAGATTTCTTTCTGCCAAAGACGTAAAGTTTCGCTTATTTTCTTTTCCAATTTTTTGGATGCCTTCCCTTAAATTAGATCTGGACTCTATTTTCGAATCTCCTTTCCGTTGGACATTCAGAACAGGAGGCAACCGCGGCGCAAGAATAGGCTTTCAATATGAAATCTTTTCAAACGCCCATTGGTCTAATACTTTCGAACTTGACTATCGCTTCAAAAATGGTTTTGGAGGAGGCTTTGAATCAGAATACAAATCCCCTTCTAAAGACACTTATTTTCATTCCATCAACTATGTCGCAAGGGATCGGCCGGCATACAATTTAAAAGAAATGACACGTTACCGGCTAGAAGGGAATTTCAGCACGCGGCTCGATCCTTACACCTCTCTTGACCTAACCTGGGATAAATTAAGCGACTGGGAAATGGCAACAGATTATGATGATCAGGACCTAACACTCATTTCGGCCAATCCGACCGAGCTAGAAATCCGCAGACAGGAACCGAATTGGATCCTAGACTTTCTGACCCGCTTCCGCGTCAACGATTTTCAAACGGTTTTGCAAGAACTACCCACTCTGGGGGGCTCTTACCGGCCGGTAGCGATTCCCGGCACCGGAGTACTCGCTGAAGGGCGATTTAAAGCGTCTTATTTGGAATTTGAATATCCGGATGATGTTACCGAAGATGTCCACGATTATAACTCCCCACGCTATGAACTATATCAAACATTTTGGCGCCCTTACCGCCTAGGCTGGCTCCATCTCACCCCCGAAGCTGGGGCTCTTGCCATCTATTACGGCAATAATCGGGATAAATTCGATAGGTGGATGACCATTGGTCTTTTCGAGCTTGAGGCGCATACGGACCTTTTTCGCTTTTACGGCCCATATAAACACGTAATGACCCCTTACGCCCTTTATCAGTACTATCTGCAGCCCTCCACTCCACCCAGCGATCACTTTATTTTTGATATCACTGATGGCTGGTATCGTTTGAATGCTCTCCGAATGGGAATCCAGAATAATCTTTATTATAAAAAGGAAGCGTGCTGCATCTATCGTAAATTTTATTTCGATTTATTCACCTATGCATTCTTTGATACAGACACTTTTCCGCAAGCCGTGCCCAAAGCGTATGCAGATATCGTGTATAATGTAACAACAAGCTTAAGGATAAGCGCTGAAATCGCATGGGATTTTGCTCAAGGTGATTTATCGCATTATAACACTCTCATGGAATGGACCTTAAGTAATGACCTGGCTTTGAGTGCAGAATACCGCCATAGAAACCCCTTTGATTGGCGAAAAGTCGATTATTTCAATTTCATCTTAGATTCGTTTCGTACTGAAGAAGAGCTTAGGGAAAGCGCCCTATCCGATCAACGGGATACCGTTTTATTGAACTTATTTTGGCGCTTTCACCCAAACTGGGCTCTAGGGATTCAGTCCAGAAACGGCTGGAACAGATTCGATGAACCGAGTTACAACGAGTACCAAATCTCCCTTTTAGGAACTTTCCGCTCATCATGGCAGGTCAAAATTTCCTATAAGCATGAAGAAGATGACGATCGCTTCTCGATCAATTTCGGCGTAGGCATTAAACGTCCGGACTATGTTAAGTCCGACTGCCGCGTCCCCTGCCTGGAATTTTAAATAATATTTAAGCAGCTAAATAAGAAATTGAAACTTTTTCTAAATCTCGATAAACTAAATAACTCAACTTAGGTGAATTATGGATATTTTAGTCATCGGTATCGGTTATGTAGGACTTGTCACTGCAACATGCTTGGCAGAAATGGGGCATTCTGTCATTTGTCTTGATATTGATAAGGAAAAAATCTCCCGTTTAAATAAAGGAATCATTCCTATTTATGAACCGGGGCTAGAAGAAATGGTCAAAAGAAATGTCGCAGCCGGGCGCATCCACTTCACAACAGAATACAAAGAGTCCGTTGAGGCAACAGCGGTTTGCTTCATCTCTGTAGACACTCCCATCGGTCAAGATGGTCAAGCGAATTTATCTGCCGTAAGAAACGTTTCAAGATCCCTTGCCCAGCACATGACCGGCTACCGCCTCATTGTAAACAAATCCACCGTCCCCCCGGGAACAGCGCGGCACATCGGTGTATGGATGAAAGAAGTTTTGGATGAAAGAGGTGTTTCGTATCCTGTTGACGTCGTAGCCAATCCGGAATTTTTAAAAGAAGGTAATGCTGTTGTCGATTTCATGAAGCCGGATCGCGTTATAATCGGCATTGATAATCAAGATGCTGCCAAAACAATGAAAGAGATCTACTCCCCTTTCATGCTAAGCCATGAAAGAATCATCATGATGGATACTATTTCGGCAGAAATGACGAAATACGCTTCAAATGCCATGCTGGCCACACGCATCTCCTTTATGAATGAACTCTCCGGCCTATGTGAATTAACGGGTGCCAATATTAATCAAGTCCGTAAAGGCATGGGTTCAGATGAGCGTATAGGTTATAGTTTTCTCTATGCCGGCGCCGGCTATGGAGGCTCCTGTCTACCTAAAGATGTAATGGCGCTGCAAATGCATGGCATGACTTTAAATTACCCGATGCAGCTTTTGGAATCGGTCCATCAAATCAACGAAAGGCAAAAAACCGCCATCGGCACTAAAATTGAAAGTTACTTCAGTGATAAAGGGGGCCTGAATGGACGCTCGATTGCCATTTTAGGACTGAGTTTCAAGCCCGATACCGATGACATGCGGGAGGCTTCTTCCTTAGTCTTGATCAAACAACTTCTTGTTCATGGCGCCAGCGTTCGGTTATACGATCCGATCGCCATGCCCAATGCTAAAAAACTTCTTCCTGACAATCCCAGCATTATATGGTGCAAAGATGAATACGAAGCGGCTTATGGCGTTGACGCTTTAGCCTTATTGACCGAATGGAAGCAATTTCGTTTTCTGAATTTCACGCAGCTTCAGAATCAAATGAACGGCAGAGGTTTTTTTGATGGTAGAAACCAGTATCTGCCTGAAGAAATGGCAAGACTTGGTTTTGACTACTACTGTTTCGGCATCAGACCTTGTTTCGCGAGAGAGTTTGAGCAATCGGCAAAGATCTAATGAGTGACGCAAAGCATTTTGCAGAGTGGCCGAAATTAATCAATACACGTCTTAATGAGCTTGTCCCTGAGACTTCCGGTCCGACACAGCTCATTTATCAAGCGGTACGCTACTCTCTTTTAGGTAGCGGTAAGCGGATCCGTCCAGTTTTTGCCTTAGCGGCTGCCGAAATATTCAATACCCCTCTGCAACATGTTTTAACGCCATGCTGCGCGCTAGAAATGATCCACGCTTACTCATTGATCCATGACGATCTGCCCTGCATGGACGACGATGATTTTAGAAGAGGGAAGCCCTCGCTCCACAAGGCATTTAATGAAGCTATTGCCGTTTTGGCCGGGGATTTTCTTATGAATCGCGCCTTTGAAGTGCTTGCTAAAGATAGCGCTCTCCCCCCGCCACAGGCTATTGAACTGATTGCAGTACTTACTGCCATGTCAGGCGGCGATGGCATGATCGGAGGTCAGCTGATGGATATGGAAGCAGAAACAATTGCCGTAGACTTACCAACCCTTTCCTTGATCCATCAAAAAAAAACGGGCGCCCTAATGCGCGCCTCTATCGCTTTCGGGGCAATCCTTGGTCAAGCCTCCCCAGATGAACGACAACATTTGGACGCTTTCGGAGAAAAAATCGGTCTTGCTTTCCAGGTCATGGATGATATTTTAGACATCACATCTCCTAAGATAAAGCGGGGTAATGAAACATCTTCAGACACCGTCAACCAGAAGAGCACTTACGTCTCCCTGATGGGGATTGAAGCCGCACGGACCATCGCTCTTGACCTGCAAAAGTCTGCAGAGCAATCACTTAACGCTATTGCCCGCAATACAGATACTCTGCGCTTTATCGCCCAAGGCATTCTGAACCAATAAAACTCTTTCTTTGGCATTTTTATGTTGATTCTGCGCTCATTGTTTCGTTATAAACATGGCAGACATAGGATACCTCCTGCATATGGAAACAACCCTTCAAACAGCGAACGGAAACAACACGTTATTATCTTTTCCCTTCGAGTGCCAAATCAAAAGCATTCCGATTAAAAGAGCATTCGACATCCTCTTCAGTTTTTGCTTCCTGCTTATCGGACTGCCTTTTTTACTGATCATTGCCCTGGCTATTTACTTATCTGCGCGCGTTAATCCGTTTTATACCCAAGAAAGAATCGGAAGAGGGGGGAAGATTTTCAAGTGTTATAAATTTCGCACCATGCATAAAGATGCAGAACAAAGATTAGAATCGCTGCTTGAAAGCCACCCTCACCTGAAAGCCGAATGGGAAGCCAAACATAAACTTTCCAATGATCCGCGGATCATCCCTATCGGTAAAATCCTGCGCAAAACCTCCCTGGATGAACTGCCTCAATTTTTGAATGTTTTGAAGGGAGATCTCAGCATTGTAGGACCAAGACCGGTCGTTCAAATCGAAATTCAAAAACACTACGGAGCCAAGGCCTATAAAATCCTTTCCATCAGACCGGGCATTACCTGCCTATGGCAAGTTTCCGGCCGCTCAGACACCTCCTACCAGCAACGCATCAAACTTGATGAGCTCTATGTGGATACGCAATCGTTTCTTTTGGATTTGAAACTCATTCTCAAAACGGTTCCTGCGATGGTGTCTGCTAAGGGCGCTTACTAAGCCGACTCATGAATCTGCAGCAAAAAAATCTTTGGATTGTATTGGCAGTATGCTTACTCTTGACAGTTGCTACCCCTGTTTTTTTCCCCTTACTAAGGATTCAATTCTTCTCAGCATTCCTTGTAATCCTTCTCTATAATAAACCTTTGATAAAGTGTTTATGGGCTTCCCTTTGGTGCGGCTGCGTTTTAGATTTACTCTCTTCCCAAAATCATTTAGGTTTGCACGCTCTTACCTTTACGGTAACGACTTGGATATTTTTTAGTCAGAGACGCCATTTTTTTGCTGACAGTTTAAGCACCCTGCCCCTTATGACTTTTTTATTTTCCCTGGTTTCTACCACGCTACAGACGCTGCAACTTGCAGTCTTTGAACATCACCTTCACCTCACGAAAACATGGTTGCTGACTGATCTCCTCTTGTTTCCGCTTATGGATGCCCTATACGCTTTTTGTTTTTTCGTACTCCCCTTTTACTTATTCGGAACGCCAATTCGTAAAGGGAAAGATTATTTTATGGATAAAAGAAACTAAAGATGTAAAGGGAAAAAAATCCCCTTTCCAAGTATTAGAAAGGGGAAGTTGCCTTACTCTTCGTTAGGAGCTTGTCCTTCACGTTTGAGTGGCTGAGACGGCTCATTGTTTGCAGGGCCTCTTTCTTTTTGCGCATGTTCCATGCACTTTGCAAAGTATTCGGCTTTTTGTCTTTGCACTTCATCTAGCATAACGAGGATTTCCTCTCTATTGGTCGTGCCGTGCGCTTGCATGGTTTTTGAGAACAACTCATAAAGAGTATCTCTGAAAATCTTAATTGCCTCTTGCCTTAAAGAAGGATCTCTCAAGGGATTTTTGGGCATTTTTGCTGCTTTTTCTTCCACGAGAGCGATCACTTCTTTATCCTTTTCAGCCAGCTCTTTTAAGATGGCTTCTCTTTGACCTTGCGGTACATTGTGCTTATCCAATGTTTTCTCAACAAAGGGAGCCGGAAAGTATGACATCAAGATCGCTTCATCGCAAAGAGCCGGCGATTGATCGCTAGCTGAAGCGGTTAAAGGAGCTGCCAAGATGCTCGCTCCAAAAATTAGAGCTAAAATGCTTTTATGTTTCGACATGGTTTTTTGCCTCCGAATAGTTTAAATAAAATTTTTCTGACACTCAAAGTAACCGAAAAAATGCTTAAGGCGCAAGTGATTCTCTTGACACAAGACTTCCCTTTGCCGGATCATAGGGTCATGTTGATTGATGGTACAGCGATTGCAAAGTTAATCCGGGATGAATTAAAAATCATCGTTTCAGGCATTTCAGGGCGTAAACCATGCCTGGCTGTACTCTTGGTCGGGGACAATCCCGCCTCACGCATCTATGTGCGAAGAAAAACACAAGCCTGCATAGAAGCCGGCATGCATTCCATAAAAAAAGAACTTCCAGAAACTCTATCCGAAATAGAATTAATCCATGAAATTTCGAAATTAAACCAGGATCCTTCGATAGACGGCATTTTAGTTCAACTGCCTTTGCCTCCTCATATCAATACGCACCGTATTACCGAAGCCATTTTACCTCACAAAGATGTTGACGGCTTCCACCCGCTTAATGCCGGCAAACTGCTCATCGGAGATTCCACCGGTTTTGTACCCTGCACTCCCTTAGGAATCCAAACACTCTTACTGCACTGCGGCATTGACACGGCCGGAAAAAATGCTTTGATTATCGGCAGAAGCAATATTGTCGGGAAGCCGATGGCGGCCTTACTTATGGCAAATGGCAAAGGCGGCAACGCCACCGTTAGTGTCGTTCATAGCCGTACCAAAGACATTAAAAAATTCTGCCTAGAAGCCGATATCTTAATTGCAGCCATTGGAAAGCCCCATTTTATCACCGCTGATATGGTGAAAGAAGGCGCCGTTGTAATCGATGTCGGCATTAATAAAATTCCAGATCCATCAATCGCAGGCGCTCTAAAACTCGTAGGGGATGTCGATTTTGAAAATGTAAAAGAGAAATGCGCGTTCATCACGCCGGTTCCAGGAGGCGTTGGCCCTATGACCATCGCCATGCTTCTGAAAAACACTCTCAAAAGTTATTTCTTAAGAGAATGATCCGGTTATTATTCATCGCCTTCCTTTTACTAAGCATGGGATGCGAGCGCACTCCTGAAACGGCCACTGTCGCCTTCCAGTCTATTATGATGACGATCCCCTATAAAGTCATCATCGGCCAAAGCCTAAGCCGTACCCAAAAAAAAGAAATCCAGGTTGTCATCGAGAATGTATTTAAAGAAATCGATGAGGTCTATAACAAATGGAATCCCCATTCCGAAGTCAGCCGTTTCAATCAGTCCCCACCTCTTGTACCGTTTGCATTATCTTCAAAGCTAGCACACTTTTTGAACGAAACAGGAAAGATCGTGCTCTTAAGCGAAGGCAGGTTTGACCCTACTATTGAACCTTTACAAGACATTTGGAAAAAAGCTCTTACAAAAGGTAAAATCCCGTTACCCGGCGAGATTGCGCAATTAGAAGGTATCATTGGCTGGGATCGCCTCCACTTCGAAAACAATGCGGCATGGAAGGATCATCTGCGCACCGCATTAGATCTTGGGGGCATTGCCAAAGGGTTTGCCATCGACAGGATCTTAGAAGAGTTAAACCGGGCAGGATTTCACAATGTCTATGTAGAATGGGGCGGAGAAATCCGCACCTCCGGCATTCATCCTGAAGGGCGCCCCTGGAAAATTATGGTCTCAAAATGGGGGGATTATGACCCTCAGGGTGAAATTATCAGCCTTGAAAATCAGGCAATTGCCTCCAGTGGCGATTATTTGCAAAATTGGCAAGTAGGCGCTGTTCTTTATTCTCACATCTTTAATCCTGAGAAAAAATGCCCGATGAGAGTCACCGGACACTCTATTTGCTCTGCCACCGTTTTAGCACCGACCTGCATGCTTGCTGATGCCCTGGCCACCTGTGCCATGTTATTCGATACAAAAGAAGAAGCTGTTACCTGGCTGGAAGGGGTACGACTTGTTCACACGGATATTCAGTATTGGATCTATACGCGTTAGTCCTTATGAAAAATGCCATAACACTCCTTAAAGCTCGGTGCAGAGCCTAGTGTAGCGTTCTAAAAAGAACCTCTCCTAATAAAGGGTGTTATGGCTAATTTTTTCCCCATAAAGATCTAAGATAGAGCGCTCTTTCTTTATAGATCTTATATTCCGCATGATCACCGGCACATCTGATTGCCATTTCCAAGGATTGCAACGCGCTTTCCCTGTCTCCCAGATGATCGTAGCAATTGGCTGATTGATAATGCGCGGTCGGATTATCTACATTTGTCAACATGGCCATGGCGTAGGCCATCAATGCACTCTGATGCTTTCCGTCTAATTGCTCAGACATCCCCAAACCCAGCCAGTAATTGTGCACATAAGGGTTTAGTGTAGACAAAAAAACAAAGGCGTCCGAAGATTTTTTATATTCTTGCTTGTGGAAGAGGGCCAACGCTCCCTGATAAAAATCCTCCATGACATCCTCAGCATAACCGATGATCTCCTGAAAGGTTTTTCCTTCTTTTAATTGACGATTGAGAACTCCAGGATCCCGTAATTTCTCAAGCGCCTCTTGAGGAATTTTGTACTGTTCGATGTCTTCCATCTCTTCCATTCCATCAACCTCTATGCCTTAATAAAGCTATTCTTTTTTTTGATCCCCCAGTTCGCTTAAAAGGGCTTGATATCCTTGTAGAAAGCGCTCATTAAATTGCCCTAAGCCCACAATCACTTGACGTCTGACACGCTGGGCATAGGCTTCAAAGGGCTCATAGTCATTTTGATAGTCGTCTTTTAACGTTTCCACAATCGCTGTCGTCAATCCTTCGACTGCCTGATCAAAGCCATCTTCCGTTTTATTTTTATCTTTTTTCATGCTTGTCCTCCCTAAATCTTCGGCCTGACTAACCAATGCCGCTAAAAGGGTCGTCACCTCACCACTATGCGGCTTCAAAAAATCAGCCAGGTTACTAAGCATGCCTATACTCATTCCATCGGCTGTTGATTCTATTGCCTTCATCAAGGCCGGTGGAATTTTTGACTCTTGAGATAATTGCTCCCGATTCCGTTCGAGCTCTTTTAATCCCGTGGCCTCTCCGCTTGTGTCCGGGAGCTGCACAGGAATAGGTTTTTTTGCGACATTTCCTTCCACAGGAGCTTTGAAAGGCTGAATGTACTTACCTCTTGACGGATCTATTAAACCCATAATTTTCTCTCTTTAAGCCTATTATAAATTTATTTTTTTAAAAAAACAAGCTCATTTAATAATTAAACTTTTTAATTTATCTTTAATAATCTGAGATTGCCTTAAATAACCAAATGAAATAAACTATAAAAGAAAAAACTTGTTGTTTGTAGAATGATTACCAATCCACTCAAAAAAAATAAAATCAATTTATCCGATTACCCCTTTGAGAAAGATATCGAATGCCGTTTACTAATGGCCGATCTGACCGTTTTCGAAGTCGATCTGCTCAGGGAAATTTTGGAAGGATCCTTAAAAACAACATCCCACCAGCTGGCTAAAAATTTAAAAGCCGAAGAAAAACAACTAATACCGGTATTAGAAAAGCTAAAAAATCTACGTCTCTATACTTTCCATGATGGAAGACTCGAAATCGATAAAGAGATGCGGAAGTATTATGAGTCACAAATTCCAAAGTTTGATGATGACTTTCGGCCGGATTTAGAATTTTTAAAAGGGCTGCTTACAAAAGTTCCCATCCATGTACTGCCTAATTGGTACTCCATTCCCCGCACTTCCGACGACATTTTTAGCTCTCTTATTGAAAAATATCTCCTAACCCCAAAAACCTATCAACGCTATCTTGACGATCTGGTTTTTGACTCCGATGTCTTAAAAAAAATTACAGACGAAGTGTTTCGCAGCCCTGAATTTAAAGTGAACAGTAAAACACTTATTGAAAAGTTCAAACTGACACCTGAACAATTCGAAGAAGCCATGCTTTATTTGGAATTTAGTTTTGTGTGCTGCTTGAGCTATCAACGTGAAGGCGACCATTGGAAAGAAATTATTACCCCATTTTATGAATTGAGACAGTTTCTCCTCTTCAGAATAGAGACCCATCCAACACCTATAAAAGATATCTTGCAAATCAAACGTGTGCACCCTAACGATTTTGGTTTTGTTCAGGATATGACACATTTGATCGATGCCTCTCTGCAAGCACCGGTATCACTTATTCCTCATGGAAATACACATGCCGTCGTCGATAAATCAGCAAAAAAAATATTTCCTCATTTAGAAGATTCCCAAAGGACCCCGCACTACCTTTCAACTCTTGTCGACATGCTGAATATGCTGCAATTGACCGAAATTTCAGACAGCCAATTAAAGCCAAAGAAAAATGCCGAGACTTGGGAAGCTAAGCAAATTCAAGAGCAGGCCGCCGCCGTTTACAGATTCGGCAGCCGTCAAACAGCTGATTATATCGATCGTGATTTAAGAGAAACGGAAAAGTGCCTCAAACGCGTTATGCACAGCGGCTGGATCTATTTTGATGATTTCCTCAAGGGGTGCTGCGCAGCCATCGGCGACAACCAACCAGTTACTCTGATTAAAAAAGGGAAGCGTTGGCATTACCAAGTTCCTGAATTTACTGCCGCTAATATTGACACACTCTACCGCATGCTATTCCATATCCTATTCCAGTCAGGCATGGTGGCTACCGGCACGCATCAAGAAAAGCCATGCTTTTGCGTTACGCCGTATGGACGAATGAATATCGACTAAACTTGATCCTCTTCCTCTTTCGCCAAACTCCCCTACAGTGCTAATATATTTTTATGCACGAAATTTTGGCTAATTTACTTCCCCATTCAGACAGCGTTTTTCAGTGGCTGGAACTTTACGGAAGCGGTGCGCTTTTCGCTTTACTTGCTCTTGGCATCATCGCTTTGCCAATTCCTGAAGAAACCATGCTGGTATTCACCGGTGTATTACTAAAAAAAGGAACTCTTTTCATACCCAACACCCTTCTGGCAGCGTATGCAGGAAGCTGCGCCGGCATAACGGTAAGTTACTTGATAGGCAAAACTTGGGGTTATTACTTGATTCATAAATATGGCCGCTTTTTAGGAATTACAGAACGTAAACTGACTTCTGCCCATAACTGGTTTGAACGGTATGGAAAATGGTCGCTTTTAGTGGGCTACTTTATACCCGGGGTCAGACACTTCACAGGGATCTCTGCCGGCACTACCAGGCTGGAGTTTCCTACCTTTGCTTTTTTTGCCTATACCGGCGCTATTTTATGGGTTTCTTTGTTCCTTTCTATCGGTTATTTTTCCGGTGCGTACTGGATACAAACGTTAGAAAATGCTGAATTCAAGATCGAGTGGCTGTTAATCACAGCTCTTGTTTTGGCTGCCCTCTTCCTCTTTTTCAAATTCCGCAAAAAATCTAAATCTTAAAGAGCAAGATGATGTTGGCATCTTTCGCCTCCAGAGGCTCTGTAGAGGTGACAAAAACTTGCCGCATCGAAACTAATCGAGACATCAGCTTCGTTCTCCGGTTTTTATCAAGACTGACACCCACATCATCAATCAACATTAAGGGATCTGATTCGCTGCACCGTTTTAGATTGTGCCATTCGGCAAAGCGCAGCGCGGCAGCCAAGGTTTTCTTCTGCCCTTCGCTAGCATAGGCATGCGCCGGCTGTCCGTTGAGCACAAACAAAAGATCATCCCGATGAGGCCCCGTCAACGAGGAGCCGAATTTCAGATCGCGCGGACGCATTTTTTGCATTTGCTCCAATAATTCAACCTGCGTACGATAGCGTGGCTGATACTGTATCACTAATGATTCCACTCCCTCGGAAAGTGCTTTTTGCCCTTCTTGACACTCGGCAGCGACGGCATTTACGGCCTCATGCCTTTTATGAATTAGATAGGCGGCGGAACGGGACATTTCCTCTTCAAAGATTTCGATAGAGGCAATACTTTTCTTCTTCAACAAGGCGTTTCTTTGCCTCATCGAGCGATGGTAACGCGTTAAGTGATGGACGTATAAAGGATCAATTTGTGCCAACTGCAAATCGAGGAATTGGCGCCTCCATTTTGGTGGCCCCTTTACAAGCTGAATATCATCAGGCAGCATTAAGGTGCCTTGCAAAATTCCCAGCAATTCAGCAGTCGTGCGGCATATCGTATGATTGCATTTGATACTCTTTTGCCGACCATTGTAGGAAAACTTTAACGTCTGTTCGATCCCATGTTTTTCAAACACAGCTTCAAGATAAAAAGCCTTTTCCCCTTCCCGAATTAATTCCCCTAAAGAATTGGAACGAAAAGAACTTCCGCAAATCATCAGATGAATCGCTTCTAGAATAGTCGTTTTCCCCTGAGCATTAGGACCTTCGATCAGATTAATGCCTGGGGAAAATTCGAACTGCCTTTCGGTATAAACGCGGAAGTTTTTAAGCAGAAGGGATTTTAAATACATGCCGCGCTTTTAGATGAAACATCTTTAATTGGTTTCAGAAAGGCGCATCGGCATTAAAATAAATAACGGACTTGAGCCGGGTTTTTTTTCCTCTTCATCCACATCGGTAATCACTCCCGGATTGAAAGAATCGGTTAACCCCAGGTTGATCCGCTCCCCTTTGCTGTGTTTCAGGATATCCAAGAAATAGGCCGGATCAAACGCTATATCTAAAGGCGCGCCACGATAATTAACGGGCATGGAAACTTTTCCTTCCCCGATTTCCATCGTATTGGCCGAAAGTTTTAATTCACCGCTGCCGAATGAAAATTTAACTGAATGGTGCGCCTCTACCGTGAATAAGGAAACTTGTCTTAATAGAGTCATTAACTCTTCCCGATGAATCGATACCAGCGCATCGCTCTTTGCGGGAATCACGCGGCTTACATCCGGGTATTCACCGGACAAGAGTTTCGACACCAAGAAGCAGTTGTCAGTCTCAAGACCGATTTTATCCGGGGTCAGATACAGCGTCGCCTCACTTTCGTCTTGTAATATCTTCAGCATTTCTTCCACAGCCTTCAGAGGAAGAATATACCCGCCGGTAAAGGAGGCGTCCGTCTCCAAATCCAGGTGCGCTCTTGCTAAGCGCTTGCCGTCTGTGCCTATAAAACGCGCTTTCTGGTTCTCTACGTGCATATAGACGCCCGTAAGGGAATAGCGGTTGTCATCGCGCGATACGGCAAAGGAAGTACGGAAAAACATCTCTTTAAGGCTTTCTTGGGAGACTTTAATCGACAAAGCATTCGAAAGATCAGGTAAGGCGGGAAACTCATTACCACTCATGCCATTTAAACGAAAACGGGAAGAATCCGCACAGATTTCGGTGACGTGGTGCTCATTCGTTGAAATTTCCACATTGATGGCAGTCAATTCCCGTATTAGGGACGCAAATTTCTTCGCGGGCAGAGTCGTCGAACCTTCTTCAATGATCTTCGCTTCTGTAAAACAGCGTAAACCAACCGATAAATCCGTACCGGTGACCATTAATTCCCCATTTTTGGCTTCGATCAGCAAATTCGATAAAATCGGCATTGCCGGCTTGGCGGAAACCACATTTTGACATGTATTGATTAAGTAATTGAGTTCTTGTGTCGATATCACGAATTTCATAGCCATAGCTTAATCCCCATCTTTGTAAGTAATAAAATATCACAATCTAAAGCCCTTAAGTCAAGGGGAAACACGACTCTACTAGAAAAAATCGTAATTTATTAAGAATGAGTTTTTTAAACTCATTAATTACGTGATTTTAAGCCCCTCCTTGCGTTTGATATAATGTTTATCCTTTCATCGTCATGTATACGCTTTCTCAATTTTTTGTGTATGATTAAGGCATTATCCAAATTTATGAAGATGCAATCACTTATTCTATATAAACCGGTTCCAGTTCAAAGTTATCATTTTTGCGTTTGAAAGTTTCGTCTCTGACAATCCGTGGAGATCGTAATCAAATTGGAAAAGTAGATGAGAGCGTACGCAAAGATCAGACACAAAAAGATCAAGGCAAATGGATAAGTTTGAATTAGAACCGGTACATACCGAAAGCAATTCACAATTTGGTTTCTGGCTGCATCTTCAGCCACTGACTTTGAGATCCGCCTGGATCACGCAACTTATTCAAATTGCGGTGTTTCGGCGCCGGCTTCGCCTGGCTCAAATTCAGGGCGACTCCTTGCCATAATTCCATATTTTGAATCACGTTCGGTATAGCAAACACAAAAGAAACAATGCTGGATTTGCGTGTGCTGGAGGGGAAATAATTGAATGCGTGCGTACATTCTTTGAGGCAATTAATCGGAAAATAAATCGAGAGCAATTAAGAAAGAATGAATAATTTAATAGGGATTTGGCTCTGTTAGGCTGAGATAAGGCGATATCCGTTGATTACCGGTCTTTTCGAGCCTATAAGGGTAAAACTTAAGATTTCAGAGGGATAAGAGCTGGACTTTGCTGGAATTTTAATTAGATTTCGCTCTATAATTTCACATTATGAATCAAAAATCCCCCCAAGACTTAGCCTCCAACCGTCAAGCCTTTCATCATTATGAAATCCTCGATACTTTCGAAGCCGGTATTGTTTTAACCGGCACAGAAGTCAAATCGCTGCGGGATCACGGCGGATCGCTTCAAGAAGCCTATGTGCGTGTAAAAGATAATGAGTTGCTGCTCATCGGCTGTCACATTGCGCACTGGAAATACGGCAACATCCACAACCATGAAGAGCGGCGCGAGCGCAAGCTTCTGATGCATAAAAGGGAAATTCAACGCCTTAAAACCGCCAGCCAGGAAAAAGGGCTAACGATCATCCCTCTTGGCCTATACCTCAAAGCAGGCCGCATCAAACTGAAGATTGCCACGGCAAAAGGGAAGTCGACGGTCGATAAGCGGAAGTCCCTCAAAGAAAAAGATGAAAAAAAGAATATTCAACAGGCCTTAAGAAGCCATGCTAAAGATTAAAGTTTTATCCGTCGGTAAAACAAAAGAGGCATGGCTGCAAGAAGCATGGGACGAATACTCAAAAAGACTTAAAGCTGTCCTACAGATTGAAACTGTGTGGGCAAAAGATGATAAACAGTTGGAAACTCTTGCTTCTAAAGAAGAGCGGCTGCTTATTTTAGATCCCGCAGGAAAACTTTATTCAAGTGAGGCCTTCAGCAGTTTGCTTTGTGATGAGCTGGAAAGAGGAGGATCGAAGGCGACCTTCTTGATCGGAGGGGCGGCAGGGATTCCAACGGCCCTGAAATCCCGCGCGGGACTCATCAGCCTCTCCCCTCTTACTTTTACCCACCAAATGACGCGCCTGATCCTTATTGAGCAAATCTACCGCGCATTAGAAATTGCCAAAGGGTCTAATTACCACAAGTAGCCGGTTTTATGGCAGCTCTAAAATATAGCATAGCGCCATTAATCAATGCCGAGCCAATTGTAGCGTCGATCATTCCTCTAATATCATTAGGAACCTGAAACACTTTAATCAAGATCCCGATCATCATCATAGAGAGGATTAAAGCGATGTAACCCGGCGAGTAAGCTTTGGCAAGCGGCGCGGGATCGGGCAAACTTCGGATGCGGTTTACTATCCTCGTGACCGTTTTTGAGAAAATCGTCTTGCTTTTGAGAAGACCGATAAGCAACGAAAAAGCCGTCAGCAGAACGACCGCATTGTCTATCCCTCCTGTATAACCTGAAAGTGATTTTAATAAAGGATGATAAAAGCTGTCAGGATTTGCGACTATTTGAAGAAGGAGGTTAATTCCTAGCTGAAGCAGATACATGCCCGCTGCCAACCAGATGAGGCCGGAAAAACGAATAAGTGAAGTGTGGGAAAATTTTAGCATTCTCATGAACCTGGTAGAATTAATCAAATTGGCGAAATTATAGACAATAAAAGAAAATTCGTATATAACTATTCTTTCAAAAATGGGATGCATTTAGCCAAAGGTGTACTTCATTCAGGGCTATGACTCCCTGTTTAGATGCAATTAACTATATTTAGGACAAATACAATATGAATAGCTCTGGTTTTTTACTTCGGACGATCTATGCGCTCTTATCAGTGTTTTTTTTCACAGTGCTGTGCGCAAACATTTTGCCCTACGGTTATACAACAGCTACATTGGGCATTGGGGCAGGAGCGGGGCTTCTTTTTAGCTTTCTCCTCTTTAGTTCCGACTTTTTCTTACGTAAAGCCTCCCTTAAAAGTTTAAATTGCATTTCTCTAGGTCTTTTCTTCGGTTATTTGCTCGGACAGTCCACTAATTTAGTGTTGACCGGCGTTTTCGAAATGGCAGCGCTTTCGACTCCTCCCGAAACTTTGGCGCTCATCAAAGCGGGCGTCTTTCTTTGTAGCGTTTATTTCGGCATCACCTTTGTGGTAAGAGCTTCCGAAGACTTTTATATCAGCGTCCCCTTCGTTAAATTCAAACAGTCTTCTGAAAAGAAAAAAGACGTTGTCTTAGACGTATCGGTTTTAAGCGATCCGCGCCTGATCGACCTGGCAGCTTCCGGTATCGTTGACAATGTGCTCTTGTTGCCGCAACTCGTGCAAAAAGAACTCTACGAAACCGCCGAATCCCTTAATGAAGGCTTGCGCTATAAAGCGAAAAGGGCTCTGGAAGTTATTAAAAAACTGGAAGAAATGCCTGGTCTCAACTTAAGAAAAGTGGAAACAAATTTTCCGGAACTCAAAGATACACAAAGCAAACTTGTTCGCATTGCACGCTTGATGGATGCCAACATCTTGACCTCTGAAATGAATCAAATCGAGCAGTCCACAGTTGAAGGCGTACGGATTATTAATATCAATTCCCTCTCTAAAGCTTTAAAGCCTCTCACCCAAACCGGCGAATTCATTCAAATCAAAGTACAACGTTATGGCAAAGAAGCGCGTCAGGGCGTGGGTTATTTAGATGACGGCACAATGGTGGTGATCAATGGCGGTGCTGAATTCATCGGCGAGACGATAAAAGCACAAGTGCTTTCCGTCAAACACACCTCCTCTGGCCGCATGATTTTTTGCAATGCGCAAGAAGAGGAGTTTTCGCAAGTCCCGCTTCAAGACATGGTAGGGATTACCGAAGATCAAGCAGCTAAAAAATATTTTGCCCTCTAACAGGATTCGATGATGCCTAAAGGCCTTGGCACTGATATTATTGAAATTGTCCGTATCGATCGGATCATCCAACGGTACGGACGTAAATTTTTGGATCGCATGTTCACTCAAAAAGAGCAAGAATACTGCGCGCGCTTCCACAAGCCCGCCCAACACTTTGCGGCGCGTTTTGCAGCCAAGGAAGCCATCGTTAAAGCTTTGGGAACAGGCTTGCGCGACGGAATGAGCTGGACAGACATAGAAATCTCAAATAATGAGCAAGGAAAACCGATTGTTCTCTTTTCAAATGACATGCTCAATAGATTTAACGACCCGAAAGTCATTGTCTCTTTAAGTCATTCTAAAGAGTATGCCACTGCCGTAGCCATCTGGGAATAACTTTAAAGCCCAAAAGGATATACAACGCTCAACTGAATAATGGTGGCGTTTTGTGGAAAATTATAACCCCAAACACGCTGCGCAAGTTCTGCAATCCAAATTCCGTAGCAGTGAGTGTGGTAATGCAATCGAGTGCCTAGATCGAGTGAACGGTGTTCTACAGAACCATATCCATGAAAATGGTGGATATTCAGGGCGCGATCTCCTAAACCGACCAACAATTCCGCAAAGAGTTCCAAATTATAGTCGCACAGTTTTTTTTCCCATACAAACTCGGAAAATACCCAAGGGGAACCATGATTAGCTATTCCGATCCCAGTAACTCCCCACCAACGCGTCGTCCAGGTGTCGAGACAAGTGCATTCTTTACCAAAAGAAATAAAGGCCTCTGCCTCAAACTCTCCATGATGAAAAGAGCCGATTTCACGAACGGCAGTACTCGAAACGCCGGATAATGAAGCACCGAATGCAAGAGATACAGGATCACCAACAATATCATTTAACCAATGATAGCGCCCAGTCAGTTGTGCATGATCGAATCCGAATGAGCGATGATTAGAGTTGGCAAGCTGAACTTCAAGTTCTACGCTATAAGGTGTGTAGGAACCGGAAACCCCTAAAGTATAAAAATGATCGTTACCTGAATCGTTTTCCGAACCATCAGCGCTATTGATCCTTGAATAGTGCTCAAAGGCGTAATCAAAGCGGGGATAAAGTTCTAATTCACGTTCGGATGTCCACGGTTTATAGTCTGTTGCGTAAAGATTCAAAGAGCCTGCGATTAGCAGGCCCAAGGTCATGGCTTTCAATTACTCTACCCCTTTTGCGGAAAGATCTCTTTCGGCTTCTATTGCCGCCATGCATCCCGTACCCGCAGCTGTAATCGCTTGTCTATATACATGGTCTTGCACATCACCGCAAGCATAGACAAATTCTTTTGAAGTGCGGCTGGTGCCCGGTACAACTTTCAAATAGCCATTATCGTGCAAATCCAACTGTCCTTTCAGGAATTTTGTATTGGGCGTATGGCCGATTGCAAAGAAAACACCGCCGGCTTCATGGACCGTTTCTTCATGGGTTTTTACGTTTTGGATGGTAACATGACGAACGATAGTGTCTCCAGTGACATTAACGATCACAGAATCCCATAAAATCTCAACTTTCGGATGGCTCATGGCCCGCTGCTGCATGATTTTGGAAGCTCTTAGCTCATCCCTGCGATGCACCATATACACTTTGCTGCCGAATTTTGTTAAAAATAAGGCCTCTTCACAAGCCGAATCTCCGCCGCCAATCACAAAGAGGGGCTTATTTCTAAAAATTGGCATCGCTCCGTCGCATACTGCACATGCGGTGACACCTTTCTGCCAAAATTCTCCATCGCGCGTCCCGGGAACATCCATACGATTTGCGCTGGCGCCTGTGGCAATGATGACCGCCAAGGCTTCATGGGAATTTTTTGCACCGACCAACTTATAAGGATATGATGAGAGATCAAGGGAGACGACATCATCGGAAATAACTTTAGTTCCAAACCTTTCGGCTTGTTTACGTAACGTGACCATCAATTGTGGTCCGGCCACACCATCGGCAAACCCGGGGAAATTTTCAACTTCCGTTGTAATCATCAACTGGCCGCCGGCGATTCCGGAATGAAAGCCTTCATAAAGTACAGGCTCCAGATTGGCTCGGGCAGCATAGATGGCCGCTGTATAACCAGCTGGACCTGAGCCGATTATGGCAACTTTAGCTTTATTCATAAGAGGGTTCTCCACTGTTTAAATAAAGAAACATCATAGGGAGAAATAGGAAAAAGAGCCAGGGAATATCCGACCCCATTCGTTCCGGTAGACAAAAAAGAATTTTTTTGAAAACTCAAGATCATGAACAATGCTTCCTGAGGAGGATAAAATGTATAGATTTCTATTCCTGGCAATTCTGGTGTGCGGAACAACTTTGGCCATGGCAGCAGCGCCTGCCACCCAGAATAAAGCGGCAACTGCTGCTCAAACGGCCACCCTTTACTATCACCAAAACTGCCCTCATTGCCATCATGTAATGGATTACTTGAACCAAGTCAATAAAACTGTGTCGCTTAAGAATACAAGCAACCCGCAATACCGTGCTGAGCTTAACCAGCTCGGACAAAAAGGAGTGCCTGTACTTGTTGTCGGATCTCAAGTGATTACCGGCGGCGATACGATCATCAACTATCTGAAAAAACATCCTGAAGTTTTGAGATAACCCCTACTGTCCCCCCTGTATTTTTTACACGGGGGACTATCTTTTATTTCGCAATTCCTTGATAATTTCTCCCATGTTGATATTGAAAAAAGGAAAAGAACGGCCCATCCAGAGCCGGCACCATTGGATTTTTTCGGGAGCGGTCGCCTCGATGCCTAAACAAGGCGCAGGGGAAATCCTTCCGGTCTACAGTTCGGACAAGATTCTTTTAGGGCATGCCATGTTCAACCCCAAAGTCGGCATGGTCGGCCGTATGGTGAGCTTTGGAGACGCGCCTCCTCTGCAAGAAATCAAAAACAATATCAATCGAGCCATTGAATGGCGTAAATCATTTTTTGATCCCCAGACGACTAACGCCTACCGAGTCATCAACAGTGAAGGGGACCATTTACCCGGACTGATTGTTGATAAGTACAATGATGTGCTTGTGATCCAATTATTATCATTGGGCATGGACATGATCCGTGATCTTATTCTTGAGCAACTGCGTGCCGCTTTCCGCCCCCGGGCAATTTATGAAAAATCCACCAAAGGCTCACGCACTGAGGAAGGACTGCCGGCAAAAGAAGGCTACATCGAAGGGGAAGCACCTGATGAAGTCCACATACTGGAAAATGGATTAAAGTTTGTCGTCTCCCCTGCCAAAGGGCAAAAAACAGGTTTTTTTCTGGATCATCGGGAAATGCGCAAGCAAATCGGCGCGCTTGCAAAAGGTAGACGTGTCTTAAATTGTTTTTCCTACACCGGCGGCTTTTCAGCTTACGCTTTAGCTTCAGGCGCAGAAGAAGTCATCTCTCTCGATTCTTCCGCCTCTGCCATTGAGCTTGCCAAACGACATATCCAATTAAACGGATTGCCCGAAAGCAAACACCGCGCCATCCAAGCGGATGTTTTTTCATTTTTGAAAGAGCAGGATTTAAACTACAATCTGGTCATCCTTGACCCGCCGGCTTTTGCAAAAAGAAGAGCTGATGTGCAAGCCGCCTCTAAAGGGTATATTGAATTAAACCGCGCCGTACTCCACAAAGTTCCAAAAGGCACGATCCTGCTTACCTGTTCATGCTCCCCACACATTGAAACAGACTTATTTCAAAGGCTCGTATTTCAAGCCGCTGCGGCGACCAGTCGCCAAGTCCAAATCATCGGCAGGCATCAACTAGCACAAGACCACCCTATCAACTTGTTTCATCCGGAAACGGAATATCTGAAATGCTTGCTTCTTTACGTTCAGTAGTCACATAATCGCGTTCAAAAAAAACAGGGGGCTTTCCGATGAACGTGATGCGATCACTTACTACTCAAATTTCCAGAAGCTTTCATTTCAAATCCGGAGACTCCCCATTTAAAGAAAAACATGCTGAAGTAGAGCGTCTTGCTAGTCGAATGAATCTTCCACCTATCAAGATTTATGAGACGGCAAATTCCGGCTATTCCGGGTTTAACCGACCATGGAACACACCTTCAATAAAGATTCCTTCAAATGCAAACAAGCTCACCATTGCGCATGACCTGGCCCATATACAGCAGAGTCACAGCCTCTCTCAAGTCAAACTATTATCGGCGTTTATTTTCGCTGCAGCAGCCCTATCAACAACCGTTGCCCCTCAAGTCTGCATACCTCTACTAACACTAGGGGGGTATAAATCTTTAGCTCTACTAAAACACCGTCAAAATTTGACCGCCGATCGCATCGCAGCCGATCATTTGTCAAGTCTGGAACTTGCCGAAGGAATCAAGAAACTTGACTTAATAAGAAAGTCTCGCATGGATCCGCTTACTTTCGAGAGAAAGAAAAATTTGGCTGCTGCCTTCTATAAAAGAGAGGATGTACTGCCCCTCAAAGTGACCATACAAAATGCATCTAACGCAGAGATGGAAGATTATCCGATCACACCGCAGCTCAATAAAAAAATTCGCAAAGACGTGCAAAGGAGCACAAGAGAGTTTAAAATGATCAATTTAAGCCACCTGGTTCTCCTGCCTCATTGTTCCCAAGTTTTAGAATGGGGACATGGGGATGCTTTTCCGAAGTTTTATAGAATAACTCAGCATAACAGACTGTCCGATCATGAAATTATCGCCATCATGCAAAGAATCTTATCGCAACCCCCCTATCTTTTTGCGGCGTTTACTTGTCAGCGGGAGCAAATCAAAGAAAATCTCAAGACTTTTGAGAGTGATTTTCAAAAGAAGGGACTATTCATTGACGACTATAAATTTTTTGATCAAGATAACAAATTAATTGTTCGTCTAAGTTCGACTTTATAGGAGGAAAAAATCATGCGTATTATTCTTGTTGGAGGAGCCGGAACCATTGGCGAGGCCATTTTCAAAGCGCTTTCAACGCGTCATGAAATTGTCATTGTCGGACGGAAACATGGAGACTTGTTGTGCGATATAACCTCGATGGAGTCCATTAATAAAATGTTCGATCAAGCCGGGGCCTTCGATGCTCTGATTTGTGCTGCCGGAGAAGTTTCTTTTGGAAACTTTAATCAAATGAATGAAGCGAAATATCGTGTAGGGATTAATAGTAAGCTCATGGGACAAGTCAATTTAGTGTTAATGGGACGCAATTTTATTAGGGATGGAGGATCATTCACTTTAACCAGCGGCATTCTCAACCATGATCCGATAGCAACCGGCTCATCTGCCTCTATGATAAACGGCGCAATTGACGGCTTTGTTAAAGGGACATCCATTGAACTCGATAGAGGCCTTAGAATTAATTCCGTAAGCCCTACAGTCGTTACCGAATCAATGAACAAGTATGCGCCGTATTTTAGAGGATTCGAGCCCGTTCCGGCAGCTAAAGTTGCCCTTGCCTATAGCAAAAGCGTGGAAGGGAAACTCACCGGCCAGGTCTTTAGGGCAGGATGGTAATTTTTAGTCCGGAATTGCGTCCGCTACGTCTAGAAGCATCTGGGACATTTTAATATCGATTAAGTTTGGGTATAAGGTTTTCATTAAATTTTGAATGCATTGTGTCCATAACTCTTCCCCATTCGGTAAGTTTTTAAAGGTAAAATGCCCAATATTGGAATCGAACAATTCATAAATATTGTTTTTCGGATCGAATCTTAAAGCAATGGCATGTGCTGCCCCCTTATTTGAAGGTAGGTCGGCAAACCCCAAAAGTGTAAGAGCCCAGCCCTGACTAACTTCCAAAGAGGATGCTTCCTCAGTCAATTGACGCCTAATGTCATCTGTCGAGATGGGCTTTAGCTCTCTATACTTCAACCCTTTTGGTTTGTGATGTCCCAATCGATGCAAAACCTGATTGTAACGGGTATGTCTATTGATTCTTGGTTGAATTTCACCGGCTGTCTTTTCTGGTGCTGTAAGTGCATGTAGCAAAAGTTCTTCGACAAGCGCAAGGCAAAGGCCGTCATGAAAGACCTCATCAGGATCAAGAGCTCCCTGAACCATCTCATATTCAAGGAAGGATCCGTGCGTTTGCATGAAATCGATCCGTTTTTCAATGGAGCTAAATTTCAATTCAAAGCGCTTCCTGGTATTTTCCGGAAACAATCTGAAGTCACCCGTTTTCATTTCTCCCCAAAGAGTGCGAACATACTCTTGATGTTCTGCCATTTTTTGCTCCAAACCTTCTTGGAGCACAGTTTCTAGTTGTGAATCATCTTGAAAGGAATCCTTAAAAAATGTGTTATACTTTGCTAGACTTGCTAATAAGGCCTCCCTTTTTAAATCTTGGAATTCTTGGTTTAGTACTTCAAGGGTTACGGGAAATTTACCTTTTAAAATTGTTTCAGGTATCTCTAAAGGGTAATCGGTTAAATTTATTGATTGGAAGATCTCCTTATAAAAGCTGAGCATCAGTTTAAACTTTTCGATCTTTAAAGGTTCGGTTAAACCCACTTGTTTCAAACGAACATTAAGTGCAATCTTTGCAAAGAAGGTTTCAACTTCAGAAAATGACTTGACTTCGATTTTCTTAAGTTCTTCCCTAGAGACATGGGAAATCACTTCAAAAAGAAACTCTTTTTCATGATATTTCGACGCATCAATCCGATATCCCAAACGGCTTAAACAGGGCACTTCAAATTCTTGAGGAGAGACCAGCTTTCCTTTCTTGCGTAATTCACGCTGTAATGCAGCCTGTTTCACTGCCATTTGAAATTGCTCTCTTAAAATAAGAACACGCTTTTTTTCATTTTCGTCTTGCGGTAAAGGACCGGAAAGTAGCTGCGGATTGCTGAATTCGTCCAACAACTTTGAGATCTTTTCCCTAACTTCATCATCTTTCATGATAGACAATTCAAATTGGAGTGCCTTCAGGGTAGTATGCAATTCATCAATTACTTCTAATGGCAGCGTGGGCTCGGAATTTTCAGGCGCTTTTTTTGCTGTCAGACTTTGAATTTTACTGGCAGTAGCCTGAACTTCAGGTGAGCAGTTTTTTAAAGCATTCACTTTAAAAACGAAGTAGACCACTGCTGCCGGCAGGCACGCGATAAAACAAGTGCAGATGGCAACGATTATAAGGGTTGTTCTCTGTTTATCGGTAAGATCGGGGGGGTCTATTTCTTTAGGAATAGAACGACCCGCTAAAAAATGAATGATAGAATTAATCACAATAAAGGCGCCTCATAATTCTAAACTAAAAACAATTATAGCAAAAAATATATTTAATTTATGAAATATGATAAAGGTTATGCTGAAATGCTTTTTTTAACCGGAAGCGGACTGATCACAGGCCGTTTTCTTTTTTAATTTCCCTCAAGTGAAAAAAATTTAAGTGCACTTCGTCTGGTTATTGAGTATACCGAAGTCTAGTTGAAATTTGGAGTAACCAAGGAGTTTCTTTTATGAATATCAATGCCTCAAGCTTTACCATTCCTTTCACCGCCTGGAAAGCCTATCAGGATCATGAAAGTTCTCTCATCTCCGATGCTTTCTGGCAAACCGAATCCACCCTTGCTCCTGAAACACTCAACCGAAAACATAAGGTGGACGAAGCTCTGCAAAAAACAAAAAGCTTCATCCAGTCCGAGGGATTTTCATCACAAATTAAAGATAATATTTGCCTGGAAGGATTAAGAGCGCTATCGCTACAAACAGCTGTGCAAAAACAATTAATGGGATTTAAGACTCTTTCCATTCCCCTCGAGAAAAAAATTATTTCCCTCATTCAAGATGTGGAACATTTATCCTATGATCTCGATACTTTTGAAGTCAAAGCTTCTGAAATCGTACACCGCATCTCCTCTTTTAGCCTGGAGCTATTCGAAATCCGCACCACCCTTCGAAGCGACAGAGCCATGCTCACCGCTCAAGAAATCACTAAAGACCGACGCTGCTATAAAAAATTCATCAAAGAAATAGATCAAGCTTCCGAAAATGGCTTTCTAAAAGAGAAAATTGACGAAATATTCGCAGATTGGAGAGAAAAAGGAGCGTTTCTTGAACAGTACACCTTTGAAGAGTGCTGGAGCTGGAAAGGGAGATTAAATGCCTACACCCTTCAAGAACATCATATGGCACGCCTGGCAAATATCCTGCACACCATTGCCTGTTGTTTTGAAGCCCTTAAGCAAAACCTGAGAACTTGGGAATTCACATTAGAACCTGAAGAGGATGAGTTTAACCCGCAGGGTATGGAACTATCTTTTCCTCTTGAAGATGGTTGTGAGGATCTTATGGAGATTGAAAATCTTGTGGAGCTCTTGATGCATCTGAACAAAATGGGGAAAAAATAATCATTTTAGTCAGGAAAATGTTTTTTGATCAAAGCTTCAATATCCTGCAATTCAAAAGGCTTAGACAAGTAATCGTTCATCCCGGCATCCAGACACCTCCCTCTTTCTCCATGCATGGCGTTTGCGGTTAAAGCAATAATAGGTGTCTTTCTTTCTCTTTCCCGTCTACGGATCTCGCGTGTGGCGTCAAATCCATCCATTTCAGGCATCTGCAGATCCATGAAAATTACATCGTAGACATTACTTTCAAGAGCTGCCAAAGCTTCAATGCCGTTTTCTACAGTATCGACAGAACAATTTAATCTAAGCAGCATTTCGCGCATCAATTCTTGATTGATATAGTGATCTTCTACAACCAGTGCGTGAAGCTTTACGTGTCTTTCATTCATGAGAATGTATATATCAGACCGATCCGTTTAGTCATACACAGAAGTGTTGTTGAGTACAAAAGTAGAGTAAGGAAGTTTAATCACAAAGCGAACCGTGACTATGGCTGCCACAGTAAACGTGAGTAGGCTGGCTAAAAAATACCCATAACCATAATAGGGGAAACCGAGCTGCAGTGTCGCGTAGGTAAATGCCGCATTACTGACAAGCAGCAGCCCTTGAAGAGCGCAGACAGCTTTTCGATTGTCAAAGTAAGAGAGAACAATCGTGATAAAAAGAGCCATGACTTGAAAAAAGGCTCCCAAAACGCCAAAACGGAACATCCCTAACTGGATATAATTCATCCCTAATAGACTAAGAATTTTTGGCGCTGTCAATAGCACCAAGAACGTGATGCCGCCTTGAAATAACATTAATTTTCTTGCACTTACACTTAAGCACCTGATAATGCTTCGATGATTTTTTTCAATTTTATCAAAATTGGCATGATTTTGAATATCTTGATAGTAGGCCACATATTCTTCAAAAAAAGCCGTTTCTTGCGAAATAAGAAACATCGCCATTGCCGGCACAACTGTCAGATAAGCCACAAACATGGCGCTATCATACGGCGGGTACATCAGCAGTCCATTCTCCAAAGTTAAAGCTTCCGGAGACAGCCAGAAAATCCACTTGTCCACCCAAATGGCCAAACTATAAAACAACCCTCCCAGCGCTAATTCCCAGTATTTTTTGAAATAGGGTGTCACGCGGAATAAATGTGTGCACGTTCTCGGATATTCAGCAAAAATCAACGCCACAAGCGCTGAAAATATAAAGGCCAGCCCAAGATTAAAGCCCAGAATCATCCCGTCTACAGTATTGGAATCTGCAAAATAAACAGAGCCCGACACAGCCAGCATCATTCCCAATAGAAAAGAGAACGTAACCCCTGTGTATTGTTTGATTGCGGAAATAAAAATGGACGCCTGCCAGATACTTGCGATCAACATAAAATTGATCATGGCAAAAAGGGCTTCTTGTATCCCCATATTGGTGAAAAACAAATAAAACGCAGTAACTAATGGAACCCCTAACGATGTTAAAAACAGCAGGGTTCCCAAAAGCATAGCCGGGGCATCCTCCACATCTTCTTTGTAAATTAAATCAGCTAAATAACGTGTCGAAACCGCAGAAAGAGGAGCGGTGATAACCAGGGAAAAGGCAAAGTTATACATCAGTATCCCTCGAAAATTTTCGAGGACGATAAAGTCGACATAACTGCCGGTAATTGCAAAAAATGACCCTAATGCCAAAACAGTAAAAAGCCATGGCCCTGAGGAAGCTATGGTCGCATGAAGATAGGCTTGAATGACGCCTGATAGATCGTCCTTATTTAAGAGCTTTCGTAAGACAAAACCGATACCTGCCATTAAAGAACCTCTATAAGAGATTTATAAAGTGCTTGATAGGCGTCTCTTTGTTGATCCTGATGATAATACTTCTTAACTCTCTCTCGCATCGTCTTGCTGCACATGGCATAAAATTCTTCATTCGAAATCAGGGAAACAATTCCCTCTGAAATAGCGGCGGGATTGGAAAGCGGACAAACGATCCCTCCTTGACCAAGAGAAGGTAGCTCATCGCTGCATCCGTATAACATTTCCCTGCAGGCTCCGACATCTGTAGCAATACTGGGAATACCGGCCGCGCCCGCTTCCAATAAGACTAAGGGCTGAGCCTCACTTATGCTCGTTAGCACTACGACATCAATTTGGCCTAGTCGATCCATGATGTTGATCTTTCCGGTAAAGGTCAAAGTGGTTTGCAAATGTAAAGTCTTTGTCAATTCTAGACACTCCCGGTAATATTCTTCTTCTTCGTCCATAGGGCCAATGACCCAAGCTCGTATCTCAGGGATTTTATCTTTAACCTGTGCAATAGAGCGGATAAAAGTCTTTACATCTTTAATTGAGACCACACGGCCGATTAAGGCTACCGTTGGCGGATGATCTTTATCTTTTTTAATCGAAGAGTATTTCGCAAAGTCCACACCATTAGGGATAATACGGATTTTTTTCGGATCGGCGCCATCTTCGATCTGAAATGTTGTATTGCCTTGGAATAAGGTGATAATTTCCCGACAAGCCTCATAACATAACTTCGAATATCCGGAAAAAGTATCGATCCAGTAATCTTTCAAATCTTTCTCATATTTTCCCCGGTTAATTTGCAAGTTCATCGATTTTTGATCGTTTAACCAATCTGCGGCTGTAATTTCGATCCGTCTTTCGTTGGTGTATATCCCATGTTCGGTCAGCATTCCCGGTCTGCCGGTAGAAAGACAAGCTTTTGCTAGATAAAGCCCTGCATATCCTGTGCATAAACTGTGATATACTTTGGCATTGGGTATGTCGGCCAAAAGAATTGCGTAAAGACCGGCCAGCAATCCGCGCCAAGACCAGAAAAAATTCAAAAAACTCCCCTCACCTATTGAAGAGCGGTACATGCGCAGCAGCATTTTCCACGCCTCCTCGGAATTCAACAACAACTCTTCGCCGAGGACATTTTGTACCGTGCCCAACACATCCAGTAGAGACTTGAGGGTCTCTGTCTTTGCCCGGTTTTGCAAGTTAAGGATAGGAAGCTCTAAAGCTTTAAAAAATATTTCCATCTCCTTCGAAGAGATTTTTCCTTTTTTTTCCGGCAACTGCTGCAAATAAATATGGGAAAGAGAAGCGACATTCTTTGGAAGGTCATACTTTGGCCGACCGGTAAAACGCGGGGGCAAAATACTGATCAATGAAAATTGCAAATGACTTTGGGATAGTATCAGCTGATGGGCCCAACCGGATACGCCTCCGGAAATATATGGGTAAGTACCCTCCAAAATCAGGCAGACATCGGTTTGGGGCTTCATTTAAACGCCCCCCAAACTGCCAGCAGGCCGTTTACTTCCAAGGAGTCTGCCGAAGATTCCTCCACATGTTTTTGCTTTTTTGCAAACGCCCTGATACCGGCGTAATCCTTCGTTGAAAAAAGGGAGGCCATGATCCACTTTGAAATCCCAGACGACAAGGGTGCTTCTGCATTTATATAATTCTCAAGCAAAGCTATCGATTGGTCCGCACGTCCCTTTTGCAAATACAATCGGGCTAGATGTTCCTGTAGAACCTGCTGATTGGGTTTGATTTCCAAACATTTTTCATATGCCTCCACGGCACAGTCGATAATCTTCTTAAGACGCGTTTCCTCTAAAACTCCCGAGCGCAAGTACAAATCACAATGAGCTGCAAATTTCAGAGTGTGCTCCAGCTCAGAGGAATTCTTTCTGTAAAGCTTCTCGAATTCTAAAAACGTTTTGAAATAGTGACGATCGAGGGTATTGATCGCTGTTGCCGCCAAGACACGGATCCCATTATTAGAGTCTTGCAATGCTTGTTTTAATGCCGTCGCAAAGTCGGGGCGATAATAGCGTAGCATTTTTTCAATAGCGAGCCGTTTTTGCTTCTCGTTTCCGAACATCACCACATCGACAAATGGCAATGTTTTAGCCTCGTAAAAAACATCGAGCCCTTGCAAGATGCGCTCATACACCACTTCTGAAGCATCTGCTTTAACTTCAGGAAAAAGCGCGGCAAACAAATCCTTTTGCGCCCAAGCCGTTACCGAAAAAACAAAATAGAGCAAAAGGGTCAGTAGATATATAGCGGGACCAAAAGGACCTAAGCCGGCCGTTAAAATCGCAAGCAAAAGAGGGAAACGAAGATCACGCTCAAAAATTTTGCAAGCGAAAACATAAAGGATGCAACCGTTTACAATCAATATATGAAACAATAGCTTATAAAAAAGAAGGCTATCGGAAAAAAAAATCAGATATTCCAACCCTAAAACAACAAGGGCATAAAAAATCGCGGCCACACGGTTGATTATTTTTTTCATTGTAACGAAATGCCTGTAATGATTTCAGTTTTATAGTGCAAAGGGTAGTGCGACATAAAAGGGTCTTCCTCTATACGGGAAGTGATCTTCCGTACGATCGATTCTACCTCCGCTTTTTCTTGGGCGGGCAATAAGATATTCCTTTCAGAAGACTCTTTCTCCCCCGCGTAAACAGGGGAATTTTCCGGCAAGCATTCTTCTAAAATTTTAACAAGGCGCATCTGCCACTGTTTTTCTACCTGCTTTTGCAACTTCAGCTTTTCTTTCCTGCTAATGGTCAATCCGGTAAGAGGGATCGCCATTTTTTTACAAAGGCCTTTTAAATAACTCCTTTGTAATAGATAAGCCGCAAAAGACAATAATTCTCGCTCATCTGTATAAATCGCATTTGAAAGGGCTTTTTTATACCGTTGAGAGCGGGAGTACGCCGATCCGATTAATTCGCATATGGTTTTAAATACCACTAAATTACCGATCTCTAAACGAAAAAAATCAATCGCCTCGATTTTGAGCATTCCAAAGGCCTCACCAGTGTCTTGATCAATCAAGGGTGCAGCCAACACGCCCTCTCCATCGAGAATTTCTTCTTCTTCCTTATTGATAATGACCAATATTCGTTTTTTGACGATCACTTCGCTATAAAGAGGCTGGTCAGGAGAAATGCGGCGCTTAAAAGGGTCTTGATCATTCCAGCCGTATCCGGTTGTTACCTCTAAGCCATTTGGCCCAGCTGCAAAAACTGAAAATTTTTCCGGCGAGAGCGCTTTAGTAATCACTTGATCCAAGCTCTTTAAAATTTGCACCGGGTTCAAGGACTCGAGACTGCGCAAACTCTCATAAGAAGCTGCGACCGTATTGATCTGACCGGCCAGCCTTGACTCCAGACCTTCTTTATTGATTTTCAATTTTTCATAGTTGTTAACAATGGCTTGAGCCTGCTTTACGGCTTCTTCCCTTTCCAGTACCGCTTGATCGAGGCGGGATTGCAGCCTCATCCTTAACTCACCCAAAACAAAGGCTGCCCCAAACCATAAAAATGGCTGATAAGCTAAACGAAATTGGTAATCGAAGACCGATTCTTCAATCTGTTGATGCGGGACATTGCCGATATAAAGGAAGCAGGTGGAAAGAAAAGCTGCCCATACCCCTGCTGCGGTGCCATACTGAGCGGATAAAAGCAAAACAATGATCCAAAAGGGATGGGGGGAAATCTGTTCAAAACGTGTACCCCTTCCCAGAAAATAATCCCCGACCAATACTAACAAAAAGAACAGAAGGCTTTCTAAAAGGACATTCTTATTCAATCCAAAGATCAATTGATTTTTTGACATAGATGACACATAACAGATTTGTTAGAGACAATCAAATTAAAAACGATAATGAAGATCTGCAAGATAGCGCTCAACTATACCTCCGGACACTTCCGTGCTGGTCGTATGGCTGAATAATAGCCTTAAATGCCATCCCCGCTTTTCCCCAAGATCAACTGTCGCCCCATAAATGGGAACCATATCCCCCTTGATTTGCCGATCCCAACTATACCCCCCATACCCCTCTACAGCCAGTCCGCGCCCAAAACGTTTACCGGCAAAAATCACGCCTGTATAAATTTCCCTATCCACCAATGGAAAAGGCTCAAATGGGACACCAAACGGATCGTCTCTTTTTCTATTGTAAAAACTGTATTCCGCATCGAGATAGGCATTGAAGCTTACCACCCCCTCCTCCCCTAAAAAGCGGGACAGCAAACTCCCCTTTGTTAATGCGTACACCGCGCTGCCTTCCAACGCCCACGAAGTGGCAGCTTCTTCTAAGCCTTTCAAATTATAGCGATTTAAAGAGGCATTGAAAGCCACCTCAAAACGGGGTAAAACCTTCTGCGCTCTACCAAGACCTATCATGTCGCGGCTGCCGTACTCAATAATTGTCTGGGTAAAGTCCCAGTTGGGTTGATGATACTCGAGAGCAAAAAGTGTAGCTCCTAATAGATCTCTGTGGAGATAGAGGAGGCCGGTGCCCACTATCTCAGGCGCTAAATAAATAGATCCCGTCAAAACCGACCCGTTGCAAAAATCATGGGTGATCGCCAGTTGTGTACGATAACGAATCGTATCGACATCTTTGAGCACACCCTTGCTATTTACAAAATCCTCCAGCAGAATATGATCGGCCTCCCAACGAAACGCCAAACGTGTAAAGGGATAAAGGGCATAAACCCCGTAAATGTTCCAAAGACGCTCCGTTTGCAATTCACCGGTTACCCGGTATTCGCCACTGCTTCCCAATAAAGGGCGGTAGTCAAGTCGCTGATCTCTTTCAATGCGTTCAAGCGACTCATTTAGCGGTTCTAGAGAACAGGCATGACGGATAGAATTCAGCGCGTAACGCACCTTTTTCAAGGAATATTCCAAATCGGCCCGCGAAGACCATACTTGGGCCGATTCCGGGTGGGTATTTAATAAGTTATTGGAAGAGGCCAAGGCTTGCAACGGATAAAGTCTTTCTTGCCAGTATCTGACCTTGGCAAGTTTCAAAGTAAGTAATCCCTCCTCATCTTCTGCTTTAATCGAACCGAACAACACAGAACCTGCCTGGTGAAAATCACCCAGATCAAGATATAAATTGGCAACATCTGCCCTTAAAAATGCATTATCTGGGTCGAGAATAAGCAGCTCTTCATAAGAGTCGATCGCTTGATCAAACCTTCTCAAGCGGTAAAGGAGCTGCGCCTTGACAGATCTCTCATGGAGAGTAGCTTCTTCTAAATGATGGAACAGCCTGAGGGATTCAAGATAAAACTCCCGTGCCCTCCACTTGCATTCTCGTAGAGTTTGGATAGAGCCCAGGTAATAATTTGTCAAAAAGCGTTCCCGGACTTTGCAAAGCAATGGGAGGGCCTCAGAATATCTTCCTTCACCGTAGGCGATCTCACCTAAAGTAAACAGAGCGTCAGGGTCTCGAGGATCAATCGTCAACACTCTGTTATACACTACAGCAGCAGATGTTTTAAAACCCGCTGCATAAGTCAATGTGCCAAACTCTTTTAAACGCGGGAGCCGACTTTCCTGCGGAATCAAATAGGCGATCACCTCATCCAATTCTTGCTCTTGTTTTTCCTTCACCAACGCTCCGACATACGCATCGGCAATGTCTTCTATACCCCACTCCTCCGGATTGACCAAAGGTATCACCATTTCAGAATGATCGGCCTCCACCATGTAGTTTAGCCACTCCCCTTTCTCTTGGATAGAAGCTTGCATGGCCTTTTGCTGAATCCAAACAACTTGTTGTTCGGCCCACTTGTTTTCCCAAATCCCCAGCAACGTTTGCATATCGGGATCCTTGAAAACTCTCTCTTCTGCAAGACGTTGAAAGATAGGCCCGGCCAGGTCACTACGTTTTTTATCGATCATCAGATAGCCCAGATCGCGCCAGGACTGATCATTCAGCAAATCCCGCCCGTTAAAATAGGCCACCGTTTGCTCGAGCCGCTCGACAGCCATCGTGTTTTGGGATGCCAAAACAATAAGCGCCTGGATATACAATTCACCGACTTTTTGTCCCTGATCTAGCAACTCCTGAAAAACGTCTAGGGCAAGCTCGGCATCACCATTTAAAAGAAGCGCTTCTCCCGCAAGGCGCTTATTTTCCATTGTAGGCCTAACAGAATAGAGTACTTTTGACAAATGCAGCGCAAGCGATGCCTGCTTTTGATTGAAGGAAACCCAAAACGCCTGCTGCAGCAGATCCTCATCGGTTGCACTTTGTTTTTCCAGCCACTCAAGGACTTGCGCCGTTTTTCCAACACCGGTCCCTAACAAAAACCAGGCACGGTCGTAATAAGGAATTCCTATATTAGATGCCATCACCCCTTGAATCAAAGCAAAACCATGAGCTGCTTTTCCATGCTGAATGAAAAGTAAAGCTGCATTTTCAACCTCAGGATAAGGAATCCCATCAAAGCTTTGTATGTGTGATATGATATCTTCCCCTTTAGCTTTATCCCCGAAAGCAATCGCAACTCTTGCAATAAGCAATCGCTCATAATCAGACAATTGATCAAACGCAAGGATAGGTTCCTCAGGGAATGAAAGAGCGATTGCCAAAGCCGGATGCAACGCCAAATAGTCGCTAGAAAATACCCCCTGTAAGGAGGCAATGGTAGCGCTGCTATCATTTTGATAAGCGGCTTCAATCAATTTTATAACCAAAGAGTGAGGAACCTTATCCAACATTTCAGACTGCGCCATGATGTCCATCAGCGAGAAATCGAGGTAATCAATTGATAAGGAAAGAAGCTCTTTGTAAAGGGGTTTAGGCAGGTTTCCTAAAGCTAAATGGGTCTGCATTAGATCATAGGCTAAATAATAGCGGCGTGAAGAAAGTAACAAATCAACTTTCTTAACAATAATTTCCGGACGCCGCCTTGTTTCTAGGGGCTGTAAATCTAATAGTTCCAACGCAAATTCAAATAATTGCCTTCCTTGCAAAGCAGATACCATACCCAATACCACATGGGGCTGAGTGCGGGAACTCACATAAGATGTTGCCAAATCAAATGCGTCTTGGGGATGTCCCTGTTCTGCCAATAAATCAATGGCAAATTCGACTGTTTGCTCTTCAACAGTATTAAGTGGGAACTTTGAGAGAAAAAGAGTTAACGTAGACAGTGCCTCGGCACGGTCTCCTTTAGAAGCGTATTGATAAGCCAGCTCCAAGAACTCTTCTCTTTTCCCTTCATAACTGTCAATGATCGTTTCCAATGATTTAATTTCATTCTCTTGCTTTTCGGCGTATCCGTAAATTCTTTCCTTTTCCCTAATTACATCGACTGAGGGCTTTAATGTGTAGAGCTGCTCTAGTACGCGTAAATATTCGAAATTTTTATTGGCATCTACATAGAGCTTCGCTAAAAACTGCAGCGACTCAGCCGATTGCGGATGAAGGTTTACGTAATCTTCCATCACCTCAATGGCACGGTCTACTTCAGCCAATTCCAACAAAATGCGGACATAAGGGATCACAGTTTGCAAGGAACGATTCCCCTTTTGATAACTTGCGTGAAATTGGGAATAGGCTTTTTCGTATTGTTTGTCGTAAAAATACATCAAGGGGGCATCTGTTCCGGTGGGAATAAGAAGCAAGCTTGCTGTTAGCCCCGAAAGGCTGATTAAGCCGATGAACAAGTAAGCTTTCTGAGTCTTCATTCCATTTTCCGAACCGTAAACTGTTGATATTCGTAAGATGTCCCTCCGAAATCGAAGGCTATCTTCCCCTCCTGTGCTTGTGTGATCACGCTTTCACCGGGTCCCTCGATTTCCCATCGTCCCTTTCCTCCTACACTCCACTTCATCGCGCACGTACCGTAACCTTTTGCCCAAAATTTGAACGCATGATCCTGCTCCCTTTGAAGGTCTTTAATCTCCCAGCGACTTTCTACCAAATATGGCGTCGTTTCGTTTACATCTTTTGTTTTTAACGCAAGTAGCGGTTCTTCGGTCAAAGGATCAAGGGACACATATAAGCTGCCATGTAAATGGCGCTGACCGATCACTCCTTGCGATTTGTTGAAATCCACTCCTTCTTGAGAAGCGTGGTCAAACCGGACGGTTTGCAGCGCCCCTCTGTTTTTAAATTTCCAAAAGCGTTCCCCAAGCGGAATCGATTCAAATGTGTAAAAACCGTGCCCGATGGCAGCATAGTGACTGGCCTTAATCGGGATCGTCTCCACTTTAGAGGCGTACTCCAAGTTAGCTTTTACGGCATTGAGACTGGCTTTTTTTTCTCCTGAATAAATATGGTAATAGAGATTGAGTGGCAGCAATCGAATAGGGGAATCGGTATTGCGCCAAGTTTCCGGCAACACCCCAAATCCATAAAAACGCTTCGTCCATAAATCTGTGTAGGTATTTTCATTAGATGAAGAAGCATAAATTTGCTGTTCACTGCCAATGCTCCGGCCTATGGGCCTGACCCAGGCATATGAATAGAATTCTTCATCAAAACGGGAATCCCCTCCATTCAGATTTGAAATTCCCAGCGCACGAGAGGAAGCAATCGCCCCAGCAAATGGCTGGCAGTTTCCCGACCACTGTATAAGCGAGGCCTCCTTTCCTTTGGGTGCCAGACTGTTAACGATGGCAATAGAATCTTTAATTTCCCTTTTAAGTGAAAAGGGTTGATTGGCGTAGGCGCGCGGAGTTTCGTAACCCTCCTTATTCTCTTTCGTGGCATCCGCGGAATCCTCGTAACCATCAGCTGCGGCTATAATGGAATGGTCCTTGCCTTGCAATGGGCGAACTTTTCCCAAAAATGTCTTCATCTTCGTCCATAAAAGATTTCCCTTCCAGGTTCCGAAATGATACTGATTCAAGTAGGGCTCTTCACGCTCCATTGAATAATCTTCAAAAAATTGCCAAGAGAATGGATGGGAATAGGTGTGGCTGGCGATTTCGACATGCGGTTCTGAAAAGATACGCTTTGCAGCCTCAATCCCCGAAGTTTTACCCACCCACTTCGGATCGATATCTGCGCCGATACATGAAATCGTAAGTGGCAATTCCGGATAAGCTCTTACAATTTCCTGATAGATGACTTCTGCGCACAACGCTTTTTTATTACGGTATCCCTCAATCTGGGTGACTGAATTCCAGCCGTCCCCATCTACATGACTGTAGTAGATGCGCCTGCCCACTAGTGTTGTATTATCAGGTTTAGGAAGTTTATCTAAGTCAAAAGCTAATCTGAAAAACTCAAAAGGATTGATGTACCACTCACGGAAACGGTCATTTTCAGAAAAAATTTCATATTTTGCATACCCCTCGCATGCATACCCTCCGTTTGGGCACGTAGCCACCAATACAGAGTCGGTGCTCCCATCGCCCCACTTCCTGGCCATTAGATGTACTTTAACGGATGGATCTATTACTTTAATGACGTGAAAGGGCTGCTTTATGTCTTTATTGACCCGTTCAAAATCCATAACCTTTGGATCGGAAACGGCAAATTGCACATGATAGGTGTCGCTTACCCAGTCATTCCCATCTTCAAGACCCAAGCCATTCCAAAAAGTATTAATTTCCTTTGCGGTAAGCGGTTCTTTTTCTCGATAAATACCGGGAGGCCCCAGCAATACGAATTTTTTTCCTCCCGCGGTTAAGCTTGCTACCCAGGCAACATAGCCTTCAGCATCGGGCACTACCGTGTATTTTGAAAACCATACAATGACTCCGATCACCTCTTCTCTTTGCACGATATCCGGCAACCCTTTGCGGATATCATAATATTCCAGCCTAGCTCCCAAATGGTTAAGAGGCATTTCAGCAAATTGATGGACAGGGGTATACCAGATATCTGAGTAAGCCTTGCTATCATATAGAGCGATAATCGTTCGGGCTAGAGGCTTTTGCGCCCATCCGGAAACCTCAGTCAAAAGAAATAAAAGGAGCAGCGGTTTACTTAGGTTCCGGAACCAGCGTTTGCAAATCAAGAGTGGCAACATAAGGGATCAATCCATGGCTTCGTTCTGTTTTATAAATCTCTCGTATTCCGTCAACGTCTTGTGGATCCCAATAATCCAGTGAAAAAAGGATTAAGTGGGGGTGTTCTTTTTGCACTTTTTTCAGTTGCTTGACTTGCTCCAAAAAAAGATTTTCATGAACTTTTTGATAAGTTTTCGTCTCGAAATTATAATCGGTGTAGATCGATTCCCCCATCTCCATAGTAATCACTGAGGCCACATCAGGGAGTATTTCATAAGCCCGATTCAGCATAATGTCTATATCGGGATAATGTTCTCTAATGTCTTTTACGAGCTTCACAGCGGCTGAGATCATTCCGGCATATTTTATGGGATCTTCCCGCTCCAAATGCCCCGCGTTATCCAAAGTGTCGAGGAAAAGACCATGAAACCTCTGGATTAAAATTTTGGGGATAAGCTCTTCAATAACGCGCTTACTCCAGCGAGGATCCCTTAAATCAACATAGTAGCTGCCCGGCCAAAAAGGATTTTCTGCCAGTAAGATCCCTTCCCCCTCAAGCTCTTTAAAATAGGCGCGCTCTTTCTCCGCTTCCCCTAGGCTGATGTAGCCGAGGAGTTTCTTCTTCCTTTGGGTTAAGGCTCTAAGATTGGGGTGATGATCGCTATCCAACACAATCAAATCATAGGGATCAAAGGCCTTAACGGGCGCCTGATCATTATAATAAACACAATAGGAGCCGATCCCTTGCAAAGAAGCGGCCGCATTCATGCACATCAACAGACCAGGCAAAATTATTCCTCTCATGAGCTCTCTCTTAAAAAGAAAAGTGATATCTCATTTAGCAATATGGTGAAACTTTATTTTCACCATTTCCTATTAAGCGCTATCGTCGCCGACCTTTTCTGCGCTGCAATTTTTAAATTTAATCCAGTATAAACCGAACGCAATTCATAATTTAGTTTTGACTGCGTCGTCAGACGCTGACTTTGAAACCCACCTGCATCAGGCTCAAATTCTGAGCGACTTCTTGCCATATTTCCAAATTTTGAATCACGTTCGGTAACGTTAATAGTTTAGGGTTTTCATATAAAATCCTCGCTGAAAATTTTCAAACCCTACATAATAGTTGCATGTTTAAACTTGAAAAAATTACCAAAGCATTTGGCGGAGAACAACTCTTCGACGAACTCTCTTTTCAAATCGGCAAAGGGGAGAAATGCAGCTTGGTCGGACGCAACGGATCGGGTAAAAGCACCCTACTCAAAATATTGATCGGGGAAATCCCTCCTGACTCAGGGAAAGTCATCATACCGCGCCATTACCGCGTCGGCTATTTACAGCAGCACATCAAGTTTACCATGCCGACATTGCGCGAAGAGGCAGCCCTTGCCCTTCCGGAAGAGGAGCGGGACATTCCTTATCGTGTAGAAGCGATCCTTTCAGGCTTAGGATTTAGCATTGAGGATTTAGATAAACCACCCGGCGTTTTTTCGGGCGGCTTTCAACTACGCATCCAGCTAGCAAAAACTTTGGCCCAAGAACCCGACTGTCTGCTCTTGGATGAACCCACCAACTACCTGGATGTCGTCTCTATCCGTTGGCTGGAACGTTTTCTGCGCAGCTGGAAGGGGGAATTGGTGCAGATCTCCCACGACCGCACCTTCCTGGACGCGATTGCAACTCACACCATGGGATTGCATCGAAAACAGTTATTCCGTGTCCAAGGCACCACCACAGAATATTACAATAACTTGCTGCAAATCGAAGAAGTGCACGAAAAAACGCGCGTAAAATTAGACAAGCAAAAGCAGCATGCCGAAGATTTCATCCGCAGATTCGGAGCGAAAGCCTCAAAAGCCAAACAAGCACAGTCGCGCCAAAAGGTGCTAGCCAAGCTCCCTTCATTAGAAAAATTGGCAGCCATCGACAATCTCGATTTTCATTTCCGTCACGCTCCATTTTCAGGGAAAACGATCTCTCAAGCTACAGACTTGGAGTTTAAATATCCCGGAATGGATGAACCGCTTATTGAGGGATTGTCTTTCGAGATCGAACCGGGCGACAGGATAGCCATTATCGGCAAAAACGGCCGCGGAAAATCTACCCTTCTACGTCTCCTGGCCGGCGACCTAGCCCCCGATAGCGGCACCATAAAACGTTCAGATCACCTTTCGGTTGGATTCTTTGGTCAAACCAATGTCGCCAAATTAAATCTCAGCCTCACTATCGAACAAGAAATCAGCCTTTCGAATCCTAAACTTCCGATGAGTGAAATCAAGCGAATTTGCGGGATTATGATGTTTTCACAAAAACAGGCGGAAAAAAAGATCGGTATCTTATCGGGCGGAGAAAGAAGCCGCGTTCTGTTGGGTAAAATCTTGGCTACCCCCTGCAATCTTTTGCTATTGGATGAACCTACCAACCACTTGGACTTAGAATCTATTGAAGCGCTTTTGGAGGCGATGGAATCTTTTGAGGGCAGCGTCGTTACGGTCAGCCACGATGAAGAAATTTTAAGAAGAGTAGCAGACAAACTGATTGTTTGCCGGCAGGATGGACAGAAAGTATTTGAGGGAGACTACGACTACTTTTTAGAAAAGCAAGGGTGGGAAGACGCCCCGGAGCCAAAACCTAAGGCCCCTAAGGTAGAACGAGATCTTAAAAAAAAACGAGCCGATATTATACAGGAACGCTCCCGCGCTCTGAATCCCCTTAAGAACAAAATTGACATGCTGGAAGCTCTCATCAAAAAAAATGAGGCAAAACTTTCCGCACTGCAAACCTCTTTGACGCAACCCAACGGCGATCTAGGCGAAGCTGCTAAAAATATCGGCACCCTGCAGAAAGAAACCGATGCCGTCTATCTAGAACTGGAAAAACAATATCAGCTATTCGAAGAGACGAAACTTCCCTACGATAAAGCGTTGGAATCAGCGGACAAATAGAGCCTTGGCAAATAAGTAGAATTCATGCTATTTAAAATTTTAAATAGCATGCAATGCATGGAGGCCTATGGATCTTTCTATTTTCCTAGCGAAGTTTTTTGGAATCTATCTTCTGGTTTTTGCCTTTGTCTGGGCTTCAAGGAGAGTGCAGGTCTCAACTTCCATCGATCAAATCTTTACCAATCGAGGCAGTTTAGCGCTTGCCGGAATCATCAGCCTGCTGGTAGGCGTAGCCATCGTTGTGTCCCATTCCATTTGGGAACTAAACTGGCGAGGGATGATTACATTGTTTGGCTATATATCTATACTAAAAGGGATTAGCAGACTTGGATATCCGGAGCAAGCCGCCAGATATTCCCTCCAAATGTTAAAGGGGAATCAATTTGGATTTCTACTTGCTCTAACTGTTTTGCTTGGTGTCTATTTAACCTATTCGGGATATTCATCTTAACACAAAAAAACCATAAACGGCACTAGTCCGTTTATGGTTTTCATCCAATCAAGGTTTGTGAAGTATCACTTTGAATATATAAGGGGACGCAAGCGAATCTGTTCTATCCGCTGTATTGGCAACTTTGCTCATAATCCCACCTACGATATAACCCAACACTGTAGAGTTTTTTATTTTATCGAGCTTAAATACGCCATTCTCACGATCAGGAAGATCGTCGGCCGGTATAAAGTATGCGCCCGCGCCGAATAAATATGGATTGCCCGCGTGAGGACCTGCTGAAACCTCTATTTCCGGATACTGGTTATTCATAATATATTGCTTGAATTGACCATGCTTATTGATTTCGACTGTAGTCACCTGATTGATAAACGGAAACTCGGGATCCGATTGCAGCTCATTGTTTGCGTCAAAGTATTGATAACTGATGCCGCCGCAAATAAGGATATACATCTCCTTAGAGTCTTTTGAATACAAGCCGACCGTAGGACACACATAATTGTTCATGCCCTGCTTAAAGGTTTCTTCAAGCAAGGGATTGGCCATCGAAGTCTCTCCCTTTTTTGTAATCATAACCGGCACAGTCCAAATCCCCGCATCCGGAGTGAATACACCGGACAAGGCCACATAGGCTGGCTTATCGTCCAAAATCACCGGCACAACATTAAGATCCCGGCGTCTATAGGCTTCATTTGCCGCTTCGCAGGTTCTTGGCTTGATAGAGAGTTTTTTTCCTTCATCAACAATTTTAAAACGACGCACCTGCTTGGTGTAGTCACCGTTGGTATCATCATGATAATATCCGGTAAAATTTTGACCGAAAACCAACAGCGTTGAGAGGCATCCGTTAACGGCATCCATGTACCCTCCTGTGACCTGCAAGAGTGGATGGGTGGTTTGCCTGAAGTATTTAGCCGCTGCTTTTTCTGGATTGTTCTTTACTACCCATTTCATTAGCTTCGGAACATCTATTGCCGTTAAAACAGCCTTAGTAGTGAAAGTATTCTCTAGGGTATCAAATCCATACCCGCCTGACATGTATAGGGTGCGGCCGGATTGAAAAAATTGCGGACTGGTAACAGAAAGTTCGTCGATCTGTTTTTGGGTCAATCCGGAGGAAGGATCGCTTAAACTTCGGAAATATATAATTTCATTTTCAGGATCGACGACAAACACGGTTGTATTTTGCCTGGCAACGGGAAAGTTTTCGTTATCGGGACCAAAATCATGCATGCCGTTTGTTCTGCCTGCGATGAAGAGCCATTTGTCTTTATAAACGGCAAAAGCACCGGAATGAAGTCCGGAAGTTAGATTAAAATCTGCCTGTTCAATAGAGATTGAAAAGGGAAGACCGTCTTGCGGATAAATGGGACTGACGGTGCTCGTTTGATTGTCTGCAAGAAGCGAGCCTTGAAATGCCAGCGCGATGGTTAGTGCGATTGTATGGAAATTGTATTTCATAGACCCCCTGTCTGTTAATTGAGTTCAGGGGGCATCGTAAAGTCAGCCATGAAAATTTGGCAAGTACTATCCTCGCCTCTTTTTGAGGTCCATGCGATCTTTGTCCCGTCGTAATTGAAGACCGGCAACCCGTCGAACGAAGCATGATGCGTTAATCTTGCAGACGCGTTTGTTTCGATGTTCAACAAGTAGATCTCGTATTGATGATGCCCGTGCAGTGATGTCGCAAAAGCAATCACTTTTCCATTCGGATGCCAATAGGGAGCCCAGTTTACGGCATTATTGAAAGTCAACTGCCTTTCATTATTTCCGTCGACATCAACGACATAAATTTGCAGGTAATCTTGCTCTTCCCTGTCTGCGCGAAAAATAACACGGCTTCCATCAGGGGAAAAAAAGGGCCCGCCGTTATAACAAGGCCGTGAATGAGTCAATCGAGTTGTCACGTCGCTCTCCAAATCTAAAACATAGAGATTCATCCCTTCGTCTTGATTACTGGCATACACGATTTTCTTGCCATCAGGAGAATAGGCGCATTCGGCATGGTAGGCCGGACCTTCAGTTAAAGCCACGAGCTCCGATCCGTCCAGATTCGCCTCATAGACATTCATATAGGGCGTAAGATGCCATTTATAGCCACCGGCAATAGCCGGAGCAGGGCGATCCGGAAATGGATCCTCATGACTGGAGGCAAATAGTATTTTTCCCCCGTCCGGGTGAAAAAAACCGCAAGTGCACGCCCCTTTGCCGGTACTCACCATCCTTGGCAGCCTCTCTTCTAAGTCCATGACAAACATTTGATATGTCGTCTCTCCGTTAGTCATGGCCTGAAAAATGATTTTTTGCCCATCAGGGGAAAAGTAAGCCTCCCCCGCTCTTGTAAAATTCATCTTGGGAGAGGTGAGCTGGACAATATTGGACAAATAAGGTTCTTGTCCCCCATACAGCCCTGAGAAAAAGCACAAATAAACTAAGGCAATGTAATAATGCATGATCTCCTTAAACAGCGGCATAAGCCGGCAAAGGCGCATTCTTTTCTATCCGATAACACTGCCTGCAGCGAGCTTCGTAACACTCTTCTCCACCTACAAGAATTAAGGGGTCATCGAATTTTGCCGGCCGTCCATTGATTAATCTCTGCGTAAAATTTGCATCATTACCACATTGCACGCAAATGGCGCGCAGCTTTGTCACTTCGTCTGCGTACGACATTAATTCTGGAACAATGCCAAACGGTTCGCCGCGAAAGTCCATATCCAATCCCGCAACGATCACACGCTTACCATCTGAAATCATTTTATGAATCAAAGCCACGATTCCGTCCGGAAAAAATTGTATTTCATCGATTCCCACAACCTCAACCGGCCCATTGACCAATTTTTGCAAAGCATCTAAACCCCCATCGCAAGACTCTATAGGAAATGCAGTCCGCTCAACACCATTATGGCTAACAATACAGGAATAAGACTTTCTATTATCAATTGAGTGCTTGATTGTTACGACATCTTTTTTAGCATATTCGGCTCTGCGAAGACGCTGCATCAGTTCCTCTGTTTTTCCGGAAAACATCGATCCGCAAATGACTTCCAACTTACCTTTAAACGTTTGTGTCACTCCTCTTCCCCCTTTGAAATTTGGTAGATTTTATATCAGCTAAACCCGTTTGGTCAATACCAATTTGTGCTTTGATTAGTTTACAAAAGGTGTTATATTGATGCATCAAAACAAATAGGGAGTGTTTTATGTCAGTACATGATCTTTCTTGGATTCTAGTGGCGTTGTCACTTGCCGGAAACATATTTGTCATCAAAAAAAATGTGATTGGCCAGTGGCTATGGGCTGTGAGCAATATCGGATGGATCAGCTATAACGTTTACATCCAATCGTATTCACAAGCGTTCCTCTTTTCAGTTTATTTTGGCCTTTGTGTATGGGGCATTATTTCCTGGAGTCGAGAAGCGCGCAAACAAGCTCTTGACCCTTCATAACAGCTAAAGTTAACTTTAAAAGGAGATTTACATGAAAATCATCAATACAGCAGCCTGGATCTTATTGATCGTCGGCGGTCTTAACTGGGGCATTGTCGGCATCGCCGACATCAATCCCATTAACTGGCTTTTCGAAAGCAACGCAATCGAAAAAATCATTTATATTCTAGTAGGGTTATCTGCAATTTATGCCGCGGCAAGTTGCTGCAAATGCTGTAAATCGAGCAACTCCTGCACATCAGAGCATGGTAATAAATCAGACAGCTGCTGCAAAAGCACTGATAAAACAGATTCCGGCGGATGCTGCTAAATTTTCTTGCGGCGCTATCATGCGCCGCTCTTTTTTACCAGCAAACATGCGCGCCGAAAGTAATCCCTTGATAAATCACATGCCCATCATTTTCGAGAATTTTTTTCCGCTCTTCCTCAAAAAATTGTTTGGGAAGAGGCGAGCTTTTATTAAAATTTTCCAAGGCTAGCGCCACATTTTCAAATACCAAAATCTCATATCCGGTTTCCAGCCGAATATTGTGACAGAGTTCGTAAATCAGCTTAAAGCCCCCTTCTATTCCCCAGGCGCCGCGCAGGCTTTCTTTTTTCTCTTTTACAGAATCGACAGAAGAAGAAATATTGATACGGGTTTTCTGCTCTGTAAAGTTAGCATATACCCCTCCTTTACCATAAGCTCCCACGGTGATAGCAGATGAGTAAGGAACTCTTAATTCGAGCCCCAACTGCATGCCATAAAGGTTGTTAGACGCATGGGTTAGATATTTAAACTCCTCTGAAATGCCTATAGTATGCAGCTCAAATCCTTCATCGATTGTAACGCTTCGATAGCCATAGAAAAATACGCCATCCACGCAATCGACCATAGGAAAAGAAAAATAGTTCTTATAATTTGCTTCAATCGACTCAAAACTCGATTTATAATCGGTACGATGAAGAGAGGCCTGGTCTGTTTCCGGATTTCCTCCGGCGGGATTTAATCCAAACTCGCTAAAAACCGAATAAAGCTCATTCGCTGCACTTTTAGCCTTATGGGTATCTTTCCACTCAAAATCTCCCATCCAGATGATTTCAAAAGCGTCGCCTCCTTCTAAAATGGCTCGACCGGTAATCCGACACCCCTGTTCCCATCCGAAATCAAGCTGACGGGAATGCAGCTTAGTCGGACCGGCAATCCCTAATGAAGTAAACTCCACCTTACTGCAGTCATTGTTGCGAAAAAGAAACAAAGCCTCCGCTTCGATATCAAAGCCGCATAGGCTCCAGCAAAACGGATTTAAAGCCGGCAAAGCATTTTGCGCACACTGAAATACATTGATGGCATGTAATGGAAAGCAGGCGCCTATGAGTGAAGCAAAGATCCATTTCTTAAACATATTAAACCTTTTTAAAGCAAGAGACGGATTCTACACTAACCACAAAAAGATGAAAATAGTTACCGTCTGGGGCGCTTTAAATCCGGCTCCCTCACCTCTTCCGTGACAGGGTGTTCCCCTAAAATTTTGCAATAAACTAAATAAATATCATCGACTATTTTTTGAGGAGGGGGATTGACTTCATCGCAAACCAACCCATTATTTCCTAAAAATTCCTGATGATTATAAAGAAGTAATCTGAGCTCTCCTTGAGGGAAAATGGTCAGCTGAAATTTGGGAGGCCCCTCCAATAGCGCTATGTAGTGAAATATAAAATCATTCGGCCGAAAGACAAATTTAGGAACCATCGGGTGAATTTCTCTAAGGAAATGGAATTGTTGCAGGTTTTGTGTCGGACAGGGAATGCCCTCGGGAAATAGACGATTCAGACAGAATCGTTGAAAAGAAACATTAGAAGCTAAATAAACAGCCCCTCTTTCAAAGACACTACTGAGTTTTAAAACCGTTCCGATCTGCTTGGCGACTTCACTTAACTCCAACCCCTTAGACTCAATTCTATCATAGGTTAACCCATGCGCACTCTTGACATCAGGTTCTCCCTGATCCCAATCCTGCCTCGAAATTTTAACCAGTGAATAATACTCTCCCATTACAAGACCTGTGGCCGATTCAAAAATCTTCAAGGCAACCGAGGTCACTTTATCCTCGTGACGATTCCCCGTGGCGGTAAATGCAATAGCGATCGCAATTGGATGTTCTTGGCGCATATGCTCTATTGTAAACATAAATCCTTTATGTAATTTATTTAAAGCAGTTTACACCCATTTTAATGATATACAAATCTTTAGAATTTAGTTATAATAAAGTTGTAGATATTCATAATAGTTAACACACTATTTTTTGGGGAAGGAGATTATGAGAGCTCTTCTCAAACGACCTTTCTGCCACTTGATTCTTGTGTTGTGTTTTGGCCTCTCCTCCACGCTATCCTCGGATGCTCCTATTATACTAGAGCATCCTGCCAAGACCCATAAGAATGATGAAGGAAACGCCGTTCCTTCCCCTTCTTTGCCCCCTGTTCATATTCTCAAACAACGGGAATTCAACCGGAGCCCCCTAACAAGAAATCCCCTTCCACGAATACGTACTGAAAAAAAGGGATTAGAAAGAAACAGAATACCGCGTAATCCCATGACCCACGACACTGTACCGAGAAATAAATTAGAAAGGAACCGACTGGAGTCGGTTCCTTTACCAAGTGACAAGATCCCCCCTAACAAAATGCGCAGGGCAACTATTCGAGGAGACTAGATCATTTTGCAATGATCTGTCTTAAGACATAGGGTAAAATCCCCCCATGACGATAATAATCGACTTCAATCGGAGTGTCCAAACGCACTTTAACCACTGCCTTGCGGATAGCCCCATTGTTTTCAATGAGTAAAGTGAGATCCTGCCCCGGCTCCAACGCCTTTTCCAAGCCTTCAAGACTAAAGGTTTCCGTTCCCGTTAAATCCAACGTCTCTGCGTCCTCCCCTTCTCTAAATTGCAATGGCAGTACGCCCATTCCGATCAAATTACTGCGATGAATCCTCTCAAAACTTTTTGCGATGACAACCCTTACCCCTAAAAGATCCGCACCTTTGGCCGCCCAATCTCTTGAGCTCCCCATGCCGTAGTCCTTACCGGCAAAAATAATCAAAGGGATTTTCTCTTTTTGATAGATCTGACTCGCATCAAAGATGGGAAGTAAATCGCCTGAGGGCATGATTTTTGTCCAGCCGCCTTCTTTTCCGTCAGCCATAACGTTTCTAATGCGTACGTTAGCAAAGGTGCCCCTCATCATGACATGATGGTTGCCGCGACGACTGCCATAACTGTTAAAATGCGCTTCGTCTACTCCAAGAGAGTTTAAATATTGCCCTGCCGGAGTATTCGATTTAAAAGCGCCTGCCGGGGAGATATGATCCGTTGTGACCGAATCGCCAAAAATAGCCAGCGGCCTCATTTGCTTCAACGAGGGAGCTTCGGGCAATTCCTTTTTGAAATTTTCAAAATATGGAGGGCATTGGATGTAGGTGCTTTTTTGATCCCAGGGATATTTTAAATCCTTCGTCGTTTGAATCTGTTTCCAAACCGGATTTTCATCACTTACATTTGCATAACGTTTCCGAAACATTTTCGGTTCCAGGCCTTTGTTTATCGCCTCGAGAATTTCTTCTTGGCTTGGCCAAATGTCATTCAGAAAAACCGGAGTCCCATCAGAATCAAATCCCAGTGGTTCATTCTCCATGTCAATGTCGGCCCTGCCGGCAATAGCAAAAGCGACGACTAAGGGGGGAGACATCAGAAAGTTCGCTTTTACAGAGCCGTGGATGCGCGCTTCAAAGTTGCGGTTGCCGCTTAACACGCTGGCAGTAATCAAGTCGCCTTTTTTAATTCCTTCCTCAATATGCTCATCCAAAGGCCCGCTATTTCCGATACAGGTCGTACATCCATAAGCGACCAAATTAAAACCCAATTGATTCAGATAAGTCTGCAACCCTGTTTTTTCCAGGTAATCGGTAACAACCCTTGATCCTGGAGCTAAACTTGTTTTAATACGGGAGTTTACCGTTAACCCTTTTTCTATCGCTTTTTTAGCAAGTAGTCCCGCCCCCAGCATGACACTAGGGTTGCTGGTATTGGTGCAGCTTGTGATGGCGGCAATGACAATTGAGCCATGCGTCAACACCATATCGCAAACCACTGCATTAGCCGTTGAATCGACTTTTGAATCATTGAAAGTTGCTACTGGTTCAGTGATGGGCCTATTGGTGACCATTTCCGCTTCGTTTAGCTCCGGAACGTGAGCCGTATTATCTAATGTGGTAATACCTCCCGTCTCCTGATCGTGGTGAATTTCAAAGACACCATTGGTATGAACGCATATTTTAGGTGCTTTTTTCTCATGTGCCTTTCCATAGCCTCCTTCATCTAGCGGTTTGCGCAAGAGTTCGTGAAACTTAGCTTTAACCTGAGGAAGATCAATTCTGTCTTGCGGTCTTTTCGGTCCGGAGACGCAAGGATTGATACTGGAAAGATCGAGTTCCAGCTCCTTGCTGTAGTCGACTTCCCCTTTCTTGGGAATTCCAAAAAGCCCTTGGGCAGTCAAATAATTTTTAACGAGAGCAAGATGTTCTTCCTCCCTACCGGTCAATCTCATATAGTCAATCGTTTTTTCATCAACCGGGAAAAAGCCCATCGTGGCGCCATATTCAGGCGCCATATTACCGATTGTCGCCCGGTCTGCGACAGTCAAGCTCGCTGCCCCTTCTCCAAAAAACTCCACGAATTTACCCACTACGTTTTCTTTACGTAACAATTCAGTGATGCGCAACGTCAAATCTGTTGCGGTTACACCGGAGCGTAAATTACCTTTCAAATGCACGCCAATCACTTCCGGTGTTTGAATGAACACTGGTTGTCCGAGCATAGCGGCCTCAGCCTCGATACCGCCAACACCCCAACCAACAACGCCTAATCCGTTGATCATTGTCGTATGGGAATCGGTGCCGACTAAGGTGTCGGGATAGATCACATCATCTTTAGAGACGACCACCGTGGCGATCAATTCCAAATTGATTTGATGCACAATGCCGATGCCGGGGGGAACAATTTTTAGTGTTTTAAAGGCTTGCGAACCCCATTTCAAAAAAGAGTATCGTTCTTTATTACGCTCAAATTCAACTTTGAGATTGAACATAAAGGCATCCTCTTTCCCTGAGCGATCAACCTGCACGGAATGATCAACCACTAAATCGACAGGCACTAAGGGCTCAATCAGGTCAGGATTTAAATCCATCTTGGAAACCGCATCCCGCATCGCGGCCAAGTCGACCAGCAAAGGAACCCCCGTAAAATCTTGCAAAATCACCCTGGCCACTACAAAAGGGATTTCCCCTTTTCCCGGATTTTTAGGATTCCAATTGGCAAGTTGTTTAATCGCCTCTTCCGTGATTTTACGACCATCGCAATTCCTAAGCATCGATTCCAGGATTACGCGTATAGAAACGGGCAGTCGCCTGATGTTTCCTATCCCCTGCTGTTCGAGCGCGGTTAACGCATAATACTTTGCATCGGAATACCCTTTAAGCGTCGTTAAAGTCTTAAAGGGGTTAGGTTGCTGGGCCATGGAATCACCTCATCATAAAAATCGTATTAAATCAGCATTTGGAAATCTCTGCAAAACGTTTCCTTTCATCCTTTAGAAATTGCGGAATACCGCTTCAGTGCTTCTTCTCTTGCCATTTTATGATCTACAATAGGTAAGGGATAATTTTCCCCAAGCCCAACTCCGCATGACCTAAGAATTTCCATAGGAGCCTCCCATGGACGATGAATCCATTTTTCGGGCACAGACCGAAGCTCCGGAACCCATCTTTTGACGTACTCCCCTTGAGGATCAAACTTTTCCCCTTGAAGCACCGGATTGAAAATCCGGAAATACGGAGCGGCATCCGCTCCGCAGCCGGCCACCCACTGCCAACCGGCGGAATTGCTTGCCAGGTCGGCGTCCACTAGGGTATCCCAAAACCACTCGGCGCCTCTCTGCCAGGGGATAAAAAGGTCTTTGGTTAAAAATGAGGCAACGATCATCCTCACGCGATTGTGCATCCAACCGGTATGCCACAGTTGGCGCATCCCGGCGTCTATAATGGGATAACCTGTCGCCCCTTGTTGCCACGCTTTAAGAAATTGAGGGTTATCGCTCCATTTGAAGCGGCTGAAACGTGCATCGAAAGCCTCTTCCGGCAGCGTATTAAAATGATACAGCAGATAGTAAGAAAACTCTCGCCAGCCGATTTCGCGAAGGTAAACTTCTGCAACATTATGGTTTGGAATAGCATGCCAAATTTGCCTGGGACTCAATTCGCCCATATGGAGATAAGGGGAAAGGTGGGAAGTCAAGTCGACACTGGGAATATCCCGGTTATGAGCATAAACGTCCACGCTCTCTTTCACAAATTGAATCAGACGTTTTCCCCCCTCTTGTTCACCGGGTTTCCAAAACTGCCGCATTTCAACTGCCCAGTCAGGATTTGTAGGTAATAAGCACCAATCTTCGAGTCTGTCACCAGTTGTTTCATAATACTGCGGAGATGGCTGCGTTAATAACGGTTTTGGATCGAGTATTTTTAGACAGTTATTCCAATAAGGAGTAAAGACTCTAAACGGTTTTCCTTCCTTATTGAAAACTTCCCAAGGCTCTGATAAAAGGGAACCATTAAATGACTTTACTTCAATACCGACCGATTGTAATTTTTTTTTCAGTAAGGTATCTCTCTGAATCGCAAAAGGCTCATAACTGCGGTTCCAATACACAGCGCCGGCCCCCACCTTCTCCACAATCTCAGGTAAAAGCTCTAGCGGATCCCCTTTTTTAAGTACAAGAGGTAATGAGTGCTGCAAAGAACTCAAACTCCCATGCAGCCATACCCGTTGAGCAGCACCCATCTGCCATTTTCCGGGATGAACGGTGTCAAAAATATATAGGGGCAAAACCGGCGCCCCAGTTTGAGCGGCGTTGTAGAGTGCCGGATTATCCTTCACGCGCAAATCCTGTTTAAATAAAACTATAATAGGCTGCATATCTCTCTCTTCTTAAAAAAAAACAGAATGTAGCAACCCTACAATAAAAATCAAATAGGTTTTCATAATCAGTAACCGAATACAACTAACACTTTATATGAAAAACTGATAAAATAATAAGAACTATGTCAAATGAATTATACACACAATACCCTTCTGATCTATTAATTAAGCATCACCTTGCCTATAAAAAGGAAACAATGTGGATCGGGGGATTTTCTAAACTTGGACAGATGATAGCCGTAGCAGAGAGAAATTATATCTTTACTGTAGAACAAGATGCTGCCTCTATTTCCCGTAGCATTCCGACTCTTTTGAACCGCATCAAAGCACCGGAAGTGAAAAAATGCTTTCAACAGATGCAGCACCTAACTCAAGAACTTTCAAAAACAGGTATCATACAGCCCAGTGATCGCTTCTGTTCGTTTAATACCATAATGATCTCGTGGCTTATGGACCTGATTTCTCTTTACCGCTTCAATGCGCCTGATGATGATTCGATCATTGAAATCCAATTCAAAATCGGCGTTTTACTGGCAGAATGGAGATACGATCAAAAAGAAAAAACACACCAGAGTAAGCTTGAAGAAAATTTCGAATTAATCAAAGAAAAGCTCCGTCATGTTTATCCAGACTACGAAAATTATGTTCAGGCTTGGAAAGCATTTCACGGATTAATTAACGATCCATGCCAACATAAGCTCATCCATTGGGATCCAGAAATTAGCCCCTCGGAACTTGAGTATTGGATAAGGCCTAAAAAAAACACTATTGAAAACATTCCCAAAGCATTGTTTATACAAATTTGGAAAATACAATGTCATCGCACCACTGCCTTTTTACATTTTGCCTTGCCTATTGTAGAAGGCAAATGCTGCGAAGTGCAAGCAAGACTAAAAGAAAAAATACGTCTTTGCAAAGACAACCAGCTAGCGCAAGATATTGACATATTTTGCAGAGATATACGCTTTAGTTTTTTTTCAAATAAGATTGTCCCTTTGAAAAATGTTATAAAAAGAATCTCCGAAACTTCTTTTGAGCTTTTACCTAACCTCATAAATCAATTTACGGAAGTCAATGACGTTTTGAAAATTTGGGACAAAGCGCCTAACTTTTCTTCGATGTATAACGACGATACAACCTATAAGAATTTAAGCATCGTCTACAAAAATGATACCGTTTTAGCTCGCGAGATCGCTGATTTCAGAAACGAAATATTAAATCTTTGCCATAAACTACTCGATACTTTTTTCGCTGTCCCTCTGATGGATTTAATGAATTTATGGAAGGCGGTGATATTCAATCATCAATTGGAAATTGCAGCCTTAAAAGCAGATGAGATTGGACAGATGCTGCTTGATGAGGAAAAAAAACAGAAAAAAACCAAGAAAATCAAACACGAGCACTCTGCTGTGATCTGTACTGTCAAAGCTAAAACAAAAAAAGAGGAAATTCTCCCCCTAGCTTCCCCGTTGATCATAGAAAGCAGGGACGTAACCCTCCAAAAAACACATTCTTTAAAAGCTGGATTAAATGCCGCCTCTGATCCTGAGCTGATAGCCGCAGCGGCTCATACTGATTTCTACCATCAGCTTTTAGAGGTTAACGAAGCTGTTTTACAGCAAGAAAAAATACAGCAATACCCGCTATTAATGCTGCGCATGGGCTATCATAATGCGCATCTTCTAACGGAAAACCTATTGAACTATCAAATTAAAACACGCGGCATGACAGGCAATGTCTTATGCCATAATCTTTACTCCCTTTCCGCAAAAACAAAACAGGACATGTATTCCTCGGTTATACGAAACATTTACAACGCCTCTCTTTGGACCCGCTTTCCCCATAGCCAGCGCGCACATTGGGAGGAAATGATCACTACCGGAAATATGCCCTTGGTACTGCAAGACCTCCATAGTCCGAAAGAAACCAAAACACGCCATAGACTGATAACAAATTTAAAAGAAGTCAGAGCGTTGTCACTTGAAGAAATTGCAAGACTAGGACAAAGCAGTATCTGTAAGGCACCACAAAACACTGAAATAAAACCATCGAAGGCTCCAGAACTCCCACACCTAGAACAACTTCTTTTGGCTCTGCCTAAATCTACCGCAAACCTCTGGCTGGAACAATTAAAGGATGACCTGACCTGCTTAAAATCAGTACTGATGCTTTATTTTGCCTCAGAGAATCTGGGAGAACACGCCTTGTACACTAATTACAGCTCCTCACTCTTGCATAACTCTGCTCAATCTCTACTCTATGCCCTTCTACAAAAACAAGGAGTGGAAACACATGAGCATGACCTTGTCAGACTGGCCAAAATGCTTACCAAGCAGACACCGCCCAGGATCACAGAACGTCTAAACGATTTATTGCTGCATGCCAGTGTTACCAGCCGTTATCCATTTGAATACGTGCAGCCCCAATCTGAGATCCACCGCCTCCAACTCCAGGCCATAGCCTTATTTCTTTCCCCTGATCTAGCGGAAGGTTATAAGCCGGTAGTGCATCAAAAGCGGGAGTCGACACTCGAGCTCAGACTACAAGGAATTCCTTTGTTGAGTGAATACACCAACATCATCGACCAAAGAGAATCCCTCAAAAAACTTAGTGAGGATTTATGCCTGATACTAAAGGATACGTTTTTACCTTTGATGCTGTTTTAAAATAGTATTAGCCACACTCTTGCCGATTTTTTCACCTTCTTCATGATCAACGGGAAAATGGATCCCTCCCCATATCCTTGAAACACCGCATTCCTTAGCGGTTTTTCTCCACAGATATTCATTTTCCGGGAAATAATAGCTCAGAATTTCGACGGCAGCCCCCCCGACAGTCGAATGAGCCGAAGGATAGGAGGGGTGATTGGGAACACTGATCAAGGGCTGAATACTAGGGTCCATTACGGAAGGACGCCTTACCAGATGGGTATATTTGGAATCATAAGCTGCGATAAAAGCATCTAGAAGGGCTGCTGCAAAATCTGCCCTGAATTGGATTAATTTTTCTTTTTGCACAGGGCGTGCGTCTGTATAGTCCGAGGCGATTGCCAACCAATCACCGGAACCTTGACCCCTCATATTTGCCCAATAATACACCGCTTCTTTTTTCTCCCCGTCCACCTCTTCCATCTGCTTTTTTAATTCCGCAACCTGATGCTTCCAAAAGGCTTCATCATCTAAGGGCAGAATAGGGGCTCTAAACTGATTTGCCGCTTCTAAATGCCAGGGCTTAAAGCTAGGTACCCGTTCGCCAAAATATGGTTTCTTCCCGCCCCAGAAGTCTTCCCCTTTTTGTAATTTCACTATACGCAAAGAGCGGTTCTCCTCAATCATCCTTTCTGCCAGCTTAAGCAGGACAATATTTGTTAAAGCCAACGTGAAAGGATCGTAAATTCTGGTGGCGGCAGGAGAACTGTATTCAGGACAAAACAACCTTAAAATTTGCGAGGAGAGCAAGTCGATCGAACCGGCCAGAGCCCCTTTATACTCCATTGCCAGCGCTGCAAAATCCCTCTGACCTTCAAAAAGGTAGGTCGTCATGCGTAATCTATCGCCATCCTCTAACGAACTTGAGACGGCTCTTTCGATCAGCTCCTTATCCCAAAAACGCAAATCTTTTATAGTAAATGTCCTGTCTGTTCTTAAATGACGTAGATACTCAAGATTTGGCTTTTGATACTGAAAATAGGGGGTCAATTCAGGCGCGCCAAATAAAAATTGATTGAAGAGCGCGCCTAAAAAAAAGAATAAAATGGAAAGGTACTTCATAGCTAGGGTCCTGATGTCTATCTTCTTCTATACCGAACGTCATTCACAATTTGGTTTCCCGCTGCGTCGTCAGGCCTGCATCGCGCAACTTATTCAAATAACGTTGTTTTGGCGCTGACCTTGCCTGGCTCAAATTCAGGGTAAATTCCTACCCTATTTCCAAATTTTGAATTACATTCGGTATATCAGATAAAAAAAATATTGACAAGCCTCTTCTCCACAAGAAGACTAATATTAAGTTATGAAATAAACAATATAATTTGATAATTAATTTTATATTGGTATAATAAACAATCTAAAATCAGGATATACGTGAAAATCATTATAATCGGTGGAGGCGCTGCCGGTTTTTTTGCTGCTTTGAGCGCAAAAGAACACAATCCGCAAGCGCAGGTTCTCTTACTAGAGAAATCAGCCCAGCTTCTCTCTAAAGTACGTGTCTCCGGCGGCGGCCGCTGCAATGTGACCCACTCCTGTTTTGATCCACGTCAGCTTTCTCTTAACTATCCTAGAGGGGGGAAGGAGCTTTTGGGCCCTTTTCATCAATTCCAGCCTAAAGATACCATCCAGTGGTTTACTTCCAGAGGAGTTGAGCTCAAAACCGAAGCTGACGGCCGCATGTTCCCCTTCACAAACACCTCCGAAACGATCATTAACTGTCTGATGCAAGAAGCCCGACGCCTAGGGGTTGAAATCAAGACGATCCAGCGGATCCAAAGCATTTCCTTTACCGACAATCAATTCCTTTTACTCTCTAAAGAAGGGAACACACTAACCTGCGACCGCCTCATTCTAGCAACAGGAGGAAGCGCCGACGGACATTCCTTTGCATCTTCTTTGGGCCATACCGTTCAACCGCCAGTTCCCTCACTATTCACTTTCAACATCCCTCAGTTTTCATTGGTTGACTTATCCGGTATTTCGGTGCCTAAAACCCGATTGAGTATCGACAACGCGCCCTACAAGCAAGAAGGGCCGCTACTGATCACCCACTGGGGATTCAGCGGACCAGCGGCGTTGAGACTTTCAGCCTGGGGGGCACGTTATTTAAACGAAAAAAAATATGAAGTTACATTAAAAGTCGATTGGTTGCCTGACATCAGCCCGAAAGAAATCCAGGAGCAGATTGCCTCTCTTGAAAAAAACGAAAGAGTGATGAACGCTTATAAGGCGCTTTCGGTTCCTAAAAATTTATGGAAGCGCTTTTTGGATAGACTGAACATCGATCAAGAATGCAGACTCGCCTCTATCGGAAAGTCTCAAGTAGAATTAATTTGCCGTACGCTGAAATCAGACCCCTACAATGTTTCCGGGAAAACCACCCATAAAGAAGAATTCGTTACTTGCGGCGGAGTAACGCTGACAGAAGTCAATTTCAAAACGATGGAAAGCAAGATCCAAAAGGGACTCTTTTTTACCGGCGAAGTGCTAGACATTGACGGAATTACCGGCGGCTTTAATTTTCAAAACGCCTGGACCACCGGCTGGCTGGCTGGTAAAGCATCCGCTTCACGAGAATAACTTTTTATGGTACACTTTTTGCGATGAACAACCCTTTTACGATTCTAAATAACGTTAAACCGTACGCCTTGGACTTTTCTCTTGCAGACTGGCAACAGTACTTTAAAGCGAAAAACATGCCGGCTTTCAACGGAAAACAAATCTACCAATGGATTTTTCAAAAAGGGAATATCGACCCGTCGACATTCAGCAATATTTCACTGGCTGCCAGAGAAGCGCTTCAAAAAGAATTTGACTGGTCGCTACCTAAGATAGATAGTCTACTGACATCGATTGACGGCAGTGAAAAATTCCTCATAAAAACAAAAGATCATCTCCTGATCGAAATGGTGATCATGCAATATGATCACCGTGCCACCCTTTGCATCAGTTGCCAAGTCGGCTGCCGGATGGGATGCACCTTTTGCCAGACAGGCAAAATGGGCTTTAAACGGAATTTATCGGCCGGCGAAATCTTAGCGCAGCTTATTATTGCCAATAAACGGCTGGAAGACAAAGGCTCCGACCAGCGCATTTCCAACATTGTCTATATGGGAATGGGAGAGCCCCTCGATAATTTTGAATCAGTAGTACACGCTTGCCGTGTGATGATCGACCCCGAAGGCGCAGGCCTTTCTTCTCAAAGAGTAACTGTTTCCACTTCCGGACTTGTTCCGGAAATTAGAAAATTGGGTCAAGTGCTTCCTGTCAGATTAGCCATCTCGCTGCATGCGGCCGACGATGCAAAAAGAAGCAGCATGATGCCGGTCAACCGTACCTATAGCTTAGCCGACCTGAAAGCCGCCCTTCTTGACTACCCTGCCTCTCCCCGCCATGGCATTACTTTTGAATATGTGATGATACAGGGCGTAAATGATACGCCCCAGGACGCCAAAAATTTAGTGCGCTTTGTGCATGGCCTTAAGGCAAAAGTGAATTTAATCCCGGTCAATCACTTTCCCGGCCAACCCTTAAAAGCCTCGGACGCTGAAAGCCTAAAAAGATTTCAAACCTATTTAAGCGATCGTTCCATACCGGCGCCTATCCGCTATAGCCGCGGACAAGACGTTTCCGGAGGGTGCGGCCAGCTAGCTGCAAAACGGGAAGATGAGATTGCATTAGACCCCAGAGATCTAAGCCGCCGCCGTCGCATGGACGCTAAACAGACAGCTGTATAAGCTTACACTAATACGCATTCAAATTTTCCCATTTGAATGCGTTTAGTAATCAGCCTAGTATCGATTCAGAATTAAAATTAATTACAATTCAAATCAATTCATCAAAACAAAACCGATTCAAATCTTCGTAATGTCAACTTCGATTGGCACGGATTTCGAGATCATGTCATAAACTGGAGAGAATTGATAAAACTCTTTGATTTTTTCGACAGGGGCATCGGTGTCTATTTTAAAATTGGCATAGATTTTCTTGTAGCCTTTAGGCACTTTTTCGGAAAGCCCCAAAAACCCCCTGAGATCCAATTCCCCCTTAAACTCTGATGTCAAACGGCGGATTTTAATGTCTTTTGCGGCCGCATGATAGACAATCGATGTGGTCATGCAGCTCGAAAGAGCCGTTAATAGATATTCGACGGGATTGGCCCCAGCATCTTTACCCAACAATGGGGGCGGTTCATCTGCTTGAAAAGTAAAGGTTTTAGGGCGTTTTTGCTCTTGCCCTGCCGCATAATACCCTTCAACAACAACCCGGTTGTTTCCTCCGGATTTCCATTCATTTTGTACCCTAAACTCCGCTTTTCCTAGCTTCTCCTCTTTCCTTAACAGGGAGCAAGTTTCATTAAAGCCTTCTATATCAACACCATTCAATTCTTTCGTCATCGCATCACCTCTTGTCATGACCGATGTAACATAATAATTATTTTACGTCTAAACCTGTGTGAACCGAAAGGAATTGAAAAATCGGAATTTCAACTTAGAGGTATTTTCGTTTGACGAAGCGCGGAAATCGATATCAACTTGGAGAAGTTGATCAGATTGAGCGCAAAGTCAGGCGGAAAAAGATCAAGTCGAAAACCGCTTTTTGAATTCATTTCAGTATATCGTTTTTCTAGACCAAAATTCCTCTCCTGGCGAGGATGATGCCATGGCAAAAAAACACGCATTATCCCTGCTTAAAAAAATCCCGGGCAGCATCTGGGCCCTAGGATTAGTCAGTCTTTTCATGGATGCATCTTCTGAACTGATTCATAGCCTGCTGCCAGTTTTTATGACTTCTGTTTTAGGTCTTTCGATGACCTATGTCGGCATGATCGAAGGTATAGCGGAAGCCCTAGCTCAAATTTTAAAGATTTTTTCCGGCACCTTCAGCGACTATCTGGGAAAACGAAAATTACCCACTTTATTAGGCTATAGTTTATCAGCGCTGACAAAAATTTTATTTCCGCTTGCTAACAGCTTAAGTACCGTTTTTACTGCCAGACTTTTAGATCGCGCAGGAAAAGGGATACGCGACGCCCCGAGGGACGCTTTAATCGGCGAACTGGCTCCGAAGAATCTTCGAGGGGCAAGTTTTGGCCTCCGCCAATCGCTGGATACTTTAGGCGCTATCATCGGCCCCCTGCTAGCAGTTATCTTCTTATGGCTATTCAGTGGGAACATCCGTATGACGCTCTGGATTGCTACAATTCCAGCAGCACTTTCCGTTCTGACCCTATACATTGGAGTTAAAGAGCCTAATAGCAAAAAACATATTTCTAAAACATTTCACTTAAGCGCTGTTTTTTCTATCGACAAATCCTTTTGGATTCTCGTAATCTTCGGGGCGATCCTTTCCTTAGCGCGCTTTAGCGAGGCTTTTTTAATCTTAAAAGCGCAGGTGGAAGGGATTCCTATAGTTCTTGTTCCTTTTGTTCTCATTGTAATGAATATTGCCTATGTTTTTTCTGCCTATCCGGCCGGCCTCATTTCTGACCGCTATGGACGAAAACCTGTGCTTTTGCTGGGCATCTTTTTGCTGGCGCTTGCTGATGGATTGCTGGCCGAAGCAGAAAAGGGATGGGTTCTAGGCATCGGCATTGCTTTATGGGGCGTACATTTAGGGCTGACACAAGGCATCCTAGCAGCTCTTGTCACCGATACCACACGGGATCATTATAGGGGGACGGCCTACGGAATCTTTCATATGGTTTCCGGCTTGGCGATGATTCCTTCCAGCCTTTTAGCCGGATTTCTTTGGGACCATTATGGAGCTGCGGCCACCTTTTATACCGGAGCAGCCTTCGCCCTGCTGGCTTTAACAGGACTCGCCCTGCACACATTCAAACCAGTTCCAACGAAGTAAAGTTAAAGGCTTTTCCATCAAACAGCCCTTTATCGCTTAATTTCAACGCCGGAATGACAAGCAAACCCATAAAAGAAAGCGTCATAAAGGGAGCATGCAAGCAAGAGCCCAGCCGCTTTGCGAAGGCATCGATTTCACTATACAGCCTGGCTACCTCATAGCCATCCTTAGAGGACATGATCCCAGCCACAGGAAGAGGTAACACCCTGGTATCCCCACCGCAAGTTGCCGCAATCCCTCCTTTATGTTTAATGATGGCGTTCACTGCTGCAGCAAGTTCTTCATCCGAGCAGCCTACGGCGATGATGTTGTGACAGTCATGCTCGACACAAGACGCAATGGCTCCTTTTTGCAGGCCAAAATTTTCAATAAAAGCCACCGCCGGACGGACATTTCGATAGCGATTGACCACAGTCAGCTTCAACAAATCCTCCGCCGGGTCAGCTACAAAGTGGCCATTGTGACTGATAGCCTGCCTAATGACAGACCGCGTAACCAATTGCCCGTCATCCGGATGGATCACACGGATCTGTGCGCCGCGACCCTCTACTGAAAAATCTTGCGGTTCTTTTGGAAGTACAGAAAATTGATTAGGCATCTCTTCTTTGACAGAGGTGATCAAAGGCTTGCCTTGTTTTGCAGTCACCTGGCCTTGAATGATGGTCTCTTGAACACGAAAATCCTGTAAATTATCGACAATGATAAAATCGGCAGAATCGCCGGGTCGCAGCAATCCGGCATCCAATCCATAATGAAGAATCGGATTTAAACTTGCCGCTCGAAGAACATCGAAAAGATCGTACCCCAATTTAACACTGCGCGCGACCAGTTGATTAATGTGTCCAGCCAATAATTCGTCGGGATGTTTATCATCGCTGCAAAACATCACCATCGAGGGATGGCTTTTTAAAACGGGATGCAGGGCCGCATAATTCTTTGCCGCCGACCCTTCCCGTATCAATATTTTCATCCCGCGCTGGACTTTATCAAGAGCTTCTTCCAAAGTAATGCACTCATGATCGGTTGAAATTCCTGCATCTATATAACGCTGCGCATCCTCCCCTCTGAGCTCAGGACTGTGGCCATCCACAGGCTTGCCCAATCTTCTAGCAATGGCTATTTTTTCCATCACCATCGGATCTTGATGTAAGACGCCCGGGTAATTCATCATTTCGCTTAAATACTTAAGTTTATCGACCAGAAACAACGTTTCGATATCGGCAGCCGTGATTTCGGCGCCTGCCGTTTCAAAAGACGTGGCAGGAACACAAGAAGAGGCACCAAAACAAAAATGAAAAGGCACTTTTTTCCCATTACGTACCATATAACGGATCCCTTCGATTCCTAACACATTGGCGATCTCATGCGGATCCGATACGGTTCCTACAGTGCCATGCACAGTGGCCATGCGCGCAAATTCCGAAGGAATAAGCATGGAGCTTTCAATATGCACATGGGCATCGATAAAGCCCGGTAATATGTAGGAGTTTCTATCTACTTCTGTGCTCTGCTGCACTGAAACAATTTTTCCGTCCTGAAATTTTACGATGCCCGGAAAAATGCGCCGCTGAATAATGTCTACGATTTGCCCTTGCCGTTCCTGAAATGCCATATTTTTTATCTCGGTTTTTCCTTATAATGTTACAGCTTATGTTCCTTTATCAAGTCCAAAATCAAATTTTTACAGGCTCTCCTGAGCATTTTTTTGCCATGACGGGCGCTGAATGGATCGATGAAATAAAAATTAGCCCCCATGAGGTTTTAAATGCCGACTACCCCTCTAAAAAAGAAGAAATCCTCATGGATTTTATTCTCCCATTATATCGCTCCTACCAACAGCTCCCTCCTAAGCTTTTTATACGACAAGGTACAGGCCCGGGAAGACACACGCTTCATGCTTTAGAAGCGATTCCTAAAGGCGCAGGGATAGTGGAATATCTTGGGGAATGGACGTCTTCCACAACTGGCTCCAGCTATCGTTTTGGCCCTATCGACGGCGCACGCTACCGTAACTATGGCGCGATGGCCGATGACGGCTTCCCTAACATGGGAACCTTCTACCTTTACGGTGTTGATGAAATTCCTTTAAGAGTATTTTTTATTGCTTTAGAAGATATTGCGGCAGGAGATATGCTCACCATCAACTATGGCCTTAGCCATTCGGTTAAAACTCTAGAGCATGAGGAATACCGCTTGGACGCCATGCGCCAGTTCTTTTTAAATAATCCTCTAGACCACTGTTTAAATAACATGCGGAATCTTTTATCAGAGCCTCTACCCAAATGGGAAACCATCCTGAAACTAGAAAATTTGACCGCTAAGGTGCAGTACCTCTATCAGACTCCGAGCGCTTTGGAACAGTTACTATTCCATAACGTCTTAAACAAAAGAAAATGTTTTGAACTTTATGATAAAATCGATAACCGTTTTTATCTTTTAGGTTATAATTCCCCTGCGAATCCCCGAACGAAAGAAGTTGCAGCCCTTTTAGAAGCTCTTAGATAAATGGATACCCATGAGTCTATTTCCTTTTACAAATCATTGGGTTTTAGCGCATCTCATTAAATTAAATTCCCAACCGTCTTAAGACAACCGGAGAAAAATCGGTGATTACCTGCGTTACAGCCATATCCTGGACGCTATTTTGCACCGTAAACGCCCGGTATGATTAAGGATGATAACGAGGTCTAGGCCGGCTGACGACAAATGATGCCACATCTAAAGCATCCTCTTCGGAAAGTGCCGGCTCATCATAGGGCATGTTCTTATGCACAAAAAAAGCCAGGGTGTCGAGCTTATTCATTCCTGCCCCGTCATTAAATGCTTCGGGACCCCAAAGCGGCGGATAACTCAAATCATCGGGCCGCTCTTGACCTTCCCCGTTTTTCCCATGGCAAATGGCGCATTTGACTTCGAAAATCTTTGCGCCATTCTCAGGACTGGGGATATGCTTTGTCTGCAAGGGTTTAATTCCAAGCCATGGATACTCCCCGGCTTTAGGAACTCCGGAAGAGATCCACTCCAAATAGGCAACCATCGACTGCATTTCTCCGCTATCTAGAGGGAGCGGCTTACCATTCATACTCCTCATAAAACAACCGTTGATCCTCTGCGAGAGAGTAAATAGCTCCCCCGACTCCAAATGCCTTGGATAGATGTTCGATACCCCCACTAATGAAAGGCCGTTGCGCGCGCCACCCCAGGTGTTTCCGGCGGAAAAATGGCAATTGGTGCAGCTAATTTTATCTCCTGCATACTCAGGAAGAAGTTTTTTAGTATCCTGCAGCAAGTGATAGCCCCGTATCACCAAGCGATTAATTTCCGGCGGCGCCATTTCAGGGTCTAACAATAAATAACTATTTTTTTCTTGAAAGGAATAGATGGAAACAACGGCTGCTGCAAAGAGAGCGCAAAAGATAAAGAACCCACGGAAATACATAAATCCATCCCTTCATGATTAAAGGAATGGATAACAAAAATCATTTAAAAGGGAAAGAGCTATGCCTTCCAGACTACCCTGCCCAATTTTGGCCAGAGCATCACGATACTTTTTTCCCTTAATCTTTGAGCACCTAAAGACTTATCAGTCGTCAAATAGCGGGTAAGAGTGTCGTCGATGGTCTCTCCTTTAAGCACCGTTAACGATCTGCCGAAACAATTCACTCCCCTGCCTATAAAACCGGCATCGCCCGGATGTTTTATCCAGGAAGAATGCCCGAACTTGGCGTCCCCAAAATCGATACGGGTATGGCGCATCGGATGAAAGTCCTTAACCCCATCAATCCTTTGAAAAAGAGTCCAGAGGCAAATGCAGCGAAAGCCCTTTTTGGTGACATAATGCTCTCCAGCCTCTTCGGCCAAGAAACTGGCGATCCGATATTTTTTAAGATCGGGTCGTTTCGTGTAGTAAGCCTCAAGATCGACTGCGGCTATTTCGGCGAAACGCTCCAAATCGCTCTCATCGAAAAGCTTCATACAAAGAGTCGTTTCGGCTCCTCTTACATCTGTAGGCCAGCTTGATGGTATTGACATTTATACACTCCTTTTTGAAATTTTCCAGCAGCGATGGATTTTTTTATCATGGAAATCGATAGGCAAGGTCTTGTGAGAAATCTCTTCAATCTTGCAGTTTGCAAATAGGCCCTCGTCAAAACGAAACTTCCGGGAATTTGTGCTAAAAAAAATAATCCCCTCATCATCCAATAACTTCAACGATTTTTCGATTAGCATTATATAATCTTCTTGAACGTCAAACATCTGCTCCATTTTCTTGGAGCGGGAGATAGTGGGCGGATCAATCACAATCAGGTTATAGACAGCTCCTGTACGAATCTCTTCATCTAAAAATTTTAGGCAATCGGCGCGCACGATCTTGTGAGGCGCAAGCGGCAGCCCATTCAGCTCGAAATTATCCTGAGCCCATTCGCAGTAGGTATTCGACATATCTACGGTTTTGGTAAATGAAGCGCCCGCTGCTGCAGCATGCACGCTAAAAGAGCCGGTATACGAAAAGAGATTCAGCAGACGCTTACCCTTCGCAAGCGCTGACACCATTTTCCGTGTCTCCCGATGATCAAGAAAAAGACCGGTGTCCAAGTAATCCATGAGATTCACCCAAAATTTAATGCCATACTCTTGCACCACAAAAAACTCTTTGGATCTTCCGGCTTTCTCATACTGCTCCATCTTTTCCCGCTTGATCCGGGAGCGCCAATAGATCTGATGAGGCAAAGCTTTAAATAAGGAACTCAGGGCATTTTCCGCCTCCTCTACTAAATCCTTGCGCGGTTCTTCTTCTTCACGGGAATAAGCAAAATAATGTACGCAGAAACGTCCATCATAGTAGTCGATAGCTAGCGGATACTCCCGAATTTCGTGATCATAGATGCGGAAACAGTTGGTCTGTGTGCGTTTTGCCCATTTACGCACATGCCGATAGTTATTACGGATCCGGTTTTTGAGAGGAGAGCTTTTGTCCTCGCCGTCAGCGATTTCGGGAAATGATAATAAACCAATAGTCATATAAAGTTTTAAAAGGAGCATACCAAGTCTATTAATAGTAAGCAATTCTTTACTTTTATTTGAATTGTATGTTAAGCTTCTTCTTTCGTTGATGCGTAATGATCAGCATCACTTCCTCATGTTAACTCCTCATGATTTAACTGTGGCTCACCAAAATTTTCATCGGTCTAGATCATTCCATCATTTTGGGAGTCCGATTTAAGAGGAATATACATCCATGTCATTTAATACCTTTGGCCTAAGGGCTGAGATCCTTCGCGCTGTCGCTGAAACAGGCTACACTGTCCCCACTCCGATTCAAGAACAAGCTATCCCGGCAATTCTTGAAGGAGGAGACATTATGGGCGGCGCACAAACCGGCACAGGGAAAACCGCTGGCTTCACATTGCCAATTCTGCAACTTTTAATGAGCAAGTCTCAGCCTAGAACACCCCGCGCTGTACGCACATTGATTCTGGCACCGACAAGGGAATTAGCCGCCCAGATTGAAGAAAGCGTTAAAACTTACAGCAAACATCTCCCTTTAAAATCCTCTGTAGTGTTTGGCGGCGTCAACATCAATCCTCAAATGTTGAAGTTACGTCACGGAGTCGATATTTTAGTGGCAACCCCCGGCCGCTTACTCGACCTATACGGTCAAAAAGCGGTAGACCTCTCAAGAGTGGAGATACTCGTCCTTGATGAAGCCGACCGAATGCTCGATATGGGCTTTATTCCCGATATCCGCCGTATTATCAATTTACTGCCAAAACAGCGTCAAAACTTGCTGTTTTCCGCAACGTTCTCAAATGAAATCAAGGCATTAGCTAATGGATTTTTAACAAACCCGAAACTCATTCAGGTAGCAGGCACCAATAGTGCCGCTTTAAGTGTGGCGCAAACCATCCACCCTGTTGATAGCAAGCGCAAAAGAGATCTGCTCTCCTTCTTGATCAATAGCAACCAGTGGAAGCAGGTCCTTGTATTTACCCGCACCAAACATGGTGCCAACCGCCTTTCCGCACAATTGACTGACGATGGCATCCATGCAGCGGCCATACACGGCAATAAAAGCCAGGGAGCCCGCACAAAGGCTTTAGCCGATTTTAAAAGTGGGGATATACGCGTACTGGTTGCCACCGATATTGCCGCCCGCGGACTCGATATCGACCAACTGCCCCACGTCGTCAATTTTGATCTACCCAATGTCCCTGAAGATTATGTGCACCGCATCGGCCGTACTGGCCGTGCCGGTAGCGAAGGGGAAGCCGTCTCCTTAGTTTGCGTTGATGAACATAAACTTTTAAAAGACATTGAACGTTTGCTGAAAAAAGAACTATCCAAGGTGACCATTGCCGGCTATGAACCCGATCCTTCCATCAAACCGGAACCCTTGATTAACGGACGTATGGGCGGTCGGCCGCGCCAGCCCAGACATCAACCTTCCAGAGGCTCGCGTCCTGCAGCAAAATCTAGAAGATATTAAAGAAATTCCACCTCGCCTGAAGCTGTTTAACAATAGTTTCAGGCGAGCAATTCCATGCTTGCAAGCTTTTATATCACAAAGTCACCCTCACGCGCCTTTCTAAATAAATTATTTTAATACCGCTTAAAGAGGCAGTATTGCAAAACAGTAAAATAAAATATGCAACTACATTTAAGATACTATAAATATAGAGTCATACTAAAGGCTTAAAACCTAGATGACACTAAGGAAATATCGGCATATTTCCAGTGCGCCTGCAACTCTTTATCAACAGTTACGGTCGAACGATTTTGTGCTTGCAAGCTTTTCTTCAAGCCATAAAGAGACCAGCCATTATTAGGGTTTTTCTTAAGGTCTTCCTTAAAAGCTTGTTCTGCCTTTTCCGGCATCCCCGCCTTCAAGTAAGCAGCACCGATCGCCTGCTGAACCGGCATATACCAGGGCAGCATTCCCAAATACATCGACTGTTCCAAAGTTAGGGCATACTCAAGATTTTCTATCTGCTCACTAAAATTTCCGTTAACAAACGCCAGCTGCCCTTCCAGATCCAAATACGCAATCTCCAAAATCTTGCCTAAATTAGTGTTGAAGGAAGGATCTTGTACGCTTTGCTGACCATAACGGTAAAGCTTTTGTAAGCTAACTTCCGCTGCGGCAATGTTGTTTTTATGCAACTGTGACAAACCTTGAGCGTAGTCCCACATAGCCGTAGCAAATACCAGCTTTTGATCAGGAGCGGGCTCCTTGTCGATAGCCTCCCACATTCCAAAACGCCCCATCAGTAGATAGGGAATACTGACAAAAACATTCTGAAGATATTCGTTAGATGGCAAATCACCCGAATTGATCCTTTTCAGGACGGCTCTGGCCTGCGTTATCGCATCTTTTGACCTGCCTTCCATGGATAAGGAGTGAAACAAGTAATAATGATTATGCAAATAGAATCCGGCAAAGGCAGGATCTTTTACTCCCCCTTGCTTAAATAAGTGAAGGTCGGCATCTACTCCCCTTTGATTTGCCCCGGAAGCGTCATGATATCTACCAAAGTGCGCATAAATATGCGCCGGCATGTGCTGCAAATGTCCTGATAAAGGTACCAGACCATCCAACCTTTCTGCTGCGCCCAGAGCTTTTTCCGGTGTTCTGCAATTTTCCATCGCATGGATATAAAAGTGGTTTAATCCCGGATGGTAAGGATGTCTTCTCATGCCCTCTTCCAATGCATCGACAATCTCTTTTGTTGTCCCGGTAGGTTTGCCGTCAACCATTTCCTTGTCCATTTCAACATGTTTCATGGCTGAGTTAGCGTAAACTGCTGTGATATCGGGATCATCGGGATATCTTCGGTAAAGAGCTTTCATATTTTCAACAAAAATTTTCTCAGCTATTTCCGAATGGATTTGCGGTTCTCTATAGCATCCTTTGAGTGTGCTGATGATTTCCTTTTCGTAATCAGTCGCATGATCTAAACACTTGTGGGCTTTTTCCATACAGTGATTAGCGCGCTTTGACCATTCATCCCCCGGGGAGACGATACATTCTCCAATCGATACGGTTTCCCCCCAATAACAAATGCCGCTGTGAGGATCACATTCAGTTGCCGCATGAAACGAACGTACCGCCTCAGGATAGTTATACCCGTAAAGAAATATGATTCCTTGAGTGAAATACTTTTGAGCCTCATCAGAAGAAGAGTCGATCGTTTTCTTGTAGCTGCCTATCCCTTCATAAAAAGGCGGCAATGGTTCGGAATACGCGGTGCCAATTGTCAAAGAAAGACACAAACTAAGAAAGGCAATCAAACGCTTCATAGAAATTCTCCTATTAAATTTCCACCCTAAAATAAAACATATTATTTTAAAATAGATTACGAGACTCGCAGAAAATTTACAGATTTTTTTTCAAATGAATAGGCTCTGATTTTTTGCGCAGACGAATATTTAAGACCTCTACGATGAGGGAATACCCCATTGCAAAATAAATATATCCCTTTGAAATATGTTGGCCCAACCCCTCGGCCAGCAGCATAACCCCAATCAATACCAAAAAGCTCAGTGCCAACATTTTCAAGGTAGGATGCCGATCCACAAAGGCTGCAATTGATGTCGAAGCAAAGATCATCACTAGAGTAGAAGCAATGAGCGCAGCTGCCATAATAGCAATTTCGTTCACCATGCCGACTGCAGTAATTACCGAATCTAACGAAAAAACGATATCTAATAAAATGATTTGAGAGATGACCCCGGAGAATGAAGAAAGCCCTTTTACAGGATTACTTCCCTCCACGCCTTCCAGATTATGATGAATTTCATGAGTGCTTTTCGCTATAAGAAATAGGCCTCCTAAGAGAAGGATCGAATCCCTGCCGGAAATCGCATGGCCCCAAACAGAAAAAAGAGGACTTGTTAAAGCGATTACCCAGGAAATAGAAAGTAAAAGTGCAAGTCTTGTAATCACTGCTAGCGAGAGCCCTAAAGTCCTTGCTTTTTTTCGCTGATCCTTTGGCAATCTATCTGAAATAATGGAAATAAAAATAACATTATCGATTCCAAGAACAAGCTCGAGCATAAACAATGTCAGAAAAGGAATGATCCCATCAATACTGAATAATATACTCATGAATATAAACATCCTTTTTTATTTACTATACAGAACGCAATTCACAATTTGGCGTCGTCAGCTGCCTATTTATACCGAAATGAATTCAAAAATCGGAATTTTGACTTAAAGGTTTTCTCGTTTCACTAAGCGCGGAAATCGGTATCAACTTGGAGAAGTTGATGAGATTGAGCGCAAAGTCAGGCAGAAAAAAATCAAGTCGAAAACCGATTTTTGAATTCATTTCGGTATAAAAACAACGATTAAATGTGTATTTAAAAATTAAATTAATTAGTATAAGAAAAACGAAGTGTAGGAGGAATATGCGCTTTAGATCTATCTGTAGTTTAATGTTAACCGCAACATGTGCCGCTTTTGCGCAAGGGCCATCCGAGAGCCCTAGAGAAAGTAGTGAACCAAAGAGACCACACATTATCATTATTTGGGGAGACGATATTGGCCAAAGTAATATCAGCGCTTACTCTAAAGGCGTCATGGGATACCGTACCCCTAATATCGATAGTATTGCAAACGATGGCATTATTTTTACCGATTACTACGCAGAACAAAGCTGCACTGCAGGACGTTCGGCATTTATCACTGGACAAAGCGTTGCAAGAACCGGTTTAAGCAAAGTTGGCCTTCCTGGTGCTGAATTAGGCATGAGAAGCGAGGATCCTACTATTGCCGACATTCTGAAGTCACAAGGCTATGTTACAGGCCAATTCGGCAAAAATCATCTTGGGGATAAAGATGAGCACTTACCGACAGCACATGGATTCGACGAGTTTTTCGGAAATTTATATCATTTGAATGCCGAAGAAGAACCGGAACTGGCTGATTACCCTTCCGAAAAAGATTTTCCTAATTTCAAAAAAAAATATGGACCCAGAGGTGTTTTGCATAGCTTTGCACATCCGGATGGCACACAAACAGTGAATGATACAGGCCCCTTGACTAGAAAAAGAATGGAAACGATTGACGACGAAATCGCCGCAAAATCCATCGAATTTTTAAAAACAAATGTCAAAGGGGAAAAACCTATTTTTTTATGGGTGAACTTTACGCACATGCATTTCAGAACTCACGTCAAGCCGGAAAGCAAAGGGCAAGCAGGTCGATGGATCGGCGAATACGCCGATGCAATGATAGACCATGACAATAATGTTGGCTCTATTCTTAAGACATTAAATGATCTAGGTATTGCTGATAATGCGCTTGTACTATACAGCACCGACAACGGGCCTCATCTGAATACATGGCCCGATTCAGGAATGACCCCTTTCCGAAGCGAAAAAAACACAAACTGGGAAGGAGCTTACCGCGTACCCGCTATGGTTAAGTGGCCTGGTAAAATTAGGCCGGGCACGATTTCTAACGAGATTATGTCTCACCTAGACTGGATGCCTACACTGGCAAATATAGCAGGCCTTTCCGATCTAAAAGAGAAATTACTAAAAGGGTTTAAAACGACAAATACAACTTACAAGGTACATTTGGATGGATACAATTTCGCACCTTATTTAACTGGGCAAGAAACAGCGGGGCCTCGTAAAGAATTTTTCTATTTCTCTGATGATGGCGATTTAACATCCCTGCGTTATGACAACTGGAAGTTTGTATTTGCCGAACAAAGAGTCCCCGGGACCTTGCAAGTATGGGCAGAACCATTTACCAAATTGCGCATGCCTAAAATATTCAATTTAAGAATGGACCCTTATGAAAGAGCAGATATCACTTCCAATACTTATTATGATTGGATGATAGACCGCGCATTCCTTCTCATCCCTGCTCAAGCATTCGTAGCGGATTTCCTTAAGTCTTTCAAAGAATTTCCTCCGCGACAAAAAGCTGCAAGTTTTTCAGTAGATCAGATTTTAGAGACCATGAATAAAGGCGCCGGTTCCTAACGAAACTGAATAATAATATTTATTACGAGCTCGCTTCTATACGGAAGCGAGCTCGTATGGTCGTGGTACGAAAGCACTCAAAAAGAAGCGCTTCGAATTTACAAAAAATCATTGAGCGCAACGAGAGTAAGACAAAGTCTCTTTGAAATCCATGCGTTCCCCTAAAACACAACATACAAGGAATGCTGCGCCCATTTTAAGCCGCAGTTCCTTTACGTTTTCTTGCTATCAAGGCAAATGGATAAGTTTGAAGTGGAACCGGTATCAATGCAACAACGCCCAAATTATAAGGGTTTTTTAGAAATTCCAAAATATAACCACTTCAATAAGGTAAAGTCCAAGCAGTGAACAATAACCAATTAAATTTATTTTTTTAGAGCTTGAGGCTATCCACCATCCCAACCCTTTTAAGGCCAAGGGCATCATCGGCCAAGTAATTAAAGCCACACTGATGGCATTTCCAAAAAAAGTTGCCAATGAAACATTCCAATTGCCTATAAACAGCGGGAGAAATTTCATTTCTATCATCACGATAGGATACAGCACTAAAAGCACAATCATGGCTTGCTTCCAAATTGAAGGCATCTTCTTTTCATGAGCAAACCATCCGGCATAAGGGGAAAAGACGCGATGATTTTCAAGAGAGGCGATCATCGTTTTGGCTTCTTGCAGTACCCCCTTGCGTTCAGACGAAGAGAGCCACCCATCCAAGTGTTCAGGACTATCAAACTGCAAAAGAGTGATCCAGTTCTTACCGCAATTTTGAACATACATCCCTTTAAATCCTGGAAAAGAGGCTTCTAGGCAGTGAACTTTTGCTAACCATTTCCGATATGCCTCCTCCATCCCGGAATGGACTTCGGTGACAAAAACTTCGGTCAGACCGCTCTGGGCGTTTGCCGGTTCCTCCCCCCTTTCTGTAAGGGCATCTTCTCCCAAAAGGGCTTTTAATTCTTTAGTTAATTGTAAATAGATCGTCGATTGACGCCAAAGTTCGCAAGCTTCCGGCGTAGAAAATCTTTGGACAATGGCCCAATAGGCATCTGTTTCATTAACAATTTCGAGGCTGATAAAGCCTTTAAAGCCCGCAATAGCGGCATGATATTTTGTTTGCCACTCCACAAAACCTTGCATGCACTTCTGGACATGCACCCTTGTAAGCAATGTGGTTGTATCAGCCATACATGATATCAATAGCGTGCGCGGTCAGGCATTTTGGCAAATTCCTTCCAAACCTCCACGGCTTCAGGGCGCATCATTTCAGTAAATTTAATTTTACGATCCTTAGGATCTTTCCTTAATTCATCCAAGATATCAATGTCTTGAAAATCGCCGTATTTTAAAGAATCTTCCACTCGGGCAGCATAAAAAATATGGTCGATGTGTGCCCAATAGGCAGCAGACAAACACATCGGACAGCACTCAGCGCTTGTATAAAGAATGCAGCCTTCTAAATGTGGTGAGGCAACTTTCTTGCAAGCTTCTCGAATGGCTTGCATTTCCGCATGCCATGTCGGATCATTGTTTTTTATCACTTGGTTGTACCCTTCGCCGATAATTTTGCCATTTTTGACCACCACCGCTCCAAACACTCCGCCGCTTTTCTCAACAAGGGAAGCTCGTCGACTTAGCTCAATAGCCTTGTGCATAAATTCCCCTTTGAATTCCTGTTTTTTTTCCTGACCTTTTGAAAGAGCGTTAATCATGATCTCCCCTCTGTATTTTCTATTTCTTACGTATATTAAAATTTTTAGCAATTGTCAAACGAAGAGCTTGTATAAAAACCATGAACTTGCTATCGATTATTTTATGGAGACTGCAGCTTATTTATTTACGGCGATCACCTGTCTTTTGCACGGGTATTTCTTTATCTTAGAGACATTCCTCTGGACAACGCCCTACGGCATGAAAGTATTCGGAATGACACCTGAAAGAGCTAAATCATCAGCAAACCTTGCCGCCAATCAAGGGGTGTACAACGGAATGCTTGCCATAGGTCTTATACTTTCCTTCTTTCTTACTGAACCTGCAAGTTCTTTTGCAATCCGTGCCTATTGTCTATTCTTTATCATTGTAGTCGGCACATATGGGTGGTATCGTTTAAACAACGTCAAAATCTTCTTATTTCAAGCGCTCCCGGCCCTCCTCGCATTATTGCTATTGTTTTCATCTGTCATTAAGTTCTGAGGCAAATTTATAGGAAAGCCGTTATGTACCGGTTCCAGTTCAAAGTTATTATTTTTTGCGTTTGACAATACGTTGGGATTGAAATCTACTTTAAAAGTAGATGAGATCGAACGCAAAGATCAGGCACAAAAAGATCAAGCAAATGGATAAGTTTGAATTGGAGCCGGTATATAGCACTTCCATTTGAAACTTTAACGAAAAGCAGGCTGAATCGGATTTAATTTAATCGTTTGAAAATTGTCATTAAGGCGAGAGGTCCACGTCCGAGCTTTCTTTGGAACAATATCACTAAAGAACCCTCTTATCTCATGAAAAAATTCAACTGAAGATTCGTAATACCGATTGTATAGCTTCGTTTCTCTCATTATTTTCCAAAGTCGTTCGATTGGATTCAGGTTTGGACTATAAGGAGGTAAATATTGAGGAATAATGCGTGAATTTATTAGATATTCATCAATTTTATTGTTCTTATTTGATCTAGCATTGTCCAAGATCACATAAATTTTAGATGCATTAGTAGAGTCTTCCAGTGCCTTAAAAAAATCAATCATTGCGTCTGCATCTACGGAGTCATATTCACGAGTGATAACCTTCATCCCATTAAGGCACAGCGCTCCTGCTATGTGAAGACGTAATTGTTTACCTGTTGACTGTAAAGTCTTTTCCTCACCTTTCTGAATCCAGCCACGAGCCGCCTGAGATTGATGTTCGGGATGTACCGCGTCAATGAAATAGATTTCTTCATCTGAACGTAAACGAGCTTTTAATACCTCGTATGCCTCGACAAATTCTTTTTGTTTTTCGGGATTAAGCTTCCCAGGAATCTTTTTGGGGCATTTAAAAACAAAGCGGTTTTCGTGGAGCCATGCTGTCATTCCACTCCTTGAGAAGGATACTCCAAAAGTAGTTTTTACATAGGCACAGATTTCCTTAACCTTAAGGTAAGTAACTTCCGATAGATGTTTTTCAAGGGCTTGTGATTGTTCATTATCTAAATTTGGCTTTCGACCACCTCTTGGGAGGTTTTCAGTTTTTCCATTTAAATGAAAACCATTCAAATAACTGTAAACTGTAACTCGACTGATCCGAAGAATTGAGGCAAGCTCGTCAATTGAAGAACCATCGTCATATCCTAAAATGACGCATAGCCTATTACGATCGTCAATTTTTTGCGATCGCTTCAACTGCACCTCTAACTCTATCTTTTGATTTTCGGAAAGTTTTTGCACTCGAATAATGTAACTGAAAATTGAATTTTGTCAAAGTTTCAAGTGGAAGTGCTATATACAGACTTGCAAGCTATTTATTACATTGGCTGACTAGGGGATGTGTCGAAGAAGATGGGGGCGGTTGGATTTGAACCAACGTAAACCGAAGTTGGGAGATTTACAGTCTCCTGCAATTGGCCACTATGCGACACCCCCAGATAGGGAAAATGGTGCTGGCAGTAGGAATTGAACCCACAACCGTCCGATTACAAATCGGGTGCTCTACCAATTGAGCTATGCCAGCATTGAAAACGGAAGTTATATCAGACTTCTTGATTTCAACTCAAGTGAGAATTTACAAAAAAATCAAATTAAGGCGATTCCTCTTCATTTTTGTGTTTTTTACTTTCCTCGAGATAATTCTGGTGCATCTTCGTGAGATCGAATTTTGCTCTTGCTTCGGGATTTGGAAGCGCTTCCTTAAGTAATTTTTCCAGCCCTTCGGTCTCCCCTTGCTTGATCGCATCCCCGAAAGCGCGCTCCATCAGATCAGGCATTTGTTTTTTGACTCCGGAACTTAAAACAGTCGCTTTAAATGGCCTTTTTCCAAGAGGAAGGCGCTTATTCCAACAGCACTGCTTATATTTCTTACCGGAACCGCATGGACACGGGTCATTTCTGCCAGGTTTGGTCATAAGTCCTCTTAATCATTGACTTTGTAGGATTTAGAGGATAAATTATTTCGGAATTAATATGCAAATACCACAAATATCACCGCCCTGGACAACATTGGGCAGAAAACTTGAAAGTGCTATCCGCAAGGCCCTCTATGACTACTCTATGGCCGAAGGGAAAATAGCGATTGCCTTGAGCGGCGGCAAAGACAGCTTGACGCTGCTCTATATGCTTAAAGCCATTTCAGGAAGAGGATTTCCCGACTTCGGATTAAGCGCCATCCACGTCAACGGCGAATTCTCTTGTGGAGCAGGGGTAAACGCCGACTACCTAAGGGGGATTTGCGATCGCCTAGAAGTCCCCCTCATCATCAAATCCTCCACGCAAAAATTGGAGACGCTTGAGTGCTATAGTTGTTCGAGGGAAAGAAGGCGCCTTCTGTTTGAAGGGGCTAAAGAAGCCGGCGCATCGATTGTTGCGTTTGGCCATCACCAAGACGACAACGCCCAAACCATCCTGATGAACCTGCTGCACAAGGGCGAGTTTTGCGGCAACCTCCCCAAGCTTCCGATGCATGATTTTGGAATAACGATTATAAGGCCCTTGACTTACATAGCCGAGGCCGATATCCGCCGTTTTGCAGAGTTGCAGGGCTTTGCGCGCATCATGTGTCGCTGTCCCGTCGGCCAAAACTCGATGCGTAAACAGGTGAATGATTTGATTAAAGAGATCGAAGTATTATATCCTCATGCCCGTGAAAACATCGCAAGAGCGGGTTTAGTGTATGGATCGGAAAAAGCCGCAAAGGTGCCGCGATCGGAGAGCCGGCCTCCACGCCATCATACAAACAAACTACAGATAATGCCCGGCTGCTGAAACAAGACCTTAAAGGAGAAATACCGATGAATAGAAGCGAACATGAATGCCGCGTAAATATTGAAGGGATCGAAATTGCATTGGGCTTCCCCGACGAATTCCACTTTAAATGGATCGGTCAACAGGATGTGATGGACCAATTGCTTGCCGCCTGGCTGGTCATCGATAAAGACGACATTCCTTTAAATCCCCGAATCATCGGCAAACCCGGCGTCGGGAAAACAACGCTTGCTTATGCCGCTGCCAAGTCATTAGGAAAAGATGTTTACATTTACCAATGCACCATGGACACCCGTCCGGAAGACTTATTAATCACGCCGGTGGTCGACAAGGCAGGAGGGATCCGCTACGTTGCCTCTACACTAGTCACGGCAATGATCAAAGGAGGCGTGTGTATACTTGACGAAGCCAATCGCATGAGTGAAAAATCATGGGCCTCCCTTGCTCCATTACTCGATACTAGACGCTATATCGAATCGATTGTGGCCGGACTTAAAGTACCTGCGCACCCGGAATTCCGCATTTGCGTGACCATGAATGAAGATGCCTCGACCTATGAAATACCGGAATATATCCACAGTAGGCTGCAGCCGCAAATCTTTCTCGATTTTCCAGAAGCCGAGGAAGAAAAAAGGATATTAAAAGAAAACCTCCCTTTTGTGGATGAGCACATTATGAACTATGTAGTGTCTTTTCTGCAAAATGCCCACATGCACAATGAAAACTATACCGTAAGGGATGGAATCAACATCGCAAGATACGCCGCCAAAAGGATCAAAAGCCTTAAAAACGGAAGAACAAATACTGAAAACCTGCTGAGACAAGCCGTCGTGATGACGCTTGGCGATGACGCCTTAATGTACACCGCGTGAAAACGATTTTTACCCTTCAAAAAGGTTCTATTTTTGCGGTGCCGATCCTCCATTACTCTATGGAATTTGCATCGCATGTACGCCTGGCTTTCGAACAGATCAGACCCGATTGCGTCTGCGTCGAACTAGCAGAAACGATGCAGGATGAACTGGTCAAAGCCGCCCATCGCCTGCCCGATATCAGTGTTGTGGTCGCATACGACAAGAAGCATCATCCGATCTATTATCTTTCAGAACCTTGCGATGCAGCTTTTGAGGCACTCAGATCTGCCGCAGAAAAAGGGATTCCTTCATTTTGCATCGATCTGGACGTCGATTTTTACCCTGAAGTGAGAGAAAACCTCCCTGATCCCTATGCATTGCATCGCATCGGTTTGGAGGAGTACTACAACATCTATAGAAAAATCGGGCTGGCAGAAAAATCGCGCACTGAACTTGACAATCAACGAGAACTCTTCATGGCAAAAAAGCTAAAAGAGCTCTCCCTAAAATATGACCGGATCCTATTTGTCGGTGGAATGGCGCATGTGGAAAAAATATTAGAACTGACAGAAAGAAACACCTTTCCCTCAATTCCTCATGCCGAACGGGAATCCGTACAACTCTGCACCTTAACGGAAGAATCGACAAGAGATATCATGGCCGAATGGGGCTGGATATCGAGCACGTATGAAGAATTACGTAAAGACCACGCGGATCACCACGATCCCCTCCACCTCTCTTTTCCACCCGACAGGCAAAAACTCATCTACCAACTTTTCAAAAGCGCGGCCGACATTTATCAACATTCGAGCAATGTGGAGTTTCCCGGATACAATTTCCGCAACATCATGAAATTTGCGCGAAACTACGCATTAATCAGCAACCGATTAATGCCGGACCTGTTCCAGGTTTTAACGGCGGCAAAAGCTTGTGTCGAACACAATTATGCTTATGAGGTCTGGAAACTGGCAACCGATTACCCTTATCGTAAAAACATCGATAACCTTCCGGAATTAGATTTAGCTATCGAAGACGTTTGGGGACAGAGTAAATTAATTCGCTTTCACTTGAAAGCTCCCGGAAGAAAACAATTTCGATTTCAGCCTCGCAATAAAGACAAAGGCCCATTCCGCTTTCAACCTCCGGGACCTTTTAGCATCTGTTCCTATCCGCCTGAAGATGTAGTAGTCGAAAATTTCGGAGAATTTTTAAAAAAGAAAGGAACGCTGCTATTTTCAGAGGAAGCAGCCCGCTCTGTCCCGTTTTCAACCAGCATGGAAGATGGCCTCGACACCCGGGAAACCATCCGCCATTGGGCAGAAAGGCAGCTGTATGTTAAAGTGCATGGGAAACCACCGGGAGGCGTCGGTTCTGTGGTCGTCGTCTTTGATGAAGACTCCCCTGTAGATGAAACACCGCATAAGGAAAAATATCCTTGGCGCACTACATGGTTGGGGGAACACGAGCAAGAATCTGATATGTCTTTTTACGCAACGCCTATGGGGCGGAATGTGGTCGGTCCCGGCATCACCAAATGCGAGTACGGAGGATTTTTAATGTCTTACCCACCGTGCCGCATGTATGACATTTGGAGCGATCCCGATTACAGCGAATGCCGTACCAAAGCAGAAGCCCTCCTTATGGCTGCTATTGACTACGCTGTAAAACCAATCATTGTATACGTGGCGTCGAAACCCCCTCCTTCTCGAATGAAAAGTTTTGCAAAGCGCTTCGGCAAAAAAGTCGTCTATATTCCGATCGGTCAATTGTCCCCGTTGAAAATGGCAAAAGTACGCAGTTTTCATGTACTGGATGCACACGATAAACGAGACATTGCAGACGATTATATTTTCTAACGCTTCCCTCCATCTAACGACCGTTTGAAGGGTTTTCTTCTTTCCTTATAGTCGGCACCAAGCGACTCAGGATAGGACGTGCGGATCGTGCGGGCCAGTTTTTTATGATTATTTTCTTCTGCCAGATCAAAGGCAGTATTGCCTTCCACGTCTTTTGCATAATAATACTCCTGACGTGCTTTCGGGGTCCCCGGAAGAAAACGGAGTACAAAAAACCCTTGCACATGTCCATTTTCTGCTAATTCATGAAAAGGCGTTCTACCTCTTATATCGACTCCTAATAGCAAGTCAGGATATGTTTGTACCAAGTCTACTAAAAAACCGTAATCTTCACGCGCAAGCTTTTTTCGGCTCAACAAACTATGTAAAATATTTCTACCCTCACTTGTCCGATGGTAAGGATTTGCCTTAGACTCAATTAAAATGCGTGCCCCTTCCCAAAACCCGTGAGCGACAGCCAGCATAAGAGGAGTTAACCCCTCATCATTTTTTTCTTCGATCCCTGCTTTTAAAAGAGAAAGGGATACCACCATAGCGGCCTGCTTTCCTAAAACGGCATGGTGCAGCGGAGTATTTTTATGTAAATCAATTCCTGCAAACTCCAAATGTTTCCGTTTTTCTGTCAAAGCCTGAAAAAGCTCATTTCTTCCGTAGAATGAAATGATATGAAGAAACGTTTCACCGCGCTCATTTGGCGCCTTCGGATCCGCACCGGCCTCAAGCAATTGGTGTAAAATGGATACAGATCCTTTTCCTGGTATAGGAGGCGATCGCCTGCCAAGTCCATGAAGAGGAAGATCTTTATTCAAATCCACCCTTTCAACCAAGCGCTCATTCTTAGGACAAATCAATTGTTTTTCCCCTTGCAGCAAAGTCTGCACCACTTCTAAGTGGTGATTGAAAACAGCTTTATGCAACACGGTTTCTCCTTCTTCATCTTGGGCCCAGACATTTGCCCCAATGTTAAGCAATAAGGAGACAACCATAGCGTGCCCTTCTTGAGCCGCTAACATCATAGGAGTTTGCCCAAATGAATTTCTTGCTTCCACATCCTCGCTCTTTTGGATCAAAAACCTTACGATATGCTCCCGTCCATGAAGCGCCGCCTCATGCATGGGAGTATTGCCGTCATCATTCATCTGCGCATGAGGAATCCATAACGCCTCCACAACAGCTAAAATGCCGTAACGGCAAGCGATGTGCAAGGGCGTATCGCCACGGTTATCGACTTCGAGCAACAATCTTTCGACTGCAATGGCATGAATTGCATCTAAATTCTGTTTGGTTGCAGAAAGATGCAGCGGGGTTCTGCCATCCCGATTTTTAGCCAGGAGATTACCCCCAGAAGCTTTGAACTTTTTAAGAAATCGCGGTTGATCGTAGTAAACTGCCAAATGCCCGGGATTATTCCCGCCTGCATTGCATTGATTAATGTCTAGTCCTAGATCTGTGTAAATCCTCAAAACATCGCAATTGCCAAGCTTTGCCGCCAAGTGCAAAGGATTATCCTTCATCGGGTGGGCGTCCGTGTGATAGGCAAGGCGGTTTTTTTTTGCGACTAGGGTGCGAAAAACTTCAGATTCTCCGGCTGAGACCAATAGTTTTCCTAAAGAAAGGCGGTTATTGGTCATTTCCACAAATTGCTTATGCAAATGAGCCAAACGGCCGCTTTTCAGCCACTCACTGTCTAATTTCCGTTTATTTAAAATTGCAATCTCGACTGGAATTTGCCCTTGTAAATTCCTGGCCCACATCAGATGCGGGTAGTGTTGAATCAACCAATAAATAACACTTTTCAAACCGGTAAAACAAGCGCGGTGCAGTCCGTTGTTGCCTAAGGGATCCCTTTCACTTACATCCGTGCCGGCAGAAATAAGTTTTTGCATGATCTCAAGTCCTTTGGACTTGGTTTTAACCGGGCTGGGGGGCTGAAGGATATCTGTGGATTTGGGGTGTCGCAACGGAAGCACGCCGCAGCAAACTATGAAGGGAGTTTCTCCGAAGTCATTTTTAGATTTATAATCCGCCCCGTACTTCAACAAAATATTCACTATATTTATATCTCCAACGTAAGCTGCCAAATGCAAGGGGGTAAAGCCGTTAACATCACGCGCTTCTAATTTTACCCCAGCCCCCGCCAAAGTCTCGACACCCCATTTATTCTTGCTCAAAACTGCCAAATGGAGAGCTGTTTGGCCGAAGCAATTGGCTTCATTAAAATTTGAGCCATTTCTAATTTCCTCCTGCAGCAACTGAATATCACCCCCCTTAGCTAAAGCCATCAGCTTCGTATTGCCAAAGCGCTCGAAACGCTTCCCCTTCCCCAATAAGGCAAAAACTTTGTTATACTCTACATTCTCCTGAATATGCTTTTCATGGAACAGGGTAAAGGGATCCGATTTATTAATTCCTGAGATAAAACGGGCGATCTCCAATGCCTCCTGTCTGTTTAATTTTTCCTTTTCTTTAATTAACACCTCAAGACTGTTCCTATTTCTTAACTTGGCCGCTAACATCAACGGAGTAATGCTCTGGGCATCTTCTGCGATTTTTGCACCTTTCGAAATAAGATAAAGGATCATTTCGCCATTTCCCGCTTCTATTGCCAGATTCAGCGGGGTTTTCCCTAAATGATTGATCAGGTTGGGATTAGACCCTCCATCGATTAGAAGAGTCACGAGATCTTTATCTAAAAGGACCGCGAGATGTAAAGGAGCATTTCCTTCCTTATCCGGAAGATTAGGGTTAGCTTTCAATTCTAATAAAACAGCAATCCCCTCCTTCGATTCCGTCATGACTGCATCATGAAGCGCTGTATATTGACGTTCATACTCTTGAGCATTGATATTAATGCTCATTTCGGAATCCATACACCGAATCAACGCAACATTCCCTAAGCGGACAAGTAAATGGTAAAGGGTATTGCCCCACAAATCAGGCTCTTGAAAATCCTGGGATAACACTGCCAAGCATTTTAACAGAGGGAAAACCACATTCGCATCCTCTGAATGGCACAAGATGGTCACCAGCGATTGACCGCTCATGTCATATCCGCCTTTAATCCCCCCCAATTTCAGCAATAAAAACTTTAGGACATTTTCATAAATATACTTTTTACTTACTTTGATGCGCTTGTCGCCGTAGTTTGTAGGAATCTTTCCTGCAGCTGCCAGCAATTTTTTAATAACGTGGCCCGTCTGTTTAAGATACGGATCTTCAGAATTAATGATTTTATCAAAAGCATTTAAAATCCGCCTCTGAATATTGGTATGATCTATCGACAAATATTGAAGCAGCAATTTCAGCCCTTCCTCTCTGATTTCTTTAGATGGAGAATTAAGAATTGTATACTCCAGGATGGAGACTACTCCATAAAGCAGCCTTTTAGAGGATTGATAACTCTTCTTATCCTTAATCAAGGGGGATAGTTTCCGGAACATGATCGGATTCAAAATGGAAAAACGGCACAATTTTTTAAGAAGCAAGAGTTCTTCAAACCAATTGGCATGCCATTCGATGTGCGTAAAGGCTTCTTTTAAATCATTAAAAGCGCCTGTTAGAGAGGAGGCTGCCTCTTCAGGCTTATTGATGGAGGCAGCAATTTGAATCCCCGCCCGGGCAATCAAAGCTAGCCGACCCAAAACATTCATCAATGTACTTTTGTCAGATCGAATGTGCTGAATGCCTTGGATAGCATAGCACGACCAAAACTTAATTTCCGGATCATTGGAAACATTCAAGGCTGCTAGTTCTTCAGCTCCTGCCCAATTATCTTGCTTTGTTTGATCTGTCATTGCATTGAGATGCCCTGCGCCGGCATGTAGCAGCACGCACTCAACAGAGATGGCGTAGGCTTTGATCAAACGTCTTTGCAGGTTTGTATTTAAATCTTGAGCTCTTTGCGCCTTTATTTCCTCTAAAAGCGCACTTTGCAAATCGATAAGGTGGAATGCTGTTTCCATATGCAGCGGATCCCATTCCATCAGTTCTGTTAAATAGATCAACGAGACCTCTTTAATTAAGGGATCGTTGCAGCGGAACATCTGATAAAAACCATTACGAGCTGCCGAAACTTCAGAGGCTTTAGGAACCTTAGGAACCCGTTTATCATATTCCCAAGACCCTCTTTTAAGCTGTTCTATCAGCTCCAGGGCATCTTCACGCAATGCGCCCAACTCATAAAACTGCTCATTAAAATGAGAGACAAATTCCAAAATCGGTTTCAATGTTTTTTTAGTTTGGGAAAATTTTCCCCATTCGACATCCGATATAGATTTTAAATTCTGCGCATTCCCTTGAAAGCGTTTGAGATGACTTTGGGGTATGAACAAAAAATCTCCTTCCGATGTCTTCTCAAGGATTTCCACAGGAAGCAACTGCTGTAATTGCGCCAAGGCCATTTCATGCACTTTTTTGACTAAAAGAGTTGTGTCCGGATCAAAAAGAGAAATTTGATTTTTTGAAAGCAGTGGCTTTTCATTAAGGTCACCTTGTATCAAAAGGAGCACAATGTCGCTTGTAATTTCCTGCGCTATTTTTTGGAGTTCTTTGTAGAATTGAAGTTTTGGATTGGGTAAAGAGAGAAGTGGATTCATAGTGTTATTTACCTGTTGACGTAGAATGCACTTTCTTATGAATTTAAATTATTTTTTTAGCAATCCTTGGCGCGCTCTTCTCTTTAGCAAGAAGTATCAAGAAATATCTTGTTTTTGGTTTTTTGACCTAAATCTCCCGGATCTGTCATTTGCTCTTAAATCTAGATGCACTCCTCATTGAAACTAAATACCCTAAAGAAGTATAATATTTTTCATGAATCGAAAACCCAATGTTCTGATTACCAATGATGATGGCGTCCATGCTCCGGGGATCCGGCATCTTTACGAGGCACTAAAAGACCTTGCACAAATCACAGTTATTGCTCCGGCCATAGATCAATCGGCAACTGGGCTATCGATCACTCTAAGAAGTCCTTTGATGATTCAAAAACTAAACTGGGGCAACCACTACTCCATTTATAGTGTATCCGGTACACCGGCAGACTGCGTAAAAATGGGTCTTAGCGTTATCATGGAAACGCCTCCCGATTTAGTACTATCCGGCATCAACCGCGGCTCAAATGCCGGCCGTAATTTGCTTTACAGCGGCACGGTAGCAGGCGCAATGGAAGCCTGTCTTTACGGCATTCCTTCGGTAGCCTTTTCCTGCCATGACTTTTATGAGCCTGATTTCATCACTGCCCAACCCCATATTCCCGGAATCGTCGAGCATGTTCTAAAGCACCCCCTTCCTAAAGGAACTTTACTCAATGTCAATTTTCCCAGCAAAGACCACGCCGGCATCAAAGGGTATAAAATGACCAGACAAGGGAAAGAGTACTGGAGGGAAGACCCTTCGGAACGCTCTCATCCTGCGGAAAAACATTCATATTATTGGCTCGGCGCTAAGCTTGCTCAATTTGAAGAGCATGAAGACTCAGATATCACCTGGCTTAGAAAAGGCTTCGTGACTGCAGCTCCTATTCACGTCGACGAATTAACAGATCACAACCATCTTTCTTCACGCAAGAGTGATTTCGAAAAGATCTTCCAAACTACATAAGTCCGTCTAAACGGTTAAAATTTGGAAATAGGGCAAGGAATCGCCCTGAATCGGATCCAGGCGAAGCCGGCTCCGAAACTACGTAACTTGAATAAGTTGCGTAATACAGGGAGGTCTCCAAATAAGTGACTGACGAACGCAGCCAAATCTCCTTCTAGTTAAGCATCTCTACTCTCCACTGTTCAGAATACAGTTATTTCCTTGAAGCCTTGACAAAAAAATGCTGTTAAGCGGTTGTCTACTTCCCTTTAAAGCCCCAAATAACTCCTGACCTCATCATGGCAACCAATATAAGTCACCAAAACTTAATCAATCAACTTACACAAACACGTAATTAAATTTATATGTTATAATATAAAATAGTTGTTATTAAGGCGGTATTTATGTCTATAAAAAGCAATTTCGAGAAAGTAAATAAACAAATCCTGGAAAAACACTATCCAGAACTTACTCAATTCATTAATACTTTAGAGAAAACTGATACCGAGCTAGCTAAAAAAATACGCGTTATTCAAAAAAAATTATGCGGCAACACTCACCCTGAGGTACAGGCGCAAAGTGTGTACCGCGCAATGAAAAAGGCAGAAACCTGCCCACTTATCGAAAAAGTAGGAAAGGGCTTTACAGGTATATTCAAAAAACTGGAAAGAAATTCAACACCATCGGAAATTGACAAAGCCTGGGAACAGCTTTGCGCCTCCCTTAATGTAGCGCAAATTGAAATCAAGGGCGGCACAAAGTATCACAACATCCCTCTGGAGCTTTTAGAAAAGCAAAGCAAGAACATTAAAGAACTTCTACATGAGGGTAAACTGCAGGTGCCAGCTGGGCCATTAGGAGAATTATTCATCAAATGCTTAGAAAAACATACTTCCGAGGGAATCGTCAATGAGAAAAACGCCTTGGCTTTAACGCAAATGGGTAAAGCTTATGGTATTGATTGGCTAGTCTATGATTGTGAAATATATTTGAGAAAAAGTGAACAATTATAAAGTAAAAAAGACGCGGGAGACGAGGCTCGAACTCGCAACTTCCGCCGTGACAGGGCGGTGCTCTAACCAATTGAACTACTCCCGCATGGAGTCTTTATTATTTTGGGCGCGAAAGGACTCGAACCTATGACCACCTGTGTGTAAGACAGGCGCTCTACCAACTGAGCTACACGCCCTTAAAACGAAGCATTACTTTATAGATTTGCCGATTTTCCAACAAGCGTTTTCCTAAAAAAAATAAAAAAAATCGCAAAAACCCACAATTTCCATCAAAACACCTCTGCGGATATCTTTTAAACCCCTCCCCTACACGATTTGCACACAACTTCCTGTCGAAACATGAACAGAGGGGTATTTTTTTATTGAAATATTTTCTCATATCAGGTATTATATGCTCATGATAGCACCAACATATTCCACAAAAAACATTACAACTCAGATCTTAAATTATGCAGGCATCTGCTTAGGAGCCTTCTTAGCCGCTTTTGCAGTCGAAGTGTTTCTCATCCCCATGCAGCTGATCGACGGCGGCATTGTGGGAATCTCGATGATTTTTGCCTATATTTTCGGAAAAAATTATCTCCCGCTTTTTCTGATTATATTCACCATTCCATTTCTCTATATGGCTTATCGCTATATTGGCAAGGCATTCCTAATCCACATGTTCGTTGCAATTGCCACATTTGTCACTTCACTATTAGTGATCCAAAACTGGATGCACTGGCAATTTTCAGGGGAAAGCTTAGAAGTCGTCGTGATTGGCGGCGCCGTTCTCGGTATTGGCATTGGAATGATTATCCGCTATGGAGGCTGTATCGACGGCACCGAAATTTTAGGGATCATCATTAACCGAGCCACAGGCATTACCGTCGGCCAAGTGGTACTTTTCTGTAATATTTTCATTTTCGGCGCAGCCGGACTGGTTTTCCAAGATTGGCACCCCCCTCTTCTATCGCTAATCACCTTTATGGTCGCCACCAAAGTCATGGATGCCGTCATTGTCGGAATGGAAGAAACCAAATCGGTTCTTATCATTTCCAAAAAATCGAAAGAAATATCTGCAGCCATTATCGAACAGCTCGGTCTTGGACTCACAATCATGTATGGGAGAGGCGGCTACTCCGGCGATGCAAAAGAAATTATCTATGTGATCGCAGAACGTCTGCAGCTTGCAGAGCTGAAAGAGCTTATCTATCACGAAGACCCCAACGCCTTTATCGCGATCGAAAACCTTCATGAGGTTTCCAATGGTTCCCAAGGCGACGTCCGCAAAAAAAGACAGCAGCGTGTTGAAAATATCATCTCCCGTATCTTCCGTCCGGCTTGAAGAACTTAAGCAAAAAGCTTTTGAATTAGGATTTGATGATGTCGGTATTACCGACCCCTCTATCCCCGAAGAGGACATCAAATCGTATTTAGAATGGCTGAAAAACAACCATCATGCTGACCTTGCCTACATGGAAAACACCCTGCGCACTACTCCGGAAAAACTATTTCCGGGCGCCCAAACAGCCATTATATTCGTTTCCTATTATAAACAAGACCCCAAGCCACTTGTAAAAGAGGCCGGACTGATCGCCGCCTATGCCAGAGGGAAAAAATACCAGAACGTCCACCATTCACGCCTCAAGAAATTTATTCGCTGGCTTGAAGAACGCTCGGGACAAACACAAATAGCGAAAGCCTTCAGCGATACGACTCCCATCATGGAAAAGGCGCTCGCAGTTAAAGCGGGCCTGGGATGGTTTGGCAAAAACACTCTGTTAATCCACCGTAAATTCGGCACTTTTACCCTACTCTCCGGAATTTTAACCACATTGAATATTGAAGGTAGGACTTTAGCGATGCGGCTGCCGCGCTGCGGCTCGTGTACCCGCTGCATGGATGCCTGCCCTACCGGGGCTCTGATAGAACCCTATAAACTCGATGCAGCCAAATGCTTGTCTTATCATTTGATTGAGTCAAAGAAAGAAATTCCTCCGGAAATTCAAAATAAAAATCCCGGCTATCTTTTTGGATGCGATATTTGCCAGGATTCATGTCCGCATAATTTCAGAAAGCAACCCTCTGACTTCAAAGAGCTTAGAGAAGATCAAGGCATGGGAGCCTACCTCACATTGACAGATCTTAAAAATCTTGAAAAAACTCCAGAGAAATTATTTGGCACCCCTTTACAAAGACAGGGGGTTACCAGGCTAAAGGCAACGTCGGCGCTTCTATTAGAGAAATAATTGACAAGTTATTAACAATCATTTATTTACTTGGTAAAATGAACAAGGAAAATCCATGCTTAGAATTCTTGCAATTGTAGTCGGTATTATTTTTATCGGCTTTGGCGTCCTGGGCTTCATCCCGGAATTTACACCAGATGGAAAATTATTAACTCTATTCAAGGTCAATTTCGAACAAAATATGCTTCATATTATCTCAGGCGTTACAGCCCTCCTATGCGGTCTTTCAAGCGGCTTTTCCTCAAAAATGTTTTTCATTATCGGCGGTATAACCTACGGATTTCTAGGCTTGTACGGATTATATGTTAACCAAGATATGCTCTTTGAAATGATTGCAAACAATCAAGCCAACAATTTTTTACATCTAGGAACAGGTCTCTTTCTTTCGTTAATCGGCTTTGGACTAAAATATTAAACACGAGGAAGCGCTTCAAAAGCTAGACTTCAGCAACAGATAAGATAACGTAGCAACGCGAGCGAAATGGAAAATCAAAGAGAATTTGAAGAAAAATTATATAAAACCGACTCCTGGCGTGTTTTTAAAATCATATCTGAATTTGTAGATGGATTTGAAACTTTAACACAGGTGGGCCCTTCGGTATCCATTTTCGGTTCTGCCCGCATCCCCCCTGCGAGCCCCTACTACAACTTGGCAATCGATCTCTCTGAAAAAATCGTTCAAAGAGGCTTTGCCGTCATCACAGGAGGCGGACCGGGCATTATGGAAGCGGCCAATAAAGGCGCCCAGGCATCGGGTGGTGTTTCCGTAGGGGTGGGGATCGATGTGCCACATGAGCTAGAAACAAATCCTTTTGTCAGCCCAAAATACCGCCTCAAGTTCCGTTACTTTTTTGTACGGAAAGTCATGTTTATCCGTTACGCACAAGCCTGCGTTTTTTTTCCTGGCGGCTTTGGAACTTTGGATGAATTATTTGAAGTACTGACTCTCATCCAAACCAAAAAAATCCATCCATTTCCTATTTACTTAATGGGGACGACTTATTGGGAGGGACTGCACGACTGGTTAAAAGGCGTCATGCTAGGTATGAAATGCATTAACAGTGAAGATTTAAAACTATTCACTATTACCGATGATCCAGAAGAAGTCGCTAATGGCATTGAACGCCACTATAAAAAAGACCACTCCATCAGAAATTTTTAACTGTTTGTTGGGGGTGCCCCCCCAACAAAAAACAACGATTTCAGCGAAGGTAAACCATAAAGTTCGTGCCGGGTATTTGCCTCATATCGACAGGGGGTGGAATTTGCACGAAGACCCTACGTCCCTGTAGATTCGGTCTAGGTGGCTGCTGTAAATGCAAAAGAGGCATCCCTCTTGCAGCAATTCCGGCATTTAGCGGCAATCTCTGCATCTGTTGATTATTATTATTCACTGGATTCATATTCTTCTCACTTTTTGACGTTTTCTGCTACGGATTCCATTATAACACTAGAAATTCGCGCACCGCTGCTAGCACCAATTCTAGACACCTTCTGTGATCTATCAGGGATGGGTTGACCTATATGAGTCGTCGGCATTCTACGCTGACCAGCTTCTTTTGCGCTCAATCTTCCTTGCGATGCAGTGTACGGCCCTGGAACCATCTCAATAGGCGCCCGACCCACATCTTCTGCTTCTGCTCTATGCTGCGCTTGCACCATGCAGGGCTGCCTGTTATACCTTACAAGCCGTTGCAACTGACTACCCGGCCGAATATGGCTAGGTAGAGGTCTTGCCGCTTGCTGCTCCACTTGCTTGCCGGTACCGGCATCGCTGCCGCCGACTTGAGCATCGCCAGCCTCAACTCTTTGGATTGGGTCCATTAGAAATCTCCTTATAATGAATGATTAACGCCTTCTACCATCTCCTGGAACCTGACGGCTTTGATCGCTTCGCGCAGTTGTTCCTACATTAAAGCTCGTAGGAGCCACTTGTTGGCGTGTATGTAAGGGGTGTCCCTGGTGAGCAGGCAATCCTCTTGCCGGTACACCTGCCGTATGGAGATTTCGTGAGGGAAAACTTTGCATTGCCTGAGGCCTGCCTCTTGGAGCTGAAATAGAATACGGGACTGCTGCAACCCTTTGTCCTACATGAACATGACCCCTAGGGGCTGGTACATATGCAGAAACTGCCACTCTTCCGAATCCCCACCAAGCTGGCGCTGTCCAATACCATGAAGTGTTATAAACTGTCGGCGCAATATTAACATGCTGAACCCAAACGGCATTGCGTGATTTGAACGCAGCGCAGGCTATGTAAAAAGCGGGAATGGCGCCTATTCCATAGGTAGGGATGGCGGCAATGATCGCTATTGCAAACGCTGCAATTTTTTGCCCGGTGGATAAATTGTGTTGTGGGTTGTGGCAAGGGCAGGTAAACGGCTGCGCATAATGGTGCGTGCTTAAAATTGTCGAAAAAAAACCGTGATTCATTATTTACTCCTTAAAGGAAGCGCCCTAGGGCGCTTCAATGATTAGAAAATACAGTTGGAAATAGCGTAATTGTTGACATTGACGTTAATTAAAATATTTGGATTGCTGCCTGAAAACCATCCATCATTAATTCCGATAATAATTGTATCGTTGGGCAGCCATTTATACATGTTGGCTTGGTCTAAGCTAGAAATTCTCCATACGGAACCATCTTCAAGGCAAAGTTCCCTGTTGGCATAATCTATAGCAACGATCCAATGTGTGTAATACCCATTATAGATAGGTCCTAATGAGAGATTAACGCTAACGGAGGCCCCTGTATTCAAGTTAATCAGGCAATAGTCATATACTGAAAACCAGGTATGGTTTGGCGTTACAATCACCACATCACCAGTCATCCAGTCAAGTGTTTTGTATCTTTCACTTGCGCTGATGGACCAGATAGAACCATCTTCCAATTCTACAGCATCACCAAGCAATGAAACTGCGATCGGACGATGAAAGGCACCTTCATGAGTGGAATAATATATGGCTTTGCTTATTCCTTTCTGAGCAAGTTTAGGCTTGCTGATATCTTCATCAGATACTTCCTCATCAACCTGCTCGCCATTTTCCATTTTGACCGATAATTCAGCCCGTTTTTCCTGCATTTGTGCGTGTTCGGTGCGGCTTAAGCTACGTTCGCCAACCACAATATGCTTTTGCTCCTGAGGATCTTCTACAGCCATTACAGTTCCCGAAACCATCAGGGAGCCCAGTATTAATTTCAATAGATGTGTCTTCATCAGTTATCCTTTGTGAATATTGATTTATAAAATAAACTTAAGAACTCATTATAAAATTCTAAATTGTTAGATATGACGAG
>JBGSQP010000025.1:0-13019 GCA_041738095.1 Waddlia sp.
TCGGGTAGGACTGAAAAACTATGCATGATCGATGTCTCACGAAGATTTTGAACTGTCATTATAAGCCTCCTAGTTGAGGCAGTAAAGCATTCAAAATCTGTCTTGATATGTCAAATCATTTCTTCATGCAATTTCCCTGACGGTCTTTAGGCTTTAAAATTAACTGTTGCGGACATGAGCAGGAAATTTATTTGCCTGATTACAACACAAAAGGCAATTGGAAAGAACTGGATTATATAAAAAGAGCTCACAATGAAGTCATAAAAAACCATATCACCTTTGAAGAAATAGATTTTTTTGATGAAGCTCTCTCAAAGGAAATGATTGATTTTAGTGCGGAGTGGATAAAGGGAAAAGTGATTGAAGACCGTGAAATTTGGTTTTATTCGAGAAAGCCTATCTACTCTTCAGAAATAGATGTACGTAAATTTATTTCTAGGGATCCCAATGGCAAACTTATCGGCTTTGCATTTTATGATCCTATCTATGAAAACGGTGCCATCATTGGATATTCTGCGACCATCAATCGCACAGATATTCATCATTACAAAAAACTTGTGGTAACCCTCAATATGTTTGCTGCACAAAAATTCAAAGAAGAGGGGAAATATTTTTTAAATTTACACCTTTCCCCTTTTGACAACATCAAATACGGAAAATACAATGATGACTACTTGGTAAAATTGTTTTTCAATTTATCGAGAAATTTTGGTGAAAAGCTATATAATTTCGCAGGACTTTCCTTTATAAAAAGCAAATATAGAGGAAACACAACTTACAAATATTCAGCATCTAATCGATTTTTTACTATTAGCGACATTTTTTCCTCCTATTTAAAAAGTGGAATCATAGATGGGAAGCTCTCTACATTCTTCAAATCTTTAATAAAGTAAAAACTCCAAGTCCTCTTGCGATAAACTTGACTCCCCTTCGAAAAGGTCATCTGCCAGATTTTTTTTGGAGGCTTTAAGCAGCATCATTTTCTCTTCAATCGTATCCTTGAGAATATAACGCTTAGCAATCACCGTATGGTGTCGACCGATCCGATGGGCGCGATCGATCGCCTGATTTTCCACCGCTTCATTCCACCACGGATCGAAAAGAAACACATAATCGGCCGCCGTTAAGTTCAACCCCACACCGCCGGCTTTTAGGCTGATAAGAAAAAGCTGCGTTTCCGGATCGTTTTGAAATTGATGCACTGCCCCTTCCCTATCTTTGGTAGCGCCATCCAAATAGGCAAATTTCCACCCTCGCTCAACACATCCTTTCTTAATCAAACTCAGCATGGAAGTAAATTGGCTATACACCAAAGCTTTTTGACCTTCCTCTAAAATCGTCTCTAAATCATTTAGAAGAGCGTCTAGTTTGATACTTTGCGAAGAACCCTCTTCAACTCCATTTATAAGCAGGGGGTGGCAGCAAATCTGCCGTAAACGCAAAATCGCCTCGAACACCTCCATGCGGTGTTTCCCTAATCCTTCCGCAGCAACTTTCTTGAAAAGCCCCTGTCTAAAGCGTGTCAAGAATCCGTTATAGATTTCCTTTTGACCCGGATCCATCGTTAGCCAAATGGTCTGCTCAATTTTTTCAGGTAGCTGCTCATCTACATCTTGCTTTTTACGACGCAGGATAAATGGGCGCGCTTTTTTCTTAATCAACGCAGGGTGATGGACCGCGTCCTTAAAAAGACCGGGAATTAAGAAATTGAATTGCGCCGTTAATTCCCCCAGGTGATTTTCAATAGGCGTGCCTGTAATCGAAATCCGAAAATCCCCTTTAAGGCCGCTAACAGCTTGTGCCGTTTGGGATTGGACGTTTTTTATGGCATGCGCTTCATCCAGAAAAATACAAGAAAAGCGCACTTGCTGAAATAGAGCCAAATCCCCTCTTAAAATGGAATAGGAAGTTAAAATCACCTGATGCGTAGTCCACTCTTCGACCGATTGGGCTCTAGAACCGCCATGATGCAAATAAGTGGAAAGGGCGGGTGTAAAACGCTTCAGCTCTTGCTGCCAATTGAATAAAAGGGATCGTGGCATGACGATCAATACAGGATGCTTAAGTTCCAATGTCGATAGAAAAGCGATCACCTGCACCGTCTTTCCCAGCCCCATGTCATCGGCAAGAATTCCATGCAAACCTCTTTGGTGCAAGTGGGAAAGCCAGGCCAATCCTTCCTGTTGATAACTGCGCAATGTGCCCCTAAAATCGCGACCCGTTGAGATAGCGGCCGGCGTGGAGACAAGACCCAGTAAATCCCCTTCAAATTTCACGCCCTTTTCATAAGCATCTTTAAGGGTTACAAGGTCATGGCGTGGAATTTTAATCCCTTCACTATAGATTTCCCCTTCCGGAATACCGCCACATTTTTCCTTCGTAATCAACCCCGTATAACCCGGCGCTAATTGAATGAAGGGCTCCTGTTTTTTGAGAGCCTTTGCCACATCGGAAATGGTCGCTTGGTGCGTGCCGAATAACATTTTTCCTTTGATCCAAACGAACTCTCCGGCAGCAGCTGCGCTCATTTCCATTCCGTTAGCTGCAACGAGCAGACTTCCAAGACTGTCGCGCACCTCCCAGCCGACCTCAATCAGCAGTAGTAAGGCATCGGCTGCTTTATCTACCGGACAATAAAAAGCAGAAGACCCCACTTGTTTTTCCTGGTAGCCGGCTTCCACTAAATCATTTTTCCAAGACTCTCCTTGCAAATTAGCAAAAGCCCCGGTTTTATCGGTTAAACGCAGCACCGGCAATGGCTCGCTGGATTTTACTACTTCTCTGGACCCGTTAACCCGCGCGCCTTCTAGCTCTATCAATTCCTCGACTTCATCCACCGAGACCTGTAATGGTCTTTCCTCAAAAGCCTTACGGACCCACTTCCAGGAAACATCTTCCTGAATGATCTCTAAAAATTCATTATGGATCAGCCAAGGAGGACTGCCTTGGACAAGCAAGGCGCATGCGGTCAGATCAAACACTCCCCTCTTCGATGTAAAAGTAGCCCGCACGGAATTACCTTCAAGGTGATAGAGGACTTCCACACCCTTGAATAAATTAGTCATTAAGGGTTTGCGTTTAAAATATAGTTGACCCGATGCTGCCAGGGCCTTTAATAAGGGATACGAACGATTTCCCTCGATTACGATTTCACTAAAGTCCACCGTGTCGATACTTTCACGCCTTCCGGAAGCCCTCAGAGCGCGCGCCTTCTCTTCCATCAATATCTTTACCGCCTCTTTATGAGGGCTGTTTAAAAGAACTTCACGGTAAATTTTTTTGCGGGTCGATGGCCAACTTGCCTGATGATCCTTTATTTCAACTTCATCTATATGGACTAGGAACGCCTTGCAGTTTTCTGCTGGATGGATGCTGAAAACGATCTCTTTCTTCATCATTTCCCCTATTATTAATCCGCAGCAGCTTCTAATTTATCAACGTCCATCTGACAGATCAGAGGCAAATTTCTATTGATTTTCTCAATCGGCCAATCCCACCAGGCGATTTGCAGCAAACGGTCGATAGTGCCCTCGTCAAAACGCATTTTGACCACTTTTCCCGGATTGCCGGCCACAACGGCATAAGCAGGAATGTCTTTAACGACAACCGCCCCTGCCGCAACAATAGCACCGTGTCCTATATTGACTCCCCCTTTGATCATTGAACCATATCCCAGCCAAACATCATTGCCGATGATGATATCTCCTTTCACCGGTAGATCAAAGATGTTATAGGCAGCTTCCCAACCCTGTTGAAAAATCGGGAATGGATAGGTGCTGATAGCGTCTAATTTATGGTCGCCCGTCATTATAAAGCGCGTTTCTGCTGCAATCGCGCAAAACTTACCAATTACAAGTTTGACTTTAGCAAAATCGTAATTGTATAGAACATTATACTCTTCAAATTTATCGGGCCCATAACGTCGGTCGTCATAATAAGTATAATCGCCAACAATAATATTACTGGCCTTTACAAAATTTTTTAAAAACGCCAGCTTATCATAACCTTGAATAGGATAAGTGGAAGAGGGGTCAGGGCCGATTATTTTGCTCATATTTAATTGATTGTATGCTATATTTTTCTTTTTTTATAACAAGGTTCAAATGAAAAAAATCATTTTATTAATTATTTTCGCCGCTTTTCTTATAGCCAACGAAAAAGATGCTCAGTTGTACCGTCCGATTGTTTCAGCCGAAACGTACATGGACTACAAGAAAATGAATGGACATCTAGATAATTTCGTAGCCCCCAAAATCGTCCTTATTTGTTATCAGAATAGTACCATCGATTATCTGCTGAACGAGCATCCAGATTACCAGCTTTGCCCCTCTTTTTCATCTCTTTATTTATCAGCGGATGGCCAAACCGGTATTCTAGGCGGATGGGGCATGGGCGCTCCGGGACTCTCCGTAAAAATGGAGCAGCTCATCGCTCTTGGCGTCAAACAGTTCATCGCCATCGGAACAGCCGGTTCCCTCATGGACCAACATCCTGTCGGTGCTTTTATCCTATGCCCTAAAGCATTGGCCGAAGATGGCGTGGCTCACCTGTACCTGCCCAAAAAAGAAACGAGCGCCTCTGCCGATGAAGCAATGCTTAATGCCTGGAACGCCTTTGCCGATGAAAAAGATTTGCCCCGTTTTCACGAAGCGGCAGCTTGGAGTTTTTCTGCCTTTTTTAGAGAAACCCCACATGACATCAAAAGAGTTACCCGGCAAGGATATGGGGTAGTGGAAATGGAAGCGGCCACACTATATGCCATCGGCCAAGACAAAGGCGTGCAAACTCTGACATTGTTTGTAGTCAGCGATACGATGAATTTAAAAGAGTGGAAACCGCAACTGAAGGATTCTATAGTAAAAGATCATTTGCACCAGTTAGCGGATTGGGTATTGGATTTCTCCGCGACCATGAATTAAGACTTTGCGCCGTTCTTCTCAAGCTTGCGGACCCGTTTTTTTAACGCTTTGACCATCTCGAGCAACGCTTCATTTTCAGCTTCTCGTTTAGCATTGAGTATTTGGTGTACGCTATCTTTTAGTCCGCTTTCAGACAGAGTTGACATCGTAATCAATTCGTTTTTTAGAATGACTGAGGAAAAATTCTCCAGCTGTCCAGATATATACTGACAAACTTCCTTCAAAGGATTCGTAACTTTTAAGACTTCTTTTTGAATTTTTTCATACTGCCTCTGTTTTTTCTTACTCATTTTATCCTTTACAGGACCCCTGAAAATTTCTATGGCATTTCTTTCTAATCGCGGAAGCTGAAGCTCGATTTTTTGAGCCAGCACACGTACCTCAGTTCTTTTATCCCTTAACTTTTGTTTTTCAGCAGAGCTAAAGATTTTAACCTTGCTTTCAGTTTCAATTTTTTTAGCCTGCTCTAAACGCATCGTTTTTAAATAACGGTCTAAAAGCCGGATGGCCAATGAAGTATAGTGCGTTTCAGAATTGGCAAATAAATCCTGTCTCAAGTCGCATTGGTCGGCATAGTCAAATCCGATATTAGCCCCGGCTACCGTACCGTAATAATTCCCCAGAAAAGCCAGCGGTGAGCCTAAGGCGCCACCGAATAATGGCACCACCCCTAAAGCACTGCCACCGGCTGCAAAGAGTCCGGCAATTACCCCTATCCGATGCTTACCATCTTTTTTAATTTCTTTGATTCTTTTGGCAATATGCTTGGCGTCTTTAATTGTATCTTCAGACCACAACTGTTCTTCAGAAGCCAATTTATTCAGCCAATCATCCTGAACTCTGGGAGTAAGCAAAACAGCCGACATATAAAACCTATGTTAATTATTTTATTAAATATTATTTTACACTTGAATTGTAAATAGATGATTAAGATTCATTTTAAACTCATTCTCCTTTATAATCATTTCCTTTTTAAGGAGTTATATGACAATACATAATTTTTCCGAATTTCATTACATCGCCCACTGTGATAATTTAACTTCCATTATGGAATTGGGGATTTTAAGCCACAACCGCGCCGATTCCTTAAAAAAAGCTGATATTTCGATGGACTCTGTGCAAAGACTCCGCGCGCAAAAGGTCATTCCGAAAGAATTGACGGATCGCCATTTAACCGTGCACGACTGCGCCAACTTATACTTTAATGCCAAAAATCCGATGCTGTATAAGCGCAAAGACGAACAACAAAAGCTTTGCGTCTTGCGGGTCCGCCATGAAGTAATGGATCTACCCGGAGCCTTTATTGCAGACAGGAATGCAGCAGTGGGAAATGCCCAATTCCATAAAACCCAGGAAGCCGTCAATAAACTCGCTTTAGGCATCTTATGCGGCGCCTTCTGGACTGACCGCAATGTTTCCCAAGAAGAGAATAAAGCCCGCGGGCAATTCCGCTGCGCCGAACTTTTAGTCCCCGATCAAATCCATCCCAGCTATATCGGCGGCATGTACGTTTCCAGCGAAAAAACGAAATCTGCCGTGGAACACTTATTTAATGGACAATGCCCTGTACCTATTACGGTTCATCCGCAATTCTTTTTTGAAAAAACATACGTAGCACCTACCATTAGCCCTCTTTCCAATAAACGTTTCCCCCTATTGCTGCAGCCGGTCCCCGCACCTTTAAAACGACAAAGAGAAGAAACCACTGTGGATCAACCGCAAAAAGCCCGAAAAATAGAAAATGGTCAATCGATAGCAAAGGCCATGCAAAGCGATACTATCCCCCCTGCGGCCCTGCCAACCATGAAAGTAGTCACTTACACATCTCCTAAAAAAGGACTCGATCGTTTTTTTGTCAGAAAAGATTCTGAGGGCCTTTTAAAAGCCGATACCGCTTACACCCTAACACTCCCCTCCAACATTGAAATCAAAGACGGAAACCTCTTTAATTCCCCCATGCAGACTCTAGTCAACACGGTCAATTGCCAAGGTGTCATGGGAAAAGGCATTGCCCTCGAATTTAAAAAGAAATACCCTAAAATGTTTGCAGAGTACCGAAAGCTTTGTGAAAAAAATGAAGTGTTGCCCGGCGTGCCTTATATTTATGAATCTAGTAACGGGAAACAGGTCCTTAACTTTCCGACTAAAAAAGAATATAGAAAACCGTCTAAACTCGTGTGGATTGAGGAAGGGCTGGATACCCTCGTCGCTAACTATCAAGCTTGGAACATCACATCGATTGCCTTGCCTCCCTTGGGCTGTGGCAATGGAAAATTAGACTGGAGAGTGGTCAGGGCCCTTATGATAAAAAAACTCGGGCATCTGCCGATCAAAGTGGAGATTTATCAACCTAACGAAGACGTCAAATAACGTGGAGCAGTTTTCGCGTGGCTTCTTTTTTTGCCACGCTCTTCAAAAGGGGTCCATGCACTTTTAGAAAAGCCATGACACGCTCGGGGTCATGGGCTCCAAGCACACGCAACCACCAGCCAATTGCCTTTTGAATAAACCATTCCGGATCTTTAGCATAAAGGGATGCCCACTGTAGCATCCTTTCCGGATCACGCCCTTTCTTGGCAAACGGCAACGTATAAACTAAAGCTGCGCGTCGTATCCAAAAACAATCGTGAGTCGTCCAGGTTTCTACAGCATCTAACAAACCTTCATCTGCCAATAGACATTTCCAGGCCGCATGCGCAAGACCATCCTCAAGTGCCCAGCCATCCACACTTTCTAAAAAGCGGATAAGTTGTTGCCATAGAGCGGTTCCGGGTTGCACCTTCTTCATTCCCAATATCCTTGTGGCGCATACCATCGGATCGAAAATATCGGTAGCCCAGAGAGATTCAGCCAGAGACTGCAGCTGTTCTTGATTTAACGTTTTGGTGTGTATTTTTAGAAGTTGCGCGCATTGAGGAACCGTAACTCCCCAATGCACACGTTTTGATTTATGATAGCGCTGATCGGCAAGAGCTCTTTCAGCGTTTCCAAGCTTTTGTAATTCTGCCAGGAAAAGAAGGGGCATTTAGCAGCAGCTGTTTTTTGGCTTTTCGCTTGAATCGCAGCAAGACTCCATATCCAAAGAGGCTTCTTCGTCGAATTCTTCGTCGAATCCTTCTTCGTCGCCATCTTCTTCATCAAGAAGATACTCAACAAAGAATTGGTGTGCCATTAACTCGGCAATCTGACCAAAGCTTGGAGACTCAACGCCGTCCAAATCTTTGATCGCCATTTCAGCTTTTTCAATAGCAACTTTCAAAAGATTAAGATTTTCAGACTCGGGCTCTTCGCGCAAATCCACACAGACTTCTTCTTTCAAATTAGCGAAGGCTAGTTCAAGCCCCTTCAAGCTTTTGGAATCAAATAAATTCATAACAAATCCCTTTATTTTAGGTTTAGTTTGGAATAGTATGACATAATTGAGATATAAAGACAAAGACATGATGGATTCCCAAGTATTTTTTAATGTTTTATGCTATTCCCTGGGATGGTTTTGGGCCGTGTGCATGGGCTCTGCCGGACACACTCTCTTGGCTTCAACCGGCTTGTTTTTGCTCATCATTGCACAAATAACATATGCAAAACATGTTGCTCGAGAGAGTTTTTATTCCGATTTCATCCTCTCCCTCTCCGTTTTTCTAATGGCCCCATTCCTTGAAATCCTTTTTCCTGCTCTTGACTTATTCCGCTATACGCACCATAACGGCCTACTTCCCCCTCTATGGATTTTGCTTCTCTATCCGCTCTTTTTCTTGCAGATGAATCACTCACTGAAATGGTTGATCGGCCGCCCAGCGCTAGCGGCCGTCCTGGGCTTTATCTTTGCCCCTCTAAGTTATTTTGGAGGAAGCGCTTTGGGCGGCCTGGAGTTTTCATCTTCCCCATTAGTAATTTTTTTAGGGGTCGGGTTAGGCTGGAGTATTTTTCTTGCCGTTTTCAGCCTTTTTACAAAGCACCTAAACCAAGCTGTAAAACAAACCCTCCAAGCGACAAAAGAGCGCGGCAAAATCAAGCTGCTCTACGATGGCCACTGCCCGCTTTGCAGCCTTGAAGTGAATTATTTGAACAAAAAAAACAATGGCTGCGTCCTGTTTGTCGATATTGCCGACGCCTACCTTCCGACAGAGAACAATCAAATTAGCTACGCTCAAGCCATGAGTCAGATCCATGGCATTGATGCCAATGGAAAAACTTTACTAGGAATCGATGCCTTCGCCGCAGCTTATGAGCACTGCGGCCTTTTTCTGCCAGCTATTTTGTTTCGCACACCGGGCTGGCGCCAATGTTTAAATTTCTTTTATCGTTTGTTTGCCAAATACCGATTAACCATCACAGGAAGATGATCATGTTTAAAAAAAACATCAACACACAAGGACGTCTACTAAGAGCCGGGATTGGAGTGATTTTACTAGGGTATGCCTGGTATGCGGGCAGCTGGCTGGCCTTAGCTTTTGCCTTATTTACTTTTTATGAAGCATTTGCCAGCTGGTGCGTGCTTTATCAATTGTTAGGAAAAAATAGTTGCCCTTTAAAATGATTTCTCGACTTAATTAGACTAAGTAATTTAACATTACTCTATGTCTCATATTCCAGGATTAATTGTTTTAGGCGGATCAGCAGCCTTCATTGGTTATACGGCTCCGCAAAGAGCAGGTAAAAATACCCTTTTATTTTGCCCTGCAACACATTTTATTCACAAACTTGCCCATTCTTGCACCTCCTCAACCGAAGCCAGGTGGGTACAAGTGCTGCACTATATTGGCAAACCGATCGATCGGACGATCCAGGCTATTGCCGCACCGCTATTTGCCCTGTTACAACATTTTATGGACATTAAGGAACACCACCATAAAGGCGAAACTGTCAAAATGACCTTGAGGATCATCGCCACACCGATCGTCTTGCCGCTTTTAGCGCTCCGGGGTCTTCTCGATTCGACGTTTCTATTATTGAATGGGGCCCTGCAATTAGTGATCCCGTATCAAATGATCGCTACAATTCTTAATGTCGAAGCCGCACTGCAATATTTCGATTTAAGAAAGCATCTTGCCACTTCGGAAACGCTTAATTTATTGCCATCTCCCTTACCGCTTCATGAACCGTCCGAGCCTCTTGCTCACTTTGCCGGTAAAGTTAAAGATAACTCGGTTTGGTTCATAAAAAAGTTTGAACCGCTTGATGAGTACCATGCAAGAGAAAGAGTGCTAAAGTACCTCTGATCAAAAGGCAGGCACAATGGCGCCCTGATACTTTTCCAAAATAAAGGCGCGCATTTTCTCTGAGGTCATGGCGGCTTTTAGGGCTTGAATATCCTGACGCTGCTCGTCTCCTTTCCTAATCACCAAAAGATTGGCATAAGGAGACTCTTCATCTTCCATCACGATAGCATCTTTTAATGGAGACAAACGGGCTTCCAAAGCATAGTTAGTGTTGATGGCCGCTATAGCAACATCCTCTAAAGAGCGCGGCAACATGGCAGCATCCACCTCAATAAACTTAAGTTGCTTCGGATTTTTGATAATATTCAATACGGTCGCCTGTAGGTTTTTCGAATTATCTAATTCCAAAAGACCATGTTTTTGCAATAGCAGCAGGGCACGCGCTTCATTGGTGGGATCATTAGGAAGTCCGACGATTGCCTTCTCTTTCAAATCAGACAGCTTTTTAATTTTCTTCGAGTAAATTCCCATGGGCTCGATCTCAATCTTAGCGATGCCTTCAAGGGCATAGCCGAATTGCTTGACTTGTTCTTCCAAAAAAGGACCATGTTGAAAGAAGTTGGCATCGATTTCCCCACCGGCCAAGGCACGATTGGGCATATTATAATCTTCTGTCACCACAATCACTAAATCAATACCTTGAGCTTTCAGATCTGCCTTAATAAACTCCAATAGCTCCGCGTGGGGCACCGGAGACGCGGCCACCGTCAAACCGTTTTTAGGCTGAGACGCACAGCTCGTTAGAACAATCAAGAGGAGTGCGCAAAGTGTTTTAAACATGGGAAATTTTACCTCTTTTTCGAAGGATTTTTTGCGTCAGATAACCGCCCAGCCATTGCACGGCTTGAACAAGGAGAATTAAAAGAATGACGGTTGTGATCATGATAAAGCTGTTAAAACGGTTATAACCATATTGAATAGCCACTTGCCCTAATCCCCCGCCGCCTACTAAGCCTGCCATGGCGCTGTATCCGATTAAACTAATGACTGTCAATGTAATCGCTGAAATAATAGAAGGCAAAGCCTCCGGCAATAGCACCTTGGTAATGATTTGCCAGGTATTGGAACCCATTACGATCACCGCTTCCAAAATATGCCGATCGACTTCTTTCAAGCTTGTTTCAATTAACCTGGCCACAAACGGCGCGGCGGCAATGGTCAGCGGAACGATCGATGCCGTGGTTCCCAAACTTGTACCCACGATCCAGCGGGTAAAAGGAATGAGCGCCACCATAAGGATTGCAAAAGGGAAAGAACGGCCGATATTCACTACCGTTTCCAACGTTTTATAAACAATACGCTGTTCTTTAATATGGCCTTTATCGGTAATCGTTAAAATGACCCCGATCGGCAATCCGATCAACACGGCAAAAAATGCCGAAACAAAAACCATATACACCGTATTCCACAACTGCAATGGAAGCAGTTGCAAAGCCAGCTGAATGTTATCCCCGTTCATTTTCAATAACCTCGACATGCACATTTTTTTCGGAAAGATACTTTAACGACTGATCGATTCCCTCGGCCGGCCCCGTCAGCTCCATGACTAACGTGCCAATGGTAACCGTTTGCAGCCGATCAAGCCAGCCTAGCAAGATATTGGCATCTACATTGAACTTGCGCACAAGCTCTGAGATGACCGGCTCTCCACTTGATTTTCCTTTAAACCGCAAACGTAAGAGTTTTCGATTAGGAGAAAGTTCTTTCAATAAATCGGGTAGGATCTCGTGTAAGGCATTTTCTAAAAAATGTTTCGTTGTCGGATGCTGCGGATCTGAAAATACATCTGCAACCATACCCTTTTCAACAATCCGTCCACCGTCAATCACCGCTACTTTATTGCAAATTTGCTTGATCACTTCCATTTCATGAGTGATCAGTACAATCGTTACCCCTAGCTTCTGGTTAATATCTCTTAAAAGAGCCAGAATTTCACGCGTCGTTTTCGGATCAAGCGCTGAAGTGGCTTCATCGCAAAGCAGCACCTCCGGATGGCAGGCAAGGGCTCTTGCGATTCCTACCCGCTGCTTTTCCCCTCCGCTTAATTGTGAAGGATAAGCATCTTTCTTATGTTTTAGACCCACCAACCCCAATAATTCATCCACACGTTGATCTTGCACTTCCTGACTAATACCGCTGATTTCCAAAGGATAAGCGATATTGCCGGCTACTGTGCGTGCGCCAAGTAAATTGAAATGTTGAAAGATCATGCCGACTTTTTTTCGGAAGGCACGCAATTCCGCGCGACCTAAATCAGCGATATCTAATCCGGAAATAGAGATGACGCCCTCTGTGGGAATTTCCAACCGTGCCAGACAGCGGATCAAGGTCGATTTACCGGCCCCGCTTTGACCGATTATGCCATAGACATCTCCCTTATCCACAACTAATGAAATTTCTTGCAGGGCTTGAACGTTCCTATTAGCTTGCGTAAATTTTTTTGAAACATTTTCAATTTCTATGATCGATGGCATTTCACCCCTGATTGTTTATGATACATTTTATAGACTGCTGAAGATCAATGAAGAGGCCTGATGGGAAATTATAAACGATTTATGTAGAACATTCAATACGAACACTCATATACCGAACGCAATTCACAGTTTGGTTTCTGGCTGCCTCGTCAGCCGCTGATTTTGAGACCCGCCTGCAGCACGCAACTTATTCAAGTTGCGTTGTTTCGGCACCGGCTTCGCCTGGCTTAAATTCAGGACGACTCCTTGCCATGTTTCCAAATTATGGGTAGTGTAACATTCTTTCTGTAAATTCAATTTCCGAAAAAAGAGATTGAAAGAAAAAGTTTGAGATCAGACTCTCTTAATTGTGAAAAAAGGAGAAAATCATGATCTCAAACAAACTGTTTACCCCATTAATCGCAGAA
>JBGSQP010000027.1:0-75462 GCA_041738095.1 Waddlia sp.
TCGGGTAGGACTGAAAAACTATGCATGATCGATGTCTCACGAAGATTTTGAACTGTCATTATAAGCCTCCTAGTTGAGGCAGTAAAGCATTCAAAATCTGTCTTGATATGTCAAATCATTTCTTCATGCAATTTCCCTGACATGGGCGGCATGTCTTGGAAAAAAGGTTTTGTCTGGAAAATTAGGTTTATAAATGAGATCAGGGTAGGTTCCATAATTTTTATGAAGATAGTTGTAAGTTTTCTCCATTTGATCTAAATCTCCATAAGCTGCAGTAAAAGCAATTAACGAACCTATTGCCCAGAGTCTTGCCAGAGGTTGATTAGGGGTATTATCTGCGATAAATTCTAAAAGTTGCTCTTTTTTCCAATATTTTTTAAACGAATCGAGAGATTGCTTAGTACACCAAGGGATGTTAATACGATTGCAATAGGTGCGATAGAGCTCTAATCCGTGCAAAGTATACACATGGTGAAGCAGATCATTAGGTTTATAACTTCCTGTAAGCGCTGATTCGTATGACCAAAATGGAAGGTTATCAGAGAATTGGACTTCATTAATAATCGCTTGAACAGCTGCGTCCAATTTATTTTCTATGTCTTCTCTTTCTGGATTCGAAAACAAAAAGCTATGGCTATTCATGATACGAGCATTTACACCGCACCAAAAGGCGCATACATTGAAGGCAAAACGTGCATCTGCCGGTTCAGAACTATACCAATAGAAGCCTGTAGTTTCAGGGTCAAACTCTAACTCACTCCACATTTCTTTATTCCAACGTAAAATAACCGTTCTAATGCACTGAGAAATCCTCGCTGATAGTTTTACATCTTTTTTAGTAGAATGGCGCTTTAAGACTTCTAATCCCTCTGTTAGCGCCAATAAAGCCCAAGCTGTTGTTATTGTGTAGGGATGATTTGGGGGATTAATGATGCCATTTCTAAAAGTATCCCATGCTTGAGGAAGGCCCCATCCTGGTTTACCATCATTATCACAATCAGAATTTTGTAAGATCCATTCAATGATTAAATGTATCCTTTGTTTGTCCACAATAGAAGGAATTTCTTGATGTAGTCTTTCTGCCTCGGAGCAGAGCAAAAGAGCAACTGTCATCGGCTGCCCATGATCAGATGAAGGTAGGCTGATTTCTGGGCCACACCCCATTTGTTCTATTGTTAAGGGGAATCGAGATAGTAGTTGTTGATAAGCCTTTGAGGGTTTTATGGCCGTTGCTTCAAGATTGTTAAAGATTAAGAGGGAGAATAACACATACGCGTTATATCGATTTAAAATTTTCATAAGTAATTCTCCATGTTTCACCCCTGTTTAAATTTGATACCATGGTGTAATTAAATTTTTTAATAAATGTTTTTTATCTTTTGAAGAGGGGGCGTGAAATAAAAATCTATATTTATTAGATTTTATATGACCAGGAAGCTAAGCTGAACCGGTTAATCAGGATTTTAAAAGATGTCCATCCCTAACGTCCTTGTGATCGCATTCTCAGAATTGCACAAAGATCCCCGTGTAAGCAGGCAGCTTGAGCATTTGAAAAGCAAAGGTTATAGTTTAACAGCTTTAGGTTATACGGATCCATGCATTGAAGACGTTAAATTTCTGAAGTTAAATTTTCCAGTTGCGACAAAAAAAAGTATCTACCGACGTGTAAGAGGTAAGTTAAAAAGATTGTCCTCCATTAAAAAATTATTAACAAAAAGATACGAGGATTACTATTGGTCCCAGTCATTTATTATAGAAAGTAAAAATCTTTTAAGAGGTGGGGCATACGATCTTGTGATTGCCAATGATATCGAATCGCTTCCCTTGGCAATCGAAATGGGAGGGAATGCAAAAATACTTTTCGATGCTCACGAGTACGCTCCCAGGGAATGGGAGGATAGTCTTCTCTGGAGGATTATATATCAAAAATATAAATATTATCTGTGTAAAAGGTATATTCCACATGCCCATCGAATGGTAACTGTATGCCAAGCGATCGCTGAGGAATATCAAAAAAATTTCGATGTTTCCTCGGTTGGAGTTATTCACAATGCTCCTTTTAGAGAAGATTTACAGCCCAGCCCTTCTGCGCCTGATAAAATCCGGATGATTTATCATGGAGGAGCCATTCCCTCGAGAAATATCCATGCAATCGTCGATGCCATGAAATATTTGGATAAGAGATATACGCTGGATTTAATTCTTCTTCCCGGGTGCATGAAATATATAAAAAAAATAGAAAGAAGCATTGTGGAAGATGAGCGAATCCGACTTCTGCCACCACAGCCAATGAAGCAAATCAGCAATTTTAGTAACCAGTATGATTTAGGTGTCTATCTTTTGACGCCTTCAAGTTTCAACAACACTTATGCCATGCCGAATAAATTATTCGAGTTTATACAAGCGCGTCTTGGAGTGATTGTAACACCCTTGCCTGAAATGAAAAAAGTAATCGATACGTACCAATGCGGCGTTACGATTGACGGGTATGATGGAAAAGCTTTGGCAGAATCATTGAAACGTTTAAGTATCGATGATATTAAAAAATTTAAGAATAATTCTCACAAGGCTGCAGCGGATTTATGCGCTGAAAATAGTATGAAAAAATTGGATGAAATGATTCTAGAGCTCTTGGGCAATTAAAATTTTGCCGCTTCAATAGTGTCTAGAATTTCTTTTGCTGCAGAACCGTTGCCATATAACTGAATTTGCCAGTTTAATTTTTTTTCAGTGTTTCTATGAAAACTCTCCTGGATTTGAAATTTATCGGGAGGCACAAGCTCGCTGTAATTGTTTTTTACAAGTTCAGTCCATTCTGTTTCCCCTCGTAGAATCAAACAGGGGACCTGACAGAAATAGGCCTCTTTTTGTACTCCTCCGGAATCGGTAATTATAATTTGTGCGTTTCTTTCAAGTTTCACCATATCTAGGTAACCAAGGGGGTCGCACAAAATTAAGCGTTCCGCAACAGCTTGCAAAAGGTTCATCTGCTGAAGTGTTTTTTTCGTTCTAGGGTGCAAAGGGAAGACGATAGGGAGTTCTTTCGCAATAGAGAATAAACCTTCGAGGATTTCGTTCAGTTTTTGCGGATTATCTGTATTTTCTGCCCGATGGATGGTAGTGAGAGCATATTTCTTTTCATACACGCCTAATTTACTTAAAATGGTGCTGTTTTGATCGGCTAATTTACTATAATGAAGAAAGCAGTCATACATGATATCTCCCACTTGAAAGATCGTCTCTTTCGATAATCCTTCATTCAGCAATTGAGAGGTGGCAATGTCTGTAGGGGTGAAGAGAAGATGGGAACAATGGTCGGTTACTATCCTATTAACTTCTTCGGGTACTTTTTTATTGAAACATCGAAGGCCGGCTTCGATATGCGCTACCGGAATATGCAGTTTAACTGCTGCCAGTGCGCCGGCAAGAGTTGAATTTGTGTCCCCAAATAAAGCAACACAGTCGGGTCTCTCATCCAGTAGTACCTTTTCAATTTCTTCAAGAATCCTGCCGGTCATAGCGCCTTGATGGCATCCTCCGATCCCTAAAAAATGATTAGGACGGGGGAGATCCATTTCTTTAAAAAAAACATCTGACATGTTCGCATCGTAATGTTGACCGGTATGGAGAAGGCTTACTTGATTTGCGCTTCTTTCAAGAAAATGGGAATTACCGATTTCTCTCCAAAGAGCAGCTGCTTTGACAAATTGGGGGCGGTTGCCAACAACAATGATTATTTTCATAATTTATTCTTTAGTTTGCGAAACTATAGTGGATAGACAAAATAAATAGCAAGATGTCATCATTTGTATTTTAAAAATGGTCATGAAAATTCAAAGAAACCAGCAGGGACTGTATGCTGAAATGAATTCAAGAATCGGTTTTAGACTTGATCTTTTTCCGCCTGACTTTGCGCTCAATCTCATCAACTGCTCCAAGTTGATATCGATTTCTGCGCTTTGTCAAACGAAAAAAATTCTAAGTCAAAATTCCGATTTTTGAATTCATTTCAGTATATACCTAACATGATTCAAAATTTGGAAAGATGTTGAGACGTCCTCAATCTGACCCAGGCGAAGCCGGTGTCTCTAAATCAGTGGTTAACGACGCAACCAGAAACCAAATTGTGAATGGCGTTCGGTGTATAATACAATCTTTAATTTTTAATATTATTTATTAATTGTGTAAAATTATTTTTTGCATATTTTTAGCCTTGTATCGTGTGTGTATGATCAAATTAACCTTGAGTTACAAGCCCTTTTTTTGATAAAGTCTTTGTATTTCAAACAAAGGGAGCCCTTATGACGGTGATTCTGGAACATCATAACCAAAACACAGCGGCATCTGGGCTGCCTTTGACTCTAGAACGTATCAAAACTAAACAAATCACTGTAGGGATCGTCGGTTTAGGCTATGTGGGATTGCCTTTATCTTTGGTTTTTGCCGAGGCCGGCGTGAAGGTCATCGGATTCGATATCGATCAAGACAAAATTGACCATATTATCGAGGGAAAAAGCTATATCCGCCACATTGAGAGCTCCCGTATTAAAATGGTGTTGGCCCAAGAAAAAATAGCGGCAACGAATGACTTTTCCCAGGTAGCCGCATGTGATGCGGTCATTATTTGCGTCCCCACTCCATTGGATCACCACTTGGAGCCGGATCTACGTTTTATTATCGAAACAACCAAAGCGATCGCACCGTATATTAAGCCTCATGCCCTGGTTTCGCTGGAAAGCACTACTTGGCCCGGAACAACCGAAGAGGTTGTCAAGCCGATTCTTGAAAAGGCGGGCCGCAAAGTAGGGGAAGATCTTTATTTGGCCTTTAGTCCTGAAAGGGAAGATCCGGGCAATAAAAATTACGATACGAAGACCATTCCTAAATTGGTCGGCGGGGCTAACCGGGAGAGTTTGGAGCTGGCGGTTGCTCTGTACTCCGTAGGCGTTCAAAAAGTGGTTCCCCTGAGCAGTACTCAGGTGGCCGAGCTAGCAAAATTATTTGAAAACATCTTCCGCAGCGTCAATATCGCTTTGGTCAATGAATTGAAAGTGATCTGCGAGCCGATGGATATCGATGTGTGGGAAGTGATTGATGCCGCAGCGACAAAGCCCTTCGGTTTCATGCCGTTTTACCCCGGACCGGGACTGGGCGGCCACTGCATCCCGATCGACCCTTTTTATTTAACGTGGAAGGCCAAAGAATTCGGCATAGCGACCCGTTTTATCGAGCTGGCCGGAGAGATCAATCGCTCCATGCCAAGATATGTGGTCGGTAAAGTGCAGGATTGCTTGAATTCTTTCGGCAAGGCGCTGAAAGGCTCCCGCATTCTGATGCTGGGGATTTCCTATAAGGCGGATGTGGATGACATGCGGGAAAGCCCCAGCTTGGAATTGATTCATCTGTTGGAGAAAAAAGGGGCTGTTGTGGATTACCATGATCCGTTTTTTCCGGAAATCGGGAAATCGAGGGAATATGGGGATTTAGAAGGAAGGCAGCATCAGGAGCTTTCGGCCCGCTATGATTGTTTTATTTTAGCCACGCGCCATACCTGTTTTTCTCAAGAAGAGATTTTATCCCACGGTGTTCCGATCATCGACACACGTAATTTTCTGCCTAAAAATAATAATCTGGTTTTCCAGGCATAATCGAGGTTTCCATGCAATTTATAGATTTAAGCACACAGTATCAGCAGTATAAAAAAGAAATCGATCAGGCCATCCACAAGGTGCTGGATAGCGGATTGTATATCCTCGGGCCGCAAGTTAAGGAATTAGAGCAGAAGCTGGCCGAATATGTCGGCGTCAAGCATTGCTTGACGGTTTCCAGTGGCACTGATTCGCTGCAAATTGCCTTGATGGCAATGGGTGTAGGTCCGGGCGATGAGGTGATCACGGTGCCGTTTACTTGGATTTCCACAGCGGAGGTGATTGCTTTGGTAGGCGCAACGCCTATTTTTGTCGATATCGAACCGCATACCTACAATATCGACATCGCGAAAATGGAAGCGGCCATTACACCTAAAACGAAAGCAATCATTCCGGTCAGCTTGTTTGGCCAAATGCCCGACTACAACAAAATCAATACGATTGCGGCCAAATATAATATCCCCGTGATAGAAGATGGCGCACAAAGCTTTGGCGCAAAGCAGCAAGGCAAACGCAGCTGCGGTGTGACGACAGTGGGTTCAACCAGTTTCTTTCCGGCCAAACCTTTTGGCTGCTATGGAGACGGAGGCGCCGTATTTACCAACGATGATGCCTTGGAAGATAAAATGGCCGCCATCCGTACGCATGGCGGGCGCAAACGGCACCATCATCCCTATTTGGGGATGAACGGCAGGTTCGATACGATTCAAGCTGCTGTTTTGCTGGCGAAGCTGCCCCATTTTGAACAAGAAGTCAAATCGCGTCAGGTGATTGGCGCCCGTTACTCTGAACTTTTAATGGATTGCTGCGAAACGCCAAAAATCCAGGCAGGCAATACGCACGTTTACGCACAGTATACGATCCGTATTGCAGAGCGGGATGTCGTAGCGCAAAAGTTGGCTGAAAAAGGGATTCCGACCGGTGTATATTATCCGGTTTGTCTGCATGAACAGCCTGTATTTTCACATCTGGGGTATAGAAAGGGAAGTTTCCCGATTGCAGAGAAGGCCGGGCAGGAAGTGCTCAGCTTGCCGATGCACCCGTGGTTAACGGAAAAAGAACAAAATCAAATCGTTGATGCCGTCAAAAGTGCGTTAACTGTTTCTGCAAGGAGGTAGAACATGACCCGCGAAAAGAATGTTGTTTTAATAGGTGCCGGTAGATGGGGTAAAAATTTAGCCCGCAACTTGCACCAGATGGGCGTTTTGCATACCATCTGCGATATGAATGAAGCGCTTCTGGATGAATTTCAAAAGCTTTATCCCGATGTGAAGATGACCACCCATTTCAATGGTGTGCTGGAGAATCCGCTGCTGCCGCGGCTTGTGATCGCAGCCCCTGCCGCATTGCATTATAAGCTGACCAAACAAGCGCTGCAGGCCGGCAAAGACGTCTATGTGGAAAAGCCGCTGTGCCTTGACAGTAATGAAGGGGAAGAACTGATTGAAATGGCTGAAAAAGGGGGCCGCATTTTGATGATCGGCCACCTATTGCAGTACCACCCTTGTGTGCGCCGCTTGCAAGAACTGGTAGGCGCCGGCGATTTAGGGAAATTGCAATACATCGTATCGAATCGTCTGAACAGAGGCGCGATACGTCTGGAAGAAAATGCGTTGTGGAATTTTGCGCCGCATGACATTTCCGTTATCTTGAGCCTTTGCGGGCACCGTTTGCCGCAGCAGGTGCGTTGCTTTGGCGGTGCTTTTGTCTCTCCGGGCGTGGCCGATACGACCCTAACGACTTTGCGTTTTGACGGGGATCTGCGCGCCCATATCCATGTTAGCTGGCTTAACCCCTTTAAAGAGCAAAAATTAACGGTAGTGGGCTCTGCAGGGATGGTTGTTTTCGATGACACGAAGCCTTGGGATGAAAAGCTGGTACTTTACCGCAATCACATCACTTGGGAAAACGGCTCTATTCCGACCATGAATAATGATGAGCCGGAAAAAGTGGCCGTGCCATTTTCTGAGCCTTTGCGCGAAGAGTGCGAACATTTTATGAAGTGCTGCGATGAAAGACTAACCCCGCGTACGGACGGCAAAGAAGGGCTGCGTGTGCTGAAAGTGCTGCAAGCGGCGCAAGCCAGCCTGAACCAGGATGCCGAAGCTAAAGATCCTGCGACCAATCATCGTTTGTCACAGTTAAGCACCACCGATTATTTTGCGCATCCGACAGCTGTCATAGATGGCAATGCCGAAATCGGAGCCGGCTCTAAGATCTGGCATTTCAGTCACATTATGGAAGGCGCTAAAATCGGCCCCTCCTGCAATTTGGGGCAGAATGTGGTTGTGTCTCCGGGTGTTGTCCTGGGGCGTAATGTAAAGGTGCAAAATAACGTCAGCCTTTATGCCGGAGTCTTTTGTGAAGACGATGTGTTCTTAGGTCCTAGCATGGTGTTTACCAATATCACTAATCCGCGTAGTGAAGTGGTGCGCCGCACACAGTATAAGAAAACAGTGGTCAGAAAAGGCGCTACCATCGGCGCCAATGCCACCATCTTAACCGGTATTGAACTGGGGCAGTATAGCTTCGTCGGCGCCGGTGCCGTGGTGACCAAATCTGTGAAACCTTATGCTTTGGTTGTCGGCAATGCGGCCCGTCAAATCGGTTGGATGAGCCGGCATGGCGAGCGGCTAGATCTTCCGGTGGAAGCTCCACAAGGTCAGACGCTAACGGCGTCATGTCCGGTAACCGGGGAGGTTTATTGCCTGGAAGGGGAGGATCTCAATGTGAAAGCAGATACTCTACAAAAGGTCCTCGTTTAGACAAAAGCACACTGCGATGCAGTAGAGTGTCGCAGTGTGCTTACATTTAGAACGATCTGCTAGGCTAGATTATTGCCGGTACTTATTTTCTGCTCTATTTCAGCTTTTTCCAAAACCCTTTGAGTGGCGATGTTACCCTAGAGGGCGCCCCATTGAAAATCTAAAAGGAGGGGATGTGGCAGATCCTCGCCTTTTAATTCGATAGAGGCGTCTCCCCCAGTGATGAAAGGGGAATTAGGGCAGGCGGTGAGAGACATTTCTCCTCTTGCATTGGTTTCAAGGGAATGTACAAATTTTTCATTTTCAAAACGGGTGATCATTAAATACTCACTACGGGGTTTAAAACCGGAACAGGTGATCGAATAAACCCGTTTATCAGAGGAAGCGATTTCGGCATTGATCACACGGTTGTTTTCCACAATCCGGATCGGATTGGGCACAATGTGCGTCGAAGCGAATAGTTTGCCGTCAGCGGAAGCCAGTACAAAGTCCGCGGGTTCTCCGGGAAGGTAATTGGCAAAGAAGAGGAAATTATTGGAGAGATCGACAAAGGTGTCATCCAATGGGGTGACCAGAATACCGTTGCCGTTGATAAAAAAGGTCTTTCCGGAATTGACACGTCCTTCGTAATTGATGTGATAAAGAGTAAATTCTCCCTTTTGCGGTAGGTTATGCGGCACTAGGCTATAATACCCATAGATGTTCATCTCTTTTAAATGCAGCCGCGCAGTATCGACATCCATGTCGAGGTGTTCGGCAATTTCTTCTAAACCTAGTTTACGATGGTTTAAGTAAACCGGCCCAGACTGCCCTTTTTTGTTATTTTGAGCGGCTTCGACCACTTTTTTTTCAAATGGAGTGAGTTTTCCGTCATCCGTCATTTTGCTTGAACAGCCGGCGAGGCAAATCAGGAAGAGAAATAAAATAGAGTTGTTCATTGTTTTACCATAGCTTTTGCTTGATCATACGTTTCTTCAACGTCTTCGTAACCGGAAAATTTACCAAATGTCTGATCATAATAACAATAAACGATTTTATCATCCTTAAGATACGCGTAGGCAATTGAGGGAGGACTCATGAATTCCCCTTGTCGATCCGCAAAACAAATAGAAAATTCAATGTTCGTTAAAAGAGGGTCTTCTTGCATTTCTAAAAATTCATCCAGCGATTCAACGAACATAGTTCTTACTTCCGGAATCTGCAGTTTCTTGCCGCTTCGTAAATGCGCACCCCGGATATCGCCTTGCTGGCGGGAGGCAACAAGAAGTAGTCGGTGCTGTTTGTGCTGGAGAGCAGAATAGTCGATAAAGAGCTGATCTTCCGGACTATCTTTTTCTTTTGGCTGGCAAGAGGACATCACAGGTAAAAGGAATAACGTGAGGAGAAGGATTTTCATGTGTTTAGTTTATTTGGGTGTATCTTTAAAACCGGCTAGGAGGAATACCAGAGGCCTCGGTTTATAAGCGAGAAAATAATGTAGGCGGCAAGGAGTCGCCCTGAATTTAAGCCGGGAGAAGCCGGCGCCGAAACAACGCAACTTGAATAAGCTGCGTGATGCTGGCGAGTCTCAACATCACAGCGGCAGAAGACTTAGCCGGGAACCAAATTGTGAATTGCTTTCGGTATAACTGGCGCCATGTTAAAATTGCCTTCCATATGACAACTTATATTAGAATCTCAGATTATCGAGCGCTCTTCAAACCAACCGGACCCTTATTTGCTTTCATTGTCCCTTGGACATTAGTGATTATAGGCCAGCTTTTGCAATTATGCGATATTATTGTCCCGGTTTATTCCTCTTTTTATCTGATTGTCATCGGGAATATGCTGACGCTATGCGGGATCGCTTTTACTTATCAAACGTTCATGCCCCTTTCTCTTTCATTGAATCGGCAAACATTCGAAAATATTGTGTTCAGTCGCCGCTTTAAGTTAATCATCAGTTTGTTATTAGGATTTTATCTTTCCTTACAGGTGCTACAGGTTATTTTGTGTCAGGGATTCCCATTGCTGTGGATCTTTCAACGCAGCGCAAAAACGTACATGGATTATGGGATTCAATCTCTTAATGGGTTATTGAATGCCATTTACTTGGTGGGTACGACAGGTTTTTTCTTAATTTATCTAAAGCAAAAAGGAAAAATGAGGTTTGTCTTTTTAATGTTCTTAATGGCAATTCCTATTTTTTTGGTCACCAGGCAGCTCATGATTAGCCTTTTCCTTCAGATCTCCTGCTGTGCTCTGATATACAATCCAAGATTGATTCGTACGTTTCTTAAAATAGCCTGCGTGATTTTGATCCTTTTCATGGTCGTCGGTAATCTGCGCACCGGATTGGACACATTAATCTCTATTTTGGGTCCCAAGGATTATATACCTACACTATTTTATCCTTTTTTGTGGATTTACGCTTATATCGTCACTCCATTTAATAACGTGAACGCTTCGATCGATACCATTACACCTCTTGGTTCCCTCTACCATGAATTGATGCCGCTGTTGCCTAGCTTTTTTCGTCAATCTGCCAGTTTAGAAGGGGGGTATACTGGGTTTGAATTGGTCCATAAAAATATGACCGTGTCAACGTTTTACATTGAACCCCTTTTGGATTTCGGTCGTGTCTGGGCTTTTGTTTTCATGGCAGTTTTCCAATTCTTTCTGGTGCGCTCCTATCGGAAAGCCCTATACTCTCGTTTGCCTCTGCACATCATGGAATATTCCGTTTATTATATGATCACGTGCCTTTCGATCTTTTCGAATTTGTTGCTGTTTTTGCCTGTAGTGGCTCAGCTTTTGGTTTTAAATGTGATCAAGATTCAACTTCGAAAAAAGAAAGGGCACTTGTTTATTGCTGCAGGCCCAAATATCTGAAGAGGGGGTTTACTTATTGCCTACTTTTACAAGTAAAAGTTTCAGGGCTGAATACAAAAGGGGAAAGGCGCGTTTTTCTCGAAGATGGATCCTCCATTCATTGCGAGCCGATGACAAACGCATGATTCTCGGCATGTTGTGCCGCTCAGGGTTCCATCCGCGGCAGTGATAACATTTTAAGTCGGGAATAAAGCGCAGATCCCATTTTTTCTTTCTTAATCTAAGGGATAGGTCAATATCTTCTTTGTACATGAAGAAGGTCGGATCGAAGATCTCTCCTTCTGGAAACTTCACGCTGTCCAATGCTTTTTTGCGCGCAAAGAAGACCGCTCCGCAAATGGCGGGAATCGACTCTTCGGTTTGATAGAGCGTAGGATCTACGGGTTGTCCTTGAGAACGATCATACCATCTGCCATACCAGGTTTGAAAGACGCCTGTTGAATCATAAGTGCCGCTCGGAGTGTTGTTTTTCAATGAATAGCCCAAGGTGATGCCGGTAATGGCGCCTGTTTGCTGATGGACAGGGTTTTCCATCGTGGTAAGGGCTATTGCGAGAAAATCAGGTTGCGGAAAGGCGTCGGGATTCATCAGGAAAACGTAATCGGTTTGAGCAGAGATGTGCTGCATGCCGATGTTATTGGCACGGCAAAATCCGATCTCATCTCCCCCTTTGATCACTTTGGCTATGTTCTGGTAGGGGGTGAGATAATCCATGGTTTTAGAGCCGCTATCGATGAGGAGGATTTCATCGGCTTTCCGTGTTTGCTCTTTTAAGCTTTGCATGGCTTTATGGATCACGCTCTCATTGTCATGGGTAACGATGATCACGGAAATAAAGGGCTTCATAAATTTTTTCCGATGTGCAGTAATTGGTCAGCAAGAAGGGCGCGGGTGTAGCGTTTGATAAACTCTTGATCGGTTGCTGTCTCTATTTTACGATCCTCTAACAAAGATACGAGGGTGTCTTGACACTCTTGAACAGTGGTTAATAACTTTCCGGCTCCAGATTCTTGAATGATTTTCGAGCTAGCCTCGCGGGAATCTGCCCCTATGGATAATATGGGCGTTCCGGAAAAAAGATATTCGGCGAGTTTACCGCTGACGACTCCGTCAGCTGAAGCGTGGATCCAGGGAAATAGTAATAAGGCGTTTGCGTCGCGCTGCATACGCAGGGCATGAGTGCGCTCTACAAAGCCGATGGTTTTTACCCAAGAGCCGACATTAAATTTTTGTATTAAAGCGTTTAAAGAATCGCCGGACGGTCCGGCAAACATAACTTCTAAACGATGAATGAAAGGGTGTGCTTCAAGGCGCTTGATCGCTTTAAAGAGGGGAGAGGGATCTTGTCCTTGGCTATAAAAAGAACCGGTATTCACAAGCCGTATTTTATCATCAGTTGGAAAAACGGATGTAGTGGATAAATCGTCTAAATCTTCCGGATCGAAACCGTTTTCCACGATATGGACTTTTTCGGGAGCGTATTTTTTTTTGTAAGGCGCAGCATAAGGCGCGCTGACTGTCGTGATGGCATCGGCGTTTTTCATCAGTTTTTTCTCAAGCACCCTTTCGATGAGAGAAAAAGGGAACAGGCCGGGGAAAATATGATTATCACTCCATCTGTCCCGGTAATCGGCGATCCACTTTTTGGCTTGCCCTCTTTTTTTTAGGCGATCGGCCACGATATGCACAGCATACGGCCCGCAGGTACTGATGATCAAATCCCAGGGTTCGTGAGATGTGGCAGCTTTAAGCGCAGGAAGTATCCATAAGTCGGAAAGGTCCGGCATGCGGCAGGAATGGAAAATGCCGCGGTTTTTACGCAGCGTCTGTAGAAAGGAGCCTTTGCCGCCGGAAGATTGGTTTTTTTGCTTAAGGGAATTGGCGAAGGCGGGCAATGGCACCTCGATGATTTGAAAGCCGTTATTTTCCCATTTGAGATCTAAGGGGGTACTTTTTTTTACGGTTGTCAAAACGGTAACGTCATGTCCTGCGCGGGTCCAATATTTTGCCCAGGAATAAGGGCGCAAGCTGGCAATCGAATTTACCGGCGGAAAGAAAGTCGAGATGATCAATAGGCGCAAAATACCCTGAAATTTTTGTGATGATGGGGGATTTTAGCGCAGCAATCGTAAAAGGGCAATCGTATTATTTTATTGACGACATAACCGTCTTGCTGATAAGACTTTTTTTAGCGCAGGGGCAGGATTCGGCATGGTGGAATTTATACCGGTATACATTTATAGCGGCATTGTGGTTTTGATCACGTTGGTCGTTCTTGCCCTGTCGGGATTAATACGCCCCAGTAAGAGTTCTAATGTCAAATACATGCCCTATGAATCGGGGATGCAGACCGAGACGCAACTGCTAGATAAACGGTTCCCGCTTAAACATTACCTGGTGGCTTTGATTTTTTTGGTCTTCGATGTCGAGGTGATCTTTCTTTACCCTTGGGCAGTAGTAGCTAAAAAAATCGGGCCATTCGCTTTTTATGAGATGCTGTTCTTCTGGGCAGTCCTTATTGTGGGCTTTGCCTATGTATGGAGAAAAAAAGGATTGTTATGGCAGTAAATCCGCAAGAAAAAATTCCTTTTATCGTGGCGCCTTTGGAAAAGCTGATCAATTGGGCACGGGCCAACTCGCTTTGGCCGGCGCAGTTTGGTTTGGCCTGTTGTGCCATTGAAATGATGTCGACGGCTGCCAGCCGCTATGATATGGCGCGTTTCGGCATGGAAGTGTTCCGCGCTTCTCCTAGGCAAAGCGATGTGATGATTGTGGCCGGCAGGTGCAGCCAGAAAATGGCGCCGGTTTTGAAGACCATTTATGAGCAGATGTTAGAACCTAAATGGGTGATTGCCATGGGGGACTGCGCTTCGACAGGCGGTGTTTTCAATAATTATGCGATTGTGCAGGGCGTAGACAAAATTGTGCCGGTGGATGTGTATATCGCCGGCTGTCCTCCACGGCCGGAAGCGCTGCTAGATGGGTTGCTTTTGCTGCAAAACAAAATAAAAGGGGAGCGCCCCTTATCGATCATCCAATGAAAGCGATTGAAGAACTTAAACTCCAATTGCCGGAAGCGCTGCTAAGTGAAAGCTACTTTATGGGCGAGGCGACTTTCGAGATCAGGAAAGAGTATTTGGTCCGTGTGCTGACCCTCTTAAAGCCGTTTTATGCCGTGTTTACGGATTTGACGGGCGTCGATTACCTGGAGCCGTTGAAACGCACCAAAGTGGTGTATTTGCTGCAGGATGCGGCCACGTATCAACGGATCCGCATTACGGTTTTTGTAGAACGCGGCAAGTCCCTGCCTTCGATCGTAGAATTGTGGAGAGGCGCCAACTGGTACGAAAGGGAGCTATACGATCTTTTCGGGGTGGTCTTTGACGGGCACCCGGACCTTAAGCGCCTTTTAATGCCAGACGATTGGAAAGGGCATCCTTTGCAGCGCGACTATGCGTTAACGGAAGAGTCGGTTGAATTTTTACATGGCGTAAAGCCTAAAATCCCTTCGGAAATTATTCCCCATGCCAAAAAACGTGAAAAAAAAACTTAGTCCCCTAGCAGAAGCCGGCGAGCTGATGGAAATTCATCTGGGCCCGCAGCATCCGTCGACGCATGGCGTCTTGCAGCTTAAGCTGAAGTTGGACGGGGAGACGGTAGTGGCCTGCGAACCGGTGATCGGGTTTTTGCATACAGGCATTGAAAAACAGTGCGAGACGCGCATTTACCATCAAGTGTTTACATTGATCGACCGGCTGGACTACTTGTCGGGCCCGGCCGAAGAACAGGCGTTTGCTGCCGTGGTGGAACGTTTGATGAAAGTCGATGTGCCCGAGCGGGCGCAGGTGATCCGTTTGATCCTGTTGGAATTATCACGGATAGCCAGTCATTTGCTGTGGGTGGGCACAAGCGCCTTGGAACTGAACATGTCTTCGGTGTTTATGTACGCCTTTGTGGAAAGGGAAAAAATTCTGGATATTTTCGAGGCGGTATCGGGCGCCCGCATGTTTCCGTCTTGCTGGAGGATCGGCGGCTTAGCCTATGATCTAAATCCTGAATTTGAACTGCAAGTGCGCCATTTTATCAAAGGGCTGCCTTCGATTTGGAAAGACCTGGATAATCTTCTGACGGAAAATTATGTGTGGGTGGAGCGGTTGAAGGATGTGGCCATCATCGATCAAGAGATGTGCCATCAGTACGGCTGCACAGGGCCGGTGCTCAGGGCGGCGGGGGTTCCTTATGACTTGCGCAAGTCCGCTCCTTATTTGGGCTATGAAACGTATGCGTTTGAAGTGCCCACGCGTCCGGAAGGGGATTGCTATGCGCGCTATTTAGTGCGCATGGAGGAAATCAAAGAAAGCGCTTCTTTAATCGAGCAAGCGTTAGCGCGCTTGAAGCCGGGGCCGGTGATTACCGAAAATAGAAAAGTGGCTTTACCACCGCGCAGGGAATTAGCGCGCAGCATGGAAGCTGTAATCCATCAATTTAAATTGGTCAGCGAAGGGATCCATCCGCCTCCGGGAGAACTCTATCAGGCAGTGGAATCGGCGCGCGGCGAGTTGGGTTACTATTTAGTGAGCGACGGCAGTAATCGTCCTTATCGCTTGCGCGTGCGTTCACCTTCTTTTCCCCATGTGGCGGTGCTGCAGGAAGTGCTGCCCGGGCATATTTTACCAGACGTCGTGGTGGCCATTGCCAGCGTCGATCCGATTTTAGGAGATGTGGACCGCTGATGTTAAGTGAAAAAACCACTCGAGATATCCTCGAATTGCAAAAGCTTTATCCGGTGAAGCGCTCGGCGCTGATTCCGGCACTGCATCTGGCGCAAAAAGAAGCCGGCTATTTGCCGCGCGCAACGCAGAATGAAGTGGCGGAGCTGTTCGGTATCGATCCGAACGAAGTGAATGCCGTAGTCACTTTTTACGATATGTTTTATGAAGAGCCGGTGGGCAAGCATATCCTGCATGTCTGTAAAAATGTGTCGTGTATGCTACGTGGCGGCGATGAAGTGCTGCAAGCGCTTTGCCAAAAACTCCAGGTAAAACCCGGGGAAACTACGAAAGACGGGGAATTTACCGTGATCCCCTCCGAGTGCCTGGCTGCTTGCGACCGGGCGCCGATGGTGTTAGCCGACGATCAGGTGCATGGGCCCTTGCATACAGCGGAGCTGGAACAAATGCTGGAAGATGTGAAGAAGGGGGGCGGCCATGCCTGAAAGGCGCGTCCTTTTAAAATATGTCGATCAACCGGATCAACCGACCTTAGAGGCTTACGTTAGAAATGGCGGCTACCAAGCGGTAGCGAAAGCGATTCCCGGTATCGCTCCGGAACATTTGATTGAAATGGTAAAGCAATCGGGACTGCGGGGGCGCGGCGGCGCCGGTTTTGCGACCGGAGTGAAATGGGGTTTTGTACCGAAAGATCCGGCGCTGACGAAATATTTAGTCTGCAATAGCGATGAAAGCGAGCCGGGGACTTTTAAAGACCGCTTGCTGATCGAGCGGGATCCGCATCAGGTGATCGAAGGGGTGATTTTAGGCAGTTATGCCATCGGCGCCAAACGCGCTTTCGTTTATTGCCGCGGAGAATTTTATGAGGGGATTGGCAAGCTGCAGCAGGCTGTAAAAGATGCTAAGTATGCAGGCTATCTCGGTGAACTGGAGATTGTGATCCATCCGGGAGCGGGGGCCTATATTGCAGGGGAAGAAACCGCGCAGCTGAACTCTTTGGAAGGGTATCGTTCTACACCTCGTCTAAAGCCCCCTTTTCCGGCGATTTCCGGACTGTACGGCAAACCGACGATCATCAATAACGTCGAGACCTTATGCAATGTGGTGCATATCGTCAATAACGGCCTGGAATGGTACCAGCAGATGGGGAAATCAAAAAATAGCGGTACCAAGATTTTTCAGGTCAGCGGCCATGTGCAAAAACCGGGCTGTTATGAATTTCCTTTAGGAGTGCCTCTAAAGGAGGTTTTGGAAACTGCCGGTTGGATGCTGCCGGGGCGCACGTTCAAAGCTTGTTACCCTGGAGGCTCCTCATGCGCTTTATTAACGGCTGCCGATCTTGAGATCTCCATGGATTTTGAAACGTTGGCGGCGCGCCGCACGGCCTTGGGCACCGCTTCGATTATCGTGATGGATGATTCGGCAGATATGGTGAAAGTGGCGTTGCGTTTAATGGAGTTTTACCAAAATGAATCGTGCGGTAAATGCACGCCGTGCCGTGAAGGCACCAACTGGGTAGTAAAAATCTTGACGCGCATTCTCTCCGGCGGCGGCACGTTTGCCGATTTTAAAGTGATTGAAGATGTCTGCGCGCAAATGACTGAAAATTCGTTTTGTCCTTTGGCTGTGGGCGCTGCGCCGCCGGTGATGTCGGCGATTCGGGAATTTAAAGAGGAATTTATCGCTTATATCGAACGGAATCCAGAGGCGGAAAAACTTCCTAAAATGAAGGTGGCTTACCCTTACTTATGACGACGATTCATTTAACAATCGACGGCAAGGAAATCGCGGTTCCGAAAGGCACTACGGTGTATGCTGCCGCTAAGACATTAGGGCGGGAGATCCCGATTTTTTGCTATCAAGACCGGATGCCGCCTTTCGGCGCCTGCCGTGTCTGTTTGGTAGAAGTGGATAAACTGCCGAAATTGCAAGCTTCTTGCACGTTGGAAGCCACCGAGGGGATGGTGGTGAGCACACAAAGCCAGCGTGCCATCGAAGGGCGTAAAGGGATTTTGGAGCTACTGCTGATCAACCATCCTTTGGATTGTCCGATTTGCGACCGCGGCGGCGAATGTCCGTTGCAAGAGCACACGCTTAACCACGGTCCGGGGCTTAGCCGTTTTTTCGAAGAGAAACGACGTTTTAAAAAGGCGATTCCTTTAGGGCCGGTGCTGATGCTGGACCGGGAACGCTGCATTGTATGCGCGCGCTGCACCCGTTTCGGCGATCATATTTCCGGCGACCATGCTTTGGAATTTATCGACAGAGGGTTTCGTACCGAAGTGGGGACTCCTGACGGCGGGCCGGCCGCATCGAAATTTATCGGTAATACGATTCAAATTTGTCCGGTGGGAGCCTTGACCAGTAATGTGTACCGTTTCCGCGCCAGGCCCTGGGATAATGATTCTGTTCAAAGCACCTGTACGCTCTGCCCGGTTGGCTGCAGTTTGATCCTTGATTCTCGTGACGGAGAGATCTTGCGCACGCGCGCTTGTGAAAATCGGGAAGTCAATGATATGTGGCTGTGCGATAAGGGCTGGTTCGGCTATGAATTTTCTTCCCATCGCGACCGCTTGACGACCCCTCTCATCCGCAGATTGGGGGAGCTTGTGCCGGCTAGTTGGGAGGAGGCGCTGACTCTAGTCGCTTCCAAAATGCAAAAGGGTAAAGCAAATGGTCGGTTAGCTGCTTTCGGCGGCAATCCGCTGACGATCGAAGAAAATTACCTGTTCCAGCAGCTCTTTCGCAAGGCCGCCGGAGTGGATCACATTGATCACCGCATCGGCATGCCGCTGTTGAATTTAGCGCAAGAGGGGTTGCCGGCCGGGATGCAGATCAGTATAGGGGAATGTGAAGAGCTTTCTGCGGCTTGCTTATTGGGACTTGATTTGACAGAAGAGTTTCCGGTGATCTGGCTCCGCTTGAAACAGGCCATCAACAAGGGCGCTCAAGTGCAATTTATCGGGCATTACGCACCTGAAATAACGCATCATTTAGCAAGTACGGTTCTGCACGCACCGGGACAAGAGCTCGAAATGCTGCAAAAGATTCTTCCTGAGATCGCGGAAATGAAAGGCGCGCTGTTTGTCGGACGGCAATATCTTGCCCACCCTAACCGTACGGCGATTCTGGCGGCATTGCTTGATTTTAAAAATAAACATCCTGAAGTCTCCTTGAATATAATGGAAGGCAGTGGCAATAGCATGGGCGCACGGTATGCCGGCATGCACCCTAATGTCGGCCCGCAGGGGGTGCGCTTGGAAAAGCCGGGCTTAAATGCGCTGCAAGTTCTCGAAGAAGCCGGCAATAGCGGCTGGCAACTGCTTTATGTCGCCGGCGCCAATCCGGTGGCTTGTTTGCCGCATGACCTTTGGAAAGCAGCGCGTGCCAAACTGGATTTTTTAGTAGTGCAAGACTTGTTTTTAACCGAAACGGCCAAACAGGCCGATGTGGTGTTGCCGACATTATCTTACCTGGAAAAAGAAGGGTCTTTTCTAAATATTGAAGGGCGGCTGCAAAAGTTAAAGCCGGGCAAGTTTATTCCGGAAAATATCTACAGCGATGGTGTCATCTTCAGTCTGATCGGAAAAAAAATGAACACGACGCTTGCTGTCCCGTCCGATTTTCTGCCCAAAGAAAGGCTCAAGTTAAAGCTCACGGAAATAAAGCCTCTAAAGACGGAATCGGTGCAGGCTGAATTGCGCGCCACTTTTGCGCCCGCTCTTTTTGATCATGGGGTGCGCATGCGGCACGATCCGCATGTGCTGCAATTGGCTAAAGAACCGTTTGCCAGAGTACATCCCAACGAGGCCTTACGGCATGACCTGCAAGAAGGGAAAATCGCGCATCTATCCGCTAATGGAAAAACCGTTGCACTGAAGATCCAATTGGATAAAAGGGTGGCAGAGGGCACGGTCGTATTGCCGCTTGGCTTTAAAGAAGCGGCCGTGTGGGAATTGGATCCCCATTTATTAAACGGTTTGCCCCTGACGATCGAGGAAAGCAGATGATTTTGGAAGTGGTCATTAAAGGGTTGATTCTGGTGGTTGTGCTGTTTAGCGCGGCGGCTTTGATGACCTGGCTGGAAAGGGTGATCATTGCCCGTATGCAGTTGCGGCTTGGTCCCAATCGGGTAGGTCCCTTCGGTCTGTTGCAGCCGCTGGCAGATGGCATTAAATTATTGATGAAGGAACGTTTTCAGCCGGCCGGCGTGGCTATTTTTACCTATTGGCTGGCGCCTGCCGTCTCTCTTTTTTTGGCGTTGTTTGTATTTGTGCTGATCCCTTTCGGCGGTGATGTGGAACTGTTCGGACGTACTGTTTCCTTGCAGATTGCCGATATCGATGTGGGATTTGTATTGATGCTGGCTTTTTCCTCCATGGCGGTCTATGGCGTGGTTTTGGCGGGTTGGTCGTCGAATAACCGTTACTCCCTTTTAGGGGGCTTGCGCGGCACGGCGCAAATGATCTCGTATGAAATTCCCATGGGGCTGGCGCTGGTCACGATTCCGTTGTCTACCGGATCTTTACATTTGCCGGCCATTGTGGAAGCGCAAAGGGAGCATTGGCTGCTGTGGACCCATCCTGTTTCTTTTATCATTTTTTTGATCACGGCTTTTGCTGAAACGAACCGTGCACCCTTCGATCTGCCAGAAGCCGAGCAGGAACTGACAGCCGGCTACCATACGGAATATGGCGGGATGAAATTTGCTATGTTTTTTTTGGGTGAGTACATCAACATTTTAGCCGTATCAGCGATAGCGGTTACCTTATTTCTAGGCGGCTGGCTAGGACCTTATGATATTCCTGTGCTGTGGTTTGTGGTCAAGATGGCCGTTTTGGTACTGTTTTTTATTTGGGTAAGAGCCACCCTGCCCCGCTTTCGCTATGACCAATTGATGAGTTTTAGTTGGAAAGTGCTTTTCCCCCTTGCTCTGTTGAATTTGATCGTAACCGCTTATTTTATTTTGGTGTGGGCATGAAAAAAACGTTTTCCCGGGTTTTTTCCCTGATCTGGGGGTTAATGATCGTGTTGAAGCACGTGATCAGGCGCCCGGTGACGTTGCGTTATCCTGAAGAGAAGCGGAAACTGCCGCCGAGATCGCGTGGCCGTCAGTATCTGACGAAATGGAATGACGGCAAAGAACGGTGCGTGGGCTGCGAATTATGCGCCATTGTCTGTCCATCGCAAGCGATTTATGTAAAGCCGGCGCAAAATGATCCGGAGGCCCCCAACTCTCATGGGGAGCGTTATGCCGAAGATTTTCAAATCAATATGCTGCGCTGCATTTATTGCGGCGATTGTGAAGAGGCGTGCCCGACAGGTGCCATTATCCTTAGCAATGAATACGAGCTTTCCGCTCTTTCCCGGGAAGCATTGATCTTTGATAAGGAAAAGCTGACCGAAAAAAATCCGGGGGACGCCGGGCGCGATCCCAATCGGGAGATTTAAGCATGGATTTGGTCAACGATCCGGTTTTGTGGTTTTTAGGCTTTTTGCTGACCTCATCGGCCCTGGGAGTGATTATGCTGCGGCAGCCGGTGCATGCCTGTTTGTCGTTTTTGATGACGCTTTTGGCGCTGTCTGCTTTGTACATCGAACTCTCGGCCGAATTCATCGCTATGATGCAAATTTGGGTGTATGCGGGCGCGATCCTGGTGATTTTTATGTTTGTGGTGGTGCTCTTTCAAGATGCCCACCGGCAGATTTCCAAAAATCATGCGAAAAGTTATCCCCTTGTCTTGTTTTTAGGGGCGTCCATTTTTTTAGCGGGCTTTCTTTTGATCGGAGACTGGCTGCTCGGGCTTTCGGTGTCTAAGGAAACAGTGCCGGCCGATTTCGGTTCGATGCAGACGCTGGGCCCAGTATTGTTTATCGATTACGCTTTCCCGTTTGAAGCGATCACCTTACTGTTTTTGATCGCTGTGATCGGCTCATTATACATCGCCAGAAAAGAGGAATAAGATGGATTTATCGATTCTCATTTTTATCAGCATGGCGTTATTTGCCATCGGATTCATCGGTGTGCTGGCCATGCGCAATGCCTTGATTTTCTTTTTATCGATCGAACTGATGCTGAATGCTTCCAATTTGCTGTTTGTGGTCTTTGCCCGCCATTGGGGAAATCTGGAAGGGCAGATCTGGGTATTTTTTGTTTTTGTCGTCGCGGCCGCCGAAGCCGCGGTGGGTTTGGCAATTATTATTAGTCTTTTTCGCTCCCGTGATGTGGTCGATGTGGACCAATACAACCGGTTAAGGGGATAATATGGAAACGGTTTTGATTCTGGCCCTTTTCCTGCCTCTTTTGGGATTTGCCACGCTGCTTACGTTTTCGCAACGGATTTCACGGCCGGCAGCGCAGGGGATAGCCTGCTTGACAGTGGCGGCCTCGTTTCTTCTTTTTGCTGCTTTTTTAGTTAAGGGATTGCCTTTGACGCTCACCCTTTACGAGTGGATTCCGGTCAAAGAAGTACAGGCCGGTTTTACGCTGCATCTCGATCAACTCTCTTTAGTCATGGCGTTAATCATCACCGGCATCGGCTCATTGATCCATATTTATTCTATCGGCTACATGGATCATGAAGAAGACTACGCCCGCTATTTCGCCTGCTTGAATTTTTTTATCTTTGCCATGCTGACCTTGGTGCTGGCCGGAAATCTTTTGCTCTTATTTCTGGGCTGGGAGGGGGTGGGACTGGCTTCTTATCTCTTGATCGGATTCTGGTATACGCGCCCTAAAGCGGCTGCTGCGGCCACCAAGGCCTTTGTCATGAACCGGATCGGGGATTTGGGACTTTTGCTGGGCGTGATATTGTCCTTTCATTTGTTTGGCACGGGCGACATTCAGGAAATTACACGCAACGCCGGCCGCCTTTTTGCAGTGGGCGCACCGGTCATGACGGTTTTGACCCTGCTTTATTTTATTGGCGCAGTAGGAAAATCGGCGCAGCTGCCGCTGCATACCTGGCTGCCGGATGCCATGGAAGGCCCAACGCCTGTTTCGGCGCTCATCCATGCGGCCACGATGGTCACGGCCGGCGTGTATCTAGTGGTGCGCCTGCATGCGATTTTTGAGCTGGCGCCTTTCACTTTGCAAGTGATCGGCTGTGTGGGGGCGGCCACTTCCCTTTTTGCAGCTCTTGCAGCAGTTGGGCAAACGGATCTTAAACGCGTTTTAGCGTACTCTACGGTCAGTCAATTGGGATTGATGTTTTTGGCCTGCGGCGTTAGTGCCTATTATGCCGCCATGTTTCATCTGACGGCGCACGCTTTTATTAAGGCGCTGCTCTTTTTGGCAGCCGGAAACGTGGTGCATATGCTGCATGGGACGACCGAAATGGAGAAAATGGGCGGGCTATCTAAAGTGTTTAAGAAGACCCATTGGCTTTTTCTGATCGGCGTGTTGGCGCTTTCGGGCATTCCTCCTTTAGCAGCTTTTTTTAGCAAGGACATGATTTTGGAACAGGCCAGTCACCAGGGCTTTTATTTACTGTTTATTATCGGCATGGCGACATCGATCCTAACGGCCTTTTATCTGACGCGCGCCTATTTTTTAACGTTCAGAGGGCCGCGGCATGAGGAAAAACACCTTGAAGAAGCTCCTGCCATCATGCGTCATCCGCTGGTGATTTTGGCGCTCTTGTCGATTTTTGGGGGATTTTTTGGCGTCCTATTGGAAACTTTTTTAGGGAAAGCGGGCGTGGTTTTAGCTGCGCCTGCCGAATCCTTGATTCTTGAAGCCGTCACCTGGCTGGCCACTGCGGGGGCCTTGCTGGGGGTTTTAAGTGCGGCGTATGTGTTTACAAAATACCGCGCCCATGTCGGGCCGCCGCTGCCGCTGTATAAAAAAGCTTTCTATATCGATCGGTTATATTGGTCGGGGATTGTGCTGCCACTGCGTGCTGTGGCGCGTTTTATCGGTGCCACAGTGGAGCCGAAGTTTTTTCAGGCGTCGTTAGATGGCGCGGCGCATACTGCAAACCGGGCAGCGGCATTTTCGCAAAGAATGCAAAGCGGGCAGATCCGTTCCTATGTCGCCTGGATGGGCGCCGGCATGGCGTTATTAACGATTTATTTTTTTTATGTGAAAGGTTGATTGAATGACCCTACTGACTTTACTGCTTGTGATTCCGTTTGTTTCGGCTGCAGCCGTTTTCTTAATACGCTCTAAAGCTTTGGCCTTGACTTTGAGCTTAATCCCGCTGCCTATTTTGTTGTACGGTCATTTCCAAGATGTCTCGTATCCCTGGATACCGGCTCTATCAGTCAATCTGCATTTAGGCGTTGATGCTTTGACGCTGCTCTTCCTTTACTTGACAGCCATTGTCATCCCGCTTGCCATTTACGCCTTTCATGGCCCTTCACCACAGCCTTTTTATAGTTTGGCCTTGCTACTGCAGGGCTTTTTGATCGGTTTTTTCACGGCGCGCGATCTGGTGGTTTTTACCGTGTTTTGGGAGGCGATGCTGCTGCCGCTATTTTTGATCATTACTTTTTGGGGCGGTGCGCGCAAGGAAAGCGCCGGCCTCAAATTTATCACCTACATGATCGCAGGCTCCTCTTTGATGGTCGCCGGCGTTCTCTTACTTTACTTTACCGTTGATGTGGCCACTTTTGACTTTGCCGCCCTTGCCAAAAGTGCCGGAAATTCCCCTTATGCGCCTTGGATATTTGCCGTGTTTTTGCTGGCATTTGCTGTAAAAACGCCCCTTTTCCCCTTTCATGCCTGGCTGCCTGAGGCGTATACCCAAGCCCCATTGGCCGGCACGATTCTGCTATCTGCCATCCTTTCGAAAGCCGGTATCTACGGCGTGCTGCGGATTGGGATGGAGTTTTTTCCGGTACAATTGAAAGAGTGGAGCCCTTTGTTGTTGGGTCTTGCGATTGCCGGCGTACTGTATGGGGCGTTAGCGGCTTGGGTCCAAAGCGACTTCAAGCGCTTGATCGCTTATTCCAGCTTTTCCCATGTGAATTTCATTTTAGCCGGAATTTTTATCTTCAATGACACCGCGCAAACAGGCGCCCTCTTGCAAGCGCTCAATCACGGGATCACCATCGCCGCCTTATTCCTTTCTGTCGGGTGGTTGGAAGAACGGTTGGGATCGACCTCCTTTGAAGCGGGCTCAGGGCTGGCGCAGTATTTTCCTAAGCTCTGCTGGATCACCTTTTTGTTTGTTCTGGCCAACGTGGCCCTGCCGGGTACTAATAATTTCATCGGAGAATTTTTGATTCTATTCGGGGTGTTTGATGGCGCCCCATGGCTGGCGCTTCTTTTGGGTCTATCCGTCATCCTTTCGGCGGTTTATATGCTGCGCTTTATGCAAAACGTGTATTTCTCCCAGCCCTCTTTACGGGAAGCGCCGTGGCAAGACATTGGAATCAAAGAGTTTGCGGTGGCGCTGCCGCTGGCCGGTCTGATTTTATGGATCGGCCTTTATCCGGCCCCTATCATCGAAAGAATTGTTCCGGCCGCTCAGGAGGTGACCCTTGAACGCTCATGACTTTTTAGCTCTCAGTCCGCTGCTGATTTTAGTGGCCATGATTTTGTTGATGATTCTAGTGGAAAGTTTTGCCGAAAAGGCCTCTAGGCGTTACGCCTTTGCTTTAGCCTGCTGCGGCTTGACGGCGGCTTTGGCGGCGGCCCTCTTTGCCCCCGGCAGCGATAATCCTTTATTGACCGCTTGGGTGAAATTCGATGCCTTGTCCCGATTTTTCAATGTTTTCTTTCTCAGCATCGGTCTGGCTTCCGCTTTCCTGGCAGCTTCCTTTTTTCAAAGGTTCGACGTCTCGCGCGGCGAGTATTATTTTCTGTTATTAGCGGCAGTGGCCGGACTATTGCTGATCGGATCGGCAGCCTCCTTTTTGACGTTGTTTATCGGCTTGGAGACGTTATCGATTGCGCTTTATGTCCTGTGCGGCTACATGAAAAAATGGGAGCTTTCCCATGAAGCAGCGCTTAAATACTTTTTCATGGGCTCTTTAGCAGCCGCCTTTTTACTCTATGGTGTAGCGTTGATTTATGGGGCATTGGGAACAACACGTTTTGATGCTTTGCTCAGTTCCTATCAGGCTTTAGTTAATGCCCCTGATCACACCTTGTTTATGGCCGGTATTATGCTGGTTACCCTAGGCTTGGCCTTTAAGGCGGCCATCGTTCCCTTCCATGTTTGGGCGCCCGATGTGTATGACGGTGCGCCGAATCCTGTTACGGCATTGATGTCGGTCGGCACCAAGGCAGGCGCTTTTGCGGCTTTTATCCGCGTCTTTATGGAAGCGCTTCCCCATTTTAACCCGGTATGGAATCAAAGCATGGCCTTGCTGGCCTACCCGACGTTAGTATATGCCAATTTGGTGGCGTTGCGCCAAACGCATTTGCGCCGTTTTTTCGCGTATTCGGGGATTTCCCATTCCGGATTTTTGCTGCTGCCTTTGGCCGCCGGTTATTCCCCCGAGTCCCTGCAGTCGATGCTGTTTTATTTGATTGTGTACGCCTTTGCCACATTGGGGTCGTTTGCGGTACTGGCTTTGCTGGATCATAAGAAAGAGGGGGTGCTGCTGCAAGACTTGGCCGGCTTATTTCATCGCCGCCCCCTTTTGGCTGCCTTGCTTTCCCTCTGTTTGTTGACACTGGCAGGGATTCCACCGACAGCTGGTTTTTTTGCCAAGTTTTATCTATTTAAAGTGGCGTTTGAGGCCGGCTATTACGGATTGGTGATAACCGGACTTTTAACGTCGATTTTGGCTGCATTTTATTATTGCCGTATCATTTCCGTGATGCTGACGGCAACGCGGCAAGAGAGCAGGGCAAACTACCGTTCCTGGCCTGCTATGGCTTTAGCCGTTTTGGTTTTCGTGGCGATTCTGGGACTGTCGTTCTTTCCGGCGCCTTTGATGGCGCTTTTTGCGCAATAAGCGCAAGCTTGCCGGACCGACTCATTTTTTTAATTTCAATTTCGCGCTTGGTAGCTTCCGAGCGGTTAGGGTGGATTTCCATAAACCGGACGGATTCCGGCTGCGAAAGATGAAAAAAGTGCGCTCCTTTTTTATGGGAGGCGTGTTCGGAAAAACGGCGCGCGAGATCTTTGGTGATGCCGGTGTAGAGTGTGCCCGAGGCAGTTTGGATGATGTAGACTATCCAGGGAGTGGCATTCATTTGTTTGGCCTCTTTAAGAGGCGTAGCATACTAAAAAAGATGGGAAAGATAAAGGCTCTAAAACCCTAGAAAAATCCTGCGCTCTTAAGAGGTTTCAGGATTTTGTTTTCCACAGTTTTCGCTTCGGCGGCAGAGTCTTCTTCCAGGGTAAATAAAGCAGTAGATGTCCAGTTTGGTAAATCGCGGATGGTTGAGGTGAGAACATTCACAACAGTGATTTTTCCTAAGGAGGCGGTGATAGTTTCTTCCCCATCGGCGGTGAATTCCCAGGCAGGAAAAAGCCACAGGCTTCTTTCAGAGGTGAGCGTAATGGTGCCGTCCAGCTGATTCAGCTCATAATGTATTTTAGCTCCCGTAGCCAGCTTTGTGTCTGTTTTAGGCTCAGGGAAAATGGAGCGCACGGCGCCTAACGGTACTAAATAGGTGTTTTGGGTGATGCTTTGCAGCAGGTTGCGCAGCGATGACCAGAGCAAGTCGCTCTTCCACTTCGTTTCAGCGTTTTTAAGAAATGCAACGCAGCATTCTGCGAAAGTGTTTTCGTTAACGTCCCCTTTTTTGGCATCATTTATAATTTGAACCCAAACCGCTAGGATTTTAGGGGCAGAGTCTTTACTGAGGTGTTCTGAAAATTCGAATAAAAGCTTGCTGAAGTCTTCACATTTGGCAACGAACTGCTCCCTCTCGTCTGCCTGTTCCAGATAAGAGTCGAAACCAAGCGTTTTCTCTTGCTGCCCTTTTAAGGTAATGTAGAGAAGCTGCCGATGGATATCAAGCCCGATCCCATTGGCATTGAGGTCGGAGGATTGTGTGTCCTTTAAAGACCTGGCCATCTTTTCTTCGGCCAGTAAAGGAAGACGCATCGATTTGTAATGCTTTTCAATGAGTTGACGTTCTCTTTTATCGACGTCGTCTTTATGAGAATATCTAGGGGTGGTTTTATTGACTGAAGAGACCGCTAACGAAAAGGCATAGTCCAGGCCCAGGCGTGTTAATTTCTTGATTTTTCTTACAATCTCGGCTTCTTCATTCTTGAGTTTCGGTGTGGAGATGATTCTTGGAAGTGTTAGGCGCGGTGAAAGCGGGGAGGCGGGTTGCTCAATGGGATCCTCATCGCTGCTGGAAAGGGAAATGGGCGCCTCCACCTCTTTACTGCTAAAAATTTCGTAGGCTTTTGGCAGCAGGGCACTGGATTCGCGCGTATAGCGGCTTTGTTTAGACAGTGTTTTAGAACAGTTAATCTTTAATTGCAGTAAAACTTCCTGTGCATGTTTGTCTAATAGATCGGCCAAATGTTTTTGGTAGTCGATTGCAAGGTGGATGTTTTGTTCGGCTAATTCCATGCTTTTTGCGGCCGCTCTTTTAAACAGTTCATTGGCTTTCATGTGGCACGCCAGCTTGGTTTTGTCCGAAAAATTTTGGACGTTTCCCGGTTCTCTTCTTAGCTTAACCATGAGCATGTTGAATAAATCGAGCTGTTCTTCAATTTTTTTTATTCTTTGGATTAGGGAGAGACGTTCATTAGATCCCTCTTCAGTAATAAAAGGATGTTTAGTATCCAGATGAACGCCTATTAAATTTTGAATGGAGATGTTATTAGACATTGATGGTGTTTTTTTGTTTTTTTATGAAAAAAATAAATTATTTTATGTTTTAAATCAAGTTATGTTAATAGTTTATGTTTCATATTGCTCGATTGATCGAATATAAATAGAAATCTGAAAAATGGAGAAAATATTTTTTGGATTACAAGGGAGTAATGGTGTCTGCCAAGAGGGTGCAAGCATTAGCGGAGACTTCCAGCAAGCCTCCTGTAAGAGTGTAGCGGATTTTTTTCGAGTGCTTATCGGTAATGGTAAGTTTGCCTTGCTGAAGGGTGCTGAGGAACGGAGCGTGGTCTTTCAAAATTTCAAAATAGCCGTCGGCTCCCGGTGCCGCTACCGAATGCACCAGGTCCTTATAAACGGTTTTTTCCGGAGTGAGGATGATCAGATTAAACATAACTAAGTTTCTTTTACTTTCATTTTTTCGGCATTTTCGATGACTTCCTCGATGCCGCCTACCATATAAAAGGCCGTTTCCGGCACATCGTCCAATTCCCCATCCACAATCATTTTAAAACCGCGCACGGTGTCTTCTAATTTAACGTATTTACCGGGACGTCCGGTAAAGACTTCCGCCACAAAGAAGGGCTGAGATAAGAATTTTTGGATTTTTCGTGCTCTCGAAACAAGTAACCGATCGTCTTCAGAAAGTTCGTCGATCCCTAAAATGGCAATGATGTCTTGCAAATCTTTATAACGCTGCAGAATTTTTTGCACGCTTCGGGCGACTTGATAATGTTCTTCCCCCAGCACATGGGGATCCAGGATGCGTGAGGTGGACGCTAAGGGATCGACTGCGGGATAGATGCCAAGTTCTGCGATTTGCCTGGATAGGGCTGTGGCTGCATCTAAATGGGTGAATAAGCTGGCAGGCGCCGGATCGGTATAATCGTCTGCCGGGACATAAATGGCCTGTACGGAAGTGATGGAGCCTGATTTGGTGGAGGTGATCCTTTCTTGCAGTGCGCCGATCTCGCTGCCCAAAGTGGGCTGGTAGCCTACGGCAGACGGCATCCTGCCTAATAAGGCAGAGACTTCAGAGCCGGCCTGTACGAAACGGTAGACGTTATCGATAAAGACAAGCACGTCCTGCTGTTCTTCATCGCGAAAATATTCCGCCATCGAGAGGCCCGTCAATGCCACGCGTAGACGTGCTCCGGGAGGCTCGTTCATCTGGCCGAACACCAGGCTGGTTTTGGAGAGGACGCCCGATTCCTTCATTTCCAGCCATAAGTCATTCCCTTCTCGTGTTCTTTCTCCGACACCGCAAAATACCGAAAAGCCGCCATGTTGGGTAGCGATGTTACGGATGAGTTCCAGTACCATGACGGATTTGCCGACGCCGGCTCCACCGAACAGTCCTACCTTTCCTCCTTTAGGATAAGGTTCAAGCAGGTCGATGACTTTGATGCCTGTTTCAAAAATGGAGATTTTTGTCTCTTGTTCATCAAAGGGGGGGGGAGAATTATGAATCGAAGAGCGGGGAGTCTCTTTAGGCAACGGGCCTAGTCCATCAATTGGATCTCCTAAAAGATTGAAAATTCTTCCTAACGTATTAGGGCCAACGGGCACTTGAATGGGGTTGCCGGTATCGATTGCCTCCATTCCGCGCACGAGTCCGTCTGTAGAGGAGAGGGCAATGCAGCGAACGGTATTGTCTCCTAGGTGCAGGGCAACTTCCACAGTCAAATCGATGCCGTTTTCTTTAGTACCGATTTTAATGGCATTTAAAATGCTGGGCATCGATTCCGGTGGAAATTCAATATCGACGACCGGTCCGATGACCCGCTTTACTTTTCCGTTAGCCATGTGATTACCTATTCTCCGCTCCGCTTATGATTTCTGAAATTTCTCTGGTAATGTTTTCCTGCCGCACCCTATTGCGTACCAATGTCAGGTTCTCGATCATTTCTTCGGCATTTTTCGAGGCCGTTTTCATGGAAATGACCCTGGCCGCTAATTCCGAAGCGTAGGCTTCGTCCAAAATATTTTGCAGTTTGGCTGCATTCCAGCGCCCCAAAAGACCGGATAGGACATCATCACGATTCGGCTCTATGATATAGTCGGCGCTGGGAATATCGGGGGTTGTGATTTCAATGGGCAGTAGTTTTTCAATGACAATTTCCCGATAAAATACGGTTTTAAAATGGGTATAAATCACCCAAATGGCGCTGTAATTGCCGCTTAAATACATGTGGGCCAACCGGTCCGCAAGATTTTTGACCTCGGTAAAAGGGATTTTACCGCCCCAATCTTCTAACGAATGGGTGATGTTCCAGGGTTTGCGCCGGTAATATCCGGCGGCTTTGCTTCCTAATAAAATTAAATCTGCCTGTGGGTTTTCGAAAGAGTTTAAAAAACGATCGGCTTTGGTGAAAAGTTGCGTGTGATAGGAGCCGCAAAGTCCCCGGTCGCCGCCAACGACTACCAGTCCTATTTTTTTACCTGTTTTTTCTTCAAGCAGGGGATGGGAGATATCCTCTTCGGAAAGAATCAATTTATCCAACATGTTTTTTAATTTAGACATGTAGAGGCGCGAGCTTGCGTTTTTGATTTCGGCTTTATGCAGCCGCGCGCCGGCCACCATTTCCATGGCTTTTGTGATTTGCCTAATGTTGTTTACGGAATGGATCCTACGACGGAGATCCCTTAAACTAACCATGAAAATCCTTTTTAAACTCTATCACTGCATCCTTGAGGAGTGCTATCGTCTTAGCGTCGAGGTCTTTGGTCATGGCGATCGTCTGCGGCACTTCAGGATGCTTTTCTTCGATAAAGCGATAAAATTTTTCTTCAAAAGCCTTGATCTTTGCGAGGGGCACATCATCTAAAAATCCATGGGTGCCGATAAAAACAATCATCACCTGCTTTTCAAGGGAGTAGGGTGTCAATTGGTCTTGTTTTAAAATTTCAACCATCCGTTCGCCCCGGTTCAATTGCGCTTGAGTGCTGTCATCCAGTTCCGAACCGAATTGCATAAAAGCGGCAAGTTCCCGGTATTGAGCCAAATCCAGGCGCAGCGTTTGCGCTACTTTTTTCATCGCCTTGGTTTGCGCTTTTCCTCCGACCCTGGAAACGGAAACCCCGACGTTTACGGCAGGACGTACGCCAGCGTAGAATAGATCCGGTTCCAGATAGATTTGTCCATCGGTGATTGAGATCACATTGGTTGGAATATATGTGGTAACGTCATTGGCTTGCAATTCGATCACGGGTATTGATGTCAGCGATCCGCCGCCTAGCTCCTGTTTTAACTTTGCGCCCCTTTCCAGCAGGCGCGCATGCAAATAAAAGATATCGCCGGGATAAGCTTCTCTTCCGGGAGGGCGGCGCAACAGCAGCGAAACTTGTCGATAGGCTTGAGCATGTTTGGAGAGGTCGTCATAAAAACAAATGGCATGCTGCCCTTTGTACATGAAATATTCTCCCATGGCCGCGCCGGCATAGGGGGCAAAATACTGTAATGGTGCCGGATCGGATGCGGAGGCCGAGATGACGGTGGTGTATTCCATGGCGCCATGATCTTCTAAAATCTGGACGATGCGCGAAATTGTTGATGTTTTCTGGCCGATGGCCACATAGATGCACTTCATGTCCTGATGTTTTTGATTGATGATCATGTCCAGGATTAAAGCGGTCTTTCCCGTTTGCCGATCGCCGAGGATTAGCTCCCGTTGTCCTCTGCCGATGGGGATCATGGTATCGATGGCTTTAATGCCGGTTTGGAAAGGCTCTTCAACAGGTTCCCGTTGCACGACATTGGGCGCGGTGCATTCCAATGGACGCGTTTCTTGTGTGTGGATCGGTCCCTTGCCGTCAATCGGCTGTCCTAAAGCATTCACGACTCTGCCAAGGAGCGCCTCGCCTACCGGAACCGAGGCGATTTTCTTGGTTCTTTTGACCAGATCCTGTTCTTTTATGCCCTCTTCAGACCCCAATAAAACAACCCCTACATGGTCTTCTTCCAAATTGAGGACGATGCCCATGGTGCCGTTGGGAAACTCCACCAGCTCTGACATCATCACATCGTTTAACCCCCAGACGCGGGCAATGCCGTCTCCTGCTTGGATCACGCGTCCGACAGATTCTAAGGCGAGCGTATCCTGGTATTTTTCGACTTCTTCTTTGATGATCCAGGAAACTTCTTCGGGTTTGATCGACATTTTTTACCTATAGGTGTGCAAATATGTTTTTAGGCGGGAGAGCTGTTTGCGGATGGTAGTGTCCAGTATGTAGTGGCCCACGTATAATCTTGCGCCCCCTTCAATATTTGGGTTGATCCGTTCTTTCAGATCGATTTTCTTTTTAAAATGGTGTTCTAGATTCTGCAGCAACCGTTTTTTTTGTTTCAGTTCCAGAGGGATGGCCGTTTCCAAATGGGCATCTAAAATGCCTGATTTTGCCTGTAGATTTTGCTTAAAGGCGTTTGTGATATCCGGCAAGGCTGCCAAGCGCCCTTTATCTAGCAAAAGTAAAAGGAAGTTCAAAAGAAGGGGGTCGATTTTTTGACCGAAAATTTTGCTTAGCAAATCCCCTTTTTCTACTTTAGGAATCAAAGGGGAGAGCAACAATTGTTTTAGTTTGTTTTGAGCTTTAAGAAGCTGCACGATCTCTTCCAACTGTTTTTGAATCAATTCCAGAGTATCTAAGGGCAAATCCATCCTGAAGAAAGCCTTGGCGTATCGAGAAGCAATCGGGGGCATTACAACTCCGTCCGGTCGACAAAAGAAGAAAGTAAGGCGGACTGTTTTTTTGCGTCCAGTTTTTCATGGAGGATTTTTTCCGTCATGGCCGCGGCAATCTCGACCAATTCATTTTTAAGTTCCATTTTTCCTTTGATGACTTCTCTTTCGATTTCAGATTTCGCCCTGTCTAAAATGGCTTTGGCCTGGAGATGGGCTTTATCCTGTATTCCCAATGCTAATTGATTGCCCTTCTCGATTCCCTCCTGGATTTTTTGATGCCGCTCTTCTTCGATGCTTTTCATTCGTTGATCATAAAGTTCCGTAATCTTTTGGAGATCCTCTTTTTTGCTGTCGATCAAATCGAATTCAGACTGAATGAGGTTTTTTCTTTTATCCAGAATTTCTTGCAAGGGCTTCCAGGCGAATTTTTTTAAAATCCAATACAAGATAAGAAAAGCGACGATCTGAGTGAGAATTTGTTCTAAATACAAAGTCATGGAATATGTTTTAAACCATTTTTCCTACAACAATGAAAAACACGATCAAAGCGTAAATCGTCAAGGCTTCGATCAAGGCCGCGCCGATAATCATGGTGGTTAAAATCTTTCCTGAGGCTTCAGGCTGACGGCCGATGGCGTCCATGGCGCTGCCGACGGCTCTTCCGAGTCCCAGAGCTGAGCCAAAAGCTGCAATGGCCACAGCTAATGGGGCTGTGATGGCCAGTATCATTCCTACGTTCATTTCTTTCTCCTAATTTAATGTTCTTCTTCTTCGTGAGGGACTGACAACAAAATATAAACCGCGCTTAATAATGTAAAGACCAAAGCTTGCATTAAGCTTGTTAATAGGCCTAAGAGCATAAAGGGGATCTGCAGCGGTAATCCCACAGGGGAATTCAGGGGGGCCAGGATGGCAATGCCGAACAAGGCAAACGCGCCTACGAGAATTTTTTCCCCCAAAATATTGCCAAAAAGTCTCAACGACAAAGTGATAGGTCTAGAGAGCTGTGTGATCAGTTCGATGAAAAAAATAACCGGGGCCAAAACCCATCCGATGCCGTTTTTAGGTTCTCCGGCCAGATGATATAAAAAGCCGAAAAATCCCATATTCCTAATATTCAAAAACTGAACTAATAAAAAAACGCAAATGGCCAGGGCAAATGTGATGTTGATATCAGAGGATGGCGACTTCATCAAGGGGATCATTCCGAAGACGTTCATGGAGAAAATATAAATGAACAAAGTCCCTAGAAACGGTAGGTATTTTTTCCCGTCCTCACCCAGTATGCCATAGATGACATCGTTCATTCCCTCCGTAATGAGCTCTAAAAAATTTTGAATCCCCGTGGGGATCATGGCGTTATTACGACATCCCCAATAGAAAAACAAAGAGATTAAAATACCGATCAGTATTGCGAAAATGATGCTTTCCCAATTGTATAATAAGGCCGCCCAAGGGGTATCGAATAAATAGTCCTCGATGAGGGTTAAAAAATTCGGTGCTTCCGGTATTTCTCCGGCCGCGATTACGATAGGGAGGGGGATTTCCATTCAGTCCTCAGTAAAGTAAGAGCTATCGGGCAAAGGGCAAGAAAAATCGATGTAAAGCCCATAGTCAGGCCGGCAATGGGCAGGGAGCCGAAAGCCAGGAGTGCGTAACCCGCCAGATAAAGCAGCGGGAATTTAAGAGCCGCAGTCAGGGAAATTTTAACATAGCTGCTTTGCGTGGCTAGGAGATGACTTAGGAGACATTTCACCAGGTAGAGATTCAGGCTTCCCCATAACGATCCTAAAAAAATAGATAGGCCTAGCCGCGGCGCGGACAAGCCTATGGCCATGACGCCTCCGAACAGTCCAAGCAGAAGGCTGGTCACGATCCATGTAACAATTAGGTTATGTTTTATCGCCATATTTTTTCACAATGCGGTAGAATTCGCGGAATCCTGCAATAAAGCCCAAAACTACAAAAAGATGCATCAACCAGGTGGTGCCAAGCCATGTGTCAAGCCAGCTGCCAAGCAGCCAGCCGATCACCGGGGGCACGGCTAAAACAAAGGGGATCGTCATAAAAGCCCCGATTTGTTTGACCATTTTTTGCTTTTCTTCTTGGGGGTCCATCTGTTTCATAAACCGCATCTTGCCATGTCATTGCACTGTTTAGCAAGTTAGAAATGGGTTGCCAGTAAAGTATTTCCTATAAGGAACAGGCCGATGAAAAAGGTGATGCTGATCAAAGAGACAAGATAGGCGCTTAAGATCAGCAGGCCATCATCTTCGATCATGCCGATGCCGAAGAGTACGATGGGCAGCGCCGCTAAAAAGTTGGTGAAGGGAATGGGCAGAGGGAGGGAGAGGACCAGGGCAAAAATAAAAACAGTAAAGCCATGTGCATATTTAAAAGGCTCCCAAATCAAGAAACTATAGCGCGGCCTTAAAACTTTTTGGATTCTTTTGAATAGGGATAACGTTTTGCCGGCTAGGCCGTGCATGATATCGGTTTTGACCTCTCTTTTTAAAATCCACTGAGGCCACCAAATTTTTTTGCCGAAGGCCATGCGCAGCCCGATGTAAGCGAGGATGATGCCGAAAGGCGTGGAAAGGCCCGGAATTTGGATCGGAATAAAGAATGGAAGCGCCAATAGCACCATTAGGGCCGGATAACCTCTTCCTGAAAGAATGTGAAAAGTCTCCTCCAAAGTAATGCGGGTCTTTTGCGTGCATTTTTTTTGAATCATTTCTAAGGCTTCTACAAAAGTCAGGTGCTCGTGCGATTCGTATTCATGTTTCAGCTCGGCGAGCTTTTTTTTGATTTTGTTACGCAGTCGTCTTTTCATAATAAGTCCAAAAAGGCTTGCGGAAGGTGATCGATCAAATCGCCGGCCATCAAAGAATAAGACGACATTTTTTCGGCCGCATATTCTCCCGATATTCCATGCAGGGTCACTCCTAAAAGGGCGGCTTCATGCGGAGATTTTTTTTGGGCAAGAAGGGCGCTTAAAATTCCGGTCAAAACATCGCCGCTGCCGGCTGTGGCCATCCCAGGATCGCCACGGGGATTCACCGAGATTTTTTGATCGGGGTGAAAAATAAAGGTCGGCCCCCCTTTTAAAATCAGTGTGACGTGATGTTCCTCGCAGTACCTTTGGCATGTCAGCAAAAATTCGGTAGTGTGGGGGTGCGGAGCGGAATGTTTTAAGAGGCGGATCATTTCTCCCAAATGGGGAGTTAAAATCGTTTGTTGGGGAAAAGGGATTTTATCTTCTGCAATCAAACTCAACGCGTCGGCATCTAAAACGCATGGTTTTTGCAGTTCGGGAAGAAGGCGCTGTAGAAGTTTTTTCATCTGGGGAGAGCGCCCGATGCCGGGACCGATAAAGGTAGCCGTGGCCCCATTCATTAATTCAAGGATTTTTTCGTCTTCTCCCTTCTCATATCCGACTTTAATCAATTCATAAAAACTGCCGGAAAGTTCCGATTCCATCCCCTTCGGATGCAACAGTTTGACAATGCCTGCCCCGCTTCTAAGGGTGCTTTTTGAAGCTAATAACGCAGCGCCCGGCATCCCTGGAGATCCTGCGAGCCCCACGACGTAGCCGGCCTGATATTTATGCCGCGAATTGACAAGGCGGGGTAACAACGGGGCCATCGCCTGCGGAGTCAACATGACAAAGTCGGAGGGGGTTTTATCGATATAGGCGGCCGGCAAGCCGAAATCTACAGCGCGTATTTTGCCGACATGATCCCACCCTTCCTGTAGGAAAAAGCCTGTTTTTGGCAGCCCCAGGAAAAAGGTTTCTTTGGCAAAGATCGCTCCGTCATCGGCAGCGCCGGTGTCGCCATTTAGTCCCGAGGGAACATCGATGGCAAGGATCGGAAGGCCGCTGTTGTTGGCTAGTCGAATGGCTCCTGCGTATGGCTCTTTGATAGAGCCTTTAAACCCCGTGCCGAAAATACCGTCCAGGATTGCCCCTTGCCGAGGAAACGTTTCCTCTTTAATCAAGCGCCCCCCTTTTTCTAGAAAAAGGGCGTGATGTTTTTGGCACAAAGGGGAGCAGTCTTTGATGGAAACAATCTGGTAGGCGGAAACAGTATATCCTAAATCGATTAAGTATATTCCTGCGACATAGGCATCGCCGCCGTTGTTGCCTTTACCGCATAAGAGCGTAATTGCTTTGGGCAGCGCAGGATGGCGGGAAAAAAAAGCGGCAGTCGCCAGGGCAACGCCTTTGCCGGCAGATTGCATAAACGCTTCTTCGGAAAAGCCGTCGCGGTAGGCCTTCGATTCGATCAAGGCCATCTGTCTAGAGGAAACCACCTTCATAAGGCGGATTGTGTCTTAAGGGCGCTGTAATGTCAAGTCGAGGATTTTAAAGGTGCTCTTCCTTAATTTCGCGCTGCATGAGCTTGCGTACGGCGTCTTTAGGTGTAAGTCCTTCAAAAAGAACCTGATGCACGGTTTCAGTGATCGGCATCGGCACATGTAAAGCACGGCTTAGCTGCAAGGCGGAAACACAGGTATAAGCGCCTTCGACCACCATGCCGATCTCTTCTTTGGCCTGCTCCGGGGTTTTCCCTTGAGTCAGCAATAAGCCGAATTTGAAATTCCTTGAGGTGGGAGAGCTGCAGGTCACACACAAATCGCCCATGCCGGAGAGGCCGTAAAGCGTTTCGATTTTGCCGCCTTTGGCCACCGTTAATTTACGGATTTCATGCAATCCACGGGTCATTAACGCCGCACGGGCGCTGAAGCCTAATCCTAAACCTTCGGCTATGCCGCAAGCGATGGCAATGATGTTTTTCAAGGCGCCGCCATAGGAGGTGCCAAGCATATCGCTATTGGGGTAAACCCTAAAGGTATCGGTATTGAAGGTTGTGCAAATCAGTTCCATGACTTGAGGATGATAAGCGGAACCTACAACGGAGGTGGGCAGCCCTTTGACGACTTCGGTGGCATAGCTTGGTCCGCTGATGGCCCCCACTTGGGGGCGAATGTGTTGACCAAGGACCTCGCAGACCACTTCGGAAAGAATCAGGCCGGTGTTTTGTTCAATACCTTTGGAGGTGATGACTATCGGGCATTCGGGCGTTTTAATTTGTTGGACTTTATTGAACACTTGCCGCATGCCGGCGGACGTGACCGATTCCACCAGCAAATCGTTGTCTTGCAGCGTTTCCTCAAGGTCGGTAGTGAAGTGCTGTGTCGCGTATCCTTTAGAGCCGGGCAGCATCGGGTGCTGCTTGGTGCGCTCCAGCATTGCCGCGTGTTCGGGAAACAGAGTCCAGGAAACGACTCTGTGTCCTTTAGAGGCCAATAGGGCGGCCAGGGCAAAACCCCAAGCGCCCGCTCCCAAAAATCCAATTTTCATCATAATCTTATTTAATTTTTATGCAATATGAATTTTATCAAGTTAATTATTAGTTTTCAAGTTACTTTTTAAAAACTAAGTAGCATTAATATAATATGAATTATCGGGAAGATTTCTTCCCTTCCAATAATCTCTTAGTTCCGGTGTGGGATAATAAAATTCCTGGGAAAGTTCAAAAGCGCGTTCCGGCGGTTCGGTGCCACTGAGTTCTTGGAATACTTCCCGGTCTCTTTTCAGTAACGCAGCCTTTACGGTTGCGGGACTATCTGGGCCGCTTGCGTTTTTTAAGGGGGCAAAGCACTTTTCTCGCGGATAAACTAATGCTTTAACAGAGAATGCCATGGGTAAAACATCAAAAATGAAGGCTTCAAATTTCCAGGCATTTGGTTCTGCGGATTGTGGTTTTTTTAACGATTTTACAGCTTTATGCGCCAAATGCAGGGGGATTTCTTTTTGTGAAACGCTTTTTACGAAGTCCATGCTGAAGCTAAAAAGACTTAAATTGGCTAAAGGAAATTTCAAATCACCTTGTGCGGTACGGGCTTTCCTTTCCGCGGTCGGCATTTCGGTATATTCAATCACTTCGGCCTTATCTTGATGAAGTGCTAAAACGCCCACTTTTTCGTCTTCATCTTGCCTTTCCGTGCATTTGACGACCGCATCAACGCCGAAGTCGTGATGAAAGCCGAGCAGTGCGGCGTCAAAAGGATCCGCTAAGGGATTGTCGATTAAAACCACGTTCAAAAGACGCACGCCTTGCTGATACCAAGTGTTCCAGATGCCGCTTCTAATAAAGTGGGTGAAGACGGAGCCGTTGCCGTCAGGCCCTTGGGCCACGAGGTCTTTAGCTTCCAAAAAGAGATTCCCTTCGGCGTCCAATAAAGGCAGCGTGCCTTGAATAAAAAAGGAGATCTGGTCGGCAGACAGGCCAAAATAGTGATGTTCTTTGAAAAATTGTACGGTGGTTGCATGATTCTGCGGGGAGGTCATGATCGCAAGAGGCAGCGTGCGGCCGATTTGCTGCCCTGCGGCCACTGTTTTTTCGGCAAAGAGTTGAAATAAACTTTTTTGTTCGATGGCGGTGACCGGAAAGCATCCTTTCGGCCCCTCGAATTTGAGGCGGCTTCCCTGGCCCCCGGCAATGATTAAGCAGCCGGCTTTCCCTTCTTTCAATAAGGTTTTTCCTTGCTCTTGCCATCTCCCCTGATCAACGGTCACGCTGTCGCGAAACGGTTCCAGTAGGCGTAACTTTTGATGGGGGGGGTGAATGAGCAATTGTTGTTGCCGCCTGAAAAACGGCGTGCTCAAAGAGTCGATTTGACGCAATAAATCTGCTTGTTGAGAGGGTGTTAGCTCCTCAAAAAAATCGAGGAGCTGTGGCTGTCCGATGGCGGCAAGTTTTTCAAGCGCTTGTTTCTTTTCCATGCGACTCCAACATTTTTTTAAGCTCGCGGTAGACTTCTTCCGTTTCGATTCTTGTCATGCAGCGAAAATCGATGGGGCAAACCCGCTTATAACAAGGAGAGCATTCCACATGTTTATGGATCACCTTGCCGGTCAGGTAGGGGCCTGTTTTGATAGCGCTGGTGGAGCCGAATAAGGCCACCAGGGGAGTGCCCAGGGCTCCTGCAATATGCATGGGGCCGCTATCATTTGTCAGGAAGACGGAACATAGCTTGATCAGTGCCATCAACTCTCTAATGGACGTCTTCCCGGCTAGATTCACCACGCGCTCCGGAAGATTTTTGCAAATGGCATTGACCAAGGGTGCTCCGGCGGGATCTCCGAAAAAAACGACATGCGTGTCGGGATCTTCCAATAAGCGGCGCGACACGTTTTCGAATCGCTCAGGCAGCCAGCATTTAGCCGAGCCGTAAGCTGCGCCAGGATTAATGCCGACGAGTTTGTGGCGGCCGCAATGAATGCCGTACCTTTTTAATAATTCTTTAGCTTCCTGAACTTCTTGCGGGGAAACATAAAGGCGGGTAGGGGTATCGGAAACAGGAATGCCCAGGGGCTCCAGCAGGGCTTTATACGTGATGACCAAGTGCTGTGTTTCCCGATTTTTAGGAAACGGCACGCATTTATTCAATAAGAGATTGCGCAGCGTGTCCTTAAATCCGATCCGGTTTTTAACATGTCCTCTCCAGAGCCACCATGCCGAAGAGATCGAATTGGTAAGTAGAAGGCCTAAATCGTATTCCCCCTTCCTTAACGGATCGATGATCTCATAGTGCTGCCGGCGGTGGATCCAGCCGTTCGGGCGTTTGAAAGAGAAGAGTTCATTAATGTTTGGGTCGTTGAGCAAAAGGGGTGCGGTGTTGCTTTGGCACATGGCGGTGATCGTTGCGGCGGGGAAGGTTCGGCGGAGATCGGCAAGAACGGGAGTGGCCATCACCAGATCCCCCAGCCAATTCGGCATTCTGACAAGTATATTCTGCGGCGCTTTTTGCGGCCAATGTTCCATGGCGTTTCCTTCTTCCATAAGGAAATAGAATAAAGCTTTTAAGGTTAGGAGGCAATGATTTCATCCTGGGCAGCCTCTCCTTGCTGGAATCTCTTTTCCATTGAAGTTCTTTGGTCAAATAGCTATCGTTTCGGCTTTAGTAGATGAAGGAGTTTGACCGTGGCCAAGCCCGGAGATCACGATTTTGAACATGATTTAGACGTGCTGGGCGAAAGCGATACCGAAAAGCTAAAACGCCTGGTCATGGTTTTTAAAACAAAATATCAACTGGCTTTAAAGGAAAAGGGCGTTTCCCAGGATACCCTTATTCTTGTAAAAAAACTGAGGGAAGCTCAGGAAGAAAACAAAGCTTTAGCCGAGCAGCAGCTGCAATTGAAAGAAATGGTAGTGGCTCTGCGCAAAGAGCAGGAGAAAGGCGGGGGCTCTGATAAAAGCGTCGAAATGACGCGGAAACTGCAGCAGGCCCTGCAAGAAAAAGACCGTCAGATCAACGCCCTAAAAAACTATGAACAGGGCTTCAAACGTTTAAATGACCGGAACCAGCAGCTAGAGCTTGCGTTGAAAACGCAAGATGAAGCCGAAACCTTTTCCGGGCAAGCAGAATTAAGTCAAAAAGTAGCCCGCCTGGAAGCAGAAGCGGTGTCTTATGAACGGGATGCCGATCAATCCAAACGAATGATCGAAAGCTTGACTGAGGTCAAAGAGAAATTAAATCGCGATACTGAATCCCTCAAAGATGAAAACGGCAAGCTTAAAGAAGAACTTACCGGAATGAAAGAGACTATGGTGAGGGGATTGCGCGAAGCGCGCGATATCAAACAATACTACCAAAATTTGATCAATGATAAGACGGCGGTGCTGCAAAAAAATAGCTTGATCCAGAAAACGCTGGAAGAGGCGCGGCAAGAAAATAAACTGCGTGAGCAGGAATTGGAAGCGTTAAAAAATGAGATTGCCGCTTCTAAAACGCAAAGGCAGGAACTGAAAAGAGTTTTGGACCAAGAATTGCGCGAGAAAAAAGAACGGGAAGAAAACATTTCCACACTCGCCGATCAGATCCAGGCCATTAAGAAAGAGATGCAAAAATACCAGAATCTTTTGAAAGAAAAAGAGGATGGTTTATTGGAAGCTAAACAGCACCTGGCCAAAAAAATGAGGGAAAGTTCCCATCTGACAGAGACACTGGAAGATAAAAATCGGCAGATTGCCAAGCTGCAAGACGATCTGAGCGTTGCGAAAGGCAAAACGGCAGAAACCTTGGCAGCTTTGGAAACCCACCAGGGACAAATCCAGAAAATCCAGGATCAGATCGGCGTATGGGAAGAAAAATATTTCCGCACGTACGAAAGGTTGCAAGATGCGGAAGCCCAGAATCGGGAACTCAAAAAAATCGAAGAGAAGCATCAGCAACTGCAATTATTATTGAATAATTTAGGTGGCATGTTGGGACAGCCGGTCGGGCTTACGCAACCTCAAATACGCTCCCCTATGCCCCAGGCAGAGGCAAGTCCTCCCAGAAAAAAAACTGTGCTGCCCCTTCCGAAGCCGAAGGCTGAAGACTCCCTATTTGATTTGCCCGAAGCCTCTCCCTCCTATAAAAACGATTTATTTCAATGATCGTACTGGGCATCGATCCGGGGACGAGAGTCAGCGGTTTTGGGATTATCATCAAAGAAGGTTCTTCATATCGCGCGTTGGACTATGGCTGCATCCGGCCGCCTACCACTTATAGTTTGCCGGAACGTTACTTAGTCATTTTTGAAAGCGTGTCGGCACTAATCGATAAATACAACCCTGAATCTGTGGTAGTGGAAACCCAGTATGTCAAATGCAATGTGCAAAGCGCTATTAAATTAGGCATGGCTAGAGGAGCGGTGTTGATTGCGGCTGCCAAAAAAGGGGTCGCGATTCATGAGTATGCTCCGACCAAAGCGAAATTGGCCGTTGTAGGTACCGGGCGCGCCAGTAAATTTCAGGTGCAAGGAATGGTGCAAAGATTGCTCTCTTTGGCTACACTACCTACACCAGAAGATGCAGCAGACGCTTTAGCTCTGGCCATCTGCCATGCCCAACAAAAGAAAATACAATGATTAGTTATATCAAAGGAATCCTAGTCGAATCTCAACCCGGCTATGCGGTTTTAGAAACAATTGGTATCGGTTATAAAATTTTCATTCCCACTAGCGCTTATGCCAAATTGCCGCAGTATGGGCAGCAAACGGTTTTATATACCTCCTTTATCGTCAGAGAGCTATCGCAAGCCCTCTATGGATTTACCACGCAAGAAGAACGGGAACTGTTTGAGGAATTACTGACCGTGACAGGCGTCGGCCCAAAATTGGCGTTGAGTTTGATTGGGCATCTACCGATCCACAACATGCGCCAGGCGGTCGCTGCCGGCGATATCCCGGCAATTAGTAAAGTGCCCGGTGTGGGTAAAAAAACGGCAGAACGTCTGATTGTGGAGCTGCGCGATAAATTTTATAAAAAACACCCCCTTCCGGCCGATTTTGCGATTCCGGTCGGAAACGAGCCCTCTCTCCAAAAAATTGCCGATGCTATGAATGCCCTGATCAATTTAGGGTATAATCAAGCCAAGGCGCAGCAAGCTGTCAAAAAATCGTTGACCCTTCTGCCCGAATCGGCCGACCTGCCTGCATTAATTACCCAGGCTTTGAAAGTCATCTGATGTTTCTCTTTGCTTTAGGTAAGTGTCTAAGGTAAAATAGCCTGATGAAAAAAATAGTGTTAGCCTTAGCATTGAGTATCTTTCTCCTAGGCATGGGACATGTCTATTACCGCAAGACAGGTGATTTCCGGGAAAAAAATCTTTTACGGTCCTCCGGAATACTTTCCCCCATTTCCCCTGCAGTGCAAGATATTCTTTCGCAGCCTTTTTCCTATGTGGGGCATGGGCATCAGAGTTTTGTCTTCGGCAGCGCTGATGGCCGCTATGTGCTTAAATTTTTCATGAAAGATTATCTTAAAAGGGGCTGGGTCAAACACGTTCTCCCTGCCGTGCCCCCTTTCCGCTCGCTGCTGGTGCATCAGGGGTTACGGAAAAATTATCGCATGCAGCGTCTTTTAGACGGCTATCGCCTCTCTATAGAGCATGATCCGGAGCACAGTGGGTTAATTTATGTGCATGCAGGGCAAAAAGATTTAGGGGAGATTGTTGTCGCGGACGGTTTGGGGTTTTCCCACCGGATCACTCCGGGCGTTTATGCGTTTGCTTTGCAAAAGAAGGCTGTTTCAGCAAAAAACGAATTTTTACGTTTGATAGCAGAGAATGATTTTTCAGGCGTAGAGCAGCGGCTGGAACAGCTTTTTACGCTCTACCGGGAGCAGGCATCCAAAGGGTTGTATGACCAGGACCGTAACTTAATGGACAATACCGGCTTTTTGGAAGACAGGGCCATCCGCCAGGATGCCGGGAAAGTCATCTATGATGAGCAGTACAAGGATCCCGCGGCCTTTAAAAAAGAATGGGAGCATCTTGTCTTAAAAAGACTGCGCCCTTGGTTTTTAAAGCATTATCCGGAAAAATCTGAAACGCTATTTTTTTTTAGCAATCCCTAGAATGAAGGGCTTCTGAGGATTGCTGATCGTCCTCTATTTTACAAGCAATTCCTTTATTCTTGAATTTATTTCAGTATACATACCTTAATAATATATATAAATATTGTTTACAATTTTAGATTTTTTTGTTATAATTTTTATATAATATTTGTTTAAGGATTAAAGTAATATGAATTCAGTTAACTTTGAGAAATTATGTGACTCATATTTTAAAATTGATTTGCCCGAATCTATATCAGATCTGACTCTGATTGCTTTAAAATGTTTAACATATTGTACAGTTCTGGTTCCAATAGGAGTGGCTATAGGGTTAGGAATATCAAAGTTGTTGAACCGTGTTAGAAAGCTGGATGTGCTATCCACTCACGATCTAAAGGTGCAAGAGATTGCATCATCTACTATTCCCGGTAAAAAAAATCCTATTCAGTCGATCACAGAAAGCAGCCAAGAAAAAAAGGCATGCAATGATACGCATCCGTTTATTAACCTTCCCATAGAGTTATACACTGAGATTTTATCGCATTTGGATGATCTAAATTCTCAAAAATCCTTGGCGGTTGTAAGCAGCGCGATGTCTGAGCATATCAGCAAAATAGTAAAACAACAAATCAAGGAATATATAAGCCTTGCTTTGTATTTCGATGGTATTCTCCGCACGCAAACACAAGGAAATAGATCACTGGTCAAGGATGATGCGGTCGAAAATAAGATGCCCGAAGACGCTTTGCCATTTTTTCAGTTTGACTCTAAGAGGTGGAAAGGCAGGATTAAAGAAATTGCTATTCTCGGCGTTCCACGACAAGACGAATGCCGCATGGATCTCGTGGAGGCGCTTGCAGAGTATAATATTGACAGTGACTGTTTTGACAATAGCTCTGATGAGGACCGTTTTAGTAAAAGGAAGTGCTCGTTGGATACCTATGATAAGACTGCGAGATTTCTGCATCAAATGGCATTAACGGAAAAAGTAAGTTTAAAAGCGCACGAGATTTGGAAACAATCGAAAAATACCTTAAAGGGAAGTATGTGCATTATCGACATGAGTCGTGATACTAACCATCATAACTTGTGGATGTTTAATCTGGAAATGTCCGATTGGAAATCTCATAAATACTACAGGGCATTGGATTTTTTTCCGAATCCTTGGCCGGATCGCAAAATTGCTCGGCCGATCACTTTGGAGATGCTCATCGGGAAAAGAGACGGTGATCGCTTATTTATTCCCCATCCTCAAGGGGGAGAAGATGTCATTTTGCGTTGTTCCCAAGAAGGGTATGGGAGGTATCAAAGTTTTCAACATTCAATGGTAAGCCACCTTGTAAGATATCGGCCGAAAGAGTCCGGTGAAAAACGGGATCATTATAATGAGGTTGTGGAGAAATTGAGATTTGCTTACGGAGATGAATTTGTTCAACAGCAAATAGAAGATGAAAAGCAACTCGGAAGGATGTAAAAAAACGACTGGGTCTTGCGCTCCGGCCGTTTGCACTTCAAGCAATTATCTTGCCTTTAAGCAGCGGCTGGATCAGGTCCGGCTTTTGATCGTTATAAAGATCTTGCCGCCTTTAAAAAAGAATGGGAGCATCTTGTCTTAAAAAGACTGCGCCCTTGGCTTTTAAAGCATTACCCGGAAAAATCTGAAGCGCTATTTTTCTTTAGCAACCCCTAGGCAACTTTCTTCATGGGCACGGCAAATCGCTTGCATGATTTTAAGGTGGTGGTTTGTATGCACTTCAGTCATGCGGAGCCATTGCTTTACCGTAAGCATGCCGAAAAAAGGATGGGGAAACGCATAACGGCTTTTTTGCAGAGTGTATGGATGGCTATCTAGGGTTGCCGTGAGATGCGTATACTCGTTAAGGGCATGCCTTACTTGTTCCAAGGTATTCCCTTTTGGGATAAGAAAGGAGGGGGATTTGCCGCTTCCTTTGGGGATCCATCCCCAAAATAAAACTAACCGCCCTATCAATTTTAGTTTGGGACCAGGTTCGGGCCCATTTTCAATATTTTTATCTATTTTTTTGAGAGTAAATAGATTGGCTTCGATGATGTGTTCAAGGTGTTCACCCACCGACCAGTTCGATATCCCGGGTTCCCTAAGTGCGAATCGACCCAGCATAGCTTCCAGCCGGTCGATTTGTTCCCGATACATTTTAAAATCATGGACCATGACGTCTTCCCTGAAAAGAGTAGCTTCATCGATTAAAGAATTAATTGCGAGCAAACAGGGCAGGTCTTAGGGTCATGCTTCAGTGCTTTGCAATAGGTGCGGCCGCAGTAGATGATCTGGAGATGTAATTTGATCCAGTCTTGTTCAGGAAATAATTTTTTTAAATCTTTCTCGGTTTGTTCAACGTTTTTACCGCTGGAAAGTCCCCATCGCTTGGCCAAGCGGTGCACATGGGTATCGACAGGGAAGGCCGGGACATGGAAAGCGTGCGCCATGACCGCTGAGGCTGTTTTATGGCCCACACCGGGCAGTTGCTCCAAGGCTTCGAAGCTGGCTGGAACTTGTCCCTTGTGCTTTTCTAAAAGGATTTCGGAAAGTCGGTGAATGGCTTTGGCTTTTTTTGGCGCCAGTCCACAAGGCCGGATCATCTTTTCAATAGCTGCTACATCCATTTCGACCATTTTTTTAGGCGTGTCGGCCCTTTGGAATAACTGCGGAGTCGTCAAATTCACTCGGGCGTCCGTACACTGAGCCGATAGCAAGACGGCGATCAACAGGGTATAGGGGTCATGATGGTCCAAAGGGATTCCCGGATGGGGGAAAAGGTGGTCAAGCAGCGCCTGAACACGTTGGGCTTTTTCAGATTTTCTCATTTACTTGCCGATGCAAAATTTGGAAAAAATGGCCGTGAGGATATCTTCAGTAATGTCGGAACCGATGACTTTTCCCAGTTCGCTTAGGCAGTGGCGCATGTCCAAGGCCACAAATTCTGGCGAGGTGCCTTCCTTTAAACCTTGAATGACCATTTGGCAGCTCTGAATGGCATTGGAAAGAGCTTCTTTATGGCGTACATTGGTGATTAAAACTTCTTCTTTTGAAGGGGGACCCTTTTTCCAGACCACTTGATCGATGGCGGTGTGCAGCTCTTTTAACCCTTTTTTTTCTTTGGCCGAAACCGGAATGGTAAAAGGAAAATGCAAAGCAGGCATGCCGTTATGCGGTAAATCTGTTTTATTCCAAACGGCGATGGTCTTTTCCGGTGGCACTAAATTTAGTAAAGTGTGTTCCTCTGAGGTCATGCCTTTGTGGGCATCAAGGACCAGTAAGACCAGATCGGCTTCTTTCATGGCTTGCATGGAACGCCGTATCCCTTCTTCTTCGATGATTTCTGCTGTTTCTCGAATGCCGGCCGTATCGGTTAGTCTGAAATTCAAGCCGTTGATGCGTAAATGGTCTTCAATCAAATCGCGGGTGGTGCCGGCAATCGGCGTGACGATGGCGCGTTCCTTATCCAGTAAGGCATTCATGAGGGACGATTTGCCGGCATTAGGAGCGCCGGTTAAACAGAGCGAGATGCCGTCGTGTAAAATTTTACCGTCATGGTAGGAATTTTCTAATTGCCGCATGAGCTCCAAGACTTGATTCAGGTCTTGGATCACTTCTTCGAAACTGGCAAATTCCAGCCCTTCGTCGGGAAAGTCAACCCAAGCTTCTAAAATAGCGGCAATCCCGGTCAGGGAAGATTGGAAAAAATGAATTTTTTCCGATAAGCGCCCTTGGAGTTGTTTCCCTGCCGCATCGACAGCCAGTTCATTTTTGGCGGCAATCAGTTCTTGTACCGCTTCAGCCTGCGAGAGGTCGAGCTTGCCGTTCATGAAGGCTTTGAAAGTGAATTCTCCAGGCAGGGCTTGTCGTGCGCCGGCTGAGAGCACCGTTTCTAAAACACGGCGTGTGATGAGACTTCCTCCATGACAATGGATTTCGACGATGTCTTCACCCGTATAGGAACGGGGAGCGCGCATAGTGATCAGGAGAACGTCATCTACCGGTTTTCCATTCAATAGGACTTGGCCATAATGAACGGTATGGGATTTATAGCGGGACACAGGTCCGGAAAAAATGCGACTGGCGCAGTCGATGGCCCGGGTGCCTGAGATGCGAATAATGGCTACGCCCCCTTCTCCGGGAGGTGTCGCAATGGCAGCTATTGTGTCTTGAGTATTATACATGCCGAACAGTCTAGTGACTTTTCCTGTAAAAATCTAATCCTCAAATTGCAATGACCTTTTTACGTTAGAAAAAATTCTAGCAGGACCCGAAGATGATTTGAGAATCTTTTGCGGAGGTAGCGCCTCTTCGCGTTCTAATTCTTCTTCAAATTCATCCGATTCTACTTCGGAAAAATTTCTTTTAACGCCTTGTGTGGCTGCGACCTCTGAATCACAGTGGTCTATTTCGTTTGTCTTTAAACCTTCAAGTGTCGCGTTCAATTTACATTGTTCAAACAAATGGGATAATGCTTTTACCGGTGAATTTTCCGGGGTATTATAGGCAATGGTTGGATTTGGAAGATACGATGACTGGGAATAGCAGGATGGTTCCATATAATTATTTCCTTAATTTTAATTAACAAATTAATAATACATTAATTGTTTATATAATTCAATCTAATTAAATAATGAACTATTGTGGGTATATTGAAATGAATTCAAGAATTGGTTTTCGACTTGATCTTTTTCCGCCTGACTTTGCGTTCGATCTCATCAACTTCTCCAAGTTGATATCGATTTCCGCGCTTCGTCAAACGAAAAAACCTCTAAGTCAAAATTCCGATTTTTGAATGCATTTCAGTATAGTTCGGTATTTGTTTCTTATGCCGAACGTGATTCAAAGTCATTGGCTGGCGACGGCGCCAGAAACCAATTGTGAAGGGCGTTCGGAACATACCGGTTCCAATTCAAACGTATCCATTTGCCTTGATCTTTTTGTGCCTGACTTTGCGTTCGATCTCCTCTACTTTTACAAGTAGATTTCGATCTCCACGCATTGTCAGATACAAAAAAATCAAACGCAAGAAATGATAACCTTCAACTGGAACCGGTAGATTTCGGTGAAGATTTTTATTGCTTTTCTTTACAATCAAAATTTGATAGAGTCGATTTTTAAAAAACCAAAGAAATTTATGGTGCCCAAGGCTTTTTTCTGGAGAAGAATCCACTCCCTGACAGGATTGGGGCTGGTGATTTACCTCTTCCAACACCTTTTAGTGAATTCCCAGGCAGCCTTATGGCTGGGTGATGACGGCAAGGGGTTTGTGAATGCCGTCAATGGGATTCATGAGCTGCCTTATCTGCTCGTCATTGAAATACTCGTATTGGCCATTCCCATTTTAATCCATGCCGTATGGGGGATTCAATACCTAAGAACGGGAGTCTTTAATAGTTTTTCTACCGATGGGGCCACCCCTTCGTTGCCCGAATATCCCCGCAATCATGCCTATACCTGGCAGAGGGTGACTTCTTGGATTTTATTGTTTGCCATTCTTTTCCATGTCGTCCACATGCGGTTTTTACGTTATCCCGATTCTGCGCAGGTCGGCGGGCAAAAACTTTTTACCATGCCGGTTGCCTTTGATGAAGGCCTTTACACCCTTTCTGCGCGTCTTGACTTTCAACTCTATGATAAGGCGCAAATCGCACAGTTAGATACAAAAACAAGCGCCGAGGCGTTGTTTGATTTTTGGGAGCTGCGTCAAGAAGTGGACGGCCAGGAGTTGATCAAAGAGCAGCGCGCTTATCAATTGCAGCAGTTCACCGACAAAGTGCAGGCCTATCCATTAGCCGAAGGGGAGGTCCTTACAGTTGCCAATGATTTCGGTACGGCCGAACTATTGATGCTGCGCGATGTTTTCAAATCCCCTTTGATGATGGTGCTTTATACCCTTTTGGTGCTTTCCGCTACTTTTCATGGTTTTAATGGGCTGTGGACTTTTTTAATTTCCTGGGGTGTGACCTTAACGCCCCGTTCCCAATTTTTGGCGCGCCGGCTTTCTAATTTCTTGATGATCTTAGTGGCCTTTTTCGGCTTGGCTGCCATATGGGGCACTTATTGGGTAAATTTGAGATATTGACATGGATGATGAGAATAAAGATGTGATTGTGGTCGGTGGCGGTTTGGCGGGTTTATCTGCGGCCTTGAAATTAGCTGAAAACGGCTGCCGGGTGAAAATTGTGTCGGTGACCAAATGCAAACGTTCCCATTCGGTCTGCGCACAGGGTGGTATCAATGCTGCGATGAACGAACGGGGGGAGGATGACTCTCCTTTAATCCATGCTTACGACACCATTAAGGGCGGTGATTTTTTAGCAAATCAGCCCCCGATTTTGGAAATGTGCCTGGCAGCGCCCAAAATCATCCATATGCTGGACCGCTTTGGCTGCACTTTCAACCGCACACCGGAAGGCAACCTCGATTTTCGCCGTTTTGGGGGCACGTTGTATAACCGTACCGCTTTTTGCGGCGCTTCTACCGGCCAGCAATTGCTCTATTCATTAGATGAGCAGGTGCGGCGCCATGAGGCCAAAGGTCTAGTGGAAAAATTTGAAAATCATGAATTCATGCGCCTGGTGCTGGACGAAAATGGAGTGACCCGCGGTATCGTGTACATGGACCTCTTTAATCTGAAGTTGGATGTTCTCAAAGCGGATGCCGTAGTGATCGCTACCGGCGGCCCGGGCCTGATCTTTAAGCTCTCCACCAATTCAACCTTTTGCACCGGCGCTGCCAATGGCAGGCTGTATCGTCAAGGGATGAAATATGCCAACGGAGAATTTATTCAAATTCATCCTACGTCTATTCCTGGACAAGACAAAATGCGTTTGATGTCGGAATCGATCAGGGGTGAAGGGGGCCGCATATGGGTTTATGGGGATGCTTCTAAGACCGTCAAAAACGTGGACGGCATCGACATTCCGTGCGGTGAAACCGGTAAACCGTGGTATTTTCTAGAAGAGATGTATCCAGCATTCGGCAACCTCGTCCCAAGGGATATCGGTGCGCGCGAGCTCTTGCGCGTGTGCGAGATGGGGCTGGGCGTTGAGGGCAAAAACCAAGTTTATCTGGATATCACCGCCTTGTCAGAAAAACAGCAGCATAAGGTGGAAGCTGTCCTCGACATCTACAAGAAATTTACCGGCGAGGATCCGCGTAAGATCCCGATGAAAATTTATCCGGCCGTGCATTACTCGATGGGCGGCGCCTGGGTTGACTGGCCGGCAGCGGATGATCCCGATCGTTTAGAGCGTTTTAGGCAAATGACGAATATTCCGGGCTGCTTTAATGTCGGCGAATCCGATTATCAGTTTCATGGAGCGAATCGCTTAGGCGCCAACTCATTGCTTTCCTGTATTTTCAGCGGTCTGGTGGCAGGGGACGAGGTACCGCGGTACTTGAAAGTGAATACCAAGTCGCATCAGGAAAGTGATTTCAAAAATGCCTTTCAAGCAGAAGAAGACTTTAAAGAAGATTTGATGCAGCGCAACGGACCGGAAAATACGCAAAAACTGCATGATGAACTTGCCGATGTCATGGTCAAAAACGTTACCGTTAAACGTTCCAATCCAGATCTGCAACGCACCTTGGATAAGATCAAGGAAATCCGGGAACGTTATAAGAACATCTCTTTAGATGACCATTCCCGCTTTGCCAATAAAACCTATATTTTCGCCAATCAATTCCGTGCCATGCTGGACCTGGCCTTGGTCATTACCAAGGGCGCTTTGCTGCGTGATGAAATGCGCGGGGCGCATTTTAAACCGGAATTTCCTAATAGAGACGATGAGCAGTGGTTGAAAACGACAATTGCCATCTATGCACCTGACGAGCCGGTGATCTCCTACGAGCCGGTCGACACCCGTCATTTGGATCCCAAAGGACTGGCGCGAGATTATTCAACAGCCAAGAAAGTGGTGCCCCATTTGGTCAATATTCCGGATAAAATCAAACTACCTCTGTAGGAAGCTTATGGATAAGACATATATTTTAAAGATCTATCGAGGAACTCCCGGAAATCAGTATTGGGAGGAGTTTGAGCTTGAATTGCAACCCATGGCCAATGTGATCTCTTCATTGATGGAAATTGAAAAAAATCCCATCAACCGCTCCGGAAGAAAAGTGGAGCCGGTAGTTTGGGAGTCAGGCTGTCTGGAAGAAGTATGCGGTTCCTGCTCGATGCTGGTCAATGGGCGGCCGCGCCAATCGTGCACAGCATTGATTCATCGCTTGATTGAAGAAAGCGGCAGCCGTGAAATTACCTTGGCTCCATTCACCAAATTCCCTCTTGTGCGCGATTTAATTGTCGATCGAACCATTATGTTTGAAAATCTCAAAAAAGCGCATGCCTGGATTGATGTGGACGGCGTTTTTGACCGCGGCCCAGGAGAGAAAATTAGTCCCGAGAAGCAAAAAATCATGTACACGCTTTCGACTTGTATGACCTGCGGCTGCTGTGTGGAGGCGTGCCCTCAATCCAACAAGATCTCGAAATTCGTCGGTCCGCAGATTTTTGCCCAGGTACGTCTTTTTAACGCGCATCCTATCGGCGCGATGCAGAAATCCAAGCGCCTCCGTCCTATGATGGAAGAGGGGGGGGTTGGTGATTGCGGCAATGCGCAAAATTGTGGCAAAGTCTGCCCTAAAAACATCCCTCTTACCGATGCGATTGCCGCTATCGGACGCGATGTCACTCAGCAGGCTCTTAAAGACTTGTTCAGCTTTCCCGATCGGGATTAGTGGAATAGAGCTCTATCCAGCCTAGCTGTCCATCTTCTTTTAGAACGATTAAAAAGGGGCCGGTACTGCCGATTCTTTGAACATTATAAAAAAACGGCGCCCTGGAGTTGATTTTTTTATTTCCGATCATGGCTATTAGTGCTTTCCGTTCGTTCTCTTCTTTGCTTTCAAAATACACAAGGGCGTTCACTTCTTCAAAAAAAACGACAGCGTCAGTTAGTTTTTTATTATTGCTTAAATTGATGCAAACGGTTGGAAAGTGTGCGGTGACCTGTTTGGATAGGTTGAAAATGGAGAGAGTATAATCAGCTCCCATGGGGTCTGGCGAAGGTCCTGTAAACTCAAAAAGATAGGGGGCTTGCACGTCCAAAAATTTAACCTTGGGATCTTTCTTGATCGTTTGTCCTTGAGTGTCCCATAGGGTAAATCCTTCATATCCTGAGGTGAGAAGGGTTGTGGCCATTACATGCAGTTTTTGCGCGGAGGAGGTATCGAAGGAAAGCATTTCTTCATCCCATTTTTTGAACCATAATTTTCCGGGGGAGAGGTTGAATACGGCAACGAGTTCTTCAGACCATGCCAGTTGCGGTTCGTGGGATTGATAACTGAGATCCTTCAAATTATTTTCATAAGTATGTTTATTCCAAGGATCCGCTTGGTAAAGCCTTTCGTCGGGATCCTCTTCCGAATCTGCATCGTCTGTGTATACGGTGTGGCTAAAAAGTATTTCAAGGGTGTCTTTTTGAAGGTCATAGGTGCGGACTTCAAAAGAAAATCGTGTGCAGGGACCCTCTGCAACTTTCCAGGATTTCGAAAATAGGGCCACAATTTTAGCCGCCGTCACAAAACCGCCCATCAGGCAGAGGTGATCGCGAGGCCCTTTTAAAAATTTTAGACGGCACCCATCATAAAGCGTGAGGTCCCCAGGATGAAATTGATAAAGTAGTCGGCCGTTGCGGTAATCGATGATTTTTTTTGCTTCCACTTCATACAAAAACCGATTAGAAGGCAAATGCCAGGCAGTGATTTTAGGGTCTTCAATGAAACAGTTTGTGTGTTGGTAGATGAGCACGTTCTCTTTGGCGATAAAATCCGCTGTTGTACGGAAATAGGGGCTGATGCGTTGGAAAAATTGATTGCCGGCTTCAATTTTTTTGGCAAGCGAATGGGATTGCGAGGTTAACCGGCTCCAGTTTTTAACGGGGAGTTCCCTCCATTTAAGTCCCCAGTGTTGTAAATACAAGGCTTTTGCGGTTAATTGATGAAATAAGCGGCACACTAAATTTACGCTTTGTAGATCCTTTTCGGGTAAATAGTCGAAGACCTCAGACCATGATTCCGGTAAAAATTCAATTGACATAGACATTTAACTTTTAGAAAAAATAATCAAGCTTATAATTGTATCATAATTTATATTTTTTGAATGATGAATATCTCCTTCAGTAATAACCCGACTCCAAGTAGTTCCTTAATCCTTCAGGCTTTTAATGAAGATGTATTTTTTGCCATTTTTTCTTGTCTTGATTCTAATATTAATGATTTAGGGCGCGCCTCACTTGTTTGCCGTTCATGGAATGTGCTCGTCAGCCAAAACTGCATCGGAAAAAAGGTGCTGGAAAAGTATCATTTGACTGCTGTCAGGGAGCCATGGATGCGTGTCTACAGAAGATGGGTGCATCACGCGCAGTATTTCTGTCTTTTGGATGTGTCGGTGAGTATGCAAAGTGGTGATGAGGACGGCGACACACGCATCTCTAAGGGTAAGAAAAAATTAACAGAGCTGGCATTGGAGATCTTGCCTGCGGCAGTTCTCTGTTTGGGGGTATTTGCTGAAACCTTTCAATTGAAAGAGTGCCGCAGCTTGGAAGAGGTGCATGAGTTCATTCGTGGAACGAATGAAGTGGATCTATATCCTGTCAGCGATCTCGGGACCGTAATCAATTGTATTCAAAAAAAGGTCACGAAGGAAAATGCGTTGCATCTTCACGTGATTAGCGACTTTGATTTTTTTATCGATCCCTTTGAGCGCTTCGATCAAGCGATCGGATCACCCTCTCCCATCCGTCTGTATTTCCATCAAATGGGCCATGCCACGAACGGGACCCGTTTTATTCAAGAACAGCCGTCCATCAAGCGCAATTTTGAAATGATTGTGCCTTTGAAAACCTTAGAACAAGAACATCCCCAATGAGACCATTTTTTATTCTCCCCTTGCTAACCGCCATTTTATTGCTAAAGTCATTCATGGCTGTGCTAGGTATTTGGACCGAGGGTATCGGCTTAGGCCCTGATGAGGCGCAGTATTGGACCTGGAGTCAGGCGCTGGATTGGGGTTATTACAGCAAGCCTCCCGGCATCGCCTGGCAGATTTGGGCGGGGACAAAGCTCTTTGGAAATACCGAGCTAGGCGTGCGCTTTATGGCTGTCGTGTTGAATTTTAGCTTATCATTTGCTGTGTATTTTTTAGCTAGAGCTTGCCGTTTAAGGGAATGGACTTCTTTTTGGGCGGCGCTTTGCATGGCGTTTAGTCCTCTGGGCCTGCTCGGTAGCATACTCGCTACAACCGATGGGGGATTGGTGCTCTTTTGGACCCTTTCTTGCCTGGTCATGGCACGCGCCTTTTCTGCAGGTGAGGTTCCTAACTATCCCTTATTAGGCGTTATGATTTTGGTAGGAGCCTTATTTAAATGGCCAATTTATATTTTTTGGATCTTTGTGTTCTTGTTTTGGCCTTTTTATGCCCACTTAAGAAGCAAAAAGGTCTTGGCGGGGATCGCCATCTCTCTTTTGGGGCTGCTGCCAAGCATCGTATGGAACGCGCAGCATGATTGGGCGACCTTCCGCCACGTCATGACGACTGTACAGGGAGGGCATGCCGCAGGTGCCGGAGGAAACTTTTGGGATTTTATAGGCGCCCAGGCCGCCTTGGCTTCCCCAATACTCTTTCTCTTAATGTTAGCCGCTTTTGCGACGATGTGGCGTTATCTTTTGCATGTGTGGCCAGCTCTGCTTTTTTGCGGCATCAGTTCTTTTTTCCTGCTAGGGGCTTACGCGTTTCTTGCTCTCAATCAGAAGATGCAGGGAAATTGGGTGGCTTTTGCCTACCCGCCCGGTTTTGTGCTTCTGGCCTGGTATGCGCTGGAGCATACCTTTAAAGGGCATGCCTGGTTAAAAGGAGGGCTGGTGCTTTCATGCATTTTATTTACCGGGGGACTGGCGCTGCCGCTGCTGCATGCAATTCCATTTAGGATGAATCCGTTTAAACAAAATTTGGGCTGGAAAGAGATGGGGCAAGGACTTGTTGAAAAAGGGTATGATCCAGAGCACCATTTCCTCTTTGGAGACAAGTATCAAATCACAAGCCTGTTGAGCTTTTATGGTCCTGAGCAAAAAAGGGCCTATTTTATCAATTTGCAAGGCGCCCGTAAGAACCAATTTTCGTACTGGCCCTCTTTACCGCAAGAGCAAATGGGAAATGAAGGGTATTTTGTGCTGGTCGAAAACAGTGGGGAGCTTCCCGATTATCACTCTTTGTTAACGCCTTATTTTGATGTGGTCGAATTTCTCGGAGCCGCACCGCTGGTCATTCAAGGGGGAAATGTCGTAAAGACGGCGGCCTATTACCGTTGCTCGGGGTATAACGGCCGCCTGCCGGAAGATTTAGAGAAATATTAGCTGCACTTTATTTGCTTCGAAAAATGAAGTCATAGTATAATGAAACCAGAAAAAATAGTTTGTCTGCCGCTTAGGTGTTTCAGGATTTAAGAAATTATTTGCTGTTCAACCTTTTTATTTTTAGGGGATCCTGACGTTAGGTAGAGAGTATCCGGCTATAGGCTACGATCTCGAAATCTAGGGAGGGAACCCACCTTAACATACCTGTTGAGGGCAATCTTATCCAAAACCTTTGCGGCGGCTTTTTTTTTACCCAGCGCTTTCCCATTCTTTGACGTAATCTAAGAGCTGCTCTTTTTCCGGTTTTTTCCTCAACATTTCCCTTACTGCCGGCTGGCTGCTAAGGTGGGCGATTTTGGCCAGTAAATGCAAGTGTTTTTTGTCATCGGAGGCAAAGAGGAAAAAAAGGGTATTGACCGGTTCTTTGTCCAAAGCGCCGTATTCAATGGGGTGTTTGGGAAAGACGATCGTGACAGCGTCTTTGCCGGCCTTGATGAGACACTCGCGCGTGTGGGGCACGCCGATCCCATTGTTAAGCGATGTGGGCTGTAAATTTTCCCGTTCCAAGAGCAGCTCGGTAATCACTTCCGGATCCAGGCTGAGATTTTTGGCAATCATCTTCATCGTAGAACGGATGACGTCCTCTTTAGTGTTGCCTTGTACATCATGAATCACGCCCCCTTTATGCAAGGCGCGGTACAGGCTGAATTGCTGCCGTCCCTTTTGCTGGATTTCATCGCCTTGTTCTAAAACAGGCGTTTTGCCGGTCACGGAGGAGACAGTGTCGATATGATGGCCAAGTTTTTGAGCCATGACCCAATCTTCAATCTCAAGGCGGCTAAAGCGGTACTGATGGTTAATTCTATAAGCGGGTATTTTGCCGTCGGAAAGCCAGCGTCTGATGGTTGTCTCAGAGACGTTTAGCAAGTCTGCGACATCTTTAATTTTTAGGTCCATAGCATCCTCAGTAGTCTTCGAAGAGCTGTATCATACCTTCTGGGGATTTGAGAGTTAACATTTTTTTTCTTCTTTCTTCATCTTTGATCGATGCCGTCAATTTGGAAAGAATTTGAAGGTATTCGGTTTGCTTGTCATCAGGCCCTCCGATCATAAATACCAGGCGGACGGGAGCGCCATCTAAAGCATTCCAGTCGACCCCCTTACTGATAATACCGATGGCGATAAAAAAATCGTCATATCCTGGAAGTTTGGCATGCGGAATCGCCACGCCCATGCCGATACCAGTCGAAACAATCGCTTCCCGATCGACCAATGCTTGGAAAAAGTCTTTTTTATTTTGAATTTTTCCGGTGCCGGCCAATATTTCGACCATGGCGAATAAGGTTTCATCGCGAGTTTCCACCCCAATAAAAGTAATTTGCTTTGGATCCAAATACTTGGATATTTTAATCATAGATTTTATATTGGATGGGTATCAATGGGTGCCGGTGTGACCGAATCCACCCGTTCCACGGGTAGTTTCCGCAAGCTCACTAGCTAATGTAAAGGAAGCTTGTACAAAAGGCGCTAAAACGAGCTGGGCAATTCTCATGCCGGGCGTTACCACAAAAGGATCAGTACCGTGGTTGATGAGGATGACACCGATTTCGCCACGATAATCGGCATCGATGGTGCCGGGAGTATTTAAAACGGTGATTTGGTGTTTTAATGCCAAGCCGCTGCGAGGTCTGACCTGGATTTCATAGCCAGCCGGTATCGCCACTTTCAAGCCGGTCGGAACGAGCGCAGATTTTCCCGGGGAAATGATGATGTTGTCTTGAAGATAGGCCCGAATATCGGCTCCTGCGGCAAGTTTTGAACCGTAAGCAGGCAGCAAGTCCGCGTTTTGAGCAATGGTGGGTATTTCAATTTCATTCATGATGCAAAAAGGATAGGCACTCTGCCAGCTTAGTTTTTAATTCATGCCGTTTAACAATACAGTCAATCATTCCATGTTGCAAGAGAAATTCCGACTTTTGTGCGCCTTCGGGAAGTTGCTGGCCGATGGTTTGTTCAATTACCCGCGGTCCGGCAAAGCAAATCAGTGCGTTCGGTTCGGCAATGATGAGATCGCCTAGGGCAGCAAAAGAAGCGGTAACGCCTCCGGTGGTGGGATTGGTCAGAATGGAAATAAAAGGGACTTTAGCCTCACTTAATTTTGCCAAGGCTGCTGCTGTTTTTGCCATTTGCATCAAGGAAAGAGTCGATTCTTGCATTCTAGCTCCACCTGAGGTGGAGACGATAATGACCGGGATGCGGGCGGTTGTGGCGTGTTCAATCAGACGTGTGAGTTTCTCGCCAACGACAGAACCCATCGAGCCGGCCATGAAGTTGAAATCGAAAAGGGCAATAGCAACAGGCATCGTGTCAATGCGGCAGGTGCCGGTGATGACGGCTTCTTCCAGGCCGGAGCGTTCCTTGGCTTTGACCAGACGCTCGCTGTAGGGTTCTGTATCAACGAAATTCAAGGGATCGAGCGCGCAAATCGTATGGAATAGTTCGGCAAAGCTCTCTTTATCAGCCAGAAGATCGAGCCTTTGCAGGGCCGATAGCCGATAGTGGCAATCGCATTTAGGGCAGCAGTTTAGATTTTGCTCCAGTTCGTTGGTGTGGATCAATTCCAGGCACTGGGTGCACTTTAGCCAGCCGCTGTACCCGTCTTTTTTAGTTGTTTGGATTTTGATCTTCGGTTTATCTCTAGAAAAGAAACGCATTTATTCCTTTTTATTAAAAATTAAAATTAATCATAGCTTAATAGCGCCGTTTATTTCAATATAAAAAGTTTCTTGAGGGATTTAATAAGCTCTACTTTAGAGAGTCGAAACCAAAAAAATATTAGCAAAGAGCCAAAGAGATCGCTGATGCTCTCTTTGGCTCTTTTATAGCTTAACCTTTTGCTTTGGTGAAACGTTCGGCGACGTTGCTCCAATTGACAATGTGCCAAATATTTTTGACATACTCGGCGCGTACGTTTTTGTAATCGATGTAATAAGCATGTTCCCACACATCAATCCCTAAAAGGGGAACCAATCCCTGCGCAGCCAAGGGGTCCTGGTTTTGGCAGGTGGCGATTTCCAAGCGCTGAGCTTCTTTGTTATAGCCCAGCCAACCCCAGCCGGAGCCCTGGATAGCGATGGTTTTGGCGCTCATTTGTTCTATTAATTTTTCCAAAGAGCCGAAATCTTTTTTAATGGCATCGGCTAAAGGGCCGTTTGGAGGAGTGCCCCCGCCTTTATCTTTAGGAGCAAGGTTCGTCCAAAAAATGGAGTGGTTGACGTAGCCGCCGCCATTGAACTTAATGCCTTGCTGGAGCGCGATTCTTTTGGCCACATCATCATTTTTTTCCGCTTCTTCATACTGCTCTAGCAGTTTATTAAGATTTTGGATGTAGGTGTTATGGTGCTTGTTGTAGTGCAGGTCCATGATCTCTTTGCTGATCACGGGTTCCAAATCTGCTAAACCATAGGGGAGTTCAGGAAGTTTGTAAGTGGCGGCCATGGGCAATCTCCTTTTAATAGAGTTTTGGCGTGCATCTTAACAAGAAAGAAGCGCGCTAACAATAAAAAAATTAAAACACTAAAGCGCTATGGGCTTTGGGCGCTGCGACTTTAACCGATAAGTGTTTTAACGGCTTGTTCAATAACATCAATGCCGTCGATATGAATTTGATCGTGCAGTGTTTTAGGGAGCCCTTTTAAATTCCTTTTCGGGATGAGGCAGCGCTTGAATCCCATGTTGATCGCTTCTTTAATGCGGCTTTCCACGCGGGGCACGGTACGGATTTCTCCTCCTAGACCCACTTCACCCATCACGACCGTTTGCGGATCGATTTTAATGTTGCGTGTAGAAGACGCGACAGCCAAAAGGACTCCCATATCGACACCCGGTTCCGAGATGCGCATGCCTCCGGCAATCGAAACGAAAACGTCGCAGCGGTGCATCTGATAACCGAGCCGTTTTTCCAGCACCGCTAAAAGCAGGGCCATCCGGTTGGAATCAAGGCCTGTAGTGCGGCGGGAAGGGGTGGCAAAGACGGTTTCTGTTACCAGCGCCTGGGCTTCGATGAGGATTGGGCGCGTACCTTCCAAAGTGGGTATAATGACCGAGCCGGTCATTTCCTTTGCCCTTTCTTCCAAAAACAATTGAGAGGGATTGGAAACTTCCGACAGGCCGTCGTGACGCATTTGAAAGACGGCGATCTCGTCGGTCGGGCCAAAGCGATTTTTAATGACCCTGATCATGCGGTAGTTGTTTTGTTTGTCCCCTTCAAAATAGAGGACGGTGTCTACCAGGTGCTCTAATATACGCGGACCGGCGATTTCTCCCGATTTGGTGACGTGGCCGATCAGGTAGGTGGCAATGCCGCAACCTTTGGCGATGTGCATGAATTCGTTCGTATTTTCCCTAACCTGGGTTACAGAGCCGGGAGCGGAAGGGATATCGCTTTTGTAGACGATTTGAATCGAGTCGACAATCAATACATTCGGTTGGATGTTATCGATGTGGGCTTTGATGTGGTGGAAATTCGTTTCACTGACCACAAATAAGTTGTCAGAATCGATGCCTAAGCGATGCGCCCGCATCGAAAGCTGTTCGGTGGACTCCTCCCCGGAAACATAGAGCACCACCAACCCTTGTTTGGCAAAGGCTTGGGAAAGCTGCAGCATTAAAGTCGATTTTCCGATCCCCGGTTCCCCGCCGATCAAGCTCAAGGAACCCGGCACGACACCGCCACCTATCATCCGATCGAATTCATTGATCCCTGTTAAAACTCTGGGGATCTCTCCGGCTTTGATCTCTTTAAGGCGCACGGGGCGGCTGCTGGCTTGAAGCGACTGCGCCGCAAAACGGGGAGGGGCATTGATCTCCATCTCTTCATGCAGCGTATTCCACTGAGAACACGAAGGGCATTGTCCGGCCCATTTGGTTTGTTTGTGGCCGCACTCTGCGCAATGCCAGGCAGATTTGATTTTTGCCATTATTGCAACTCATCCGGAGGAATTTTTGATAAGGCGTCCTGAGCGGCAGCTTGCTGGGCTTCTTTTTTAGAGGGGCCGGTGCCATGGCCCACTTCCACATCGTTGATGATGACGGAAATATTGAAAATTTTGCTGTGGTCCGGGCCCTCTTCGCTCATGACTTTGTAGATGGGGGGATAGCGGTATTTTTTTTGGCAGTAATCTTGCAGGTGTGCTTTCCAGTTGCGCACAGGCGTTTTTAAAATGGCGTCGATTTCTTTAGAGAAGTTCTTAAATAAGAATCGGCGGGCAGCATCCAATCCGCCGTCTAAATAGATGGCTCCCAGGATCGCTTCGAATAAGTCGGCTAAAATGGACTCCCTGCCCCTGCCGTCATTCATTCGTTCCCCCTTGCCCAAGAGGAGGTATTTTTCTACATCGAGTTTTTGCACATAGGCCACGCAAGAGCTGGCTTCCACCAGGCGGGAGCGGAGGTAAGAGAGCTCCCCCTCGGCGGTTTCCGGCAAGTAGCGGTAGACGTAATCTGAAATTAAAAGCCCGATGACGGAATCGCCTAGAAATTCTAGCCGTTCGTTATGTTCTGTGATTTCTTTGTTCTCGTTTACAAAGGAGCGATGGACAAAGGAAAGGGTCAATAACGAACGGTTTTGGAAAGCGTAATCTAGTTTCTTTTCAATTTCCGGGGTTAAGAGTAATAGTGTCTCAATTTGGCGCATCATTGATAAAATATGTCAAAGTCTACCTATTGATTGCAATAAAACGTTCATCTAAGAGATTATATTCTCATGAAATTCGCTGTAGATCAAACACATTTAAGCTATTACAAGCTCCACGGCATGATTGGATTTGAAGAAGTGCTCTCTGAGGATTCTGTCAAACAACTGCTGTCTGCCATTAAAATCAAGCCGACGGAAGACGGGCGCGATGTATGGCGCCAGGATCCCTTGGTGCGTTCCTTGATCACTTCACGCCCTTTGGTCGAAATTGCTTCCCAGTTAGCGGATCAAAAAATCCTTAAGCTCGGTTATGATCAATGGATTCCGCGGCCGCAGGCAGGGCCTTATGCCCCATTTTTTTCGGGGAAGGGCTCCTTAAACGATTTTAGCAGTTTTCAGGGGATTGTTTGCGGTTTGCTACTCGTGCTGGATCCTCAATCCGAAAGGAAAGGGTTGTTTTTAGATCCTATGCGTACGTTTTTTTTGAAAAATTACCTGCAAAGCGATGTCCCTTTGCTGCTGGTGGCTTATACGCACTTGAAAGCACAGTATATTGTTAACCGAGAGGACCCGTTTTCTCCGGCCATGATGCGGCTAGGTTATAGTCCGGGCGATCGTATCAAAGAGCATTTAAATCCCACGGTTTACAGGTAAGCATGCGCCTCCCGGTTTTGTGTCTATTCCTCTTCTCAAGCGCTGTGCTGATGGGGGGCCGTTCCACGCATTTGCAATATCTTCCCGGGCAGCCAGTAAATCTCAATAGCGTATTGACCTTAGATATCACACAATCGCTTCCGGGTTTAAGCCTTTCTACCAAAGGGAAGCAGTCTTTTCTCGCGGAGCTAACCATCTCTCAAGAGCAGGCCGGCATGGCAATTTCCCAGCCGCCTTTCGATCTCAATTTTCATTTAAAAGGGATTAAAATCGGTTTGCAGGCCAATGAACAGGAATTGGTTTTTGATTCGAGTGAAATGGGATCATCCCTTTATTTAAGCCAGCTTTCAAAATTAATCGATAAGCCCCTTCATTTGCGCTTCAAAGAAAATTTTCAATTGGACCGCAATGCCTTTGATTTTAAAAAAACTCTGGAAGAATTTCCGATTTTTCAAGAAATAAATCCAGTGAACTTGCTCGATGAGCTTTTTTCCCACTTGTTCGGGGCTGCTGGCAGGCAGTTAAAAGTAGGGGATGTGATCGAGCGCGATTTCGGTGAACGCATGATTTCTTCTCTTCCGACCAAAGTGACTTACACGATCACGGAAATCGATGACTACCACGTGTATGCAGAGATTAGCGGTGATATCGAGAAGCGTAAGTTCGATCTTCAAAGTTTGGTGCAGCTTGAGGATAAAGTGATGGGGACCGTATCAGCCACGCTTTCCGGAACCCTGCTGGGCAAGATCAAGTGGAATCGTGATAACGCCATGCTTTACCATTTAACTTTAGATTACTCGTATGCTGCCCGGCTGCAGTTGGCTCAGTGGGAATGGTTGATGAATGTCAATTTGAATTTAAACAATCAAACACAATTGGATAGACCATGAGTTGCTGGACGTACTTTGTATCAAGTTGCCAAAGATCGGGTGGGTGCGTTTCCACAACTTTTGGGGAAAAAGTACCTGAGCCTTGTGAATCGATGGTTAAAAAAGTCAGCGCGGTACGCTCGGGCACCCGATGTTTGAAACAAGTGGGTGTTTGGAAAGGGGAGCTTGCCGATTTTGAAAAAAAAGAATTTAAACAATTCTTGGAAATCGGTTCCGGAGAATATCTTTGCTTGATGAATTGTTTTCTTAATTCCACAAGAGAGGAGCCCGCAAGCCAGACAGACCTCCACTGCCGTAAGTTCTGTCTTCCGGGATAACGATACCGAACGCAACTCGCAATTTGGTTTCTGGCTGCGTTGTCAGCCGCTGATTTTGAGACCCGCCTTCATCACGCAACGTATTCAAGTTGCGTTGTTTCGGCGCCGGCTTAGCCTGGCTCAAATTCTGGGTGACTCCATTTTTAATCTGTCCAGTATAAACATATTTTTTCTTTAATTAATCTTAATAATAATCAACTATAATTAACCCATATTCTTTAAATGAGGTTATTCATGTTGCATACTATAAAAATAACGCTATTCCTAGTGTTTGCTGCCGTGGCTTTATTTGCTGCTTGTACGTCTCAGCCGGCTCCTGCTTCGCAGTTCGAAGAACGTGTAGGAAAGGAAGCCGTTGAAACCATCCAACAAGCGGAAACAGCACTTCTCATCATACAAGATACCGAAAGCTCACTCAGTGAAGACCAAGTAAACTCTATAAAAAAACTTCTTCTGGCGGATGAAGGCTACCTTTTTGATCGAACAAAAAAATGCTTGTTTATTCCCCAGGCCACATTATCTTTCGATCAGGGTAAAACCAAGGTCATTGTCAGCATGTCCTGTAAACAGTTAAAAATTGTTTCCGGTGGTAAATCCTCAATTCTGGATACAGATCCTATGGCCGATGCTCTTCATCAATTAATCACTAAGGAGTTATAATAATGATAAAATTACGCTTATTGCTCGTCTTAATCCTGCATATAACCGCTCCCTTAACTCTGCAGGCCGCAAACCTGATCACAGTGATCGTAGCCGATACTGCGGATGAATCGATCGGTAGCTCCACCGCAGCCGACTTCCAAAAAGTGCGTGCCGAGGCGCAAAAGATTTCCTCCTATACCGGTCTCCGCTTAAAAGAGGTCACTTTGAAGGGCAAAGATGTCAGGCCCGCGGTCCTTTTAAGAAAAATGGAACAACTAAGAGTAAATGAAGACGATGTGGTCTTTTTCTACTTTTCCGGCCACGGTTACCGCACCAGTGATAAAGAAGGGAACCCCTGGCCCAATCTTTTCTTTTCACTAGTCTCTGAAGGCATCGATTTTAGTTTTGTTGCCAAAGAATTGCAGGAAAAAAAACCCAGGCTGCTCCTTCTCTTGGCAGACGTATGCAATAGTTTTGTCCCGGACGCTTGGGCACCCCCTTTGGTTTATAAGGCTTTTGGAGGCGCGGCGCCGGATCAGGAAGTTATCAAGGCCAATTATCGCTCATTATTCCTTGAAACTTCAGGCACTGTCATGATCACTAGCTCTGAAGTCGGCGAGTACTCTTATGCCACACCGGAGGGAGGCTTATTCACCCTGGAATTCCTCAAGTCACTGAATAAGGCTGTCAAGTCGACCGAATACCCTGATTGGGAATTGATTTTAGGAGAATCCTCTATAAATGTGGCCCCTGATCAGCATCCTATTTGGAATGTTATTGCCGAGGTCAATTGAGTTATTGCAGGGGTTGCGTTGTTTTTTGCCAAATCAGTTTGGCCGTATAAAACAACGAAATGCTCCAGGTGACAGCACTTTGAACCAAAGTGTCCGGCCATAGGCGGCAGATTCCCATGCCCGCATAGCCGACAACAATCAGCCCCAAATGTGCCTGGGTATAGCTCCTCTTCAGGGCAAGGGCTTCCTTGATTTTTTGCACCATTTCAAGGGAAGTCATTTTATGATGAGTTTCTTTGAGGGCCTCTAGGCTGTGGTGATCCAGTTGGCAGATCAGGTGGCGTGCAAGAGTGTTTTTTGAGGCCTTTCCTTCCAACAATTTTAGCAAGTCGCCGGCGAGGGTAGTGACTTTTTCTTGGTTCAGGGTCATTTTTTCCAATTGTTGTGCTAAGGCCCCGTTTTTTTCATAGTCGTAAACATCGGTGCCAATGCCTAACATAAAAGAGATCATGGCCACAGGCTGCATGGCTGCATACATCGATAATGTAATCTGAGGAGACCCCGCCAATGCCACTAAAGAGGCCGCAAGCATGCTGCCAGTCAATAACAGGTTCAATGCCTTAACAGCCACTTTTACTGCAGTAAATACAAACCCCTCAAAATCTGCTGCCTTTGCGCACAGTATTAAGTCTTTTCCGCTTTTAATCAGGCTGCTGATCTGCATGTTTATCCAGATCAATCCGGTAAAATTGAGCATGGTCAAAGAAGATCTGGGAATGATTTTGGGGATCTGCTCAAAAACTTTTGCCGCTGCAATGGCAGTATTTAAGGTGAAAAGTGTGATTTGCGAGACCAGATCAGAATGGCGCCTATAGACCCTGACAATGTTTTCCCAGAGATTCTCTTGAGGGATTTGTATTCCGATGGCGCTCATGTTATACTATACTCTTATGAAATGGAAAATTTTGGATACGGGCTCAGCTGACGCGGCCCAAAATATGGCCCTCGATTATGCCCTGCTTAAAGACTTGCCGTCAATCGATTGTCCTATTCTGCATCTATACGAATGGAGCGGGCCTTCGGCCACTTATGGTCATTTTACCGACCCCTTTTCTCTGCTCCATAAAGATGCCGTCGCCGAGTATGGCCTACAGCTGGCCAAGCGGCCCACGGGAGGAGGGATTATCTTCCACACCACCGATTTTGCTTTTTCGCTCCTGATTCCTGCTTCCCATCCCTCTTATTCGCTGAACACGCTGGAAAATTACGGATTTATCAATAGCATCGTTTCCCGCATTATTAAAAAGTTCCAGGGGGCCACTCCTTTCTTATTGAAGAATGAACAACCTCTTTTTAAAGCCGCAGGCCAGTTCTGCATGGCTAAACCTACCAAATACGATGTGATGATCGGCTCTAGAAAAGTTGCCGGCGCGGCGCAAAGACGCACGCGCGACGGCTATCTGCATCAAGGAAGTCTATCTCTTAAACTGCCCCCAGAGGAGTTCTTGTTGGCCCTTTTGAAGGATTTCCGGGTCGCGCAAGCGATGCAGGCAGCGACACATTGCCTGGCACAGGATGACTTGTCTGAAGCACGGAAAACGCTTAAAACGTTGTTCCTTGAAGAACTGCAGTCCTCCTTATAGAATATAGATGTATACCAAAAGGAATCGAAAAATCGGAATTTTGACTTAGAGGTTTTTCCGTTTGATGAAGCGCATAAATCGATATCAACTTGGAGAAGTTGATGAGACTAAGCGCAAAGTCAGGCAGAAAAAGATCCAGTCGAAAACCGATTCTTGAACTCCTTTCGGTAGAAGTCAAAATTTCGAATTTGAACTGGAACCGGTATATTCATTTGAACCTAATGAAGCTATTTTGCTACGATTTCTATTCATTTCCAAAAATTTGGAGGTTATGAACCGATGCTCGCCATATTTCGCAAATACCAGCGTATTTTATATATTATCATCACAGTTGTGATTGTAATATCCTTCTCGTTTTTCGGAACTTACGGCACTGTTCAAGACAGACAGCCCGTTGATCATACGGCCTTTGTCGCCGTTGACGGTTCTGAAGTCCTGCGTTCCGAACTCGAATCGATGACCCTGTTCTTAGGTACGGACAATGAAGATAAGCTTCTATTGGGCGGCCAATGGGGGCCAAATTTTCTTAATGACGGCGTTATTAAAAAAGATTTTTTTGAAACCGGGATGGCCGGCATCTTAGTAGAACCATTTTTGAAGGAAATCGGTACCGAGTTGCAAACGCGGCATAATCGTGAAAAACATTACTCCCCCTATCAACATCCTCAAGCCTCTTTTATCAGCGCGCAAAACGCCTGGAATATGGTAGCTCCCGATATCAATAAGCGTTTGATCGAGCTGCGCAACATTAATGACCCGGCATCTGCCAACGCATTCAATGCCAGGGCCGCTTTATTTTTAGCCGAGAGGAAATTTCCCGATCCGGCTTTGCGCATGGTATTAAAGCATCAGATGGCTCAATACGACCGTGCTGCGGCCGATCAATCGTTAGCCTACACGGACCTCGCGCTTTTCGGGTACCATTCCATCGATGATTGGTTCGGCAGCCGTTTTACACGGTTAGCCGCAGAGTTTGTGATAAATAGTGCCATCATTGCCAAAGAAAGAGGGTATGAAGTTTCACGCAGAGAAGCCGCAGCCGATCTGTATCAGAATGCAGAATTGAGCTTCCAGCAAAACATCCGCAATCCACGCTTGGAAGTGACCACGGCCCAAGATTATTTGAACGAACAGTTGCGCCGCATGGGCATGGATTTTAACAAAGCGGTAGAAACCTGGCAGAAAGTGATGTTGTTTCGCAGGCTCTTCCACGACTTTGGCAATAGTGTTTTGATTGACGCTCAAACTGTCGCCCAGGTACTCGATTATTCCAATGAAACGGTAGAAGGACAGCTCTATCAGCTGCCGGAAGCGTTGCGTTTGGGAGATTTTCGTATGCTGCAAGCTTTTGAAACTTACCTCTCAGCAATCAGTAATCGTCCTAAATCGGGTCCCGAGTTGTTGAAAATCCCCAAAACATTCAAAACGGCCGACGAGATTTCTAAAGAGGCTCCCGAACTGGTAGAGCGTCGCTTTGTCCTTGAAGTGGCTAAAGTCGATAAAAAAGATTTACAGTCAAAAGTCAGCGTCAAAGAAACCTGGAATTGGGAAGTGCAAAATGGCGGCTGGGAAAAGCTTAAAAAGAAATTTCCGGAACTGGGCGTGAAGAAAGGGGAGACAGAGGGGGACAGGACAGCCGCACTGGACGCTTTAGATATCAAAACCAGGCAAAGGGTCGATGCGTTTGCACGCGCTGAAATTATTGAAGAGCGTCCAGAATGGATCACTCAAGCCTTACAAGACGCGCAGTTGACGCAAGTGGAAGTGGGCATTCGCAAAAAAGGGGAAAACAAGGTTTTTTCCGGTTTGAAAGATCCGGAAAAATTAATAAAGATGTTAGACGCCAAAGATGAGGCCCTTTCCCGTTTCTCTGCCGATCAACAAAATTTCTACCGTATCACAGTTTTGGAAAACGCACCAAAATGGGAGATCTTGACGTTCGGTGAAGCCTATAAAGACGGCATTTTGGCTAAAATGGTCGATAGCAAGCTTCAGGCGCAGCATGCCAAGCTTAAAACGGCTAATCCAAAAGAGTTTGATAAGCCATTCGATAAAGTGCGTGGTAAAATTGCCGAGGAGTATTTTGCCAATATCTTGAAAGAAATTACCGTCTACTATGCGAAACTGCCTTCTAAAGAAGAAAAACCTAAAGAGATCATAGGGGATTACGCCGCCTCCATACGCTTAATGCCGTATATGCAGGAACGGAAGGAAATGTTTAAAAAAGATCCGGGGACAATGGCAGATGGAGTTATCGAAGATTCTGCTAACCTTCAATTCAATGACCAATGGAAGCTGGTTAAAAAAGGCTATACGGCTGACAGGACCGTCCGGCAACTGCCGATAGATCAGGACGACTTGTATGCGCTTAAACCGGGAGAGTGGACTTCCGTACAACGCCGTGCCAATGGCGATATCACATTCTTTGAACTCAACGACAAGAAGCCCGGTGATTATTCAAAGGCGGTATTTGACCGCGTGATGTTAGGGCACAAAGTGCTGGCCGAAGATGCTCAGCGCGTCCTGATGAGAGATTTGGTCGATGTCATGGTAGAAAAGCATGCCTTGGTTCCGGAAATTATGAAAGCGGAGGCGCCGGAAGCTTGATGCTGGAAGAGCTGGCGCCGCTAACACCTGTCAATTTTTTTCAATTGAGGTTCAGCTGCGCCGCTTTGGATGCAAAAAGCAGTTTTCCTGCGCTTAAAAAAACAAGCAAAGGGGGTTTTCTACTCCCCTCTACCTATGCTCTTTGCCATGAAGAATCTTTCGCAGATGTCTACATGGGATGGAGCCCTGAAGGGATCGAAGTGCTGGTTGCGGCAGTTCGTCCCTTTATCCGCACTTCTTATCCTGAGCTTGGCCGCGGAGATAGCGTAGAGTTATTTATCGATACCCGCGATGTCAAAACATCCGGTTATAACACTAGGTTCTGCCACCATTTCTTTTTTCTACCCGAGACTGTCGAAGGACGCGATAAAGGGGAAATCACCCATTTCAGAACCGAGGATCGCCACGAGTGGTGCGATCCTGAACTACTGCAAGTGAAGTCCAAAGAAACACTTTCAGGTTATGAACTGCAGATCTGGATTCCGCGTGAATGTTTGCATGGGTATGATCCTGAGCAATTTAACCGCATGGGATTCGCTTATCGGATCAACAGGGCCTCAGGGGATCCGCAACATTTTTCCGTTGTCAGCGAAGATTACCGCATTGAAGAGCAACCTTCTCTTTGGAGCCAGTGCAGGCTTCAAAAAAATTAATAGTAATCTTTCATCTTGAATAATCCGCGATAATTTGACAGAATCCCAAGTAGTCCAAAAAGGGGTGCTTTAAATGAAAACCGCTTTCTACGAGAGGCATCTTTCTTTAGGTGCCAAGATTGTGGAATTTTCCGGCTGGGAAATGCCTGTGTCTTACAAAGGCGTTATCCAAGAGCATAGGGCTGTGCGGGAAGACGCCGGCCTGTTCGATGTTTCCCATATGGGCAGAGTGGTGATCCAGGGAGCGGAAGCCGCACTCTTTTTAGATTATTTATCCACCAATGAAATTGCCGGCAAGAAAAATGGCACAGCGACTTATACGGTGTGGTGCACTTCAGAAGGTGGCTCTGTCGATGATCTGATCATTTACAAAGTAAATCCCGAGGAGTTTCATGTCGTGCTGAATGCCGGTAATCGGGAGAAAGATTTAGAGCATTTGAACCGGATGAGCCAAGGCTGGGAAGTAGCGATCGAGCCGCGCTTCCAAGATGGGATTATCGCTTTGCAAGGCCCCCGCGCCTTAGAAATTCTTTCAAGTTATATTCCGGAGGCAAAAAAATTAAAACCGATGACCTTTCAACCGGTGATGTATAGGGGAAAAGACCTCATCATTTCCGGTACCGGCTATACAGGCTCCGGCGGCTGTGAAGTGTTTGGCCCCAGTCTTCCGCTGACAGAACTGTGGGATGCATTGATCGCAGAGGGTGTTGAGCCTATCGGCTTGGGCGCAAGGGATACTTTAAGATTAGAAATGGGCTACGCTCTTTATGGGCATGAATTATCGGAACAAATTGCTCCCACCGAAAGCGTTTCTGCTTGGACGGTCAAAATGGAAAAAAAAGAATTCCTTGGTAAAGATGCCCTAAAGCTTCTTCCACATCCTCGCAAAGCCTACGGTATTGTACTGAAGGATGCGGGGATTGCCCGTGAAGGATATCCCGTCTACAAATCGGGTGTGCCGATCGGTAGGGTCACTTCAGGAACGATGTCGCCTTCATTAAAGAAAGCCATTGCGCTGGTTTTAGTTGAAGGCAATCTTGAAGAAGGGGAAAATCTGGAAGTGGACATTCGCGGCCGGCGTGCGGCCGCAGAGGTTGTAGCATTACCCTTTTGGAGGCAAAAAAGATGAAGTATACAGAATCGCATGAGTGGATCGAAGTTCAAGGGAAAACAGGCACTGTTGGCGTGACCGATTATGCGCAAAAAGAATTGGGCGATATCGTCTATGTGGAACTGCCGGTTGCGGGCAAAAAGCTGCGTGCGGGCGATGAAGTTGCGGTACTGGAGTCGACGAAGGCCGCTGCCGACATTTACAGTCCGGTTTCAGGTACGATTATCGAAATAAACCCTGCCCTTTCGGCAAGCTCGGGTCTGATCAATGAATCTCCACAGGATAAAGGCTGGATTTTCAAGATTGAGTTGGATCAGCCCGAAGAGTTAAATCAACTCATGGATGAAGATCAATATTTAAAGAGTGTTCACTAACTATGGATTTTGTCTCTAACCGGGAAGCTCAATTAAAACAGATGTTGGCAGCAATCGGCGCAGACGACTTGTTTTCTGCCATTCCGGCCAACCTGCGGCTGCCTAGGCCTTCTGTAGATGACGGTTTATCGGAATATGAGGGCATGCGTCGCATGGAAGCGATCGCTGCTGAAAATACTTTTCCTGTCTTTGATAATTATTTAGGGGCCGGCAGCTATGAACATCATGTACCTGCTTTAGTTCAAGCCGTTTGCGCCAAGTCGGAATTTTTAACCGCCTACACCCCCTATCAGCCGGAAGCATCCCAGGGGATGTTGCAGATTATTTTTGAATTTCAATCGGCGGTGTGCGCTCTCACCGGCATGGACGTTTCCAATGCCTCGGTTTATGACGGGGCCTCGGCTTGCGCTGAAGCTCTTTTAATGACATTGAGGGCCCAAAAAACACGCAACAAGATCCTAATTGCCGAAACGTTGCATCCCCATTACCGCGGTGTGGCGGATCAATATTTGAACAGCCAGTCAGTCGATATTGTAACCATACCGGCAGGCTCTGACGGCTCACTCGATATGGAGTTTATTCAACGCCATCTTAACGAACAAACCGCTTCAGTGCTGGTGCAATATCCTAGTTATTTTGGAGTGATAGATCCGGTGGCGCAAATTTCGGCAATGGCCAAAGAAAAAGGAGCTTTGCTGGTTGTCTGTGCCAATCCGTTGGTTTACGGATTATATCAGTCCGCAGGAGAACTGGGAGCTGATATCGCAGTGGGCGACTGCCAGCCTTTCGGCTTACCGCTGCAATTCGGTGGCCCTTATGTCGGTTACATTGCCTGTAAAGAAGTGCTTATGCGCCAGTTGCCGGGAAGGATTGTGGGAGAAACGCTCGACACGCAAGGGCGGCGCGGCTTTGTTTTAACGCTGCAAGCCCGCGAGCAACATATCCGTAGAGATAAAGCCACCTCCAATATTTGTACAAATCAAGCTTTAGCTGCTCTGGCGGCACTGGTGGCGATCCTTTGGTATGGCAAAGAAGGGGTCAGGCAGCTTGCCCTTACCAATTTTCGCCGCGCCTCCTACCTAAGGGAGCAGCTCTCCCACCTTCCCGGGATTTCCCTTTTGAACAGAGGCCCGCTATTTAATGAGTTCGCCATCAAATGTGAAAATCTAGCCGACCGGCTGGCCCGCTTTGAGCAACAAAAAATCGCGCCCGGTTTGACGGTCGCTCCCGATACTTTATTAATTGCTGTGACGGAAACAAAAAGTAAAGCGCAATTGGACCGTTATATTGAGGTGATGCGTGGTTAAAACGATCTTTGAAAAGTCTCAGGAAGGACAACGGGCCTGGAGCCTTCCTAAAGAGGAAGCTGCATTTTCTTTCGAGCCGTCCCAGGAATTGCTGCGCAAAACCCCTTTACCGCTACCGGAAATTTCGGAGCTCGATCTGACGCGCCACTTTTCGGGGTTGGCCAAGCGCAATATGGGCATCGACACTAACTTTTACCCTCTGGGTAGCTGTACCATGAAGTTCAATCCGCGCGTTAATGAATGGTGCGCCGCCTTGCCGCATTTCATGCGCTGCCACCCATTGGCCCCCGATGAGACCGTGCAGGGAAACCTCCGCGTGATCTTTGAATTGATAGAACTTTTGTGCGGCATATGCGGCATGGAAGGGGGAACGCTGGCTTCCAATGCCGGCGCGCAAGGGGAGTTTGTCGGGGTAAAGTTGATTGCCGCCTACCATCAAAGCCGCGGAGATTACGCCCGCACGGAGATTCTGGTTCCTGATACTGCGCATGGCACTAATCCGGCAACCGCTGTTATGGCCGGTTTTAAAGCCGTGCCTATCCCTACCGATGAAAATGGGGACATGGATCTTGCTAAGTTAAAGAGCGCTTGTTCGGAACGCACCGCCGGTTTGATGTTGACCAATCCCAACACTTTAGGTCTTTTCAGTCCGGTGATTTTAGAGATTGCCGCAGCCGTGCATGCGGTCGGCGGGCTCTTATATTATGACGGCGCCAACTTAAATCCGCTGCTCAATATCGTACGTCCGGGCGCTATGGGATTTGATGTGATGCACATAAATTTACACAAAACATTCTCGACGCCGCATGGCGGTGGAGGGCCGGGATCGGGTCCTGTTCTCTGTAAAGAACACCTTAAGCCTTTTTTACCCATACCGCGGGTGGTGAAAGAAGGAGAGCGGTTCGTCACCCATTGGAATGAGGAAAAAAGCATCGGTTTTATTTCTACATTTCACGGCAATTTTGCTATTTACCTACGTGCCTATCTTTATATCAAGTTGCATGGGATGTTCGGGCTACGCCGTATTGCGGAAACAGCCGTGATCAACGCCAATTATCTAAAATCAAAGCTGGGCAAATTGTTTACCGTGCCGTTTCCTCAGCCGTGCATGCATGAATTCGTACTGCAAGCTGACAATTATGTGGACAAAGGGATTCGTGCCTTAGATATCGCTAAGCGGCTACTCGATTATGGCGTGCACGCCCCAACCATCTATTTTCCGCTGGTGATTAAAGAATGCATGTTAATTGAGCCGACCGAGTCTGAGTCTTTAAAAACCCTAGATGACTTTGTAGCCATCATGGAAAAGATCGTAGAAGAGATCCACGCCACTCCCGAACTTGTTAAAACGGCTCCGCACACCTTGCCGGTCACCCGGTTGGATGAAGTACGGGCCGCTAAATATCCGTTATTAAAGCAAGTTATGGTTTAGCCGGTAAAAAGACAAAAGGCTCTGCCGGCAGGAAATTTTCGGTGGCGTTGCCTGAATAGATTTTACCTCCGGCAAGCGTCAATTTTTTTACGGCAGCTCCCTTGGTAAAATCTAGCGCGGCTAGT
>JBGSQP010000002.1:0-7865 GCA_041738095.1 Waddlia sp.
AGCAAGGGTGTGCATTACCGTGTTTGGGCGCCAAATCACTCCAAAGTCCGATTACAGTTAGAGCATTCTCAAAATCCAACGTCTTTTATTGAAATGAATAGCGAGGGGGAGGGATACTTTTCAATTCTTTCAACTGAATCCAAGCCCGGCACCCCCTATCGCTTTCTCTTAGGCGACGAGGAGAGTCCATGTGCCGATCCGGCTTCAAGATATCAGCCCTTTGGACCTTTCGGGCCTTCAGAAGTCGTTGACTCTGATTTTTCCTGGAGTGATAAAACATGGCCCGGGATCAAAATAGAAGGGCAGATTATCTATGAGATGCATATCGGGACATTTACGGAGCAAGGGACTTTTAAAGCCGCTGCAGCCAAGTTGCCGGAACTTGTCGATCTAGGAATCACCCTCATAGAACTAATGCCACTCAATGAGTTCGTCGGTCGCTTCGGTTGGGGATATGATGGAGTGAATTTATATGCACCCTACCATGTATATGGCACGCCGGATGATGTAAAACATTTCATAAACATAGCTCATGGGCTGGGTTTAGGTGTTATCCTTGATGTTGTTTATAATCATTTCGGCCCTGAGGGGAATCAGATGCTTCGCTATGCCGAAGAGTATTTAGATAAAGGAAAAACGACCGATTGGGGTGGGGCGATCAATTTTGATTCGATTCCCGTTCGAGAGTTTTTCCTAACCAATATTGCCTATTGGATTGATGAATACCATTTTGACGGATTGCGCCTCGATGCTACCCCCTGGATTTTCAGTTCGACGCCTAGGCATGTTTTAGCAGAAATGACGATGACTGCAAAAAAGGCCGCAAAACATCGCTCCATTATCATCATTGGAGAAAATGAGCAGCAAGATTCTAATTTATTACGTTCTTATGAGGAGGGAGGGTATGGTTTTGATGCTTTATGGAATGACGATTTTCACCATACAGCTCTCGTAAGACTCATCGGAAAACGTGAGGCTTATTACACCGATTATTTAGGAAGCCCTCAGGAGTTTATATCATCCTTTAAGTATGGTTTTCTTTATCAAGGCCAGTACTATGATTGGCAAAAACAACCGCGCGGTACGCCGCATTTAAACTTGCCTCCGGCCTCGATGGTGATTTTTTTGGAAAATCATGATCAGATGGCCAATACCGCTCAAGGTCGGCACCTTAATTATCAGTTGGATGCAGGGATATTAAGGGCCTTAACCAGTGTTTTATTACTAAGTCCGAATACCCCCTTGATATTTCAAGGACAGGAATTCGGTTCGAAATCTCCCTTTCACTATTTTGCCGACTTATCGGAATCATTGAGCAAAGCTGTTGAAAAGGGACGTAAGGATTTCCTATCGCAATTTCCTCGGCTGGAAACGGAAGAAATCCTAGATAAAATTCCCCCTCCTGCCGATCCGATGACTTTTGCTAAATGCAAGCTGGATTTGAAAGAAAAGGATGGCGATGACCATCATCAAATTTTTCAATTACATAAAGATTTGATGAGATTGAGAAAAGAGGATCCTGTTTTTAAAACCATGCAGAAGGGACATTTTGATGGTGCAGTCCTTAGCCACGATTCATTTTTAATTCGTTATTTTGGGGGAGAGAGTGGCGATCGTTTATTAATTATCAATTTTGGAGCCGACCATATCTTTAATCCTGCTCCCGAACCCTTGCTGGTGGCGGGTCCAGGGATGGAATGGGATGTTCTGTGGTCCAGCGAATCGCCTGTTTACGGGGGCGGGGGAACTCCACCCATTAATATTCCTTACTGGAAAATCATCGGACATTCTGCCATTGTTTTGAAAACCCAAAAAGTAAAATCCACATGATTAAAATTGCCATAAAAGACAATCCCGAAGCGTTGATCAACTCTGAATGGCTTGTAACAAATGGTCTGGGAGGTTTTTCATGCGGAACTCTTTCAGGAACCCCATCAAGAAAATACCATGGTCTTTTAATTTCAGCTTTACCTGTTCCTTTAGGGCGGACCATGATGCTCAATTATGTGGCTGAATCTATTGTTTTAGCGAATAAAACCGAAATTTTCCTTTCATCACTTCAGATGACCGGCAATGAACCTTCCCCTTCTATCCCTTTGATTGAATTCAAGCAGGAGAACGGTCTGCCGATTTGGCGTTACGAAATAGACGATATCTCTCTTGAAAAACGCCTTTCAATGATTTGTGGACAAAATACGGTGCAAATCACTTATTTGCTGCATTCTTCCAAAGAGCCTATTTCTTTAAGATGGAGGCCTTATCTACATTTCCGCGCGTATGGACAGCCGGTGAATCAGCAGGATGAAAACGAATTGTATTCAGTGGATGCGCACGATTTTAATTATGAGATCTCGCGCCCTTCCTTTCCTATTTTGAAGCTCTGTAATAATGCCCACCAGTCTTTTCAGTTAGATTTCAAGAAGGTGGAGAATGTATTTTACACCCTGGAGTACGATCGCGGCTATGAATTTAGCGGACACTTGAGCAGTCCCGGATATTTTGATATCCCTCTTGCGAGCCATGACACATTTACCATTATTGCGTCCACAGAACCTTGGGATATTATTCATGCCCTTACACCAGAGGATGCGTATTTGATAGAAAAAACACGCCGAAAAAGATTGCTTAAAACTGCCGGGCCTATAGCAAAAACTTCCATGGGTCGTAAATTGGTATTGGCATCCGATCAATTTATTGTGACTCCTTATACCCGATTCCAAGACTTGATCAGGGTGAGAGCCGGTGGCGAGGAGGCCAGATCGGTTATCGCCGGCTATCCCTGGTTTGCGGATTGGGGAAGGGATACAATGATCTCTTTGGAAGGCTTAACGCTTTCGACAGGGCGTCATCTAGAAGCTCATGCCATTTTACATACCTTTGCCCATTATATGAAAGACGGACTGATTCCAAATATGTTCCATGACGGAGAGTCTGATGGGCTTTATAACACAGCCGATGCTACCCTTTGGTTCTTTCATTCGGTTCAACGCTATGTTGAAATCACCGGAGATGATGAAATCCTCGAGTTTTTATTGCCAAAATTCAAAGAAGTTATAGAGTCTCATGTTAAAGGAACGCGCTTTGGCATCCAAATGGATGCTGATGGTCTGCTTAGACAAGGAGAAAATGGTTGTGCCCTAACCTGGATGGATGCCAAAGTGGACGACTGGGTCGTAACGCCCAGAAGGGGCAAGGCTGTAGAGATCAACAGTCTTTGGTATAATGCCTTAAGACTTTATGAATCCTGGTCGCATAAAAAATTAGACATTGCGGATAGATGCTACGAATCGTTCAATAAAAAATTCTGGTATGCGCAGGGCAATTATTTGTATGACGTGATTGATGGGGAAAAGGGGAACGACGCTTCTTTGAGGCCGAATCAGTTATTTTCGATTTCTTTAACGCATCCTATTTTGGATCCGAGTCGCTGGAATCAAGTGTTTGAGGTTACAAAAAGCCATTTATTAACCCCCTTTGGCTTAAGAACATTATCTCCTAAGGATCCCGATTATAAAATAAAGTATAGCGGAAATCTCCGCTCCCGTGACGCTGCTTACCATCAAGGCACCGTATGGCCTTGGTTGATAGGCCCATATATTGATGTGTGGCTTAAAATTCATCCGCAAGAAATTGTCCAAGCGCGTCAATTTTTGGAAAAGATGGAAGGTCACTTAGAAAAAGGCTGCATTGGAACTCTTGGGGAAATCTTTGATGCGAATGAACCCTACAATGCCAGAGGTTGCTTCGCCCAGGCCTGGAGCGTGGCAGAGCTTTTGAGAAGTCTGATCAAAACCTCGACTTAAATTAAAGCCTTACAATTTTTTCAACTAGGTTTAAATAAAATCGAGGAACAATTAAAATGTTGGGTTTAAGAGGTGAAAAATCTTGGACCTGCTCATTAAATTAGCCGTAGCCCTCATTTCATTGTGCTCATTTTTTAAACTTATCACGATGAGTCCAATTCGACTCAACGAACTTCGCGCAGTTTCAGGAAAAATTCCCCTTCTCTTAACCGGATTGATTGCAAATGTTGCCGACACCTTAGGTATTGGCAGTTTTGCGATCATTATTGCGTTCAATAACCGCTTTAAATTTACAGATGATAAAAAGATTCCGGGTACACTGAATGCGCAAGCTGTGTTGCCATGCATGCTTCAGTCGTTACTTTTTTTAAATGTCGTAGATCTCGACATTGGGCTGCTTATCGGTTTTGTGTTTGCTGCGTGTTTTGGAGGCTTTCTTAGTGGCTATCTTGTTGCTAGAATGGATGGGCAGACTATACGGGGTATCATGTGCGTGGTGTTTGTTGCGATGGGAATTTTAATCTTATTGAACCAACTTCATTTGCTTCCAATCGGCGGTGATGAAACTTCGCTTGAACCTGGAAAGTATACGGTCGGATTAGTGGCAATGTTTTTCGCGGGAATGCTTCCAGCCATCGGTGCCGGTCTTTATGTTCCGATTCAGGTGATCCTGTTTTTCCTTGGACTTTCGCCTCTAGTCGCATTTCCCATCATGACAACAGCTGCGGTTTTCGCTCAATCGGTTGCTCTCTTTCCTTTAATTCAAAGTAAAGAAGTAGCTCTCAAAGAAAGTCTTTACTTAGCATTGTCTGGCATTGCGGGGGTCGCCATTTCAGTTCCCTTCATTACCTTTGTGAACCCTTCTACCTTGCGCTGGCTCTTGCTCATTATTGTGTCTTATAATGCATTTAATGCCTGGCAATCGTATCAGCGTGATAAGAGACCTCGGGAAGATGCCATTCCTGCAGATGTTTAATCAAGTCTCTTTTAGTCTTGATTTTTTAGGTCCATCAGTAGCTATTCCTTTTTGCTGTAAGGGGGAGCCAGGGCAAGGACAATCCTAGTTTTTTTTACAGGATTCCATCTGCATCGCGGTATAAAGAGATTTTAGAAAATCCATTCTTTAAAATTGCACCCAATGGCATTAAAACCGCTGTATGATGAGATGTTAAAAGGGGTTTTGGGAAGCAAAAATATATTTATTGATGAGACGCCGATAAAACTTTTTTCTACAGGAAAATGCAAACAAGTTTGTATGTAGGTCTTGGTAGGAGGGGGCTCCATTCGGATAAATATAATGCTTATCAAAAGTTGGCAGATCAAAAGGTGATCACCTGGTTTCCCTGTTGGAGTCATATAAGACGAAAGTTTTTTGAAGCTGAAGCCGGGGATCCGGAATTTAGAAAATGGGTCTTACGAAAAATCCGCTCACTGGTTGGCTGCTTGCCGATCAGAAAAATCCACATGAAGCTTTCATGTCAACATGGGATCATTTCCCGCTTACGGCGGTGCTCAAAATTAGCAGCTAACGACGCAGCTATAAGTAAAATTGTGAATTAATATGCTATCATTTAAGGTCTTATATAAAAATAGTGTTAAACAAATTTAGAAATTTCCGGATTTAACAAAGTAAAAATTTCCGGTTTTCCCATCTCGATTATAACACGCCCCTTTCAATTTTTTTAATCTCATTTGCCAACCGAATTTGGAAACCATACTTTTTCCATGGATGATCTTCTTCGGGCTTTTGGCCTCGTGGTTTCCATAGGTTTTTATCCTTATAATCCATAATTTTTGTCTCTTCTACGACCTCGTTTGCTAACGCACTTTTCAGTAACTTACCTCGGAAATACACTTCAATTACACCATTTGCATGCTCTATCACGCTGACTTTCTTGCGCTTTAGTATATTCTTCATATCGGGTTCCAAAATATTGATTGTTTTGTTATGAAAAGAAATGGACAAACTATTCGACAAAGTCCTTTCCTCACGATTTGCTAGCACGAACCTGAGGTTATGACTGGAATCTAGAGGCCGATGGGTGTCAATTTGACCCCTCGGCTCTTTAGAAAATTTGTCATTATGAATCTTTAGATACTCCTTCAAGAAAGTGTTAGCCTCTACAATATTTGAGATTCCCCTTAACCTCATTTCCTTGACCAATCTATCTTGAAGTGTCCTATTTACTCGTTCAACGCGACCTTTAGCCTGTGGTGATCTTGCCAGAATGCTCTCGATATCAAGTTCATTGAATGCCCTTCTTAGCTGGGCATGCTTAATGCAGTCAGCTCCCCCAAATATAGCATGGCGATCACTGTAGATCCCTAATGGCCTGCCATATTTTAAAAGGTGTGATTCAAGAGTTTGAAAATATGCCTGCAAACACTCGGATTTATGAAAATGTAAACCCGTTATTTTACTGGTGGCATCATCGATAAAGACTATCAACGCGCATTTGTCATCCCGACCCTCAAACCAGTCGTGAATCGAAGCGTTAATTTGTATTAATTCACCAAAATTCTCTCTTCTCGGCCGCATTTGATGGACTCTGATTCTCCTATCTTTTATTTCGATAAGACTATGCTCGATCATTAACTTTCTTATCGTTTCCACAGACAATTTAATTCCGTGTCTTTCAGCTAATTTTTCCTGAGCTAAAGTAGGACCAAAATCGTCATAGTGTCGCTTGATCAATCCGATAGCAGCATCTTTTAACTCTTGAGGAAGGGCATGATTGCTTCTCTTTCCCCTCTTTTTCGATATGAGGGCTTTTGGGCCTTCAATGCGCAGGTTTTTCAATAAATTTCTGACCTGTCTATCGGAAATCTTGAGAATCTCTGCAGCTTTTACTTGTGTTATGCATTTATCCCTCACTTGCTGAAGAATATTGCATCGATATACTTCTTTTTCCGTCATCTTCAGTACCTCCTCCAAAATCACCTCCATTTTTGGATAAGAATCGATGCTTTCGATATATCCAAAACCGGAAATTTCTACTTTGGAGAAAACCGGAAGTTTCTACTTTGCTATTACAGAGTCTTATATAAAAATAATTTACAAAATTTCAGGTATATTGTATTTTAAAAGTAGGGGAGTACGAGAAATATTCCCTTTCACAAGCCTTGTTAGAAATTTATAAAAAGGGGGTCGTTATGAATACAACTAGACCTACAAAATCTTCTTCTAGAACAGCAAAAGTAAAAAAAACAGTTCAACCTTCTGTGAACAGTTTTGTAGATTTATTGACACATGAATTGACGGATCTCATGAGCGCTGAAACACAAATCGTAGAACATCTACCTAAAATGATTAAAACCTCTAAAAATAAGAAATTAAAAGACGCTTTCAGAGCTCATCTGGCAGAAACAAAAAAACAGGTTGCCAGATTGAAAAAAATCTTCCAGATTCTAGGGAAAAAATATCACCCTCATGAATGCAAAGGCATGCAAGGGATTCTAAAAGAAGGATCAGAGGTCCTTATGGGAGACATGAATCCTGATGTCAGAGATGCTTTTATCATTTCTATTGCTCAACGGGTTGAACACTATGAAATTGCAGGATATGGGACTGCGAAATCCCACGCGGAACAATTAGGTATGGATGAGGTTGCAGACTTATTGGATGAAACTCTCGAAGAAGAATCTAACGCCGACAAAAATTTAAGCACAATTGCTGAAGGAACATTTTTTTCAACAGGAGTCAATAAACTCGCTGTAAAAAGGGAAGATAGAGAGCTCGCTGAATCTGTGCAAGTATAGGAGAAAATTATGGGAAAAGCTTTGATATTATGGTTGTTGGGAGTTCCCATAACGTTAATAATATTATTATATGTTCTAGGGATTTTTTGATAGGAGGTTAGTTATGAACACCGAAATATTTAAAGGACATTGGAATGACTTTAAAGGGAAAGTTAAAGAAAAATGGGTAGTCCTAAACAGGTAGTGATTTCAAATTTTTGTTGTAATCGCAGATAAACATTTTAATTGCACCTATATGATTTTCCATTTTCTTTGAAAATGACAATGCTTTTCTGACTAATCTTGAGCATCGCTGTCGGATTG